>NZ_JAPDNR010000001.1:4700086-5988623 GCF_025989125.1 Chitinophaga nivalis | reverse complement strand
TCTTTTTCCAAAACCGGGATGTTATCACCAACGGGTACCAGCAAATCTTTTGATCAGGATGCCGATGGGTATGCGAGGAGTGAAGGCGCCGGTGTACTGTTGCTCAAAACCTTGTCGCAGGCCCTGGCAGATGGAGATCATATTTATGGCATTCTCAAGGGAAGTGCGGTGAATCATGGTGGTAAAAATCACACGCTTACCTATCCGGGTGAAGCGGCGCAGGCAGCAGTAATCAGTCAGGCAATTTTGCGGGCAGGTATTGCTGCAGATACCATTAACTATGTAGAAGCCCATGGCACAGGAACACCCAAGGGCGATCCTATTGAGTACCGTGGATTGGTGAAAGCATTTACGGCTACCGCCGGACAGCCACTATCACCGGATAGCTGCGCGCTCGGATCTGTGAAAGCCAATATTGGCCACCTGGAATCAGCGGCAGGAGTGGCGGGCGTGATAAAAGTATTGCTGGCATTACAGCATGGCAAGTTACCGGGACAACCAAATTTTCATCAGCTGAATCCTGCCATCGATACCAGTGGCAGCCCTTTCTTTGTAGTAGCAGGTACACAGGAATGGAAAGCGCTGGTGGATGCACAGGGGGAACCGTTGCCGCGGCGGGCTGGTGTGAGTTCATTCGGCTTCGGCGGTACGAATAGTCATGTCATCGTGGAAGAAGCGCCGGCAGTATTACCGGTAGCCGGTGGTACGTTGTCCTGTTACCCGGTATGCCTTTCTGCCAAAACAACTATTGCCCTCGAACAACGTATCCGGGATTTGTACGGATGGCTGCAGGAGATGCCACCGCAGGTATCCCTGCGTGATATTGCCTTTACCCTGGCTGCCGGAAGAGAGCATTTTGCGCATCGGGCGTTGGTGATCGCAACGGATACTGATAACCTGAAAACGATACTGGCTGCTTACCTGGAAAACGGTACGGCAGCAGACTTTATAAAAGGGGTGGCAGACTACCAGACTGTAGCTGCCACAGAAGATACCAGTGGTTTTACCCTGGAGCACGAGGGAAATGGTTACTTCAAAGGAGAGTTGCTCCTGTTGGGAGAAAGATATGTGCGGGGAGAAATGTTCCGGTGGGAGCAACTATTTTCCGGAAAGGAAGCAAAACGTATAGCCTTGCCCGTATATCCGTTTGCCAGGGAACGGCATTGGATCACCACGGAAACACCTGTGGCTTCTGCCATGCCGCATCTGATCCGGCGTAATCTGTCGGCCTTTGCTCCGCAATGCTACAGCGGATCATTCAGTGGAGAAGAAGTTTTTCTACGGGATCATGTGATTGGCGGGAAAATCATTTTCCCCGGTGTGGTGTACCTGGAGATGGCCCGGGAAGCAGCGGTGAAAGCATGGGAGGCATCGCCAACAGCGCCGGTATACCTGGAAAATATAGTTTGGATACAACCTTTTCAACCCGATGGTACACCACAGGAGTTGTTTGTGGAGCTGTCAGGTAGCCATACCGCCGTGAATGTTAGCTTTTTTACCGGTTCACAGCAGGCACAGAATATAGTAGCGCAGGGAACGGTGCTGGCGGGTAGCAAGGAAGTCGTGACGCCGGGCGTTACGGCCATACCACCAGCCGCGGAAGTGATCGCCGGTGACACTTTTTATCAGCAGATGGAACAGGCCGGATTTGCCTACGGCCCGGCTTTTCGTGCCATTACCACATTATATGTACAGGATGATACTGTGTGGGCAACACTGGCGCGACCAGGAGATGCCGCCACAAAATTAACGGCATTTACATGGCATCCGGGTATCCTGGATGCAGCTTTACAAGCCGCTGTTACCTTGTTTGCAGGGGTGCGGAATACGCAGGGTTTGAGTGATAACATGTTCCTGCCTTTCGCACTGGATGGCTTATATATCCACAACCGGCGGGAACCTTCCCGCCTGGTTGTCCGTAAAAATAAAACGGCAGATTTCTCTCAGAACCGTTATCGGGCAGATATCATCTACTATGATGACAAGGGGGAAGTATGTATGCAGCTCATCGGTTTTACGGCCCGTCAGGTGAAACCGGCAAAAGCGCCCGTGACGCCACAGGCCAATACTTTGCTGTTACAACCGGCGTGGGTGCCGGCTATAGTAACGGTGCCGGCCGAACGGCAGTATGTCCGGGAGGCATTGTTGCTGGCGGCAGACAGCCCCGCCTATGTAGCGGAGATACAGCAGCTGTGGCCGCGTTGGGAAGTATTTACACTCACCACGGCGGCGCTGGCCCCTGCGGAAATATTTGGTGTGTATGCCAACCGCCTGTTGGCATGTCTGCAACAACTGATAAAAGAAAAGCCGGAAGGCAATACCTTATTACAGGTCGTGATACCGGTACCGGAAGCGCAGCCGTTTTTATGGGGGCTGTCTGGTATGCTGGATACGGCTGCTATAGAATATCCCTGGCTGACAGTGCAGTTGCTGGGCATGGAAAGGGTCCCTGCTATCGGCAGCATGGCCCGGCTGCTGCAGGCAGCCAGGGATGTAGGAAAGCCAGGTTGTTTCCGCGCTGCGGACAACGGCTGGCAGATCAGGAAGTGGGAGATCATCTCACCTGCAGCCACGCCGGTAGTGCCGTGGAAGGCAGAAGGGATATACCTGATTACCGGTGGTAGTGGCGCACTGGGTCGGTTGTTTGCCCATGAAATTACCCGTGCGGCAGCTACGGCTACGGTTATTCTCACAGGACGCAGTGCAGTGCCGGCAGAAGAGGTTAACCGGCTCGCAGCCGCCGGCGCCCGGATCGTATACCGGCAAACGGATGTCAGCAACGCAGCTGCTGTTACCGCCCTGATGGAGTGGATCAACACTACTTATGGCCGGCTCGATGGTATACTGCATGCGGCAGGATTGTTACAGGATAATTATCTCATTAAAAAAACGCCGGCGGAGCTGGAGGCGGTGCTGGCGCCCAAAGTACGGGGACTGCTGCACATAGATACCGCCAGTGCCCATTTTAAGCTTGATTTTGTGCTGTTGTGTGCTTCCTTTACCGGTGCGCTCGGAAATGCAGGACAAGCGGATTATGCGGCTGCAAATGCATTTATGGATGCCTTTGCAGGTTGGCGGAACTACGAGGTGAAAAACGGCCGGCGGCAGGGAACTACTATTTCACTGGACTGGCCATTATGGGAAGAGGGAGGCATGAACATGGCGCCGGTGGTACAAAAACAGCTGTACGACAAAACCGGATTGAAGGCCATTGATACGAGAGCAGCTATGACAGTCCTGTACGCGGCCATGGCATATCCGGTGAGCCAGGTACTCGTGCTGGCAGGCGATACGGACAAACTACAGCAAACCATCCTGCAACCCGTACTGGCGTCAAAAAACGACACTATAATGGCAACGGATACACGAACAGCACAAACGGCACCTGTTAATGACAGCCAGCCTGATACGCTCCTGCAGGAACTCACGGCGCATGCCGCCCGGCTGCTGGCCATCCCGGCAGAGAATATAGAACCGCAGGTAGTCCTGGATGATTACGGCTTTGATTCCATTTTGTATACCCAACTGGCGGAAGAGCTGAGCAAAACGTATGACCGGCAAATCACGCCACCATTATTTTTTGAATATAATACGCTGGCTGCCATTGCCGGTTACCTGCAGGGAGCTGGCACAAATGCCGTGACAAACGACACCATCACACCAATGGCTATACGAACAGCCGAAGTACCACCGGTAAAAGAAGTGCCGTCCGATACGCTCCTGCAGGCACTGACGGCGCATGCCGCCCGGTTGCTGGCCATCCCGGCAGAGAATATAGAACCGCAGGTAGTCCTGGATGATTACGGCTTTGATTCCATTTTGTATACCCAACTGGCGGAAGAGCTGAGCAAAACTTATGACCGGCAAATCACGCCACCGTTATTTTTTGAATATAATACGCTGGCTGCCATTGCCGGTTACCTGCAGGGAGCTGGCACAAATGCCGTGACAAACGACACCATCATACCGATGGCTACACGAACAGCACCACCACCGGTAAAAGAAAGCCTGTCCGATACGCTGCTGGAGGAGCTGACGGCATATGCCGCCCGGCTGCTGGCCATCCCGGCGGAGAATATAGAGTCGCAGGTGATCCTGGATGATTACGGCTTTGATTCTATTTTGTATACCCAACTGGCGGAAGAGCTGAGTAAAGCGTATGGTCAGCAAATCACACCACCGTTATTTTTTGAATATAATACACTGGCAGCCATAGCCAATTATCTGCGGAGTAACGGTGTACATGCAGCGGCGGCAACGGATAGGGGCACGCCGGCGGATATACGAACAGAAAAGGTGTCGCCTGTTAAACAGCACCCGTCTGATACGCTCCTGCAGCAGTTGACCAACCATGCTGCCCGGTTGCTGGAGATTCCGGCCGGAGAGATGGCGCCCGATGTAGCGCTTCATGATTATGGCTTTGATTCTATTTTGTATGGCCAGTTTGCAGATGAACTGAATAATATACATACAAAAAAGGTTACACCACCGCTGTTTTTAAAATATAAAACACTGGCCGCATTGGCAGCGTATCTGTCTGCCGGAGAAGCACAACCCGCTACTGTTAATGGACATACAACGCCCATCGATACACCGGCTGACCGGGCAGTAACGGCCACACCATCCTGGGAACGGGTATGGGAAGAAGGCGAGGTCCCCGTGGCGATCATAGGTATGAGTGCGCATTTGCCGATGGCGGGAGATGTACACCAGTTCTGGAAAAACCTGCAGGAAGGAAAAGACTGTATTACACAGATGCCGCAGGAAAGAAAAGTAAAGGGAGAGGAGGATAAAAACTGGTGGGGTGGTTTTATAGACGACCTGTATGCATTTGATCCGGAATTTTTTGGCCTGTTTCCCGCAGAAGCAGCTTACATCGATCCGCAGCAACGGCTGTTGATGATGGAAGCCTGGAAAGCCATTGAAGACGCAGGCTACGCGCCGCGGTCGCTGGCGGGCAGCCAGACCGCCGTTTTTGCCGGTGTCAGTGCACATGAATACAGTAATTTCCTGGCCAGAATAGGCGTTAAAGCAAAAGGATATACGGCTCCGGCGATGGTGGCGAGTGTCGGACCTAACCGTATTAGTTATCTGCTGGATCTGCATGGTCCCAGTGAACCGGTAGATACAGCCTGCTCCAGTGGATTGGTCGCTGTTTTACGTGCTGTGGAATCACTGCGGAATGGCAACTGTGATATGGCATTGGCAGGAGGGGTAAATGCTTTACAATCCACCGATTTTTTTATCAGCTACAGCAAAGCGGGCATGTTGAGTGAAGATGGTCGTTGCAAAACCTTCTCCGATAAAGCCAATGGTTATGTACGGAGTGAAGGCGCCGGCATGATCTGCCTGAAACGTTTGGCCGATGCAGAACGGGATGGGGATCATATTTACGGCATTATACTCGCCGGCGCTGAAAATCATGGTGGCCGCGCTAATTCCCTGACGGCGCCGAATGTGAAGGCACAGGCGGCGGTATTGAAAACAGCGTATACCCGTGCCCGTATAGACCCACGTACGATCACCTACCTCGAAGCACATGGTACCGGTACTGCGCTGGGTGATCCTGTTGAAATCAATGCGCTGAAAGCCGCTTTTGAGGAATTGTATGCTGCTGGCGGATATCCGATGCCGCAGACACCACACTGTGGTATCGGCGCTGTGAAAAGTAGCATTGGACACCTGGAGTATGCAGCAGGTATAGCCGGTATCATAAAAGTGCTCTTACAGCTGCAGCACCGGCAGATCGTAAAAAATATTCACTGCCAGTACCTGAATCCTTATATCCGGCTCACCGATAGTCCCTTCTATATCGTACAGGAAAGTAAACCGTGGGAAACGATACACGATGCCACCGGATTGCCGCTGCCTGCCAGGGCAGGGGTGAGTTCTTTCGGTTTTGGCGGCGTTAATGCCCATGTGGTGCTGGAAGAATATCCACGGCCGGTTTACCGGGTAAGCACTTCACCGGTATTGATCGTACTGTCTGCCCGCAACCGGGAACAGCTGCGCGATAAGGTGACACAGTTGCTGGCGGCCATCGACAGTGGCCGGTATACAGATGCCATGCTGACAAGCATCGCTTATACCCTGCAAACAGGCCGGGACACCATGGATATACGTATAGCCGTTTGTGTGAATAGCCTGGCGATGCTGAAAGAAAAATTCACTACCTGGCTGATGGTCGGAGATAGCGCGGCTGGCATCCACACCGGAGAATCGGTATTGTCTCCTGGTCGTCGGGCAAAATCGGCTGCTACTGTGGCTGCCGGCGCAACGAATGACCTGGAAGGGCTGGCAGCGCATTGGGTAAAAGAAGGACAGGCAGACTGGCAGGCGTTGTATACCGGAAAACAACAACGGATTAGTTTACCGGCTTATCCGTTTGCAAAAGAATATTGTTATCCGCAACCGGAAATAAGCACCCCTGTCCGGCAGGAAGCCCCGGCAACGCCCGGCGCCGGCTTGCGGGAACCCGCCTCCCGGTCGTCCGTTACACTCCCGGCGTTGATACAATTATTGACGAAAGAAGTAGCCGGTATGCTGGGTATTGCTACCCATGAACTGGATGCAGGCGTTAGCCTGGAGGATTATGGATTTGACTCGATTCGTTTTACACAGTTTGCAGACCAGTTGAATGAAAAATATCAGCTGCAGCTGACACCAACGGTATTTTTCAATTATCCGGATATCGATCAGCTGGCGGGTTATCTGCTCGCACATTATCCCGGAGCCTTTACATCGTCGGCGGCTACGGCTCAATTATGACGTCATCCGGTTTACTATAATACTGTTTGTTATGAATAATAAACTGTTAACTGATTCTCAATTCCCCGAAACATTGCTGCAACAATTATTTGCAGACCGGGGGAACCTGTCGTCTCCAAAGGTGACAACTGCAGGGATGTACCACATTATGCAGTCTACTGCTTTTCTGCTGAAAGGAAAACAGTTCAGTGAAACACTTTGTACAGGCGTACTCACGGAAATGGCTAAACGCTATACAAAATACCTGGTAATGGTGCAACCTCCATCCCGGACAGGGGCGCCGCTGATACTGGAAATACTGCTGACAGTGCTGGAAGCATTACACTGCGGAAACAGGATTGGTGTAGAGGTAGTGGCGCCTGATGCGGTAAGTCTGTTGCTGCATCCTGCCAGCGATGCGATCGGAAATAGCGCCGGTGAAATGGCAACGGTTATTTTTACGGCAACAGAAATTCTGACCCTGGCCACCGCTATCCGGGAAGAACTGGGGACCACCTGTCAGGTAACGTTGGTGCCTGTAGCAGACGAAGCGGATCTCCACGCACTCCGGATTACGGAAGATGTTTATCCCCTGGAGCAACCGGCAGATCATACTACGCACATTGCCATGAAACCGCCTTTCCTGAGACTGCCGGCCGGTGAAATAGAAATATGGGGCAACACCCTGCGGGCATCGATAGGGGATGCCACTTTATATGAAGACGAAAAACTGACTGATTTACTACATATATGCGCCGGGCTCACGGCCTGGAATTATAACCGTATTTACCACCCTACAGCGCCACAATACCTGGTCGGACATCAACTGAGTATCAGTCGGTGCAGTCAGCTGCCGGAAGGAAAGTTATACGCGGTAGTAGAACACATTGCCGCCAATAAACGGTCGCAGGACCTGATCCGGATTTTCAATACTGCCGGCGCTCCGGTCTACAATATTTTCTTTGGCTATAGCGTGTTAAGTGATGATTTTTTTAAAAAATGGTTTGGGCACCTGAAACAGGAGGTGACAGATAGCCTGGTATATGATCCGCTTTTACCGGAAAGTACCTGGCTACCGGTGGAGGAAGCCAATACTTATCGTTGCTTAATCGGACCTTTTACCAGTGCACACTGTCTGGGCCATTTCCCCGAGTACCCTTTTGTACCGGCTGTATTTTTATTATACAACCTGATAAAGGATGCCCGCAAATGGTTATTGGGACTGGAAGCAGCAGCAGATATCCGTATCGTAACCGATACGGCAGATATCAGTGCGATGGAAGTAATACCGATTAATACCGTAGTAACCGCTCATACACGGGTCATGAAAATCAGTAAAAAGAAATTCCGGTTTATCAGCCGGGTCAGTGTAAACGTATCTCAGCAGGATCCCAATGTCACGGTTGTTATTGACCTGGTGATCCTGTAACCAATTGTAACAGGAAGATTATGGAAAGAATTACTGCTGCTATCACCGGTGTGGGTGGTTATGTTCCGCCGGACGTACTGACCAACTATCAGTTGGAAAACATGCTGGACATTACGGATACCTGGATCCGGGAACACCTGGGTGTGAGGGAAAGACGGATCCTGAAAGGCCCCGGACAAGGTACTTCGCTGATTTGTAACTATACGGCGATGGAGATTTGTCATAAGCGCGGTATTTCTCCGGAAGAAATAGAAATACTGATTATTGCGACCTCCACACCGGATATGATTACACCCAATACTGCCAGTATTGTAGCGCGCGACATTGGCGCCGTGAATGCCTGGGGAATAGACCTGAATGGCGCTTGCGCCGGTTTTCTGATAGGCTTACAGGTAGGCGCCAGTTTTATAGAAAACGGCCGGTACAAAAAAGTAATGGTCATTGGCGCGGATAAAATGAGTTGTCTGGTAGATTATAAAGAAAGAGTAACAGCCGCTGTTTTTGGTGATGGAGGCGGAGGGGTATTGCTGGAGCCGGATACAACCGGCCTGGGTATCAACGATACCTTGCTGAAAACAGATGGTAACGGTGGTGAACATCTCTTTATCAAGGCCGGCGGATCCGCCTGGCCGGCTACGGAAGAAACAGTACAGAACCGCGAACACTTTATGCGCATGAATGGCAAGGCCATCTTTAGTGCGGCGGTACAGCACCTGTCTGAAATTATTGCGGAGATCCTGCAACGGAACCGGCTGACGGCGGAAGATATCCGGTGGCTGGTGCCGCATCAGGCCAATAAACGTATCGTTAGCGCTACGGCGGCAGAACTGGACTTTCCGCTGGAGAAAACCATGTTTAATATAGAACGCTACGGTAACACCACCGCCGGCACCATTCCATTGTGCCTGTGGGATTATGAAGATACCCTGCAAAAAGGAGATAACCTGTTGCTGGTAGCATTCGGAGCGGGTTTTACCTGGGGTGCCATGCATGTGGTATGGGCTTATGACAGCGCTGATTAATCCATCATACGTATTCTTCATCTCCAAATACAATACGATGCAGCAATCAAATCCGGATACCGAAACATTTCTTGCACAGTTCAGTGATATACTGTTGGCCTTCGATTATAAGGAACGCCCGGAAGGGCATCTGCCGGAAGAAGTATGGAAACAGCTGGTGGATACGGGTATGTACCTGCCCGTTATTCCGGCAGCTCACGGCGGGCGGGAAAATTTTGCAGAAATTTCCCTGTTGCTGGAAAAAGCCGCCTATCATAACCTGGGCCTGGCAATGAGCATGAATATTCCTACCTTACTTTTTCTACGTAATGTGATGTTGTATGCCAACGTGACCACACGGGAAGAAGTATTGGCGGATCTGCTGCCACATGGCCGGATGGGAGGCTTTGCCGTCATTGAACCGGGAGTGGGTAGTGGCTCGGTGACCATGCGTACTTTTTTTGAACAGGAAGACGACGGTTACCGGATTACAGGAAGTAAACACTGGCAGGGGTTCAGTGGTGCGGCTCATTGGTGGCTGATTGCCGCGAAAGATAAGGCAGGTGGAGCAGCCGGAGATAAAGTGAGCTTTTTTATTCATAAAAGAGCAGCAGGTGGTTTTACAACCACAGTAAAATATGTGCCGATCGGTATTACCCTGATGGACTACGGCGTGAACGAACTGGATCTTTTTGTACCCGCATACCGGAAGCTGGAACTGGAACAGATGTCGTTTAATGCCATCTTTTTGCTGACAAGTCCTTCCTGGGGGCAATGGACGGCCATGGGCGCCGGCTTCTTAACCCGTATATACGAAGAAGCATTCCGCTATGCAGCCAATAGAAAGGTGCCTGCCGGCTACTTACTGGAGGTGGAACATGTACGGTATCGCCTCGGGCTGATTGCCGCCTGCAGAGATGTTTGCCGGGCATTGCTGGCCTATCTGCTGCAGGATACGGAAATCAATACCCAGGCCCCTTCCGATCTTTTCCCCTGGCAGGTCATGAAGGTGCTGGCGGCAGATAGTATGATCGCCGGCGCGTTACACTACCAGGAACTTTGTGGCGGAGATGGTTGCCGTTATCAGGCAGAAAGCAATTTTTCTGCGCAGGCGGTGCAGGATGCCAAAGGCTTTGCCATATTCGGTGGCTCAAATGATATGTTGTATGCCTTACTCACCCATTATTGCCTGACAGCTCCGGGGGCAGATGCGGCGACCGATTTGCTGCAGCTGGTAGAAAATTATGCACCGGTGAGTAGTGTCGCAGCTGTGCTGGAAGAAAGCGGCCCGATACCGGATGTGCCCAAAAGCAATACGGCCATGGTGATATGTGGCAGAATACTGGCGAGACTTTTCGCCATTGTGGTGATCAAACGTTTTAAGCATACCATTCCGTTGGAAACAACAGCTGTTATAGCTGCTACCACGTATTGTAAACAGGAGATCGCCGCGTTGTTGTTGAATTGGTCTGTGGCCTCCGCCATCACCATCAAACAAGAAGTACCGGCATAATAGCATAACAATTGCCGGCATCAGCAGATAGCTATCCGGCAGCATTTCTCTTTTTTTATTGACTATATTTGCGCGCCGCTTGCATCCGGCAGGATGCAGGCCGGGAAATTTATCGCTTACCTGATTAAAGAGAAATAATGTTCCGTTATTCCAGATGTATCGTATGGCTGTTGTTATGTGTGATGATGGCCGGCTGCAGTAAAGAAATGTCCTATGAACCTACGACAGAACCGGTTACCGGATCTCCCGATCCCACCGGCGCCCTCGCTGAGTTTACATTTGTACCTACCAGCAATCATTGCTCCGATGCAACGGTGAGTGGTGTGTTTGAAGCCGGAAAAGCTGTGCCTGCCGGTGCTTTGATCAAGGTAACCGTGAATGTGGCGAAGAAAGGTAACTGGGGTATACTGACGAATGTGGTGAATGGGATGTTGTTTACAGGTACCGGTGTATTTACTGCTACCGGTGTGCAAAGCGTTGTATTGCAGGCCAGTGGATTACCCACACGTGGCGGTACGCATGCCTATCTGCTGAAAGCCGGCAGTACATCTTGTAGTGTACTCGTTAACGTTACCAATGGGGAAGAAGAGGTATTGTCCGACTGTTACTATAAAATTGTGATCGATGGCAAAACTTATCAGCAGGACGTGACGGAAGATAATAATTATGAAGCCGGCTCCGGACTGGGTGGGGTAGATGATGTAACCATATCTGCCGGTATAAATTATAACACCAGCGGTGGGGAAGCTGCACCGAAAGGCACCACTGGTTTTGGTGTCACGAAAGGGATCATGCATCGTTATGTATACGCTACCAACGCAGAATTTCGTGCTTTCTTTGCACCGGGCACGTATACCATCCGGAAAGATTTTCGCGATGGCGATGGTGTAAGCATGGGTTGGCTGGATGCGGAAGGAGAAGAATGGGATACGGAATCCGGTTCTGGTGATCAGACGGGTAGCACCTTCCGCATAGTCAGCGTAACGGATATGCCGAATTTTGTTGGTACTTATTATATAAAAGTTAAAATGACTTTTACCTGTAAATTGTATAACCGGAATACCGGTGCTGTTAAGCAGGTGAGTAACGGAGAGATGATCGGCATTTTCGGGAAGATATAATCCACAAAGTAATCTTGTATAAAAAATATAAAAGACGATCTTAAATATCATGACAGATGTTTGAGGTTGTCTTTTATATTTTGTAATATTATTATCGCCAGCTTATGCAAAGCAACCGGTAGCTGCATACCGGTATCCGCTTTTATGCCTCCTGACTCTTGAATTGTTCGCCCGTAACCATTAAAGGTGTTATCTGCCATGATGAAAAAAAATAGGGTTCTTTCACCGTGTATACTGCTGACAATAGCAGGATTATTATGGACAAACCACGTCTCCGGACAAAGGGACTTCGCGGCATTGCCGGCATCGCCGGACAGTACCTATGGTTATACTGCTGATCATCCCCTGAAATTAAAAATGGGAACACCGGCTAAAAGTGCCGTGTATGCGCAGCAGTTTTTATCCGGCCTCCGGACTGCCGATCAGCAGTACCTGCTGCCGTTGTTTCGAAAAACAGTGGCTGATCCGCATATACCCAAACTGGTCAGCAATATTCGTGACCGGTATACCGAAGTGCCTATCGACAGCAAACCGGGATTGCTGGATAAATATGTTTATCTCACTTCTGTCACAAAAGACACAATTACCCTCTTCATTGATCTTTACCACAAAGGAAACTTGTTACTGCCTGCCGGATTGGAGTTCAAAACAGCCTACGAATGAAATGCCTGGAAGTATCGCTATTACTTAAGAAATCAATTAAACATATTGCGGTGCTAAAATGACCTGCTCCCTGCGGCCACTAAGTCGCAGGGAGCAGGCGGAAAAGAATAGTTTATGCTTTTTTGCTGAAAGGAATAAGGGCACGCAAACGTTCATCCTGTAAGAAGAGTGCTGCCCATACCAGTACCCCGAAAATAATCGGGAAATAAGCCGGGGCACCGATGCGCAACATAATGGCGTAAGCACCGCCCAGGTAGCCGGTCAGGAGAATAGCCCCCAGGATAGCAGTACGTGGAATGGCATACAGAATAGTGGCAATCAGTAGTATGATACCAATGGCTGGTACCAGGTGTTCCGGCCATCCCAGCTCCACGCTGCCTTTGATAGAAGGACCTGCTTTTACAATTTTCATAATGGCATCCGGCAACAGGAAAAGAATACATAAAATATAGAGGATCAGACCTGTTCTGCGCATAACGATGGAAGTAGATTTAATTGTGGTCATGTTTGTGGTTTTACTTGTTGAATAAGGGTTGATGGGTGACAGTTTTTTTGTTGATTGATTTGTTGATGCAAACTTACAAGGATTCCTGCGTACGATGATTATGTGAACACGACAATCTAAGGGGGCATATGCGGCAATTTTTACCACAATTGATCAACGGCATGAAAAAGGAAAATGCCGGAACTATCTGTAAGGTATATACGTAGTTGTAATCAGGGAGCGTTACTACCTATTTAAGGGCGAGGGCAGGTGTGCGGCCATACATGCGTTTGAATTCTTTTATAAAATGCGCCTGGTCGTAGTAACCGGCGTCATAGAAGAAATTATGCCGGGTAGTACTATTGATCAGCGAACTATCACGGAGTGCTTTCTGAAAACGTACTACTTTACTGAATGCTTTCGGGGTATCGCCAATGTAAAAATCAAACAGACGTCGTAATTGCCGGGGGCTGATACCGGTATCCAGTCCCTGTTCTATAGGCAGGTTGGCTGGTGCTGTCAGCATGAGATCAATGGCATTGAATAACCGGTAATCCGGTTGAAGCGGCGTATGTGCGAGTAGCTGTCCGAAGTATTGGTCAAACGAGGCGGTCAGTGTTGCCAATGGCGCGGTATGGCCGGTAAGCTGGCAAAGGCCTTTCGCCAGTAACGGATGCACCTGATCCAGTGCTTCGAAACGGTTGGTCAGTTCGCCTGCTGACACCTTAAACAGCAAGGGAAATGCGGCTGGTAAAAAACGAATACCCACATAGTCGAAGGCATGCGTAAGCCGGAAAGTGGTGCAGGCACTGGAGAATCCCATGATGTACAAAGCGGTGGGATCGCTGCGGTCGAAGAAAATATCCATGCAGCCATCTGCGACCACCTGGTAGTCATAAGGCTGCTGCAACGTTGGATCGGCGGTCAGCTGCCAGTAGCAATAAATGTAGGGCGCCAGCGGCATTGCCGGAAGCAGCTCTGTATAGGTAGCCTGTCCGGCAGTATGTTTTACTGTAGGTTGTATGGGTTTGAAAATGGGTCTTATGTCTGGTACACGAGGCATATCAGTTTCAGATGATGATCGTTTATGAAGACAATAATAAATAAAAAATCCTGTTTTTGATGCTGCAGCCTTAAAGCCGGCAACATTATACGCGGAAATACAGGTGGTCAGATAAAAAGGAGGAGCGGTATTATTTCGTATAGTCCTGACAGTTATCTGCCGGTTCCAGCCATCATGTTGCCGGCATTATTTTACATGCTTAGCCGTAAATATATCTCAGGCCGATGATATCGCCGGGCGTAAAATTGGAGGTGCACGTCGGGTCCAGACAGGTCAGCATCCAGGAGCAGGCTTCCGGTCCGGCAGGCGTACCGGGGATGTAGATGACACCACCAACCACGGCCGGACCATTGTAAACACCGGGGCCACAGCTGAATGCCGGGTTGCTGGCATCAGAATGCTGAAAACCGATCGTATGGCCGATTTCATGTAAAATAGATTTTCTGAGTGCCACGATATCCGGAGGGGTACCAAATGCGGAAGGATTGGTATTGATGGTGATGGAGGGATACGGGTTGCCGCCGGAAGGATACCCGGCATAGGCATAGGGCCAGCGGCCACTTACGACACCGAGGTCGCGCCCCTGGATGGTAATTTGAGCGGAACCGACAACACGCTGAAATCTTAGCTTTAAATTCAGGCTGTTGTAGGCCGCTATCGCCTGATCGGTGGCGCTGATATAACTACCCGGTAGTCCTGTTACTGCAATGGTAATGACGCGGGGCAGCCCTGTTACCAATTGAGAAGCCCGTACCAGTTCGGTTTTTCCGGCGGGCAGATACAGGCGCCCAGGGAGTTTGGCCACGTCGCTGTAGGGTAGCAGCAGGTCATTTTCAACGATATAGCCTTCCTCAGTTTGGCGGATACCGGTTACGTCATAACCAGCTGCTTTAATCTGGTCCAGTACGGCAGCGGAAATGGTGTCGGTGGCGGAATTGCCGGCTGCTTCTTCTTTGCGGCAGGAAAACAGGAAAGTGGCCACCACGCACAATAGCAAACATAGGTTGTTGACTTTCATAAGGTTCGATTTTGGTTGTGAATAATAGTATAAAATTACGTATTACCCCGTATGTAAATACGCATTCCCGGGAAGAAATTTTACGGCGCTATACCGCTGATTGCTTTCCGGGAATGCGTATAAAAAAGAAGTTGCCTGATACTCAACGGAGGGTGACACCTACCCCCAGCTGTATCTGTCTGGTTTTCCATTCGTAACGGTCATCGATGTTGTTGACATCAGAAAATCCGTATACGTAACGGCCGGAGAAATGTACATTGTCGAGATTGAAGGTAACACCTGCCACAATGCCAACATCATTCCGCTTAAATGCGGACCGGTTGTTGCGAACAAAATTCTCGTTATCATAAAACAAGAGGCTGTATTGCGGACCGGCATTAAAAGTAAACTGCTCGTTCAGGTTGTAGCGAAACAATATAGGTATAGTGATATAACTGAGTTTTGCATTTTTCTTTGCATCCGGATTACTGCCATTCACATAATAGGTGCTGAAATTATCGCCGCGTTTGGCAACTGCCTGTGTCACTAAAAGTTCTGGCTGGATACCCCAGTGCCGGGCGAAATCATAGATAGCAAAAACACCCAGGCGTCCGCCGGGATTATAGGAAGCAGAGATCCCCTTGCCTTCCACATTAAACATATTCAGCTCCGCTTTCAGCCCATAGTGGATTTTTTGTGCGCTGGCCGGGAAGCTAAGCTGTAAAGTGATCAAAGTCAAAAGCAAAAGCAAAGATGGTTTCTTCATAAGAACTTTATTTATCCACCAAAGAAACGAATGTATATTATACCTATTGCCGGTCTGACCGCACAAATAGATGACTCCCGCCTTTTTAACCGTCACAGGTGCAATTTCCTCTACGGATTTTATCGTGTCGGGCAACAGAAAGCTGCAATCACCTTATTTTTGTGACGCAACCTGTTGGTATAGGTTGTAACTTCGTTACAGAACAATTACAAGAGAAGGGCTATGGGCATGAAAGCAGCAACCATCCATGAATTAAAGCAGGAATTACAGGCGCTTCCGCCTGCACAGCTGGTCACTTTGTGCTTACGGCTGGCCAGGTATAAGAAAGACAATAAAGAATTACTGACATATCTGTTGTTTGAGGCATCCTCCGAACAAACCTATATTGAGTCCATCAAAGAGATGATAGACGAAGGATTCGCCGCATTGGCCAACGATAATTTTTATATCGCTATGAAAAAACTGCGTAAGGTATTACGTACTGCCGCCAAATTTATCCGTTATACCGGCTCCCGGCAGGTGGAGGTAGAAGTGCTGCTGCATTTCTGTGCGCAACTGAAATCCTCCGGTTTGTTGCAGCATACCAGCACGGCGCTGGCTAATCTGTATGCACAGCAACAGAAAAAAATAAATAAAGCCATTACACATTTACATGAAGATCTGCAATTCGATTATCAGCGGCAAGCCGCGCGTTTATAACCCATCTCCGGACATCTTATCTAAAATCTATCCATATGCATCTCCAGGATTATTTTGATCGTATTCATTATACCGGTTCCGCGACCGCTACCCTCGATACTTTGCAGGAGTTGCATTACCTGCACCCGCAGTATATTCCCTTTGAAAACATCAATCCGTTTACTGCCTGCGAAGTGAAGCTGGACATGCCGGCTATTGCACAGAAACTGATTTATGAAAACCGGGGCGGCTATTGCTATGAGCAAAACCTGCTGTTTAAAGAAGTGCTAACCCGGCTGGGATTTCAGGTAGCAGGACTGGCAGCCCGTGTATCATGGACGTTGCCGCCCGACCAGGTCAGTACTAAAACCCATATGTTGCTGCTCATTACGCTGGATGGGCAACGCTATATAGCGGATGTTGGATTTGGCGCCGTTACGCTCACCTCCCCGTTGTTGTTTCAGCCGGATATTATCCAGCAAACCAGACACGAAAAATTCAGAATACTGCAGGAAGGAGATATTTACCTGCTGGAAATTTTATTACATAACGAATGGATACCGGTATACCGGTTTAACCTGGAAGAACAACATTTTGTTGATTATAAAGTAGCTAACTGGTATGTATCTACGCACCCGGATTCTCATTTTGTGCACGAGCTGATTGCCGCCAAAGCCGGACCAGGGGTACGTTATACCCTGCGCAACGGGGTATTTACCACCCATTATCTCAGTGGTGAAAAAGACCGGCAACGACTGATCAGCGGCGCGGCAGTGAAAGCTGTGCTGAACAACCTGTTTGGTATACCGGTAGGTAATATCGGGGAGCTGGATGAGGCACTGGAACGCATTTTTAACACACCGGCATCTGCATAAATGCAGATAGCCGGTGTGAGGCGCTTGTCTTTTTCTAGGAAGAAAGTGCCAGGGTAGTGGTAATACCTATTTCCTGCAGAAACACGGCATCATGTGACACCACTACCAGGGTGCCCTGGTAGGCGGCAAAGATCTGTGTCAGCATTTTGATATTTTCCAGATCCAGGTTATTGGTTGGTTCATCCAGCAAAATCATATCCGGCGCCTGGTGTTGCATCATCATACTGCAGAGCGACAGCCGGAGCATTTCCCCGCCGCTTAGTACGGCGCAGGACTTGTCCCAGCTATCCTTCTCAAATAGGAAGTGTACCAGCAGGGTCTTTACCATGGCTGTTTCCAGCAAGGTTTCGTTGAAGGCCATCGCCTGTTCCAGTACTGTTTTACTGCGGTCTATCAGCGTATAGTCCTGGTCGAGGTACAGGCAGCGCACAGGTGTAACGATACATTCGCCGGCAGCGGGGAGCAGTTTGCCCATGAGCAGTTGCAGGAAGGTGGATTTGCCGCTGCCATTGGCGCCGGTGATGGCCAGCCTGCTGCCACTGAGCAAGGTCAGGTCCGGAGGGGTTTGCCATAGGGTAGTGCCGGAAGGATAGGTATATTGCACGCCGGTGGCCTTTACCAGCACCTTTCCTTTGTGGAGGGAGGACTGTGCAAAATGCCCTTTCATCAGGCGGCTCACCTGTTCGGTGCCACTGGTTTTTTCCAGCGCAGCCTGCAACTGGCCCACCTTTTCCTGTTGTACCTGTCGGAGTTTGGCGGTAGAATCTTCCGCGGCCTGCTTCCGGGTATTCAACAGAATTTTAGGTATGCCGGCATTCTCCCGGTTTTTATTGGCCCGCGCATTATCCTGTTGCTTCCGCTGGAGTGCTTGCTGTTGTTGTCTTTTGGCCTCCTTCCATGCTTTTTCCTGATGGGCTATCCGTTGTTGCAGGGCGGCAGTAGCCATACTTTTCTGTTCCTCATAAAAAGTATAGTTGCCGCCATAGGCATGGATACCTTGTGGTTGTAGTTCCCAGATAGGATTACATAACTCCAGCAGTTGCCGGTCGTGACTCACAATCAGGAGGGTACGGGCAGTGGTGGACACCCAGTCATACAGCTGCTGCCGCGTACGGGCATCGAGGTGGTTGGTGGGTTCATCCAGCAGGATGATTTCAGGTTTGAAAATATCGATCCCCGCCAGCCATACCTTGGTTTTTTCTCCGCCGCTCAGCGCCGCCAGTGGCTGATCCAGGGGGAAGGGCGGCAAGCCCCATTTTTCAAAAGCCTGATGGCAACGTTCCGGCAGGTCCCAGTTATCACCCAGTATATCGAAAAGTCCTTCCCGGGTATCCCCATTCAGAATAGCATTGAGCGCATCCAGCTGCTGATCGATGCCCAGTGCCTGGGCAATGCTTAACTGGTTGTAATGGCCGAAGTGTTGCGGTACTTCGTACAGGGTACTTTGCCGGTTGACAGTGCCGGTATAGGCGGCTTCCCGGCCAGCCAGTATTTTCAGCAGTGTGGATTTTCCCGTACCATTATTTCCGGCAATAGCAGCCTTTTCGCCTTTATGCAGCGTAAAATGAACGTCCTGAAACAGGATGTCTCCGGTAGGTAGTGTATAAGTTATATTTTGTGCGGTAAGCAGCATAGTTGTAAATTTTGAAGTGTGGAATGTTCAACGCTTGTTGAAAAATAGCAGTAGCCGGGAGAGATACATGTGTGATTTCCATCGCAGTAAAATTTTAGTGAATAAATGTGGTGATATGCTGTTGGTAGCAAGACAAATAATGAATAGTCAATAAGACGATCAGGAAACCGGAAACATCGGGCAGGCAGCCCTGTTATGCTATAAAACCGGTATGTTGTGAGAAGTATTAGATTTTCATGATGGCGCAAAGGTAGGCATTTTTTGTAAAATCCCTACCTGTAAAAAAGGAGGGGCTTACCGGAGCAATACCGTGGTGCCTTTCCGGAAAACGTGTTTGCCGCTTTCCTTTTCCGTATAGCGCAGCATCCATACATAGGTACCAATGCCCGCCGGATTCCCGCCAATGGTACCATCCCATTTCCGGCGCCAGTCGGTAGTTTCAAATACCAGCTGGCCATAACGGTTATATACCGCGAAATGGAGTTCCACAGCCTTGTAGGCATTCAACGGATAGAAGTAATCGTTGTTACCATCGTTGTTGGGCGAAAAAGCCGTAGGCACATCAATGTAGCAGTTGTTGACCGCCTGTATGGTACGTATGGCCGTATCCAGGCAATGCGCGTCATTTTCTACGATGAGGCGTATCCGGTAGTCTTCCTCTTTGCGGGTCGGAAAATACAGCATTTGCAGGGGAAGAGGTCCGGTGCTGGTGGCGCCGTTGCCATAATCCCATTTCCAGGAGATAATGGTGCCCGTGCTTTTGTTGACAGGCGTGACTACATCCATGGGGCAATAGGGGCCGGGAGAAACGTCGAATAAGGCCTGTACGGCACTTTTCAATTCAATGTCTTTGGTGAGGGTGTGGCTGCATACACCATTGGAAACGGTGAGCCGTGCCTGTTTGAGGCCGAAGTCATAGTATTTCTTTTCCGGATTTTGTACCGTAGCGGTTTCACCATCGTCGAACTGCCAGTTCCAGGTATTTACGGCATGTTGGCCGTTGTGGGTAAAGTGGAAAGTGGTGATGCGGCAATTGCGTTCAAAGGTATAGTCAAAGTTGGCATTTACGGTGTCGGCTGTACGAAAAATACTTTGGAGGCCCGCTGTTGCGGGCTGCCAGCATTCGCTTTGCAGGGTGTTGCCATCCCGGCCGGCAGCGAGATGTACGGTGTAGGTGCCTGCCAGGTATATTTTATCTGCCAGTTGCAGGGATATACTATCGGTGAGCTGCTGGCTGTTGCAGTCGCCGGTAGCACCAATAACGCGTACGGTGGTGGGGCCGCTGATGGTAAAGTCGCTGCCATCCGCCGCAATGGAAGCGCAGCGTACGGGTATCGACATACCTATTTTTACAGTGGTGGGCGCGCAGCCTACGGCTGCTATCTGGCGCAGTTGTATCTGCGGTTGCGGATCAATGGTAAAAGGTTGCACGGCGCCGGCGGGTGTTTCCTGCCAGCATTCACTTTGTACGGTGTTGCCATCCGTACCGGTGGCCAGCTTTACCTGGTAGTTGCCTGCCTGCAGGATACGGTCTTTCAGCTGCAGGGTAATTTTATCGGTCAGGCCATTGGCATCGCAGGTGGTGGTGGCGCCTGTGATCACAACAGTAGCCGGGCCGGTGATGAGGAAGTCGCTGCCATTGGTGGCTACGCTGCTGCAGCGGATGGCCGGCTGAAACGATAACGTGAGCTGATCCGGTGCGCAGGGAGGAGGAGATACTTTTCCCAAAGGAACATACGGTTGCGGATCTATGTAGAAAGTGGCTTTCCCGCCCGGCGGAGAGGCCAGGTGGCATTCATTTTCCACGGTGTTGCCATCGCTGCCCCGTACCAGCGTCACGGTATAGGTGCCATCGCGGATGATCCGGCGATCCAGTAGCAGTGTAACCGTATCCGTTAGTCCGTCTGCATTACAGTTGGTTAGGGCTCCTTTTATACGTACAGGGGAAGGGCCGGTGAGCAGGAAATCGCTGCCATCGGCGGCTACTGCTGCACATCGGATCGGGGCAGGGAACGTAAGGATCAGCTGATCCGGCGCACAGGGAACCGGACTTATTTTGCCCATGGGCACCGGCTGGGAGGGGAGCACCGTAACCGGCATATTTTCCCCGATGGGTAAAGTGTTGCCGCAGGCGTCCAGGAAGGTATTACCGTCGGCGCCATTACGGGAGGTGACGCGGTAGCTGCCGATGGGAAGTGCTTTATCCAGTTGCAGCAGCAGGGAATCGGTATCGAAGCCATTGTTGCAGCCTACGCCCCGGGCGCTGAGGATGTTTGCAGCGGCGGGTTGCAGGGTGAATTCACTGCCATTGGCGGAGATGCTGCTACATTGTATTTTTTTATTCAGTTTGATCCCAATGGTATACGGACCGCAGTTGTAGGCGGCTTGCTGCAGGTGCGGGATGTTAGGATCGGTGATACTGGCGGTTCCGCCGGTAAAGCTCAGGTCATAGCCAATCTGGTTGTTGCTGAAATGGCTGATGAGCAGCAGGTACTGATGCCCCTGTTGCAGGGTAGCCATGGAGCTGAATAAGGGTTGTCCGGGTCCGCTGCACACATCGAGGTAGGTGCCGGCAGACGATGCCCCGGTCACACCGCCATCGCCCGACCAGTTCATACTGACATAAAGCTGCGCGTTGGTATATACGTCATTGGGTTGATGGCCGGTGATATCAAAGAGTTGCCAGTCATAATCATCATCTCCCTGATGCGGTGTAATAACAAAGCCCAGTGTGCCGGTAGTATAACAGGTGAATTTATACCAGAAGGGGTTTTTATCCGTATGGGTACCACCACCGGGTGTATTGCAGGGCGGCCCCGGAATCGTCTTGTTGCCGCACTGCGGTACGGATTGCTGGGTGAAGGTTTTGGTGCCGCATACGGGGAAGGCAGTCGCCGGATTTTGTCCGATGGTGGTGCAATCCTGCGCCTGTACCCCTGTGGCAAGGAGGATAAACAGGCAGCAGAGAATATTTTTCAAACGTGAAAGGGTCTGCATGGGGTTGGGATCATACCCTTAATGTAACGAAATTTTCTTGATTTTATTTGCAGCAATTAGCGTGTATAACCGCAGTGGGAAAGATATACAGCCAGAGTAGTATAAATCTGATATATATACTTTCATTTTGATACAGATATTGATTTATATCAATTAAGTAGATGTCGCCGTGGTTTTTTGCCCTTAACAGTGCATTAACCAAATCCACCTTTTTTCGCTTTTAATTTGTACCACATGTGGATGTATTTACGCGCCTCAGTTTCGGGATGCAGCGCCGGGATGTCTTACAATTTATCCGTTCACCTTTAAATTTTGCTATCATGATTACATTTTCTATGTTGCTGATTTCTACTTACCTGATGGTTGGGCCTATTGAAGTGCAGAGCGAAGGAAAATACCAGATTACAGGCGTGGTTTGTGAAAGGGCTAAACATTCCAAACGGGTGGCTACACCGGTGCCGACGGCTTCTATTGTATTGTATGACAGCAAAGGAAAACAATGTGCCAGCATACTACCCAATGGGCTGGGGCAATTTAAAATCAATGTAGCAAAGGAAGGCGTCTATAACCTGGTGATTATGGATACCAGCCATGAAATGGAAGTCAAGCACATTTTAATTGACGATAAAGCGCCGGTACAATACCTCGGCATGATTAAACTGGACAGAACAAAATGATAGCCTATTACCCCGGTCGGAAAAAATAGCATTGTTAGGCAGCAGACATCTTATCTGTTATAGCGTTTACGTACTTCTTCGAGCGACTGTTGATAACGGTCATATACTAATTGCAGCGGTTCAGGACTCACTTTCGGCGGCCAGTATTCCCGGCGGGTATTTTTATTACTATCTGTATGGACCTGATTATTTTCCGGCGCCCGGTAGCGGGGGCTGGTATAGTCTATCTCATGTACTACGGGTAGATGAGCTGGTATTTCTATAGCCAGGCTGTCAAAATCACGGTTTTCCAGATCGTTGATCCGGAGGATTAAATGTTTACAGTAAAACCCCATCCGGTAACTCCAGTGGTTTATCCAGCGGGCGTGTTCATCAGGTGCTACTACCGGCAGCCGGTTCAGGTAAATCGTATATTCCTGTGCGTGATCACTATAGTCGCTGCTGCCGTGATTGTTAAAAAGGATGGCATCAATACTGTCCCATGCAATATACCGGCGCAGCTGCCGCACAGGGATGCGGAGGGTGAAGCCACCTTCGGCATAGGTGATCTGATGTCTGTTATCTTTGGGCATAATTTAATTCCTCAGAAAAAATACCATAATGGCAATCATGATTAAAACAATATGCACCATCCATGACAAAAGGAGAGAAAATCCCTTGCTGATACCGGCCTGTGGTGTATCAGACAAGATGCGGAGCTGACGTATGTACCAGCCTATAATAATCAGATGCAGCACGACAAAGAGGAGGTAAATATGGATAGGGGCCCCGTGTAGTATAGACCAGCGGATCAATACTACGTATATCCCCAGTAAAACAAATAGTCCGGCTAATCCCGTTTTAGTGACTTCGTTCATCTTCATAGCTATAGTTTCTTGTTGCAGCAGCTGGGTGAATATTCCAAAGATAGGGGCGAATCCCCTTTCCGGATAAGAACCGACGGTTATTATTTCTTTAAAATACTACGTTGTGCATCTTGTCCTTTTGTCTGTACGAATGCTTCCGATCTGCGTATAGTCCGGAGGAACTGATATCCCGGTGATGTTATAGTTATCAGGTTGAAATCCGGTATAAAGATATCTACATCCCCCTTACACCTATCTTCAGCCGGCATTTCTCCGGATTTTTCCGGCGGGTAACAAGCGGAAGGATGGTGGCTGTATAAGCAGCTGTCGCCCGCATTATAGCAGAATATTATTCTCCGGCTGTAAGGCAGGGGGCAGGTCTTTTTCTTCCAGCATCTCCCGTAAGTCAATTTCAATAGTACGACTGAGCGCTGATATAGGTACATCATTGGCGCTGCCCTCGAACGGATTTTCCGTACTTTCCCCTACCTTTTCCATCGCATTGAACACCCAGGATACCATTAAGCTGGCCGGTACCGAAAACCAGACCAGCCAGCCGCCTAGTTTACCGAATTCCTGTAACATGCCGAAAGGCATCATGATAATGAATAAGCGTACGAAAAACAGGTTAATACTGGCAAACTGCCGGGGATAAGGGAAGTTCTTGATCCGCTCACAGCCTCCCTGCTGGTTGTAAAAATCTTTCAGCACCCCTTCCAGCGCCATATGCCGGAAGTTATCGATCAATCCTGCCTGCAACAGATCTCGCAGTTGGGCAGACTGTAAACTGATGATCTGTGCCGCGCGGTTCTTTTTGGCGAGAATATAATTTTCTTCCTCCGGAGATAAATACCTGGGCAGGATATCTTCCAATCGGTGTTCCTGCTCCGGTACTTTATATACTTTCTCCTGATACTCCCGGTTGTAACGTTTGCGCATATTTTCCCAGCTTCTGGGTTCTCTGAGCTGATAACGCAGCGCCGTAAGCCAGGCCATATGCCGGTAGATGAGTTGCTGGTGTACCTGTTGCAGCTGGTCCAGCGGTAAAGGTGTTTTTGCCTGGTGATTGGTCACAAAATCCCGGACCATGATACCCCAGGAACGACTACTGTTAACGATACTGCCCCACAATTGCCGGGCTTCCCACAGCCGGCTGTAGGTAGCGTTGTTCCGGAACCCGACAATGAAGGCGGCAGCGGTACCAATCATGGCAATAGGTACCCAGGGAATAGCCAGCCATTTCCAGTCCAGGAAATAATAGAGACTGGTGGGCACCACCGCCAGGAAAAATATCCAATAGCTGTCCCGCCGCGTCCAAAGCAGGAATTCTTTCAGTTTGTAATGATTACCAGTATGCATAACAGGAAGCAGTATTTTTTAGGTTAAATGATTTTATGACGTAATCAGTGCGGCATAGAGTTGCACTGGTTGATAAACGGAGGGCCTTGTACCAAGCATTAGAAAATGAGCAAACCCGATGTCCGCCAATAATGCTTTTAAGGCTGTGGGGGGAATCGGATAGGGCACCCACTGATTAGCGGCGGTGGTATCATATTCTACGATGAGCAAACAACCATCGGGTTGCAGGTAGGTACGGAGGTGCCGGAGTAGTTTACGCTTATCCGCTACATAGTGCAGGGCATTGGCCATCAGGATTCCCTGCAACAGAGGTAATTGCAGGGGACTTTGTACAAAGTCTGTCTGCTGCGGAAAAATAGTCACCGGACGTGGCAAGGGGTGGGGGTGCAGTCGTACCGGGCTTTTATCAATGGCATATACCGTACTCCCGGCTGCCAGTTGGTGTGCCAGGGCATAGGTAAACAATCCGCTGCCACAGCCAAGATCGGCCCAGATGCTTTCCTGGGGCCTTGTCAGCGTAGGATGCCGGATGAGTTCAATGGCTTCGTGAAATTCCATACACTTAATAATCAGCTTGTCCTACATCTAACCGGAAGATTTTTCCGTTGGTGATGCCGAATTTAAAAAAGGTCTTGAAATCGCCCCATTGATCGGAATGATACTGCCCGTAAATATCCAGGCCGTCGTTGGCTACTTTGTCAATCCGCGTGAAATGTTCTTTGCCTTTGCCAAAGACACCTGCGGTAAATGCGCTGATGCTGCCGGTATGGCCATCATCCGTAAAGATGGCATCGGGGGTAAACAGCTCCGTCCAGGTGGTACGGTCACCGTTTGTCATCGCCACAATAGCGGCTTTGACGAGGGGGTTGGTTAATTGCTCCGTGTTCATTGCAGAAGTAGTTTTTTTATCGTTGACTGCCTGGTAGTTGTGCATGTTTGTAACCACAATGGTAGGGATGCAAGGGTTTACTTTCACCGGGAAAGTTTTGGGGAGATGCATACCTGTGTAAGACAGCAGCTACCTGGGGGGAAGTTCTGCCGGGTAAACGGAGTGTTCCCTGTTCACCGGAAGAGAACGTATAGCCATGCAGGTAATGTGCCGTTTCATGACAACCTGAACGAATATACTAAATTGATGATAGCAACAAGCGATCTCTCCGGTTAGATGAATTGGGGGTATATGCGGAGAGAACATGTTAAGCCGGGTAGAGGAGGCACAACAGGGATGGGGGAACGATGTGGAGGCGCAATGATGGTGGCCCGGGAAAAGGCCTGCTGTTTTTCGTTTATCCGTAGCCGGTATACCCGGTGAATTTTTTATGTGGCGGGTATAAAACACCCCCGGCCGGCAAAACAGTTGCAGCACTGCTTACCGGCCGGGGGCCACCCTTGTTTGGGTGATGCTATTATATGGTCAGTCTGCTGATCATTCCCTGCATACCATCGCGGTCTTTGTTCAGTGCATCGGCTTTGATGGCGTTGCTGCCAGCCCATGTCAGCAATGCTTTATCTTTTTTATGCGCTGCGATAACGGCAATGCGGTAATAGGTGTAGGCGAGTAACTCCGGTGCCCGGGTTACACAACGCAGGGCCCGCAGGTAATAATCCAGGGCGGCATCCTCCTGCTGCTGGGTGCCTTTTATCCGGCCCAGCATATATAACAACGTAAACTCTGCGCCATATTTGTCTTGCGGAAAACCGGCTTCCAGATAGGAGCGGCCAAGTTGTTCGGCGCCGGGCAGGTCCCGCGATATCCGCAGCAGCTGTACCTTTTGTAGTTTACCCATTTCCTGTGCAATGGGCGTAAGGGTAGCATCCCAGTGTATAATCCGGAAAGCGGGATCTGTTGTTACGGCGGTTACTTGTTCCTGCAGCGGAATGGTGATCCGGGTAACGCGGTCTTGCAGGCTAATGGTCTTGATAATTTTACGGCCACTGGCAGTGGTGATTTCCACTTCCGGGGAGAGCCGGTAAAGACTGTCTTGCTGCGTAATGGTAATGGTCAGGCCTTGTTTGTCCTGTGCCCAGGTGGTAGCCCAGGAAGGTGCACCGGTACGCTCGAACCATTGCCGGAAGAACCATTCGAGGTCGCTGCCATGGGCGGTGGTAATTTCCTGCTGGAATTGTTCCCAGCTGATGCCGGAATGGCTGTAACGCTCGCCGATATGCCGTAAGGCCTGGTGAAATGCCGGGTGGCCAACGGTTTGCGCCAGTAGTTCCAGTACCAGAAATCCTTTGCTGTCGCCGAGGGCATGGCCATTGGCGCCGGTGAGGCGGGTGAGAGGTTCATCATTACCTGCTACTACATTTTTCAGGTAGCCGAGGCCGGACTGGTCGGGGATGTAGCCGGGGTATCCGGTGGTACGGTACAGGAAAGCGTTGCTGCTGTCGAAATGTTTGATCACCTGGAGAGAGCCATATTGTGCGAGGCCTTCTGATAACATATCGGCGCCCCGTTGCCCCCGGGCAATGATTTTATTACCCCACCACTGATGGGATAACTCATGCCCGAAAAGCGCATAGTTGAACTGCCGTAAAGCATTGGCCGGCATGAGGATGCCGCCCATCAGGCTGGCGCCGCCGATACCGGTTTGTTCTGCGATGGCATCCGGGAATTCTATGATGGAAAAGTCAGGAATGTCCAGTGGCCCAAAGAGGGTAGTAAGGTATTGCATGACCGCCACGGTTTTTTCCGCGATGGCTTTGCCGTTGGCGGCAGAGCCCATGGTATAGCAGGTAACCGGCAAGCCTTGTTTGTTTTCCTGTTTGGTGTAGCGGCCAATATAGAGCGAAAGAATATCCGGCCGGGTATAACGGAATGTATAGGTGCGGAGCCCTCCGTTGTTGCTGGTTTGTACCGTGCTGGCAGCCATGATGGCGGTTAATGACTGATCGGTCGTAACGGCAATGCTGCCGGTACCTTTGGTGTAGGTCATGCTGCCATCGCTGGAGCGGGAGGATACCTGCGGGTACCAGGCGGACCCGTAACCACCGGCCATACAGAAGGTACTGTCCAGGTAATACTGAAACGCAGGTGTGTGGCCGCGTTCATAGGCATACCGGAATTCGAGCCGGGTGCCCGGGGTAGTGCGGTGTGTGAACCGGATATGATAGGCCATATCGCCGGCCGCGTTGGGGGCTGTATCGATACGGGCCACCGTTACGGCGGCTGTGAGGAGTTGTAGTTGAGGCGGCGTAGCATGCCGGCTGATCACGATTTCCACGGAGTCGCTGGTAGTGCTGTCTGTTAAAAAGGAGAGCGTGCCGGCCACGGAGAATGTCTTTTGGGCCAGATTGGCTTTTACCTGCAGCTGGTATTGTAATTGTTGCTGGGCGGATACGAGAACGGGTAATAAGAGCAGTGAGAGTAATGTCAGATAGCTGCTGATTGCCTGTCGGATGGGTCTATGATGCTGCCTCATGTTTTTTTATTGCAAAGGAATAGATTGGGCAGCAAATAAAATTGTACCGTATTAACTTTTTAAAGCACTCCTGAACCGGTGAGGGGTAGCCGGATAAAACAGCCGGAAGGAACGGATAAAATGGGCCGCATCGGTAAAGCCGGTGCTGCAGGCAATTTCATTCACCGACAGCCGGGTACGGAAGAGCAATGCCATGGCTTTCTGAATACGTATTTTCAGCTGGTATTCCCCTGGTGTCAGGCCGGTTCTTTCTTTAAAGGCCCGGGCCAGGTAAACGGGATGTACATATACCCTGGCCGCCAGCGACGTAATACTATGTCGTTCTTCCGGTTCATTTTCCAGGATACGGATTGCTTTGGACAACCAGGGCAGCCGGACCGGCAAATGCGATTGGTGTGGGTCATGTGTGGCCATCCATCGGAACAGGTATTCTTCAGACAGGCCGCTGTCGATATTATTGATAAAACAATACAGCAACTTATAGAGGTATTCAAAGGTGCCCGCCTGGTAGATGGTGGTACTGCCGGGTACCAGGGATTTGAGCGCCTGTTGTTGCAGGATCTCTTCTTTGAATTCAATATTCAGGCAGCTGCCACCGGTATGTTGAAAATGATTGGCGTGGTTGTAACCGGCCGGTCGGAAAATGATTTCTCCCGGCGACAGAATATGGTCGGTATGTTTATGTACTTCCTGGTAATGGCCGCTGATGAGGAGACTCAGGTACGCGTTTTCATGGTAGTGTTCATGAATTTCCGTATAGGGCTGGTAATGGGTAATATTGAGTTTGAAACAGCTGTTTTCATCTGCTTTACGTTCGGTACCGAAATAGTTTCCTGCTGCCAGAAGGATTGCCATTGCAATAGATTTAGGTCGACTTTCGTTTCCAAAGATAGGTATTTCCCGGTAGGAATACCAGCCACAAAGGCCTGTGCGTAAAACGGTGTAAAAGAAGGGTTGATAACGTGCTGGTGATACTGCCGGGAGGCTGTTATGAAATGTTGCATGTTATTTTATCATTTATGCGTATAATCTAATGCCGTTGTTGCCGATGGATACACAACGATAATGGCTACACGTAAATGACTATCTCATTTTACATAAACAGGTAATAATGACTACCTGAAAACAGGTAGTTGACGGGTGAATTAAATTTCTGAGTAAATTGCATCCATGAAAATACAAACAGGTTATAGCAGAAAACAGGAGATCGTAAACGGGTTGATACATGCAGCCGGTATTGTATTGGGAATCAGCGCACTGCCCATTCTGACGGGAATTGCAGCCACGCATGGAAATACGGCAGGGATCATTGGAGCAGGTATTTACAGTTTTTGCTTTCTGATACTTTTTACCAGTTCTACGGTATATCATTTATCCCAGGAACCAGCGGTAAAGAAAATCTTTCTCATCTTCGATCACATCAGTATTTATTTCCTGATAGCAGGCACGTACACACCGTTCTTACTGGTATATATGAACAATGCTTTCGGGATTACGCTGTTGAGTGTACTATGGGGATTGACGGTAGTCGGCATCTTTTTTAAAGTATGGTTTACGGGCAAATATGATATCATCTCTACGATTATTTATTTGCTGATGGGATGGATATTGGTGGCCGGCGGCCGGCGTTTTTTTGATGACCTGCCATTGCCTGTGTTGGTGCTGATCAGCGTTGGTGGCGGATTGTACACGATGGGTGTGATCTTTTATATCTGGGATAAATATACCTATACACATGCTATATGGCATGCTTTTGTACTGGCAGCGGCACTTTGCCACTATGCCGCTGTGTTGTTGGCGATGTAATAATTGTGTTGAAAAAATTGCCGTTGTTCAAAACAATTTTTTTTTAATTAACGATTTGCTTATCTTCAAAATCTCAAAAAATAATAAAGACCCAACGATAGATATAAAAAGTAATAACAACCTAGTATCTATGTAATCTATGTTCAGAACTACATGGCTATCCCGTTTCTCCGATACTGATACTGGCGCTGAATAACCACCCCAGGGCGTTACCATCTGAGGTTGAAGACAGGGGAGGATCTGTAATAAACGTTTATGTTATGAAAAAGAAAAAACTGTCATTGAACAAAAAATTACTGCTGCAAAAAGAGGCCGTACTTGATCTGAACAAACAACAGCAAGACATCGTTTTAGGTGGTGTTGGACGTACCCTTAATGCGAATTGCGCTACCTGGGATCCTGCTGCTACCTGTGAGTCTATTCCTAAGCCAGGACGTGTATGTTTGTAAGCCTTTCCTGTTAACGCTGATGTTCGTTTAACCCGTTCTGCAGCTATACCGGTATGGATTACCCTTAAGATATTTGTTCCCGTTGATCAGCCAATTTTATTCCCTGCAAAGACACATTGACCCAATCAATAGCTATGCTATCACTGTTTAACCTGATGAATGGCGGGGAAATCACCTGTAATCAATCTTTTAATTATGAAAAAGAAACAATTATCGCTTAGTAAAAAATTACTGCTGAAAAAAGAAGCTATCCTGGAGCTGAATAAAAATCAGCAAAATTCCCTGGCTGGCGGAGCTGCCGCTTCCCGTATAGATTGCGGTACCTGGGACCCTGAACGTACCTGCGAAACGCATCCACGTCCGGGACATCAGTGCGTGTGATTTTTTCGTATAGCCGGCCCCGTTGTTTGCTCATGGAAACAGGGGTATAATCCTGCTGGTTATAACAACGATGCTGTTTAATTACCTGTAAGCTGTTGCCGGTCCGGATAAGGATTGGCAACAGCCTGAAATCAGGCGAATTACCTGCAATAGATTGTTTGACAATGGAAAAAATTACTTGTCTGGCAGCATAAAAATGCGCGCAAACAAGATAATCCCGTTACTGCAGAAAGCACTACAAATCTCAACGACCGGATGCTTACCGGACACGCGGAGAAATTGTCATGCCTTTACCAATCGTTTATACGGGGCAGATCAGCAGTTTTTATCTGACTTTTCCGGTATCATCATACGGAAAAGTAGTTTTATCATATAGTGTATCAGCATCATCTATTTAAATTTCCGGTAACCGGATAGCAGGGATGGTCATGTCCTTACATCCGTAGTAAACCGGGATTCACTTGTAATTAACCGTTTAGTTATGAAAAAGAAACACCTGTCTCTCAGCAAGAAATTAATGCTGCAAAAAGAAGCCATCCTCGAACTGAACAAAAACCAGCAGGCATTGGTAGCCGGCGGAACTCCCCGCTCCCTTGTTAACTGTAATACCTGGGATCCTATGGCTGGTTGTGAAACCAGAGTACCCAGAACACAGGTTTGCCGTTAATCTTCGTATAGCCGGCTGGTTAATACCATTATGAAAACTGCCGGCGAAGAAAATATGGTGATCGGCCGATTTGTTTTTTATTCCCCTGTAATTCCGGTTAGTAGCTGGTGTCCTACAGGATTCACCCACATAAATTTTAGTTATGAAAAAGAAAAAATTAACACTCAGCAAAAAACTGCTGCTGCAAAAAGCATCCATCCTGGATCTGAACAAACAACAACAGGCTTCTCTCGCCGGTGGACAGGAAACATCTGACTGTACCTGGGATCCACAGGATACCTGCGTATCCCGCCCAAGACCAGGCGTAGTTTGTATGTAATTTTCCGGTCATTCCTGTTATATAACAGGAATGACTATACGTTTAATTCTATTTATCTTAAAAAAAGGCCGTCATGAAAAAGAAAGTATCCCTGAGTAAAAAACTGTTCCTCAGCAAAGCTACTGTAGCTGAATTGAACCAACATCAACAACAATCTCTCGCTGGTGGAGCATTACCATTAACCAGACGTGATTGTCAGATTACAGCACAGGAATCCTGCATCACCATGCGGCCTGGCCAGGAAATTTGTATTTACTGCTAATACAAACAGGCCTTTTATTTGTCAGCCGGCACTGCGGCCACCTCTCATGAGGTAGCTATGCACTACCGACAGACAAAAGCGCCTGTTGTCTACGAATTATCTTTTTGCGCTGAATAACCGCCCCACGGCGTTGCGAAAGCTAAAGACAGGGGAGGATACCCGTAATATCTATTGTTATGAAAAAGAAAAAAATGGATCTCAGCAAAAAACTGTTATTAACTAAAGAAACAGTTGCTGCACTGAACATGGAAGAACAACAACAACTGCTGGGTGGTGCTACCCAGGTAGGCGCCTGTGTGGAAACCAGACAAATTTCCAGCTGCATCGCCAGCCGTCCTGCACCAAACCGTCCTTGCTGCATGATCCCTTAATAATTACGGGTAGTAAGTTTTACATGAAACAGCTGTATGTCCATCGGGGCATACAGCTTTCATGTTGTATATGCCATTGGAAAAGCCGCCGCTTTTCTGATAGTTGTCTTTTCAATTAATATCAATCAGTGATGAAAGCCGCCATCCCACAATTGCAGGAAATTTACAATGATATGGTACAAATGTTCGCTCAGAAGGAATACGATGAGCGGCATGCCGACAGCTTGTTTAAAGGACCCTGGGGGGCCTTGCTGTTTATGTTTTACTATGAGAAATATATAGATGATACAGTAGATCATGCGGCTGATTGTCTGGAAGCCGTATACGAAAATTTTTCACCGGATAAAGGTATTGACTATGCTTTCTGTAATGGTTATTCCGGGCCGTTCTGGTTACTGCATCACCTCAACCACCACGATTTTGTAGAGTTGGATATTGACTACCTGTTGGCTGATTTTATCGGGAATGCCATTGTACAAAGCGAATTTTTTGTGGAGCAGGAGGATTTTGATTTCCTGCATGGCAGTGCCGGCATCTGTAATTTCCTGGTGTCATTTGCCCATCTGCCGGAGGTACGGGCGCACCTGTCGGCATTTGTAGCCGGTTTGCTGCAATTGAGTGAGATGACGCCACTGGGGCGCAGTCTGCCGGTATTCACCCTGCACGACCTCTCTATTGAAAAAGGTGTGGACGCGTTTAGTCTGGCGCATGGCAACTGTTCCCTGCATATCTTGCTGGCCAAGATCTACCAGGCCGGTATTGCTCAGGATACCTGCCGGCAACTGATATACGAAAATATAGCATTCATGCTGCAGCATAAAAATCCGGATGTCGCCCCCGATTCACAGGTAGCACTGTATCCGGGAATATTGGATGGCAGCGGTATACACAGCCGCCTCTCCTGGTGTTATGGCGATCTGAATGTGGCGCATGCCCTTTGGTATTGCGGGAAAGTATTCGGGGAAGCCGCCTGGAAACAGGAAGCGCTGGACATCATGCATCATAGTGCCCGCAGGGATACGGAAGAAGCAGCGGGTATTGTAGATAATTGCCTGTGCCATGGTTCCGGCGGTATTGCTGCTTTTTTCCGTAAGTTCTGGCATGAAACCGGCGACCGCACTTTTTATGAGAGCGCCACCCTCTGGCACAATAAAGCATTGGAAAAAGTAGCTTTTTCACCGGATAAACAGGTGCATGGTATCCGGGTATGGCAGGGTAAAGATAAACAGTGGGATTATGCCTGGGACCTGCTGGATGGCAGTACCGGTGTAGGATTGTCGCTCCTGTCGCACACACAGGACCAGGCGTTGGCGTGGGATGAATTTTTATTGTTATCCTGATCCTGCCGGTGATGGATATACGCACATTTTCCGGCTGCATGACACCACTTGTCTGTGCTGCCGGCCGGAAAATGTATACGTTATTTGGTTAGCAGGCGCTTGTTGACCACCTGCATCAGTAATTCGCGCTGACTGCGGCTCACTGGCAGGGTACGCCCGGCTACCTGTACCATGTTGCTGTCTACCGTACTGATATGCTGCAGGTTGACAATATAGGATTTGTGGATCCGCAGAAAAGTATCTGCCGGCAATTGCTGTTCCACACTTTTAAAGGTGAGGTAGGCGATAATTTTAGTATGTATGGTTTGGATGATGACATAGTTCTGCATGCTTTCCACAAAGAGAATATCGGCCAGCATCACTTTTTCATAGACCTGCTTATGTTTTACGAAAATGTAATCGGCGACCACCGGGTTGCTGGCAGGAAGTTGCTGCTGCTGTTGCTGCCGTAACATAAAATAGTCCTGTGCTTTCTGTACGGCTTTGGTAAAACGTTGCAGGGATATCGGCTTTAAAAGATAATCCATCACATCCAGCCGGAATCCTTCCAGGGCATAGTCGGGATAAGCCGTTACCAGTATGGTTACTGGTGGGTCAGACAAGGTTTCCAGCAGATGAAGCCCACTCATTTTGGGCATATTGATGTCCAGGAATAGGAGGTCTACCGGTGTTTCTTCCAGTACTTCGCGTGCCGTAATAGCATTGTTGCAGGACGCCGTTAATGACAGAAAGTCAAACGTTTTGATATATTTTTTCAATCCTTCCCTCGCGAGTGCTTCATCATCAACAATGATACATTTAATTTCCATGTGGGTAGCGCGATACGCGTTTTATTAGAGACAATTGATTTTTACTTCCAGGAAGATAGCAAACTGGTCTGCCGTTTCCTCTACTCGCAGTATATGCTGTTCCGGATAGAGCAGGGCCAGTCTTTTTTGTACATTCACCAGTCCTATACCTTTATGCCGTGGGGAAGGGTCAGGCATGGGTATGGCCTTTTCCTTGCTGTTTTCCACTATAAAAAATAGTTTTTCGTCTTCCATCACCAGATCTATGCGGATAAAGTTGTGTTTATCGGGAAACCGGGAAACATGTTTAAAGGCATTTTCCACAAAGGGAGTCAGTATCAGGGGCGAAATATGGCAAAGCGGTGTGGTAATACCCCAGTTACAATCTACTTTCAGCTCATTGCCGCGACGTTTGTTTTCTATATTTACATAATTCTGCAGATAAACGATTTCCTGCTGTAAAGGAATAAACGGTTTGGAACAATCGTATAGCTGATAGCGTAGCATATCTGAAAACTCCAACACCATATCTGCCGCCTGGCGGGCATCTTTCTCAATCAGCACATGAATGCTGTTCATCATATTAAATACAAAATGTGGGTTTACCTGGTCGCGCAGCAGCGTAAGTTCTGCCTCCAGGTGAGTGGTACGCAGGTGTTCATGGTCTATCCGGGTGCGGGCATACTCCTGGTAGAAGCGGATACCGCACAGGGTACCGCTGCTGAAAATCAGGCCAATGAAGTAACCCGGAAAGAGCATCCTGAAACTACAGATAGCCGGATCAGAAAGCACCGTATTAAAGCTGCGGCACAGCAGCGGCTGACCGAAATATACCGCGAGCGAACTAATTACCAGGCAGGTTAATACGGAAACCAGAAAAAAGAAAAGTATTTGTCGCCGGTTAATAAACAGCGGCAGTAATACATAGCTCAGCAAATAAGCACAGAGGGAAGACGGAATAGCGTCCAGCAGCGCCAGCATAAGGGCATTGTCGTACAATACGCCCTGTACACGTAGCTGCAGAAATACCAGCATGGTTTGCATCACCCCAAAGATGATCATGAGTGGCCATATTTTTTCCAAAAAGGGATGCTTGTACATACGGATCAATTTTACTCAAAAAAAGCAAATAAAAAACAAATAAACAGCAATACCGCGACTTATAAAGGTTTGTTTGCTGCAACTGGTAACGCATTTCCCGACATTAGTCAGCAAATCCGGACAGATGATCAAAATTCATACAGACAGGTATTTATTCTCTATTTCTTTGCATCCGTAAAGAGAAAACAACGATACGATAGCAGCCATGACTGCTGTAGCAAGATGCCATATATAAATAACATTAACGAATAGTTAAACCATTTTCTTAGTTAAAAACCTAAACTGCAATTTTATGACACATCGCAAAACGGAACGAATGTTCAAGCACATCAAATTGAATGCTACCCTGTTGGCCGCCGCATTACTGGTAGGCACCGCCTGCAATAAATCCCAGCAGGTAGTAGAGGGCGACCCCGGATTTATTGGTAACCCTGCCGCCGCAGCGCCAGTAGGTTACGCCCCTGCCGGTCAGCTCACCAGCACCAGCCTGGGCACCAACGGTATCATACAGAAGATCAGCTACAACAGCCGCCAGCAGCCCCTGGTAATTACCCATTATGCCGGTAATTTCTTAACAGACAAAGATTCCGTGGTATATGATGCCAGCGGTAAGTTGCTGAAGGTGCTGAATTACACCCCTGACTTCCTGGTAAATGGAAAGTTTGAATTGTCTGGTACCACCACCTTTGAGTGGGACAGCAAAGGATATATCAGCCGTAAAAAAGTAGTAAGCCAGGAAGGCGGTACACTGGAAACAGATGACCGTTACACCTATGACGCTACGGGCAGACTGTTGTACGTGACTACCAAAACCGATCCCAGAGTAACGCCGGGAACGATCGTAACGACTTATTCCTATGAGAACAAAAATATAAAGAAGGTGACCCGTACCAATGGTACGGAGGTGATAGCCAGATTACTGGTAACTGGTTTTGATAATCGTCCAACCTTCATTACTCATCCGTTATTGCCTTACTTACTGGATGGTGCTGATAATGATGTATTCAGTGAGCATAATGCAGTGGAAACAAAAAATATTGTTTACATAAAGATCAACGGCAAACTTGACTCTACTGTAACAGTAACAAAAAATACGTTCCAGTATAACGCTGTAAACCGCCCTGTAAAAGTGAGCTTTAAATCAACCATATCTAGTGGAGGCAATCCTAAGCCTATCACTTCCAGTGGTGATTTAAACTACACATACGCTAAATAGGTAACAACAACAACTCCGGCTGGCTTCCTGCCTCATTTGTTTCATAGGGGAACAGTACCCGTTGTACTGTTTAGACAGGTCAGGCAGGAATGCAGCCATCCGGTTCTTTGAAGGTTTTATACCACTTTGGGCATTGCTGAGCAGTAGCTCCTGTAGCCATGCCGGCACACGCCGGCGACAAAATACTACAGGTTGATGGAGCGAAAAAATCATTACTGCCAGGCCACGATCGTCCATCAGGACAACTGTGACATGGCAGCCATATTTTCGTAGGTCCGTGGCGGTGGCAGTAGGAACGCCCGGTAATTTGCCCTGGTATTTGCCCCCGATCAGCATTCGTTCATCAGTCACTATATCAACTGCTTTCGGGAACCAGCTGTAATTACTGCACGGTGAGCGCCGGGGATGGGCGGTGATGTTTTCAAAAACAGCTGCTTATACCCATTTGCTTACTGCAGGCGACTGCCCACTCATTCGTCCGGAAAGAACGGGATTTGTGACCGGTAAAGATTACACCCGATCCTGCCTCACCGGCAGGACGGGGTATATCTGCCTCTCTCTATTCCCGCTATGGGCGGGCAATAGACCCAACAAGGAATATTCGACACCAGGAAACGGTTTTATGGGCGTTTCTCCGGTGCTAAAGATATGCTGTATCATGATGAAAACCGACCGGGCATTGACCATAGCCCGGTCCTTGTGCGATTCATTAGTGTGACACAAAGTAAGTTTAAGAAGAGGAAATACGAGTGGGTTATCCAGCCTTATTCATTTAGTGTTGGTTTATGCAGGCGGGCGGAAATAAGGTGCTGCATCTCCGCCATTGTCTCCGTCCGCCCTTTATGTAGTATACCAGCCATTAAAATTCTTTGCAGATCTTAAGCGAAATTGTTTTTACATTGGATTAACAAAAAAACCGTTTAATTAATCCGATCTTTTGAGGGAAATACCGGTGATATACCCTGATAATGAAAACATTTTATGCTTAAAGCTACAATTAACGACCGGAGTGTAGTGATAGCTTTGCTTTGCAGGGCTTTTGACAGTAACCCCAGTGTAAATTATATTATTCCACAGGATACCCGCCGTAAAGAAAGGATTGCCCAGCTGATGGCGTATTCCTTTGATCTTTGTCTGCGTTTCGGGGAAGTTTATCTGACAGCAGATAAAGGCGCCTGCGCCCTCGTGCTATTCCCGGACCAGAAAAAAACATCCCTGCGTACCATCTGGCTGGACCTGAAATTTGTACTCAAAGGTATCAGCATCTGGCGGGTAGGCAAGGTGCTGAAACGGGAAGCGGCCATTGCTGCCTGTTATCCGGCTACGCCCATTTATTATCTGTGGTTTATAGGGGTAGAACCCCAGCAACAGCATGTAGGCACCGGCGGACAACTGCTCCGGAAACTGATGGCTGCTGCCAACGGGATGAAAAGACCCATCTACCTGGAAACCTCCGTGCCGGGCAATGTGAGCTGGTATGAACGGAATGGATTTGAGGTGTACCAGGAGTTAAGCTTCTCCCAGCAATTATATATGATGCGCAAAGTAGTATAACCCTGCCGCGTATACTACCTGCCGGCCTGTTGCAGCTTATCGTGTTGAAAAGCCGTAAATTCGCGATGGAAAAATGATTATAATCAGATCAAAAGTGAAATCGGATTTATGGAAACAATGAATGGCTCTACCTATCAGGCAGCAAATAAAGTAGCAGATATCATCACCTCCCACTTTAAGAAACATCTGATCGTGGCGAAGGAAGAAGGAGAGGATGACCTGGCCCATGTACCGGCGGCGGTACTGGTGGAAAAGATCATTGATGTGGCTTTCTGGGCCAGCTTACGTAAAGAAGAAGGCAATGCTACCCGCATATCCCTGGCTTTCCTGAAACCTTCTCAGGCCGGTAAGCCCCTCTTATTTGAAAAAAGGATTCCCCTCACCCCGCATGCCTTGACCAAACTCGCGCCCGGTGTGGAGCGGGCTGGTGTACATGTAGGTATCTGGTATGAAGGAGATGAATTATATATCTGGGGTACCACCATCAAACTGCCTAATCTTTGTTTTGTATTGGACGTATCTGAACCGGGACTCCTGGTGGTAAAACACCGCCGGGCAGCAGGTCTGGGCAAATTTACCAATGTGGCCGTATTGAGAGGCGATCAGGTAAAGGTGATCAATGAAGATATCGGCAAGCTGGCGGAAACGCCGCCTATCCTCAAATCGTTACTGGGTGTGGAAACCACTTGTCTCTGGAACGATGGGGTGAATGTATTGATCCAGATTGCGGTATCCATGCGGGCGCACAAACGCGGCGGTATTTTGCTGGTGACGCCCTATGGCAGCGATGCCTGGCGCGACTCTATTATCCATCCCCTGCAATATCCGGTGGTACCGGCTTTCGCTGGTATTGCGGACCTGATCCGGCACGACGGCAAAAAAGTAACAGAAATATTCTGGCAAAATGCACTCCGGCGGGAGGTAGAAAATATTACCGGCCTTACAGCGGTAGATGGCGCTACCGTCATTAACAATCAGCAGGAACTGCTGGCCTTCGGCGCTAAAATAGCCCGGGCCAAAGATGCCAAACCGGTAGATCAGATTCTGCTGACAGAACCGATACTCGATGGCGTACCTACCTTGATGCATCCTTCCAGTATCGGAGGCACCCGGCACCTTTCTGCCGCCCAGTTTGTACATGACCAACGGGACGCCCTGGCACTCGTGGCTTCCCAGGATGGATATTTTACCGTGTTCTCCTGGTCAGACAAAGCAAACCTGGTACAGGCGCACAGGATTGATATCCTGTTGATATAGGCATAGCCGTAACCGACAACCACTTTTCAAAAAGAAGATAACCAGGGGAGCAGCACCCCTGGTCATTTTGCTGCTGCGGTTAAAACCGTAATTTGCGGCGCGTTAATATATTATGGAGCATCGTTATTTTATTGTCAATAAGCCATTCAATATGGTGTCGCAGTTTGTGAGCCCCGATCCGGTGAACCTGCTCGGTGATTTATCTTTTGATTTCCCGGAGGGCACTCACGCCATTGGCCGGCTCGATAATGACTCAGAAGGATTATTGATATTAACGACCAATAAAAAAGTCACCCGTCTTTTATTCAATAGCGGAAAAGCGCATGAACGTACTTACCTGGTACGGGTCAAGGGCGTGATGAGTGAGGCGTCGCTGAAACGGCTGCAGACAGGCGTTCCCATTTGCCTGAGCGGACAGCTGTATTATACCACGCCTCCTTGCCGGGTGGAAATTACTGAGCGGCCACCCGGTTTGTTCAATCGCCCGCAGGAACTGACAGCAGCGGCGCCGCACACGTGGCTGTACATCACGTTGACGGAAGGGAAATTCCGGCAGGTCCGGAAGATGGTGGATGCTGTCAGACATCGCTGCCAGCGGCTGATCCGGGTATCTATTGAAGACCTGCAGCTGGGAGATCTGGCGCCTGGCGCAGTACGGGAACTATCTGAAACGGCGTTTTTTACCCTGCTGAAAATTGATCCTGACCGGGATTAATCCGGCGGCACTGTCAATATTACCGCATAAATGGTCAAGATCGCATCAGTTTGCAGCAGCTATTCTTATTACGTTTGCTGTTTGGAATTCATGCTTTAACGAAACAGACTATGTGGAAATTTTTCAGGCTTACAGGCGCCTGCTGTTTGCTGTTGCATTCAGCTTTTGCCCAATCGCAGCGGTATCCGATCATTCCTTATCCGCAACAACTGGTACCGCAGGCAGGTACTTTTGATATCACAGCAGGAACAAAACTGGTATTACCCGCAGATGCGGCCGCCTTTACACCGGCTACCGCGCAGCTGGAGCAACTTTTTACCCGGGCGCTGGGAAAACCACTGGCTGTTGCCACCAAAGCAGATAAGGGTGCTATTGTGCTGCAACAAAATCCGGCGCTGGCGGGTGCGGAAGACTACACCATGGAGGTAACGCCACAGCAATTGCTGATTACGGCTAAAACCGGCACCGGCTTTTTCCGGGCGGCGCAAACGCTGCGCCAGCTGATGCCACCTGCCATTGAAACGGCTACCGGTAAGCGATTGGCAAAAATCGCGATTCCGGCTATGCAGCTGAAAGATCATCCCACCTACGACTGGCGGGGGATGCACCTGGATGTGTCGCGGCATTTCTTTTCTATTACCTATCTCAAAAAATTCATCGATCTCCTCGCTTTATACAAAATGAATAAGCTGCACCTGCATCTCACAGATGACCAGGGCTGGCGGATCGAAATAAAAAAATATCCGCTGCTGACCACACAGGGAGCGTGGCGCACCTTTAATAACCAGGATTCTGTGTGCATGAAAAAGGCCATAGATAATCCGGATATGGCTATTGATGAGGAACATATCATCCGGAAAGATGGTAAAACATGGTATGGTGGCTTCTATACGCAGGAGCAGATGAAAGATATCATCGCTTATGCTGCCGACAGACAGATAGAAATTATTCCGGAAATAGATATGCCCGGTCATATGATGGCGGCCATCAAAGCATATCCTTTCCTGAGCTGTAGTGAGGAAACTGGCTGGGGTAAAGACTTCTCCACCCCCATTTGCCCTTGTAATGAAAGTACGTTCACTTTTGCGGAAGACGTATTTACCGAAATAGCGGCCTTGTTTCCGTCGAAATATATTCACCTCGGCGCAGATGAAGTGGAGAAATCCAGCTGGGCATCCTCTCCGGCATGTGCAGCTGTGATGAAGGCGAACAACCTGAAAACGGTAGAGGAGCTGCAAAGCTATTTTGTGAAGCGGATGGAAAAATTCTTTAACAGCAAAGGCAAGGTGCTGATTGGCTGGGACGAGATTTTACAGGGAGGTATTAGTCCTACCGCGGTGCTGATGTACTGGCGGGCCTGGGTACCGGATGCACCGGTACAGGCAGCCCGGCATGGGAATAAAGTGATTATGACACCAGGTAATCCGCTGTATTTCGACGGCACGCCTGACCGTAACTCCATTTATAATGTATACCATTTTGAACCGGTACCGAAAGGCTTAACGCCGGAGGAAGCCACGCATATTATGGGCGCGCAGGCTAATATCTGGACAGAATACATCGCCTCTGAAAAGAGAGCAGACTATATGTTTATGCCACGTATGACCGCCCTGGCGGAAGTATTGTGGACACACCGGCCGGATTACGAAGGCTATCTCCAGCGTTTGCAGGCGCACTACAAAAGGCTGGACAACCTGGGGATACATTACCGCCTGCCCGACCTGGATGGTTTTACAGAAGATAATGTATTTGTAGACAAGGGTAGCTTACAGGTGAAAAAGCCCCTAACGGATATGACTATCCGTTATACCACCGATGGCAGTATTCCGGATGCAAAAGCCAAAGTATTGCCGGGCAGCCTGACGATTACCCGTCCGGATACCATCCGGCTGGCGGCTTTCAGTCCTGCCGGCAACCGGGGCGACATCTATACCTTACGCTACCGGCAGCAAAACTACCTGAAAGCAACGGTGGTGAAAGATGCTTTCCCGGGTTTGCAACTGGATTATTACCAGGGCGCCTTTAAAAGTGCCACGGCTATTAAACCAATGGCAGACAGTTCTCTGCGGGTAGCCAATGTGGTGATCCCGGAAGGTATGGGTAAAGGTGGCGGCGCCTTTGGCGCCCGGATAAAGGGCTATATACAGGTGCCTGCAACGGGGATCTATAGTTTTTATCTGACCTGTGATGATGGCGGTATCCTTTATATAGATGAACAGGAAGTGGTGAACAATGATGGCTGGCACGCACCTGTGCAGAAGAGCGGACAGGTAGCCCTGGAGAAAGGCTGGCATCCGTTGCAGGTAGCGTTTGTAGAAGGAGGGGGTGGTTACACCCTTCGGCTGGAGTACAGTATCAATGGCGGGAAGCTGCAGCCGGTTCCGGATGAGTGGCTACGGTCAGCCAGATAATTTACAACACAGTTTATAACGGATAGGTTCCGGGATGACGGCAGGTATTGGTATCGCCGGATGTCCCGGAACCTGTTTTTTTCGTCCTTATTTTTTATTCTATATTGGTGGTGGGAAGGTGGTTCCGGTGATGGCTATACGTAGTGGGTGGGTATAAACCACTTGTGAAGACAGGTAGTTAGCTGACAGGTTGACGGCAGATGAAGCGGGGGAATGGGGCAGGAGCAGGGGCCTTTTGCGAAGCAGTCCGGGAGAAAGCCTTCCTTTGTAAAAGAGGTGTTTACGCGTAGCTGCAGTGATAATGCAGGCTTAAATAAAGATTTTCATTATCTTGTGTAATGTTAAGATAATCAATGTAATATATTGTTGTAATTAAAGTGAATAATGAACCAGGTGCCAACTGCTATCCTGCTTATAGATAGCTGTTTAACAACGGCTTAGCTTCCGGAATGAAGCCGGATGACCGCTGAACAGAAAGTACCATTACCAGATCGGATTGCCGCTTTGTCAGCTTGTATCGTATAGCCGGTACTGTTAATGAATGGGCTCCGTGACCGATGAGTCGCCGGTATCATTTGCCCGAAAAAACAACTTATCCAATTATATCGGCAGCATGCCGGTATATGTTAAAAATAGTTATTCCATTCAGACCTGTTGTGTATGCGTATACTGAAAATATTGTGCTTACTGTTGCTGACCAGTCAGCTGGCTGTTGCCACCGATGCCCGGCTGGCGAAAACCCTGGAGGCGCTGACGCCACAGCAAAGAACGGTGCTATATCAATATGGTACCTTGCGCCTGTATGCCACCGCCGCCCAGGCAGATAGCTTCCGGCTCCGGCAGCAATACTTATTGCCAGACCTTACACCGGAAGATGCCGCCACGCTGGCTACCGAACTAATGACCAACACCACGCTGGTATATTCTTTACAGCAACCTTCCCGGTTGCAGGCGTTGCGGGGCGTGTTTACGGCTTCCCGGCTGTTACTCGGTCTGGCAGCATTGGTAGCGGCCTATGCACTGATACATTTACTGTATAGCTATTGGTCGAGGTGCCGGGACTGGCTGGTGCGTTACTTATCGCCGTTGTTCCGGCGGTTGTTTTCTCCCCGGATGCTGACCTGGCAATTACTGCTGATCGGTATAGCGGGTATCTTCCTGGGGCCTCGTATACCGGATATCGTATTACGTACCCTACTGGTACATGCGGGGCTGTTCCTGTTGTGGGCACAGCTAACGGCCATCACTACACGGGAATATAATATCCGCCGGTATATGCGGGAAATAAAGTACAGTCTTCGGAGCGGGGAGGACCCCTGGCTGGCATTCAAGACGGTATCCCTCCCCGCCATTGCCATCAGTGCCGGCATTGCCTGGGTGATGCAGCATTGTCCGGACCCCTGGTATCCGTATGAAGTAACTGTGCCGATGCTGGCAGGTTTATTCACCCTGCCGCCGTTACGCCGTTTGGAGATACCTCTGAGCCGGGTATTGCTGCCTTTTCCGCATACCGTGGCAGACGAAGAGCAACGTACAGCCGCTTACGTTACCGTGTCGTTATTCATCTGGGTAGGATTGCTCTTTTTACCGGTAATCATGATGCCTTCGTTGCTGGTGCTTACCTTTTTGCTGATCATCGCCTTATTGCTGCTCTCTATCGCGAAGTTAACCCGGTGTGGTATGCGTAACTATAGCTGGCTGCAGGCCGTAACGCTCGTATTCCTTTGCAGCGGCGTGCTGGCGGGTGCCCAGCTGGGTATCCTGGTGCTGTCCTGGATGGCATTGGGCGGTATCGTGCTATATGTACTCATCAAGTATTGGGAAATCCCGGCTTTGCTGGGATGGAGCTGGAAAGACAGGAAAGCCCTGGGCCTGCTGGGGATGGCAGCGCTCATATGGGCGATTGCGGCCTTATTCCGCTACCGGCCGGAGTGGTTCGTGTTCTTTTAGCAGCACTTTTGTTTTTATATAGATGATAAATATTATGAATGATTTAATGGAGAATGTCATGTAAAAGTGTATTTTTGCGCTCCCTTAATACAGGAATTATTTTATTAAAGATACGCGTAGATCCGGGTGTCGTACTGACAAGGCTTCTCAGGGCCTCCAAGGCGATGTACAGGGTCTGCGCTTTTTTTATGCCCCACAGAAACCGCTATAATTCCTGAAAAAAATGTAATAGATTTAAAGATATCATTCCACGTATGAAGCATTCATTATCTGCCATCTTACTACTGGTCCTCAGTGGCCATGTGGCCGCGCAGCAAACTGCGCCTGCCTATCCGCTGATTACACACGATCCGTATTTCAGCGTCTGGTCTGCAGCCGATACCATCACGGCAGCACCCACCACCCATTGGACGGGTACCGAACAATCACTCACCGGCTACCTGAAAGCAGACGGCGTCACCTATCGGATACTGGGTAAAGATCCGGTTGTGTACAATGCCCTGTTGCCGGTCAGTGAAGATGACGCCTACCGGGTAAAGTACACGGAAAGCACGCCCGCCGCGGATTGGACGGCACCCGCTTTTAGGGATCAGTCGTGGCCAACAGGCGCCGCTCCTTTCAGTAATCAGCCACCCGCCGGTGGTACCACCTGGAAAAGCCCGGACCTCTGGACCCGCCGCACCTTCAACGTCAAGCAACCCATATCGGAAACGCTGGTCCTGAAAATCCGGCACGACGATAATATTGAAGTCTTTCTCAACGGCGAAAAGATCTATGCCCGCAACGGCTGGCTGCACAGGTATGCGTACATCCCCATCCCGGATGCGGTGAAAAACAAATTGCAACCCACCGGCAATGTGCTGGCCATTCATGTGAAAAATACCGCCGGCGGCGCCATGCTGGACGCAGGCCTGTACCGGCAGGAATCTACTGCCGGCGCGCCATCCCTCACCGACGCCGTACAAACCGGTGTGGAGATCAACGCCACCCAGACCCGCTACCGGTTCCGTTGCGGGGAGGTGAACCTGACGCTCACTTTCACTTCGCCGTTACTGATGAACGACCTGTTACTGCTCTCCAGACCCGTGTCTTACATCTCATACCAGGTATCTTCCCGGGATAACCATACCCACCCGGTACAGCTCTATTTCGGCGCTTCCACGAATCTGTGTGTCAATACTCCCGCGCAGCCGGTGGTGGCCAGTCAGTATAAAAGTGGCGCCCTGTCTGTATTGAAGGCCGGTACTAAAGCGCAGCCTGTCCTACAGCAAAAAGGCGACGACCTGCGCATCGACTGGGGCTATATGTATGTAGCTGCACCCGCTGCTGGCAAGCCCACACAGTTTGTCAGCACCGGCGCCGCGGCCATCCGCGCCTTTGCCACCGGGAAAACACCGGCTCCGGCACCCAGCGGTCCTATGGTACTCAGTACCGTGGTGAACTTACCGGCAGTAGGAAAGACGCCACAGGAACAACTCTTCCTGCTGGGCTACGACGACGTATATGCGGTACAGTATTTCGGTACCCCGCTCAAAGCATGGTGGAAACAAGGTCCGGCTGGCACCATCGACCAGCAACTGAATGCTGCCTGGCGCGACTATGCCGCCATCATCCAGAAATGTGCCGCCTTTAACCAACAGCTACGTCACGACGCCATTCAAACCGGCGGCGAGACCTATGCCCGCCTCTGTGAACTGGCCTACCGGCAAAGCATCGCCGCCCATAAACTGGTACGTGGTCCCAAAGGTGAACTGCTGTTCCTCTCCAAAGAGAATTACAGCAACGGCTGTATCAATACCGTCGACGTTACCTATCCTTCCGCACCCCTCTATCTGCTGTATAATCCCGACCTGCTCAAAGGCATGATGAACGGCATCTTTTATTACTCCGAAAGCGGCCGGTTCAACAAACCCTTTGCCGCGCACGATCTGGGCACGTACCCACTGGCCAACGGACAGGTATATGAAGAAGACATGCCCGTAGAAGAATCCGGTAATATGCTGATCCTGGCCGGCGCCATCGCCCGCGTTACCCACGATGCTGCCTACGCCAAAGCGCACTGGAAAACCCTGACCACCTGGGCCAACTACCTGCAGACCGCCGGCTTCGACCCCGCCAACCAGCTATGCACCGACGATTTTGCCGGCCACCTGGCACGGAATACCAACCTCTCCTTAAAAGCCATCGCCGGTATCCGGTCCTACGCCATGCTCGCCGAAATGCTGGGTGACAAAGCCGCTGCTGCTACCTACAAAGCCAGCGCAGAAGCCATGGCCCGCAAATGGGTAGCCCTCGCACATGACGGCGACCACTATTCCCTGACGTTCGAAGGCGCCCATACCTGGAGCCAGAAATATAATATGGTGTGGGATAAGGTCCTGCATTTCGGCCTGTTCCCGGATTCGGTCTATCAGCAGGAGATAGCCTATTACCTGACAAAGCAGCAACGATATGGCCTCCCGCTGGATAGCCGCAAGACCTACACCAAGTCCGACTGGATTATGTGGACTGCTGTACTCACCAGTCGCCCTGCCGATTTCCAGGCCCTGATGCAACCCATCTACAAGTACATTACGGAAACGACTACACGCGTTCCACTAAGCGACTGGCATGAAACCACGAATGGTAAAATGGTGGGCTTCCAGGCCAGGAGCGTGGTAGGCGGCTATTTTATGCCCCTACTGGCGGAGAAATTAAAATAGTTTTTAGCTTTAAATCGGCCACCATGGCTGATTTTTTATATATAGGATAAATATAGGTGAGATAAACGATTAAAAATGAATGAAATAAATTTGGTGGAATGGTAGAAATGTCTATCTTTGCACTCCCTTATACAAACGGGGAATGATTCCGTAGCTCAGTTGGTAGAGCAATACACTTTTAATGTATGGGTCCTGGGTTCGAGTCCCAGCGGGATCACTGGAAGGGACAAAATGAAAATTTTCATTTTGTCCCTTTTGTTTTTCAGTAAATATCTAATTGCCAGAAAGTTTCATGTTTTTCATTTTCCCTTTATCGTGAATAGTTTTCAAAGCCCCATTTCATACATCGAACCAAAATCTGTAATGGCCAGATATTTTAAATAACTTAAAATAAATATATTACAGAGACTTTCCGAGTTTAAAGAGCATATTTATACCCTAATCCCATAGGGATGACCTCTTGGGACTCGAACCTCTAAATCATTAATAGACAATGAGTTTATCGGGAAGTTCAGCGTGCTTTGAAGATACTTTGAACTACTTAATCGTAATTGTTGGCGAGTAAGTTCGCATTCTTAAGGATGAATTGACTTTTGTAAAAGTTAATTGTGAAATTGGCGAGATCATGTAAGAATGACGGGATATACTGAATCTGTGAAGCCGAGGAAGCATTCCTCTTCGTTGCTCTATTTCGAAATCAGGGTATATTCTGATGACAGTTCATCCGGTTCTATTAAATTAGCATAAACCCTTGTACAATGGCGTACAAACTCGTGGAAGAGTTCTTAAAATTAAAAAAAAGAGGAGAATGAATGTTAATATTAAAATATATCCAGCCAAAAACGGCGATTGTTTCCTGATAAGCTTTGGCAAAACTGATGAAGAGAAAGAGTATTTGCTTATTGACTGTGGCTACGTTGACACTTTCCAAAAGTATCTGAAGAATGATTTAATAAAAATTGGCAACGGCGGAGGAATCCTTGAAAAGCTGATTCTAACACATATTGACGCTGACCATATTCAAGGAGCAATAAGGTTTTTAAAAGATAATAATGCTGAAAGGTTTATAACCATAAAAGAAGTTTGGCATAATACATATCGTCATCTCAGTGAACAAAAGGAAGGTGAAATAGATACAAAGCAAGAGCGGATTTTGCAACAGATAATTCGAAGAGGATATCCTCAAAACGAAAGCAAACAAGGAGAACAAGGAATCAGTGCAGAGCAAGGAACAACAGTGGGTGCATTGCTTCTACAAGGAAAATACTCATGGAATAGCGACTTTAATAATCAAGCTGTTTGTATTGAAAAGTCCAGAGTCGCACTCAGCCTTGATGCGAGTATCTATCTTCTATCCCCCGACAAGCAAAAGTTAGAAAAGCTTAAAAATCTATGGAGTGATGAATTAAAAAGGTATGACGCTAATTTCAATTCGGGCAATTCAGAACTATATGATGACGCTTTTGAGATGCTTTTGTCATGGGAAAAAGAGAAGGTTAAAGTAGCCCCAAAGCAAATTTCTGCCAAAGCAGAAACTCTTGAAGAATTATTAAAGACACCTTTTGATGAAGACAATACTGCTACAAATGGCAGTTCTATTGCCTTTGTTTTACAGGTTCAAAACAAAAAAATGCTTTTTCTTGCCGATGCCCACCCAGGCTTGATAGTTCAGTCTCTTAAAACATATCAAAATGAAGGAACAATAATCTTTGATTTGATTAAAGTAGCTCACCATGGCAGCTTTGGTAATATCAGCCGTGACTTGTTAAATAAAATTGATTCAGAAAGGTATCTTATTTCTACTAATGGTCAAAGGAATAACCACCCGGACAAAGAAACGATAGCACATATTATTACCAGAAAGGCGGATTTTCATAGAAAGCTATATTTTAATTATATCACTGTTAATTCAAAATATTTTGATAGGAAAGATTGGTTGGAGGAGTATAATTACTCAATCCACTATTTAGATCAGCAGCCTTATACTCTAATATTATGAATCAAAAAATATTAAACCCAAAGCAAATAGAGGTGGCAACTGTGCAAGTCACCTGCGGAGCCAAGTCAGGCACTGCCTTTTTTGTTGTTACTGAGGCAGATAAACAAATTTTACTTACATCTGAGCATAACCTGCCCAAGGGGCAACCAGTAAAGCTATATCTAAATAATAAGGAAGTAGAGGCGGAAATCTTGGAAAGAATATCAGATCGTGATGTTGCCATACTGGAACTTAAAAATAAACCTGCAATTATTATTCCTGCCCTTCCTGTAAAAAAAATAGAAATTCCCTACAATGAAAATTGGGAAACTTATGGATTCCCAATACAAAGGGTAAATTCTGGTGGAAGATATACCGGCAGCATCTCTCGGACTAATGACGGCACAAAATGGGATGTGGATTTAGAGTGTGAACAATACAGCAATCTTAAACAATTTGATGGATTGTCAGGCGCGCCATTAGTAATGAATGGGCATGTAGTAGGAGTTATTGGCTACGATACCGTAGGAACACTTGGCGCAACAAGCATCAATAGTATTGCTGAGATTTTGAATAAGCACCATATAGTTGTCATTATAGATAAAGGGCATTCTATACCAGATTCGATAGAAAGTGATATATCGGACACTACGCCCAATGAGGAAGTATTGCAAAAAATAAATGATGTAATTGCGGCGAAAATTGATGGGAGTTATTTTTTGGTAAGTGGTAGTCCTGGTTCAGGCAAAACTACCATAGCTGCTCAATTGGAATTTGAGGCTGACAATCATATTATAAGTGACAGATTTTTTGTAAAGGTTCCGGAGAGCGAAGAAATTCCAACACAAATCAGGGCGACACCGGATTTTTTTATGAGATGGGTAGAGGAGGTTTGTCATCGAACCCTGTATAACAGTCCACCACCCAAACCCAAGGCTGAAAAATCATTAAATGACAGGATAATAGAAATCCACCAGGCGATACAGCATTTATCCTTGCATTATCAACAACAAAAGAAAATAGCCTTTTTGATCATAGACGGCTTGGATGATGTTAGCGAATCCAAAATAGAGAACTTTCTCTCTGTGTTACCTGTTAATTTACCTCCAAATATCAAGGTGATTTTCTCATGTACATCAAAAGAGTTATTACCTAATGCATTCCAGACCGTAATTGATACATCAAAAGAAATTAAGGTTACACCACTGTCAATTCAGAATGCGGAGAAGTATCTTTCCGAGCATGTAAAAGAAAGAGGACTTAACGCAAATCAAATATCTGCACTAGCAGAAAAATCAGAAGGGCATCCTCTTTATCTAAGGTATTTGACCAAGTATATCTTAGGAATGGACGAAATACCTTCCATTGATGATTGGATCAGTTCCATTCCTATAATTGGTGGGGAAATAGAAAACTATTATAACAAAATCTGGCTGCAAATAAATGATCATCCGGACGAAATCTGGCTTGCAGCTACTTTATCAAGATTAAGAGTGCCGGTAGAGAAAAAAAACTTGTCAGAAATACAGCCTGAGGCTACGAAGCACAGTTTCCTGTCAAGTTTTAAGAAGATTGAACACTTGTTAAGAGACAATGACGCGATAAGTATATACCACACCTCTTTTTCTGATTTTGTAAATAGAAAGACTGATGCGTTAGATGAGCAGGTTCATGAAAACATAAGTAACTATATTCAAAAGCACCCTCTGGCAAATTTTAGCCTGTCTGAGAAAGTGTATCACCTGGCACATGGAGGTGAGAAAAGCAAAAAAAGGGCATTAGATGAATGCAACCAGGCGTGGATTGATGACTGTGCATTGAATAGTATTAACCCTGATATTGTTTTGGTAGATGTTAAAAATATAATTGGTCTTGCTGCTGAATTGGGAGTGGCTCATAAGGTCATTTCTTTATTGCTTCTTTCGCAGCGAGTGAACTTTAGATACAATACACTTTTTCAAGAGAACGCCATTTTTCTTGTAAATGCTTTACTGGCTTTGGGTAGGCCGGAAGAAGCAATAAGGTATGTTGTACGCAATAAGACCCTAATCACTGCAGATGAGGATGCACTCTATCTTCTACAAAAATTTTACGAGTATGATGCAGATGAAGAAGCTGAAATCTTATTGAATGCAATTAACCAAACCTGTAGAAATATAATTGAGAATGGGTTTGATACTAACTCTTTTAGTCGTTTTATTACACTAAAATTTAGTGCTGTTACACTGTCTTCGAATTCAGATTTTGAAAATGCTTACCATGAATTCGATCATATTAAGAAAGTAACTATAAAATTGATAAAAGATAATGGAAATCCTGAAGAAACAGTTCACAAATTTAAGGATAAGGTAGGGTCATATAATGCAGGCTACTTTGTTTGGCGCTTTAATATTCCTCCAACAACAAAGAAAATAGAAGAGGAGCTTGAAAAGTTTAAATTTGATGATCGCTCAAGTGGATTTATTGCCCTCCTAATTCATCAGGCCTTAGAGTTTCAGGATAAAAGTCCAAAAATAAAAACGGTTAATAATATCCCTGCCTGGATAGAAGATTTAGAGTACGTGATTGACAAGTATGGTACCCATCCTGATTATCATTTCATTTTGCTGTATATCCTATTGGGAAGATCAAAGAGGCTTGATCTCATCGAGAACTTGTACAAAAACGTCTTTCCAGATGCCGAAGAATTCGATTTACGAAAAGAAAATGGCGTTGATTTAAATCATCAATCTATACATCGGTTTAGACTCAATACTGAATGTCTTGGATATTTTGATTCTGACGATAAATTTCCTGTACTTCCACATTATGGGTATTCATCCAATTGGGAAGGAAATATAAAATCTGTTTTTAAGTACCTATGCTTTCTGGCAGGAAAAATAAAGCGTTACAAAATTGATGGCAAGAATGAAGAGGTTAGACAGCTTCAGAGTAAATTGATTGTTCTAATTGAAAAGCTAATTCCAAACTTAAGGGATAGGATGCATTGGAAGAGAAGCTATGCCCTTCCCGAATTGATTTATCCGGTCATCTACAAAAGCCTGATTCGTTTATTGGCAGATGCTTTTCCTGATTATATTCCCGTTTTTGTTGAGCAAATAGTTAATAAGAAGTCATATCAGCTTGGGCTATACACCGAGGGTTACACAGATAGCTTATTTGTTATTGCCAGGGAGCTAGCCAAGGAACTCGAACATGAGGTTCCGGCTTTCAAAGTAGCAAAAGTGTTAGAAGAGCATATTGTAAACACTGTAGAAAATAGATGGGAAAGAAATGAATACTTGTTGAGATTAGTTGAATTGTATGCTCTCCTGAGGAATCATGATAAGGCTAAGCAAGTTTTTAAGGAAATGATTGATACCTCAATGGGGCCATCATGGTACAAAGAAGCTCAATTGGGAATAATAAATACCGCGGTTTCAAATTTTGTCCCTAAAGATGGTAATCTTTCCTACCTCCAGAAGTTCGCGGCGCATCTTCATAATGCATCTGGCGAAATGACATTTCAACGATATGTGAAACAGCAACAAGAGGAGTTTGTCGGCGACTTAGCTAAAATCGGTTTTTTAAATAAATCAATAGAATACTTTAAACACTTGTTGCTTCCGGATTACCAAACCATTATTACCGATGCTGAATCGGGGGCAGTTGATATGCCTTACACAGGCGAGGGGTATATATTGGGAGCCAGGGCAATTGAAGAGCAGAGTGGTATAATGGACATGTTGCGGAATATTAAAGATTCAGGCTCCTTTATTGTTTGGGGACTTAGTGAATTGTTTATGCTTGGGGATGATAGATATATTAGAGGTTATGCAAAGATCCAGGCAGGTATTCTGAACCATTTGGAAAACAGTGAACCAGGAAAGTTAGACATAGTATTTAAGCGCCTGGCTCGGTTTGTGGTTGGTGAAATAAGCGATGAATTTCGATATGAGTATCTACGGGAATTGTTTAGCGAATTGAGCACTTCAAATTTTGAGAAGTTGAAACCGTATTTAGATGCGGTTGGAATGCAGGCAACTCAACCCTCAAAAGAAGAAGTTGAAGAAGAAAGAAAACCTTCAACTCCTACAGGAGAAGAGAAAGATCCTCTTGACGAACTAATTATTGCAAAAGACGAGGCACAAAGAAAGATTGATACAGAAAATAAAAGCGGCGCAAGAAAAGTAATAATCGACGCATTGCAAAAAGTTCAGGATGAAAAATATGGAATATGGTCATTTAATTATTCAAATAAAATCGATGACATAAGAGATCTTTTTGCTGGAACTTACAATAACTCTGCAGAATTTATCAAGGACATAAAACAACTGATTATTAATGAGCCCTATTTTGAAGAATGGGTAATTGCCGACCAAATTATTTCATTGCTTCGGAATATAAATGATGAGCACGAAAAACAGTTGATCTTAGAATCTGTTCTGGAGCATATTAATTTGATGGTGAGAACTGACCAGCATTTTTATGACAGGTATGATTGGATGAATAAAGGAGCCAATAAAGTAAATACCCCTGAACAAGACGAGCATTTACTAAAGTTCCTTATTTGGTTTTTAAATCATCCTTCATTAGTTATGAAAAATAGAGTTATTGAAACCTTGGTTTGGCTTGGCTCCATTAGCCCAGGCATTCTTGTGCGAGCGCTTATGGAGGAAATGCTTAGTGACGGCTATAGGATTTCAAAAGAACTTTCCGCTTCCGTTATACATCAACTCTCAAATTTGAATCCTGATGGTTTTGCCGAAAATCTGAAAGCTGCTTTCGAAGAAAGGGGAAAAGAGCTATTGAAGACTAACCACTTTATGATAAGGGAGGCTATTCTTGCATCTCTTATCGAGCTTAAAAATAATGGCATTACTTATCTGGATGCTCTAATTATAAAGTTTGAGCAAACTTTTGCTTCATCTAATAAGAGTAATGGTGAAATAATGTTTGAAGAAGAGTATTTGGAACCGATAAGTGAGCCCATATATGAGCTTAATGAATTGAATATTTTAACCAAACAGTTTGCTGAAACATTGGTGAGACAGGTAAAAACACTAACTCCACTATCTATTAAGGATAGTCAGAAAGCAAGTGAGTATATTGATCGGAGTTTTAATGATCATAACGATATTTCTCTTGTTTCGGATTTCGATACTCTTTTGAGATATGCTTTAAATGTTGCTGTTTATACTTGTACTACACTCAATGACAGAGAGAAAGTTGCTAATATATTACGGTTTTATCAGCCAACCTTCCCGGAAAACAAAATGACCCCTCAGTTTAATAGCAGCAATGAAGGTTTTGAAAACGCTGTGAAAGATTTTTTTGATACCGGCAATATTGCTTTCGACAAACTATTAGTTAACAATGAACTTCCATTGAACTACTATACAGCAGAACACTCGAAATCTAGTCACAGCACTAAAGAGAAAATAGAGCTCACAGCCTATCTGATTCCTGAGGGGAAATTCTCTGCAAAACGCCACTCTTATCCTAGGCCAACTTTTGCTGCGAATGGTTACCCTGATAGTATTTCGGATGAAGAAGAAGATGTAATTCCGTTATTTATCAAGAGTGAATATGTAGGTAGTATTACTGGGAGTGAGTTAGTGCCGGATGTAATGAATGCAACTTTAGGTACGCTAATTCCAAATCTTAAAGACAATACTAAATCGGTATACTGGCGAAAAGGAAGAAATTGGGACAACAGAGAACAGGGGGTCGCTGAAAAAACAGGTTATTATACAACCGTAACAAAAGATAAAATAGAAACGCTAAAATCCGGGTACAAATTGATTTGGCAAATATATTATGGATATGACTCAAAATACATTGATGTGTTTGAGCAAACGCAGTTAATAAGATGATTACACCGAGCAACAGAAAAGAATTTGAACGGCATATAGATATGTTAGCCGAGAGTATTGAGAAAGGAAGGTGTCATATGCCACCAGATCGGAGATTACTACAGGGTTTACTAAATGCACGTCAATTACCGAACAGACGTACTAATTTTTTGACAATTGACGAATCCACACGACTATTAGCTAATTCAGTAGCAAATTTCCACAGACCAGAATTTAAAAATAGAAAAGATGCCGAACAGTAGAAAGGAATTTGAACGCAACATGCATTTTTTGTCCGAAGGTTTTGAAAGAGATCAGGTAATGATTAATAGCGCGAATATCAAATCAATTAAAGGGATAGAAAATGCTAGATTATCTCCTAACCGGAGAGCTAACCTTCATACAGTTGATGAAATGGCCAGGCTGATGGCAAATACAGTCGCTAATATGGTGCAACAAAAGATTTAAATTAAAAGAAAATGAAGACGAGTAAGTATGGTATGCCTCCGCCTAAAACCAGAAGGGAATTTGAGCACAACCTTTTTCTATTGGCAGAAGATTCCCACCGAGTAGTAGAAAGTGGTAATGATGATTTGTTAAGAAATTTTTTTTGGGCTACATATCCGCATGTGAAAAACATAAAAAATCACCCTAATGGCCGGCTGAATTTTTTGACAATAAATGAACAAGCACGCTTACAAGCAAACATGAAAAAATGGATGAGTGTAACATAACGACAACCGTATCTTCCATTTCCGTAAAGGAAAATACCTATCGCCTGCTTTTTCCCGATTCAAAAGCAGGCATGGCCATAATATGGTTGTATGAAAACCCGGAGAATGGGGCTTTCCTGATAGGGTCTTCAAGGAGGCTGATATACAAGAACCATTGCTGGAATTGCAACAATAAAAAGACAGTCGGTTAAGCTGCAATGGTTTGCTTGTTTAAAATATAATAGCTACTACTTTATATGACAGTACGTCTATGTAGAGCGATAGCAATTTTTGCTTGTGCATCGTCATTGTGGAATCTTCTTTATGAAAATAATAATGCGATTGGCCACATAATTATTTTAATTGTTTGTCTTGGCTATTTGGGAATAGAGCTATTAGCTGTAATTTCCAATAAAAAGTAAAATACTGATAATAAGTTTCTCTTTTGATATGCAGCCCCTGATTTGGTTTCTAAAAGTAGTACTCGCTATCTTATGTGCAGTTTGTTTGCTGAAAATGCCATATCAATACTATGTTTTTTTTAGATATATAGCATTTACGTTATTCCTGTTGTTTTGTTTAGACGCAAGTAAGAAAAAGCATATAAATCTTTGTATAGTATGGGCAGTATCGGCATTAATGTCTAGTCCATTTATAAAACCAGTTTTAGGAAGAACCTTATGGAACGTTGTTGATGTGATTTGGATAATAGTGTTATTAGGTTCACTAGTCTCTGATTTTAGGAACATACATCGTGGGAAAAGAGAGTAGAAGAGGGCTTTTGTATACTACCAGCCTAAAGCATTATTAATGCTGTAAGATCATGTAAAGAAGATGCAAAATAGTTTTCGATGTGGGCCTCTCAATTTCGTATATTTATGAGCATTGTTGTTTTCTGAACCTAATAAATACAAGGATATGAGAAGTTTGAACTTGAAGCAGTTGAAATCCTTTTTCACCTTTGACCTCCCCGTTAAATACAGTTACATTTATTCCCGTTTTCGCAAAACCCATGAAAGGAAGCGTGACATTTACGCCAGTTGGCCGGCGGAGGCAACACGCCACCAGTTGATCAATGAGTATTGGAATAATGCGCTTTGGCATTATTTGCTTTTGGTCGTTGTAGCCACTGCTGCTGTCTGGTTTTATAATGATCAATTGAATGGTATGTACATGATTATCTGCGTGACGGTGGGAATAATCGTATATCTGCCGTTGTATTTCCTTCTTTATCGCCCCGTCTTTACGGGTGATTTTCTGCCAAAGTTAGAAACGGTGATAGCTGTGTATGAAGGACGTGAGCGTGCATGGCTGGAGAAGTGTAAACAAGACCAGTTAACAAACCGTGCCTTAGTGCTTTTTTTCTACGCATTTGACAAAGCCAGCAAAGCTAACTACCTAACCCCCAGTGATAAATGTGCGGACCTGTTGCACAAAATTTTCGGGTCAGACCCTGGTGGTATCAAAAAAGCACTTGATTTGATCTATAAAAAAGATAAAAGGGCTAAACTGGAACATCGCCATCTTGTAGAAGTAGGTAAAAGTTTTGAAGAAGCCTATGTTATCTTAGAAACAATGCAGTTTGATGAAGGTATCCAACGGCTAAAGCAGTTGGAGCAACAATTTCAAAGGCCGTAGTCATTCGGAATATACGACCAAACCTCTCTTTTTTTTGCCAAACAAGTATACTTAACTCGTTTCCTTTTTCCTGGGTAACCATATTTGCTGTATAAATCGGTGTAATATGGAAAAGAACGAAATAAATGTGCAGACGACAGCGCCCAAACTGTTCCTGATTGAGCTGGAACAGTTTAGGTATATGCTGCGTGTATTGGCACGTGAAGAAGTCTACCAACCGGACAGGCAGCGAATACGTGCCCCGGCCTCATCTATAAGCCCCTTTATAAAATCGATAAGGGCTGTCAGCTATTTCAGGTTACCAAGCCTCCTATTTATGATTGGATAAAACACAGCAAAATAAAGCCCTACAAAATCAGGGCGAAGGGCTATTTATAATGGAATGAAATAAAATAATTGTGTTACAGCTAGTTGATCAATAAGAAGAATGACAGGCAACTTCACTACCTGTCGCGGAGGTTGTGTCGGCTGCATTGTCACCATATCGATAGAATTATCTTTTGGCAATCAACAAGTTGACATAGATAAGGCGAAATGGACTATTAAACCTGAATCAATTAGCCAGATTATTTAAGCATCTACAAGGTATTTTACTCCCGGTTCTCCATAAACAACTAATTAATCATAGTGCAAAGGAGGAGCGTAAATGAATTCCAGCTATAGATTTCTCTACCGCTGGTTATTATTTAAAAACTAAATCAATATTCATGAATGATCAATATCCCGAATGGCATAAAAAGCCGTTTCATCTAACGATTCATGAAATACAAAACCCCAATGAGGTACTACAGGATTTCAGCTGGGATTATTCCATCACTGAAGTTAGGGAGATTTTATGGGAACAACTGATTGATGTGCTACAGAATGAGCATAGTAATGCCGGCAGAATCATATTGTTTTATGATAGACTAATAAAGACATTGGAGGCTATCTATATTATATATCCGCATTGAAACCTTAAAATATTTATCAAACTTAAAATCATTGTTATGACAAACAGAGGTAAAAGTATAGGTATATCGTGTAATCCTGAGATGAAGGAAATAAACCTGCTATCCATTCTGTATAATAGGGCTAACGATCTGCCCAATACCATAAAAAAGAAAATCTGCGCTGAGCTAGGCTGGAGTGAACCTACATTCTACCGGAAAATGCAATCAATTACAGATGAGCACCGACTTCTCAAATCTCTCAGCAATATGGAAAAACGAACAATTGCTGAAATCTTCCTGAATGAATATGAAAGTAGTATACAACATCTTTCCGAAACGGTAAAATCACAACATAAGTACATTTAAAGTAGGGGGAGGCGCCACTACTGTGGGAGTGATGGATTCGAACAGCGTTCATAGCGGCTTTATTCTGTCACTAGTCATCTATGTTAAAGATCCGGATAAATACACCCTGCGCTGGTGATTTTGGATTTTGACGTATATATTCCAAAAGGTGATGTTTTAGTATTGTCGATTGCATAAATCGCGTTTTATAGTAAATGGTAAAGTGTCGGGATAGCCATTTGTAATTGAATTTCGAGTAATCGAAGGTGTCTATATTTAGTAGCCATCGATAATATAGCCCCATTTCTAATAGGTCACTTTGTACTGGATCCGGCAGGATATAATTTTCCATGAAAACAAAATTCAGATAGCTATCTATCATCTCGTCAGAAAAATTTAAGTGCTCATAATGATCTTGGGATTTTTCCAGTTTACTGATATATTCAGCCATCGCAATATGATACTTTTTCGTCATTGTATCCGATAATGCTATGATACCGGATATAATAGCTCTATAAAACAGATATGGCCTAAAGCTTCTTTCAAGTATTTGAGTAATGTATAGGGAAATTTCGTTCTTATTCCCCTGGTCAGTTATTGAATTATAGACCCGTTCAATAATACCGATATTATCTGAAATATCAGCAGTATGTGGGATGGGTAGAAATGCCTGTTTGAAAACTGAAAATGTTTCAGAACTTATATCAAATGGAAATCCAGTTTTTTCTTTCAGTTCTTCGCAAATGTTATGAGTCAGATAATCGTCCCTGAACTTTGGATGTAAAATGCATAGTTCAAGGTAGGGAAGTAGCAGATCAACGGGAATGTGTTTTCCTTTTTTCTTGATAAATATCGCTAACACTTGTAGTAGTGGATGGAATCGCAGATTTTGCTCCTTTTTTAAGAATGCCAGTAGGTGGTCCGCAATAAGGAAATCCTGATCGGCTGAAAGGTTTAAATAACTGGTCAATAACAGGAAATTATGAAAGTAATGGTTGTAATTGTGCCAGAAAACCTTTGTTGGTATATTTTTGCAAGCCTTATCGGCGGCAGCTACCTGATCATATGCTTTTAAGAAACTAAGAAAAATATCTACAAACCCTTTTCGTTGCTCTGTTTGCTCGTAAGTGATAGCGGTGATGCCATATCGGTCAATATATTCACGGATATTCTCGTACTTGCCATAATGTACCATAATAAAAAGTAACTGATCATGAAAATACCTAAGTTTTCCTCCCAGTTCGTCCTGACATGCATAGGATGCTAGCAATCCTTCAATAAATACATTACTGGTTTGTTGGAAATGATCATAGATTTCAGCGAACAGGTGATTGTAAAAGATAAATCCCTTAAACTCCATATATTGAAAGAGAAGTTCTTTCGTATATCCATTATGCCCGGTATTTTGGGTGTAATAATCAGCCCTGATTTTGCCTACCAATTGGTGGATTTGAAAATTAAATTCGGTAAGAAAATCCTCGTCTATTATTCGTTTCAGCAGAGACTCATTTTCTGAGTTCTTACAGTAATTGAATATTGTTGATACATCTATCTCTTTTAGCTCTTTCATATTTGTTACAGGCTGCTGATTTGGATAGTAATAGCCGTGTAGCATTATTTTCAATATGGATAGATTGTATTGGGCTATGAAGTATAGGACATTTTCTGAATACTCGGTGGCTCTTTTAACGGCAAGCAATAGGCTTTGTGCGGCTTCGTCAATATGGCCCATCCGGAACTGGATAGCAGCCACTTCCAATATTTTTTCTGTACTGTCTTGGACTGTTGCATCCAGGTCAAATAAATCCTGGAATTCAAACCTCTCAAACTTACCTGTAGCGGTGGGAAGGTTTATCATACTGAGATTGATGATTTCTGTGCCTTCACGGCCATCATCATTATTGGCAACAGAACGTACTAGGTTACGGGAAAGCGTTGCAATAATAGTTTTCAGTTTTTTTTCAGGCTCGTAGACGCCTTCCAGTAGGTCCTTATTCGTATGGATATACTTGCCATCTTCGATTTTTATGCCAGTGAGGAGTTCTGTAATTTGTGAGTTGTCGGTATGTATTGTGAATGGACGTTTATTAAACCGTGGCTTATCATCGATTAAAAATGGGTATTGATCGTGAAGAATTTGCCTAGGTAAGAAATTCCATTCCTTAAAGGCTAATTGTAGATATTCATATACCTGATCAATTATGGGCGCGGCCATATCTACTTTCCATATCTGGCGAACATGGTGCACTGCTGATTTTGGTGAAGTAAGCATTGGCAATCCTGCCTCTTCCAGCCGCGAGAAGCAGCTATCTAAATTTCGGAAGTATTTTACGTTACAATCCGGAAATTTTTCTTGTATAGTTGGGTGAAGGTAAATGTCAAAATTTTGGTCGGCAAAATCGGTATAATTATCAGATATAAAGTATAATTCATCAATACTGTGCGTCACACAATATTCCATGGTGCTGAAAATGCAATAGGCGTCAGGGCGACTATCAAATTTCGTTCGGAAGGGAGGTTGTTTACTTTGCTCGAGTTGATATACAATTTGTAAAACTGTAGGGGAGACCTTAACCTGCTGCCCTTCCGCAAGTAGCCTATCTACCATTTCTATTTGCGTTTCTAATAGTTTTTGTGCTACTGTAGTTAGAATGGGTCTATCCACGTTAATCATTAGCTTATTTGCCTTTACAACATCTGCATGTTTTTTTATGCTATGCCTAATTGCATCGTGCTCTTTTTTCCGGTGTTTTTCCCATTCGGTGATCAGTCCTTCAGGTACCAATAGCCGAACGTGTTCATTTTCCGCCCAATGGGTAAGTCTTTTTAGCTGATGGCCAATTTCAGTTTTTGATATTAGCCGACGTAGATTGCAGGTATCGATCAGAACATAAGTTGTCATAATTCGAAGGATAATTAATTATAATGAGTTTTGCAATGCCAATGAAATTGCGTCTGAAATTCATGTCCGTTATCTGTTTGAATAGTATGAATTCGGAATGGAAATTTGCTCCATGTATAGTCTACAAATTGAATTACGCAGCTTTGATTATGCTTGCTATATATTTTCAATGCCCGAGATAGTGGGTTTTCCTGGTTATACCAAAGTATCGACAGGTTTTTGACACATTCCCGGACTCTTGGCCATGTTGAATTACCCTAAGCTTTCTACGAATATCTGATAGTTCCTTTGGAATCATATATAGACATTTGATTAACAAGATAAAAACTGTCAACCAAAGTCATGATTTCCATAATTTAGTGATCGATTGAAACTGGATCTTTAATCTCTATAATACACTTTATGTAACACTACCGTTCCATGAGACTATGGGATTTCAGGCTTTTTGTTTTTAGCACAGACCTCAAAATACCCATCAAACCACTATAGCTGCTTAACAATAAATTCAATTTGCCCGTCAAATCCCGTTCTTAGATCATTTGGCTGTACTTGTATTTCAACATCCGGCTTAATTCCTTTTGGATCATTTATAAAATGGGGTGTTCTCATTCTATATTGAAAAGTGGGTATCCAAACCAATGTTTTGGAATAAGGCAAAACAAATGCTTGTCCGCCCGAATTGCTATAATTGCTCCCTTGTGAATATTCTCCGTAAAATTTCCCGATTTTATGTTCCCTCATCAATGCTAATAGATGTCCGGTGGTTGAAAAACAGCCACCATTTATCAAAACGCTGATCTTCCCTTTGTAAAAATTCGCTTTGTTTCGTTGTAGTTCAAACCACCAATAATCTGTACTATCAGTTTCAGTGTAGCAGTTTAATCCATGCTTGCGTTTTGTTTCATTCAAATCTATTTCTTCGATATTGTCTGGATATTGCGCGTAATGCTTCCATTCTTTTACACTGTTGTATTTTGCTCCTGTGTAATCAAAATAGTAATAAGGGGTACTGGTTAAGTATGAAAATAAGTAGTTGGCAATATCTGCAGAACCGCCACTATTATCCCGTAAATCGATAATTAGATTTTTGGTTTTTAAACTGTCGAGTTGTGTGAAAAAGTGGTCTAGTTGTTTTTCTGCCATTTTTCTGTCCGTTTCATTATAACCATTTTCAAAGGAACGGAATTTTAAAATAGCTAGATCGTTTGTGTTGAAAGTTGTTGTTAAAGGGACTGTTTTTTCTGAAATATTACCGGTATATGTCTTAAATGGCATTCCACTAAAGGTGCCTTTCAGTTTATGATTGTTACTATCTACATATTCAATTTCAAACTTTTCTGTTTGATTGTAAATGAAATAATAAAAGGGGAAATTACTAAATCGGGTATTTAATCCAGTTTCGTTTCTGCCTTCAAGATGAACGTATTGTTTAATGTCGTTCACCACGGAATGGATGTCTTGCCCATTTATTTTTAAAATCCTCAATCCGGCATAATCCTTATTTTCTGGAGATGATTTATCCAAGTAATAATTGTTCTTGATTTTATAGATGCTGAAAGGAAAAACTAATCTGTCATGCAGTAAGTCAATAATTTGCCCCCTATCAACTGCTGTATGTCCGTCTTTTATTTTTGCCATTAAGGTGGCGGTTAATTTATAATATGCTACCAGTGAAAGATCAGTTTTTATGCTGTTTTTTAAAGAAAGATACGTTTTGTCAAATTCATTTTTTGAACAAAACATAAATTGTCCGGGATGAATTGTATTGGTTAGATGATATAGTGCTGAGAACTCGGCGATAAGGCTGTCTTTTTTTAACGATTTGTCAAGCAATCCTGGCTTTTTAAATGCTGTGTTTTGCGCAAGTGCGAAATTGGTTGTAAAAAATAAAAGTGCTGATAATAACTTCAAGTTCATCTAAAATGTTTTTTATTCTACAGGTATGGACAAGATGTGTTGCTAACACGATATCCGGAACAGATTACATCAACTAAGATACGGTATTTGGCGTATTATGAATAATAGATTTGACGGTGAAGGGGGAGTATTACAGAAAGTGTGTTATAGCGATTAAGGATTAAGTTTTAACGTCTTCGCTGTCTGCTGTAGCATATCTAAATGGACGCAGATGGCGCTCATTCAAGGATATTTATGGAATCATAGATAGGTAGAGATTTTGAAGAAATGCCTTATCCACAGAATCACCCTTTCTACGGTAGCAACTATCAATCCCCCGTCAACAGGCGATTCGCCATCTTTTCATGTATGGTAAAGTTCCTTCCTGATGTCGAATTTTATTTTTATATTGATATTATATAATCCCAGTCCCCCGATCGGTAGTAGTAAATGAAAGTGGGTAGCAACTTAAACAAACCCGTATTATCTCATACTCTTAATCAATTCATCACAAAAAACCACGTTCTCATGAAAAAGGTTCGACTCATTCCCGTTATTGCATTGGCAATATGCTCCTGTAGTAAGCCCGCTCAAATGGAGGCAGACGTATCTGCTCAAACAGCGTTCACCAAACAAGATGGGGTAAGCCTCCTGATGAATAGTGAAATAACAGATTTTTATCTGGACTATACTTCTTCTACCGGCTACGGGTCAGCTACCGTGCATTTTACCAATAACACGTTCAATGCGGAGATTTTCCAGATAGAATTAAAGAGCGGAGGTTCATCTTCTCTCGGTTGGAAAACAGCCAATGTGAGTGCTAATTCAGGGGTGTATGTTACGTTTAATGTATCGCCGGCATTAACCAGTGGTACGCTTACCGCCAAAGTTACGAAAAGCGGTAGTACTACCAGTGCTTCTACCAGTGTCACTATTTATAATGCCACCACCAATCCGGGCAATCCTGTTTATAAAGCCACTGCCCTGGCGTCTAATCCGGTGATGAATTTAAAGTATTATTACAATCCAACTAACCAGTGGAAGTATTATACGCCGGAACTTGAATGGACATCGTTCTCCAATGTTGTTCCTAATACGACGGATAAGATCTATGCAGCTATTAAGTATCCTTCTATGGGGGGAAGCTGTTTATATCCTGAATACAAGGATAATGATGTGAAAATCAATAAACTTTCTTTTAATAGCGTCAGCAACGAAAATTATATCTGTAAGCCGGCATACCTGGATTACGTGTGGGATAAGAAACCGTTTAGAACGGACACCGTTAGTAACGGCAGATGGATACGTGTCTATTTTCCATCCTGGTAATAGCAAGCTTCACCGAAAAAGTCAGGACTGTGAGATACAGTCCTGACTTTTTTGCAATGAGGATCATTATCTCACCGCCGGCAGAAACAGGGTGGCCATCTTTTAGGGAAAGCTACTGGTAAGCAGCGGATGAAATAACAATCCATGAAATAACCTGGATTATTTACGTATAGTCTTTCTCGTTGGCATGGTCGTATACTACTGCAGAAGGATGTACCGACAGTAGCAGACAGTGAAGAGGAGTGCCATAGGTGTACTGCTGTGCTGGTATCCGGATAGCTGGTTATTCCCTGGTTAAATACAGCTGTACAATATCCGCACCTATTCCCTTATGATACACGAGTTTAAATCGGGTAGTTAATGCATCATCTGTTACTAAAACACCGCCATGACCCACTACCACGGGCAGGATATTAAAATAGAGATCTGTGACCAGGTCTTTTTCTAGGAAGGCATTGTACGTAATGGGGCCGCCACCAACGGCAATTTCTACGCTGCCTTTTTCAGTCAGGTAATCGATCGCTTCTTCCGGACTTCCTACCACTTTGTAATCAGTGGTGGGAGTGGAGGCCGATATTACTACCAATTCTACCCCGGGGAAAGCAGCTTTAACATCGGGGAAGACCTTTTGTAACATCTCAAAGGTGCTCCTGCCCATGACCAGGTTGCCCGCCCGGGTAGCTACTTCCATAAATAAGGGGATGGCTTCCTGCGGCGCCTGATAGCTGGTGTTTTCGGACAATAATACTTTTCCGTTGGCTGCAATATTTACAATTAGTGCTATTTTCATGATGTCAGTTTTATATCTGCCGGTAAAAATATTTTACTTTTAACTTCCGGGCACTATCCGTTACCTGGAGGAAAGTAACTAATCTGAATGGCCATGACATTAATAACACGCTGCGAAAGAACTGCAGGAAAAGAAGTTTCGCTGGCATTGAGAGATGCGATCGAACTATTGGGCGGTAAATGGAAAATATGTATCCTCCAGAACCTGTCTTATTTTGGCACCATGCGGTTCAAAGATCTGCAGCAAGAGATTGCAGGTATCTCTCCGAAAGTCTTAACAGAAGAGCTTCGGCAAATGGAGCAAAACTTCCTCATCACCAAAACGGTCAATAATACGAAGCCTGTCACCGTTTCCTATTCACTGACCGCCTATGCCGATGAAACACGGGACGTATTTACGGCCTTGCTAACGTTTGGCACCAAGCACCGGAAGAAGGTGATGAATAATAGTCGTCGTACCGGGTAATACTATCGTAGACCTCCCGGATACCGCAGTATGGCTACAGCAAAGGATACCAGCAGTAAGAATATATTAAAAGCCGTAGCTGCAGGTTCGTGGCGTTTGTAGTGTATGGGCGCAGCGAGGAGCATGATTACGGCAAAACCCAGCGCGGAAACAGCGGTGAGATGCGGCAGTATACCCGTCGCCTGGGGAACTATGATGCCGATGGCGCCTAATATTTCAGTGATACCGATAAACCGGATCAGTGGATAGGATAAGTTGGCGACGCCCGTTTGACCTACCTGTACCAGTTTATCTCTTTTCTGGGAAGATTTCATAATGCCGGAATAACCAAAGATAGCGGCCAGTAAGCCCTGCAGGATCCATAAAAGTGTGTGCATAACCTTGTTGTTTTGTACGACAAAGATGGACGCCCTACGCATTTTTTCCCTTGACATTTATCAATTAGTATAATCGGCACGGATACGGCTCAACGTTTCTGGGGTGATGCCCAGGTAGGAAGCTACCATTGCCAGGGGCACCCGCTGTACAATCGTAGGGTGCTGTTGCATGAGTTTCCGGTAACGTTCCCGGGCGGTGGCAAAGTGAAGGTCATCAAAGCGTTGCTGCATTTGTACCAGTCCGTAGCTGACGAGTATCCGCCCGAAACGTTCTATTTCGTGGTTTTCATCGTACAGCTTTTGCAGATCATCATGGCTGATAGCCCATAGTGTCGTTGGTTCCAGCAGTTCTATGCTGCGGATATCCGGCATGCCGGTGATAAAGCTGACGATGGAAGTAGCCATGGTTTTTTCTACACTGATCCAGTCGGTGACATCTTTTCCATCTTTCAGGTAGTAGGTCCGGGTCAGTCCTTTTTCTATGAAATATACATGGCGGCATACAGATCCGGCGCTGACCAGGTGATGCCCCTTGGGCAGCTCTTTTTTTTCAAGGATGTTGGCCATCGTAAGTTTGCTGTCGGCAGAAAGGGTGATGAATGTTTTGATGATATCAAAAAAATCATTCAGGGAAGGATCGTATAACGGAACTGACATGGCCGCAAAAATAAGCAAAGAAAATAGATGATGAGGAAATCCTGATAGTGGGTAACCTGTGATAGGAGCAGGGGAGAGAGCGTATGAAACATAAAAAGGTTGGAAGACATTTTCTTCCAACCTTTTTTCTCCGGTATTTATTTTTATACAATTAGTAGATCGCAACAGGATTAACATTCACCTGTGTGGAACCAACGTATAAGGGTTGTCCCAGCACAAACAGAAACTCCCATACTTTCTCCTTCACTAACGGCCTGGTATCAATTAATTCCAGGTTGTAAATACCTTTCTTCGCCAGTAAAAACTGGTTGATGGGAAACTCTTCCTGGCTTTTCGGATTAGGATATACTTCTGATGCCCAGGTGTCGCCACCAAAGGCCACAATACCTTGTGCGGCCAGCCATTGTGCGGCTTCCATGCCTATGCCGGGTTCTGTTTCCAGGAATCGGCGGTTGTCTTTTCCGATTAATTCCAGCCAGCCGGTGTTAAATAATATCACGTCGCCCTTTTTGATGGTGATGCCTTCTTTTTTCAGCACCGCCTGTATATCGGCGACGGTAAATTCCGTTCCGCCTGGCACGATGTCTTTTTTATAATAGGTGGTCATATCCAGTAATACTGCACGGGTAACGATGGGCGGTACTTTTTCGATGCCCAGTTTTTTTACGCCTTCCACGGTTACAAAATCCACCGCTTTGTTGCCGTTATAATAAACATTGCCGATACCGATATGACCGATGCCATTGAGCTGGGTACCTACGCCAGTCCAGCCATTGACCAGTTCATCATTAAAGCTGAATTGATTAGGGCCCAGTGTTTTTCCACCTTGTTCTCCGGGCTGAATATTATAGAGGTGAAAGCTGCGGTGGCGGAAGGCCGGCAGGTTTTTATCCATGGGCACCGCCAGCGGTAGTGTTTTCCCCTTTTTGACGAGTTTAACAGATTGTAAGACCAGTTCGGGGGTGATTAAATTAGCGGCACCAATTTCGTCACCTTTCCCATAGGGAGCGTTGTACCAGGTGGTGTCTACAGGATCTATAAGGGTGGCTGGCTGCTGGGCCGCTGCGTGAACAGCGCCCAATAGCAGCACACCTGATAACAGGAGGTTATTGATTTTCATTTTCCTGAATTTTTGTAAGTGCGTTATTGATAAAGCTCATTTCTTCTGTGGTGAGCTGAATATCCATGGCTTTCGCATTGTCGATCGCCTGTGCGGCGTTTCTGGCACCTGCCAGTACTACAGTAATAGCCGGTTGCAGGCTGGTCCAGCGTAATACCAGCTGAGATAAGGTGGCATTTTTGGCTGCCGCTATCGGGGCAATGGTATCCAGGAATGTTTTCACCTTCGTTAAATCAAACTGCTGGAAGTATCCATTTCTATGATCGTTCGCTTTCAGTTTATCATCTTTGAAGTATTTACCGGTCAGTAATCCCCTTTCCATTGGGCTATACACGATGATACCCACGTCATTTTTCAGGGCGTAAGGCACCAGGTCTTTTTCAATATCCCGGTTCAGCATACTATAACCCATTTGGTTGCTGGCAATGTTTACGGTGTTCCGGACGGTTGTCAGTTGGTCAACGCTGTAGTTACTCACTCCTGCTGCGCGGATTTTTCCTTGCTGTATCAGCTGTTCCAGCGCTTCCATGGTGTCTGCAATGGGGGTGGTACTGTCCGGCCAGTGGATCTGCAACAGGTCAATGTAGTCTGTCTGCAGACGTTGGAGACTTTCTTCCACTTCCTTCACGATGCTGGCTTTGGAGGCATATTTATAAACCGGTATTTTTTTGCCGTCTTCTTCTGCATCAAAGAAAAATTCACCTTTCCCCTGGTTACTGCCATCCCATACGAGGCCGAATTTGGTGAGCAGCTGAATCTTAGTCCTGTCATATGTTTTGATAGCCTCACCAATCATGGCTTCACTGAGTCCGAAACCGTAGAACGGCGCCGTATCCAGGGTGGTTACGCCATTGTCGATGGAGGCTTTTACTGATGCGATAGAGTCTTTTTGCTCGTTACCGCCCCACATGTTACCGCCGATAGCGAAGGCGCCATAAGTAATAGCGGATAATTCCAGGTTGGTATTCCCTAATTTTCTGTATTCCATTTTTTATATTTTTTCGTGAGATGATAATCAGGATAATTGTTTTTCTTCCTGCAGTACCTGTTCCAGGTGTCGGAGGTAGTCCTGATGATAGTGATTGATCCGTTCCGGGGGGGCGTTTTTTTCCAGGTCATGAAAATGGAAGCCGGTAATGCGGTCCATGCCTACGAACTGGTTCATCTTATGAAAGCCGAACAATACGCCGTCATCCACGGATCTTTGATCGAAAAATTCACCCGGCAGCGTAAAGGCGGTCTCGGGGGCATTCCAGGTAGTGGTGACCATATATTTGGTGCCCTGCAATAGTCCGCCGGTACCATAATTAATAGCCGGGTTTTTCCGGCTTCTGCCGTCGCTGGCGTACATCCCATTCTGATGACCGGCCGTGAATACTTCGTCTGCATATTTTTTTAAACGATTGGGTACCTGAAACCACCAGATGGGGGTGTGGTAGATAACGAGGTCAGCCCATTTGAAGTTTTCCACTTCGGCCATGGCATCAAAATCCTCATTGATATTGACCACCCGATACTCGAACCCGTTTTGGGCCAGGTGTGCGGTTGTCCAGCTCGTTAGCAAGCTGTTAAACCTGCCACCGGAGTGCGCAAAGACTTGTCCTGCATTGATAATGAATATCTTCATTTCTATAATTTTAATTATTGATACTGCAAATTTCTATCACTTTTATATATCACACAAATAACTTAAATTGCAGTATTGTATCATAAAAATTATAGTTATGCCATGGAATCTCGAATGGTTGCGAACGTTTAAAGCCATATATGAAGCCGGAACACTCTCTGCTGCCGCGCAGGAATTATCTGTTTCCCAGCCAGGGGTAAGCCTTCATTTAAACTCGCTGGAAGCCTTTACCGGATATAAACTGTTTGACCGGTCTGCCAGAAAGATGGTGCCTACAGAAAAAGGAAAGATCCTGTACAACTACATACTGGACCCCCTGAAAAAACTGGAAACAGGAGAAGAGCACTTTCACAAACGCTCGAAAGAAGAGCGGGCAACGATTAGTGTGGGGATGTGTTTTGAAACGTTTCAATACACACTGGAAGAACATATTGCAAATCTGCCCTTTAACCTGATCATCAAATTCGGAGAATATCCGCAGATGCAGCAGGATCTGGATAATGGCCTGCTGGACCTGATCATTACGCCACAAAAAGGACAACAACAGAATCTGCAATACCTGCCATTCTCCAAAGAGAAGATTGTATTGATAGCAGGCAACAAAACCGAAACAGCTGAACTGGAAGATTTGTTTGCGCAGGGCAAAACGAAAGAAGCCACCAGCTTGTTGAAGCAGCAGCTCTGGTATAGTACGGCGGCAGACATGGAGCACCTGAAAAATTTCTGGGTAAGGCATTTTGGCGAACATCCGGATTTCAGTCCGAATTTTATTGTGCCCAATATCAGCTCCATTATCCGTTGTTTGAGTGATGGTAACGGATTTTCGGTGGTGCCGGATTTTCTTTGTTCAGAAGCCATTGCTTCAGGAAAAATAAAGATAGCCTGGGAAGGTACCCACCCGCTGGAGAATACGCTGTATTTCGGCACGCGGAAGAAGACCATGTACCAGCAGGAAATCGGGCAATTGGAACAGTTACTCCAGGAAAAATGGGAAATAACAACGGAGAAATAGGGGTTACCCGGTAGTTGGGTGTCGATGAAGCAGGGCGCTTGTTTTTTTAACGGGCGTTTATACCCCTTATCAACATTTATACTTTTAGCTTTACACGATGTCTAAAATAAAACGCATCACTGCCACTGATTTCAGGGGACGGTTTATGTCAGAAATGTCGGCTGATTTTACGATTCTGAAGACGCCTGTTCAGATTCATGATATCAGCAAAACATCCGGGTTCATTAAAGTACCTACGCCGCTGCACCGGCCGGAATACAATTTCATTGTACATATTACCAAAGGAAACGCCAAACAGCAGGTGGATGCGGATGTGAGAGCCATCAAAGCCAATGAAATTCTGTTTGTCAGGCAAGGAAACGTTACTTCCCTAAAAGAGGTGAGCGCCGATGCGGCCGGGCATATTGTTTTATTTGAAGACAAAATACTCCATCAGTTATTATCCAAACAGGAGCTGATGAAACTCTTTTCGATCAATACCGTCATCCCTATATCCGAAGCGCATAGTGTCTGGCTGACGGCGTTGTTTGAACTGTTGAGCGTAGAAATCTATAATCCGGCGCCCAATCTGGGTATCTGCTATTCGTTGTTGCAGGCGGCGTTGCAGAAGATCTTTACGGCTAGTAATGACCTGAATAAGGGCATCAGCCGAAGTGCCGAAATTACTTTCCGGTTTAAGGAACTGGTGTATAAACACTACCTGACAGAGAAGACGGTCTTGTTTTATGCCGGTGAGCTATGCGTTTCCGAAAATTATCTCCACCGGTGTATCAAAGAAACGATGGGCGAAAGTCCAAAGGAATGGATCAACAAAGTATGTATCCTGCAAAGTCAGCTGCTGTTACAAGACCTGACCAAAGGCATTTCAGAAATTGCCTTTGAGCTTAATTATGATGATCCCAGCTATTTCGGGCGGCTTTTTAAGAAGATAACCGGTGTAACCCCCTCTGAATACCGGCTGGCATTTATGCAGGATTTGTCCGGATAAAGGATAGTTTCGTTTTAAAGCAATCCTTGTTTTCACGCCACCTTTGTATCATTAGATCCAAAGAAAATGAAAACAGTCATAGTTGCTAAAACCGGCCATATCAGGAGTAAACTCCGCATTAGTCCTTATCGTAAAGCTACCACCAGGACATCCTGCCTTTGTGTAGCTGCTTTTTTATCGCTCCTCTTTTCCAACAAAAGCCATAGCCAGATTATTCAGGATATTGGCGGCATTGCCGTCACGGCCCATGGCAAAGCTACATTTAATGACCTGCCTGCGGGAAGCGCGTTGTCGGGGAATAAGTTTCAGCTCAACACCTACGATGCCTGGCTGCCCGTGCCTCCCATTAAAATCGGACGCACCAGCATTTTCAGTAACCTGAGCTATCGCCTGATGGATTTCAATTATGATCACAAGACCGATAATGATCCCCATCAGCTGGAAAGAATCCATGAAATAAAATCGATTATCATTGTCCGGCATCCCATTTCAAAAAAATGGTCGGTACTGGTGATTGCCATGCCCACCCTGGCTGCAGAAGCGAAACAGGGCGTTTCCTTCAATGACCTGATCATAGACGGTATCGCCGGCGTATCGAAAAAATTTGGCGCCGCATCGAATCTGGAAATCGGCTTCGGCGTACACGCGATGTATTCCTTCGGAGAAACCTTGATCACGCCAGGCATCTCCGTTGATTACCACAGCAAAAACAAAAAATGGCTGGCCCAGTTTTACTGGCCGCGGTTGAATGTACTCTATAACGTAAACGCCAATACGCAGGTAGGGATAGCTGGCTCCATAGACTGGACGCGGTTTAAGCTGAAAAGCTACCAGAGCGAAAACGGAAAAGAAGTGGACTACGCGCAATTCTCCACGATTCATGCGGGTTTGCAGGTACAGCGTCGTTTAATAGGCGGCGTCTGGCTGCAGGTGCAGGGAGGAGTAGGACTCTTCAATAAATATGAACTTTTCGATACCAACCAGAAAACAGTGAATGATTTCTCTTTTTCCAACATGGCTTACGGAAAGGCGGCGCTGACGTATCGTATCGGCCGGAAATAAATAAAGTCTATTAAATACACAACTGAAAACATGAAAACGATTATTCTGACTACCCTCGTCGTGTGCGCATCTGTTTTAGCGAAGGCGCAGCAGGTAAAATTGCACATTAGCGTAGCCAATGTGGCACCAGGTAAAGGCAATGTGGTGTTGAACATCTACGATAAAAAAACAGATTTTCTGAAAAAAAGCTTTATCAGCAAAATAGAAAAGGCCGATAACGCAACCCTGACATTTATAGTTGATTTGCCGCAAAAAGGCACGTATGCGGTGACGGTTTTTCAGGACCTGGATGACAACAAAAAATTAAAACAGGATTGGTTCGGTATTCCGCAGGAACCTGTTGGATATGGTAATAACTTCCAGCCTACAGCCAAACCAACATTTAGTGAGTGCGCCATCGTAGTAGACAAGGAGCAGGTAACCCAAACCATCAAACTATATTAAACCGTGTTCATAACCGGCATGCCTGAAAAGTGCCGGTTATGTTATCACCTGCGTCTTCTCATGAAAAATAATAATTATCAGCCTGTTACTTTCAGCCTGCGTGCCTTGTTAGCGGCGGCCGTTCCTGCGTATATATTTCCTACAGGTATGTCTTTTCTGTCCGGTTTTTTTCTTCATAAAAAAGAACTGATGCAGGCCAGCTACACAACGATCGGATTGTCTTCCCTGTTAGCGACCATTTGTAGTTTTATCCTGCTTTGGCAATGCGATGCAAGAGGGTTGTTTGTACAAAACCAGTCGATAAGATCCTCACTGATCATCCTGTTAATGATGGGCATGGGGCTATTGTGTACTTACTTACTTCAACTGCCATCAGAACGGTTTAATATTATCTTCTCTGCTTTTCTGGGCGCAGCCATAGTAACGATTCGTCAACAAGTGAAAAATAATAAAGATGAAAAAAATTAAACCGACTATCGTTGTTTTTGGCTGTACAGGAACAGTAGGGAAAGAGGTCATGCGGCAACTACAGGATCACGACTGTGTGGTAAGAGGGGTGCTTAGAAATCCGGAGCGTCCTTATCCCATAGAGATAGGCAGCCGTAGCTTGGATATCACTTATGTAAGCGCCGATTTAAATGCGATCAACCAATTAAAGGCTGCCTGTATGGGCGCAGATGCAGTATTTCTTTTAACAGCTACATCCCCCAACCAGGTAGCATATGAAATGAATATCATTGACGCCGCCAGATATTGTGGTGTCAGACGAATAGTGAAATTGTCCGCACCGGTGGTGCATGCACCCGCCAAAGTGGAGGTTAGCCAATGGCATCGTAAAATAGAGGCGTATCTTTCACAGAACAGCGATGACTTCTGTTGTTTAAGACCCTATGCGTTTATGCAGAATTGGGAACGAAATACCTTTACGATCCGGCATTTCGGTAAAATTTACGGGTCTTTGGGAGATGCGGCACGGAACTACATTGATTGCCGGGATGTAGCCACCGTAGCAGTGAATTATTTATTAACGCCGGAAGTGTTAAGGGAACAGTCAGTGGTACTGGCTGGTCCGGAGGCCATCACAAACATTGAAATGGCAGCAAAGCTATCCCGTGTTACCGGCCGCAAAATTGAATATGTGGACATTGCGCCGGAGGCGTTACTCCATCAATTAACTACCAGAGCCAGATTGCCCCAATGGCTGGCTACGCACATTGTTGAACTGGATGACCTGGCCATTAAAATGCCGGAGCCAGACGAGGATACGGTTACTTACCTGATAGCCAGAAAACCGCGTATCATGGATGAATACCTGCAGGAATGCCGGCAGCTGTTTAAAAGAAAACCGGTTTGGCGGATGTTGTTTTAAAAAGATAGCAGATTTGGCGAAATACTACATGATACAATATGCCAGGGTAGCAGCATGTTTGATGCACCGGCATGAAGATAAAAACAGCTGGAATCTGCCAGATAACAGGTTGCCTGCCAGGAAGTGGATACATGCACGGTATGCACTACCTGGCAGGTATTGGGGCTGCCTTATGCTGGCTGCCACACCGCTACTTAAAAGCAGTGGCGCCATGAGCGCTAACGTTAACGCCGTACAGACACGTGTTCGTAACGCGGATACTGATGAATAAAGTTTGAAAAGCCCGCAGTAAGCTACCCTCACAGCGCAAATTTCGCAGTCAGGTAAAGCATTATACAAATCCCCTGGCGGGAGAAAAAAATGTGCTACATTTATTTTTTATGCTGATAGCAGCAGTCAACGCTCTACTCGCTGCAAACGTAGTCGGAGCATAGCTCCGGCATACCATCGAATTATTCAATAATACCTAAAATTAACCACATGAGTCTGCATAATAAAGCCATACTGGAAAACGCCAATGCGCTTATTACGGAAGGAGATTATGAGGGGTTTCTGTCTTTCTGTACGGATGATACGGAGTGGACATTTGTAGGCGACAAAATACTACAGGGGAAAGAGGCTGTCCGCGAGTTTATGGCGGAGGCATACAAAGAGCCGCCAAAGTTCCATGTCGAACACTTAATTGCTGAAGGTGAGTTTGTGACAGCACTTGGCAAAATCAGCCTGAAGAATCAGGAGGGAAAACTGATTGATTACGCCTATTGCGATGTGTGGCGGTTGCGTGACGGTAAGCTGCATGAATTAAAGGCTTTCGTTATTGAGGCCAGGTAGCAGGTATAACGGAGATGGCTATATGTGGTATGTTCCGCTATCATCACCACCTTATTTTAAAAATAGTCCGAACAACAAGAAAAAGGTTGTTTTTATCCTGCCAAAATCAAACAGCATAAAAACAACCCTGACAACGAATGACGGAAGTGATGGATTAGTCGAGAAAGGCAAATTTATCCTCAAACATTTTTCCCACTACCGGAATAGGTTTCTTTTGTTCGTTGACTGCATTGATAATACCGAATATCCAGATGATCAGCAATGCATAGCCCAGATAGCCCAGGACTGCCAGTCCGGGTATCATCAATGCAATAACAGAGAGCATGATGTTGATGATCACGGAGAGTATGAAAAAGCCTAAACCCTGTTTCAGGTGGTAAACTACCAGGTCGCTTTTGGGCGTATGATCTTTACTTTTAGCATAGGCAACTACCCATCCGATAATGGTCACATAACTCAGGATAGCAATGGTTTTATTATTCATCGTTTTAAATCATTTGCTGCCAAAGGTAGGGCTGGCGGTAAATACAGGAGGCGTCACTTTACGTTTTGCTGCTTTGGCTTTGTATCCGTAGCTATCCGTCTTTCATGAGTTTGAAAAAAGCTTCTTTATTGCCCCGCGATATCGGAATGGTGGTGTTGTCTTCCATTTGCACCAGGCCTTCCCGGGAATAACTGACGATATAATTGATGTTGATCAGATGCGACTGATGTACGCGGAAGAAATCCGGTGGCAGCAGGATATCTTCATAAGTTTTTAAGGGCCTGGAAACGATGATCTTTTTCCCGTCTGTAAAATAGAAAGTGGTATAGGAGCCGGATGTTTCGCAGCGGAGAATCTGATCGATCTTCACCACGTGCATCGCTTCCTGTGTGGGGAGGACGAGCCTTTTCGGCGTTTTATCCAGATTGTTGTTTAATGCCGTCAATTGTTTATCTGCCAGCAAACGTTCTTGTAGGGTTGTGATCCGGTCCAACGCCATTTTCAGTTCTGCCGCATCGATGGGTTTCAGCAGGTAATCTATCGCACTGAATTTAAAGGCCCGGACAGCATGTTCTTCGTAGGCGGTGGTGAATATGAGGTGAAAGGTCCGATGGTTAACCTGTTGCAGTACATCGAATCCGGTGCCTTCTTTCAGCATAATATCCATAAACACCAGATCGGGTTTAAGCCGGTCGATCAGTTTTACGGCTTCGGCCGCTCTTTCAGCATATCCAATGAGTTGTATCGTTTCCGGCGCCACCATCTCTATCAGGATGGAAAGGGCTTCCCGCAGGTGATATTCGTCTTCTACTATAATCGCTTTATACATGATGTTATGATAGGGGAATATATACTATAACCACACAACCTTGTCCTTCTGTGTTCACCTCTCTTTCCCGGATCTCCAGCCGGGTGTGGGGATGTTCTTTCAGCATCAGTTGCAGGCGTTCATCCGTTATTTTTGTTGCCAGGGAATGGTGTGCATGATTGGTTTTGCGGCGTCTGGACTCCGTTAGCCCGATGCCATTATCAGTAATGGTACAAACCAGTAAATGATCGGTTGTATTTTCTGCAAAGTGCAGGGTCAGTAATCCGCGCAGGGAGGATGCCAGTGGCTTTAACCCATGTTCGACGGCATTTTCCAGAAAAGGTTGTATCAACAGCGGCGGGATGCGCAGTTGCTGGTCGGTGTCGTCCGCACAGCTGATGTGGTAATCGAAGCTATTATTCAATCGCAGCTGTTGTAGTTCGATGTAGTTGGTCAGCGTTGCTATTTCTTCTGCCAGCGTGATGTTTTCCATCCGGGAGTGTTCCAGTACCTGCCGGCTCAACCGCGCAAATTTAGAGAGGTAAGCCAGGGCCAGCTGATTGTCCTGCTGCAGGATCATGCCCTGAATATTCCCCAGTGCATTAAAAATAAAGTGAGGGTCCATCTGGGATTGCAGCAGTCGTCTTTCCAGGGAGAGTTTGTCGGCCAGGTTTTCCAGCGTTTCTTTTTCCATGAGCTGCATCCGGAGCTGATCGTTGGCCTGTTGTTGCTGCAGCATATCTTCCCGGTTCTGATAATACCGCTGCCGGTAATAATAAGATCGGTACATAAATACAAGTCCTGCCAGCAGCACCGCTGAAATACCGTATCCCAGCAGTTTGTTTTTCCGCTGTAGCTGATTTTCCTGTTCCAGTTGCCTGATCCGGGTAATTTTTTTATCTGACTCAAATCTGGCGTCAGCATTTTGTAAGATGCGCTGGGTAGATTCATCGTATTTGAGTTGATTGAATCTGACAAACGGGATGTCATAGTTGTAATAGGCCGCATAGTCTTTTTTCCGGGCGGCCAGGTCTTTCAGGCATCCGTAAAAAGCTGCCTGCAGGTAATTGTCTTTGTAGGGGAGGGTTTGCTGATAGGCGATGCCTTCCTTAAAGAGGTGTTCGGCGATATCATATTCGCCTTTTTCCAGGTAGTATTGTCCGCGTAGCCCGACCGCGCTGCGATAGATGTTTTTGATATCAAATTGCTGACCGATGGCTGTGGCCTTTTCCAGGCAGGATAAAAATGAACGCTCGTCGATGGGCCGGGGGCCATTCATATAAAGTACGGCGAGGTTGATGTAGGCGATACCCAGATTACTCTTGCTGATGATCTTTTTTTCGGCTTGTTCTGCGAGGGCGATGGTTTGCCTGAAAAAAGCAATGGCATCGGGCCATTGGCCGGGATCGCCTGTCGTGGCGCGGTCCAGCAGATAGCTGCCAACCGCGAGGCGGGCATGCAATATGTTTTCGGGATCACCGGATTTCGTTGCATAGCCAAGTGCGGCGTCTGCATATTTCTTTGTTTTCTCTTCCGAGCCGGGAGAGAAGAGGTAGGAGATGTCGGCGCCTATTTTGGCACAGTGATCGTAAGCTTCCAGGCGGGCAAAGCGTCCATAGGCTTCCAGCAGGTAATCCAGTGCGCGGGACTTATCGTCGATGTACGACTTTAGGGAGCCCATCGCCCAGGCTGCAAAGGCTTTTGCCCGATCATCCGTTGTGGTAGCTGCCATTTGCCCGGACAGTTCCGCATATTGGGTGAATGCCTGCAGGTGTAACAGGCGTCTGTGGGTCATCGCCAGGTAAGCGTAACAAATCGCCTGATCGGCGTTGCTCTTTTGTGCTTCGGCCAGCCGGAGGGCCTGCAGCTGTAGCTGGATACTGGCAGTGGAGTCGGTAAACCGTTGGGCATAGCCTGCACTGGCATTTTTTTCACAAAGGGAAATTTCCTGTGCGCGGATTATCATACCTGATAACAGCAGCGCGCATAGCATACTACTCCAAAGTGGCCAATATATATTACAGCATCGTTTCACAGACATATGGGCAAATAAGGGCTAAGATATAGATTGTAACAGGACCAACAAAATATACCGGCTGTATAGCAGATCTGCAAATCAAAGCCGGCATCCGGTCGTTTACCGGATTTCCGGGATACCCGGCCAAACAACAAACCAAAGTGAACAAATGTCAATTGATAGCGGGCGGACAGCGTACAAATTTTTATTCTTGTCAAAAATATTCGGCTATGAAAATAAAGTTTGTTTTTTTTGTACTCGCTTTTATCGGTCTCACGGTTGAAACAGTCAGCGCCCAGTACGCAGAAGAAAAACGTATCAAGATGGAAATCACGGTGAAGGAAGGTAACAAACAGGTGATCGCTGCTGCCAGGTCTTTCACTGTATCTTTTAACCGGGCCAGTGCGCCCGTGAAGGACACGGCCAATAAAAACGCAGTAGCAGAAACATCCCGGGGCCATTACCTGTCCATCGATTTTGAAAAACAGGATCTTCCCTTGCTGCGGGCTTTCATACAAAACAAAGGAGGACTGGATGGGCAGCTGATAGCGACAGACTCGTACGGAAAGCTTCCTGGCAGGAAGATTGAATTTAAATCGGCCGTGCTGGAAACGATGAATGATCAGATGACCGGCGACTATGGCAGTGCCTTTATGACGCTGGCCTGTGAAGAATTGATTATTGACGGCGTAAAATTGGCCTATTAACTACCACATAAAAATGGAAACTACGGGGTATAAATTCCGGGAACCGGAAACACAGGGCGTCTTTAGTACGCAGGGCTTTATAGATGGCGTGCTGCCGGTACTACGGGTTGTACATGAGCATGATGGATACTGGCAGTTTCTGACCGCAGAATTTTTGAACGCTACCACGGAAGAAGCGTTGAACGTTGCAGAAGAAGGCGCTGTATTGGTTTGTCTGCGGGATGTGGTGACGCTGGACCCTACGCTGAATGAGGTGGCAGATCTGGCTTGCGGGGAGTTTGCAGATCGCAGATTTCCGGGAGATGTGTGGGAGCGGCAGGAGTTTGAGGAAGAAGAAGAGGATGAAAACGAAGGGGCAATGGAATAGTCACTTTCCCGACCCGACAAAAAAATTGATCAGTTTATTTATATCGACATGGAATTTCTACCAACTGTTAAAAAGGAAATAATAGCAGCCGCCCGGGAAGAGGATTGGGATTTTATCTATGCTGTACTGGAACCGTATCAGGATGCAGTAGAGGAAGCAGAAGATGAGTTTGCCCTGCTGGACCAGCTGAGCGATGATCAGCAGGTATTGCTCACCTATGATGCGCTTTACGGACAGGTCACCAACGGCGGATTTTTACAGCTGATACATAATGGTTATGGACAGTTTGTTTTTGAAAATTCTTTTATTGATGATCTGCAAAGATGGTCCCTGCAGGAGACGGCTGCCTTGCTCAGGCAGGCGGAAGCCATTTATGTAGCGCATAAGGAATTGCTGGAAGAAGAACGGGAACTGGAAGCCTTCTCCCGGCTGTATAAAGAGTTTACACACTTTGAACCTTTAGATAGCGCTTTCTACGACATCATGGACGAAGAAGTGACAAGATTCAGAAAGTATCTGGAAACAAACCTGGCCAGCTTTATTAAGGTAGTATAATAATTCCCGGTTATCTTATTAAACCCTGTGCCTGGCACAGGGTTTAACTTTTTAGGGACCTGCTAGACCTGTGAATAGGCGGTAGGCACTAAAAAGGTATTGCTGATTTTAGAAATCGTATAGGCGTACCGGGGATTCGCTACTAGTTTCTTCCATTCCGGATCCGCTACAAAAGCCGACCATCCTTTATCGCGTTCTTCCATGCTGTTGCAGGTGATCAGGTAGGTAAGGCGGGGTAGCTTATCGCCGGCAATCACTTCTCCAAAAAATACAGGATTCAGTTTTGCCCGTTTGAAAATGGGGAATTCCCCATCATGGAACATATCGATTTTTCTTCTCACGGCATCTTCACTATAGCCTTCATAGGTTCTTAATTCAAATATCCGGGAAGTACCGGATGGCACCACCATAGCCGGAAACCCATCAAAAGCCATCATCAGGGAAGCCGTAAACCGGTTGTATACTGCTTTATCAGCCGGGATGTTGCTATAGGGGGCACAGTTTTTAAGATACGCGGCATCTGCTTTTATCTGTGTAGGCACGGAAAGGTATTGTTCGAGCGATGCATAAGGTGTCAGTAAATAAATTTTAGCGGGTTCTGAGGGTCTCCATTCCTTGAAGACGCCTACGTTTTTTACGCCGTATTTATTCAAGGCCGGAATCAATGCTGTCTTGAAATACTTTTCCAGTTGTTCCAGATCGGAACCGAAGCGTATTTCATATTCACGCCATTCGTATAGTTCTTTTTGTGTGGAAGATGGCTTATCCTGGGCTATGGCCGGACTGAGTGTGGCTGCGATACCTGCAGTAACCGCCAGCGACGAACGTAGGAATTTTCTGCGTTGCATGTTGGTCGACATTTTAACATGTAAAAAGATCGGTGTGACAATGTGGTGTATAATGTACACAACTTTTTGATAAAGTTGATGTGTATCAGGTGGCCGGTTATCCTTTTTTTTAAGAGAGATACGCAAAGCTGCTATTAAAAACGTAACCGAAGCGCTTTCCATTGCAAAAGAAAACTGGTTGCACCTGTCAGCGGACATGATGGAAAAGACAGGGAGCAATTGATGTTGGTGCAAGGAAAATCAGGAAGGGCCTGATACTAACCGATATTTTCTGCCAGATTATTTACCAGCTTGCCTTTGCCCCTGCTGCTTTTTGTGATGGGATCTTCTTTATATTTGATAGCTGTTGCATGACAGCAGATATCCGGATGAACCTTATTCATGGCTCGCAGTTGCAGCAGTTAAATGAAAATTGGCCCTACTTACAACAGATTGTGCGGATTAAATAATTACCTCACTTTAATCATTAAACCTTAATGCTATGACTTCATCTTTACACTATGGCCACCGGTTATGGGTGGCGCTACTTGTATGTATATTATTGTTGATCCCTTCGTTTGGAGCTATCGCTGTTGCCCAGATCAAAATTTACGCAAATGGCGAAAGCCATCAAATATTCGGCGTATGTGTGGGGTGTCAGGTGTTGGATGCAGGTAATACCGTTGGCAGTAATGAAAATGACTATGCTACGTTTACGATAGGACTGGGCGTGGCAGGTGGTATACAACAGACATTGCACTTTCCACGTCCTGTGGGACCGGGGAAAGTGGAAATTGGCCTGGGCACCGGGCAACCCTCACTATTAGTCCGCCTGTTAGGGGGGATAGCTGTAGAAACGCTATTAGGTAATATACCTAATGGAGATTTGAAATCAATAGATGCTTCTTTGCTCACACTTTGGCAAGACTCGAGTCGGGGCGCTATTTCTTTTCCTGCTACAAAGCCTTACGATGCGGTGAGAATATACCAGCATAGTGGACTGGCAGGTATAAATGTTGGATTGCGGGTGTACTATGCGGCCCAGCTGCCGATGAATTGTGGTCAGGCGCCGGCCAATCCTTTATACTATTTCCCATTTGAAAGAACACTTCATGATGCCATGACAGGACTGGAGATGGTAGGTACCGATTATCTTGTTTACGGCGATGGTATTTGCGGAGAAGCGGTTCGTAGCGCTTCCATCCGGGTGGATTCGGTAGCGAGTACCGACGTGGCAGATTCAGTGAAAGCTACTCCCAAGACGATTTCATTTTGGGCCCGTTTGGATCTGATTTCACCAGACGAACCAGATGGTAGGTCGCCCTTAGTGGGAATAAGAGCTTTTATGGTATCGATGTTTCTGACAGAAGCCAGATTCAGGATAACCGGCACTACCAGTGATAGGGAAGTGTTGGCTGAAAACGAAGTATTTAGAAATCAACTGGCGAAAGAAGGTGAGTTTAACCAGTATGTTTTCACCTATGACGATGAAGGATGTGCGCTTTTCGTAAATGGTGCGGAAATAGGAAGGGGAGGATGGGGAGATGTAGTCCGGGAACCGTTGTCGAATATTCAATTTTTTATTCATCAGGCGCAATTGGATGACCTGATCTTTTATAGCAGGGCCCTCACAGCGGAGGAAGTTAAGTCTATGTGGTGTTCCTATGGCAAAGATCCGGCATGTCAGCCGAATAGCGCTGCTGCCCGGATAGATACCGCAAAGGTGCAGCCGGGAGCGCAACGACTCACTATCTATCCCAATCCCAGTACGGGGCAAATCACGATTGGCGGGGATATACCGGTGGAAGGCAGTGACCTTTGGGTGAAGGATATGCGTGGCCAGGAAATGTTTTATACCCGGTTGCGTACAAGAACGGTGGTACTGCCGTCATCCCTGCCGGAAGGGATGTATCTGGTGACCATCCGGACCAAAGACAGAAAAGTGTTTACCCGCAACCTGGTACTTACAAGATAGTCCCGGGTAAAACATACGGAATCCCCTTTCAGGAAACAGCCCGCTGTTTCCTGAACTTTTTTATGCAGAATGTATTATTTTGTTGTAGGTATGCACCTGCATATACGTCAACATAAAAAAACAAAGCGTTTGAAACTACCTGTCAAAAGTGGCTGCGTATAGCCGCCTGAATCAGGTTTAAAAACGCTTAGGGGCCAGAACAACTATGAACGCAACGTACCGGCAATTGCTGCCATCACTTTTTATAGTACTCCTCCTGTTGGCTGGGTTAGCAGTTGGTGATGGACATGCACAAAGCAAAACAACTGCAACAGCAGTAACCCACCGGCCATTGTTGTCAGTAAAGGAGATGCAGCAAGACCTGGCCATTTTATGGGCGGCTTTCAACACCATGCATCCAGCCTATGGTTTGTATACCACTGAAGATAGTATGTGGCTGCGCTACCATGCAACTGTACAGCGTATATGCCGGCCTATGCGGGAAGACGAATTTATGACTGCTATGTACCCTTTGGTGAGCGCGTTGAAGTGCGGGCATACGCAGGTAAGGCATTCCGTCCATTATAAACCAACCGCCGCAGACAGGCTGCCACGATTGCCTTTCCAGGTGTTGGTGCAAAACGGCAGGGCATGGGTGACTACTCATCAGCTAACCACCCTGCAAACCGGAGACGAGTTGTTGCGGATAAATGATGTACCGGTTAAGGATATCATTCAACATGGTGGAGATCTCTATGCGGCTGATGGCAATAATCAGACATTCAAAGAACTGTTTTTGAGTGAGTATGATGGTTTTGAAGATGCCTGTAATAAATATTACCGATGGAAACCTCCATACCATATGTTGTTAAGAACAGCGGATGGTATGGAACAAACGTTGGATGCAGATACGTTACCCGCTACAGCGCCACAGGCGGAAAGCATAAAGACATTTGATAATTATACCAACTGGAGCAGTTCTGTTAATACCGGATACTTGCCATTACGTTTTTTGAAAAATGCAGCGGTAGCCTGTTTTGAAGTGCATAGCTACCAATATGAGGATACCCTGATTTTCAAAAAGGCATTTAAGGAGATACATGAAAAAGGCATCAAAACCCTGATCATCGATCTAAGACATAATACCGGAGGGGATATCAGAATAGCGGCAAAATTGCTGACCTATCTGGCTGATGCCCCTTTCCAGATGGTAGGCGACCTGTGGGCCAGGGTGCCCAATCCGGGTAAGACCGCTTTTACACCTTATTTTGATACCGCCGGCACTGCCAGTTTCTTCCAAAGTTTTCAACCAACGGGCATAAAAAAAGCGGGTTGTTATCAGATGGCATTTCAACCGGCTTTTGGTAATTTATTGGGTAAGACTGATTTGGATAAGGAAGATCATTTCAAAGGTAAGCTGATTGTATTAATTGACGGCGCTACCTTTTCGTCCGGCGCCCATACAGCGGCGGCTATCCGGCAAAACTGCAAAGGCGCTCTTTTTATCGGACGGGAGACAGCCGGTGGCGCGGAAGGTTGCAGCGGTGGCAGCATACAGGCGTTAACGTTACCGCATACCCGTGTCGTGATCAGCTTCCCGTTATTGCGGGTGGTATCGGTATTCCGGCCAGCCACGTATGGACATGGCATCCTACCAGATCACGTGGTCGCATACACGCCCATGGATATCGTCACCCAAAAAGATGTGGATCTACTGCGGGCATTGGAGGTGATACATGCTACTGCTGAATAATGCGCAAGTGGGAGATAGGACGTGTTAAGCAAGTATAATACCCTTTAAAAATAACGGCGCCACCTCGCGGTAGCGCCGTTTGTTGGAGGTATAGGGGATGGTACTTAGGACTTCAGGATCATAAACTCAAGGCGTCTGTTGCGCAGATGCTCCGCTTCCGTGCATTTTACACCATTGGCGCATTTGTTTAACAGTTTGGTTTCACCGTAGCCTTTGGCCGTCAGCCTGCCTGCCTTAATACCTTTACTGACCAGGTAAGCGACCGTAGCGGTTGCCCGACGCTTTGACAAAGTCATATTAAAAGCATCATTGGCCCGTGCATCCGTATGCGCACTCAACTCAATTTCCCAGGTAGGATTATCTGTTAGTATGGTGACCAGTTTATCCAGTTCCTTAGCGGCATCCGGACGTATATCCGCTTTACCCAGATCAAAGTAGATGTTATCTATCCGGATAGGTTTATGCAGCTGTGGCTGATCCATTTGCTGATCCCGGTGAATAGTGACATCGCTGGTATATCCCTGTACGGATACCGTGTCTTTGGGAATGGTGATATACCGGGATTTGAGGTAGCTCATGTCATATCTGCCACTATCTACCGGTGAGGTATAATAGCCGTCATCGTTGGTCGTGACTTTGATCACCTGATCGGTCACATGGTTCAGGAGCGTTACCTGTACACCCGGTAACGGCTGATGAGTGACACGATCAGTTACGATACCGCTGATAACAAAAACCGGTGGGCGGGGAGGTACGGGCGCCGGTGCCGGAACAAAACGATAGATATCATCACTGCCTTTACCTCCCTCCCGGTTAGAGGCGAAGTATAAAGCGCTATCCAGGATAGCCGCTGCGAAATCGTCGTGACTACTATTGATCGGTATCCCGGCATGGGAAATATGCCATTGCTCATTTTTGTTAACGGCTTTAAAGATATCCAGTCCGCCTAATCCGGGATGGCCATCACTGGCAAAAAATAAATTCCCGGTGTTGTCAAAGAAAGGAGTCCGCTCATTACCCGGCGTATTGATGATCGCACCCATATTGATGGGGGAAGACCAATTATTGTTATTTTTTACCGCATAATAAATATCCGTTCCCCCCTGGTGTCCGGCGCCCTGATTGGCAACAAAATAGAGGGTATCACCACCAGGGTTTATCCATGGATCACCAACAGCGTATTGCAAGGTAGCATTGAAGGGCAGCGGAGCCGTGAGGGCCCACTGTTCTTTTTGATTACGGGTAACTTCTTTGATACCAATATGCATCGTCAGGATGGAATCCTTTCCCAGCGCAGAAGAGGGGCGTCTCTCCAGGGTGGTGACCGCAATAAACAGCGTGGTGCCGTTGGCGTTATAGGTGGCATTGGAACTATGGTAGTCGCCATTGACGCTGTGTTTCTCCAGTGGTTTGATCTGGGTACTGTCGCCATTGGTTTCATATAGATGCAAATAACTATTGCCTGTCCAGGTATATTTTTTCTTCTTGATGTCTTCGGGTTCAAAGAAGCCTGATTTTCGTATATCCTTGTACGGGCGATCAGAAGCGAAGATGTATTGCTCCTTGAATTTTGTAATGCTCCAGTCGGAATAAGGGGAGTTGAGTGCTGCCATATTCTCCAGTTCGCCTTTTACCACGATGTCCAGCGGAGCATTGCCCAGCAGGCAGCCGGATTTCATCTGCTGTGCCAGCCGGCTATCCGGATTCATCTGGAGGTAGTGATCGAGGTGCGTCAGTGCAGCGGCATATTGTTGATTGTTCATCAGAATACCGGCGTAATGCAGCTCATCGGCAGGCGTAAATTCCTTCGTTTCCCAAAGATGAGCGTACCAGATAGCTGCCTGTTTGTAGTCTTTGGTGAGGCGATAACTATCGGCAGCGCCCCTGGCCGCCTTTGCGGTAGCTTTTTTATGATAAGCTTTTTCAAACAGGGGTTTAGCTTTTTCGAAGTTGTACAGCTGATAGGCTTGCTGCGCTTCTGTATAGGCATACTGGGCGCTGGTCTGCTGGCTATATCCGGTGGCAGCCAGTATCAGTAATAGTTGCGGTATTCGTTTTATTGATGCGATCATTTTATACAACATTACTGGTTAGAAATAGCGGGGAGACATCATCCTGGCATTTCTTCGCTGGAAGAAATAGCCTATCGATAACTCATGGGTAGGATATTTGGTCGCTACGGTACTGTTCAGAGTCATATCATAGGCATATCCTAAACGGAGTTTCTCATTGACAAATATTTCTGCCATAAACGCAAGGGCTGCCGGTTTTTTCAGATCTGTTTCCAGGTTGGATTTATGCAGATAGGTAGATCGGTAAGAACCTCCCAGCCACAGTTTCTGGCTGATGAGGATAAAGGCATTCAGATCCACGCTGGTAGGGCCTGCGAGGTCTTCCTTGATCAGCAGGCCAGGCTTTAACAGCAGCTCTTCTGATAGCGGAATCAGACCGCCCATGGTGAAGTACAGGTGCGGTTTTAATGGCAGGTATTCCTTCAATGCAGATGATTTCTGAAAAGCCTGCGTTAACAGGTTAGAGGCAGAAATACCGGCAAAAAATCTTTCTCTGTTATAAAAAATACCAAACCGGGCATCTGGTAAGGTCCTGTTATTTTCTCCGTTTGTCAGCGCCGGATCGCTAATGGAAGAAGAAGTGGTCAGCAGCGAAATATCCAGTCGTTGCTGCATAAATCCGGCACTGATACCCAGGGCCAGTCTGGAAGATCCGTCTTCGTTTACGGGTATGCGATAGGCATAGGTAGCGTACATAGAAGTCGTATTGGATGCGCCCAGTTTATCATTCATGACTTGTAATCCAAGCCCCACGCGATCATTGTTGGCAGTACCTTCTGCTGCTATGGAAAAGGTTTTTGGTGCACCGGGATAGTTGGTCCACTGGTTGCGGTAGAAAGCATGAATATTCCATTGCTCTCTGTATCCCGCATAGGCCGGGTTCACATATATGCCGTTGAACATGTACTGGCTAAACTGTGCGTCCTGCTGTGCGGAGACGGAAACTCCGCACAGGATGAAGATTAGAACAGATAGGACTTTATTCATTAGTATTCTTTTCAGTATTAATATTTGTATGACACTTCATTTCATTCTTCCTGATTACCGGATTAATTGTACCCAACCCTTTAAGGATGTTTTACCATTGGAAGTAGTTGGGCAAATCAGCTCATAATAGTAGGTACCTTCATGAAGGCCGGAACCATCCCAATTGTTGAGGTAATTGTTCGAACGATATACCACATTCCCCCAGCGGTTAAATACAATCAGTACTGATCCGGGATATTTATCTAAACCAAGGATGACAAACTTATCATTGATGCCATCGCCGTTAGGCGTGAAGGCCGTAGGTATAAATATATCCGGACCATTAGCTGCCGTGGTAGCGGTAGCGGTGTTGTTCTCCGGCTGGGAGTCCACTTGTCCGCAGGCCACGGTAGCAGTATTGCTGATGGTACCGCCACTGATCAGTTTAGCGGTGAGTTGCAGTTTGATTGTCTGGCCGGGAGCCAGCGTATCTACGTGCCAGGTCATCGTTTTCGTTACCGGGTCATAACCTGCCAGCCCATTATTCGTTTCCGTTTTAATCTGTGTATCGCCAATGTTATTGGCCAGGATATCAGTCACCACTACTTTGCTGGCGCCTTTAGCGCTGTTGTTGGTAACCGTCAGTTCAAACGTGATGTTTTTACCCACTGCAATTTCTGCCGGTGGTGTAAGGATTACCTTTTTAATGGCCAGATCTATCCGGCGTTTGGTCACATCGATGGTAACGGTGGATACATTGGAGGTGAAACCGGATTGATCGCGGAGGTAATAGGTGAGGTGATCGGTACCGCCAAAACCTGCATGTGGCGTATAGGTCACCGTACCATCTCCATTTTCGGTAACGGTACCATGCAGCGGCTGATCCTGAATGACCACGGTATGCCCGCCATTACCATAAACATCATTCTTAACGATATTAATAGTAACCGGCTCTGGTTCTTCCGTAGCGGCTGCATCGTCATTGGTATGCAGGGCAACCGGTACCGGCGTAACCGTACTGCTGTTGTTATTGCTGACGCGGTCTGTTTCATTGCCGGTAATAACGGCGGTATTAATATAACTGCCGGTTGTATTTACCTGAGCAGTGATCGTCATTTCCGCAGTCGCCTGGTTAGCCAGCTGGCCGATATGCCACTTCCCGCTTACGACATCATAATTACCGGTCGTTACTTTCGCAGAGGTAAAGGTGTATCCGGCAGCCAGTATATCCGTTACCGTTACACCGGTTGCATCGCTTGGACCATTGTTGCCAACCTTGATGGTAAAGGAAACGGCGGTACCATGTATCGGCGTCATATTGGAAACCGTCTTGTTGATGTGCAGATCAACAACAGGAGTTGGTTTAACAATAACCGTACTGCTGTTATTAGTGGTTGCCGGATCTTTTTCTGCGCCTTTAACGGTAGCTGTGTTGGTATAGCTACCTGTCGTATTTACCTGGGCGCTTACCTGCAATACAACGGTTTCGTTGGCTTGCATAGTACCAATGTTCCAGATGCCGGTCTGCGGAGTATAACTGCCTTTATCAGCTGTTGCCTGCCGGAATGTAAAACCAGATTCCAGCAGATCAGTTACCTGTACATGCGTGGCTTTGCTGGCGCCATTGTTTTTTACAGTGATCGTAAAGTGGACGATATCACCGGTGCCCGGAATGGACTGATCTACTGTTTTGGTTACTTGTAAATCAGCTACCGGTATAGGTGTAGGCGTTGTAATGGCGCTTTGGTTATCAGTTGGATGGTTATCTTTCTCATTTCCTTTAATGATGGCAATATTGCTATAGTCCCCGTCAGGGTTTACCGTTGCCTTTATCTGCAGGGTAGCCGACTGACCATTGGACAGGTTGCCGATGTTCCATTTGCCGGTAGCAGCATTATAGGCGCCGGTAGCGGTGATCGCCTGATCAAAGTGATAACCGGATTGGAGTATATCCGTTACAGTTATACCGGTGGCGTCAGATGGCCCTCCATTTGTAGCCGTGATGGTAAATGTTACCTGACTGTTTACATCAGGCGTGCTGCTACCGATTGTTTTCACCACGCGCAGATCAGCTACTGGTACCGGCACCGGTATAACAGTGCTGGTATTGTTGGTAGTGTTACGATCTGTTTCTGCACCTGTGATAGTAGCCGTGTTGGTATAGCTACCGGTAGCCAATACTTTGGCTTTCACGGTAAGGGTGGCTACGGCATCTTTATTCATATCACCGATAGTCCATGTACCATTGGCGTCGATAGCAGGTGTGGTGCTGATCAGCGCATAGCCGTTTGGCAACGGATCCTTCACTGCCACCAGGGTAGCCTTGCTAGGTCCGTGGTTGGTGGCTTTAATGGTGAAGTTCACGATAGCGCCAGCATCCGGTGTAGGGTTATCTACTGTTTTTACTACTGCCAGATCGGTAACGGCTACACGGTTAACGGTCACACTGCTGGTGTTATTGGCGGTGTTAGGATCATGCTCATCGCCGGTGATGGTAGCGGTGTTGGTATAGTTGCCTTCCGGATTAACCGTCGCCGTGATGGTGACTGTCTGACTGGCGTTGCTGTTCAACGTACCGATGGTCCATATGCCAGTGGCGGCATCGTAAGTAGTTGCTGCTGGCAGGATACTTTCAAAAGTGAAGCCTGTTGGTAACAGATCGGTCACTTTTACATTCGTAGCGTTACTGGCTCCGTTGTTGGAGGCTTTGAGTGTAAAGACCACTTTCGCTCCGGCATCCGCGGTTGTTTTATCCACTGTTTTTTCTATCACCAGGTCTGCAACCCGTCGTACCTGTGGCGTAGTGATGGTAGCGGTATTGTTGGTCAGGTTGATGTCCTTCACTGTTGAAGTAACAGTTGCGGTGTTGTTATAATCTCCTGTTGGCAACACATCGGCTTCAATGGTCAACGTCTCCTGCTGACCAGCGATCATGTCTCCGAGTGACCACAGGCCAGTCGCGGCATTATAGGTTCCTTTAGACGGCGTGGCCGATTTGAAGGAATACCCTGACAGCAGTTTATCGTTGACGGTGGTAGCGGTGGCGGTGTTAGGTCCATCATTAGTAGCAGTGATGGTGAAGGTCACGCTGCTACCCGCGTCAGGTTGCTGATTGCTGATTGTTTTTGCCACGCGCAGATCAGCCACTGGTACCGGCACCGGCGTAACAGTGCTGGTATTGTTGGTGGTGTTACGATCTGTTTCTGTCCCCGTGATGGTAGCCGTGTTGGTATAGTTACCGGTAGCCAATACTTTGGCTTTCACGGTGAGGGTGGCTACGGCATCTTTGTCCATATCACCGATGGTCCATGTACCATTGGCGTCGATAACAGGCGTGGTGTTGATGAGCGCATAACCAGTTGGTAACGGATCATTTACCACTACCTGGGTAGCCTTGCTGGGTCCGTGGTTGGAGGCTTTAATGGTGAAGTTTACGATAGCGCCTGCATCCGGTGTGGGGTTATCTACCGTTTTTACTACTGCCAGATCGGTAACGGCTACACGATTAACAGTAACACTGCTGGTGTTATTCGTAGTATTCGGATCATGCTCGTCGCCTGCGATGGTAGCGGTGTTGGTATAGCTGCCTTCCGGATTAACCGTAGCCGTGATGGTTACTGTCTGGCTGGCGTTGCTGTTCAACGTACCGATGGTCCATATGCCAGTGGCGGCATCGTAAGTAGTTGCTGCGGGCAGGATGCTTTCGAAAGTGAAGCCTGTCGGTAACAGATCGGTCACTTTTACATTGGTAGCGTTACTAGCTCCGTTGTTGGAGGCTTTGAGTGTAAAGACCACTTTTGCTCCGGCATCCGCAGTTGTTTTATCCACTGTTTTGGTGATCACCAGGTCTGCAACCCGTCGTACCTGTGGCGTAGTGATGGTAGCGGTATTATTGGTCAGGTTGATGTCCTTCACTGTTGAAGTAACCGTAGCGGTGTTGTTATAATCTCCTGTTGGCAACACATTGGCTTCAATGGTCAACGTCTCCTGCTGCCCGGCAATCATGTCTCCGAGAGACCATACGCCAGTCGCGGCATTATAGGTGCCTTTAGACGGTGTGGCCGATTTGAAGGAATACCCTGACAGCAGTTTATCATTGACGGTGGTAGCGGTGGCGGTGTTAGGGCCATCGTTGGTAGCGGTGATGGTGAAGGTCACGTTGCTGCCGGCATCGGGTTGTTGGTTGCTGATTGTTTTCACCACGCGCAGATCAGCCACTGGTACCGGCACCGGTGTAACAGTGCTGGTGTTATTGGTGGTGTTACGATCTGTTTCCAAACCAGCGATGGTAGCCGTGTTGGCATAGTTACCGGTAGCCAAAACTTTGGCTTTAACGGTGAGGGTGGCTACGGCATCTTTATCCATATCACCGATGTTCCATGTACCATTGGCGTCGATAGCAGGCGTGGTGCTGATGAGCGCATAGCCAGTTGGCAACGGATCCTTCACTGCCACCAGGGTAGCCTTGCTGGGTCCGTGGTTGGTGGCTTTAATGGTGAAGTTTACGATAGCGCCAACATCAGGTGTGGGATTATCTACTGTTTTCAATACTGCCAGATCGGTAACGGCTACACGGGTAACGGTCACACTGCTGGTGTTATTGGTGGTGTTAGGATCATGTTCGTCGCCGGCGATGGTAGCGGTGTTGGTATAGTTGCCCTCCGGATTAACCGTCGCCGTGATGGTGACTGTCTGGCTGGCATTGCTGTTCAACGTACCGATGGTCCATATGCCGGTGGCGGCATCGTATGTGGTTGCTGCGGGCAGGATGCTTTCGAAAGTGAAGCCTGTTGGTAACAGATCGGTCACTTTTACATTCGTAGCGTTACTAGCTCCGTTGTTGGAGGCTTTGAGTGTAAAGATCACTTTTGCTCCGGCATCCGCAGTTGTTTTATCCACTGTTTTTTCTATCACCAGGTCCGCAATAGGTCGTACCTGTGGCGTAGTGATGGTAGCGGTATTATTGGTCAGGTTGATGTCCTTCACTGTTGAAGTAACAGTTGCGGTGTTGTTATAATCTCCTGTTGGCAACACATCGGCTTCAATGGTCAACGTCTCCTGCTGACCAGCGATCATGTCTCCGAGTGACCACAGGCCAGTCGCGGCATTATAGGTTCCTTTAGACGGCGTGGCCGATTTGAAGGAATACCCTGACAGCAGTTTATCGTTGACGGTGGTAGCGGTGGCGGTGTTAGGGCCATCGTTGGTAGCGGTGATGGTGAAGGTCACACTGCTGCCCGCATCCGGTTGTTGGTTGCTGATTGTTTTTACTACACGCAGATCTGCCACTGGTACCGGCACTGGTGTGATGGTGCTGGTATTATTGGTGGTGTTACGATCTGTTTCCGTACCCGTGATGGTAGCCGTGTTGGCATAGTTACCGGTAGCCAGTACTTTGGCTTTCACGGTGAGGGTGGCTACGGCATCTTTATCCATATCACCGATGGTCCAGGTGCCATTGGCGTTGATAGCAGGCGTGGTGCTGATGAGCGCATAACCAGTTGGTAACGGATCATTCACCACTACCTGGGTAGCCTTGCTAGGTCCGTGGTTGGTGGCTTTAATGGTGAATGTTACGATAGCGCCAGCATCCGGTGTAGGGTTATCTACTGTTTTCAATACCTCCAGATCGGTAACGGCTACACGGGTAACGGTCACACTGCTGGTGTTATTGGCGGTGTTAGGATCATGTTCGTCACCGGCGATGGTAGCGGTGTTGGTATAGCTGCCTTCCGGATTAACCGTCGCCGTGATGGTGACTGTCTGGCTGGCATTGCTGTTCAACGTACCGATGGTCCATATACCGGTGGCAGCATTGTAAGCGGTTGCTGCTGGCAGGATGCTTTCGAAAGTGAAGCCTGTCGGTAACAGATCGGTCACTTTTACATTCGTAGCGTTACTAGCTCCGTTGTTGGAGGCTTTGAGCGTAAAGACCACTTTTGATCCCGCATCCGCGGTTGTTTTATCTGCCGTTTTTTCTATCACCAGGTCCGCAACAGGGCGTACCTGTGGGGTGGTGATGGTGGCGGTATTGTTGGTCAGGTTATTATCCTTCACTGTTGACGTAACGGCAGCCGTGTTGTTGTAATCTCCTGTTGGTAATACATCGGCTTCAATGGTCAAGGTTTCCTGCTGACCGGAAATCATGTCGCCGAGTGACCATACGCCAGTTGCGGCATTATAGGTTCCTATAGACGGCGTAGCCGATTTAAAGGAATATCCTGATAGCAGTTTATCGTTGACGGTGGTGGCAGTGGCGGTGTTAGGGCCATCGTTGGTAGCCGTGATGGTGAAGGTCACACTGCTGCCCGCATCCGGTTGTTGGTTGCTGATGGTTTTCACCACGCGCAGATCTGCCACTGGTACCGGCACCGGTGTGATGGTGCTGGTATTATTGATGGTGTTACGATCTGTTTCCGTACCCGTGATGGTAGCCGTGTTGGTATAGTTACCGGTAGCCAGTACTTTGGCTTTCACGGTAAGGGTGGCTACGGCATCTTTATCCATATCACCAATGGTCCATGTACCATTTGCGTCGATAGCAGGTGTGGTGCTGATCAGCGCATAGCCGTTTGGCAACGGATCCTTCACTGCCACCAGGGTAGCCTTGCTAGGTCCGTGGTTGGTGGCTTTAATGGTGAAGGTTACGATAGCGCCTGCATCCGGTGTGGGGTTATCTACTGTTTTCACTACTGCCAGATCGGTAACGGCTACACGGTTAACGGTCACACTGCTGGTGTTATTGGCGGTGTTAGGATCATGCTCATCGCCGGCGATGGTAGCGGTGTTGATATAGCTGCCTTCCGGATTAACCGTCGCCGTGATGGTAACTGTCTGGCTGGCGTTGCTGTTCAACGTACCGATGGTCCATATACCGGTGGCGGCATCATAAGTGGTAGCTGCAGGCAGGATGCTTTCAAAAGTAAATCCGGCTGGTAACAGATCGGTCACTTTTACATTCGTAGCGTTACTAGCTCCGTTGTTGGAGGCTTTGAGTGTAAAGACCACTTTCGCTCCGGCATCCGCAGTTGTTTTATCCGCCGTTTTTTCGATCACCAGGTCCGCAACAGGGCGTACCTGTGGCGTGGTGATGGTGGCGGTATTGTTGGTCAGGTTATTATCTTTCACTGTTGACGTAACCGTAGCGGTGTTGTTATAATCTCCTGTTGGCAACACATCGGCTTCAATGGTCAACGTCTCCTGCTGACCGGCAATCATGTCGCCGAGTGACCATACGCCAGTCGCGGGAACATAGGTTCCTATAGACGGCGTAGCCGACTTAAAGGAATATCCTGATAGCAGTTTATCGTTGACGGTGGTGGCGATGGCGGTGTTAGGGCCATCGTTGGTAGCCGTGATGGTGAAGGTCACACTGCTGCCCGCATCGGGTTGCTGGTTGCTGATTGTTTTTACTACACGCAGATCTGCCACTGGTACCGGTACCGGCGTAACAGTGCTGGTATTATTGGTGGTGTTACGATCTGTTTCCGTACCAGTGATGGTAGCCGTGTTGGTATAGTTACCAGTAGCCAGTACTTTGGCTTTCACGGTGAGGGTGGTTACGGCATCTTTATCCATATCACCAATGGTCCATGTACCATTGGCGTTGATAACAGGCGTGGTGCTGATGAGCGCATAACCAGTTGGTAACGGATCATTCACGACTACCTGGGTAGCCTTGCTAGGTCCGTGGTTGGTGGCTTTGATTGTGAAGTTCACGATAGCACCTGCATCCGGTGTAGGGTTATCTACTGTTTTCAATACTGCCAGATCGGTAACGGCTACACGGGTAATGGTTACACTGCTGGTGTTATTGGCAGTATTAGGATCATGCTCATCGCCGGCGATGGTAGCGGTGTTGGTATAGTTGCCTTCCGGATTAACCGTAGCCGTGATGGTGACTGTCTGGCTGGCGTTGCTGTTCAACGTACCGATGGTCCATATACCAGTGGCAGCATCGTAAGTGGTTGCCGCCGGCAGGATGCTTTCGAAAGTAAATCCGTCCGGTAACAGATCGGTTACTTTTACATTCGTAGCGTTACTGGCTCCGTTGTTGGTGGCCTTGAGTGTAAAGACCACTTTCGTGCCGGCATCCGCGGTTGTTTTATCCGCCGTTTTTTCTATCACCAAGTCCGCAACAGGCCGTACCTGTGGCGTGGTGATGGTGGCGGTATTGTTGGTCAGGTTATTATCTTTTACTGTTGACGTAACCGTAGCGGTGTTGTTATAATCTCCTGTTGGCAACACATCGGCTTCAATGGTCAACGTCTCCTGCTGACCGGAAATCATGTCGCCGAGTGACCATACGCCAGTCGCGGGAACATAGGTTCCTATAGACGGCGTAGCTGATTTAAAGGAATATCCTGATAGCAGTTTATCGTTGACGGTGGTGGCGATGGCGGTGTTAGGACCGTCGTTGGTAGCCGTGATGGTGAAGGTCACGCTGCTGCCCGCATCCGGTTGTTGGTTGCTGATTGTTTTTGCAATGCGCAGATCAGCCACTGGTACCGGCACCGGTGTAACAGTGCTGGTATTATTGGTGGTGTTACGATCTGTTTCCGTACCTGCGATGGTAGCTGTGTTGGTATAGTTACCGGTAGCCAGTACTTTGGCTTTAACGGTGAGGGTAGCGACGGCATCTTTATCCATATCACCAATGGTCCATGTACCATTGGCGTCGATAGCAGGTGTGGTGCTGATCAGCGCATAGCCGTTTGGCAACGGATCCTTCACTGCCACCAGGGTAGCCTTGCTAGGTCCGTGGTTGGTGGCTTTAATGGTGAAGTTCACGACAGCGCCTGCATCCGGTGTGTTGTTATCTACTGTTTTTACTACTGCCAGATCGGTAACGGCTACACGAGTAATGGTCACACTGCTGGTGTTATTGGCAGTATTAGGATCATGTTCGTCGCCGGCGATGGTAGCGGTGTTGGTATAATTGCCTTCCGGATTAACAGTGGCCGTGATGGTGACTGTCTGGCTGGCGTTGCTGTTCAACGTACCGATGGTCCATATACCGGTGGCAGCATTGTAAGCGGTTGCTGCGGGCAGGATGCTTTCAAAAGTGAAGCCGTCCGGTAACAGATCGGTTACTTTTACATTCGTAGCGTTATTTACTCCGTTGTTGGTGGCCTTGAGTGTAAAGACCACTTTCGTGCCGGCATCCGCGGTTGTTTTATCTGCCGTTTTTTCTATCACCAGGTCCGCAACCCGTCGTACCTGTGGGGTGGTGATGGTGGCGGTATTGTTGGTCAGGTTATTATCTTTTATTGTTGATGTAACCGTAGCGGTGTTGTTATAATCTCCTGTTGGCAACACATCGGCTTCAATGGTCAAGGTTTCCTGCTGACCGGAAACCATGTCGCCGAGTGACCATACGCCAGTCGCGGCATTATAGGTGCCTATAGACGGCGTAGCTGATTTGAAAGCATACCCTGATAACAGTTTATCGTTGACGGTGGTGGCGATGGCGGTGTTAGGGCCATCGTTGGTAGCGGTGATGGTGAAGGTCACGCTGCTGCCCGCGTCAGGTTGTTGATTGCTGATTATTTTTACTACACGCAGATCAGCCACTGGTACCGGTACCGGCGTAGCCGTGCTGGTATTATTGGTGGTGTTACGATCTGTTTCTGTACCTGCGATGGTAGCTGTGTTGGTATAGTTACCGGTAGCCAGTACTTTGGCTTTAACGGTGAGGGTAGCTACGGCATCTTTATCCATATCACCGATAGTCCATGTACCATTGGCGTCGATAGCAGGTGTGGTGCTGATGAGCGCATACCCATTTGGTAACGGATCATTCACCGCTACCAGGGTAGCCTTGCTAGGTCCGTGGTTGGTGGCTTTAATGGTGAAGGTTACGATAGCGCCTGCATCCGGTGTGGGGTTATCTACCGTTTTTACTACTGCCAGATCGGTAACGGCTACACGGGTAACGGTCACACTGCTGGTGTTATTAGTGGTATTAGGGTCATGCTCATCGCCGGTAATAGTAGCGGTGTTGGTGTAGTTACCTTCCGGATTAACCGTTGCTATAATCTGGATGGTTTGTACAGCGCCACTATCCAGGTTACCAATGGTCCATACACCATTACCTGCATTATAAGAAGCATTCGCTGGCACTGTGCTTTCAAAAGTGAAACCGGAAGGCAGCAGGTCGGTTACCTTTACCTGCGTAGCAGGGCTGGCGCCTTTGTTGGTAGCTTGCAGCGTGAATGTCACTTTTGCGGAAGCATCTGCAGTTGTTTTATCCGCCGTTTTCTCTATCTGCAGGTCTGTAATTGCTTTTACAGTAGGCGGAGTGATGGTAGCCGTATTGTTGCCCGGGTTTTTATCTTTTGTGGTCGTAGCAATAGTGGCGGTATTGCCATAAGTGCCAGTACCCAATACCTTTACGATGATGGTAAGGGTTTCTGATTTACCCGCTGTCATATCTCCGATGTTCCAGATACCGCTTTGCTTTGTATAGGTGCCGGTCGTAACGGCCGCCGTTACCATACCGTAGCCGTTTTGCAATAAATCGGTGACGGTTACAGCTTTCGCTATACTTGGGCCATCGTTCGTTGCCGTGATGGTGAAGGTAACGGTGCTGCCGGCATCCGGATGGGTAATATCTATCGTTTTGGTTACTTTAACATCTGCCACACTAACCGGCGTAGTACTGCGGCTGGCGGTATTGTTGGCCGTATTATTATCTGTTTCTGCACCGCTGATAGTAGCCTTATTCTGGTAATTACCGGTTGCATTTACTTTTGCGGTAATAGTCAGCACCACACTTTCGTTTGGATTAAGCTGACCGATAGCCCAGTTGGGAGCAGTATAAGTGCCTGTTGGTGTAGCAGCAGACAGGAAAGTATATCCTGATGGCAAAGCATCTGTTACTTTAACACTGGTAGCTTTACTGGGACCATTATTTTTTGCTGTGAGGGTAAAGGTCACATTGGTACCGACATCCGGTGTAGCTATATCCACCGTTTTAGTGATACTCAGGTCAGTAACCTGTTTAATGGCAGGACTACTGGTAGCAGTATTGTTGCTGAGGGTGATTTCTGTTTCGGTGCCATATACATGTGCAGTCAGGCTGTAAGCGCTGGCATCCGGTTTAATTGTACCTGTAAGGGCCAATGTAACCTGGGCACCGGCCGGCAGGCTGCCAATATAGAGGATACCGGTAGCCGGGTCGTAGGTACCGGAGCTGGGAACCCCCGAAACAAAGGTGTATCCTGTAGGTAGTTTAACATTTTCGACTGCCACGCCGGTCGCATCACTCGGTCCGTCATTGGTGGCAGTGATATTGAAAGTATAGTTATTACCTGCCGTTGCGGTGCCGCCGGGAGCAATAGCTACTTTCAGATCCATGCGCGGTGTGACTACCGGAGGAGCAATACTGGCCTCATTGTTTGTCAGGTCAATATCATTGTCTGTAGTATATGCGGTGGCTTTATTATTATAGTTTCCTTTAGGTTGTACGGTCGCTTTGTAGATTAATGTAGCGCTTTGTCCTTTCAGGAGGGTGCCTATCTTCCAGGTATTATTACTGAACGTTCCCAGAGAAGGAGTGGCGATACCGTTAAGATACCCGGATTGCAGCACATCTGATACATTGGCATCATAACAGTTGTTGGTACCTATGTTGCTGACGGTAATAGTAAAGGTGGCCTGGTCTGCCGGATATAAGGGAGAAGGAACACTGATTGATTTTTTTACTTCCAGATCCACATACTGCTTAGGTACCACGGTTACCGTGGAACTGTTATTGCTGGTTTTCGGATCATATTCGTGCTGCTTGATATTGGCGGTGTTCTTAAAGTTTGTTCTGGGTACATCTTCCGTTACGGTGGCTGTAATTGTTTGTACCAGTGCGGTGGCGCCTGCAGGCATTGCTCCGATGTTCCAGGTAACGGTACGGGTACTATTATCGTAAGTCAGTCCACCTGACAGTGGAAGTACCGGCGTGATGCCGGCAGGTAAGACATCCGTTACCACTACCGTGGTGGCGTCGCTGGGACCATTGTTAGAGGCAGTAAGGGTGTAGGTTACGTTTTCGCGCACATTCACAGAATCTTTGCTGGCTGTTTTTACAATTTGTACATCGGCAGATGGCAGCGGCGTAACGATAACGGAGTAGCTGTTGTTAGTGGGAACGATATCTTCCGGATGTATACTGGTGGCAGTATTTACATAGCTACCGGTTGCATTGACTTTCATCGTCAAGGTAAGGGTTTTGGATTCCCCGCTTTTGAGTTTATCTATCGTCCATATTTTACTGGTATTGTTATAGGAGGTACCTGTGGTAACGGTATTACTCACGTAGGTGAATCCATTTCCGGGTGCTTCTGTGACGGTTACATTTACGGCATCACCGTCGCCTTTGTTGGTAACCGTGATGGTGAAAACAATATTGTTGCCGACATAGGGTGTCAACGTACTGGCGGTTTTAACAACGGCTATATCCGGGCGCTGCAGCGTAACAGGAGTCGGGGATTGGTCGTCCACCGGAGAGCCGTTACCGTTAGCATCCGGTTCCTTACCGTTGACGGATTTGTCGTTCAGTAGGGAGGTACCTGCCTGGGCAGCTACTTCCGGCTGGGTGTTAAAGGTGCCGTATTGACCATTATTTTTAAGGTTTACCACAACGGTCACAGTAGCAGTCGTACCCGCTGTCAGTGTAGCGTTGGTATGAGTGAGCAACGGCTGTGCATCGGTTCCTTTAAAATTACTGTTGGTGCTGATACCCTGACCCGTCACGGAAGTGATCGTGTAGGTCATCGGGTTGGGGAACGTACTGGTAAATGAGCTGTTGATATGCACATTGGTCAGATCCAGTCCTCCCATATTTTTAAGTGTATACGTATACGTGATATTATAGCTGTCGTCTGCCTGCAGATCGGGAGCACTGGCAGACAAAGCCAGTCCTATGGCAGGAAACCGGTACGTCGTAACGGAAATATCACTCACCTGGTTTCCACTCAGGGAAGGCGTACCACTTACACCGGTCGTATTTTTGTAGGTGGCAGACTGCGCGCTGACGCCGATAGCTAAAACCAGCAGCCATGCAGTCAAACAATATTTTATAGCAAGGAGTTTTTTCTTCGTCATAAGATGATCGTTAGGCTGCTAGAAAAATTTTACATTAATGGTAATCGTAATGGTTGCAGTAGTTCCAGCAGCCAGCGAGGCGGTATTTGCCAGGAGTACGTTTGTATCATTCTTTCCGTCGAAGGAATTGTTGTAACCCCCAATGCCGGAGATACTATGGTTTAGCACCGTATAGGTAGCATTTGCCGGCAGGCCTGCAGGTATATAATCTGTCAGCAGCACATTATTGATGGTAACAAGACTACCCGGATTGGAGAGTTTGAAGGTGAAGGTTACATCATAGGAACCATCTGCTTGCTGTACGGGTATGCTGGCTGTTTTTACCACTTTGATACCACAGTCGTCTACATTAACAGTTACATCCGCCGTGCTGACAGGGCAAATACCATGGCTGGTCGTCCATCTGAATTTATAGGCGCCCACAGCGAGTCCTGTTACGCTGGTAACAGGATCCTGGTCGTTATCGAAGGCAGGTGCTGTACCTGGTGTAGCGAGGATAGACCATTTCCCGGTGCCCACTGCAGGTGGTTGAGCGGCTAAAGTGAGTGGGGAATAAAGACAGATATCGCGGGAAACACCTGCATCGGCAGGCGTCGGAGACGCATATACTGTTATCGGCAAATCGCTGATACTGGCACAACTGCCGGAGGTAATGGCCCAACGCAACAGATAAGCGCCTGGTCCAACATTAGCGACCGTAGTGGTCGGATCATTATCTGTAAAGGATAAAGCAACAGGGCTGCCATCTGCATAGGTGATGGTCCACTTGCCGGTTTCAATACCCTGTGGTGCGTTCGCATTTAACTTAATATTTGTACCTGTTCCGCTGCCTATACAATGTTCACCGGCTACGAGATTATCGACATTAGCTACAGCGGGGTTAGGAGGAGTAGAAGTAACGTTTACATTTATCAGGGCCGACTTGGAGGCGCATACACCATTGCTGACAGTCCAGCGGAAGGTGTACTGTCCTACCTGGGTACCCAATACTTTGGTGGAAGGGGAGTTGATGCCTTCAATAATGGCGGTGTTGCCGTTAGGAACAGTTTCAAAGCTCCAGGTACCAATGCCGGATGTGGGCGTGGTAGCATTGAGCAGGATATTGTTGATACAGGCATTGGTCTGATCTGCACCTGGTAGCGGATCTGATGGTGTTGCAGATACAACGATGCGCATAATGTCTGTGTTGCTGGTACAGTGGCCATTGGAAACGGTCCAGCTGAAAACATAGATGCCCGGCTGCAGCTGCTCCACCTGCGTATTTAGCAGCGACGGATTTTTAATAACAGGGTCTGGTACACCTGCCGGCTTGGTGGCTAACGTCCACGTACCTACGCCGCTGGCAGGTGCGCTGGCTGCGAGGGTGGCCGTCACATTTGTTTGACCCTCAGGTAAACAGAATTGCTGGTCCGCACCTGCATCAGCCGGAGAAGGCAGCGCACTGGTAATAACAGTGGTGGCGGCGCTGGAACTTGCACAACCCGGAACGGCGGCAATCGTATAGGTAAACTGATAGGTATTACCAGGAATCATATTCGTGATAACAGCGGAGTTGCCGGAATTGGCCGCAATAATAGTTCCTGCCGGACCACCTGTTTGTGTCCAGGATCCGATACTGCCTTCATTGGCACTGACTACCGCGGAAGTAGCATTACATAGCTGTTGGGTGAGTGTCTGCACTTTTGCTTTTTCTCTTACCGTCAATACAACTTCGTCGGTACTCACTGGGCAATCCGGGCCGCTGTTGGCGGTCCATAGCAGCTTATAAACACCTGTTTTCAGTTCGGAAACAGTGGTGGCAGGAGCGGCAGGATTAGCGAATTTAGGATTGGATGGTCCGCTGATAACGCTCCAGGTGCCAGTGCCGGTAGTAATCGTATTACCTGCCAGTGCAGCAGTGTTTACGCCACAGACGATTTGATCAGGACCTGCATTGGCGATGGTAGGTGGTGAAGTAATATCAAATGTGACGTCACTGAAATTAGCTGCACAGGCACCATTACTAATGGTCCAGCGGAAGATATAACGACCATCTGCCAGGTTATTGACAGCGGTTGCCGGTGATGCCGGCGCTACTATTGTAATACCGCCGGGGCCCTGTTGCTGCGTCCAGTAGCCGCTGCCAATAGCGGGTGTATTCCCATTGAGGGCAATGGTTTTAGCATCGCAAAGTTGTTGATTATTGCCAGCGGCTGCAGTGGTAGCAGGCGCTGAGATGGTATATAAAACTGTGTCGTAGGTATCCGGACAGCCATTTTTACTGAGCCGCCATTGTAATTGATAACTACCGTCGGTGGCGCCGGTAACACCTGTGTTATTAGCATTGGGATTGGTAAAGGTAATGCTGTTGCCGGTTATCAGCGACCATTTGCCTGTTTCACCGTTAGTAGGCGCATTACCTGCCAGGGAGAGGCCGGCAGTGCCGGTAGGTAAACACTGGTCAGGGCCTGCATTTGCCTGTTTGGGACCTGCAGTAGCAGAAGTAGTAACCCGTACCTGGGCAGCATCCTGTCCGCAGGAATTTTTGATGGTCCAGGTGAAGGTATAGCTAATATTGGGAGCCAGCCCGTCTACTGTGGCCTGTGGATCAGTAGGGTCTGAGAAGACGACGCCTGCGTTGGGCGTAACTGTCCATACACCATTTTCATTTAAGGTAGGTTTGTTGCCCTGTAATTTATAAGGACTGGCGTTACAGATGGTGACATCGGGTCCCGCAGCTGCAGCAGTTGGATTGATATCTGATACGACTACCTGTACATCTGCCTGTTGATTAGGACAACCTTTACCACCACTGATGATCCACCGGAAAGTATAGGTGCCGTTGATCAAACCATCGATCAGGGTGGTAGGATCTTTTTTATCCGCAATCCTGGCCGTATTGGGGCCGCTTATCTGTGACCAGGTACCTGTACCGATGACCGGTGTATTTCCGGCGAGATGGGTTTCTGTAATCTTACAAGCTAATACCTGTCTGGTACCGGCATTGGCAGCAGTAGGAGATTGGGCAATCTGCACATATACATCTGCATACTGATCCTGACATCCGCCAAAGCCATTGTTGGTGGTTCTTTTCAGGCGCACCAGGTAGGTGCCGGGAACGGTATAGGGTGGCAGCAACAAAGGCTGACCGGCATCTGCGAAATCCGTTGTACTTACACCGGCAGGAGCGCTGATCAATGCCCACTGTGTTTTGTCGCCACCCGTGTAGTTGTATTGGATGGTGACCAGGGTGGCATCACATGGCGCCAGTACCGGAGAGGGCGCCGTGATAGTGGGAGGCGCCGTATAATTGATGGTATACTTCCCCGTAGTCTGACAACCGGTAACAGGATTGCTGATAGTGTAACTGAAAACACTTTTGACACCGGTAAGATTACTGATTTCTGTAGCAGGAGTATGAGGAGATACGATATCACCGGTGCCTGATTCCCGGCTCCAGGTGATGGTTTCACCAGCATATGCCGGTGAAAGGCCGGTAATGATGGTAGAACTGCGGCCATCACAGAAAGTGGCGTTACCATCCTTTGCCACCGTAACAGATTGTGTGCCGGTGGGAACTGTCAGTACTACATCGGCAACCCCATTGGCACAGGGGCCCTGTACTGTCCAGCGTAATTTATAGGTGCCGGTACTGAGGTTGGAAACCGTGGCATGATTGTCATGTATATTGCTGAATGCCGGAACAGTAGGCCCGCTCAATACAGACCAGGTACCTTGTTGTCCGTTCGTATTGTTGCCGCCAAAAGAGGCGTGTAGTTGCGTGCTTTGTGTAGTGGTATAACAGTGGCTGAGCACCTGATCGGTGCCGGCTGTAACGGGCATCACACCACCCGGATGGGTGATGACGATGTCATCGTAGGAGCGACAGGAGTTGTTGCTGGTAATCGTCCAGCGTAAGGTGGCCGTACCGGCTTGTTCCGGATTGCTGGTAATCGTGAGATTTGGATTGTTAAGTTGCGAAGGGGAAAAGCTGATGCCGTTCGCATTGCCTTCAATGGTCCAGGTACCGGTTTCTCCGGCGCCCACTGTATTGGCATGGAGCTGACTGCCGGGAGCGCAGATACTGATATCTGCACCTGCATTGGCCAGCGTAGCAGGATGAGTCGTATACACTACCTCGTCATAGATGAGAGAACCATCTGTGCATTTTGCAGAAAGCCTGAACTTATAAGTATTGCCGGCGGTATAACCCGATACTGCTGTTTTCAGCTGCGCCGGTTGTTTGATAATAACAGCCGGGCCACTGATTTGTGTCCACACCGGATTAACGGCTATCAGGCCACTACTGGATCCGGAGAGTAGGAATTGATCATTAGGACAGACAGCCGTAGTAACGCCTGCGTTAATCGTACAGTTCTGTGCATGCAAAGCACGGCCTGTCAGCAGAAATAGCGCTGCCAGTGCGAGGATACGTAGTATTCCGCTCATTTTATAGATACAGGATTATGTAATAATTATTAGCTATGTAATTGAAATGATTGCAAAGGTATATACATTAATTGGATGTGTATATAAATTAAACATATATATTAAATGATAAATGATATAAATTTATCATTTAAATATGACTGTATTTTAATTGGTTGTGGAAGACTGTTTTAAGTGGCGACATCGCCTGTCATTATATAATATCTTTTGTTTACTTCGACGGCATTTTCTGGCTGTGAGAAATAAGTGTCAGGACCTTGTATTTAGCGAAGGGTAATTTGAAAGCGCTGTTCGCACACGGCCTGATCTCGTTACCGTTTTTTTATAGCTGGTTCGTATCACGCCGCTTTTACTGCTTTGCTACCTGTAATTAAAAAACAGCGTTTGCAGTCATTGCTTCGATGCAGATAATAGGTGCTTCCCAGGTAAATGTTTTTATGATGGACGTAAAAATGTTTTCATCTTCCTGTATATTTTCCGACAGTGATAACAGGACATAAATGAATAAAATCATCGCTGTAATAGGTCATTACATACATCGTCAAACAGGCTGTCGGTTGCGGTAGGCTATATACAACCGTAGTTATACGCAAGAAAAAAAAGTATTCCTACGTGATAAATATTTAGGCTTTGTTTATATCTTGCGGGGACAAAAGCAAGCCCTCAGTATAGTCGCGGAGAATGCACTGTCATGATAGAAGAATAAGCGTTGATGGCTGATATACCGTTGAAATCAATTTTTTATCTCTACATCTTCTTAAACAAATTCGCCCCTGCTATGAGCTATGAAGTATCTGCAAAGTAACTTTTCCATTTTAAGCTGTCTGTTTTTCCAGGGTGCTGCATGCACAGGATTCCGGCAGGAAGGTCATCGTGAATTTTAAGACATTAATCTGCAACAATCGGAAGGGGTACGGTTCAAACACGCATTATCGCCTGTAAAAAGGCATGACGTGTGAGATCAAAATAACCAATGGAGCTATCCATCGTAGTGGATTTATCATCTGGTAAGATGTATAAATGCGCGCCTCCTCTTTTTCTTACCTCATTATAATTAAACCAAAATGAGCTGTAAACTGACTTTCAAAGTTGATATGGATTTTACCAGCGATCTAAAAGCGGGTAAAAATCCGAAGGCATTGTTAGAAGCATTCTTAAATAATAAGCCTATTGAATCATCGTTTGAATTGTATGCCCGGGTTTGTAATTTTTTGTTGACAAATGCCGGCAATTTTAGCTTTATAGACCCCGAAATAGCAGATCTGAAAGCTGCAGGAGAGGCAACATATACCGGATTAACCTTCGCGCTGACAGACCAGGCAGCGCTGAAATGGCTGATAGCAAAAAAGATCGTACTGGACCAGTTTCTGGTTTTCCTGAAAAAGCCGGAGACGAAAACTGTGATCACTTCGGTTTTTGGAGGAGCACGATTTGAAGCTTTGCTGGCATACCTGGATGGTAAGCAGTTACCACTGCCCAATGCCGCTGCTATTATCGATGTGGGGGTGAAGCTGACCCAACTATATGTACCTGATGGCAGATTCGCTACGATGTTTAATACGAAGACAGACGCTGTCAGGCCCATCCTGCCGGCCTTTTTGAACGCGGCAGATGTTAATCCCAACCTCAAAGTCAACTTCATCGCCTGTCTGATGGAAAGAATGATCAGCCGTGCAAAGAACAGGCGTGACGATAAGGAACGTATTGATAAACTAAGGGTGAAAATAGGATTGGCAGCGAGGAAAGAAGACGAAAGTTATTTCAAAAACTATCCGGAAAATCTGACAGAAGTAAAAAATAAACTCATCGCGCTGGCATGTCCGGCCGCGGGCGCCGGTACCATTCCGGCGGATTTATTTGCTACCACCGGACTTTATTTTTTAAAGGATGTAGGTGATGTAATCCTGCCGGCACTCGTGGATTTTAAAAACTACATTCACTCCATTACCTACTTTGATAAACTGGCTGCTATATCCCAGGCTAACTTTGTATCGTTCACCTGGGAGGCAACAAACACTAATGTCAGCGTACTTTATGGGCTGGTAGCTAAAATACTGGACAATATCAGTGTCGCATGTGCGTATACAAATGGAAATATCACCCTCACGCATAACTTCTATCTGTACGGATTCTTCAGCCTGAGTGCCTATGTAGGCAATGTGAGCAGTGCTGTTTATTGGGCAAGGGACGCTGGTTATATGTATTGCCAGAGCAATACCCTGGACATCCCCCTCAATGAACAGGTGAATAATAGAATTTTGTTTTACAACACCCAGCATAAGATTTATCTGTATAGCGGAGATTATAATATCCTGCCTTTTGATTCCCCTGCCTGGCCGACATTGTTTGGGGCAGATAATAAGATGATATACACAAAACTGGAGAAAGGTACAGATGCAGATAGGGAGATCTTGAAAAAATGGATGCTGGCACGGTTTACTGCCTGTACCCATCAGGGAAAGAGAGGCCGGGAGATGATTATTAATTTTCAAAGAACCTATCAGCCTTTTTATGTGTATGATAAGACTGCTGATACGCTGGAAAGCCACCTGATTAATCCGCTGGAGACTGGCGCCGGCGGCTCTATCGGCAGATGTGAACAACCGACCGAAGATAGTTTTCTATGGTATTTTGCCGGTAATCTCAATAACCTTATTGCAGAAGCGAATGCGGTACTCAAACGGGTGAATTTTACATTCACCGATTTTGATCTGGCAGCCTTCCTGGGAATAGAAAAGCGGGAAAACCTGAACCTGGCTAATCACTCGCTGGCAAGAAAGGCGCCGGCGTTAAAGCCTACTGCCGCTGACCGGTATGTCTGCATGAGAGTACCGAATAGTGTTGTGTTCTATTACCTGTGTAACCTGCCTTATGTGCCGGCTGCCGGCCGGGCAGGTAACGTGATCAACGCCAACCGGCTCAGTAATTTTCAGTTTTTCTATTATAGAAAAGGAGTGTATACCGCCGGTGATCCGCGGCGTCCGGAATCGTATAAAATCAGCAAAAAAGAAGGAGATGGGTTTACCAATGTAAATCTGCCCATCTCTCTCCAGACACCTGCCGTATATGCCCAGTTTGTTAATTTCAAAAAGACAAGCAATACCATCAAAAATAAAGGCAATTATCTGAAAGCCAATAAAACCATGCGTGCGGCGGCGGGAGCGGTGATGGCAAGTATTCAGCCTTATTATAAATATCCGGTCGCCAATGCCAAAAACTCACTCGGTGCAACACCCTTTTTTAATAGTGTCATCAAAGAAAGTACGGAAGCCGTTAAGTCCTGGCGGGTCCTTAAAATGGCCAGAGATACCGATGAACCAGCGAATATAACGCAAGAGTGGTGTCATTTACTGGGGCATGGCGATGGCGGAGATGAGCGCGTCGGCAATTTTGTAAGCGGCAGCAAAGACTGTAACAGTGAACAGCTGGCGATTGAAACAGGACAAAGATTTACGACACATAGCAACGCCAACAGAAACCTTTTTATGCTGAAAACAACAGCATATTTATTATCGGATGGCTCCATGGAAATAAAAGATAATGGTAAAACTTATCTGGGTGCAACGCTTAAATCGATTATTAAAAAAGCATACACCAATCTGGATCCCAAAGACAAGGCAAAAACAGAAGCAGAAATGTTGAAGACCGTTAAAAACGCACCTGTGGCGGGATTTGTACGGTACAAGATTTTTGCACGCGCAACGGTTGACGCAGAATTTGAGAAAGTATTTGATTATGTATTTGAAGGACAGGGTGAATTCTTTGATATTAACCAGTTTAATATCATTGCAAAAACCATGGTGTATTTGTTGAATAAAGAAGCTTTCTACAGCGCATTTTTCCAGTTCCTCTATCCCGGTGTTCCACTGTAAAAAAATATCGTATGTCTGATATCGCAACCCTGACCCCATTTTCTACTATTGTGCAGCAGATAGCCGCTAAACAGGATATACTACTGGACGCTAACCTGGTTGGTCAGCTGGCTATCGGTCGTTTCGGAAAAGAAATTACGCCTGATCCATGCGTCCTTTCCAACAGCGTAGTCGTGGAAAACGGTGCTTCTTACCTGTACTTATCAGGCACCATTAAAAACATACTTTCCTGCGCAGACATCAGCACAGATATCCTGCTTTTCGATATTGATAATGCCACCGCTGGTGTGCGTGAAAGGAATCTGATATTGTTCCTGCACCTGCCGGCCACCTTTTCGCCGGATGAATTGTTCCGGCATTTTAAACAGGTGGGGGAAACAACAGACAATCTGGCTACAGATGAAACAGCCCTGCTGGAATTTGGTTTCAGCGATCAGCAGGCGCCGGTCCTGTTTTTTTCTTCTACCGATAGTGTGGCGGATTTTATGCATTATCCTGCCGCCTTTGAAGCGTTAAGGCCCTGGAAAGCCGTCATCAAGGGAACCGCCTGCAATTTGACAGTTACGCCTGCTCCTGCACTGGCAACGGTATTTAACTTCCTCTCGTTATCCGGTAGTTTTAACGTGACAGGAAATATAGACGGTGATACCAACTGCTTATCGCTGATCTACCCCTTGCAGGTAACCCAAAATCTGGGTCCTTTCCACTTCACGCTGTATCAGCTGCATATTAGCCTGAATCTGGCTTTGACCGGTATCTCCCTGCCTGCAGTGGGTTTGTCCGGGCACGTGGATTTCGGGATAGCTACTGCTGATCTCGCGGCTAATATTGATATAATAGGGAAGGAACTAAGCTTTGCCATCACGGATATACATGTTGCCATGGCCGCACTGGATACCTTCTCCGGCAAATTTGCGGGAACGGCACTCTCCGGCTTCCTGCCTGGTGCGCTGGCTGATGCCGGGAGCTTGTACGTTACGATATTACAGGCAGTTATTGCGCTGGAAGAGAAGCAGGTAACACAGATCGGCTTCCAGTTGACCACAGAAAAACCCATTGCTTTTATAGATGATGTCATCACGGTTACTCCTTATTTTACCTTTCAGATAGGGGCGCCTTTTGATGCTGATGAACGGGAAATAGCTGTCCGCATAGACGGAGCATGGGAATTAGGTACTTCCTTTTTTGATGTGGCTATCGTAGATACTTTTACAGCGGGGAAAGCAGACTACCTGATTTCCGGCGCTTTGCGCATGGGGCAAACATTAGACATCGGGGCGCTGACAGATAAGATCATTGGAAAGGAGGTAATTCCTGCAGGACTGGTGATTGCGGATTTTGAATTTGAAGCATCCGTGAACAGCAACAGCCTGGAGGTTTCGCTGGACGTGTTGTCCGACTGGGAACTGGAACTGGGAGGCGCTGCTTTCGCCATACAGGAAGTGGACATGTCCTTCGGCTATGCCAGCAAACAACTCACCGAATGTACCGTATATGGCAGGCTGGAATTATTCAGTCTGGATATAACAGTTTCCGGTGAATACTACCAGGATAGCGGATGGGTTATTTCGGGTGGATTGGCACCTGATGAAAAATTAGAGATCAGTGCATTGCTGCGGAATATTATCGGCACCTTTTCAGCGGCCCGGCCAACGGCATTGATGGATCAGGTGCAGCAGTTTGTGGGTGATGTTACCGTGGAAAGTCTCCTGATGATATATAGTGTGCAGCCAGGTACTTTTTCATTGTTTGCAGAACTGGATAATGTCTTGCATTTCCCGTGTTTGTCCATCAACAAGGTGATTACGCAGGTGGATATTACGGATCATGTGCTAACGGGAAATTGCCTGATAAACCTGCAGATAGGCGGCGCAGATATTTTCCTGCGCATGGAAAAAAAGGACGACGGATGGATTTTTGCCGGTGGTCTTCCTGAAAATACTACACTGCCCGCCGGTAAATTAACAGCTGATTTATTTGCAAAGTTTACCGGAGTGAGATTACCGGAATTCCTTTCCGGCATTAGCATTACCCTGTTGTATATCACGTACAATACGGCCAACCAGGATTATACTTTCCAAATAAAAGGTACGATGAAGATCGGCGCCAGCACGCCCGATATTTCACTGGATACCAGTATGACGCATGGGGCGGATCAGTCTTATGCGCAAAAAATAAAGGCGGTTATTGTTACCCGCACCAGCCTGGCAGACATGGCTGTGGCTTTCGGTTTCAACGGAACAGCACTCCCCGGCATATTAGAAGACCTGGTTTTTTCAGGGATGAGTTTTTCTTATGATAGTGTAACCGGGATAACCGAATATACCGGTGAGGGAGACCTGACGATAGAAGGGCAAACGGTAGCCTTACAACTGGCTGTCAGACAGTCTGGAAATACGGCCAGCTATGCCGGTAACTTTATCTGGCTTCCCGACACGGATGATAAAAACAGCGGCCTGCATTTTCTCCTGGAATCGACACAGGATGTGACCTCTTCTTTACTGGCGTTATCACTTGTTTTTACGATTAAAGGCGTGCGGATCGACCTGCGTGCCAGCGCCACCAGCAGCACAGAAGCGGGTATGAAAATATCCGATCAGCAATTCAGTGGCGGTACCAATCATCTGCGTTTATCCGTTACCGATGTACTCGATGAGCTGTTGCAGTTTAGCTGTCCCGACTACAAAACATTGATTCCGGTTGGTTTTCTTCCGGATATTATTATACAGGATATCTTCATTACCTATGACGGCAGTACCCGGCAAACAGATGTAGTAGCATTGGTGACGGTGGATGATAAAGCCGTAAAAATATTTTTTCAACACCAGGCCGCCGGGAAGACGCTTCCGGAAAGCCGTTATGTTTTTGGTATCACGGCAGATCTGGCAGACCTGGGCCAGTTGCCGCTGGTAGGCGGTGAGCTGCAAGCGGTGAGCCTGAATGGTACCGGATTCGTATATACTTCCGGCGCCGGCGATTTTTTCCTGCCGGAGATGAATACCGGTACTGCTGCATCAGGCGCCACCCCGAAACTGGTGTTGCCGGCTGCCGCCAATAAATTAGGTAAAGGATTGAACCTGATGGGCGCCATCAATTTACCCGGTCAGCCACCTTTCAGCCTGTTGCTTCCATCCAGCGGCGTGAACGCGGCAGTGCCGGCAACCCCTGCACCAATAGCCGCTGCACCGGCAGCAGCAGAAACAGGCCCGATGGTAAAATGGTTTCAGTTCGGACAGAAAATGGGACCGTTGACGGTAAACCGGTTAGGCTTCGCCTACAACCTGCACAACAGTAAAAAAATAGCGTTGCTCCTGGAGGCCGATCTGGCTGCAGGCGGGTTGGTACTGGGACTGGAAGGGATGGGCGTAAGTATTCTTCCCGGCGATCTGTTTCAGGGAAAAATAGATTCCCTGTCTTTTGAATTGTCGGGTATCGGATTAACGTTTGAAAAAGGCCCGGTTGAGATCAGCGGTGCATTTACGCGTACCACGCAACAGGTAAACAATGTAGCGGTAGATGTATATAACGGGGGCGTGATACTAAAAATGCAGCAATGCATGATTACAGGGATCGGCTCCTATGCTAAAACAGGTAACGATGCCTCCCTGTTTGTTTACGGATTGTATGAAGGTAATATCGGTGGTCCGTGCTTCTTTTTCGTCACCGGCATTGCAGTCGGATTTGGTTACAACAGAAAGGTAAATATTCCTGCAGTAAACGAAGTGCATCAATTCCCGTTGGTGGCCATGGCGATGCAGCCTGATACCTCAAAGGGCATCCTGGATATCCTCCGGGATCTTGAAACAGCAGATAGTGCAGGTAACCTGCCCATCGCCATTGCTACCGGTGAATACTGGCTGGCGGCAGGTATTAAGTTTACTTCTTTTAAGATCATAGAGTCTTTTGTATTGCTGACGGTGAATTTTGGACATGATGTCGAATTTGCCATATTGGGATTATCCCGGCTGAAGTGGCCGGAACAAAGTATTTCCCCATCCCCGATTGTATATATTGAACTCGCGGTGCTGGCTCATTTTGGGCCAGGCAGTGCCGTCATTGCGGTGGAAGGTATCCTTACGCCTAATTCCTACCTGTTCTCCCGGGATTGTATCTTAACCGGTGGCTTTGCCTGTTATACCTGGGTTTCAGGACAGCATGAAGGCGATTTTGTGATCACACTCGGTGGGTATCATCCCCGGTTTAAAAAACCGGATCACTATCCGTCTGTCCCCAGGCTGGGCTATGTATGGCGCATCAGTAGTATGCTCTCCATTACCGGAGAGATGTATTATGCCCTTACGCCAACGGCTATTATGGCTGGTGGCAGAATGGAAGTCCTTTTCCAGATTCCCGTACTCAGTGCCTCACTGACGGTGTGGGCAGACATGCTCATCTCCTGGGCGCCTTTCCAGTATTACCTGGATATAGGCGTTTGCGTTAAGATAGATGCGCATATCAGTATCGCATTTATCAGCATTCATTTCAGCCTGGAAATGGCCGCCGAACTGCATATCTGGGGGCCTCCCTTTGCCGGAGAAGCCTATGTGGACTGGACCATATTTTCCTTTACGATACCTTTCGGTGCTTCGGAAAAAACGGCGCCGGTGCCGTTGGAATGGAACCAGTTTGCAGGTACCTATCTGCCACCGGCTCCCATCAATACGGTTATCAGCAGGGGCATTATCAAACAAATAAAAGATCCTGCAGATAACCGGCAGGTAAAATATACCATCATCAATCCACATGAGCTGGAACTCACCGTCGATGCCGTTATTCCGGCTACTGATTTGTTGTTCAACGGCGCCGCAATACCGGATACCATCCCCATGCGGTCAGGTACCGGTACGACCATCACCCGGAATAATGTGGAGGTAAACAATACCTATGCAGCGCGGGAAAAAGAAATAGGGATCCGGCCGTGCGGATTGGGTGCTGGTGACCAGCTTGTTTTCAGTCTGAGCGTAACCGTGAGCTTAGCACACGTAGCGCAGGCCATGACCATTTCCTGTATGGCCAAAGGGGTTACGGATGCGCTCTGGGGCAGCGAGGTACGAACCACGGATAATCAGCAGCCAGGTACCGCAAAAGTGATAAAGAATGTATTAACCGGCTTAACGATCCGCCCACCGCTGCTGCCACAGGTTTCCAGTGTACGGGAACTGGATTTTTCCCGGTTGTTTGACTTGTCGGAAATCCTGTTCAGCTGGAATCAGGAGATGGCGGTAACAGGAAAGGCCTATCATGCTTATGATGTATTCGATACCATCAAAAGTAGTTATGTAAGTAAGGAGGCTGTCAGTGAAAGGAATCGTTTGTTATCATTATTCGGCCAGGTTACCGGTGTTACATGGGAAACAGATATAACGGAGATGAATACCATCATGACCGCACCGGGAATTTATTTTAAGGCACCGCCTGTATTATGTCAGACCGGTGAGATCCCACAATACCCAACCGATACACAATAAAACTATTAGCGGTATGTCTAGTTCAGCTTTGCAGGAGAAGACGCAATTGATACAATGCTTTACACCCACTATGGTGGCAGGCAGTTATGATCTGGCCGTCTCGCAGACCATCACCACCACGCAACCGGTTGATGGCAAATACCTGCCGCCGTCGGGTCCTGTAGCGCAGGCTGCCCTGAAATTTAATATAGATGCAGCGCGGTTTGTACTGAATCCTGCTGACATTTATTCCGTATATCCACCGGCAGGCCAGGGAGGCAACTATACTGAATCGCTGCCGCATATTGTTTTCTCCAGACGTACGCTCCCCTGGGAGAGAACCGTAGATGGTAAACCACCCGTATTTCAACGGGCGGCGAATGAAGCGCCTACCGATGCGCCCCGCAACCCGATTCACAGTCAGCCGGTTCCCTGGATGGCGCTCCTGCTTTTTGAAGAAGCAGAAACGCCGGTAGTCGTTAACCGTAAACTGGCAGAACTGATTAGTCCGGGCCCCGGTATATTAGGCCCTGCCATTGCGGGAGATACCTCCGCAACAGGGCTCCGGCTAATGCCCTGGGAGGATGTGGAAGAGCGTTGTAATTGTATTGACATCACCGCCACGCAGTTCCTGGCATATATACCTGCCTTGAGTGCCGCTGCTTTGCTGGCGCATGCCAAAAAAGTAAGGATCCTCCATAAGGACAAAAACGGGATTGTTGATCTGGATGAGGAAGCAGGAGATACTGCCTTGTTTTCCACCGTAGTGGGTAGCAGGCTGCCTGCCCGCAACCAGCTGAACACCGCTGTGCTGGTATCGCTGGAAGGTTTTCAGGATTATATCGCTGCGGGTAAACCCGGAGCGGCGTTAAAGACAATACCAGCAGGTCAGCCAACCGTACGCATGGCAGCTCTTGCCAGCTGGAGCTTTCACAATTCGGGTGATGCTTCTTTTACCACGTTGATCCATCAGCTGGCCGTGAAACGCCTGCAGATAAATGATACCAGGGTGGACGCCACACTTTCCGGATACCTGGGTGCAGGATATACGGCTATGCCACACCTGACACGGGCCGGTGCCCACACTGCTGCCTGGTATCATGGGCCGCTGGTGCCGCAGCAAACTTACCAGCCTTCAACCGCTATTTCTTTTTCTGTGGCAGATGCTGCCCTGCGCTATGATGCCACTACGGGCATGATGGATATTTCTTTCGCGGCTGCATGGCAACTGGGAAGAATGCTGGGGCTGGAGCGGCAGGCATTTGCAAAGGCCGTTCTGGCATGGCGCATTGCGGTAAAACAGGCACAGATCAGGAAAGATAAAACGGATATAGTCAACACACTAACAGACAAATATCCCGGAAATACCGTCAAGGCTAAGGTGATCAGTTACCTGAAAGGAGCGTATACCACCACCAATAATCCTCCGCCTGAAAACAAGGGGGCAGATACGGCGGTTCCCAAGGAAGTACAGGATTTTTTAGGGCAGTTGTTTTGCCTGAAAGGCATCCCGTTTAAATACCTGGTCCCGGATGAAATGTACCTGGAAAAAGAATCGCTTGCTTTCTTTTATGTAGATGCCAACTGGATCACTGCATTAATGGATGGCGCTTTAAGTATAGGTCGCAGCAACCGGTCGCAGTTGATTATAGACCAGGCGATGGCAGGCAACTTTTTACCGGCTGAATATAACGTACAGCAAAAAGTCCGGATACGGGATAAGGAGTTGCTCATGCTACCTGTTACAGGTTTTCTGCTGAGGTCCGATCTTATTTCGGGGTGGCGGGGCATTGAAATAGCAGCCTATGATAGCAACGGCGCATTACTGCCGGCTTTTCGTTTCGAACGTATCGACAAAGATATTTTCCTGGGCGTATTCAATGGTAATATAGCGAAGATCGTCATTACCCAACCCTATGAAGGACTGCATTTCGGTATAAAGCTGAATAACGGACAGTGGGAGAAAGATCTGAAAACAACGGATAGCAGCGGAGCCATTGTGATCAGTACCGCAGAGAATATAAATGAAGCACTGACAGGATTGATCAACACGAAAAGGATCATTGATATAAACGGACTTGCAGGAGCCATGAAACAACATTTATCCGCAGACATCTTTACCTCGGCTGAATTTGCATTTCAGATGGTAGACAGCCCGGTAAAACATACTGTAACAATAAAGCAAGCCTGATTAAAATTCCAAACAATGAGCAGCAATCAAAGCCTTTTTGTACCCATGTTGGCGGAAGCGCTGGTAGTGTCTATGGATCAGCAGGCACTGGAGCGGCAAAAGATAACCTATGCAGATGTCAGACCCAGACTGGCTTTCTTCGACCAAAGTATATTGGGCGACACGATGCAGGCAGACGGACAACCTTTGCCTGCACCGGATACGGGGATTCATCTGCACTGGCAGCTGCCCAAAGCCCTGAAACATGCTTTTGTAGGGGAGCAGACGGATGCTGATATGGACTTCCCTTATGCCCCAAACAGGTGGATGGTGATCCGATATCGTACAGATAGTGGCGTGAACGCTATTCCGGCAAAGGCCTGGATCATTGAAAGTGATTACATCAACAATATCGATAACCTGGACCTCAGTGAGAGCGATCCCAATTTTTTATCATCGGATAATCAGCAACTGAGTGTGCAGAAGATAGGCCGGTGTCTGGCCTATATACCGGGATATAAAAACACACCTGCTGCCCAGCCTTATCTGACCGCAGTGACGCCCGGCAACCCTTACTTTGCTGCCTTCTATCCCGGTTGCCGGCATGTATTCGGCTTTTATGATGATATGAAAGACGAAGCCGGCACGTTGATAAGCACGGGTACCTTTACCTATGTGATCACAGGCTGGTATGATGATCCTGCAACAGATCCGCTATACCCTTTGCCATTTACAGCGGCCGTAAATCCGGAGCAGGAAATGCAAATGAAAAAGTATCACTGGTTCAAAGAGAAGTGGCAATACAGCGGAACGGATTACCCGGAACAATCTGTTTTTCATGCGGCGGTGCATAGTGTAGCCTGGGCGCCCAATACCCCGCCGGGCGTACCTGCCGGCCCGGTTGGTCTTGCTGTTGGTAATACCGCTGCCGAAGCATTCAGTGCGAAGGTCTTAAAAGAAGCCGTGGCGCCGGAACCGCAGATGGAGGAACTCCTGAATGCATTGCAATACCAGCTGCTGGAAGATGATGAGCATCCTGTGGGGATCGGAAGAATACAAGAAGAAATACATACACGTGGTTTCCACACCCAAAAAGGAGGGATACGCTGGGAAATCAACCGATGTGAATCCGATCATGAGCTGGGAGAAAACGACGCCGCCACACAACAATTTCCTGATCTCCCGGGCGTCAGTAGCCTGTTACAGGACCTGAATAAAAAGCAACAGCAGCTGAACCTGCAGCAGCGCACTTTATTACGCTGGCAACAGGAATATTATTCCCTATGGTACAAGCAGGCCCTTGATACGATTAAAAATTTCAGACAGGATATTGCCTTTAGTGCCAACAAAGAACGTTTACGCGTAGCCGTTACAACAGCCAAAGCCGCGGTTGCACAACTGACGAATGAGGTGGCAGCAGCCCGGCAACAAATCAATGAGCTGGAACCTTTCTGCAGCAGTCCTGCTGTCTATGAATTAAAGCAACAGGAATCACCGGCTTTCTGGGAAGTGAATGACCCGGTGCTGTTGTTATGGGGACAAAGCATAGGAGATACCCATGCGGGGCACCCTACTTCACAGGAAGCGGACATCCGTTGCCGCACGATAGCACAGATCCCCGCCGGTCTGGAGGTAACCATTGAGGATGCCATGACCGTCAGCGTAACGGTGCCTTCCGGTGGGGATACCTTTAAGATGGCCTTGCTGAACAACCTTTCCGGCGATGTGCCGGTAACCGCCATACAGGCTATTTGTTATGAAGCGATGCTTTTTGATCAGTCCTTTGCGTCGGATCTGGCATTGACTGCCTTTAAGATAGCAGGTATCGGAAATGGAAAAGATAAAGCAGACCTGTCAATTATTGCGCTTGGAAAGACCATTGCAGACCTGCAGGCGAACCTGCCGGAGCGTGTAACCACCGGCGCCACCTATCCGGCGCCTGCTTTTGCTATCATGAAATGGCAGCAGGCGTGGCATCCTTTATTCCTGTCGTGGAAAGTAGCCTTTCAACCGGCTTTCGATGATATCCGGTCACTCGATTTTACCCATCATCCTGACTGGTATTTGCAGGATAACCTGTTTTATAGGACCAGTAAAGCCATCCTGCCCGGTGGGCCATCCTGTAGCTTTAATGCGATTACACCCCTATCCAATGCGGTGTGGACGCATTTAAAAAGAATAGCGCCTGACGTAAATAAATATGACGGGCAGTATTTGATGGCGCAATCGCTGGGAGGCTTTCATAAATACCTGCTAATGCAGCAGCCGGATCTGCAGTTCCCGCCATTAAACTATCGTCCGGACAACATATACCATTTTGATTCCGACTATCGGATCAATCAGGAAGAGTTGACGATAACCGGTACAGCAGGATACCGGCTAGGTGTAAACCCCGGACCATTACCAACCGGAGGTAAAGTGATCTCCAACAATTTTTTCCCTTTACGCGCCGGAGAAATGGCGCTGCTGGAACTCCGTATCATCGATGTGTTTGGCCAGGTAAAAAATGTATTGCTCAGTGGCGATGCCAATAACCCCGTGGCTATTACCGCCGGGCAGCTTTCTCCGCTTCCCGGAGCAAAGCTGGCATCCAATAGCGTATCGCTTTGTCCAAGAATCGTACAGCCCAGCCGCATTGCATTCGAATGGCTGGATGCGCAGGATGAAGTGATTTATGCCGGCAGTTATGGGAATAGCAGCCCTGTATTTGGATGGGTCATTCCTCACCTTTTCGATAATCTTCTGATGGTGTATGATCAGGATGGAAAGGAAGTATTGTTGTTACAGCTGACGACGGATCCGGCAAACAAAGGAGGAATAGGGCTGATTAAAAAACCTTTTCCTGGTAGTGATGTGATACCGGCATACAGTGATAACAAGCATTTATCAGATTTCATCAATGCGATCAGCAACCCGGTTGCGGTAGCAGGGTTGATTGATCTGGCCATAAAAGTGAATCTGAAAGTTGCCGGAACGGCCGCATTACAGCATAACGTAGGTGCGTTGATTGCCGGTCAGCCACTGGCCCTGGCCAGATGTGGGGTAGGCCTGGAGTCAATGGGCTTTCCTTTCAACAACCAGGCCTGGGGGAAAGAAAGTAATCCGGATAATGGTGATATCACCGATGTTACCTTCCCTTTGTTCCTGGGAGATTTCAACCGCGATAAAGATGGGTTGGTAGGTTATATGGTAGAAGGTGATCGGGTGCCCGGTTTCAATACCTGCAGTAATGCGCCTGATTTTATCAACAGCACAGATGCCTTTTACCGGAATAGCGCGTCAGTAGGCGTGTCATTGAATCAGTCGTTAAAGGCAATGACTTTACTGCTGGACCCTTCGGCAGGTATCCATATCAGTTCGGGGATATTACCTGTGCATTATCGGGAGCTGCATCCCTATCAGATGAATGGAATATTATCACGACTGAATACAAGTTTTATGGCGGCGCCTTTTCTGGCTGAAAAAGTACAACCAGGTATGCCGGTACCTGCTGCTATTGGCGCCGATTGGACGTGGGTGCATAAAACCGGTGTATCAACCTGGGAACCGGAAGCGGTTGCGCAGGCTTCGAAGGAACAGCCTTCGCGGTTTGTACCCCTGCAGGCTTATGAAGGATGGCTGAAATTTAAACCCAATGCGGGCAAAGATACCTTATCTACTAAACTTACATTTATGGCTGATATAGAAATGGAAAATATAGCTGTACATACGGACCAGCCCACCGTGTTTATAACGGAGCATAAACCGGTAGACATAGAACTGCAGCTATTTCCCTCTGAAGGACAAACCATAGCATTGGCCGGTGCTATTGAAATTGACGGACTTTCCACCATCATAAAGGCGGGAGACTGGGCCTCCTTACAGGTAGACCTGTACGGGTTGGTACCCGGAAAAGATACCGCCAGTCAGATTCCGATTGCCTCTTTTGATGTAGGCAGCAGCCCTGGAAAAATAACGCACATCCTCGGGCGGAAAGTACATTTTACCTTAAGTGTATTGATCCTGAAAATAAAGCGCGCCATTTGTGAGCCGCCGCAGGCTTTACCTGGTTATGCATTACAGGTCAGCTATTTTGATAATCCTGCTGTAAATCCGGATGCCCGACGTGTAACCGTTCCCGTTATCGTACAACAGCAGGGTATACCGGAAGTAATTTTCCGCGCAGACCCACAGGTACTGGCAGGTGGCGCCACCACTACTTTCAGCTGGGCTTTTGCCGATAAAACCATCGATCCCGCTAATGCGGTCTTCTCCATATTTGATGTAGGCAATGCCAAGGATATTTTAGTGGATGGTAGCAAATCTTCCTTTGCAACCAATGTAGGAATCGGCGATCATACCTACCGGCTGACCGTCACCCAGCAGGGCGTCAGCCAAACAAAAACGTTACAGGTACGTGGCCTGAATACACAAACCACCGGCTATATCAATGGTCCCGGATCTGATCAGGAAACCGTATGTAATGTATGTGTGTCCAAAGATGAAAGTATGTTGTTTAGTCTGACTGTTTTTAACAATGAAGGGGGAGATAGTGGTATCGGTTCCATTTATTATACCGCTGACGGGTTTTCAGATGTGTGGACAGAAATAAAACTACTGCCGGGTGAACTGGCTAAGCTGGCGGATTTCGCTACTTCTCCGGTGGTTCACCTGAGAGGCGTCGGCGATACTTTCGGACAACTGATTTTCTGCGGCGGTAGTTATAGTGTGTTGACACAGGTAGCTGCACGTACCGCTATTGCAGACCTGGATACAGGGCTGGTACGCGTGCAGGATTGCAGCTGGCCCGCACGTATGGGGCATAGCTGTGTCGTATTTAATCCTGGTGGAGAAGACAGGATCTGTCTGATCGGCGGCCTGGATGCATTTGGAAATGCATTGCAGGATATGTGGGCTTCTTCGGATGGTATGCATTGGGATAACCTGGATACATCGGGTATGATTAACTCCGCAGCCGATCCTGTTGCGATGCCCTGGAGGGCCCGGTGCTTTTTAGGGGCAGCAGTAGAACGGGAGCCGGTAACGAAAGTAAAGAAAGCGTTATGGATCGGCGGTGGATTTGCAGAAGAAGGAGGCAGGCCGCTGAGTGATATCTGGAAACTGGAAGCGAAAGGCTGGAAACAGATTATGCAATCCAACGATCAGCCGCTGCTTTTCCCGGAACCCTATTTAAATACCGCCCTGGTATTTCTGGGGAAAGATACCCGGAAAAGCACCGGGATTAACTATATGGGGGTTGCCGCTACTGCGGGAAAAGCGCCATTCTTCAGTGCTGTTGAGCTGGATGTCAGCGGCAGGTATCTCTCCCGCGACAGGATAGCGCCATTTGAAGATATGAACAGTGTACCCTTTAATAAAATACTTCCTTTTTATTATAAAAACTGTCTGTGGTTTATGGCGATGGCCTACCAGGGAGACGATGGCGTGGAATATACCGGTGTGTTGAGCTGGTATATCGCCAAACCTGGTTCCGTCATTATACAATCAGACAAGGTGGCGGTTGACATGCAATAATTGTGGAAGGCTTTTAAAAATGATGATATGACTACTATAAAGTTCGATACCATAAAAAAAAGAGCAGGTATAGCTGGCCTGGCACTGATGCTATGCTTGCCGGCCGCCCAGGCACAGCGATATACGACCCTGTTGCCGGATATCGCCGTTAATGCCAGAACTGCGGGTGATGGCAGAGGAGATGCACACCTGGAAGTAAAGGCGAATGCGAATGGGCAGGAAACGGTACGGTCGTTGTTCAAATTCGGATTGGGTATCCTGCCGGAGAATGCCCGGGTAAGTGCACTGCAACTACGGTTGTATGTGCAGCGAAAAACAGATACCCTCAGTGCTTCGCACCAGACAATTACCCTGCTGCAAAGTAATACCCCTGGCTGGAAGGCAGGCGAAGCCGGCTGGAACTATCCCGTTTTTGATTCCACCAGGAAGATTGGTATGTTTCCGATTGTTGCTTCCACGCGTGTTGCCAATATCAAACTGGCGATACCTGCCAGACCTGGCGCTGTCACTGATTTCCTGAAAACGGCGGATACCAGTTTATCCCTGGCAGCCCGCTCTCCGCAGCAGAACCAGGATAATTTTTTCTATGCTGATAAAATGGAAAGTATCGGTGCGCAATATGCCAAGAAGCCGAAGTTGCTGGTACAATATGCTGTGAACATGTATCCTAAGCTGGCTGATTGGTCGCAGCTACGCGGTAATAGTCAGCATAACGGGTACACCGGCTGGATGGCGGATGCATGGACTACGGCGGCCACGATCAATACGCTGTATCGCCCGGAAAAAGGATATATCAGCGGTGCTGATCCGGTTGGTGCGATGGTCGTCTATAACGGGAATCCTGTTGTATTTACACAGGATCCCGCCGGCAGTGCCCCGATACAGGTGGTACAGCTGGATGGTGCAGGTAAAGTGTTATGGCGTGTAGCCATGCCCGAGATAAATAAGTTTTGTCCGCTGATCGATGCAAAGGGACGGATGTATTGTATTACCACTAACCGGTTAATTATTTTTGATCTGAATAATTACGGCAACAAGCTGTTGGATGTGGCATTGGCCGGTTTATTGGGCGATGAGGTGGGAGGCGTGGTGAATACGCCTGCACTGGGATATGACGGCATGCTTTATCTGCCGGCCAGTAATGCGGTAGTAGCGCTCACCCCTTATCCGCGGCTTAAAACACTCTGGCGGTATCCGATCAGCAAAGACAATGAAATGGCCGGTCCGGTATCCCTGAGCAGCAGTGAACGGCATGCATTCTTTATAAAGGTGAACAACAATTACGGCCAGCTGATGGTGCTGGACAATTCCGACGGTACGCCGCTGGACTCTTCTGCACAGCGTCGTTTGAGCACTTATGTATATGATGGATACACGCGGTATATACCTGCACCGGTCATCGCAGATGATTCCAGTATACTGGTGCTGAATGGTTTCGACAATAGTAATGAACTGTACTGTTTCGGCTGGGCAGCTGACAGGGGGCGGTTATTACTGCGAGATGAGATCATAGCAGGACAAACGGGCAATACCGGCATCTCCCAGCCGGTGGCAGATACCCGTGGCAATGTATATTTTGTTTTCAACAACCGGCTGCAACGGTATCGTCCTGCCGACCGGTCGCGGGTGGGGGATGCAGATGAACAACCCCTGGATAATGCCACCCTGCTGGTGACCAATGATTCGTTACAGGTGTTTGCCTGGGATGCGGTCAATAACCTGGCAGCAGGATTCAGTACCAGTGGTCAGGCGATGAGAAGAACTTTTGTGGCAACGCCGGGCGTCGGTGTGGCGCTCAATTTCAGGAAGAATATTGCCCTCGCCCCGGACGGTACGTTGTACAGCGTTAACAATAATTATCTCCTCGCTGTCAAAACAAGTAAAGTCAATGCAGATCTGCTGAACCTGCAGGCGATAAAAAATAATACGCTTTACCGGGCCAATAATCTGATCAACATCAGTGGTACGGTCATTAATACTACCCATGCCATCATCAGTTCCGGAGGTGGTATTGGTTTTCAAAATGGTTTCACGGTTGAACCGGGCGCAAAATTATCTTTTCAATCTGGCTTTAAGTGAGCCGGGAAGTTGTCTCCCGGATACACTTGTAAAAGCATATCAGACCTGCCGGTTAACCGGGTTAGGATCGGCAGGAACTATACTATTCACTACTCAAATTTTTATGTATGAATCACTTCATCATCTCTCCCCAGCAGCGTACATCCAAACTGGCTGTTTTAATCCTGGTATTTATTTGTGGGCTGAGTAATGCCGGATTTGCGCAAAACCCGCTATATATTGATCCTAATGGAAATGTAGGCATAGGTACCAATAAGCCTTTATACCGGTTGCATACCATGGGTAATACCCAGATTGATGGCAACCTGAATGTCAATGGCTTGTTGTTCCTGAATAAAACAGCGCCGGCTGTTGCCAACAGTCAGGGTACTTATTTTTTGTGGAACCGCTCCTGTGTGACGAATGGGCCTTGTTTTGGAGAAACCAATATTATTAATCATGCCGGTGGAGGGGAAGGCGGATTCAGGTTTGAAAATACCAAAAATGGTACAGACATCACTTCGCTGATGACGCTATCAGGGAGTGGTATGCTGGGCATTGGTACCCAACCTGCGCACAGGCTTACCCTGGGTGGCAATGGATCTGTTTTTGGGGTAGACAATAGCGCTTTTTTCGTCGTTAAAAACCCCAGTGGTAATTATGAACCTTATTTATGGCCACGATGGAGTGATAACGCCACTTATCTGAACTATGGTCCGGGTGGGTTTTACATCCGGAATAACGCCAGTGCACCTGCGCTGTTTATGACCAACGACATTCGGTTGGGGATAGGCAATACCGGCCCCTATGGCACATTGGATGTATCGGGAGACATCTACACCAGTATTCATGGTAACCCGGGATATGAACATGATGGATCCAACAGGGGATCAAGACGGATCGGGATGTCATTAAATGCAGATTTTACCGGTATGGAACTGGTAACAGAAGCCTGGGATTGCGGTAATGGCGGCTTGATTAAATTCTTAACCTGGGGCTGCAATGCATCTGTCACCAGAGAAGTGATGCGTATCAACGAAAATGCCAGGGTGGGTATCAATAGTACCAATCCCACTGCCCCGTTGACAGTCGGTAATACTGTTTCCAACGGTTATGCGATTCAGGACCAGGTGACGCAGGTCGCTTATCAATGGAATGCACACGGTGATAATAATCCTATTTTTAATTTAACGAATCGCAGTGGTAACTGGTGTGGTTTTGATCTTTCCATTTATGCCGCCGGTGGTATCATGGGGAGAGCGTTATATGCTTTCTCTGATGCCAGGATTAAAAAAAATATACAGGTCTCCAATCCGGCTACTGCCCTCACTTTGCTGAATAAACTGCGAGTGACCGACTATCAGTATAAAGATCAGGTGGCAAATGGTACCCGTGTATCCAAGGGATTTATTGCACAGGAAGTAGAACAGGTATTCCCGGAGGCTGTCAGTCAACGCGAAGATTTTTTACCGGATATTTTTACAAAACCAGTTAATGCAACTGTGAGTGGCAGCACGTTGAAGGTTACTTTAAAAGCACCGCATCACCTGGTGAGTGGAGATCAGGTGAGACTGATGCTGCAGGAAGCCGGCGCTAAAGATGTGAAGATAGCTGTGGTGGATAGCACCAGTTTTACGGTAGATGACTGGAGCGGATCGGTGAAAGACCTGTTTGTATATGGTAAACAAGTCACAGATTTTCGTACCATCGATTACCAGCAGATATTTGCCCTGGGTATCAGTGGTATTCAGGCTTTATCTAAAGAGGTAACCGCACTTCAAAACGAAAATGTAAAACTTAATCAGGAAAATGCAGCGAACAGGAAACAGTTGTTGGATATGCAGGTGAGATTACTGGCACTTGAAAAACAGCAGGAGTTGAGAAAGTCCGGGAAGCTGGCATCGGCGCAGTGAGGAGATACGTGTAGTGTAATAACACCATGATGGTGCTGGCTTATGCCGCATATTTAAATGCCATAGTAACCTGGATCGATCAGGTTACTATGGCATTTACTATGAATAGATCTGTTTAAGCATGCATGAGATGCGGTTGTAAATCCTGTTCTGTTTCAGGGGTGCCTGTGGGGTGCTTTTCTCCAAAGGTAATAAAGCTCAGACCCAGGTTCAATGCCAGCAAACCTACACTCATCCAGATAACATGATGGATGCCATAGTGCGCGATAATCAGTCCGCCCAGCATGGTACCCAGCGATATACCAATATTATAGCAGGACGTCAGCAGGCTGTTCACAAACTCCAGGGCACTTTGTGGTACCGAACGGGTGGTGCGGATATTACCTATCAGGAATCCGCCCGTGTGAATAGCGCCCCAGAAAGAAAGGATAATCACCATGGGAATAAAGATGCCACCAAAGAAGTAGGCCAGTACCTGTACGAATATGAGCGAAGTGAAAAATATCCGGGTAACCCGCATTACGTTTCTGCTGATAGTGATACCCGTGATCCAGTTACCCAACACACCCATACCACCGAATAGCAGCAGCATCGCGCTGATTTGTACACCATTCATATGCGTCACCTTTTCCATGTAGGCCGCCAGGTAACCATAACTGGAAAACATACCGGCCAGCATGAGAATCGTGGAAATAAGATTCAGCCACAACTGCGGACTTTTTAATACATACAATTGACTGGCGCCCGCTTCTTTCCGGGTAGCAGGCATAGATGGTACATAAAGCAACATACCGATGAAGGCAATCAGGCTGATAAAGCTGGCCAGGAAAAAGGAAGCCTGCCAGTTGTTGAAGAATTCCGCTGCATAGGTGGTGATGGGTACACCCATTACTGTGGCAATACTTACGCCCGACATCACGATGGAAACTGCTTTACTGCCGGATTCCTTGAAAGCCGCTGCCAGTGATATGTTCCAGAAGAGTGGGTGTAAAAATGCGGGCAGGATACGGGCAATCATCAGCACCGTGAAATTGGGCGAGAAGGCCGAAAGCAGGTTGGATACCACAAATACCGCCAGCACCGATGACATCAGTACCTTACGATTGATGTTGGTCGTCAGCGCAGTAATAAATGGCGACGATATGGCTACGGTGAGTGCAAATGCGCTTAACAGCCATCCTGCAGTTTCCAGGGAAACATGAAATACCTGGGCCAGATTGGGTAGTACGCCTATCACGCCAAATTCGGTGGTAATAATGCCAAAGGCTCCCAGCGCCATGGCGTATATGGATTTTTTCATCAGTTTTATTAATTTGAATATTCGAATGTTTCGATATGATTGTGACGGTAAATAAGATGTTGGCCGGGTGAATAAATTATGCTTTTAGGTTATTCAGGAACTGGATGTAGTCGTCCAGTTCTTTTTGGTTGATGACATACTTTAAGTTCCTGCCTTCTTTTTCAGGAATCAACAAGTCTGCATCTACCAGCTGTTTCAGGTGGTGAGAAACGGAGGGTTGGGTAAGCGCCAGCATTTCGGTAATCTCTGCACAATACATACATCCCTGCTTTTTCCTGATTTCCTGTAGGATACTAATCCTGCTGGGATCACTCAATGCACGGGATATGCGCTCGAATTTTTTATTGTCCATATTCAGCAATAAATTTATGCTGGTGCAAATTTATATAAAAAATATAGAAACATATAAATGTTTCTATAAAATTTTTTGACATGATGGTTTATTGTAATGTAATTATCCCGTTGCCGGGGAGTGAAGCACTTCATTAACAGCCGCATACCAGCTGGTTATTAATGAAGTGCTGTTCGATGTAAGGGCGGGATGATCATTGCCGGTACATCCGGCACTGGCATCGGATAAATCATTTCAGGCGGCGGGCGAAATCAATCAGTTACGCTTTTTGGATCCTAACACGTATTTCTTAAAGGTATACTTCCATGGTGTAGCCAGCATCGGCAACACAACCGGCAAAAATACATACGTCATGCCTTCGGCAGACGAACCGGCTAACTGGTTGGTGGTCCATAACGGATAAGCCACTACGATCAGCCAGATGACTTTGTAGCATATTTCCAGCAATACAATCGGTATCATTTTAAGCGGATGTATTAGGCCTAAAATGGATAACAAGGCATAAGATGCCCAGATACTCCAGGCCATTGCGTTCATAGGATCCCAGGTACCTTTGAAGGTAAGGATATAGGTGAGGGAATCCTTCCCCAGAAAAAGAAACATCAATAGAAAAAGCACTCTTAAAAGATAGATATTAATGGGAGGAACTCCTTCCCAACGTTCATAGTCTGGTCTGAAAATGTTCCGGATGCTAAAGGATGATGGTTTTTGGGAGGTTTGCGTTTGTGGTGATTCCATTATTACTGTTTGATTGTTGGGTTGATTTTATCTGTGTGGACAGCGGCGCATTACGCACCTGAAACGACTACCTGAGAAAGTCCTGTGCCGGTGTATTTCGGGAAAGTCTTAACTCGGTCGTTTAAAGATAAAATGTTTTATTGATACATGATAATTAGTTGACAATTGTTTTTTGAAGAGATGGGTGGCTAAAACGATAGGTTGAATGAACACATCTGAACATTTAAATACCTGTTCATATAAAGGGTGGAAGCGGTGCCGGAATGATTATTATGGATGAATACCCCATGATCAATATTATGTTACTAATCATTTCCCCAAACAATTCCCCTGAAAATATCGTTAAAAGAACATCCGACAAAAATTGCTATCCGCTGATAGATGAATGGGAGCGGGCAATGATGTGTTTGCCCGAAGGCTGACGATTCCGACACCCTGTTTATAAGCAGGTTGCAATATGCTTTCCGTTTGCGCTCCGGATAAGATAAGGCATAAACTTTCTCCTGACAGCGGATGCTGGCAGGTACTCGTCTTCACTAAGTCATTAAAATAATTAACTGATGAAAACCATTACTTCAAAATTCGACCAGGTATTGAACGCTTCCACTACTTACGGAAACGTCAACCATGAGCCCGACTCCAGTAAGGAACAGCAACGTAATACACCGGAAAAATCGATGCCCTTTTCGGATCAGATCGGGAACTATCAACGGAATAAGGGAATTCCCACCAAATCTTATGACAACAGTAAAATCTACATTGTAGGCAGTGGCATTGCAGGGCTGTCGGCGGCTTATTACTTTATACGTGACGGACATGTGCCTGCATCCAACATTACTTTTATTGAACAGCTGTCTATTGACGGTGGGTCGCTGGATGGCGCCGGCAACGCCAAAGACGGCTACATCATCCGCGGGGGCCGGGAAATGGATATGACCTATGAAAACCTATGGGATATGTTTCAGGATATTCCTGCCCTGGAGATGCCACCACCCTATAGTGTATTGGATGAGTACCGGCTGATCAATGATAACGATCCCAATTATTCCAAAGCAAGACTGATCCATCAGCAAGGCGTGATCAAAGACTTTAGCAAATTTGGATTGGCGAAGAAAGACCAACTGGCCATTATCAAATTATTACTCAAGAAAAAAGAAGCATTGGATGATATCACCATCGAAGATTATTTCAGTGAATCATTCCTGAGCAGTAACTTCTGGACGTTCTGGCGTACGATGTTTGCGTTTGAGAACTGGCACAGCCTACTGGAATTAAAGCTCTATATGCATCGCTTCCTGCATGCCATAGACGGCTTGAACGACCTGTCGGCACTGGTATTCCCAAAGTATAATCAATACGACACGTTTGTAACGCCTTTAGGCAGATTCCTGAAAGACAAAGGGGTGAAGATTCAGTTAAATACCCTGGTAAAAGACCTGGACATCCAGATCAATACAGACGGCAAAATAGTAAAAGGCATTATTACTACCGTGAATGACCAGGAGGTAAATATTCCGGTAGGGAAAGATGATTTTGTGATTGTCACCACCGGTTCCATGACGGAGGATACTTTCTATGGCGACAACAACAAAGCACCGATCATTGCCATCGACAACCGCACCAGCGGACAAAGTGCCGGATGGAAGCTCTGGAAAAATCTGGCCGCCAAATCGGACGTGTTTGGCAAACCGGAGAAGTTCTGCAGCAATATAGAAAAGTCTTCCTGGGAGTCGGTGACGCTGACCTGTAGACCTTCTGCATTGGTGGATAAGTTAAAGGAATATTCCGTTAATGATCCTTATTCAGGCAAAACGGCCACCGGCGGCATTATTACTATTACTGATTCCAGCTGGCTGATGAGTTTTACCTGTAACCGCCAACCGCACTTCCCCGATCAGCCGGATGATGTGCTGGTGTTATGGGTATATGCCTTGTTTATGGACAAGGAAGGTGATTACATCAAAAAAAGAATGCCGGCATGTACCGGAAATGAAATCCTGGCAGAGCTTTGCTATCATGTAGGCATCATCGATCAGTTAGATCAGGTCGTGGAAAATACGATCGTACACACGGCCTTTATGCCTTACATCACCTCGATGTTTATGCCAAGGGCCAAAGGCGACCGCCCACGGGTAGTACCTGCCGGCTGCAAAAACCTGGGCCTGGTAGGACAGTTTATAGAAACCAATAACGACGTGGTATTTACCATGGAAAGCTCTGTCAGAACAGCCCGCATCGCTGTGTATGAACTACTGAACCTGAACAAACAGGTACCGGATATCAACCCGCTGCAATACGATATTCGGCACCTGCTGAAAGCGACCAAAACACTGAACGACAACAAATCATTTCTCGGAGAAGGGTTGTTGCGCAACATCCTGAAAGGAACTTATTTTGAACATATTTTACCGGTAGGGGAAGCGGAAGAATCGCCGGAGTCTTTTATCGTAGAGCAGGTGAATAAATTCAAGGATTGGATAAAAGGGATTAAGGGGTGAGGAGTGTTTCCGATAAGAAGGCTTGTCAACATTAAATCGTCCCCGTTATATTATTAATTTTAATGGCTATTACTATGAAAAAAAACAAGGAGTGGCTTGCTATTATTGTTGGAGTATCTACGCTCATTTTTGGTATTATTCCAATTGTAGGTAATTCATTTAAAGCGTTATCCAATATAAGACTTCGCAGACTGGGCGATACAACAACAGCCGCCCTCATAACAGAATATAAGGAAAGTAATGTATGGTTGCTTTGTTGCATATTTTTACTGACGGGAGGGTATTATCTTTTGCAAAAAGCGAAGAGAAATCCGATGTTGTTTTTATGGAGCCTCATTGTCGCAATACTAGTTTATTTAATATTAACAGCTTACTTTATCCAGCAGGATTTTCCTGGACCTTCAATGAGATCAGACCTTTTGGCTGAGGTAATGTGGATTACCTTTTATGCCATTTTGTTTCCTGTGATTGGTGATTTTGTGATCACTTCAATTTCAAGAAGGAAATATGATCAGCGGTTTTGGGTAATTACGCTTCCGCACTCCGCCATTTATCTTGTTGTTTGGCCGGCAATGATTGGAGATGTTATCACCATATTAAACGTTGGCAGTAACTAGCTGTACTGAGATATGTGGTGCCACTTTCAAGGGCATAACAATGCTCCATTATGGTGGTGCCACTATGCAGGGTAAATGTTATATCGGCGATCCGGGAATGAAAAAGTGCTGGGATTACCCAGGTATCTGTTGTTCAATGAAAGTGGTACCTTATTGCTGGATAATGCCGATAGGCCCAGCTCGGGGGAGAAACTATTCAAACAGATCAAAAACAAGCTGGCTGCTGTCAGTATCAATCACTAGTGATCAGCACTATTATAGTTTCCTACTGCCCATTCACTGGCCGCTTCAACTTGGCTTCGATCTCCGGCAGCATTTTTTTGTATTGTTCCACATCCCATGTTAATTGAAAACTTTGACTTAAATAGGTAGCCATTGGTGCTAATCCAACAGTAGCCCGCCTTTCGTCTACGTGATCGGGATCTTCCAGTGGTTGTACATAGGATTGCCCGCTTTTGTTGTCTATCGTGATCTGACTGCCATACCGTTGTTTTTTTCCTTGCCGCAGTCTGGTTCTGTCTTCCAGCAAGGCCAGGTTACTGGGTAGTGATTGCCCGTTTTTAACTGCTTGTTGTAGTAATGGGAGGTATTTCAACTGGGTGGCTATATCTGCGTGCTGAATAACCAGAAAGAGGGTTTGACTGCCCTGGAACCCGATTTTTTCAGGACCTTGCCAGCCATATTGATCCAGGATGCTATTTATCTTAACTAGGTTAGCGCTATCTTTTTCTTTAATGAGCACCCATTGGTTTTTATATTCCGGTGATTGGGTGCCATATTTTTTTACAATATCATTTAGTTGAAGTCTGTAATGCTGATCATCTTCATGAATGGTCGCCAGTGTTGCTACCAGCGGTTTGTTTAAGGTGGCCTCAAATACTTGTTTGGTTTTTCGCGCGGCTGCTGCCAGTTTTTTCCAGCGTTTATCGGTATGCAGCAGTGTTAAATCCGGATCTGAGGCAAGTTGATCGTGATAAGGAATGAAGTTGTGATCAGGTACTATCTGTTGTAAGAGGGTAAATGCGGTATCTGGTTCGCTTGCCAGTGTATAGTAACAAACCGTATTATAAGCTACCTGATAAATGACTTCTTTTATGTCACGGTCCTTAATGATATCAAAAGCCCTTTTATTTAAATGAGCGGCGGTGGCATAATCTTTCAGCCGATAAGCAGTATCCGCTTTGCTGATCAGGTTAAAGTAGCTGTCCGGGGCTTGTGCCCAGGTGATAGGATGCATGAGCAGTAATAGTGTTATGAAAAAAAGGAAACGAAAACGCATAGTAGTAATGATAAGACAGGATGGGTAATAGATACTAGTTGCTCCATTTTGCTGTGTAAGGGTCATATTTACATTTTGCTGGCTTGGCATACAAGTTGTCGGAATGGGTGGTATATGCCCGGCAGTCGGTACAAATATACCGATATTCACAATCCTTACAGACTTCAATGGCATCTTTGTTTATAGGCCAAAGTGCACTGATGTTGGTATGGTCAATAACGGATTTAAGCGTCGTGTTTTTGATATTGCCATAACTTTTCTTCATAGACGGACAATTCTTTATTTCTCCTTGTTCGTCAATAGAAATCTTTCTGTTCAGGCAACTGTTAAGGGTAATGTTTTCAATGAACCCTTGTAAAGAAGGCACCTGTAATGATTCCAGATTAATGATGCCACAGCTTTCACAGGAGGTAATGTCCTGTTTTAAGTAAGTCAGATTGGGAGGCTTCGTGGCAGCAGCATTGTTTTTCCGGTAGGCTTCATCAGGGGTATCATAAACAACTAAAGCGGCGATTGGATATTTTATAGCGATTTTACTTAAGCTGGTAAAACCAGTTTTTTCTTTTTTATAACCAAAGAGCAGTTGAACAGATCTGAAATTTTTCCCGGATGTTAAGGCAAGTATAGCTGTGATGTGCCGGGGGGATAGATGGGTAAAGGCGCGTATCTGTATAGCATGACAACCCAGTTCATCCAGTTGGGTGAATATTTTCTGAAAATCGGGAAATTCATCTCTGATATCAATGATGGAATTAGTGATGATAGCAGGATGATCCCATTCCATACTGATGGGAGGAAAGACATCCAGATCGTCTACAATAGCCGCCAGCTCTTTGTTGAGCAGATACCGGATAAATTTTTCGTATTCTGCATAGTCTGCCTCATCTTCCAGCATATCAGCTACCTCACCGATCGTGTGTGTACGCAATTCTGTGAGGATGGTGAAATAAGTATTGTCGACGAAATACAACTTTTTGAGTTGCAGGTCGCATATCATAGTACGGGTATAGCCTTTCACGGGATAACAGTTGGCATATAGATAGAGGTACTTTTCTTTAACCTGGGAGATGCGGATGGCCATGGCTTATTTTTTTGAATAATCAATAATTTTTGAGACTAATTTCTCTGGCTGCGTGTAGCTGATTAAGCTGCTGTACTTTTCGCTGTACATGGACTTATAAAAAGGGTCTGAAGGAATTAAATCATTATAAATGATATGATTATAGAAAATAGGCAGATTAGGCAGATTGCCCTTTTTTATTTTTAGTTGCTTCATCTTTATCATAAACTAGAGTATTGCGGCGATTTTTTTCTCTAAATAATAGTTACAAGGTAATGAGGTCATGGTAAACTGTCCTATAGGGTTTACCTCCAGGAAAACGTAGTCTCCTTTTTCATCCACAATAATATCTATGGATCCTGTATCGAGAGACAGTTCGGCCATCACCAGCCGGAGCTGTTGTTGAACAGTGGCAGGCAGCTTATAGGGAACTGTTCTGTTAGGCTTACTTTCCGCAGATCTTCTGAAATCGACGGTTGTTTTTTTGCTGTGTTGGGAGAAGATAGCCATGGCATAAAAATCTCCTTTCAGATAAAAAACGCGCAGCTCAAATTTTTTCTTGATTTCCAGTTGTATTAAGGAAGGGAAAAAATGATCCGGAAGGGGCGCTATATTTTCAGTTGTCAGTTTCTCCGTGTAAGAATAATACCCCGTCTTTTTAGTGAAGCGATATATACCGTTCCCGAGTGCTTTGGTCACCACCCCTTTCTTCTTTTCTTTCAGGATCTTCACTAATGCAGCCTTGCTGCTGATGATGTAACTCTCCGGAATGGTGAGCCCATGTTGCTGCGCGATGGCCAGCACTTTCATTTTGTTTACTTCTGAACTGATATTGTTGCCGAGTGTGGTACATTTATCTGCCAGACTGGAATGGATGTAATCTATCAATACTTTTAATTCAGACTGCATGTGCTGCTGATGAAACGTTGTTGCATCAGGAAAGACAGCCTGGTGGTAAGTCTTTTCATCAATAGGAATACTTTTGATGGAGAATCCTTTTCTTCTGTACCACAAAGAAGTAGCATCAAAGAGATTAACCAGCTGGCCCTGTTGATCCACGATCAGTTCATTTTTAGTAACATCAAAATGAACAAATCGGGTTCGCTTATCATCTGCATTTAGCCGGATAAATTTTTTGTTTAATGAAACCAGCCATTCTATTACGATGGAAGTACTTCCATCATCCTGTCGACTGAAAATAAGAATCATGTCGTTTGTAAGCTTTAAAAATTAACAATACCTATTATCATAGTAAAGCCGGTTTAAAAGCAGAACCAGATAGCCGGGACGATAACAATTTTGAAAACCGGCATCTTAGGATAGATGATGGTTGACAAAATTGTTATCGTTGAAAAATATCGCTATCATACCTGCAAGGCATACCTGCTATTAAGGATCCTGTTTTATAACAGTGCCATTTCAGGATAATGACAAATGAGTATGATAGGTATGATATTAGTGGTCGGCATCTGAGTCTGAGTCAGAATCTGAATCTGCAACAGAAGAGGAGCTGGCTGAAGCACTGGCAGTAGAAGTATCGCCACCACCACCTGGGTAAGTAGGATCTACTAATTTGTTACCACCTAATACTTTGTTCAGTTCTTTGGCGGACATTTCTTGTAAGTCCATTTTGTTTAATTTCAGTTTTTTTGTTTTCATAAAATTTGATTTGAAGTTGCTCCTTACTCTGTTGAGGCTTTTCAGGAATCCGCCTGTGGTGTTGCGCAACAATATTTTGTGGTGAAAGAAAATGCGTTTATAAAGATGTTGCTACAGTAACAGTATTGGCTAAATAGCAGATTGCTGGTTGTTATATGATGGATAATAGGATTTAAAAAGAGGAGGGGTATGATGGATCAGTTTCATCCTCCACTTCATACTCGGTATCAGTATCTGCATTGAAACTTTGAGAAGCGGTATTGGAGGATGAACCGGATATATCTCCGGAAAATCTTGTGGCAAGGGATCCTCCTGACACTTTATGCCGTTCTTTTACAGACATCTCCTGTAAATCCATTTTTTTTAAAGTCAGCTTTTTAACTTTCATGATATTTGGTTTTAAAATATTTTTTGAAACCAGATGGAGGTGCAAATTGTATTTTGTAACGAAGGGCTTTAAGTTTCACTACATGCGTTGATTAGGGCTGGTATTTTGTAATAATGATACTGGTGTTTATGGATGGTATATATAAAATGCAAATCTGGCACTAGTAAACAATAGTGATGTTTACTCCTCATTAGCCGCTGTAATGAGGAGTAAAATGAGGGTTGAAATACCGGTGTTACTACTGATCTGAATAATAACCATCAGGCGAGATACATCAGCTGTATCCAAAAGCAATACGGCTGGGAGTAGATCTCTTTCCGGAGATATTATTTTGAATAAATAAAGAGGCCGGCACTTCCTGGTTTATCCGGAAGACTAGGATTCTGCTTCGGATTCTGCCTCCGCTTCTGCTTCTGCAAATGAAGTAGAAGTGGCGGTAGCAGTAGCAGTGGCGGTATCGCCTCCTGGATAGGTAGGATCTACTACTTTGTTACCACCTAATACTTTATTCAACTCTTTGGCGGACATTTCTTGTAAGTCCATTTTGTTTAATTTCAGCTTTTTCGCTTTCATAAAATTAAATTTGAAGTTATTCCTTACTCTCTTGAGGCTTTTCAGGATGCCGCCTTTGTTGCGCAAGTATTTTTTTATAGATAATAGCGAGGTGTGTACCTGTTGTAATAAACAGGTATCAACTATGTGATAAGAAAGGCAAAATGAATCAACTGATCCTATCCGCATGGGATAAGCGATCATCTGTTTCAATAAAGATATGCCCCGATGGTTTTAATGTGATGGCGCTATCTGCTATATGGGCATAGCACGGCCCTTATATACATATAGGTTACAATAGTATAGTTTTAATAGTATCGGAAGGGTAAAGACATAACTATGGTGGGTTGTTTAGTAGTTACTCCGACTGTTTTTAGTAAACATTTAATGGTGTTAAACAATAATTATTCTGAATGGTCTCATAGTAAAAATACGCTCAAAAGCACTCCTGGTGGCGAGTGGGTGGTTTCAGTTATTATAATCAGAGATTATAGCACGAGTTGTTGAAAAAGTATTTTTACGAGTTTTAACAAACGATAGTTGCTGCTGATTTGCTAAACTAATTTATAGATAAAAACCGGAATTCAACTTAAAATAAATCGAATTATTGGAAAAAAGATGGGGTATCTTTTCTAGCTTTAATTAATGTGTTGTACATCAGTACTTAAGTCGAGTGCAGGTGTTGTTTTTTTATCGCTTATATAACTCTTACCCATAAACGTATTAAAAAGCCCGGCAAATCATTTACCATGATCTGCCGGGCTTTTCTTTTCAATAGTGCTTATAAACGATTAATCTTTTATCAAACTCACTTCTACCAGTTTGGTCGTACCATTCAGGGCACCTTCCACTACAATCTTACCATCAGCAGCATTAGCCAACGCTTGTACCTGTAAGGTATTGCCGTTCAGACTAACGTCGAAACCTGCCGGTGCGCTATATATCCTGGGACTCACCTGGCGGGCATACTGGATGGGAATTGTATAGGTATTACCGGGTGTAAAATAGAGGGTGGATTGTTTCACGCCTATATAAAGCCCGGTAGGTTTATTCAACGGGTTGGCCCGCATGAACTCCCACATATAGATAATAATGTTGTTCCAGTTGATGCCATGGTTGGCTTCCGGGATGGAATAGAATTCGATGTTGCCGTTGCCGCCGCCCCATTTGGTAGGCAGCAGGGTATAGTTGCCGGCAGCAATGGGCTGCTGGCCTTTGATGCTGTCTTTGGCGTAGTAGCCACCCAAGGTAGCTGCCCATACTTTGATATTTTCAAATGCGGCAGCATGATTGACGGAAGCATCCTGCTGACCGTTGAAAGCACGTACAGCGGTGGTACGGGGTGGTGCAGACAGATCTGTCAACTTCATTTGTCCGGATACAGGGCAGGCAGCCGCAAATACTTCACTCATTTCCCGTGCCAGTACAAAAGAGAAGATGGCGCCACTGGAATGGCCACAGGTATAGATCCGGTTGGGATCTATGGCCGGTGTAGCTGCCTTAAAGAAAGCCACCATCGCTTTTACAAACGGGATATGTTTTTCGGAAAACTGCCAGTTTACCGCGCCGATTTCCGCAGTACCTGCAGGGAATACCGTGATGATATTGGCGGTATCTGCGAGGCGGTTGAGCGGGTCCTGCGGTGTCACGTTCAGCAGCGGGTCTGGTGGTGTGCTGCCGGCGGGGTAGGTGTAGCTACCGTGGAAGTTGAATACCAGGGATATGGGTTTCTGGGGGTTCAGGGAAATGGGGAAATAGTATTTGAATTCCCGCATTACCTTGTCGCCATTGGGCATGGTCACTTCCAGGTTTACCTTGTTGATGCCGGCTTTCAGGTATCCTGCCGGCCACTGGTCAGGGCCATCAGGATTAAAAAGATCGCCGGGTGCTACCGTTTCTTTCTGTTGTGGCGCATATACGCTGGTATCTTTGGCGCAGGAAAACAGTCCTGCAACAATAGCCAGCATGCAGATATATTTTCTCATGGATAAAGCTATTTGGTGTTTTTTGTCTTTACCGGTTTGGTTTGCAGGCCTTGCGGGCGCAGCGAATATTCTTTGGCGCCGATAGCTGGCGGGGCAATCAATGGCGCACTTTGCGGCGCCTGTTGCCGGATAATATATTCCAGCAGGCGGGCATAGTTGAAGTGAGCAATGCCATTATCCCGGTCAGGTACATTATAGGCGGCATATTGTGCCAGCTTCGTCAGCATAGACAGCTGTGCAGCAGGCATTGCGGCCTTTTCATCTCTTACCCTGACTACAAAATCGAGGTCGGCGCAAAGTTCTTTGTTGCGGCTGCCAGCGTGCAGAAACAGGCTATCAGCCAGTATATTGGCCTGCGGATAATTACCGGCTTTCATCGCTTCTTCGAATTGCAGTTTGCTGATGAGATACTTCCGGCCATCGAAATCCGGTGCTTGTTGTAATACCTGGGCATCCCTTTCCCAACGGTACAGCGCAAACACCTGATCGGCTACGGCTTCCCGGCCATATTGCTGCATGTATCTTTCCGGTTGCCTTAGTAAATCCTGGCTAAGTGGATGTTGCCTGGTTTTAATGAAGCGGGTGAAATATTCCCAGATATCGGGATTATTCAGGTCATAACCTTTCCTGCCAATCAGCTGGTTGAATCTTTTATCTGCCTCTTCGCGCTGATAGATACTGGAAAGATAATAGGCCATGTTGTAGAGATGAGCCGGATCGGTTACCCCTTGTTGATCCTGCTGGTACAGGAAGGTAGAGTTCTTGTCTTTACTCAGGGCCGAGGCGCCGGTAAAAAGAAAGATATCTTCATCCTGCCGGCTGGTAGAGAAATGTACGGCATTGGTGGTAGTGGGATCAATATATACGAAGGTCGGATATACCTTCACCCCGTATTTGCGGGCGAGTATACTGCCACTGGGTGATTCCGCATCAATTTTCAGGTTGATGAAGTTGGTGTTATAGAAGTCGCCGACAGCGCGGGTGACGAATACTTCATCGGCCATAGCCCGGCAGGGCCCACACCATTGGGTGTAAAAATCAATGAAGATCATTTTCTTTTCTTCGCGGGCTTGCTGCAGTGCTTCCTCCCAGGTGAGGTGCGCAAACTGCAGGCCTTTCTTGGCATAGGTAGCCGTTGCAATGAGCAGCGCAACGATGGTGAATATTTTTTTCATCATAGTAATTAGATTTTATCTACCGGTACGCCATTTTTGTCGATGCCGTCCCGTTGGTGAGTTTGATATTTAATGCGGATGTCTACCGGGTTACCGGATACGCTTTCATATTTCTTATCAAATAAAAGGCTGATGGTGGAGTTGTTGAAGGTCATCTTCACCACATCTCCGCGGAGTGGTCCGTCGCCGTTGGTAGCCGTGCCATAGCGGGATACCGCCATCAGCAGGTTACGTTCTGTACGTGATACTGTGAAGGCATTGATTTTATCTGATGCGCTATATCCCATCGCGCCCAGGTCGGCGATGACTTCCGATGGCGCCGCGTTGTTCAGTACGTTCAGGATATTATACCGATACATGCGGGTGCCTGAGCTGAACAGCAGGTAAGGAGAGTAGGTCATGGTATAGAACCGGCTATCCTCATTGATAACGCTGCTGCTTACTTCTGTTTCACCATTGATGGCAAAGGGCATGTTGGTCTGTTCCGTAGCATTGCCGGGCACTGTGAGGTAAACGATTTTCGCTCTGGTGCCGTTATGTAAGATGGCTACACATTTATTCGGTGTAGACGTATGCGAGGCGTAAATCATTTTGTAGCCCGGGTAGGAAGGCAGGTATTCGTTGTTGTCTTTGTTCAGGATGGTGAGCGGCCGGCGGCCGTAGTTGCTGTACAGGAACTTACCGTTCTTGTTGTCATACAGCAGTGCATAGGTGGATACGTCATAGCCTCGTTGCTGCAGTACCGGACTGGTTTGCTGTGAGTTGTTGACGTAGGCGTAGCAGAGTGCCGGCGCCAGGTAGCCGTCATTGTCCGGCTTCTGGTTGACATATGCCAAACGGGTGTCGCGGCTCATGGCATTGAAATATAAGGCGCCGCCGGAGATGAGCAACAGCCGCCCGTCCTGGTTAATACCGCCGTAAGGATTATGGTTCCACATACCCAGCTGATAGGAGGCGTATTGCGGCTCAAATCCGGATACATCCTGCACCGGATAGGGGGGCAGGAAGGAGGCAAAGGTACCGCCCGTGATGAAACGGAGGTACGATTTCGGGCCCATCGTATTTTTGTCGAGGAGCCGCATACCTTCTGCCGTGATAACCTGGAGACTCCCTTTGGTGGTATCGTCTGCAAAAGGAATCTGCTTAGCCATAGAGTTATAGCTGATGCAGATGCTGCGGGGGCCGGACCCGAGCATCTCTCCGAATCGTTCGCGGTAATAGTTGACGGCGAAGTTGCCGTCTTTGTCCAGGCGCTTGTAGGATAACTCTGCCTGGCCGTTGTAGTTGCTCAATACCAGCAGCAGGTCGCCGGCAGTGGCAGAACTAACCCTTAAGCCAAAACGAAAATAGGCTTTGATACCATTGCCTTTATCGGTGACAATGAAGCGGCCCAGGTGTTCGCCAACAGCCAGGTTCACTTTCATGCGGAGGTCTTTCCCGGTATAGACGATTTTACGTCCTATTTCCCATTCGTAGGTAAATTGGGTGGTATCTGCGTATTGGGTGCCCTGTAAGGCTACCGGTATATGTAATGAATCATCCTGATCCCGCTCATAGCGGCTTTCCAGACCATTTATCGTCAGTTCATTCAGTTCTGTATAGTCGTAGTTTCCTTTGTCTTTATAGCAAGAAGACAAGCCGGCGAAGACCAGGAGTATACCTGATAATAATTTTATCTTTTTCATGATACTACGGTACAAGTTTGTCAATTAATACCCGTGCACGGGTTTCTTTGTCATACGTGGGATTCTGGATCAGGTAATTCCGCAAGGAAGAGAAGTAGGAATAAACCAGGTTGGCATCCATCGGGTAATCCTTATTAGGATCCTTGAAATTGTCATGGAACGTCATCAGTATCTTCCATTTTTCAGGATGATAATAATAGAGCCCGGAACCTTCGTATTGTTTCCACCATCTTGGTTCCGACAGGTAATTGTTGATGTAAAGGTCGATGGCTGCACCCTGTTTGGTGCCGTTGTCGAAGTCGTCACTGCTTTCCATACGTAGCCGCAGCCGCCGGTTTTCCTGCGTAATATGGCTGCCGTTCAGACTACTGCGGAGTACCACGATCCGGAGGGTATCTTCAAAAATTCCTTTCTGGAAAGTCTGCAGTGGTGGCAGTACTTCATAATGTACGCCTGGTATTGCAGTCGTAGAGTCGTTGTCGATAGACAAGCGATATTGGCGGTCTTTATCTGACCGTTGCCCCATTACGCGGACGGCAATCTTCGCGGTATCTTTTATCACCTGCTCCGGCTTCATGCCAAAGGAGAAGGTTACCTTATCAAAGTTGATCACCTGGTTGAGGAGTGTATAATTATACGTGAAATAGATCTTGTCTTTTCCACTGTACGTAAGCCCGGCATCCTGGGTGCAGGAAGCAGCCAGCAGGGCCAGTGCAGATATGATGGCTAGTTTTTTCATGATACATGTTTGATAACTGTACAGACAATCATTTACCGGTGTCCTGTTTCTGTTTCTTTGTCAGGAATCGGGAACACGAACAGGCTGTTGGACGGGGGAATGTCGCCCGTGCCGGAAGTGTTCCTGATCGCCTTGTTCAGCCGTTTGTAGGCGAAGAACAACTGACCTTCGCCGGGATACTCGCGGATCATTTCATCCAGTATATTATCGCGGGTAAGGAAAAACCAATCGGAAACATTCCGGATCCGGGAACGCCGCAAGGTATTCAGGTACTGGAGCGATTGGTTACGGTCGGTGTCATACAAGGCTTCCGTCAGAATGAGATACATCTCTGCCAGTTTGATCAGGGGGATTTTAGGTGTAAACACCTTGACATTACCCCGGGTGTACTTGGTGAATTTACCCAGGTCAAACCATAGCTGGTAGCGGGTATCGTCGCTGTTGGCATTGTAAATACCGGGCGCATCTCCGAAGGGCAGTTTGGCTGCCGTCGTGGAAGTTTCAGTCTTTACTTCGAAATGAACGGCGTTGGACTGCTCCGGGATATTTTTGTTACGCAGCGAAAAGATATGTTCATCAGAGAACCGGATATCTTTTTTAGATTCATCCACATCGATGCCGGTTTTGAAATCAAGGAGCCGGAATTTGTTGGCAGCAATCACTTCTTTCGCATATCTGGTGGCATTTTCCTTGTCTCCTTTAGTCAGGTATACCCGGGCCATCAGCGCACGTATTGCATATTTATTCATGCGGGCCACATCGCGGTCGGCCATGTTTTTGTCCTGCGATAAATAAGGCGTAGTGGCATTGATAGGATCTGCTTCATTGAGATTTGTCCAGGCAGCTTCCAGGTCGCCCAGTACCAGCTGGTAGCATTCTGCCAGCGTATATACCGGCGGGAGTGCTACGCCGAATTGTTTGTTATAGGGAATGCCGGTGGCCTGGTGATTGAATTTGATGTCTGCGCAAAACATACGCATCAGGTCAAAGTGCAGATAGGCACGTAGCGCCAGTGCTTCTCCCAGCACCTGTTTCCGGATGTTGGGCCGCATGACAACACCGTTTTTCTGTTCCCAGCGGATAATGTTGTTGACGGAGGCAATGGTGCTGTACATATCAGACCAGATGCCGTCTATCTGTTTGCGCAGGGTGGCATCTTTGTAATTATAGTCGCGGTAAGGTTTGTAGCTTTCGGCCATGCTGTTGTAGCTGTAGTACTGTGCCAGTACGTCCAGCAGTTCATAGCTCAGTTTCTGCCCGTAGAGATTAGGCTCGGCCATCTGGTTGTAGGCGCCGGCCAGCGCATCTACAAAGCCCTGCTCTTTGGCAAACAGCTTGTTTTCATCTACCTGATTGATCAGGTCAACATCAAGCCATTTTTTACACGATGAAAATAACAGCATCAGCATGCTCAGTATCAGTAGCCTGGATTTCATGTGTGAAGATTTAAGGGATGATAAAGATGTGTTAGAACGTGACATTGAATCCACCATTGAAAGTTTGTGCATAAGGATAAAGGGTACCTCTTTCTGCCTTTACGGTGGAAAACCGGATCAGCTCTGTAGAAGAAAGTTGCAGTCTTACCCGTTCGGCTCTCATCTTTTTGGCGGTGCCGCGAGGCAGGTCATAGGTCAGTGAGAGGGAAGAAAGTGACAGCTGGTTATTGTCCTGCACATAACGGTCGGTCTGGTATGACTCCGAAGTATCGTCTATCCGTTTGAATTTGGCGGTGCTGCCGGGTTCCTGCCAGCGATCGTACAATACTCTTCTGTCGGCGTTGAACAGTGGGTTGGCGCCTTCCACACTTGTTTTGAGGGTGGAGTTGAAGATCTTGCCCCCTACGCGGTAAGAGAAAACGGCCAGCAGGTTCAGTCCATTCCAGTTCAGGTTGGAGCTGAAGTTACCTTCTACGGTGGCACGGGTATCACCCACTACTACCTTGTCGCGGTAGTCGTAGTCAAAGGTGTATTCGCCATTGCGTTTGATATAGATTTCGTTACCGGTGGCGGGATCGATACCGGCAGAACGTACCACCATCAAGGCGCTCTGGGAACGGCCTACTTCATACGTGCGCAGTGGCTGCGGCCCTTTTACATTTTCGGCCTTGTTGGCTTCTGTATTCATCACCTCCAATGCATTGGAGAGTTTCTGTATCTTGTTCTGATTGCTCAGCGCTGCCAGCGTAACACTCCAGTTCAGGTTATGTTTACGGTCGCGGATCAGGTTCATACGGATACGCGCATCTATACCGCTGTTCTTCATCTGTCCCATATTCTCGACATAGCTGGTAAAACCCGTAGATGGTGCTACATCGATCGGCAACAACAGGTTGTCGGTGAGTTTAATATAGCCGTCTACGTTAACCTGCAGGAAGTTTTTGAACAGGGTAAGGTCTGCCCCGATGTTGTAGGATAAGGTATTCTGCCAGCGGAGGGAGGAGTTGCCGAAGCCCATCAGGCGGGCGCCCAGGTTACCATTGTACTCACTGCTCTGACTATAGCGATAGGCCGTGAGGGCCTGGTTGGAAGAAAAGTTGATGGTACCTGTACTACCTGCGGAACCACGGATTTTCAGCAGACTGCTGCTCGCACCCCAGAATGCTTCGCGGTTCACATTCCAGGCAAAGCCCACGGCCCAGAACGGCGCGAAACGGGCATCCCGGCCAAACTTGCTGGAACCATCCGTACGGTAAGACGCGTCGATGAAGTAGCGGTTGTCATACCCATAGTTGAGGTTGGCGAAAAAGCCGATCATCCGCGACTTATCGAATATGCCGGTAGGTTTGGAATTTTCTTTGAACTGGGCGGCATATTCCACAAACGTCATATCATCGTTGAGGAAGCCCGTAGCGGCAAATCCGCTGCCGTTCTTGAAATTAGTCAGGAGGTTGGCGCCGACACCGGTGTTGAGAACGTGTTTGCCCAACACCTTGTTATAAGCCAGCGTCACGTTACCATCTACGTTCAGGGATTCTGAATGGAGGGTTCTGTATTCGCCTTTCTTTTCCGGTTCTTTTACCGTGGCATATTCAGATGAAAAAGGAGAGCGGTAGAATTCCGTTTTTTCCAGTTGTTTGGTCAGTCCCGCGCGGCCCTGGAGGCGCAGGGCAGGTGTCATGCGCCAGTCGATGCTGAAATTGTCCTGGATCGCCACATACCTGTTGAAATCCTTCTGTGGCAAGGTGGCATTGATCAGTGGATTATCCCGGCCGCTGCTGAGTTTCAGTATATAGTTACCGTTTTCATCATAGATACGGTCATGCGGATTTTCTTTTGCGAAGATGTCGAAGTTGCCGTAAGGAGAGTTACTACCGGTCACTTCATCTACAAACAGGTCGTTACGTACCAGGAAGGTTTGCCCGATGTCGTAGTTGAAGGTGATGCCGATACCCGTTTTTTTACGTTCAGACCCTTTCATAACACCGCGGTCATTTTCACTCCGCAGGGTGATACCATACCGGAAGTGTTTATCGCCGCCTTCAAAGTAAAGATTATAGCGTTGGTTAATGGAAGTACGGAGTGGTTTGCTGAGCCAATAGGTATTCACCCCTCTCAGTATTTCCTTCTCTTTCTCATTGTATTTCCGGTCCAGCTCCATCTGGGTATCGTAGTTCTTCAGCTTGTCGGTCCAGAGGCCGGCGCGCTTTTCGTACGTCAGTTTTTCCCGGGCGTCCATGAGATTGTAGTCGCGCAGGTCAGGAGCGGATACCATGTAGTTGGCATTGAGGGTGACGCGTATTTCACCTGCCTGTGGGCGGATGGTTCTGATCACAATCACGCCGTTGGCGCCACGGGAGCCATACAGGGCGGTGGCAGATGCATCTTTCAGGATGGTAAGATTTTCGATGCGGTTCATATCCAGATCGTAAATCCTTTCCGCATTTACTTCCACACCATCCAGCATAAAGAGGGGGCTGTTGGGATTGGTTTTACCATCATCGGCAGAGTTGCGCAGGTCAAAACTGTTTTCACCCCGTATGGTGATTTCCGGTACCCGGTTGGGATCGGAGCCGAAGTTGACACTTTCTTTCAGCGATACGGCAGCATCCAGTAATGAAATACTTTGCAGCACGTTACCGGTACCGATCTGCCGGATCTCCTGGCCGCTGAGTGTACGTTCCGCACCGGTAAAGGATTCCCGGGATTTTACGAAATAGCCGGTGACCACATTTTCTTTCAGCTGGCCTACGGCTTCCTGTAATTTAACGGTAATGGTAAACTGGCCGGTGTTTACTTTCAGCGAACCGGTTTGTTTGTCGTTTACTGCGGCAGCGGCGTATCCATCATTACGCTTGCTGATGCGTACTTCCATGGGATCGTATCCCATCATGGAAATCACCAGCAGGGCATTGTCGGGCAGCTGCTTCAGCGAGAAGTGGCCGCGGGTGTCGGTGACGGTGCCGATGGTGGTGCCTTTGATTCTGATGGAAGCACCGGGCAGCGGTGTGCCCTGCATCGTGAAGATCACGCCGCGGATAGAATCGGGCGGCAGTGCAGCTTCTGTGTTGTTGACCGAATGAGCGGAAGGAGTGGTCGTTTTTTCTGAAATGATAATGTTTTTATCCGCAATGCGGAAGTTTAATGGCTGATCCTTCATCACCAGTTGCAGGAAATCGGGAAGCGGCATGTTCTGCACATCAATAGAGGCGGTATGTGCCGTTTCCAATAAAGATGCGTTGCCAAATACAACATATCCGGTCTGCTTTTTTACAGTGGTAAATACCTGTTGCAGAGATGCCTGCCTGGCGGAGAAGGAAACTGTCTGTGATAGGCCTGTGCCATGTACATGCAACATGGCGGCCGTCAATAGGCAAATGGTTGATTTCATCGCTAACAGCATTTTAGCGGTCCGGCGTCTGCTGCGTCGCCCGGGGGGCGATCCGGCAGCCCGGCACCAATGGTTGATTTTTTGCATAAATTGCATTGACCTGGTTGAGATAATAGGACTTTTAAAACGGTACATTTGATCAGCCAGCGCATTTCCGGCCGGCAGTAGTGGAGTACTGCCGGCCTTTTGTTTACTGCGCTAACCTGGTGGTGGTTGGTTTCTGGCTATATTTAAGGAAGTACGACCAGTTTCCGGGCGCCTTCCATTTTTACATGTACTTTGGAATCTTCCAGTGCCTTGACTACATCTGCCAGTGGCAGGCTGCGGCCCAGTTCCCCGAAGAACCGGATGTCCGGAATTCCTTTTTCATATACTACTTCGATGTCGTACCAGCGGGCCAGTTCCTGCATTACTTCTTTCAGGACTACCCCGTCGAAGTTGAAATTGCCGTTTCTCCAGGCCATTACGCTTTCGGTATCGACTTTTGCCACGGCTATCTTACGGCTATCCAGTACCCGTGCCTGCTGGCCGGGCGCCAGTACTACGGCGGCATCCGGGGCGGCTATGGCAGCTACTCTCACGGCTCCCTGCAGGAGGGTGGTGGTGACGTGATTGCTTTCCGTATAGGCATTTACGTTAAAACGGGTACCTAATACCTGTATGGAAGCCTGCGTGGGTACGATTACCCGAAGGGGAGTGGTGGCACTCCCGGCTGCTTCAAAATAGGCTTCCCCGATGATTTCTACCTTTCTTTCCGGGCCGGTGAAAATGGCCGGGTAACGCAGGGTGGTGGCGGCATTAAGCCATACCCGCGTGCCGTCGGAGAGTACCAGGTGAAACTGTTTGCCACGTGGCGTGCTAATGGTATTATATGCCTGCGCATCGGTGGACCCACCGGCAGGGTTATACGAAAGTTGTCCGTCTTTGAAGGCAATGGCGGCACCGCCGTCAGTAGCTATCTGTCCGTTGCCTGCACTGTCTAATGGAATACGGGTACCATTGGCCAGGGTAAGCAGGATACCATTACCCGCCGGCGTAGCTGCTGGTGGCGGCAGGTGTATGGTCAGCGGAGCGGCAGTGTGCGGACGTTGCAGCAGGTATGCGCCGGTTGCCAGCAGCAATGCCAGTGAAGCGGCGATCGTCCATCGCATAGCGAGCAGGTTCCGGCGAGGCTTTGGTATCATCGTTACCGTTTTACCCAGGATGGCCTGCAATACTGCTTCCGAAGCGGCGGCTGGCATCTCTTCCTGCTCATTATCTGCGTAACTGGCCAGTATCAGCGTTTTTACCGTTTCTTCCAGCGTCGGATCAGCGAGCAGTACAAACAGCTCCGTTCTTTCCTCCGAAGAAATGGTTTTCCGGTAATACCGGTCAAATAACTGTGACAGTCTCTCGTGCATATCAGAATCGTCCGTTTATAATAAAGACAATCGCAGATAAGGCAACTGGTGAGTCGGTGCAAAAAAAAATTTAAAGAATCAGAAAAAGAAGGGGGGAGAGCTTCCGGTAAGTGGCGCAATAAGTTCTGATAGTCCGTACTGCCGCGTCATAGTGGCTTTTCACGGTGTTGGGGGAAATGCCCATCCTTTCGGCTACCTGGGCCTTTGTCAGCTCTTCTTCTTTCGTCAGCAGGTATACTTGTTTTTGCTGAGGCGGCAGTTGGTCAATAGCCTGCCGGAGTACTACCATAAATTCCCGGGCATTGGATTCTGCTTCCGGAGAAATAGCAGGGGCGCCGTCCGTGGGCATGGCGCCGGTACGTTCCCGCTCGCGCAGCAGGCGTTTCAGGGCATTGAAAGTTAAGTTGCGGGCAATGGTAAAAATGTAAGCTTCCAGATTGATAATACCAGGTAACTCTTCCCGGATGGTCCATATCTTCATGAATACATCCTGCACAATTTCTTCTGCTTCCATCGTTGATTCAGTGACACGGTAGGCGGTGGTATACACCCGGTCCCGATACTGAAGAAACAACTGTGTAAAGGCGGTCTGATCTCCCAGGGCCACCAGGGCGGGGAGTGTAGTGCTATGTATGCTGGCTGGTTCCAATAATGCTGACGAAAAAAATACGAAAACGCTAAAGTAGGGTAAAAAGATAAAATACACAAACCCTAACAGGTGGTATCCTATTATATAGAAAATTATCTGCATAAGCTAGGGGTGTGCGGCAACATCCGGAAAATCCGAAAAAAAGGAGGCCGCTTGGGTACTCATGTTATCTGTACCTGCCTGCCTGTTAGTATACTCATCACGGGGATAGTTATAGCCCAAGAAGTGCATATTGTCGTTGTGGATAATATAACCTGACCATTAACAGGAATACAGCTATCTGTTAAATGTCTGCAGTGATATCTGCAGTGACAGAGAAGGGTACAATCATTTTGCTGTCAGATCAGACAGCAGGTATCTGTGCACTAACTACGTATATGGTATCCGTTATGAAAAATCGTATAGCCGACTGATTTATATAGCCAAACCATTGATGATAGGGAGAAAAGGATATAATAAAGACAGCACTGGCAACTGTATTGGGAAATAAAAGTGATAACATATAAAAAATATTCCTGCCTGTATTTGTTGCTGAAATGTTTTCATAAATAGATGTGAAATTTATATCGTTGTAGTATTACTGCAGTGGGATGAAATAATTTTAACGCCGTAAAAGACACACATACACAGTTATGATTCGCTATTGCGGCAATTGTCACGAACGTTTTAAAGGAGCCAATAGAGATTATTGCATATCTGAAAGTATATATTGCTAACGATTTTGTTAATTCAAGTACGAATACACCCTTAATTGGAAAAAACAACAAAAACCTATTTCTGCTAAATAACTTTGCCCGGAGTGTTACAGAAATTATTTTGTTTCATTATTAATCAAATTATTGAATAAGACTAACTTGAGCGTTATTAAATGAAACTGTCATACACAAGGTGCTGCCCACACCATGATGGCTTATGATTTAAATGAATGCATGATTCATATCGTTATGCTTTGATTGTAATATTTAGTAACAGTATTGTAGAAATCATTTTAGGAAACCATAACTTATAAAATACTTTCTCAGCACTTATGAATGTCACATAAATGACCATTTATTGTTCGCGCACTCACCTATGCGTAGGTTGATGTTGTTGATCGGATAATTATTGCATGTTTAATGATTTAACATCTCCGGATGTTATGGACCCTTTTTGCTTTCTTTTATATCATTACACAAACCATTCAATGTCACAGTTTGTGTTTTCAAATCTGGATATTATGTATAAGATACTGCTCACGCCATATCAGGATACATTCCATTAAGCATGGATTTTACAACCCATTTTGTTGTTCATGTATCAACCCGGGCATAGGTTGATAACATTGATCTGACAGCTATTTCCTGTTGAATGAAATGACATCTTTGGATGTTACGGATTTGTTTTGCTTTCTTTCATATCATGACACAAACCATTAGACGTTGCCGTTTGTGTTTTTAAATCTGGCTATTATGTATAGGATACTGCTCACACCATATCAGGATACATTCCATTAAGCATGGATTTTATAACCCATTTGTGATGAATACATCCACCCGGACATAGGTGGGGCGTATTGATCCGATAACCATTTCCCAGTTCAAAAGATTAACATCTCCGGATGTTACGGACCCTTTTTGCCCTTTTAAATGTAATTACTCAAAATATTAAATATCACTGTTTATATTTTTTAAATCTGGATATTATGAACAAGATACTGCTCACACCATATCAGGCTATATTTTATTATGAATGGATATTAGACCCATCACGCAGTGATTATAATATTGTTTGGGATCAGGAGTTGATAGGTAATTTTAATATAGATAGGCTAAATAATGCGATAACAAGATTTGTAAATGATCATTTCCAGATGCATAGTAATGTGGTGTTGGAATCAGATCAGGCATATTGGGTAGAAAGGGAGCCGTTGTCAGCAGATGCCACATTGGTAAACTATTACCCGGATGGATTAACGGAGGAAGAGACCTATAAATTAGCCGTAGCTCCTTTTGATTTGAATCAAGAGCTGCTGATGCGGGTACATCTGATCAGCAGGAGTGAACAACAACATCGTATCATTATTATAATGCCACATATTGTAGTGGATGGCTCCAGCTCAGATGAGTTGATGGCAACCCTGGGGCATTATTACAATGATCCATCCTATAGCGAAGCGGTAAGTGTGGCAGCGCAAATTGAAAAGAATAAAGCGTTGTCTGTTACGATCCATCATAAAATTGCAGCGCAGCGGCAAGAAATGGATGCCTTTTGGAAAGGTCAGCTAAAGGATGTTGCGGCTGTTGATCTTGGCTTTTTGAAAAACCAATCCGGTCACTATCCTGCCGACGCCTTAGGTGTATATGATTTTTGTTTTGAGGAAGATACATTGGCGCAGGTTAAACAGTTGCTATCACTGTATAAACTGACACCTTTTTACTTTGGTCAGCTGGTTTTTGCCATCTTATTGCACAGGATTACCAATGTATCCCTGATAGGGTTACACTATCCGGTGGCTATCCGCGAAGGTATTGCCTTTATTTATGGCTCACAGGTAAATGCCATTTTTAATGTATACCGGTTTGATGCCAGTACTACCCTGCAGGATTTGATCAACCGGTTACAATTGTTCCTGCGTGAACTGAATGACACAAAAGGGAAGTACCTGCCTGTGAGTGATATTGTCCGGCATGCAGCTGACGCAAAGATCCTGAAGCTGGGATTCGGACAAACGAATATGAAGGAGCTGGCACTGGACTTTGACGGTATAACAAACGTAAAGGTGAATACCTCCTTGAATGTGGATCTGGCGCACACGTTGTTATTTGATCAGGAAGTCCGTAATGGATTGCTGAAATTCAGGGTCAGGTATAAAAGCGGTATACTGGACGAAACAAGAATCCGTAGTTTTTGTATCCTTTATCAGCAATTGTTTATGCTGGTATTACAAGACTTGCTGCAACAGCATACCGATAAGAAAGCCATTGATTATCCTTTATTTGATGAAGAAACGCCAGCAGATAGTTATCGGTCAATTGCTTTATGGCAACAGCAACATCTGGCCGCAACAGATAGAACCAACCAACAATTAGCATACTGGAAAAAACAACTGTCAGGTTATGAAACCCTGGCTTTGCCTGTAGACCGGCCACGGAAGGTACAGGAGGCAGATCCCCGTGCTGTTATTTCCTTTACGATAGATAAGGCTGTCAGCGAAGAACTGAGAATCGTATCTCACGAATTGCAGGTAAGCATGCACGGATTGTTACTGGGTGGCTACTATTTGTTACTGGCTGCTTATAGTAATCAGCGGGATTTGTTGGTGGGTAGCCCGATTGCTGACCGGCAAAACAGTCAGGTGCTGCATACACTGGCATTAAGAACGATAATAGCCCCGGATCTGCCACTGGCCGATTTTATTCGTGAGGTGGAACAAATAATATTAACTGCCGGCCTGCATCAGGATCTTTCTTTTGAAAACCTGCTGGCCGCACTGCATATACTGCCGGATAACGCACGGCACCCAGTTTTTCAGGTCGTATTCGGGCTTGCCGGACATAATAATGTGTCATGGCAGGAGATGAATGCCTTGCTGGTACAGGATAAACAACCAGTGGCTGGTTTGGATATCATCAGTATATTGGATGACAGCACTACCGCTATTACCGGCATATTTAACTATGCTGCCGATATTTTTGATGCAGATACGATGCTGGGTTATATCCATACCTATAAAATTATCCTGGAGCAATTATCGCAACTCCAAACAGCAACTGCGAAAAATGCATTGATCAAAACATTGCATTATCTGGATAAAACAACACCCACGCAGTTGATGCAATCTTCGCCGGCAGCATCTTTTATCTCAGACAGTACGCTGCCGGAATTGTTTGCTGCGCAGGCATTACGGGTGCCGGAACAAACCGCGTTGGTGTATGAAGACCAGCAGCTGAGCTACCGGGAACTGGATCAACGCTCCGATGAACTAGCCGGTTATCTGCAACAAACTTATGCTATCCGGCCGGATGACCTGATTGTACTTTGTATGGATCGCTCGCCGGAACTGGTGATCGCCATCCTGGGTATTTTGAAATCGGGTGCGGCCTATGTGCCGGTAGAAGCCAGTTATCCGGATGACCGTATCCGTTATGTGATAGCGGATACAAAAGCTAAAGTGGTTATCACTACAACTGCACACGTTGAGCGGATGGCGGAGATGGAGGTAGCCGTATTGGCGGTTGATCAAAACCGGTTCAATGGCTATGCACCCATCAAACAACGTGTGCCATCTTCGCTGGCATATGTCATTTATACCAGCGGTACAACCGGTCGTCCAAAAGGGGTGATGGTGGAACACGCGCAGGTGGCGCGGTTGTTTACAGCCACCGATGCGTGGTATCAGTTCAATGAGCAGGACGTATGGACTTTATTCCATTCCTATGTATTTGACTTTAGTGTATGGGAATTATGGGGGGCTTTATTGTATGGCGGTAAGCTGGTAATTCCTACCTATGAGCAAACCCGTGATCCGCAATTGTTCTATAACCTTTGCGAATCCCAGGGCGTAACTGTTTTAAACCAGACACCGTATGCCTTCTACGAATTTGCTGCAACAGCGCTTCGCCAGCCGGATGTACTAAGCGCGCTGCGTTATGTGATCTTCGGAGGGGAAGCATTAAATCTTTCTCAGCTGCAGGGTTGGTATAGCCGTTATGCCGATACGGCACCACAGCTGGTGAACATGTACGGTATTACAGAAACGACGGTGCATGTGACCTATAAACCTATCCGGGCTACAGAACTGGATCGCGGCTCCCTGATAGGTATACCGATTCCGGATCTGTCGGCCTATGTACTGAATGAATACCTGCAACCGGTACCAGCAGGTGCTGTAGGTGAATTGTATATTGGTGGTGCCGGCATCACAAGAGGTTATCTGAACCAGCCTGAATTAACCGCCACGCGGTTCATACCGCATCCTTTCCAGGAAGGCAGCCGTTTGTATCGTACCGGAGATCTGGCGCGTTATCTGCCCGATGGTAGCCTGGAATATATGGGTCGTAATGACTTTCAGGTAAAGATCCGTGGTTATCGTATAGAGCTGGGAGAAATTGAAACACAGTTGTCGGGTTATGCTGGTATCCGGCAATCAGTCGTATTGGCCAAAGATAGGGGAGCAGACGGTGGTAAATACCTGGTAGGTTATTATGTATCAGCCGAAGCCATCGCTACTACTGAATTATCTGCTCATCTCAGTGCATCCTTACCGGTATATATGGTACCTGCCATGTTTATACAGGTTAAGTCTCTGCCTTTAACGATCAACGGTAAACTGGATCATCGCCTGTTGCCGGAACCGGTGTTTACTGCGGGGGAGGTTTATCAGCCACCGATAACCTCGCTGGAATGGCAATTGTGTGAAATTTATGGAACGGTGCTGGGCCGGGCCGCTGCAAGTATCAGCATTGAGGATGATTTCTTTTTGCTGGGCGGAGATAGTATTATCGCCATCCGGCTGGTGAGCAGTATTAACAGTCAGTTGCATACGCAGCTGAAGGTAAAAGATATCCTGACACATAAGCGGATCAGCGTTATCGCCGGAATATTGCAGCAGGAAGTGGCAAAAAGTACGGAGGGCGCCTACCAGCCTTTCAGCATGATAAATAAGCAGCATTACGCTGCAATATTACATTTATCAGCAATTGAAGATATCTATCCCGCCAGCTATTTACAAAGTGGGATGTTGTTTGAATCGGCACAGGAAGATACAGGAGGGGTATACCACGATGTATTCAGGTATCATATTGCGCATCCTTATGACCATGACAGGTTTGTTGCTGTGTGGGAACAACTGGTAAGCAAACACGCATTATTGCGGGCCGGATTTTTACTGTCTGATAACGGTTATGATTGTATCATTCAACAGCATATTGTTATTGACCTCCGGGTGGTAGCACAACAGGATCCGGATGTGCTGATCCATGAAGAACGGCATCATACTTTTGATGTTGCAAAGGCGGGCCAATTCCGGATTATTATCAATCAACTGGAAGATACCTTTGATTTTATATTTTCTTTCCACCATGCGATAGCAGACGGATGGAGTATTGCGTCCCTGTTAAATGAATGGCTGGTTGCCTATACGCAGCAACAGCCATTAAGTGCGCCGGCAACATTGCATTATGGCGCATTTGTAGCTGCTGAACAAAAAGTGGTTAATGATCCTGATACGAAAAATTTCTGGCAGACCTATCTCGCCGATGCCGAAATAACAGGACTTAACTGGAATAATTCCGGGAATGTTGCCGGAGATGGACTATTCCATGCAATACACCGTATTACCGGATCGGAGAGCGAGGCAATAATGGCGATTGCCCGATCATTGCATGTGAGTGTAGACAGTATTTTTATTTATGTATATCTGTATACACTGCACCGTTTTCTGAATCAGGAAGCTATTACCATTGGTCTGGTCGTAAATAACCGGATAGAAGCTGCCGGCGGAGATGAGTTATTTGGTTTGTTTCTGAATACAATACCTTATCGTTATAATATTATACCAGGCAGCACTGATCATAAAACAGGTATTGGAAATGTATTTGAAGAGAAGTTGCGGCTGCATGCACATAAGGGGTACCCATATGCGAAAATTAAAGCGGCTGCCGGACGTGACCTGTATGAATTTGCCTTTAACTTTATCCATTTCCATATCCTGGATGGTAGTGTTGACAGTATAACAGCTACTACCCGGTTCGAAAAAACAAATATTCCGTTTATGCTGAACGTGTTTCAGCATGGAGGAAATAATTTTGAGATCTCCTTTGTTGCCCACGATACGATCGCTGATCAGGATTTTCTGGATTATTTTATGCAGCATTTTGCATATAATATAACCCGGCTGATAACAGATAATACTGCATTGGGAGAGCTGCCGGAAAAGGAATACCAGCGTTTGGTATATACCTGGAATGAAACAACCACTGCTTATGCTGATGATAAGACAATCCACGAATTATTCGAAGAACAGGTGGCACTCCACCCGGAACAGATAGCCGTAAGATACGAAGATCGTCAGCTGACCTATAGTGAGCTGAATGCAAAGGCCAATCAACTGGCTGCTTATCTGCGGGCAGTTTATCACATCAAACCGGATGATTTGATAGGTTTGTACCTGGATGGATCAACAGATATGCTGATCGCCATCCTGGGGGTACTGAAATCCGGTGGGGCCTATGTGCCCATGGATCCTGCCTATCCTGCTGATCGTACCGGTTATATACTGGCGGATACGAATACCCGCGTGGTATTGACCAATGAAGTGTATGCAGGAAAGCTGGAGGCTATTACTGCAGATAATAAGGTAGCTATCATATCTATCGATAGCCATATTTTTAACGAAATACACGCTGCTTATCCCATCGTAAATGGTAGTACGGGTAGTGATGCCGGTAACCTGGCCTATATAATCTATACCAGTGGTACTACGGGTATGCCGAAAGGTGTTATGGTAGAACATCGCAGCGTAGTGAATACGCTGCGTGGTATCCGCGCTGCCTACGGACATAGTGAAGGCGCAAAGATCGCAGCTTATACCTCCTATGTATTTGATGTATCCGTTTCTGAAATATTCAGCGCCTTACTGTATGGTAATGAACTGCATGTGTTAAGTGAAGATATTCGCAGGGATGCAGTGAAAATCAGTGAATACCTCTTATCCAATGAGATTGCCTATGTGTATTTGCCACCTGTTATGTTGTCGGTATTGCCGCGTATTAACTATCCTGCACTACGTGCGGTTATTTATGCAGGGGAGCCATGTGATCGGGAAACGGGTAGCTATTGGTCCGCCTATACGAAACTATATAACTATTACGGCCCTACGGAGGCTAGCATTTATGCTACCGGAAAGCAGATTATAGCGGGAGATACCCACCTGATCGGCCGCCCGATAGCTAATACAACTGTGTATGTGTTGGATCCTCAATTGAAACCGGTACCGGTAGGGGCTATTGGAGAACTATACCTGGGTGGTGCAGGCGTAGCCCGTGGTTACCTCAATCAGGAAGCTTTAACAGCTACACGTTTTATATCGGATCCTTTCCGGACTGCAGCCGAAAAACAGGCACAGCATAACGCCAGATTGTATAAGACGGGCGACTTAGTACGTTACCTGCCAGATGGTAACCTGGTATACCTGGGCCGTAACGATTTCCAGGTAAAAATCCGTGGCTATCGCATTGAAACAGGCGAGATAGAAAACCGGCTAGTTGCGTATACCGGTATCCGGCAGGCAATCGTGCTGGCAAGAGATGCTGCTGCTGGTCACAGCAAATACCTGGTAGGTTATTATGTGGCGGATAGTATATTGGAACAGGAAGCAGTATTAAGTTATCTGCGCACCTATCTGCCGGATTATATGGTGCCGGCCGTATTGGTACACCTGGACAAACTGCCGCTGACGATCAATGGCAAAATTGACCGCCAGGCATTACCTGATCCGCAATTTACAGCTGCTGGCGGTTATCAGGCGCCGGAGAATGACATAGAGGCAGTTATGTGTGAGATCTTTGGTCAGATACTCGGCATTGATGGCGGTAAGATTGGTATCCATGATGACTTCTTCCGTTTGGGAGGAGACAGTATTATCAGTATCCAGTTGGTGAGCCGCCTCAGACAACGTGCAGGCATACAGGTGAGTACGAAAGATATCTTCCGTTACCGGACGATTGCACAACTTTATGCAAACGTGGTGAAAGATGCGGCGTCGCAACAGACAGTGCAGGAAACAGAGCAGGGGATGTTGTCGGGAGAAGTTGGCTTGTTACCCGTGCAATCCTGGTTCCTGGCACAGGTGGAACAGGGACTGCTGGCAGATTACCATCACTGGAATCAGTCTTTCCTGATCAATGTACCAGTATTGGATCGGGTGCTGCTGGAACAGGCAGTGAATAAATTACTACACCACCACGATGCATTCAGGCTACGTTACAAACGGGAGGGCGTACAGTACTATAGTGACGTTGTAACCGTTGCAGCCCTTCGTTACCTGGACATCCGCACCCTGAGTGAGAAACAGACACTACCAGCCATACTGACGCAGTGGCAAAATGATTTTGATATTTATGGCGATAAATTATTACAGGTCGGTTACCTGGAAGGATATGCAGATGGACGTGCCCGGATCTTTTTTGCGGCACATCACCTGCTGATAGATGCCGTGAGCTGGCGTATTTTGACGGAAGACCTGGAAAAGATTTACCATTATTTGTCTGGTCTGGCCGATAAGTCAGCGTTGGAAACTATTGTTGTTGCTGACATTCTAGGCCCCAAGGCCAGCAGTTACCGGCAGTGGACTGCGCTCGTAGCATCCTATCCGTCTGTCATAACAGATCCCGCGTCGGAAATAGCCTACTGGTCAAAAGTACAGGAAGGAGTAGTGGCTGGTAATACACGGTTGTTACTACCGGAAACCCAGGAAGTAAGTCATACCACTTTAACACTGGACGAGCATTATACCGGACTGTTGTTACGTAATACGGGCCATGTTTACAACACGCAGATCAACGATATTTTATTAAGTGCTTTAGGAGCTGCCTTGTCTCAGGTGACGGGGCTGGACCGGCATCCTGTTTTGCTGGAAGGTCATGGCCGCGAGGAGTTGTCGGCCAGTATTGATATTACCCGCACTGCCGGCTGGTTTACAACTATGTATCCGGTAGAAATTGTAACAGCTGGTACCGACTACAGGACACACCTGGTAACGGTGAAAGAAATGCTACGTGCGATCCCTGCAAAAGGAATTGGCTATGGGGCATTTTTGGGATATGTACAGGCGGTTTTGCCGCGCATCAGTTTTAACTACCTGGGACAGTTTGATGAACAGGAGAAAAAAGAGGGTGACAGCTGGTATATCAGCGGTGAAAATAGCGGCATATCGATCAGTACAGCCAATAAGGAACCGTATCTGCTCAATATCAACGGCCTCGTAATAGATGGCCGATTACAGTTTGCCATATCAGGAAGGATCACCGGGGAGGTACAACGCGATTTTACAACTGCGTATAAGCATATACTGGAGGATATAATTGTCTACCTGTCTGATGCTGCCCGGAGTTATTTGACCGGGAGTGATGTCAGACATATTGTAACGGCAGACTACTTGTCACGGCTGCAGGCAGATAGGGAGATCAGCGGTATATACCCTGTCAACAGCCTGCAGGAAGGATTTATCTATCATGCCCTGAGTCAGGGAGAGGTAGATGATGCCTACCGGGTACAAATAACCTGGGACTATCATCACGCCCTGGATGTGTCATTGTTATGGCAGGCATGGAGCTATGCCCAACAATGCTATCCTGCATTGAGACTACGTTTTGCATGGGAAGAAGCATTGGTGCAAATTGTTGATAAAGCCGGACATTTAGACTGGCGTTATACCGATGTAAGTGATGAGGATACGGCCGGACAGGAAGCATACCTGAAAAAATTATCAGTTGCGGACCGGTCTGAAATGTTCAACTTGTCGGCGGGCAACCTGTTACGACTATACGTAGTAAAACGAAGTACGCAGCACTATACTTTCATCTTCAGTAATCATCATGCGATCCTGGATGGCTGGAGTATGCCCCTGTTGCTGAATGAAGTACATGCCATGTATGTACGGCTGGAAAAAGGGGAAAGAATAACGATACAGGAAGATAACAGTTACATAGCTACGCAGCAATACCTGCGCGCGCACCGGGATGATCATACAACTTACTGGCAGTCTTACGTTAGCCAGTTGACCGATCGGGAAGATTTAAGCAGTCTGCTGCGTCCGGAAAAACGTCATATCAGCTTATCCGATTACCGGCATATCCTGGCGCCACAGGAACAATCGTTGCTGATTGGCGGCGACCGGTATGAAGCACTGAAAAAAATATGCGCGACCCATGGTATTACCTTAAATGCGGTGCTGCAATATTGCTGGCATAAACAACTGAGTCTTTATGGCAACAGTAGTACAACCGTAGTAGGGATGACTGTCTCCGGCCGGAATCTGCCTGTTGATGATATAGAGCAATCAGTAGGTTTATATATTAATACGCTACCGGTTATCCTGGAACATGAAGCGACCAGTGTAATGGCAGCTATTAAAGATTTACAGGCCGCCATCAATGAAGTAAACAACCATAGTAATATAAGTCTGGGTAAGTTGCAAACAGGTGGTGAACGCCTGTTTAACAGCCTGTTTGTATTCGAAAACTATCCGGTTCCTACCGGCAGTGGAGAAGATCTTGCCATTGAATTCCGGGGTAGCATAGAGAAGTTGGATTATCCCCTGGGAGTAATCGTGGTGGAACAAAAAGGTATAAAGGTAACCTTAAGATACGCGGGTGAGCTGATCAGCGCAGAAGTGGCCGCACAGGTGTTGCAGGGTGTAGATCTGCTGTTAACACAGCTGACAGATGATAACAATATTGCCACGACGGCACTTTCCTTCCTGAATGAAGATGACTATCAGCATATTCTTTATAACTGGAATGCCACTACGAAACCTTATCCGGCAGAGAAAGCCTTACATGTATTATTCGAGTCCCATGTAGCGGCAAATCCTGATCAGGTAGCGGTATTGTTTGGCGCAACACAACTGACCTATGGCGAACTGAATGCCCGTGCTAACCAGTTGGCGGGTTATCTGAGGGAGGTATATGCTATTCAGCCGGATGACCTGGTAGCACTTTACCTGGATCGTTCGGAACATATGCTGATTGCCATATTGGGGGTATTAAAAGCCGGTGGTGCTTATGTGCCGATAGATATAGCCTATCCGGATGACCGTGTTGCCTACATCCTGACCGATACCCAAACCAAAGTGGTGTTAACCAATGAGGTGTATGCCGCTAAACTGACCTCCATCACGGTAAACACAGCTATTGTCGTTACGGATACAGACAATACTCCATTTGCAGACTACGGGATCACAGATCCGGTAAGTACGGTTAATGGCCATCACCTGGCTTATGTGATGTATACAAGCGGTACTACGGGTATGCCTAAAGGAGTGATGGTAGAACAGCATAGTGTGAGCCGCCTGGTGAAAAACGTGGATTATGTATCGTTTGATGCGACCGATAAAGTGTTGGGTATCGCGAACTACGCTTTCGACGGGTCAGTGTTTGATATCTTCGGCGCGCTGCTGAACGGCGCTACCCTGGTCCTCGCCGGTAAGGAGGTATTCCTGGATCTGAAACAACTGGAAAATGTGATCGTCAGCAATGAGATCACGATCTGTTTTATTACAACATCTTTATTCCATACGCTGGTAGATGAGCAATTGTCTTGTCTGCATGCGCTGAAATATATTGTGGCAGGTGGCGAGCAACTGTCGTATACACATGTGCAACGGCTGATGGCGCGGAATGGCCGGGTGAAACTGGTGAACGGTTATGGGCCTACGGAGAGCACTACTTTTGCGACGGCCTATACCTGTAATGATTATGGCACATTGGCTTCGGGTATTATTCCGATTGGCCGTCCTATTGCCAATACGACGGTTTACATATTGGATCGTGATCATAGCCCGGTACCAGTGGGAGCAGTAGGTGAATTATACATCGGTGGTGCAGGTGTAGCCCGTGGTTACCTGAACCAGCCGGCATTAACGGCCGAACGTTTTATCGTGAATCCGTTCCGGACCGCGGAAGATATACAACATAACAGGAACGAACGGCTGTATAAAACCGGTGACCTGGTGCGTTACCTCGCCGATGGTCATATCGAATACCAGGGTCGTAACGACTTCCAGGTGAAGCTGCGTGGTTATCGGATGGAGCTGGGCGAGATAGAAAGCCGGTTAGCCGCTTATGAAGGTGTGAAGCAGGCAGTGGTATTGGTGAAAGACGCACAGTCGGGAGAAGGCAGATACCTGGTAGGTTACTATGTATCGGATGCCGCATTCAATGAGCAGGTACTGCAGGAGTACCTGAAAGCGACGTTGCCGGATTACATGGTGCCGTCGGTACTGGTACACCTGGACAAGTTACCGCTGACGCTCAATGGTAAGCTGGATCGCCGGGCATTGCCAGATCCGCAGTTTGCAGATATGGATCGTTATCAGGCGCCGGAGAATGCGACCGAAGCGATCATGTGCGAAATATTCGGCCAGATCCTGGGTATAGATGGAGCGAAAATAGGTATCGATGATGACTTCTTCCGGTTGGGAGGCGATAGTATTATCAGTATCCAGTTGGTGAGCCGGTTAAGACAACGTGCAGGCATTCAGGTGAGTGTAAAGGATATCTTCCGTTACCGGACGATTGCCGCCTTATATAGTAACGTAATTGCCGGTGCAGATCAGCAACAGGCGGCGGTAACAACGGAACAAGGTATATTATCCGGCGAGGTAGGTTTGTTGCCGGTGCAGTCCTGGTTTTTTGCGCAGGTGAAGGATGGTTTGCTGGGAGATGCCCATCATTGGAACCAGTCTTTCCTGATCAATGTACCAGCATTGGATAAAACATTACTGGAGCAGGCTGTTATTAAGTTATTAAACCACCACGATGGATTGAGGTTGCGTTACAACCTGGAAGGAGCACAGTCTTATGGCGGTGCTGTCACTGCTGCAACCCTCCGTTACGTGGATGTTCGCACACTGGATAGAGAAGACGCATTACCGGCATTGCTGACGCAATGGCAAAGTGATTTTGATATTTACGGAGATAAGCTGCTGGCAGTAGGTTATCTGGATGGTTATGCAGATGGCCGTGCCCGGATCTTTTTTGCGGCGCATCACCTGTTGATAGATACGGTGAGCTGGCGCATTATCACGGAAGACCTGGAGAAGATTTATCATTACTTATCGGGTATTGGGGATCCGTCTGTCCTGGGAGATATCGCTGTTTCCACTATTTTGGGAGAGAAAGGCAGCAGTTATCGTCAGTGGACCGCATTGGTGTCTGCCTATAATACCTTACCGGTATATCAGGCTGCAGAATATGATTATTGGTCAACTATACAGGCGGGCGTATCCGCCGGCAACGCTGCGCTACAGGCTTTATCCACGCCTGTTGCCAGTGTTGTGGATTTGTCGCTGAGCGAACACGCTACCGGGCAGTTGCTGCGTCATACAAGCCACGTTTACAATACTCGGATCAACGATATCCTGTTAAGTGCGCTGGGCATAGCGCTGTCGCAGCTAACGGGATTGTCGCGGCATCACCTTGTACTGGAAGGCCATGGCCGTGAAGAGCTGTCAACCAATATAGATATTACCCGAACTGCGGGCTGGTTTACCACGTTGTATCCGGTAGCGCTTGAGACTGCGGGCGATGATTATGGCGCTCATATAGTGGCTGCCAAGGAAATGCTGCGTGGTATACCTGCTAACGGTATCGGCTATGGGGTGTTGTTCGGATATGATCTGTCCTTGCTGCCGCGTATCAGCTTTAACTACCTGGGGCAATTTGACCAGCAGGAAACAGCTGGAGTAAGCAACTGGTATATCAGTAATGAACAGAGTGGCGTAATGGTTGGTGCTGCCAATGGCAGTCATCCGCTGATCAATATCAATGGCCGGATTATCAATGGCCGGTTACAGTTTGGTATGCATGGTTACCTGGCATCCGATAGGTTGGATGCATTGGCAGCCAGCTATCAACAGGCACTGGAGGATATCATCGTTTATTTATCAGCAGCAGATCGCAGTTATTTAACCGCCAGTGATACCGGTCATCTTGTTACGACAGATTATCTGTCGCGGCTGCAGGCAACGCAGGAGATCAGCGGGGTGTATGCTGTGAATAGCCTGCAGGAAGGATTTATCTACCACGCCTTGAGTCAGGCAGCGGTAGATGACGCTTACCGGGTACAGCTATCCTGGGATTATCGTTATGCGGTGAATGTAGGTTTACTGCAACAGGCGTGGAGCTATGCGCAGCAACGTTATCCGGTATTACGGTTACGTTTTGCATGGGATGAGGAGCTGGTACAGATCATCGATAAACAAGGACGTTTAGACTGGCGCTATACAGATGTGAGTGATCGGGATACGGCAGCGCAGGAAGCATACCTGGAACAATTATCCGCTGCGGACCGGTCTGAAATGTTTGACTTGTCGGCCGGCCATCTGTTACGACTATACGTAGTAAAAAGGGGAGAGCAACACTATACTTTCATCTTCAGTAATCATCATGCGATCCTGGATGGCTGGAGTATGCCGCTGTTGCTCAATGAGGTACACGCCCTGTATGTACGGCTGGAGAAAGGGGAAGCGATAACGATACAGGAAGATGGCAGCTACATCGCTGCCCAGCAATACCTGCTTGCGCACCGGGACGATCATACCGCTTACTGGCAGTCTTATGTTGGTCAGTTAACTGATCGGGAAGATTTAAGCAGTTTGCTGCGTCCGGAAAAAAGACATATCAGCTTATCTGATTACCGGCATATCCTGGCGCCACGGGAGCAATCGTTGCTGATCAGTGGCGACCGGTATGAAATATTGAAGGCATTATGTGCTACCTATGGCATTACCTTAAATGCGGTACTGCAATACTGCTGGCATAAACAACTGAGTCTTTATGGCAACAGTAGTACCACTGTGGTAGGTATGACAGTATCCGGCCGTAACCTGCCTGTGGACGATATAGAACAATCGGTAGGTTTATACATTAATACGTTGCCGGTTATCCTGGAACATGAAACAACCAGTGTACTGGCAGCTATTAAAGATTTACAGGCGGCCATTAATGAAGTAAACAGCCATAGCAATGTAAGTCTGGGTAAGCTGCAAACAGGCGGGGAACGCCTGTTTAACAGCCTGTTTGTATTTGAAAACTATCCTGTTCCTACTGGTAGCAGGGATGGTATGTCTATTGAATTCCGTAAGGGCATAGAGAAGCTGGATTATCCTTTGGGGGTAATCGTAATGGAACAAAAAGGGCTAAAGATAACCTTGAAGTATGCGGGTGAGTTGATCAGTGAAGAAAGGGCGGCGCAGGTATTGCAGGGTATAGATCTGCTGGTGACACAGTTGACGGAAAATGACAGCATAGCCACGAATGAGCTTTCTTTCCTGAATGTAGCTGACTACCAGCAGGTACTTTATAATTGGAACGATACTACAAAACCATATCCGGCGGATAAAGCCTTACATGTATTATTCGAATCCTATGCAGCCGCCATGCCGAATCAGATCGCGGTTGTATATGGGAATGTACAATTGACTTATGGTGAACTGAATGCCCATGCTAACCAGCTGGCAGGTTATCTGAGGGAGGTATATGCTATTCAGCCGGATGACCTGGTAGCACTTTATCTGGATCGTTCAGTAGACATGCTGATTGCCATATTGGGGGTATTAAAAGCAGGTGGCGCTTATGTGCCGATAGATATAGCGTATCCGGATGACCGGGTGGCCTACATCCTGACTGATACCCAAACCAAAGTTGTGTTGACCAATGAAGTGTATGCAGCTAAACTGGCATCGATCACGGAAGATAAGACTATTGCTGTCACGAGTATTGACAGCGCTGCATTTGCCGTAGCATTGGTGGGTTATGGCGTCTCAGATCCGGTAAGTACGGTTAATGGCCATCACCTGGCCTATGTGATGTACACAAGTGGTACTACGGGTATGCCTAAAGGAGTGATGGTAGAACAGCATAGTGTGAGCCGCCTGGTGAAAAACGTGGATTATGTATCGTTTGATGCGACCGATAAAGTGTTGGGTATCGCGAACTACGCTTTCGACGGATCGGTGTTTGATATCTTCGGTGCGCTGCTGAATGGCGCTACGCTGGTTCTCGCCGGTAAGGAGGTATTCCTGGATCTGAAACAACTGGAAAATGTGATCGTCAGCCATGAGATCACGATCTGTTTTATTACAACATCTTTATTCCATACGCTGGTAGATGAGCAATTGTCTTGTCTGCATGCGCTGAAATATATTGTGGCAGGTGGCGAGCAACTATCGTATACGCATGTGCAACGGCTGATGGAGCGGAATGGCCGGGTGAAGCTGGTGAACGGTTATGGGCCTACGGAGAGTACTACTTTTGCGACGGCCTATACCTGTAATGATTATGGCACATTGGCTTCGGGTATTATTCCGATTGGCCGTCCTATTGCCAATACGACGGTTTACATATTGGATCGTGATCATAGCCCGGTACCAGTGGGAGCAGTAGGTGAATTATACATTGGTGGTGCGGGCGTAGCCCGTGGTTACCTGAACCAGCCGGCATTAACGGCCGAACGTTTTATCGTGAATCCGTTCCGGACCGCGGAAGATATAGAACATAACAGGAATGAACGGCTGTATAAAACCGGTGACCTGGTGCGTTACCTCGCCGATGGTCATATCGAATATCAGGGTCGTAACGACTTCCAGGTGAAGCTGCGTGGTTATCGGATGGAGCTGGGCGAGATAGAAAGCCGGCTGGCCGCCTATGAAGGTGTGAAGCAGGCAGTGGTGTTGGTGAAAGACGCACAGTCGGGAGAAGGCAGATACCTGGTAGGTTACTATGTATCGGATGCCGCATTTAATGAGCAGGTACTACAGGACTACCTGAAAGCGACGTTGCCGGATTACATGGTGCCGTCGGTACTGGTACACCTGGACAAATTACCGCTGACGCTCAATGGGAAGCTGGATCGCCGGGCATTGCCAGATCCGCAGATTGGAGATATGGATCGTTATCAGGCGCCGGAGAATGCGACCGAAGCGATCATGTGCGAAATATTCGGCCAGATCCTGGGTATAGATGGAGCGAAAATAGGTATCGATGATGACTTCTTCCGGTTGGGAGGCGATAGTATTATCAGTATCCAGTTGGTGAGCCGGTTAAGACAACGTGCAGGCATTCAGGTGAGTGTAAAGGATATCTTCCGTTACCGGACGATTGCCGCCTTATATAGTAACGTAATTGCCGGTGCAGATCAGCAACAGGCGGCGGTAACAACGGAACAAGGTATATTATCCGGCGAGGTAGGTTTGTTACCGGTGCAGTCCTGGTTTTTTGCGCAGGTGAAGGATGGTTTGCTGGGAGATGCCCATCATTGGAACCAATCTTTCCTGATCAATGTACCAGCATTGGATAAAACATTACTGGAGCAGGCTGTTATTAAGTTATTAAACCACCACGATGGATTGAGGTTGCGTTACAACCTGGAAGGAGCACAGTCCTATAGCGGTGCTGTCACTGCTGCAACCCTCCGTTACGTGGATGTTCGCACACTGGATAGAGAAGAAGCATTACCAGCATTGCTGACGCAATGGCAAAGTGATTTTGACATTTACGGAGATAAACTGCTGGTAGTAGGTTATCTGGATGGTTATGCAGATGGCCGTGCCCGGATCTTTTTTGCGGCGCATCACCTGTTGATAGATACGGTGAGCTGGCGTATTATCACAGAAGACCTGGAGAAGATTTATCATTACTTATCGGGTATTGGGGATCCGTCTGTCCTGGGAGATATCGCTGTTTCCAATATTTTAGGAGAGAAAGGCAGCAGTTATCGTCAGTGGACCGCATTGGTGTCTGCCTATAATACCTTACCGGTATACGAACCATCAGAATATAATTACTGGTCAACTATACAGGCGGGCGTATCCGCCGGCAACGCTGCGCTACAGGCTTTATCCACGCCTGTTGCCAGTGTTGTGGATTTGTCGCTGAGCGAACACGCTACCGGGCAGTTGTTGCGTCATACAAGCCACGTTTACAATACCCGGATCAACGATATCCTGTTAAGTGCGCTGGGCATAGCGCTGTCGCAGCTAACCGGATTGTCGCGGCATCATATTGTACTGGAAGGCCATGGTCGTGAAGAGCTGTCAACCAATATAGATATTACCCGAACTGCGGGCTGGTTTACCACGTTGTATCCGGTAGCGCTGGAGACTGCGGGCGATGATTATGGCGCTCATATAGTGGCTGCCAAGGAAATGCTGCGTGGTATACCTGCTAACGGTATCGGCTATGGGGTGTTGTTCGGATATGACCTGTCCTTGCTGCCCCGCATCAGCTTTAACTACCTGGGTCAATTTGACCAGCAGGAAACAGCCGGAGTAAGCAACTGGTATATCAGTAATGAACACAGTGGCGTAATGGTTGGTGCTGCCAATGGCAGTCATCCGCTGATCAACATCAATGGGCGGATTATCAATGGCCGGTTACAGTTTGGTATGCATGGTTACCTGGCATCCGATAGGTTGGATGCATTGGCAGCCAGCTATCAACAGGCACTGGAGGATATCATCGTTTATTTATCAGCAGCAGATCGCAGTTATTTAACCGCCAGTGATACCGGTCATCTTGTTACGGCAGATTATCTGTCGCGGCTGCAGGCAACGCAGGAGATCAGCGGGGTGTATGCTGTGAATAGCCTGCAGGAAGGATTTATCTACCACGCCTTGAGTCAGGCAGCGGTAGATGATGCTTACCGGGTACAGCTATCCTGGGATTATCGTTATGCGGTGAATGTAGGTTTACTGCAACAGGCGTGGAGCTATGCGCAGCAACGTTATCCGGTATTACGGTTACGTTTTGCATGGGATGAGGAGCTGGTACAGATCATCGATAAACAAGGACGTTTAGACTGGCGCTATACAGATGTGAGTGATCGGGATACGGCAGCGCAGGAAGCATACCTGGAACAATTATCCGCTGCCGATCGGTCTGAAATGTTTGATTTGTCAGCCGGCCATCTGTTACGACTATACGTAATAAAACGGAGCGCGCAGCACTACACTTTCATCTTCAGTAATCATCATGCGATCCTGGATGGCTGGAGCATGCCGCTGTTGCTCAATGAGGTACATGCCATATATGTACAGCTGGAGAAAGGGGAAGCGATAAAGATACAGGAAGATAGCAGCTACATAGCTGCCCAGCAATACCTGCTTGCGCACCGGGACGATCATACGGCTTACTGGCAGTCTTACGTTAGCCGGTTAACTGATCGGGAAGATTTAAGCAGTCTGCTGCGTCCGGAAAAACGACATATCAGCTTATCCGATTACCGGCATATCCTGGAGCCGCAGCAACAATTGCGGCTGATCGATGCCATACAGTATACCAGGCTAAAAACACTATGTGCTACCTATGGCTTCACCTTAAATGCGGTACTGCAATACTGCTGGCATAAACAACTGAGTCTTTATGGCAACAGTAGTACCACGGTAGTAGGTATGACCATATCCGGCCGTAACCTGCCTGTGGACGATATAGAACAATCGGTAGGTTTGTATATTAATACTTTACCGGTTATCCTGGAACATGAGGCGACCAGTGTACTGGCAGCTATTAAAGATTTACAGGCAGCTATTAATGAGGTAAACAGCCGCAGTAATGTAAATCTGGGTAAGCTGCAAACAGGTGGTGAGCGCTTGTTTAATAGCTTGTTTGTATTCGAAAACTATCCTGTTCCTACCGGTAATGGGGATGGTATGTCCATTTCATTCGGTAAAAGCATAGAAAAACTGGATTATCCGCTGGGAGTAGTAGCTGCGGAGCACGAGCAGCAACTCAGCATCGGAATAAAGTATGCGGGAGAGTTGATCAGTGAAGAAATGGTGGCGCAGCTGTTAGCAGGTATGGAGCTGATCATTACCCAACTGACGGCGAATAATGATATAAACGCCCATGAACTTTCTCATCTGTCTGTGGGGCAATACCAGCAACTGATTTATAACTGGAACGATACCACGAAAACATATGCGGCAGATATGGCCCTGCACCGGTTATTCGAATCCTATGCAGCAGCTGCACCGGATCAGGAAGCAGTGGTGTATGGAGATATCCGGCTGACTTATGGTGAACTGAATGCCCGTGCCAACCAGCTGGCTGGTTATCTGAAGGAAGTATATACTATTCAGCCGGATGATTTGGTAGCACTCTACCTGGATCGCTCGGAACATATGCTGATCGCCATACTGGGCGTGTTGAAAGCTGGTGGTGCTTATGTGCCGATCGATATCGCCTATCCGGATGACCGGGTTGATTATATCCTATCTGATACCCAAGCCAAAGTTGTGTTAACCAATGAGGTGTATGCAGCTAAACTGGCGTCGATCAAGGAGGATAAAGCTATTGCTGTCACGAATATTGATAGTGTTGCATTTGCCGTAGCATTTGCAGACTACGGGATCACAGATCCGGTAAGTACGGTTAATGGCCATCACCTGGCCTATGTGATGTACACAAGTGGTACTACGGGTATGCCTAAAGGAGTGATGGTAGAACAGCATAGTGTGAGCCGTCTGGTGAAAAACGTAGATTATGTATCATTTGATGCGACCGATAAAGTGCTGGGTATCGCGAACTATGCTTTCGACGGATCGGTATTTGATATCTTCGGCGCCCTGCTGAACGGCGCCACCCTGGTTATCACTGGTAAGGAGGTATCGCTGGATCTGAAGCAGCTGGAAAATGTGATCATCGATAACCAGATCACCATTTGTTTTATTACCACTTCCTTATTCCATACGCTGGTAGATGAACAATTGTCTTGTCTGCATGAGCTGAAATATATTGTAGCGGGCGGCGAGCAACTGTCCTATACACATGTGCAACGGCTAATGGCGCGAAATGGCCGGGTGAAACTGGTCAACGGTTACGGCCCAACGGAGAGCACCACCTTTGCGACGACCTACCAATGTAATGATTATGCGGCGCTGGTGACGGGTGTGATTCCAATCGGTCGCCCGATAGCCAATACTACCGCTTATATATTGGATCGTCATCATTACCCGGTGCCTGTAGGAGCAGTGGGTGAGCTGTACCTGGGTGGTGCAGGCGTAGCCCGTGGTTACCTGAACCAGCCGGCATTAACGGCCGAACGTTTTATCTTGAATCCGTTCCGGACCGCGGAAGAACAGGTAGCCGGCGCCAATGCCCGGCTTTATAAGACCGGCGACCTGGTGCGCTACGTGGCAGATGGTAATATCGAATATATTGGTCGTAACGACTTCCAGGTGAAGCTGCGTGGTTATCGGATGGAGCTGGGTGAAATAGAAAGCAGGTTATCCGCTTATACAGGTGTGAAGCAGGCCGTGGTATTGGTGAAAAATTCTCTGTCTGGTGAAGGCAACTATCTTGTAGGCTACTATGTATCAGATACCGTTTTGAATGAGCAAGCGCTGCTGGATCACCTGAAAACGACCATGCCGGATTATATGGTGCCGGCAGTACTGGTACACCTGAACAAACTACCATTGACCCTCAATGGTAAGCTGGATCGCCGGGCATTGCCTGATCCGCAGTTTACGGATACCAACCGCTATGAAGCGCCACAGAATATTACGGAAACTACCTTGTGCGAAATCTTTGGTGCTGCATTAGGCCTGGACGCAGCCACGATTAGTGTGCAGGATGACTTCTTCCGGCTGGGTGGTAATAGTATCCTGGCTATCCGACTAATAAACCGGCTGAATAAGGAATTGCACACACAGGTGAATGTATCTGTACTTTTCACTTACCGTACAATCAGGAAATTAGCGACCTGGTTATTGTCTGGTAAAGACAACCAGGTACATATAACTGCAGCACCGGTATCTGCACCACAGGAACAGTTATTATCCTTTGCGCAGGAACGGTTATGGTTTATCGAAAATTATGAAGGAGGTAGTCACGCCTATAATATTCCGATCGTGCTGCAACTGCAGGCAGCAGTAGAGATAAAGTACCTGATACCGGCATTACGTGATATTGTTCACCGGCACGAAATACTGAGAACACTGATTCACACCAGTGCATCAGGTAACAGTTATCAGCAGGTAATGGATGATCAGGTATATCCTTTATCCATCACAACGAAAGAATTATTCAGCAACGATGAGCTGGAAACAGCACTGGCGGCAGCAGCCAGTCATATTTTTAAACTGGATAAAGAGTATCCTGTACTGCTGAACCTTTATACCCTGCATACTGCCGGAGCACCAGCTACGTATTATCTGAGTATTGTATTACATCACATTGCTTTTGATGGATGGTCCACGGACATTCTGCTGCGTGAATTGGGAAACAACTATGCTTATCATGCGGCATCTGCTGCGGGCGAAAAGACGGATAACTACGTGTTGCCTGTCTTACCATTACAATACAAAGATTTTGCACTATGGCAGCGCGATTACCTGACAGGTAGCGTGTTGGATCAACAGTTGTCTTATTGGAACGGCCGTTTGACCGGTTATGAAACATTGTACCTGCCAACTGATCAGCCAAGACCGGCCCAGATCAGTTATGCAGGGGCGGATATTTCATTTAGCATAGATAAGGCTATCACTGACGACTTACGGGCGGTATCACGGGATTTGGAAGTAAGTATGTATAGTTTGTTGTTGAGTGGTTATTATTTGTTATTGAGCAGTTACAGTAATCAGCAGGATATAGTAGTGGGTAGCCCGGTCTCTAACCGTCATTATGGAGAGATAGCAGACCTGATTGGCTTCTTTGTAAATACGCTGGCCTTACGGGAAGAGATAGACGGAGAGCAGACGCTGGTGGATTTTATCCGGCAGGTAGGCGCTTCGGTGATAGCTGCACAGTTGCATCAGGATCTGCCATTTGAGAAGCTGGTGGATGAGCTGCAAGTGGAACCGGATACTTCCCGTCATCCTGTTTTCCAGGTATTGTTCAGTGTACAGCACTTTGGTGCAGAGATGGTGTCGGATAATCAATTGTTTACACAATACACCAGTGATCAGATACAAACTATTGCCAAGTATGACCTGACCACCATGCTGGATGATAGCGGAGAAGAAGTACAGGGAATATTTAACTATGCAACTGGTCTTTTTGAACCAGCTACCATTCATGCTTATATCCAAACTTATAAAGAGATACTGACGCAGCTGTCTTCCCTGAAAGCGGCAGATCAGCACAGTACAAAAGTCAGCGCCATTCGTTATCTGGATGCCATAGGGTATGAAGTGGTGATACATGGTTGGAATGACACGGCCGCCACATATGTGACGGATAAGTCGCTGCAACAGCTATTTGAAGAACAGGCAGCCCAAACGCCGGATCGGATAGCCGTAGTGCATGAGCATACGCAACTGACGTACGGAGAGCTGAATGCCAAAGCCAATCAATTGGCAGCTTACCTGCAGCAAACCTATACCATTCAGCCGGATGAACTGGTGGTGCTTTGTCTGGATCGTTCGGTGCATATGCTGATTGCTATGCTGGGTGTATTAAAAGCCGGTGGCGCTTATGTACCGGTGGATACCGCCTATCCCGACGACCGTATCAACTATATTCTTTCAGATACGCATACCAAAGTTGTATTGACGAACAGCCGGCATATTGAAAAACTGGCGTCTCTTACGGCAGATACTTCCATCGCCACCTGCTGTGTAGATAGCGACGTCTTCGCTGGCTATGCTACGGAGAACTTACACGCCGGTGCAACTGCCAACCAGCTGGCCTATGTTATTTATACCAGCGGTACTACGGGGATGCCTAAGGGAGTGATGGTGGAACAAGGTGGTGTAGTCAATACGGTACAAGCCATCCGTTCGGCCTATGGCGATAGCGAAGGGGCGAAGATTGCGGCCTACACTTCGTATGTATTTGATGTATCTGTATCCGAAATATTCAGTGCATTGCTGTATGGCAATGAATTACACCTCTTAAGTGAAGCGATCCGCCGGGATGCTACCGGTATCAGTGATTACCTGTTATCTAACGGTATCGCCTATGTATACCTGCCGCCTGTTATGCTGGCGGTATTGCCACGGATAGCTTATCCGGCATTACAGGCGATTATCTACGCAGGAGAGCCCTGTGATCAGGAAACGGGCCAATACTGGTCTTCTTATACGCGGTTGTATAACTATTATGGACCAACGGAGGCGAGTATTTACGCCACCGGTAAGCAGATCCAAGATGGAGATACGCACCTGATTGGTCGTCCGATAGCCAATACTACTGCATATGTGCTGGATCATTACGGGAAACCGGTACCGGTAGGTGCAGTAGGAGAATTGTATCTGGGTGGTGCGGGTGTAGCACGTGGTTACCTGAACCAGGCTACGCTGACGGCACAACGATTTGTTGCCAATCCTTTCCAGACAGCTGCCGAGAAAGCAAATAACCGGAATGCCCGATTATATAAGACGGGTGACCTGGTGCGCTATGTGGCGGATGGTAATATAGAATACCTGGGTCGTAACGACTTCCAGTTGAAGATTCGGGGTTATCGTATAGAAACCGGAGAGATAGAAAGCCGGTTGTTATCTTATGAAGGCATTCGGCAAACAGTTGTACTGGCGAAAGAATCGGCTGCCGGGCAAAGTAAATACCTGGTAGGGTATTATGTGGCCGATGAACCTTTCCCACAGGAGACGCTGTTAAGCTACCTGGGGGCTTATCTGCCGGACTATATGGTGCCGGCTGTATTGGTGCATATAACGATGTTGCCGCTTACGATCAATGGTAAGCTGGATCGTAGTGCGCTGCCTGATCCGCAATTCACAGATGATGATAACTATCAGGCACCGGAGAACGCTACAGAGTTAATGATGTGTGAGGTGTTTGGTCAGATCCTGGGTATAGACGGCGGCAAGATTGGTATTCATGATGACTTCTTCCGGTTGGGAGGAGATAGTATTATTAGTATTCAGCTGGTAAGCCGGTTAAGACAACGTACAGGCATTCACGTAAGTGTGAAGGATATTTTCCGTTATCGGACCATTGCGGCACTCTACACCAATGTGATGGCGGTATCTGCTGCACAACAGGTACAGATTGAAACGGAACAGGGCATATTATCAGGAGAGGTAGGCTTATTACCGGTACAGTCATGGTTTTTTGACCAGGTGTCAGAAGGGGTGCTGGCTAATCCTCATCATTGGAATCATGCTTTCCTGATCCAGGTGCCTGCCCTGGATAAAACATTGCTGGAACAGGCATTGGTGAAATTGATCAACTATCATGATGCCTTGCGGTTACGCTATACAGATGCAGGGGGGCAGTATTATGGAGATGCCATCGCGGCGGTTGATCTTCGCTGCCTGGATATCCGCACACTTGAACAGGAAGCGGCATTACCGGCCTTACTGACGCAGTGGCAGCAAGACTTTGATATTTACGGGGGTAAACTGTTGCAGTTTGGTTACCTGGAAGGTTATGCAGATGGCAGTGCCCGTATTTATATAGCCGTACATCACCTGCTGATAGATACTGTCAGCTGGCGTATTCTCACGGAAGACCTGGAGAAGATCTACCATTACCTGGCTGGTGTAGTTGATAAGACGGCCCTGGGAACTATCGCTGCTACTGCTGTTTTAGGGGATAAAAAAAGCAGCTATCGGCAGTGGTCTTCGTTGGTATCTGCATATCATACATTACCAGTTTGTCAGGCAACAGAATATACGTATTGGTCAAAGATACAGGGAGGCATACCGGCCAGTAATGCTGCACTGGTAGCCTTATCTGCTGTGCAATCAGGTAGCGTGTCGTTATGGTTGAACCGGGAAGATACCAGTTTGTTACTACGTAAGGTCAGCCATGTTTATAATACACAGATTAACGATATTTTATTGAGTGCCCTGGGTATAGCCCTGTCGCAATTAACAGGCCTCGACCGGCATCATGTATTGCTGGAAGGACACGGCCGGGAAGAATTATCTGCTGCGATTGATATTACCCGTACCATTGGTTGGTTCACCAGTATGTATCCTGTAGAAATTGTTACGAGAAGAGAGGACTATGAAGCGAATATCAAAAACGCGAAGGAGATGTTACGGGGTATACCTGCTAACGGTATCGGCTATGGGGCCTTATATGGATACAAGCTTTCCTTCCTGCCACGTATCAGCTTTAATTACCTGGGTCAGTTTGATAAACAGGAGGTAGCGGGCCGCGATAATTGGTATATCAGCAGCGATGCTGCCGGCGGATCAATTGGTTTGGAAAATAAAGATCACCATCTGATCAACATCAATGGAGGGGTAATAGATGGGCAATTACGGTTTACTATCAATGGTTATCTCACGGATGTTGCACTGACTGCACTGGCGGCAAATTATCAGCGTGCGCTGGAAGACGTCATTGGTTTCCTGTCTGGTGCTACCCGTAGCTATTTAACCATAAGTGATATAGACCATATTATATCTGAAAACTACCTGTCCAGGCTACAGGTAACAAAGGAAATTACGGGCGTTTACCTCGCCAACAGTCTGCAGGAAGGATTTATTTACCATGCCGTGAGCCAGGGAGAGCTGGATGATGCTTACCGGATGCAGTTGTCGTGGAACTATAATCAGGTATTGGATGTATCGTTGCTGCAACAGGCATGGGTATACGTGCAACAACGTTATCCTGCATTAAGATTACGTTTTGGATGGGAAGAAGCATTGATACAGATTGTTGATAAGACAGGTTATTTGGATTGGCGATATACAGATGTGAGCGATCAGGGCGTATCCCTGCAGGAAGTTTATCTGGAACGCTTGTCGGCGACAGACAGAACGGAGGCATTTGATTTGGCTGCAGGTAATCTGATGCGGTTATACCTGGTAAAACGTGGGGTGGATAGCTATACCTGTATTTTTAGTAACCATCATGCTATTCTGGATGGTTGGAGTATGCCGTTGTTACTGAATGCCGTACATACTGTGTACTTACAGTTACGTAAAGGACAACCCGTTGTAATAACGGAAGATAAAAGCTATACGCTGACACAGCAATATCTGCAATCTCACCGGGAAGATAATATGGCATACTGGCAATCTTATGTAGGCCAGTTAGCAGAGCCGGAGGATTTAAGCAGCCTGCTGCAACCGGAACAACGGCATGTGAGTCTTGCTGCTTACCGGTATATCCAACAACCCCGGGAGCAATTTATATCCATCAATGGAGAGCAATATGAAACCCTTAAATCACTTTGCACAGTTCATGGTTTTACACTGAGTGCAATGTTGCAATACTGCTGGCATAAACAATTGAGCTTATATGGCAACAGTACGACTACTGTTGTTGGGATGACGGTATCGGGACGTAACCTGGCAATAGATGATATAGAACAGTCTGTAGGCTTCTATATCAATACCCTGCCTGTTATCCTGCATCATGAAAATACCAGCGTGATCGCCGCTATTAAAGTGTTACAGGCTGCTATTAATGAAGCAAACAGCCGGAGTGATGTAAATCTGGGTAGGCTACAACTGGGTAGCGACCGTTTATTTAACAGCCTTTTTGTATATGAGAACTATCCTATTCCTGCAGAAACTTCAGATGAAGAAGCAGGACTATCGTTACAGTTCCTTAGCAATAAAGACAAACTGGATTATCCGCTGGGACTGATGGCAGCTGAACAGGGAGCTGGTATTAAAGTAGGACTAAAGTATGCCGGTGAGCTGATCAGTGAAAAAATGGCTGCACAGCTTTTATCCGGGATCGCACAGATCATCAAACAACTGACGGATAATACAGCCGTAGCAACTACTGCATTATCTTACCTGTCTGAAGAACAGCACCGTGAAATTGTCTATAACTGGAATGATACTACGAAAGCCTATCCGGCAGATAGTACGCTCCACCGGATATTCGAAGCTTACGCCGCAGCCACGCCTGATAAAATTGCTGTAATATATGAAGATGTACAGCTGACTTATGGTGAACTGAATACCCGTGCCAACCAACTGGCAGCCTATCTGCGGACAACCTATGCCATTCAGCCGGATGAACTGGTAGCATTGTATCTGGATAGATCAGCATATATGCTGATTGCGATACTGGGGGTGTTGAAAGCAGGAGGAGCCTATGTACCGGTGGATGTAGCTTATCCGGACGATCGGATTGGTTATATTCTCGCTGATACAAATACCAAGGTGGTATTAACCAATGAAGTGTATGAAGATAAGCTGAACTGGATTACGGCCTACACCACAACGCACGTTACCTGTATTGATAGTACCGTATTTGAAGCAACAATAGCTACCTATGCGGTTACTGATCCCGCAGCTGCCGGTAATGGCAACAGCCTGGCTTATGTCATGTATACGAGCGGAACAACGGGTATGCCTAAAGGTGTAATGGTGCCGCAGCATAGCGTGAGCCGCCTGGTGAAAAATGTGGATTATGTTTCTTTTGAGCCGGACGATAAAGTATTAGGTATTGCTAACTATGCTTTTGATGGCTCCGTATTTGATATTTTCGGCGCTCTGCTGAATGGCGCTACACTGATAATAGCCCGTAAAGATGTATTCCTTGATTTGAATGTGCTGGAAAGGGTCATAACGGATAATCGTATCACCATCTGTTTTATCACGACCTCTTTATTTCACACACTGGTGGATGAAGAATTATCCTGCCTGGATCAACTGAAATATATAGTGGCAGGCGGAGAGCAGTTGTCTTATGCACACGTGCAACGGTTGATGGACCGCCAGGGCCGGGTGAAATTGGTGAATGGTTACGGACCTACAGAAAGTACCACTTTCGCGACCGCCTACCTGTGTAACGATTATGAAACCATTACTTCGGGCGTTATTCCGATTGGCCGCCCCATTGCCAATACGACTGTATATGTACTGGATAGCCAGTTGCACCCGGTACCGGTAGGAGCAGTAGGAGAATTGTACATCGGCGGAGCAGGCGTGGCGCAGGGTTATTTGAACCTGCCTGCATTAACGGAGGAACGTTTTATCGTAAATCCATTCCGGACTGCAGCGGAAGAACAAGCCGGCGTAAATGCCCGGCTTTATAAAACCGGTGACCTGGTGCGTTATGTCGCGGATAGGAACATCGAATATATGGGTCGTAACGACTTCCAGGTAAAACTGCGAGGCTATCGTATTGAACTGGGAGAGATAGAATACCGGTTGTCTACATATGCGGACATCAAACAAGCAGTGGTAGTAGCGAAGGATGCATTGTCTGGTGAAGGAAAATACCTGGTAGGGTATTATGTAGCGGAAGAAGCCCTGGATGAAAGTGCCCTGCGGGAATACCTGGGAGCTTCCATGCCGGAATATATGGTGCCTGCGGTGCTGATACATCTGGACAAATTGCCATTGACACTCAATGGTAAGCTGGATCGGAGAGCACTCCCGGATCCTGCCTTTACAGATACAGAGAGCTATCAGGCGCCGGGAAATGCCATAGAAGAGATGATGTGTGAAATCTTTGGTGAGTTGCTGGGCATGGAGGGCGCTAAGATTGGTATTCATGATGATTTCTTCCATTTGGGAGGAGACAGTATCATCAGTATTCAACTGGTGAGCCGTTTAAGACAGCGTACCGGTATTCACGTTAGTTTGGATGACATCTTCCATTACCGGACTATTGCCGCCATCTATACGCATGTGATTGCGGGCGCTGATCAGGAAAAAGTACAGTTGAAAACAGAACAGGGCGTGTTGTCGGAAGAGGTGGGATTATTACCTATACAGTCCTGGTTCTTTGCGCAGATGAAAGAAGGGGTGTTGAATGATTACCATCATTGGAATCAGTCTTTCCTCATCAATGTACCGGTACTCAACCGGGAGCTGCTGGAACATGCAGTGGTTAAGCTGTTGAATTATCATGATGGATTAAGACTACGCTATACCCGGAATGGTGTACAACAATATAGCGGGAAAGTAGCCACTGCGGACCTTCGTTACCTGGATATCCGCTCGCTGGAAGGAGAAGACGCGGTGACAGCATTATTGACGCAATGGCAAAGTGATTTTGATATATACGGCGATAAATTGTTGCAGATTGGTTACCTGGAGGGGTATGCTGATGGCCGTGCGCGGATATTTTTTGCCGTGCATCACTTGTTGATAGATACGGTCAGCTGGCGTATTCTCAGTGAAGATCTGGAAAAAATATACACTTATTTAACTGGTATTACCGGCAACGCTGCATGGCGGGATGCTGATGTGTCCAGTGTTTTAGGTAATAAGGGAAGTAGTTATCGTCAATGGTCAGCATTGGTGGCAGGGTATAATACATTACCATTGTATCAGCCAACAGAGTATGGTTACTGGTCGGATGTACAGGCTGGTGTTGTAACCAGTAATGTATCCCTGGAAGCGTTGGCTGTCCATGAAGTAAGCCAGGTGACCTTGTCGCTGAATACGAAACTGACCAGTTTGTTGTTGCGGCATACAAACCATGTTTACAATACCAGGATCAATGATATTTTATTAAGTGCTTTAGGGGTAGCGTTATCACAGATAACGGGACTTGAACGGCATCATATTCTGCTGGAAGGACATGGCCGTGAGCTGTTGTCTGAAGCTATTGACATTACCCGTACCACTGGTTGGTTTACCACCATGTATCCGGTGGAAATAGTGACAACAGGCACCGATTATGGCGCGCATATTATAGCCGCCAAGGAAATGTTGCGTGGCATACCAGCCAATGGGATTGGCTATGGCGCATTATTCGGCTATGACCTGTCTTCATTGCCACGTATTGTTTTTAACTACCTGGGTCAGTTTGATAAACAGGAAGAGGCAGGGAGAGATAGCTGGTATATCAGTAGTGAATACAGTGGGGTACAAGTGGGGGCCAATAACAGCGGCCATCACCTGATGAGCATTAGCGGGTGGATAATCGATGGCCAGCTGCAATTTAGCATAGAAGGCCACTTTAGTGCGGATGCCATGACCACTTTGGCAACAGGTTATCAGCGTATATTGGAAGAGGTAGTTGTTTCTCTCTCCGGGATAGAGCGGAGTTATTTAACAGCGAGCGATGCCGGTCACATTATTGCTGCAGATTATCTGGCAGCTATACAGGAGGAAAAAGAAATCAGTGCTGTGTACCTGGCGAATAGTCTGCAGGAGGGCTTTATCTACCATGCCTTGAGTCAGGGAGAAGTAGATGATGCTTACCGGGTACAGATTTCATGGGATTATAACCATCCATTGGAGGTGTCGTTATTACAGCAGGCCTGGAAATATGCACAACAACGCCATCCTGCCTTACGACTGCGTTTCAGATGGGACGACGCACTGGTGCAGGTGATTGACAAAACCGCTCAGCTGGACTGGCGTTATTCAGATATCAGTGAGAGACCGGAAGGAGAACAGGCCGCCTATATGAAATACCTGTTTGCCGCAGACCGGTCTGAATTATTTGATCTCGCAGCAGGCCATCTGCTACGGTTATACGTTGTAAAACGTGCTGCCGCCAGTTATACTTTTATTTTTAGCAACCATCACGTGATACTGGATGGATGGAGCATGCCGGTGCTGCTAAACGAAGTGCATACGATTTATTTACAGCTGCGTAAAGGAAAACAGATAAGCATACAGGAAGATAATAGTTATGCGCAGACACAGGCTTACCTGCAATCGCATCGGGAAGAGAATATCGCGCACTGGCAATCTACAGTGGACAAAATAACAGACCGCGAAGACTTAAGCAGTTTGTTGCGACCGGAAAAAAAACACATCAACTTATCCGATCACAGGCGTATTCTGCAGCAGCAAAAGCAATATCTGCAAATAACCGGAGCACAGTATGAGGTCCTGAAATCCTTGTGTACTACCTATGGTTTTACCCTGAATGCGGTATTGCAATATAGCTGGCACAAACAATTGAGCTTATACGGTAACAGTAATACGACTGTTGTGGGAATGACGGTCTCCGGCCGTAATCTGCCGATAGATAATATTGAACAATCAGTAGGTTTATACATTAATACCTTACCTGTTATACTGGAACATGAAGATGTGAGCATCATTGCAGCCATCAAAGGTTTACAGTCCCGTATTAATGACGTAAACAGCCATAGTAACATCAGCCTCGGGAAATTACAGCAGGGGGGGGACCGGCTGTTTAATACCCTGTTTGTTTATGAAAATTACCCGGTACCTGTTGCTGCAGAAGAAGGAGAAGATAATCTGGGTATACACTTCCATGGAAGTGTAGAGAAGCTGGATTATCCTTTGAGTATTATGGCCGGAGAACAAGGAGCGGGCGTTTTTCTGGAGTTGAAATATGCGGGTGAATTATTCAGTGAGGAAATCATTACGCAATTATTGGATGGTATGATGTTAATCATCACCCAGCTGACCGATAACCCGGATGTTACAGTAAGTACACTTGCTCACCTCAATACTGCTGCATACGAGCAAATCATTCATACATGGAATGAAACAGGAAGTGCATTGCCTGCTGATAAAACAGTACATCAGTTATTTGAAGCACAGGCGGCTGCTACGCCGGATCGGATAGCCGTTGTATATGAAGATAAGGTATTGACCTATGCTGCGCTGAATGAAAAAGCAAATCAATTGGCAAGGTACCTGGAGGAAACGTATGCCATTCAACCGGATGAATTGGTAGGATTATGTCTTGACCGCTCCGAATATATGCTGATCGCCATACTGGCTGTGTTAAAGGCTGGAGGGGCTTATGTGCCGATAGATCCTGCATATCCCGCGTCGCGTATTACCTATCTGCTGACAGATACGCGTACCAAAGTGATGTTGACGAATGGCATACATGCCACCACATTGTCAACGATTGCTGCCACTACAAACATAAATATTGCGTACATAGACCGGGAAGATTTTCCATTACATCATTATCCTGTTTATAATAAACCTGATAATGGTAAGATATCAGACCTGGCCTACATTATTTATACCAGTGGTACTACCGGTAAGCCGAAAGGGGTAATGGTGGAGCATCGTAATGTAACAAACTTTATAGCTGATCTGCATGGAAAATATAACATGGGTGGGGAAGAAGTGATACTACAACTCGCCAGCTATGTATTTGATGCATCCGTAGAACAGCTGTTACTGGCGTTGCTGTATGGTTATAAGTTGTTGCTGGTTAAAAAAATGGCGTGGGAAGATGCTGCAACATTCTATGCCGTATTGAATGAACAGCAGGTGACGCATATTCATAGCACCCCTTCTTTCCTCGAACAATATGCTTTTGATGAGGTACGATCGCTGAAAAGACTGATCTCCGGAGGGGAGCATTTGAAAGCATCATTGGCAGAACGTTTGAAAAGTGACCGCTATGCATTGATCAACGAATACGGTCCTACAGAAACGACCGTTACCTCCCTGGTAAATGTGGGAATGCATACAAATAGTATTGGTCGTCCGGTGGCGAATACCCTTGTTTATATACTGGATCGTTACCGTAACCCGGTACCATTGGGAGCTATCGGTGAATTATATATCGGTGGCGCCGGCGTGGCAAGAGGTTATTTAAATCAGCCGGCACTCACTGGCGAACGTTTTATAGCAAATCCTTTCCGGAAGGAAGCACAAAAACAGGTGCATGATAATGATCGCCTCTATAGAACAGGAGATTTGGTAAGGTATTTACCGGATGGTAACATTGAATATATCGGCCGTAATGACTTCCAGGTGAAGATAAGGGGATATCGTATAGAAACAGGGGAGATAGAAAGCTGCCTGGCATCATTCCCGGGTATTCACCAAACAGTTGTTTTGGCAAAAGACACGGCAGCTGGTCAGGGTAAATACCTCGTGGGATACTATGTAGCAAATGAGGTATTGAATGAGGAAGTAATATTGAATTATTTGGGTGATTATCTGCCGGAATATATGCTACCGGCAGCATTGGTACAGCTGGATGTATTGCCACTGACCATCAATGGTAAGCTGGATCGTCAGGCACTCCCTGATCCTGTGTTGACGGATACAGATAACTACCAGGCCCCTGAGAATACAACAGAAGCATTGATGTGTGAAATATTCGGCCAGGTGTTGGGGATGCATAGTGGTAAAATCGGTATTCATGATGATTTCTTCCGTTTGGGTGGTGATAGTATTATCAGTATTCAGTTGGTAAGCCGCTTACGGCAACGTTTAGGTATACACGTTAGTATAAAGGATGTTTTCCGTTACCGGACCATTGCAGCATTATATACCAACGTCGTAGCCGTGGCTATCCAGCAGGAAGTACAACTGCATACAGAACAGGGTGTACTGACAGGGGTAGTAGGCCTGTTGCCTGTTCAGGCTTTATTCTTTGCACAGGTGCAGGAAGGGTGGTTACCGGAATATCACCATTGGAATCAGTCGTTTGTGATCAAGGTACCGGTGTTGAATAAAGTGTTACTGGAGCATGCGGTTATGAAGCTCCTGGACCGGCACGATACGTTGCGTTTGCGCTATAACCGGGAAGGAATACAATATTACGGGGAAGCAGTAACAGTAGCTGATCTTCACTACCTGGACGTGCATAGCCTGGATAATAAGGAGGAATTGTCCTCCTTGCTGACGCAATGGCAAAGTGGATTTGATATTTATGGTGATAAATTATGGCAGATCAGTTATGTAGAAGGGTATGAAGACGGTCAGGCGCGAATATTTTTCGCCGTGCATCACCTGTTGATAGATGCTGTCAGCTGGCGCATTATCACGGAGGATCTGGAAAAGATTTACCAGTATTTATCGGGTATTACAGATAGCGTTGCGCTGTCAGCTATCTCCGGTACTACCATCTTGGGCGATAAAGGCAGTAGTTATCGCCAATGGGTTAATTTACTGGCATCCTACACCACATTACCCACCTATCAGGTATCGGAATACACCTACTGGCAACAGGTAATGGCAGGCATCGCAACAGGTAATGCCGCTTTACGGGCGTTGTCTGTTCCACAGGCCACTGGCAGGTCGCTGTCCCTGGATCGCTATCATACAGACCTGTTGCTGCATCATACCAGCCATGTTTATAATACACAGATCAATGATCTTTTATTAAGTGCCCTGGGAGTTGCCTTGTCACAGGTGACAGGCCTGGATCGGCATCATGTGTTGCTGGAAGGGCATGGCCGGGAAGAGCTGTCTGCCAATATTGATATTAGCCGTACGACCGGTTGGTTTACCACCATGTATCCGGTGGAGATTATTACCAGCGGCAGAGATGCTGGTGACAACATCATCGCTGCGAAGGAAATGCTGCGTGGCATACCGGCCAACGGTATTGGATATGGGGTTTTGTTTGGGTATAATCAGGCATCATTGCCCCTGATCAGCTTTAACTACCTGGGTCAGTTTGATAATCAAACGTCCGGCAGCGGCAATAGCTGGAGTATCAGTAATGAGTTTAGCGGTGTTACAATCGGAGCAGGAAACAAGGATGCGCAGCTGATCAATATCAATGGGTTGGTGATCGATGGACAGCTACAGTTCAGTATAGGTGGTTATGTAACGGAGGAGGTATTAACCAGGCTGGCAGCGGGTTATCAACATGCCCTGGAAGAAATGATTGTTACTTTGTCAGCTGCTACCCGCCATTACTTAACGGTGAGCGATGTCGATCATATTGTATCCGCAGATTATCTGGCTGACTTGCAGTCAGAACGAGAGATCAGTGGAGTATACCTGGCGGGCAGCCTGCAGGAAGGATTTATCTACCATGCCTTGAGTCAGGGAGATAGAGATAATGCCTATCGGGTGCAGTTAGCATGGGATTATAATGAAGCGATAGATGCATCGTTACTGCAACAGGCATGGATATACGCACAACAGCGTTATCCGGTGTTACGTCAACGTTTGGGATGGGAAGAGGCCCTGGTGCAGATCATTGATAAAACAGGTCAGTTAGACTGGCGTTATACCGATATCAGTGAGCAGGAAGCAGCTGCGCAGGAAGCTTACCTGAGTGAACTATCCACTGCTGATCAGTCCGAAGTCTTCGACCTGGCAGCCGGTAACCTGTTCCGGATATATCTTGTAAAACGCGGTGTTAATAGTTATACCTGCATCTTCAGTAATCATCATGCGATGCTGGATGGTTGGAGCACCCCGTTGCTGCTGAACTATGTACACGGTGTTTACGGACAACTGCTGAAAGGAGAACAGGTGTTGATACAGGAAGATCGCAGTTATGTTTTGTCTCAGCAATACCTGCAATCACATCGGGAAGATAACCTGTCTTACTGGCAATCTTATGTAGGAGCGTTCACGGACCGGGAAGACCTGAGCAGCCTGTTGCGGCCGGAACAGGGACATATCAGTTTGTCTGATTACCGGCATGTACTGCAGCCGAAGGAACAGTTCCTGGTAATCGGTCATGCGCATTACCTGGCCTTGAAAGCCTTATGTGCTACTCATGGCTTTACACTGAATGCGGTGTTGCAATATTGCTGGCACAAGCAGTTGAGTGTGTATGGCAATAGCAGTACCACCATAGTGGGTATGACTGTTTCCGGCCGTAACCTGCCGATAGACGACATCGAACAGTCAGTAGGTTTATACATCAATACGCTGCCTGTTATTCTGGAGCATAAGGATATCAGTGTCGTTGCTGCGATTAAAGCATTACAGGCCGATATCAATGAAGTGAACAGCCGCAGTGATGTGAGTTTAGGTAAACTGCAGCAGGGTGGGGAACGTTTGTTCAACAGTTTATTTATCTATGAAAACTATCCTGTTCCTACAGGTAGCGGAGAAGGTGTGTCGATCCGGTTACGGAGTAGTATAGAAAAGCTGGATTATCCACTGGGCGTAGTGGCGGCAGAGCAGGGTAATGTACTGAGCATTGGATTAAAATATGCGGGTGAGTTGATCAGCGAATCCATGGCCGGGCAGTTATTGTCAGGTATGGAGCTGCTCATAGGCCAGCTGGCAGACAACGCAGCGATTACTGTCGCCGGGCTTACTTATCTGTCGGCTGACCAACACCAGGATTTGATTTATACCTGGAACGATACAACAAAAACATACGCTGCAGATAAGACATGGCATCAGCTGTTTGAAGAGCAGGCTGCCCGTACGCCGGATCGTATTGCTGTAGTGTATGAAGGGGTACAGCTGACTTACGCCGCATTGAATACAAAAGCCAACCAGCTGGCAGCTTACCTGCGGGATAGCTACGCGATTGAGCGGAATGAGCTGATAGCGCTGTGCCTGGATCGTTCTGAATATATGCTGATGGCGATACTGGGTGTGTTGAAATCAGGAGGGGCTTACGTACCAATGGATCCGGGATATCCGGCAGACAGGCTGACTTATATCCTGTCAGACACGAAGGCGCGTGTAGTCTTAACCAATGAAGTACATACCACGTTATTAGCTGATCTGGATACGGGTGCGGCAATAGTAGGTATAGATAAGGCTGATTGGTGGCATACAACACTGAACCGTTATCCGGATGTCAATACATCTGTTGCTACATCAACAGATCTGGCCTATGTTATCTATACCAGCGGTACCACCGGTATGCCTAAAGGGGTGATGATTGAACATCACAGTGTCATCAACCTGGTGACGGAGATGATCGTCATTCATGAACTGGATCAGCATCCGCGTGTGGGTGTTTATTCCAATTATGTTTTCGATGCCTTTGTATACGAGATATTTCCAGGATTAAGCAACGGAAATAGTTTATATCTGTACAATGAACACCAGAGAATAGCTCCAGCTGATTTGCGTACCTATGTGCACCAAAATAATATAGACATTTCCTTTATACCACCGGTAATATTGCGCGGGTTTTTAGAGGAGCAGACAACATTATCATTCATATATACCGGCGGCGAAAAATTACCGGATCTGCAGGATGTCGTGTATGCCGGAAAACTGCTGAATGAGTATGGCCCAACGGAGGCAACGGTATGTACCACTTTCCATAGGTACCAGCCAGGTAGCAGTAGTGCCAATATTGGCCGTCCTGTTGCGAATGCAACGATATATATTTTGGACCGGTATTTACAACCGGTGCCATTAGGCGCAGTAGGAGAGCTGTACATCGGTGGCGCCGGCGTGGCCCGTGGTTATCTGAACCAGGCTACGCTGACGGCAGAACGATTTATTGTCAACCCTTTCCGGACAACTGCAGAAAAAGAAGAAAACCGTAATGCGAGGTTGTATAAGACGGGTGACCTGGTGCGTTACCTGCCGGATGGTAATCTCGCATATGTGGGCCGTAACGACTTCCAGGTGAAGGTTCGCGGTTATCGTATAGAAACCGGGGAGATAGAGAGCCGCTTGTTGTCTCATGAAGGCATTCGTCAGGCAGTAGTACTGGCAAAAGATTATCCTTCCGGCAACGAAAAATACCTGGTGGGTTATTATGTGGCAGATCAACCGCTGCAGCAGGAAATGTTGTTAAGCTACCTGGGAGCTTATCTGCCGGATTACATGATACCGGCCGTATTGGTGCACCTGACCATGTTGCCACAGACGATTAACGGTAAGCTGAACCATCGCGCACTGCCTGATCCACAATTTACAGATACAGCTCGTTACGAAGCACCGCAGAATACAACAGAAAGAATGTTGTGTGAACTCTTTGGGGCTGCACTGGGCTTGTCTGCGGATACAATCAGTGTCGCGGATGACTTCTTCCGGCTGGGAGGTAACAGTATACTGGCTATCCGCCTGGTCAACCAGCTGAATAAGGTATTAAATACACACGTGAATGTATCCATGTTATTCACTTACCGTACAATCCGGAAATTGGCGGCGTGGTTATTATCGGAAGGAGATAGCCAGATACATATCACCAGTGTACCGGTATCCCGTTCGGAGGAGCAGCTGTTATCCTTTGCGCAGGAACGCTTATGGTTTATTGAAAACTATGAAGGAGGTAGCCATGCCTACAATATTCCGATCATGCTGCAACTGCAGGCAGGAATTGCCGTTCCTTATCTGGTACAGGCATTACGTGATATTGTACACCGGCATGAAGTACTCAGAAGTGTGATTGCTACCAGTGAATCCGGCAGCAGTTATCAGCAGGTAATGGATGACAGCATATATCCTTTACCGGTAGTTACCAAAGAGCTGTATAGCCATAGTGAGCTGGAAGCGGTGCTGGCGGAAGCAGCAGGTTATATTTTTAAACTGGCAGAAGAATATCCGGTACGGGTTGGTATTTATACATTACATACTGTCGGTGCACCAGCTACGCATTATGTAAGTATTGTATTGCATCATATTGCTTTTGATGGCTGGTCGGCAGACATTTTGTTGCGGGAGTTAAGTGATCATTATAATTATCACGCAACCTCCACAGCAGATCATATACTCCCCACTTTACCATTACAGTATAAAGATTATGCGCTTTGGCAGCGTCAGTACCTGACCGGTGCTGTGCTGAACAGGCAGGTGTCTTATTGGAAAAACCGGCTGGCAGGTTATGAAACCCTGTATTTACCAACGGACCGGCCAAGACCGGCACAGGTGAGCTACGAAGGAGCAGATATTTCTTTTGTAATAGACAAAGCGCTCAGTGATAACTTACGAGCGGTGTCGCGTGAGCTGGAAGTAAGCATGTACGGCCTGTTGCTGAGTGGTTATTATCTTTTGTTGAGCAGCTATAGTCATCAACAGGACATCGTGGTGGGCAGCCCGGTCTCTAACCGTCATTACGGGGAAATAGCAGATCTGATCGGATTCTTTGTAAATACACTGGCCTTACGGGAAGAGATAAACGGCGAGCAGCGATTGACAGATTTTATCCGGCAGGTAGGCGCTGCTGCTGTAGCAGCCCAGCTGCACCAGGATCTTCCGTTTGAAAAACTGGTAGATGAACTGGAGGTGGAGCCGGATACCTCCCGCCATCCTGTATTCCAGGTATTATTCAGTGTACAGGACTTTGGAGGAGAGCTGGCGTTGGATCATCCGTTGTTTACACCGTATACCGGCAATAACATCCAAAGCGTTGCCAAGTATGACTTGTCTGCCATGTTGAATGATGGTGGAGAGGAGATTTACGGGGTGTTCAACTATGCTGCTTGTCTTTTTGAGCCGGCTACCATTCAGACTTATATTCAAACGTATAAAGAGATATTGACACAGTTGTCTGCTTTGAAAGCAGCAGATCAGCGTGATGTGCTGGTAAAATCACTTCGTTATGTAGCTGCCGTACAGGATGCAAATGATAGCAATAACTGGAACGATACTACGAAACCATATCCTGCCGATAAATCCCTGCAGCAGTTATTTGAATTTTATGCAGCAGATACGCCTGATCAGGTGGCGGTGATATATGGAGATGTACAGCTGACGTATGGTGAGCTGAATGCCCGTGCTAACCAGCTGGCCGCCTATCTGCAGGAAGTGTATGCGATACGGCCGGATGATTTAATCGGACTTTATCTGGATCGTTCAGAACACATGCTGATTGCCATATTGGGTGTATTAAAAGCCGGTGGTGCTTATGTACCGATAGATACGGCCTATCCGGATGATCGTATCGGTTATATCCTGTCTGATATTGCAACCAGTGTTGTGTTAACGAATGAAGAACATGCTACTAAACTGGGATTGATCACATCCGATACGGCTATTGCCATTGAACAGATAGACAGTGCCGCCTTTGCTGCCGTCCTGGATAGCTATGCAGTTACTAACCTGGTAAGTAGCTCCGGAGGTCATCACCTGGCCTATGTGATGTATACGAGTGGTACTACGGGCATGCCTAAAGGGGTGATGGTAGAACAACGGAGTGTGAGTCGCCTGGTGAAAAATGTGGACTATGTGTCTTTTGAAGCCAGTGATAAAGTGCTGGGTATTGCCAACTATGCTTTTGACGGATCCGTGTTTGATATCTTTGGTGCCTTGCTGAATGGTGCTACGTTGGTTATCGCTGGTAAGGAGGTATTCCTGGATCTGAAACAGCTGGAAAACGTGATCGTCAATAATGAAATCACGATCTGCTTTATTACTACTTCTTTATTCCATACACTGGTCGATGAACAATTGTCCTGCCTGCATGAACTGAAATATATTGTAGCAGGGGGAGAACAGCTGTCCTATACGCATGTACAACGGCTGATGGCCCGGCAAGGGAGGGTGAAACTGGTGAACGGTTACGGTCCAACGGAGAGCACGACTTTTGCAACCACCTATCCCTGTAATGATTATGCTGCTATCACCTCTGGTATTATTCCGATTGGCCGTCCAATAGCCAATACAACGGTTTATATATTGGATCGTTATCAGCATCCTGTTCCTGTAGGAGCAGTGGGTGAGTTGTACATTGGTGGTGCAGGGGTAGCCCGTGGTTACCTGAACCAGCCGGCGTTAACAGCGGAACGTTTTATAGAGAATCCATTCCGGATCGCGGAAGACATACAACATAACAGGAACGAACGACTTTATAAAACCGGTGACCTGGTACGTTATCTCGCAGATGGCAACATCGAATATATTGGTCGTAACGACTTCCAGGTGAAACTGCGTGGCTATCGTATTGAATTGGGCGAAATAGAAAGCCGGTTAGCTGCCTATGCAGGTATTAAGCAGGCAGTGGTATTGGTGAAAGACGCGGTATCCGGCGAAAGCAGATATCTGGTGGGTTATTATGTAGCCAATACGGAGCTGAATGAACAGGCGCTGCTGGATTACCTGCGGGCAACGATGCCGGATTATATGGTGCCGGAAGTACTGGTATACCTGGATAAACTACCGCTGACGCTCAATGGTAAGCTGGATCGCCGGGCATTGCCTGATCCGCAGTTTACGGATACAGACAGTTACCAGGCGCCGGAGAATAGTACGGAAGCACTGATGTGTCATGTCTTCGGGCAGCTGCTGGGTATAGATGGCGGCAAGATTGGTATTCATGATGACTTCTTCCGGTTGGGAGGCGATAGTATTATCAGTATCCAGCTGGTGAGCCGGTTAAGACAACAGGCAGGCATCCAGGTGACTGTGAAAGATATTTTCCATTACAGGACCATTGCAGCACTGTATACGCATGTGATTGCAGGTGCCCTGCGAGAGGTTGTGAAGCAGGAAACAGAACAGGGGGTATTATCCGGAGAAGTAGGTTTGTTGCCGGTACAGTCCTGGTTCTTCGCACAGGTGAAAGAAGGGTTGTTAGGTAACTACCATCATTGGAACCAGTCATTTCTGATCAATGTGCCGGAACTGGATATCACATTGCTGGAGCAGGCGGTTGTTAAATTATTAAATCACCATGATGCTTTCCGGCTGCGTTACAGCCACACAGGCGTGCAATCCTATAGTGGTACCGTAACTGCCGCAGCGCTTCGTTATTTGGATCTTCGTACACTTGATAGCGAAGAAGTATTAGCAACAATACTGACACAGTGGCAAAGTGATTTTGATATTTATGGCGATAAACTGTTGCAGGTTGGTTACCTGGAAGGGTATGCAGATGGCCGCGCACGTATTTATATCGCAGCACATCACCTGCTGATCGATACCGTGAGCTGGCGTATTATTACCGAAGACCTGGAAAAGATCTATCATTATTTGTCGGATGTGACAGATAGGGCCACGCTGAAAGATATAGCCGTATCCTCCATGCTGGGAGAAAAAGGCACCAGTTACCGTCAGTGGTCTGCATTGGTGGCTGCCTACGATTCCTTGCCAGGCTATAACCCATCAGAATATGATTACTGGTCGGGTATACAGGCAGGTGTAGCTGCCGGCAATAGCTCCCTGCAGGCATTGTCTGTTCCGGCATTCAGTAACGTATCCCTGTCGCTGGATACACGGTATACGGACTTATTGTTGCGGCATACCAGTCATGTATACAATACCCGGATCAATGACATTTTATTAAGTGCCTTAGGTATCGCTTTATCACAGGTAACAGGCCTTGACCGGCATTATGTTTTGCTGGAAAGCCACGGTAGGGAAGAATTGTCTGCTACGATAGATATCACCCGTACCGCCGGTTGGTTTACGACAATGTATCCGATAGAAATTGTGACCACCGGCACAGATTACCGTAACAATCTCATTGCCGCCAAAGAAATGTTACTGCGTATACCCGCTAACGGTATCGGCTATGGCGCGCTCATGGGATATATGCCGGATGCGTTGCCCGCTATCAGCTTTAACTACCTGGGACAATTTGATAAACAAGAATCCGTCGACAACGGGCAGTGGTATATCAGCAGCGGGTATAGTGGTGCTCCGATAGGAGATACCAATGAAGCACATCATTTCCTCACCATCAATGGCCTGGTGATAGACGGACAATTGCAATTTAATATTATCGGCCGGTTGGCTGCAGCTAGTATGAATACGCTTGTAAGCAATTACCAGCGCATATTGGAAGAGACAGTTGAGCTGCTATCAGGAGAGACCCGTAGTTATTTAACGGTAAGTGACATCAATCAGGTTATCTCCACAGATTACCTGAACAGATTACAATCAGCAAAAGAAATCAGTCATGTTTATCTGGCGAATAGTTTACAGGAAGGGTTTATCTACCATGCATTGAGTCAGGGAGAAGTGGATGATGCTTACCGGGTGCAGATTTCATGGGATTACAATCAGGCAATGGAGGTGTCGCTGCTGCAACAGGCGTGGAGCTATACACAGCAACATTATCCGGTATTGCGATTACGTTTCGGTTGGGAAGAAGGACTGGTACAGGTAATAGATAAAACCGGCCATTTAGACTGGCGCTATACAGATGTGAGTCATCTGGACGCCGCCGCGCAGGAGGAATATCTGAAAACATTGCTGGCATCGGATCGCCTGGAAGTATTTGACCTGGCAGCGGGCAACCTGTTACGGTTATATCTGGTGAAACGGAATACAGATAGTTATACCTGTATCTTCAGTAATCATCACGCTATTCTGGATGGCTGGAGTATGCCACTGTTACTGAATGACGTCCATGATATTTATTTACAGCTATGTAAAGGGCAAGCGGTAACGGTTCGGGAAGATAACAGTTATGCGCATACGCAGGAATATCTGCAATTACATCGTCAGCATAATGTAGCTTATTGGCAGTCTTATGTTGGGCAGTTGACGGATCCGGAGAATTTAAGTAGCCTGCTGCGTCCGGAACAGCGACATATCACGTTGTCAGATTACCGGCATGTTTTACAACAGGAAGAACTGTCAATGGTGATCAAGGGAACACAGTATGAAATTTTAAGATCCCTGTGTGCTACCCATGGCATAACCCTGAATGCCGTATTACAATATTGCTGGCATAAGCAGCTGAGTTTGTATGGCAACAGCAGTACCACTGTAGTGGGTATGACCGTATCAGGTCGTAACCTGCCGATAGATGATATTGAAGAATCGGTAGGCCTGTATATTAATACGTTACCGGTTATATTGGAACATACCAATGTCGGTGTTATTGCAGCCATTCAGGCCTTACAGTCCCAGATTAATGAAGTAAACAGCCGTAGTGATATCAGTCTTGCTAAGCTGCAAACAGGTGGTAGCCGCTTATTTAATACACTATTTGTATATGAAAACTATCCTGTTCCTACAGGTAATGGAGATGGGCTGTCAATAACATTCCGCAGCGTTAAAGAAAAACTGGATTACCCATTAGGAATAGTGGCAGCTGAACATGGCGATGCCATTATGATAGGGCTGACATACGCAAAAGAACTTTTCAGCGAAGAAATAGTAACCCGGTTGTTGGCTGGAATAGAAAGAATAATAAGTCAGCTGACAGCTACCCCGGACATCGCTACGCATGAATTGTCTTTCCTGGATGAAGCACAGTATCAGCAAGTGATTTATGATTGGAATGCAACAGCGCAGGACTATCCGTCAGGTAAAACTATTCATCAGGTGTTTGAAGAACAGGTAATGAAAACACCAGATCAGATAGCTGTAATATATGAAGAGGTACAGCTCACTTACGAAGCATTGAATGCCAAAGCGAATCAACTGGCTGCATACCTGCAGGAAACCTATACTATACAGCCGGACGAGTTGATAGGATTGTGCCTGGATCGTTCTGAACATATGCTGATAGCTATATTGGCAGTGTGGAAGTCCGGCGGCGCCTATGTGCCAATGGATCCGGCATATCCTGATGACCGTATCAGTTATATTGTATCAGACATCCGGCCGAAAGTCATCCTGACAAATGAGCATTATACAACAAGACTAAAAACAATTTGTCCGTCAGTTGCGGTAGCAGACATAGATAGTACTGATTTCCTGGCAGGCATACAAACAGGTGACGCTGCAGCCAACCGGCCTGTTAGCAATCATGCAGGTAATCTGGCCTACGTGATTTATACCAGTGGTACCACAGGGCAGCCGAAAGGAGTTATGATCGAACATGCCGGTGTACTGAATTTAATACAGTATCTAACGGCAAAATGCGAATTCGGTCAGGAAGAAGTGGTGTTGCAACTGGCCAACTATGTATTTGATGCATCTATAGAACAGATGCTGCTGGCCATATTAAATGGACATAAACTACTGCTGGTCAAAAATAAAAGCTGGCAGGAAGAAGCTGCTTTTGTCAGCACACTGGTAACCAACGGAGTGACTTATATTGATGCCACACCTTCCTTACTGAATCAGTTGCCACTTGCATCGATACCCACTTTACGGGTTGTCAATTCTGGTGGAGAGTATTTAACGGAAGGACTGCTGGATAAGCTGAAAAAAGGCGGCCATTTACTGGTTAACTGTTACGGCCCAACGGAAACCACTATTAGTGCCGTTGTTAACTTCCATCTCGAAACTACCAGCATCGGCCGGCCGATAGCCAATGTTACGGCATATGTCCTGGATGCGCAGCTGCGTCCGGTTCCTGTGGGCGCTACCGGCGAATTATATATTGGCGGTATCGGTGTATCCAGAGGTTATCTGCACCTGCCGGATCTGACAGCAGAACGATTTATAGCCAATCCTTTCCAACGCGAGGAAGAAGAACAACAAGGTATCAACGGTCGTATTTATAAAACAGGTGATCTGGTGAGATACCTGCCCGATGGTAATCTTGAATACATTGGCCGGAATGATTTTCAGGTAAAAGTGCGCGGTTACCGGATAGAATTGGGTGAGATTGAAAACAAACTGTCCGCTTATCCCGGTATTCAACAGGCAATAGTACTTGCTAAGGAACAAGTAACCGGGAAGGGCCGGTTCCTGGTGGGGTATTATGTATCCGATACCGTACCGGATGAAAAAGCATTGCGGGAATACCTGCATAGTTGTTTGCCGGAATATATGGTGCCGGCTGTACTCCAACACTTGTATCAGTTGCCGCTGACTATCAATGGTAAACTTGACCGGCATGCCTTACCAGTAACCGAGTTTACGGATGCAGATAATTATCAGGCTCCGGGTAATGACATGGAAGCCTTGATGTGTCAGATTTTCGGAGAGATATTGGGAATAGAAGGGGCAAAGATTGGTATTCATGATGATTTCTTCCGTTTAGGAGGAGATAGTATTATCAGTATTCAGCTGGTCAGCCGTTTAAGACAACGTATAGGGGTACAGGTGAGTGTGAAGGATATTTTCCGTTACCGTACTATCGCTGCACTCTATACAAATGTGGTGACAGCTACCCTGACAGAACAGGTACAAGTGAGTACAGAGCAGGGCGTACTGTCAGGAGAAGCCGGATTATTACCGGTTCAATCCTGGTTCTTTGATCAGGTAGTGAATGGTGACTTGCCGGCTTTCCATCATTGGAACCAGTCTTTCCTGATGAAGGTGCCATTGCTGGATAAGGAATTGCTGGAGCATGCGGTAGTCAGATTATTAAACCATCATGATGGGCTGCGATTGCGCTATAGTCATGACAGAATACAGTATTATGGTGAAGCGGTAACAGTAGCCAATCTTCACTACCTGGATGTGCGTAGCCTGGATGATAAGGAGGCATTATTCTCCTTGCTGACGCAATGGCAAAGTACGTTTGATATTTATGGTGATAAATTATTACAGATCGGTTATGTAACAGGATATGAAGACGGTCAGGCGCGGATATTTTTCGCCGCGCATCACCTGTTGATAGATGCTGTCAGCTGGCGCATTATCACGGAGGACCTGGAGAAAATTTACCGCTATTTATCAGGCGTTACAGATAGATCTACGCTGTCAGCTATATCCGGCGCTACTATCTTAGGTGAAAAAGGCAGTAGTTATCGTCAGTGGGCTGCCTTGCTGGCGTCCTATACAACATTGCCTACCTATCAGGTATCGGAATACACCTACTGGCAACAGGTAATGGCAGGTATAGCAACAGGTAATGCCGCTTTACAGGCATTATATGCTCCACTGGAAGGTAGCCGGTCGCTGTCCCTGGATCGCTATCATACAGACCTGCTGCTGCATCATACCAGCCATGTTTATGGTACACAGATCAATGATCTTTTATTAAGCGCCCTGGGAGTTGCCTTGTCACAGGTGACAGGCCTTGACCGGCATCATATTTTGCTGGAAGGGCATGGCCGGGAGGAGTTGTCTGCCACCATTGATATTAGCCGTACGACGGGCTGGTTTACCAGCATGTACCCGGTGGAAATTATTACCAATGGTAATAACCATGGTGTAAACATTGTAACGGCCAAAGAAACGTTGCGTGGCATACCAGTGAACGGTATTGGTTATGGGGCCTTATTGGGATATGACCAGGCATCATTACCATTGATCAGCTTTAACTACCTGGGCCGGTTTGATAATCAAACGTCCGGCAGTGGCAATAGCTGGAGCATTACTAATGAGTATAGCGGTACTACAACCGGAGCCGGAAACAAGGATGCGCAGCTGATCAACATCAACGGGTTGGTGATCGATGGACAGCTGCAGTTCAGTATAGGTGGTTATGTAACGGAGGAGGTATTAACCAGGCTGGCCGCAGGTTATCAGCACGCCCTGGAAGAAATGATCATTACCTTATCGGCTGCCACCCGCAATTACTTAACGGTGAGCGATATCGGGCATATCATCTCTGCAGATTATCTGGCTGAATTGCAGTCAGCAAGAGAGATCAGTGGATTATATCTGGCCGGCAGTCTGCAGGAAGGATTTATCTACCATGCGTTGAGTCAGGGAGATACAGATGATGCCTATCGGGTACAATTATCCTGGGATTATAATGAGGCAATAGTGGTCTCGTTACTGCAACAGGCATGGATATACGCACAACAGCGTTATCCGGTGTTACGTCAACGTTTTGGATGGGAAGAAGCCCTGGTGCAAATCATCGACAAAACAGGTCAGTTAGACTGGCGTTATACAGATATCAGTGAGCAGGAAGCAGCTGCGCAGGAAGTATACCTGGATGAGTTATCCAATGCGGACCGGTCTGAAGTATTCGATCTGGCAGCAGGTAATCTGTTCCGGATATATATAGTGAAACGCGGTGTTAATAGCTATACCTGTATCTTCAGTAATCATCATGCTATACTGGATGGCTGGAGTACCCCATTGCTCCTGAACTATGTACATGACGTGTATTTACAATTGCTGAAAGGAGAACAGGTGTTGATACAGGAAGATCATAGTTATGCCTTATCTCAGCAATACCTGCAAGGACACCGGGAAGATAACCTTGCTTACTGGCAATCTTATGTGGGAGCGTTCACCGTCCGGGAAGATCTGAGCAGTCTGCTGCGGCCGGAACAGGGTCAGATCAGTTTGTCTGATTACCGGCATGTGTTGCAGCCGAAGGAGCAGTCCCTGGTAATCGGTCATGCGCATTACCTGGCCTTGAAAGCCTTATGTGCTACCCATGGCTTTACACTGAATGCGGTGTTGCAATATTGCTGGCACAAGCAGTTGAGTGTGTATGGCAACAGCAGTACCACCATAGTGGGTATGACGGTCTCCGGCCGTAATCTGCCGATAGACGATATCGAACAATCAGTAGGTTTATACATCAATACACTGCCTGTTATCCTGGAGCATAAGGATATCAGTGTCATTGCTGCGATTAAAGCATTACAGGCCGATATCAATGAAGTGAACAGCCGCAGTGATGTGAGTTTAGGTAAACTGCAGCAGGGTGGGGAACGTTTGTTCAACAGCTTATTTGTCTATGAAAACTATCCTGTTCCTACGGGTAATGGAGAAGGTTTGTCCATTGGCTTCCGGCGTAATATAGAAAAGCTGGATTATCCACTGGGCGTTATGGCAGCAGAGCAGGGGAACGTACTGAGTATCGGGTTAAAATATGCGGGTGAGCTGATCAGTGAAGGGATGGCAGCACAGCTGTTGTCAGGTATGGAGCTGATCATCAGCCAGCTGGTGGCCAATGCAGCGATTACTACAAGGGCACTGGCTTATCTGTCGGCAGACCAACACCAGGATTTGATTTATACCTGGAACGATACGACAAAAACATACGCTGCTGATAAGACGTTGCATCAGCTGTTTGAAGAACAGGTAGCACGCACGCCGGATCACATTGCCGTCGTGTATGAAGGGGTACAGCTGACTTACGCAGTATTGAATACAAAAGCCAACCAGCTGGCAGCTTACCTGCGGGATAGCTACGCGATTGAGCGGAATGAACTGATAGCGCTGTATCTGGATCGTTCTGAATATATGCTGATCGCGATACTGGGTGTGCTGAAATCAGGAGGGGCTTACGTACCAATGGATCCGGGATATCCGGCAGACAGGCTGGCTTATATCCTGTCAGATACGAAAGCGCGTGTAGTCTTAACCAATGAAGTGCATGCTACGTTATTAGCTGATCTGGATAAGGGTGCGGCAATAGTAGGTATAGATAAGGCAGATTGGTGGCATACAACACTGAACCGTTATCCGGATGTCAATACATCTGTTGCTACATCAACAGATCTGGCCTATGTTATCTATACCAGCGGTACCACCGGTATGCCTAAAGGGGTGATGATTGAACATCACAGTGTCATCAACCTGGTGACGGAGATGATCGTCATTCATGAACTGGATCAGCATCCGCGTGTGGGTGTTTATTCCAATTATGTTTTCGATGCATTTGTGAATGAGATTTTCCCGGTATTGAGCCATGGTAATAGTTTATACCTGTATAGCGAAAAACTACGTACCTCCCCGGCCGATTTACGTGCTTATGTCCGGGGAAATAAAATTGGGGTTTCCTTTATACCTCCGGCTATATTGCGGGAAGTACTGGAGGCGCACACAGGCTTGTCATTAATATTTGCCGGAGGCGAAAAACTGCCGGATTTACAGGGGCTGGTATATACCGGAAAACTGCTGAATGAATATGGTCCAACGGAAGCAACAGTAGGTACTACCTTCCATGTCTGCAGGCCAGGTAGCAGTAGCGCCAATATTGGCCGCCCTATTGCGAATGCAACGGTATATATATTGGACCAGTATTTACAACCGGTGCCATTAGGCGCAGTGGGCGAACTGTACATCGGCGGCGCCGGTGTGGCCCGTGGTTATCTGAATCAGGCTACGCTGACGGCAGAACGATTTATTACCAATCCTTTCCGGACAACTGCAGAAAGAGAAACTAACCGTAATGCAAGGCTGTATAAGACAGGTGACCTGGTACGTTACCTGCCGGATGGTAATCTCGTATATGTGGGCCGTAACGATTTCCAGGTGAAGATTCGCGGTTATCGTATAGAAACCGGAGAGATAGAAAGCCGCCTGCTGTCCTACACAGGTATACGTCAGGCAGTAGTGCTGGCAAAAGATTATCCTTCCGGAAATGAAAAATACCTGGTAGGCTATTATGTGGCGGATGAACCATTGCAACAGGAAGTGTTGTTAAGCTACCTGGGGGCTTACCTGCCGGATTACATGGTACCGGTAGCATTGGTGCATTTGCATAGCTTACCATTGACGCGTAATGGTAAACTCGACAGACAGGCATTACCAGATCCGCAGTTGACAGATACAGACCGGTATGAAACACCGCAGAATGCAACCGAAATAAAATTGTGTAAAATTTTCGGAGCTGCACTGGGCCTGCCGGTGGCTACCATTAGTGTGCAGGATGACTTCTTCCGGTTAGGCGGCAACAGTATACTGGCGATTCGCCTGATAAACCGCCTGAATAAGGAATTCAACACTACACTGACTATTGCCGATCTATTCGCTGATAGAACCATCCGGAAACTGGCATTACGCCTATTGTCCGGTGAAAGTGATCAATTACGTATAGTGGCTCCGGTTATCACTGATCCGGAGGAACAATTGCTGTCTTTCGCACAGGAACGCCTGTGGTTCATGGAGAATTATGAAGAAGATAGTTATGCCTATAACATTCCGATCGTACTGAAACTGAAGGACGGTGTCCATACAGAGCGGATCATACAGGCATTACTGGGTATTGTTCACCGGCATGAGGTATTAAGAAGTTTAATAAAAACAAATACAGCGGGTAATGGGTATCAGGAAGTAATAGCTGATAAGGTATATCCGTTACCGGTAGTAAGACAGGATTGCTATGATGAGGCGGAGGTCCGGCAGGCATTGTCAGCTCAGGCTGTTCATGTATTTAAACTGGATACAAACTATCCACTGCAGGTAGCGCTTTATGCATTACATACAATAGGTGAACCCACCCGGTACTATTTGTCTGTAGTACTCCATCACATTGTGTTTGATGAATGGTCTACCGGTATTTTGCTGCAGGAGTTAGCGAATAACTATTATTACTACGAAGCATTGGAAGCCGGTGATTCGGCCAGCGCAAATAGTTATGCCTTACCTGCTTTGCAGATACAGTACAAGGATTTTGCGCTATGGCAAAGAAACCACTTGTCCGGTGTCATGTTCGAACGGCAGTTATCCTACTGGAAAAAGCATTTGTCGGGCTTTGAAACCCTGGCTTTGCCTACAGACCGGCCGCGCCCTGCACAGGTCAGCTATGCCGGTGCAGACCTGGCATTTGTAATAGACGAAGATACCAGTGAAGGACTGAGAGCTGTAGCACGGGAGTTACAGGTGAGTATGTACAGTCTGTTGCTGAGTGGTTATTACCTGTTACTGAGCAGTTATAGTAATCAACGGGATATTGTGGTGGGAACGCCTGTCTCCAACCGGCATTACCGGGAAATAGCCGATCTGATCGGATTTTTTGTAAACACCCTGGCGTTGCGGCAGGAAATAGATCCTGAGCAGTCGTTAGCTGATTTTATAAAGCAGGTTGGAAGTACGGTCATCGCTGCACAGCTGCATCAGGATTTTCCTTTTGAAAAACTGGTGACAGAGTTAGGCGTTGCGAAAGACAATTCCCGTCATCCTGTTTTCCAGGTGATGTTCAGTCTTGCTGATGCTACAGATGCTCCGCCACAAACGATACACCATTTGCTGGAGCCGGCTGATTTGCTACCGGGAAATTTTGATGTGGCCCGTTTTGATATAACGACCACCCTGGATGCCAGTACTACAGCTATTGCTGGCACATTTAACTATGCTACCCACCTTTTTGATTCAAATACTATTAAATCCTATATGAATACGTATAAAATTATCCTGCAACAGTTGTCACAACTGCAGAAGATGACCGCGAAAAATACACCTATAAAGGCATTGCGCTACCTGGGAGAAACCAACTATCAACAATTGGCACAGTCACAGCAGGAATCAGCCACAGATACCTCCGGTACTGTACTGCAGGAACTGGTGGAAGCAGAAGTATTACGAATACCGGAACAAACGGTGCTGGTGTTTGAAGGCCAGGAACTGAACTTCCTGGACCTGGATAAACTGGCAGCACAATTGGCGGACTATCTTGATGAAGATACCATTGAAACCTATATAGATACCTATAAAATTATCCTGCAACAGTTATCCCAGCTGCAGCAGAAACGTGCAAAGGGAACATCGTTGAAGGCATTGCGTAATCTGGAAGAAAATATCTATCAGCAACTGGCACAGCTGCAACAGGAACTGATGGAGGAATTGCAACAGGGACTAACAGCTAAAACCCGGGAGCATACACTGCAGGAATTGTTTGCCGCTCAGGTGTTACGTAATCCGGAACAAACAGCATTGGTATATGAAGACCGGCAGCTGAGCTATCGGGAACTGGATCAACGGTCCGATGAACTGGCGGGTTATCTGCAACAAACCTATGCTATCCGGCCAGATGAGCTGATCGTACTTTGTATGGATCGCTCACCGGAACTGGTAATTGCCGTCCTGGGCGTTTTGAAATCAGGAGCAGCTTATGTGCCGGTGGAAGCCAGTTATCCGGATGACCGTATCCGTTATGTAATCGCGGATACAAAGGCTAAAGTAGTAGTCACTACAGCTGCACACGTTGCCAGAATATCGGCGATGGAGGTACCGGTACTGGCTATTGATGAGGACCGGTTCGATGGATATGAGCCCATCAAACAAAGTGCACCTGCTTCGCTCGCGTATGTTATTTATACAAGTGGTACAACCGGTCGTCCGAAAGGGGTGATGGTAGAACATCAGCAGGTGGTACGGCTGTTTACGGCCACCGATGAATGGTATCAGTTCAATGAGCAGGATGTATGGACCTTATTCCATTCCTATGTATTTGACTTTAGTGTATGGGAGTTATGGGGCGCTTTATTATATGGCGGTAAGCTGGTAATTCCTACCTATGAACAAACCCGTGATCCGCAATTGTTCTATAATCTTTGTGAAACGCAGGGCGTAACTGTGTTGAACCAGACGCCATTTGCATTTTACGAATTTTCCGCTACGGCACTCCGGCAGCCGGATACATTAAGCAAGCTGCGTTATGTGATCTTCGGCGGAGAAGCATTAAATCTTTCCCAGTTACACAGTTGGTATAACCGTTATGCCGATACCGCTCCACAGCTGGTGAATATGTACGGTATTACAGAAACGACGGTGCATGTGACCTACAAGCCGATCCGTGCTACTGAGCTGGATCACGGCTCCCTGATAGGTATACCTATTCCGGATCTGTCGGCCTATGTCCTGAATGAACAATTACAACCGGTACCGGCAGGCGCTGTAGGCGAATTGTATATTGGTGGTGCGGGCGTAACAAGAGGTTATCTGAACCAGCCTGAATTAACGGCAACACGATTTATACCGCATCCTTTCCAGGAAGGTAGCCGTTTGTATCGTACCGGAGATCTGGCGCGTTACCTGCAGGATGGTAGCCTGGAATATATGGGTCGTAATGATTTTCAGGTGAAGATCCGTGGTTATCGTATTGAATTGGGAGAGATAGAAGCACAGTTGTCTGCTTACAGCGGTATACGGCAATCTGTTGTACTTGCCAAAGACAGGGACGCCGACAGTGGTAAATACCTGGTTGCTTATTACGTATCAGATGAAGCGATAGCTGAGGCTGAATTATCGGCTCACCTTAGTGCATCTTTACCGGTATACATGGTACCTGCCGTGTTTATACATGTTACGCATATGCCATTGACCGTTAACGGTAAGCTGGACCGTCGCGCATTGCCGGAACCGGTGTTTGCTGCGGCAGCCGTATATCAGCCGCCGGTAACATCACTGGAGCGGCGCCTGTGCGATATCTACGGCATTGTATTAAACCGGGATGCAGCAAAGATCAGCATTGATGATGATTTCTTTCAGCTGGGGGGAGATAGTATTATTGCTATCCGGCTGGTAAGTAAAATAAATACCAGCCTGAATACCAGGCTGAAAGTAAAGGATGTATTTACACACAGGCGGATAAGAAATATAGCGGAGATATTGCAACAGGAAGATAATGCTATTGTTTATGATGCTTATCAGCCTTTCGAACTCGCCGATAAGCATGCCTATGCAGATCTGTTGAACATAACATCCATCGAAGATATCTATCCTGCAAGCTACCTGCAAAACGGGATGTTGTTTGAATCAGAACAGGAGCATACAGGTGTATACCATGATGTATTCAGTTATCTTATTAATCATACCTATGATCACGACAGACTGGTGGCTATCTGGCAACAGCTGGTGAAGAAACATGAATTACTGAGAGCACAATTCCTGTTGTCTGACAATGGTTATGATTGTATCATTCATAAAGACATCGATCTTGATATCCGGGTAGTAACGCAACAGGAAACGGCTTCGTTGATCAATGCAGAAAGATACTGTGCTTTTGATTTTGCCAAAGCTGGTCTGTTCAGGATAATCATCAATCAGCAGGATGGTATGTTTGACTTTATACTTTCTTTCCATCATGCGATAACGGATGGCTGGAGTATTGCGTCATTGATGAATGAATGGCTGGTTGCGTATACACAGCAACAACCATTAAGTGCACCGGTGCCTTTGCATTATGGCGCATTTGTGGCGGCTGAACAAAAGGTAATCAATGATCCTGCTGTCAGAAATTTCTGGGAGACATACCTGGCAGATGCCACCACTGTACCCCTGGTTAAAAAAACAGATGAGCAATATTCTCCGGAAGGATTATTTGCCGCCCATTGTAATCTGAGTGGAGAGAAAGCTAATGCCCTGACAGCTATTGCCCGGTCATTGCAGGTGAGTGTAGACAGTATATTTATATATGTGTACCTGTATACATTACGCCGCCTCCTCAATCAGGAAGACATTACGATTGGATTGGTCGTGAATAACCGTATGGAAGCAGAAGGAGGCGATCAGTTCTTCGGCTTGTTCCTGAATACAATACCCTATCGTTTCCAGGTCGCGCCAGGTGATGAGTATTATAGCACTGGTATTGGTAAAGTGTTTGCAGAGAAACTGAAATTACATACCTATAAAGCATACCCTTATGCGAAGATTAAATCCCTGGCAGGGCGCGACCTGTATCAGTTTGCCTTTAATTTTGTTCACTTCCACATTATACAGGATAGCATTGATAGTATAGCTGATAACGCCGGATATGAAAAAACAAACATTCCATTTATGCTCAACGTATCACAATACGGAGATAGCGTTTTTAATGTGATGCTTGTGGCACATGATGCCGTATGTGATCAGACTTACCCGGATTATTTCATGCAACAGTTCTCCCATACTATCGATCAGCTGATAGGAGGCGGAGGACCCGGTTTCGGAGGATTGCCACAGGGAGAATTTCAACGCCTGGTACATACCTGGAATGAAACAACCACAGCGCCCGCTGCTGGTAAAACCATCCAGGCATTGTTCGAAGAACAGGTAGCCGCCCATCCGGAACGGGTGGCAGTGGTATACGAAGGTAATCAGCTCACCTATGAAGAACTGAATACCAAAGCCAATCAGCTGGCAGCTTATCTGCAGGCTACTTATGCTGTCCGGCCGGATGATCTGATCGCATTATGCCTGGATCGTTCCGCATATATGCTGGTCGCCATATTGGGTGTGCTGAAGGCAGGAGCTGCTTATGTGCCGCTAGATCCGGGAGTTCCGGAAGAAAGACTGGCATATATGCTGGCAGATACAAAGGCTAAAGTGGTATTGGCAAATGAGCAGTATGTCACCTTGTTGCAGGGATTGAATAACAACGCAGCAACAGATGTGGTGGGTATTGATCATGTTGATTTATGGCATACGGTATTAGCCGGATATCCGACGGGAAATATCACGTCTGCGGCAGTAGCCACAAATCTGATGTATGTTATTTATACCAGTGGTACCACCGGTATGCCTAAAGGGGTGATGGTAGAACACCACACTGTGGTAAATACCTTACAGGCTATCCGGCCGGCCTATGGCGATAGTACATCTGCAAAGATAGCAGCCTATACTTCCTATGTGTTCGATGTATCTGTATCCGAAATATTCAGTGCATTACTGTATGGTAATGAGTTGCATATATTCAGTGATGATGTCCGGAAAGATGTTGCCGCGGTTAGCGATTACCTGTTGTCTAACAGCATTACCTATGTATACCTGCCTCCGGTAATGCTGGCACTGTTGCCACGGATCGATTATCCGGCATTGCAGGCAATAATTTATGCAGGGGAAGCCTGTGATCCGGAAACGGGTAAATACTGGTCGGCTTATACCAGATTATATAATTATTATGGACCAACAGAGGCCAGTATTTATGCCACCGGTAAGCAGATTGAAAAAGGAGACACGCATCTGATTGGACGTCCGTTGGCCAATACGACCGCTTATGTGCTGGATAATTATCTGCAACCCGTATCTGTTGGCGCAGCAGGAGAGTTATACCTGGGCGGTGCAGGTATAGCCCGTGGTTATCTGAACCAGGCTACGCTGACGGCTGAACGATTTATCATGAACCCTTTCCGAACCCCTGCAGAGATAGCCGATAACCGGAATGCGAGATTATATAAAACAGGTGACCTGGTACGTTATCTCGCGGATGGGAATATGGAGTACCTGGGTCGTAACGACTTCCAGGTGAAGATCCGTGGCTACCGTATAGAAACAGGAGAAATAGAAAGCCGCCTGCTGGCCTATGAAGGCATTCGACAGGCAGTCGTACTGGCCAAAGAAGCTGCTTCCGGTCAGGGTAAATACCTGGTGGGTTACTATGTAGCGGATGAACCCCTGTTGCAGGAAACACTGTTGCGTTACCTGGGAACTGCCCTGCCGGACTACATGGTGCCTGCTGCTCTGGTACATGTAACGATGCTGCCATTGACTATTAATGGTAAGCTGGACCGGGCGGCACTACCGGATCCGCAATTTACGGATACCGATCATTATCAGGCGCCGGAGAATGACATAGAAGCCATACTGTGTGATATCTTTGGTCAGATACTGGGTATAGATGGCGCTAAAATTGGTATCCATGATGACTTCTTCCGATTGGGAGGAGATAGTATTATCAGCATTCAGCTGGTAAGCCGTTTAAGACAGCGTACCGGTATTCATATCAGTGTAAAAGATATTTTCCGTCACCGGACGATTGCCGCCTTATATAGTAATGTGATTGCCGTGGCTGCAACACAGCAGGTGCAGGTGAAAACAGAACAGGGTATATTATCCGGAGAAGCAGGTTTGTTACCGGTCCAATCCTGGTTCTTTACACAGGTGGCAGCAGGTCTGCTGGGAGATTATCATCACTGGAACCAGTCTTTCCTGATCAATGTACCCGCACTGGATAAAGCACTGCTGGAACAGGCGATCGTTAAACTATTCAATCATCATGATGCTTTCAGGCTGCGTTACAAGGAGAATGGTGTACAGTACTATCAGCATGCTATCACAGCTGCAGAACTGCGTTACCTGGATATCCGCACGCTTGATAGCGAAGCCGCATTACCAGCGGTATTAACGCAATGGCAAAGTGATTTTAATATTTATGGAGATAAGCTGTTGCAGGTCGGTTATCTGGAAGGGTATGCCGATGGTCGTGCGCGTATCTTTTTTGCCGCACATCACCTGTTGATAGATACGGTAAGCTGGCGTATTGTAACGGAGGATCTGGAGAAGATTTATCATTATTTATCGGGTGTTACAGAAAGGGATACCCTAAAAAATATCGCTGTTGGCGCTATTTTGGGAGAAAAAGGCAGCAGTTATCGTCAGTGGTCTGCATTGATGGCCGCGTACAATACGCTGCCATTATATCAGGCATCAGAATATAATTACTGGTTAGGTGTGCAGGCGGGCGTATCCCGGTCTAATACTGCATTGCAGGCATTGTCTACCGCAGTTGAGGGGTATACCTATTGGTCATTGGATGAGCAATACACAGGATTGCTATTACGTCAGACGAGCCAGGTATACAACACCCGTATCAATGATATCTTATTAAGTGCTTTAGGCGTTGCTTTGTCACAGTTAACAGGGTTGGATCGTCATCATATTATGCTGGAGGGCCATGGCCGGGAAGAATTGTCCGATATAGTTGATATCACACATACCACCGGCTGGTTTACCACTATATATCCGGTAGAAATTGTGACTGCCGGCAGTGATCACCCATCCAATATTGTGGCTGCCAAAGAAATGTTGCGTGCTATACCTGCCAACGGTATCGGCTACGGCGCGTTATTCGGTTATGACCTGTCCTCGTTGCCACGTATCAGCTTTAATTACCTGGGGCAGTTTGACCAGCAGGAAACGTCCGGTGATGGCTGGTATATCAGCAGTGAAAACAGTGGCGTAACGGCTGGTACAGCCAATCGGGATCATCATCTTATCAACATCAATGGATGGGTGATCAATGGACAATTACAATTTGGCATTAATGGATATCTGGAAGATGAAACGTTGAATACGTTTGCGACCAACTATCGGAAAGCCCTGCAGGACATCATCATTTACTTATCAGCGGAGGCGCGTAGCTATTTAACCGGTAGTGATATTGATCATGTTATAGGGGCAGATTACTTGTCCCGGTTGCAGGAAGAAAGAGAGGTCAGCGGCGTCTATCCAGCCAATAGTCTGCAGGAAGGATTTATCTATCATGCCCTGAGCCAGGCTACGGTTGACGATGCTTATCGGGTACAATTATCCTGGAATTATAACCATGCCATAGATCCGTCTTTATTGCAGCAGGCCTGGACGTATACCCAGCAACGTTATCCTGTACTACGGCTGCGTTTTGGATGGGAAGAAACACTGATACAGATCATTGATAAAAAAGGTTATTTAGACTGGCGTTATACAGACGTGAGCGATCTGGATACTGCGGCACAGGAAAATTATCTGGAGCAGTTATCAGCCGCTGATCGGTCTGAAACATTTAATCTGGCAGCCGGCAACCTGTTGCGGATATATATCGTGAAACGCGCTGTGAATCAGTTTACCTGTTTCTTCAGTAATCACCATGCCATCCTGGATGGTTGGAGTATGCCACTGTTGCTCAATCATGTACATGCTGTTTATGCACAGCTGGAGAAAGGGGAGCAGGTAATCATACAGGAAGACAACAGCTATGTATTGGCGCAGCAATATCTGCGTGCACACAGGGGCGAAAATGTGGCGTATTGGCAGGCTTATATAAGCCGGTTAACCGATCGGGAAGATTTAAGTAGTCTGCTGCGGCCGGAAAAACGGCATATCAATCTATCCGATTACCGGCATATCCTGGAACCACAGCAACAATCGGTATTTATCGATGGAACACGGTATGAAACACTGAAAACATTATGTGCTACCTATGGCTTTACATTGAGTGCCGTGTTGCAATACTGCTGGCACAAACAGCTGAGTCTTTATAGTAATAGCAGTACAACTGTGGTGGGGATGACTGTTTCCGGCCGTAATATCCCCGTTGATGATATAGAGCAATCGGTAGGTTTATATATCAATACCTTACCGGTTATCCTGGAACAGGAAGCAACCAGCATACTCGCTGCCATTAAAGGATTACAGGCGGATATCAATGAAGTGAACGGCCGCAGTGACGTAAGCCTGGGTAAACTGCAGCAAGGGGGCGATCGTCTCTTTAACAGCCTGTTTGTATTTGAAAGCTACCCTGTTCCTACTGGTAGCGGAGAAGGGATGTCTATTGAATTCCTGAATAGTATAGAAAAACTGGATTACCCGTTAGGGGTAGTTGTGGTAGAGCAAAACGGTGTAATGGTCACCTTAAAGTATGCGGGTGAGTTGATCAGTGAAGCAATGGCAGCACAGTTGTTGTCTGGCATAGATTTACTGTTGACACAGCTGGCAGGTAATAGCGATCTGACTACTACCGGACTTTCTTTCCTGACTGATCGGGAACACCAGCAGATCATCTATAACTGGAATGACACTACGAAACCATATCCTGCGGATAAAGCGCTGCATGAATTATTTGAATCCCATGTAGCAGTTACACCGGATCAGGTGGCAGTAGTTTATGGAGATGTTCGGCTGACTTATGGAGAACTGAATGCCCGTGCCAACCAGCTGGCGGGCTACCTGCGGGAGGTATATGTCATTCAGCCAGAGGAGTTGATAGGCCTCTACCTGGATCGTTCCCTTGAGATGCTCATTGCCATATTGGGCGTATTAAAAGCCGGCGGTGCCTATGTGCCAATAGATACGGCTTATCCGGATGAACGCATCCGTTATATGCTGGCTGATACCCACACCAAAATTGTATTAACCAATGAGGTATATACAGATAAGTTGGCAGCTATCACAGCAGAGATGCCTGTAGCGGTGTTGTATGTTGATAGTGCCGCCTTTTCCGCCATCCTGGATACTTATGCGGTTACTGACCTGGTAAGTAGCTCCGGTGGTAATAACCTGGCCTATGTGATGTACACGAGTGGTACAACCGGTATGCCTAAAGGCGTGATGGTAGAACAACGGAGTGTGAGCCGGTTGGTGCAAAACGTGGAATATGTATCTTTTGATGCGACTGATAGAATACTGGGTATTTCTAACTATGCCTTTGACGGCTCTGTGTTTGATATTTTTGGTGCTTTGCTGAATGGCGCAACGTTGGTCATCGCCGATAAGGAAGTGTTCCTGGATCTGAAACAGTTGGAAAGTGTGATGGTCAGCCATCAGGTCTCTATCTGTTTTATTACGACGGCTTTGTTCCAGACATTGGTAGATGAGCAGTTGTCTTGTCTGCATGAGTTGAAATATCTGGCAACCGGAGGTGAGCAGATGTCTTACCGGCATGTGCAAAGGCTGATGGACAGGAAGGGCCGGGTGAAACTGCTTAACGTTTACGGCCCAACGGAGACGACTACTTTTGCGACAGCCTATCCTTGCCTCGATTATACGACGTTGGTTTCAGGTATTGTCCCAATTGGCCGTCCGATAGAGAATACCACTTTATATGTACTGGATCGTCATCATCGCCCGGTACCCGTAGGTGCAACAGGAGAGCTGTATATCGGAGGCGCAGGCGTAGCCCGTGGTTACCTGAACCGGCCGGCATTAACGGAAGAACGCTTTATTGCTAATCCATTCCGGACTGCAGCAGAACAAGCTACCGATAGTAACGCACGGCTCTATAAAACCGGTGACCTGGTACGTTATCTCGCAGATGGTAATATAGAATACGTCAGTCGTAATGACTTTCAGGTAAAACTGCGGGGTTATCGGATTGAACTGGGCGAAATAGAAAGCCGGTTAACTGCCTATGCAGGCATTAAACAGGCCGCGGTATTGATGAAAGATGCACTCTCCGGAGAAGGCAGATACCTGGTGGGATATTATGTAGCGGATACTGTACAGAATGAACAATTGTTGCTGGATTACCTGGGGACTGCAATGCCTGATTATATGGTGCCGTCAGTACTGGTACATCTCCATCAGTTCCCACTGACGCTCAATGGTAAGCTGGATCGCCGGGCATTGCCTGATCCACATTTTACGGATACAGACAGTTACCAGGCACCGGAAAATAGTACGGAAGCGATCATGTGTGACATCTTCGGTCAGATCCTGGGTATAGATGGTGGCAAGATTGGTATTCATGATGACTTCTTCCGGTTGGGAGGAGATAGCATCATCAGTATCCAGCTGGTAAGCCGGTTAAGGCAACAGGCGGGCATTCAGGTGAGTGTGAAAGATATTTTCCGTCACCGGACGATTGCGGCACTTTATACGCAGGTGATTGAAGGAGCTATACCACAGGAAGTGAAACTGGATACGGAACAGGGTATATTATCAGGAGCAGTGGGATCATTACCGGTACAGTCCTGGTTCTTTACACAGGTGGCAGCTGGTTTATTAGCTGATATCCATCACTGGAATCAATCATTCCTGATCAATGTACCGGAACTGGATAAAGCACTGCTGGAACAGGCGGTCGTTAAACTATTAAATCACCATGATGCTTTCAGACTACGTTACAGGCCGGATGGTACACAGTACTATGGCGATGCTGTAACTGCAGCAGGGCTTCGGTACATAGACATCCGTACCCTGAATAATGAAACGGAATTAACAACTATATTGACGCAGTGGCAAAGTGACTTTAATATCTATGGTGATAAGCTCTTGCAGATCGGTTACCTGGATGGATATGCAGATGGTCGTGCCCGGATTTATATAGCGGCGCATCACCTGTTGATAGATACGGTAAGCTGGCGTATACTGACAGAAGACCTGGAAAGGATTTATCATTACCTGTCAAATGTTACCGATCGGTCTACGCCTGGTAATATTTCCGCTGCAGCCATTTTAGGAGAGAAAGGTAGCAGCTATCGTCAGTGGGCTGCGTTGGTAGCTGCTTACGATTCCTTGCCGGGCTATCATGCGTCAGAATATAACTACTGGTTAGGTATACAAGCGGGGGTAGCTGCCAGCAATACCGCATTGCAGGCGTTGTCTGGTACTACAGCAGGTACTGCAGCGTTGTCGTTGAATACGCATCATACCGGTTTGTTGTTACGGCATACCAGTCATGTGTACAATACCCGGATCAACGATATTTTATTAAGTGCCTTAGGCGTTGCATTATCGCAGTTGACAGGCCTTGACCGGCACCATGTATTGCTGGAAGGCCACGGTAGGGAAGAGCTGTCCGCTACGATGGATATTACCCGTACTGCCGGTTGGTTTACAACGATGTATCCGATTGAAATTGTGACCACAGGGACTGACTATGGTACACATCTCATGGCTGCAAAGGAAATGTTGCGCGGTATCCCGGCCAACGGTATCGGCTATGGGGCGTTACTGGGCTATCAGCCGGATGCGTTGCCGGGTATCAGTTTCAACTACCTGGGACAATTTGATAATCAGGAATCAGTCAGCAATGAGAATTGGCATATCAGCGGGGAGTATAGTGGTGTGCCGGTAGGCAGTACAAATGAAGAACATCATATCCTCAATTTGAATGGCCTGGTGATAAACGGACAACTACAGTTTAGTATCAGCGGACGTATGTCAGCAGAGGTCCTGGACACATTTTCGGCCAGCTACCAGCGGATACTGGAAGAAATGATTGTACTGTTGTCTGGCGCTACCCGTAGCTACTTAACGGGAAGTGACATTGATCACATCATCTCTGCAGGATATCTATCGCGTTTGCAGGCGGTCAAAGAAATCAGCCATGTTTACCTGGCGAATAGTTTGCAGGAAGGATTTATCTACCATGCATTGAGCCAGGGAGAAGTAGATGATGCTTACCGGGTACAGATTTCATGGGATTATAATGAGAAAATGGAAGTGTCGCTGCTGCAACAGGCATGGAGCTATGCGCAGCAACGTTATCCGGTGTTGCGGTTACGTTTTGGATGGGAAGAAGCATTAATCCAGATCATAGATAAAACCAGCCATTTGGATTGGAGATATTCTGATGTAAGCGACAGAGAGGAAACCGCACAGGAAGATTATCTGAAAAAATTGTCGGCGGCAGATCGTACAGAACCCTTCGATCTTACTGCCGGTAGCCTGTTACGGTTATACATCATAAAACGCAATGCCAATAGCTATACCTGTATCTTTAGCAATCACCATGCTATCCTGGATGGATGGAGCTTACCGCTGTTACTGAATACCGTACATGCTGCCTATGGCCAACTGCTGAAAGGTGAACCGGTAACCATACAGGAAGATAATAGTTATAACCTGGCACAGGAATACTTGCAGGTACACCGCGGCGATAATATGGCTTACTGGCAGTCTTATATAGGTCAGTTAACAGATCAGGAAGATCTGAGCAGCCTGCTGCGTCCGGAACAGCGCCATGTTAATATAGGGTCTTACCGGCATATACTGCAAACAAGGGAGCAGTCTTTGCCTATTAATAATGAGCAGTATACCACGCTGAAAAGCTTATGTGCAGCCCATGGCGTTACATTGAATGCAGTGCTGCAATATGGCTGGCATAAACAATTGAGTCTATATGGCAACAGTACTACAACAGTAGTAGGTATGACGGTATCCGGCCGTAATTTGCCCATAGATGATATTGAACAATCAGTAGGCTTATATATCAACACACTGCCTGTTATCCTGGAACATAAGGAGATGAGCCTGATGGCAGCTATTAAAGGATTACAAGCTGATATCAATGAGGTGAACAGCCGTAGTGATGTGAGTTTGAGTAAGCTGCAAAGCGGTGGAGAACGCATGTTTAACAGCCTGTTTGTATTCGAAAACTACCCGGTTGCGACGGGTAGCGGAGAAGGCTTGCGTATGCAGTTCCGTAGCAGTATCGAGAAGCTGGATTATCCGTTGGGCATAGTGGTCATGGAACGAGGTAATACGATTGATATTGAATTAAAGTATGCCGGAGAGCTTTTCAGTGAAGCCATAGTAACGCAAATGTTATCAGGTCTGGAACAGATCGTGTTACAACTGATAGCACAACCGGATATGACGACAGCAGGATTATCTTATCTGAATACATCACAATACCAGGCAATTGTTTATGACTGGAATGATACGGCTAAAATATACGCTGCGGATAAAACACTGCATCAGTTATTTGAAGAACAGGTAGTGAAAACGCCGCATCAGATAGCCGTTGTGCATGAACATACGCAGCTGACTTATGCGGAGTTGAATACCCGCGCCAACCAACTGGCAGCCTGCCTGCGGGAAAGCTATGATATTCAGCCGGACGAGCTGGTGGCGATTTGCCTGGATCGTTCAGCGGATATGCTGATTGCCATTTTGGGTGTATTAAAAGCCGGCGGCGCTTATGTGCCGGTAGATACCGCCTATCCGGATGACCGTATTAACTATATCCTGTCCGATACGCATGCGAAAGTCGTATTGACAGACAGCGGGCATGTGGAACAGCTGACATTCCTGACTGCCGGTACTTCCATTGCCACACTTTGTGTAGACAATGATGCCTGCGCGGATTATGCCGGTTCAGACCTGGTACATCGCGGAGGAGTTAATCAGCTGGCCTATGTTATCTATACGAGCGGTACCACCGGGCTGCCTAAAGGGGTGATGGTGGAACATGCAGGTGTGGTGAATACATTGGCGGCTATCCGTATAGCCTATGGCGATAGTACGTCCGCGAAGATCGCAGCCTATACATCGTATGTATTTGATGTATCCGTTTCAGAAATATTCAGTGCCTTGCTGTATGGCAATGAGCTGCATCTCTTAAGTGAGGATATCCGTCGGGATGCTGCGGGCATCAGTACTTATCTGTTGTCTAATGATATCGCCTATGTGTATCTGCCACCGGTGATGCTGTCTGTATTACCACGGGTGGCATATCCTGCCTTGCAGGCAATCATCTATGCGGGCGAGCCATGTGACCGGGAAACGGGTCAGTACTGGTCATCTTACACGCGGTTATATAACTATTATGGCCCAACGGAAGCGAGTATTTATGCTACCGGTAAGCAGATTGAAAATGGCGACACCCATCTGATTGGTCGTCCGGTAGCCAATACCACGGCGTATGTCCTGGATGGGCAGCTGCAACCCTTACCAGTAGGCGCAGCAGGAGAGTTGTACCTGGGCGGTGCAGGCATTGCCCGTGGTTATCTGAACCAGGCCACGCTGACGGCTGAACGATTTATCGTAAATCCATTCCGGACAGCTACAGAAATAGCCGATAACCGGAATGGGAGATTGTATAAGACGGGGGACCTGGTACGTTACCAGGCAGATGGTAATATTGAATACCTGGGTCGTAACGACTTCCAGGTGAAGATCCGTGGCTACCGTATAGAAACGGGAGAGATAGAGAACCGGCTGCTGTCGTATGAAGGTATCGGGCAGGCAGTAGTGCTGGCTAAGGAGGCCGCTTTGGGTCAGGGTAAATACCTGGTGGGTTATTATGTAGCAGCGGAAGCCGTGCCGCAGGAAACGCTGTTAAGCTACCTGGGTGCTTATCTGCCTGATTACATGGTGCCCACGGTATTGGTACACCTGGAAAAATTACCATTGACGATAAATGGTAAGTTGGATCGGGGAGCGTTGCCAGATCCTGCATTTACAGATACGGCTCGTTATGAAGCGCCGCAAAATGCCACGGAAACAACGTTGTGTGCAGTCTTTGGCGCCGCACTGGGCTTGTCTGCTGAAACAATCAGTGTAACGGATGACTTCTTCCGGCTGGGTGGTAACAGTATCGTGGCTATCCGCCTGATCAACCAGTTGAATAAGGCATTAAATATGCACGTGAATGTATCGGTGCTATTTACCTATCGTACCATCCGGAAGCTGGCGGCGTGGTTGTTATCCGGGGCCGATCATCAGGTACATATCACCAGCGTACCGGTATCCCATCCGCAGGAGCAGCTGTTATCCTTTGCACAGGAACGCTTATGGTTTATTGAGAATTATGAAGGTGGCAGCCATGCCTATAACATTACGCTTGCGCTTCAACTGCAGGCAGGTATAGTTATTCCATACCTGGTACAGGCCTTACGTGATATTGTACACCGGCATGAAATATTGAGAAGTATGATTGTTACCAGTGAATCCGGTAGCAGTTATCAGCAGGTAATGGATGACAGGGTATATCCTTTAGTGATAGCGAGGAAAGACTTGTATAGCGCCCAGGAACTGGAATCTGCATTGGCAACAGCAGCAGGTCATGTCTTTAAGCTGGCGGAGGAATATCCGGTACAGATAGGTCTTTATACCTTACACACTGACGGCGCATCAGCTACGCATTACCTGAGTATCGTATTACATCATATTGCTTTTGATGGCTGGTCAACCGATATTCTGCTGCGAGAGTTAAACAACAACTATGCTTACCATGCCGCACTGGCCGCCGGAGAAAAGGTAGATGGCTATGTCTTACCATCGTTATCATTACAGTACAAAGACTTTGCACTTTGGCAGCGTGGTTATCTGAGCGGTATTGTACTGGAACGGCAGTTGTCTTATTGGAAAGGTCGGCTGGCTGGTTACGAAACGTTGTATCTGCCAACAGATCTGCCAAGACCTGCTCAGATTAGTTATGAAGGCGGAGATATTTCATTTGTACTAGATAAGACTATCAGCGACGACTTACGGGCGGTATCGCGGGAGCTGGAAGTAAGTATGTACAGTCTGTTGCTGAGTGGTTATTATCTGTTGCTGAGTAGCTACAGTCATCAGCAAAATATTGTGGTGGGAAGTCCGGTATCTAACCGTCATTACGGAGAGATAGCAGACCTGATCGGCTTCTTTGTGAATACGCTGGCCTTGCGGGAAGAGATAGACGGGGAGCAGCGGCTGGCAGACTTTATCAGACAGGTTGGTACGTCGGTGATTGCAGCGCAGCTACACCAGGATCTGCCGTTTGAGAAACTGGTAGATGAACTGGATGTGGAACCGGATACTTCCCGTCATCCTGTATTCCAGGTGTTATTCAGTGTGCAGGATTTTGGAGGAGAGATGATATCGGGTAATCAGTTGTTTACTCAGTACGTAGGTGAGGGTGCCAGTCCTGTTGCCAAGTATGATCTGACCACCATCTTGAATGATAGCGGCGAAGAAATTTATGGCGTGTTCAACTATGCGACGCGGCTTTTTGCCCCTGCCACCATGCAGGCCTATATTGAAACATATAAAGAAATACTGACGCAGCTGGCTGCATTGAAAACAGCCGGTCAACGTGATGTTCGGGTGAAATCACTCCGTTATGTAGCAGCTGCACCGTATGAAAATAGTATCTATAACTGGAACGATACCACGAAACCATACCCTGCAGACAAAGCACTGCATACATTGTTTGAAGCCTATGCGGCCACCACACCGGATCAGGTGGCGGTGGTGTATGGAGCCGTGCAGCTGACTTACGGCGAACTGAATGCCCGTGCGAACCAACTGGCAGGGTACCTGCGGGAAACCTATGCTATTCAGCCGGATGACCTGGTAGGTCTTTACCTGGATCGTTCGGAGCATATGCTGATCGCTATCCTGGGTATCTTAAAAGCGGGTGGTGCATATGTGCCGATAGATACCGCTTATCCGGAAGACCGTATCCGTTATATCTTGTCTGACACGCGCGCCAGTGTCGTATTGACGAATGAGGTATATACCGATAAGTTAAAATCCATTATATCCCATACAGATAATGCTATTGTATGTATAGATAATACGGCTTTTGCCACCACCCTGGATACTTATGCGGTTACTGATGTAGCAGCTGTTGCAGGCGGTAATAACCTGGCCTATGTGATGTACACGAGTGGTACTACGGGTATGCCTAAAGGGGTGATGGTAGAACAGCATAGTGTGAGCCGGTTGGTGAAAAATGTGGATTATGTATCTTTTGATGCTGCCGATAACGTGTTGGGTATTGCCAACTATGCCTTTGACGGATCGGTGTTTGATATTTTCGGCGCCTTGCTGAATGGCGCCACGCTGATCGTAGCAGATAAAGATATATTCCTGGATCTGCAGCAATTGGAACGTGTGATGGTCACTCATCAGATCACAATCTGCTTTATTACGACGTCATTATTCCATACACTGGTAGATGAGGAGTTGTCTTGCCTGCCTGCGCTGAAATATATTGTAGCAGGTGGTGAGCAGCTGTCTTATACGCATGTACAACGGTTACTGGCCCGGAATGGCCGGGTGCAGCTGGTAAACGGTTACGGCCCTACGGAGAGCACGACCTTTGCTACTGCTTATCTGTGTAATGATGATGCGGCTATCAGATCGGGTATTATTCCGATTGGTCGTCCGATAGCCAATACAACGGTCTACATCCTGGATCGTTATCAGCATCCTGTTCCGATGGGTGCAGTGGGCGAGTTATACATTGGTGGTGCGGGTGTGGCCCGTGGTTACCTGAATCAGGCTACGCTGACGGCTGAACGATTTATTGAGAATCCTTTCCGGACAGCAGCAGAACAGGCAGCCGGTATCAACGCACGGCTCTATAAAACCGGTGACCTGGTGCGTTATCTGGCCGATGGTAATATCGAATACCAGGGGCGTAACGACTTCCAGGTGAAGCTGCGGGGTTATCGAATTGAGCTGGGCGAAATTGAAAGCCGGTTGGCTACCTATGCAGGTATTAAGCAAGCCGTGGTACTGGTGAAAGAAGCTTCCTCCGGAGATCGCCGGTATCTGACAGGCTATTATGTAGCGGATACTGTACAGAATGAACAATTGTTGCTGGATTACCTGCGGGCCGCGATGCCTGATTATATGGTGCCGGAAGTACTGATACACCTGGATCACCTGCCACTGACGCTCAATGGTAAGCTGGACCGCCGGGCACTGCCTGATCCGCAGTTCACGGATACCGCTGGTTATCAGGCGCCTGAGAATAGTACGGAAGCAATCATGTGTGACATCTTCGGTCAGATCCTGGGTATAGATGGTGGCAAGATTGGTATTCATGATGACTTCTTCCGGTTGGGAGGCGATAGTATTATCAGTATCCAGCTGGTGAGCCGTTTAAGGCAGCAGGCGGGTATCCGGGTGAGTGTGAAAGATATTTTCCGTCACCGGACGATTGCGGCACTTTATACGCAGGTGATTGAAGGGGCTATAGCGCAGCACGTGCAGCTGGAAACAGAACAAGGTGTCTTATCTGCAGCAGCAGGCTTGTTGCCGGTTCAGTCCTGGTTCTTTGCCCAGGTGGAGCAAGATTTACTGGCTGATTACCATCATTGGAACCAGTCATTCCTGATTAATGTACCTGAATTGGATAAAACATTGCTGGAGCATACGGTGGTGAAACTGCTGAATCACCATGATGCATTGCGGTTACGCTATACACGTGAAGGGGTGCAGTATTATGGGGATGCTGTAACGGCAGCAAACCTTCGTTATCTGGATATCCGTACCCTCCCTGGAGAAGAAGCATTAGCAACCATATTAACACAGTGGCAAAGCGACTTTGATATTTACGGAGATAAGCTGTTGCAGATTGGTTATCTGGAAGGATATGCGGATGGTCGTGCGCGGATTTATATGGCCGTTCATCACCTGCTGATAGATACGGTGAGCTGGCGTGTACTGACAGAAGACCTGGAAAAGATCTATCATTATTTGTCAAATCTGGCAGACAAGTCTACGCTGCCAGCTATCTCTGCTACGGCTGTTTTAGGAGAGAAAGGCAGTAGTTATCGCCAATGGGCTGCGTTAATAGCTGCTTATAAATCCTCACCAAACTATAACGCATCAGAATACGATTACTGGTTGGGTATTCAAGCCGGTATCGCAGCCGGCAATACGGCCTTACAGGCACTGTCTGTTGAGACAGCCGGTACGGCATCGTTGTCGTTGGATACGCATCATACAGATTTATTGTTACGGCATACCAGCCACGTTTACAATACCCGTATCAACGATATTTTATTAAGTGCTTTAGGTGTTGCTTTATCACAGGTGACGGGTCTTGACCGGCACCATGTATTGCTGGAAGGACACGGTAGAGAAGAGTTGTCAGCTACCATCGATATTACCCATACGGCCGGTTGGTTTACGACAATGTATCCGATAGAAATTGTGACTGCAGGTAAAGATTATGGTGCGCATCTGATTGCTGCCAAAGAAATGTTGCGTGGCATTCCTGCTAACGGTATCGGCTATGGGGCATTACTGGGGTACCAGCCGGAGGCCTTGCCAGTTATTAGTTTCAACTACCTGGGGCAATTTGATAAACAGGAAGCCGTGAATGATGATGAACATTGGCATATCAGCAGTGAGTACAGTGGGGCATCCATAGGAAGTGCCAATGACGAACATCATGTCCTCAATATCAATGGATTGATCATAGATGGACAATTGCGGTTTAGTATCAGTGGACGTATGTCAGCAGCGGTACTGGATGCATTTGCAACTAACTATCAGCAGATACTGGAAGAGATGATTTTACGGTTATCTGGCGCTAACCGTAGCTATTTAACAGTGAGTGATATTGATCATATCATCTCTCCGGATTACCTGTCACGTTTACAGTCAGCAAAAGAAATCAGTCATGTTTACCTGGCGAATAGTTTGCAGGAAGGATTTATCTACCATGCATTGAGCCAGGGAGAAGTGGATGATGCTTACCGGGTACAGATTTCGTGGGAGTATAATCAGCGAGTGGATGTATCGCTGTTGCAAGAGGCCTGGCGTTATGCGCAGCAACGTTATCCGGTATTGCGGTTACGTTTCGGATGGGAGGAAGCATTAGTTCAGATCATCGATAAAAGCGGTCATTTAGACTGGCGTTATACCGATATCAGTGAGCAGGAAATAACAGCACAACAGGCATATCTGGAGGAGCTGTCCCGCACCGATCGTACAGTAACATTTGATCTGGCTGCAGGTAACCTCTTACGGATATATCTCGTGAAACTGGGTGCTGATAGCTATGCCTGTATATTTAGTAATCACCATGCCATCCTGGATGGCTGGAGCATGCCATTGTTGCTGAATGAGGTACATGCTGTTTATTTACAGCTCCTGAAAGGAGAACCGGTAACCATACAGGAAGATGGCAGCTATATGCTGACGCAGCGTTATTTGCAAACACATAGAGGAGATAATATTGCTTACTGGCAGGCTTATTTAGGTCAGTTGACCGACCGGGAGGATCTCAGTGGGCTGTTGCGTCCGGAACAACGGCATATCAATTTGTCCGCTTACCGGCATATCCTGCAACCATTGGAAAAAACAATACAGATCAGTGGTGTGCAATATGAAGCGCTGAAAGCATTGTGTGCTGCCAATGGCTTTACCTTAAATGCAGTGTTGCAATACTGCTGGCATAAACAATTGAGTTTGTACGGTAACAGCGATACGACGATTGTGGGTATGACCCTGTCTGGCCGTAATCTCCCGATAGATGATATAGAACAATCAGTTGGCTTATACATCAATACTTTACCTGTTATCCTGCAGCATACAGATAGCAGCCTCATTGCAACTATTCAGGCATTGCAGTCTGATATCAATGAGGTAAACAGCCGCAGTGACGTAAGCCTGAGCAAGTTGCAGCAGGGGGGAGAACGTTTGTTCAATAGCCTGTTTGTATATGAAAACTATCCTATCGCGGAAGGAGAAGGCGGAGAAGATGCCTTGTCAGTTCAATTCAGCGGTAGTATAGAAAAACTGGATTATCCGCTGGGTATATCTGCCGCAGAGCAGGGAGCTGTTATTAGTGTTACATTGAAATATGCCGGAGAGTTATTCGATGAAACAACCGCTGGGCAGCTGCTGGAGGGAATGGCAGGAATAGTCACACAGCTGACTGCTGATACCACTATTGCCACCAATAACCTTTCTTATTTGTCTGCAGCACAATACCAGGAAGTTGTCTACGATTGGAATAATACTGCGGTAGTAGATGTGACAGATAAAACACTGCATCAGTTGTTCGAAGAACAGGTAGCGAAAACGCCGCATCAGGTAGCCGTAGTGCATGAACAGACGCAGCTGACTTATGCGGAACTGAATACACGCGCTAACCAACTGGCAGCCTGTCTGCGGGGAACTTATGATATTCAGCCGGATGAGCTGGTAGCGGTTTGCCTGGATCGTTCAGCGGAGATGCTGATTGCTATTTTGGGTGTATTGAAAGCCGGTGGCGCTTATGTGCCGGTAGATACCGCCTATCCGGATGACCGTATCAACTATATGCTGTCCGATACGCATGTCAAAGTTGTATTGACAGACAGCCGGCATGTGGAACAGCTGACAGTCCTGACTGTCGGTACTTCCATCGCCACACTTTGTGTCGATAATGATGCCTGCGCAGGGTATGCCGGTGCAGACCTGGTACATCGCGGAGGAGCGAATCACCTGGCCTATGTTATCTATACCAGCGGTACCACTGGTCTGCCCAAAGGGGTGATGGTGGAACATGCAGGTGTGGTCAATACATTGACAGCTATCCGCGGAGCCTATGGTGATAGTACGTCCGCGAAGATCGCGGCCTATACATCGTATGTATTTGATGTATCCGTTTCAGAAATATTCAGTGCCTTGCTGTATGGCAATGAGCTGCATATCTTAAGCGAAGATATCCGTCGGGATGCTGATAGCATCAGCACCTATCTGTTGTCTAACGCTATCGCCTATGTGTATTTGCCACCGGTGATGCTGTCTGTATTGCCACGGGTGGCGTATCCTGCCTTACAGGCAATTATTTATGCGGGCGAGCCATGTGATAGGGAAACAGGTCAATACTGGTCATCTTACACGCGGTTATATAACTATTACGGACCAACGGAGGCTAGTATTTATGCTACCGGTAAGCAGATTGAAAATGGCGATACCCATCTGATTGGTCGTCCGGTAGCCAATACCACGGCGTATGTCCTGGATCGGCAGCTGCAACCGGTACCGGTAGGCGCAGCAGGTGAACTGTACCTGGGTGGTGCAGGCATTGCCCGTGGTTATCTGAATCAGGACACGTTGACGGCTACACGATTTATCGTGAATCCATTCCGGACAGCTGCAGAAACAGCCGATAACCGGAATGCCCGATTGTATAAAACGGGAGACCTCGTACGGTACATGGCAGATGGTAATATTGAATACCTGGGTCGTAACGACTTCCAGGTGAAGATCCGTGGCTACCGTATAGAAACGGGAGAGATAGAGAACCGGCTGCTGTCGTATGAAGGTATCGGGCAGGCAGTAGTGTTGGCTAAGGACGCCGCTTTGGGTCAAGGTAAATACCTGGTCGGTTATTATGTAGCAGCGGAAGCCGTATCGCAGGAAACGCTGTTAAGCTACCTGGGTGCTTATTTACCTGATTACATGGTGCCTACGGTATTGGTGCACCTGGAAAAATTACCATTGACAATTAATGGTAAACTAGATCGCAAAGCATTACCTGATCCGCAATTTACAGATACCGACAATTACCAGGCGCCTGAGAATAATACGGAAGCGATGATGTGTGACATCTTCGGTCAGATCCTGGGTATAGATGGTGGTAAGGTTGGTATTCATGATGATTTCTTCCGGTTGGGGGGAGATAGTATTATCAGCATCCAGCTGGTGAGCCGGTTAAGGCAACAGGCAGGCATTCAGGTGAGTGTGAAAGATATTTTCCGTTACCGGACCATTTCGGCTTTATATAGTAATGTGATTGCCGGTGCTGACCAGCAAAAGATACAACTGGTAACAGAGCAGGGGCTCTTGTCGGGAGCAGCAGGCTTGTTACCGGTACAGTCCTGGTTCTTCGCGCAAACCACAGCTGGTTTGGTGGTTGATTACCATCACTGGAACCAGTCATTCCTGATCAATGTACCTGTATTGGATAAAGCACTGCTGGAACATGCCGTGATGAAACTGCTGCATTACCATGATGCATTGCGGTTACGCTATACGCGTGAAGGGGCGCAGTATTATGGGGATGCTGTAACGGTGGCAGACCTTCGTTATCTGAATATCCAGACCCTGAATAATGAACAGGAATTAGTCACCATATTGACACAGTGGCAAAGTGACTTTGATATTTATGGTGATAAGCTGTTGCAGATCGGTTACCTGGAAGGATATACAGATGGTCGTGCCCGGATTTATATAGCAGCCCATCACCTGTTGATAGATACGGTGAGCTGGCGTATACTGACGGAAGATCTGGAAAGGATTTATCATTATCTGTCAAATGTTACAGATCGGTCTACCCTTGGGAATATTTCCGCTGCAAATATTTTAGGAGAGAAAGGCAGCAGCTACCGCCAATGGGCAGCATTGGTAGCTACTTACAATTCGTTACCTGTTTATCATGCATCAGAATACGATTACTGGTTAGGTATACAGGCCGGTGTAGCTGTCAGCAATGACGCTTTGCAGGCATTGTCAGTTACAACATCCGGTAATGCGGCGTTATTGTTGGATACGCATCATACCGATTTGTTGTTGCGGCATACCAGCCACGTATATAATACCCGTATCAACGATATTTTATTAAGTGCTTTAGGTATTGCCTTATCACAGGTAACGGGTCTTGACCGGCATCATGTATTACTGGAAGGCCACGGTAGGGAAGAGTTATCGGCTACGATGGATATTACCCGTACTGTTGGTTGGTTTACGACGATGTATCCGATAGAGATTATGACGAGAGGAACTGACTATGGTGAGCATCTCGTGGCTGCAAAAGAAATGTTACGTGGCATTCCGACCAACGGTATCGGCTATGGAGCATTACTGGGTTATCAACCAGATGCGCTACCTGGTATCAGCTTCAACTACCTGGGACAGCTTGACCAACAAGAGTCGGTGAGCAATGACAACTGGCAGATCAGTGGTGAGCATAGTGGTGTGCCGGTAGGTAACACAAATGAAGAGAATCGCATCCTCAATATTAATGGCCTGGTAATAAACGGACAATTGCAGTTTAGTATCAGTGGCCGTATGTCAGAAGCGGTACTGGATGCATTTGCAGCTAACTATCAGCAAGTACTGGAGGAGATGATTATACTGTTGTCTGGCGCTACCCGTAGTTATTTAACGGTGAGTGACATTGATCATATCATCTCTTCGGATTACCTGTCTCGCTTACAATCAGCAAAAGAAATCAGTCATGTTTACCTGGCGAATAGTTTGCAGGAAGGATTTATTTATCATGCATTGAGTCAGGGAGAAGTGGATGATGCTTACCGGGTACAGATTTCGTGGGATTATAATCAGGCGGTGGATGTATCGCTGCTGCAACAGGCCTGGAGCTATGCGCAGCAACGTTATCCGGTATTGCGGTTACGTTTCGGATGGAACGAAGCATTAATACAGATCATCGATAAAACGGGTGATTTAGACTGGCGCTATACCGATATCAGTGATCAGGAAATAACAGCACAGCAGGTATACCTGCAGGAGCTATCTGCTGCAGATCGCGCAGAGGCATTTGATCTGACTAAAGGCAACCTGTTACGGATATACGTTCTTAAACTGAGTGCCGATGGTTATACCAGTATCTTTAGCAATCACCATGCTATCCTGGATGGTTGGAGTACTCCATTGCTGCTGAATTATGTGCATGATATTTATTTGCAACTGCGGAAAGGCGAACCGATATCGATACAGGAAGATGATAGTTACGTATTGTCTCAGCAACACCTGCAATCACATCGGGAAGATAATGTCGCCTACTGGCAGTCTTATGTAAGCCGGTTAACTGAGCGGGAAGAGTTGAGTGGATTACTGCGTCAGGAGCAACGGCATATCGACTTGCCGGCTTACCGGCATATCCTGCAACCATTGGAAAAAACAATACAGATCAGTGGTGTACAATATGACGTGCTGAAAGCATTATGTGCTGCCAATGGCTTTACATTGAATGCAGTATTGCAATACTGCTGGCACAAACAGTTGAGCCTTTATGGTAACAACAGTACAACAGTAGTCGGTATGACTGTATCCGGCCGCAATTTGCCGATAGATGATATAGAACAATCCGTTGGTTTATACATCAATACCCTGCCTGTTATCCTGGAACATCAGGATATAAGCGTGATCTCGGCTATTAAGGCATTACAATCGGATATCAATGAGGTAAACAGCCGCAGTGATGTAAGCCTGAGTAAATTACAGCAGGGAGGAGAACGGTTATTTAACAGCCTGTTTATATATGAAAATTACCCTATTGCTGCAGGCGAGGGCGAAGATGAGGACTTGTCAGTTCAGTTCCGGGGCAGTATAGAAAAGCTCGACTATCCGCTGGGTGTACTAGCCACGGAGCAAGGTGGGGTCATTAGTATCGGATTAAAGTATGCAGGAGAACTTTTCAGCGAAACAACAGTTACACAGTTGCTGAACGGCATGGCAGGTATAATAGTACAACTGACTGCTGATACCGCTGTTACTACCCATGCCCTTTCTCATTTGTCTGCAGCACAATACCAGGCAATTGTTTATGACTGGAATGATACGGCTAAAATATACGCTGCGGATAAAACACTGCATCAGTTGTTTGAAGAACAGGTAGCGAAAACGCCGCATCAGCTAGCCGTTGTGCATGAACATACGCAGCTGACTTATGCGGAGTTGAATACCCGCGCCAACCAACTGGCAGCCTGCCTGCGGGAAAGCTATGATATTCAGCCGGACGAGCTGGTGGCGATTTGCCTGGATCGTTCAGCGGATATGCTGATTGCCATTTTGGGTGTATTAAAAGCCGGCGGCGCTTATGTGCCGGTAGATACCGCCTATCCGGATGACCGTATCAACTATATCCTGTCCGATACGCATGCCAAAGTAGTATTGACCGACAGCCGGCATGTGGAACAGCTGACATTCCTGACTGCCGGTACTTCCATTGCAACACTTTGTGTAGACAATGATGCCTGCGCAGGTTATGCCGGTACAGACCTGGTACATCGCGGAGGAGTTCATCAGTTGGCCTATGTTATCTATACCAGCGGTACCACCGGGCTGCCCAAAGGGGTGATGGTGGAACATGCAAGTGTGGTGAATACATTGGCCGCCATCCGGGGAGCCTATGGCGATAGTACGTCTGCGAAGATCGCGGCCTATACATCATATGTATTTGATGTATCCGTTTCAGAAATATTCAGTGCCTTGCTGTATGGCAATGAGCTGCACGTCTTAAGTGAAGATATCCGTCGGGATGCTGCAGGCATTAGCACCTATCTGTTGTCTAACGCTATCGCCTATGTGTATCTGCCACCGGTGATGCTGTCTGTATTGCCGCGGGTGGCATATCCTGCCTTGCAGGCAATTATCTATGCGGGTGAGCCGTGTGACCGGGAAACGGGTCAATACTGGTCGTCTTACACGCGCTTATATAACTATTACGGACCAACGGAAGCTAGTATTTATGCTACCGGTAAGCAGATTGAAAACGGCGATACCCATCTGATTGGTCGTCCGGTAGCCAATACCACGGCGTATGTCCTGGATCGGCAGCTGCAACCGGTACCGGTAGGCGCAGCAGGGGAACTGTACCTGGGTGGTGCAGGCATTGCCCGTGGTTATCTGAACCAGGCCACGCTGACGGCTGAACGATTTATCGTAAATCCATTCCGGACAGCTACAGAAATAGCCGATAACCGGAATGCGAGATTGTATAAGACGGGAGACCTGGTACGTTACCAGGCAGATGGTAATATTGAATACCTGGGTCGTAACGACTTCCAGGTGAAGATCCGTGGCTACCGTATAGAAACGGGAGAGATAGAGAACCGGCTGCTGTCGTATGAAGGTATCGGGCAGGCAGTAGTGCTGGCTAAGGAGGCCGCTTTGGGTGAGGGTAAATACCTGGTGGGTTATTATGTAGCAGCGGAAGCCGTGCCGCAGGAAACGCTGTTAAGCTACCTGGGTGCTTATCTGCCTGATTATATGGTGCCTACGGTATTGGTACACCTGGAAAAATTACCATTGACGATAAATGGTAAGTTGGATCGGGGAGCGTTGCCAGATCCTGCATTTACAGATACGGCTCGTTATGAAGCGCCGCAAAATGCAACAGAAAGAACGTTGTGTGCCCTCTTTGGCGCTGCACTGGGCTTGTCTGCTGAAACAATCAGTGTAACGGATGACTTCTTCCGGCTGGGAGGTAATAGTATCGTGGCTATCCGCCTGATCAACCAGTTGAATAAGGCATTAAATATGCACGTGAATGTATCGGTACTATTTACCTATCGTACCATCCGGAAGCTGGCGGCGTGGTTGCTATCCGGGGCCGATCATCAGGTACATATCACCAGCGTACCGGTAACCCGTCCGCAGGAGCAGCTGTTATCCTTTGCACAGGAACGCTTATGGTTTATCGAGAATTATGAAGGTGGCAGCCATGCCTATAACATTACGCTTGCCCTTCAACTGCAGGCAGGTATAGTTGTTCCGTACCTGGTACAGGCCTTACGTGATATTGTACACCGGCATGAAATATTGAGAAGTGTGATTGTTACCAGTGAATCCGGTAGCAGTTATCAGCAGGTAATGGATGACAGGGTATATCCTTTAGCGATAGCGACGAAAGACTTGTACAGCGCCCAGGAACTGGAATCTGCATTGGCAACAGCAGCAGGTCGTGTCTTTAAGCTGGCGGAGGAATATCCGGTACAGATAGGTCTTTATACCTTACACACTGACGGCGCACCAGCTACGCATTACCTGAGTATCGTATTACATCATATTGCTTTTGATGGCTGGTCAACCGATATTCTGCTGCGAGAGTTAAACAACAACTATGCTTACCATGCCGCACTGGCCGCCGGAGAAAAGGTGGATGGCTATGTCTTGCCATCGTTATCATTACAGTACAAAGACTTTGCACTTTGGCAGCGTCGTTATCTGAGCGGTATTGTACTGGAACGGCAGTTGTCTTATTGGAAAGGTCGGCTGGCTGGTTACGAAACGTTGTATCTGCCAACAGATCTGCCAAGACCTGCTCAGATTAGTTATGAAGGCGGAGATATTTCATTTGTACTAGATAAGACTATCAGCGACGACTTACGGACGGTATCGCGGGAGCTGGAAGTAAGTATGTACAGTCTGTTGCTGAGTGGTTATTATCTGTTGCTGAGTAGCTACAGTCATCAGCAAAATATTGTGGTGGGAAGTCCGGTATCTAACCGTCATTACGGGGAGATAGCAGACCTGATCGGCTTCTTTGTAAATACGCTGGCCTTGCGGGAAGAGATAGACGGTGAGCAGCGGCTGGCAGACTTTATCAGACAGGTAGGCACGTCGGTGATTGCAGCGCAGCTACACCAGGATCTGCCGTTTGAGAAACTGGTAGATGAACTGGATGTGGAGCCGGATACTTCCCGTCATCCTGTATTCCAGGTGTTATTCAGTGTGCAGGATTTTGGAGGAGAGATGATATCGGGTAATCAGTTGTTTACTCAGTACGTAGGTGAGGGTGCCAGTCCTGTTGCCAAGTATGATCTGACCACCATCTTGAATGATAGCGGCGAAGAAATTTATGGCGTGTTCAACTATGCGACGCGGCTTTTTGCCCCTGCCACCATGCAGGCCTATATTGAAACATATAAAGAAATACTGACGCAGCTGGCTGCATTGAAAACAGCCGGTCAACGTGATGTTCGGGTGAAATCACTCCGTTATGTAGCTGCTGCACCGTATGAAAATAGTATCTATAACTGGAACGATACCACGAAACCATACCCTGCAGACAAAGCACTGCATACATTGTTTGAAGCCTATGCGGCCACCACACCGGATCAGGTGGCGGTGGTGTATGGAGCCGTGCAGCTGACTTACGGCGAACTGAATGCCCGTGCGAACCAACTGGCAGGGTACCTGCGGGAAACCTATGCTATTCAGCCGGATGACCTGGTAGGTCTTTACCTGGATCGTTCGGAGCATATGCTGATCGCTATCCTGGGTATCTTAAAAGCGGGTGGTGCATATGTGCCGATAGATACCGCTTATCCGGAAGACCGCATTAGCTATATCTTGTCTGACACGCGTGCCAGTGTAGTATTGACGAATGAGGTATATACCGATAAGTTAAAATCCATTATATCCCATACAGATAATGCTATTGTATGTATAGATAATACGGCTTTTGCCACCACCCTGGATACTTATGCGGTTACTGATGTAGCAGCTGTTGCAGGCGGTAATAACCTGGCCTATGTGATGTACACGAGTGGTACTACGGGTATGCCTAAAGGGGTGATGGTAGAACAGCATAGTGTGAGCCGGTTGGTGAAAAATGTGGATTATGTATCTTTTGATGCTGCCGATAACGTGTTGGGTATTGCCAACTATGCCTTTGACGGATCGGTGTTTGATATTTTCGGCGCCTTGCTGAATGGCGCCACGCTGATCGTAGCAGATAAAGATATATTCCTGGATCTGCAGCAATTGGAACGTGTGATGGTCACTCATCAGATCACAATCTGCTTTATTACGACGTCATTATTCCATACACTGGTAGATGAGGAGTTGTCTTGCCTGCCTGCGCTGAAATATATTGTAGCAGGTGGTGAGCAGCTGTCTTATACGCATGTACAACGGTTACTGGCCCGGAATGGCCGGGTGCAGCTGGTAAACGGTTACGGTCCTACGGAGAGCACGACCTTTGCTACTGCTTATCTGTGTAATGATGATACGGCTATCAGATCGGGTATTATTCCGATCGGCCGTCCGATAGCCAATACAACGGTCTACATCCTGGATCGTTATCAGCATCCCGTGCCGATGGGTGCAGTAGGCGAGTTGTACATTGGTGGTGCGGGTGTGGCCCGTGGTTACCTGAATCAGGCTACGCTGACGGCTGAACGATTTATTGAGAATCCTTTCCGGACAGCAGCCGAACAGACCGCCGGCATCAACGCACGACTCTATAAAACCGGTGACCTGGTACGTTATCTGGCCGATGGTAATATCGAATACCAGGGTCGTAACGACTTCCAGGTGAAGCTGCGGGGTTATCGAATTGAGCTGGGCGAAATTGAAAGCCGGTTGGCTACCTATGCAGGTATTAAGCAAGCCGTGGTACTGGTGAAAGAGGCTTCCTCCGGAGATCGCCGGTATCTGACAGGTTATTATGTAGCGGATACTGTACAGAATGAACAATTGTTGCTGGATTACCTGCGGGCTGTGATGCCTGATTATATGGTGCCGGAAGTACTGATACACCTGGATCACCTGCCACTGACGCTCAATGGTAAGCTGGACCGCCGGGCACTGCCTGATCCGCAGTTCACGGATACCGCTGGTTACCAGGCGCCTGAGAATAGTATGGAAGCAATCATGTGTGACATCTTCGGTCAGATCCTGGGTATAGATGGTGGCAAGATTGGTATTCATGATGACTTCTTCCGGTTGGGAGGCGATAGTATTATCAGTATCCAGCTGGTAAGCCGTTTAAGGCAGCAGGCGGGTATCCGGGTGAGTGTGAAAGATATTTTCCGTCACCGGACGATTGCGGCACTTTATACACAGGTGATTGAAGGGGCTATAGCGCAGCACGTGCAGCTGGAAACAGAACAGGGTATTCTGTCTGAAGCAGCAGGCTTGTTGCCGGTTCAGTCCTGGTTCTTTGCCCAGGTGGAGCAAGATTTACTGGCTGATTACCATCATTGGAACCAGTCATTCCTGATTAATGTACCTGAATTGGATAAAACATTGCTGGAGCATACGGTGGTGAAACTGCTGAATCACCATGATGCATTGCGGTTACGTTATACACGTGAAGGGGTGCAGTATTATGGGGATGCTGTAACGGCAGCAAACCTTCGTTATCTGGATATCCGTACCCTGAATGGAGAAGAAGCATTAGCAACCATATTAACACAGTGGCAAAGCGACTTTGATATTTATGGCGATAAGCTGTTGCAGATTGGTTACCTGGAAGGATATGCGGATGGTCGTGCGCGGATTTATATGGCCGTTCATCACCTGCTGATAGATACGGTGAGCTGGCGTGTACTGACAGAAGACCTGGAAAAGATCTATCATTATTTGTCAAATCTGTCAGACAAGTCTACGCTGCCAGCTATCTCTGCTACGGCTGTTTTAGGAGAGAAAGGCAGTAGTTATCGCCAGTGGGCTGCATTGATAGCTGCTTATAAATCTTCACCAAACTATAACACATCAGAATACGATTACTGGTCAGGTATACAGGCCGGGGTGGCGAAGAGCAATGCCTCCCTGCATGCATTGTCGACTAGCATATCTGGTAGCGCTGTATTATCGTTGGATATGCATCATACCGATTTATTGTTAAGACATACCAGTCACGTATACAATACCCGAATCAACGATATTTTATTAAGTGCTTTAGGTGTCGCTTTGTCGCAGGTGACGGGTCTTGACCGCCACCATGTATTGCTGGAAGGACACGGTAGAGAAGAGTTGTCAGCTACCATTGATATTACCCATACGGCCGGTTGGTTTACAACAATGTATCCGATAGAAATTGTGACCACAGGTACAGACTATGGCGCACATCTGATTGCTGCCAAAGAAATGTTGCGTGGCATTCCTGCTAACGGTATCGGCTATGGAGCATTACTGGGTTACCAGCCGGAGGCCTTGCCAGGTATTAGTTTCAACTATCTGGGGCAGTTCGATAAACAGGAAATGGTAAATGATGCACACTGGCATATCAGCAGTGAATACAGTGGTGCATCCATAGGAGGTGCGAACGAAGAACATCATGTCCTCAACATCAATGGATTAATCATAGATGGACAATTACGGTTTAGTATTAGTGGCCGGCTGGCCGGAGCAGTACTGGATGCATTTGCAGCTGGCTATCAACAGGTACTGGAAGAGATGATTGTGCTGTTGTCTGGTGCTACCCGTAGCTATTTAACGGTGAGTGATATTGATCATATCATCTCTCCGGATTATCTGTCTCGCTTACAGTCAACAAAAGAAATCAGTCATGTTTACCTGGCGAATAGTTTGCAGGAAGGTTTTATTTACCATGCGTTGAGCCAGGGAGAAGTGGATGATGCTTATCGGGTACAGATTTCGTGGGAGTATAATCAGGGAGTAGATGTGCCGCTGTTGCAAGAGGCCTGGCGTTATGCGCAGCAACGTTATCCGGTATTACGATTACGTTTCGGATGGGACGAAGCATTAGTTCAGATCATCGATAAAACGGGTCATTTAGACTGGCGCTATACCGATATCAGTGATCAGGAAATAACAGCACAGCAGGCATATCTGCAGGAGCTGTCCCGCACCGATCGTACAGTAACATTTGATCTGGCTGCAGGTAACCTCTTACGGATATACCTCGTGAAACTGGGCACTGATAGCTATGCCTGTATATTTAGTAACCACCATGCTATTCTGGATGGCTGGAGTATGCCGCTGTTACTGAATTATGTGCATGCAGTATATGCAGCATTGCAGCAAGGAGAGCCGATCACGGTACTTGAAGATAACGGTTACCTACATACGCAGCGTTATCTGCGGGCTCACCGGGAAGATAATATTGCTTACTGGCAGGGTTATGTAGGTCAGTTGACCGATCGGGAAGATCTCAGCAGTCTGCTGCCTCCGGAACAACGGCATATTAACTTGTCTGATTACCGGCATATCCTGCAACCGGTGGAAAAAACAATACAGATCAGTGGTGTGCAATATGAAGCGCTGAAAGCATTGTGCGCTGCCAGTGGCTTTACATTGAATGCAGTATTGCAGTATTGCTGGCATAAACAATTAAGCTTATACGGTAACAGCGATACGACGATTGTGGGTATGACCCTGTCCGGCCGTAATCTCCCGATAGATGATATAGAAGACTCGGTTGGTTTGTACATCAATACCTTGCCTGTTATTCTCAAACATGAGACAGGTAGTGTGGTGGCTGCTATTAAAGCGTTACAATCGGATATTAATGAAGTAAACAGCCGCAGCGATGTAAGCCTGAGTAAGTTACAACAAGGAGGAGAACGGTTGTTTAATAGCTTGTTTGTATATGAAAATTATCCGGTTCCTACAGGAGAAGGTGAGGGTGATGGCTTATCTGTTCAGTTCCGTGGCAGTATAGAAAAACTGGACTATCCGCTGGGCGTATCCGCCACTGAGCAAAATGGGGTCATTAGCATAGCATTGAAATATGCCGGAGAGCTTTTTAGTGAAACCACCACCACGCAGCTGCTGGAGGGTATGGCAGGAATAATCGCTCAACTGGCTTTGGATAAGGATATTGCTACCAATGACCTTTCTTATTTATCTGTTGCACAACACCAGGAAATTATTTATAACTGGAATGATACGGCAGCAGTATATAGGAAAGATAAAACGTTGCACCAGCTGTTTGAAGAACAGGTAACGAAAACACCACATCAAATAGCGGTCGTGTATGAGCATACACAATTGACTTATGAAGAATTGAATATCAAAGCAAATCAACTGGCGGCTTATCTGCGGGAAACCCATGCTATTCAACCCGATGAGCTGGTAGCGATTTGTCTGGATCGCTCTGAGTATATGCTGATGGCGATATTGGCAGTACTCAAATCCGGTGGTGCGTATGTGCCAATAGATCCGGGATATCCGGCGGACAGGCTTGCCTATATCCTGTCAGATACCAATGCCCGTGTAGTATTAACCAATGAAGTACATGAGCCGTTGTTGGCTGATTTAAATGCGGCTGTAGCCAGGATATGGATAGATAATGCCGTATTGTGGCGTACAAAACTCAACAGTTATCCGGATGTCAATATGTCTTTTGCAACCGCAGAAAACCTGGCATATGTTATTTATACAAGTGGTACCACCGGTATGCCTAAAGGTGTCATGGTTGAACACCATAGTGTGATTAACCTGGTTACAGCAATGATCGCTATTCATGAACTGGATCAGCATCCACATATCGGCTGCTACTCTAATTATGTCTTTGACGCATTTGTATATGAGGTCTTCCCGGGATTAAGCAACGGTAATAGTTTATATCTGTATAGTGAACAATTGCGGACTTCTCCGGTTGATTTACGGGCTTATACGCTTAGTCACCATATCGGTATTTCCTTTATACCACCGGCTATACTGCGTGAGTTTTTAACGGATCATACAGGGTTATCCTTCATTTATACCGGTGGCGAAAAATTACCTGAGCTGCAGGGAGTTGCCTATACAGGCAAACTGCTCAATGAATATGGTCCAACGGAAGCCACAGTATGTACTACCTTTCACGCTTACCAATCGGGTAGCAGCAGTGCTAATATCGGGCGTCCTGTTGCGAATGCAACGGTATATATATTAGACCGGTATTTACAGCCGGTACCATTGGGGGCAGTAGGAGAATTGTACATCGGTGGTGCGGGGGTAGCCCGTGGTTATCTGAACCAGGCCACGCTGACGGCTGAACGATTTATTGAAAATCCTTTCCGGACGGCGGCAGAGATAGCCGATAACCGGAATGCAAGATTGTATAAGACGGGAGACCTGGTACGTTACCAGGCGAATGGTAATATTGAGTACCTGGGTCGTAACGACTTCCAGGTAAAAATCCGTGGACATCGGATAGAGACCGGTGAGATTGAGAATCGTTTGTTGTCTTATGAAGGTATTCTGCAGGCAGTGGTACTGGCTAAAGACGCGGCTTTGGGTCAGGGCAGATACCTGGTAGGATATTATGTAGCTGATGAACCCCTGGCGCAGGAAGTACTGTTAAGTTACCTGGCAGATTATCTGCCGGATTACATGATCCCGGCTGTACTGGTACATCTGAATAAACTGCCGCTGACGCTCAGTGGTAAGCTGGATCGTAAAGCACTGCCTGATCCGCAATTTACGGATACCGACAATTACCAGGCTCCTGAGAATAGTACGGAAGCGATCATGTGTGACATCTTTGGCCAGATCCTGGGTATAGATGGTGGTAAGATTGGTATTCATGATGACTTCTTCCGGTTGGGGGGAGATAGTATTATCAGCATTCAGCTGGTGAGCCGGTTAAGACAGCAGGCAGGCATTCAGGTGAGTGTTAAAGATATTTTCCGTTACCGGACTATTTCGGCCTTATATGGTAATGTGATTGCTGGCGCTGACCAGCAAAAGATACAACTGGTAACAGAGCAGGGCATCTTGTCGGGAACAGCAGGCTTATTACCTGTTCAGTCCTGGTTCTTTGCACGGGTGACAGCAGGATTGATGGTCGATTACCATCATTGGAACCAGTCATTCCTGATCGATGTCCCCATATTGGATAAGGAATTGCTGGAACTTGCTGTAGTGAGGCTATTGCAGTATCATGATGGTTTACGTTTGCGTTACAGCCGTGAAGGTATCCAATATTATGGTGAGGCAACAACTGCAGTATCGCTGAAATACCTGGATATCCGTATCTCTGATAGTGTAGCAGCATTGCCGGCATTATTGACACAGTGGCAAAGCGACTTTGATGTTTATGGTGATAAGTTATTGCAGATCGGTTACCTGGAAGGATATGCAGATGGTCGTGCCCGGATTTATATAGCGGCCCATCACCTGTTGATAGATACGGTGAGCTGGCGTATTCTAGCGGAAGATCTGGAAAGGATTTATCATTATCTGTCAAATGTTACGGATCGGTCTACCCTTGGGAATATTTCCGCTGCAAATATTTTAGGAGAGAAAGGCAGTAGCTACCGCCAGTGGGCAGCGTTGGTAGCTACTTACAATTCGTTACCTGTTTATCATGCATCAGAATATGATTACTGGTTAGGTATACAGGCCGGTGTTGTAACCGACAATGCCGCTTTGCAGGCATTGTCGGTTACAACACCCGGTAATGCGGCGTTGTCGTTGGATACGCATCATACCGATTTGTTGTTACGGCATACCAGCCACGTATATAATACGCGTATCAACGATATTTTATTAAGTGCTTTAGGTGTCGCTTTATCACAGGTAACGGGTCTTGACCGGCATCATGTATTGCTGGAAGGCCACGGTAGGGAAGAGTTATCGGCTACGATGGATATTACCCGTACTGTTGGTTGGTTTACGACGATGTACCCGATAGAGATTATGACGAGAGGAACTGACTATGGTGGACATCTCATTGCTGCAAAAGAGATGTTACGTGGCATTCCATCCAATGGTATCGGTTATGGAGCATTATTGGGTTATCAGCCGGATGCGCTGCCAGGTGTCAGCTTCAACTACCTGGGACAGTTCGACAAACAGGAGTCGGTAAGCAATGACAACTGGCATATCAGCGGAGAGTATAGTGGTGTGTCAGTAGGTGGGGCAAACGAAGACCACCCTGTCCTTAATATTAATGGCCTGGTGATAAACGGACAGTTGCAGTTTAATATCAGTGGGCGTATGTCAGAAGAGGTACTGCATGCATTTGCAGCTAACTATCAGCAAGTACTGGAGGAGATGATAGTATTGTTGTCTGGCGCTACCCGTAGCTATTTAACGGTGAGTGACATTGATCATATCATCTCTCCGGATTATCTGTCTCGCTTACAGTCAGCAAAAGAAATCAGTCATGTTTACCTGGCGAATAGTTTGCAGGAAGGATTTATTTACCATGCACTGAGTCAGGGAGAGGTGGATGATGCTTACCGGGTACAGGTTTCATGGGATTATGATGATCCAGTGGATGTATCGCTGCTGCAACAGGCCTGGAGTGATGCACAACAACATTATCCTGCATTGCGGTTACGTTTCGGATGGGATGAAGTATTAATTCAGATTATAGATAAAACGGGTGATTTAGACTGGCGCTATACCGATATCAGTGATCAGGAAATAACAGCACAGCAGGCATATCTGCAAGAGTTATCCCGTGCAGATCGTGCAGAGGTATTTGATCTGGCGGAGGGTCATCTGTTACGGTTATACCTGATAAAACGTGCGGAAGATAAGTACACCTTTATTTTCAGTAATCACCATGCTATCCTGGATGGCTGGAGTATGCCATTGCTGCTGAATTATGTACACGCTGTATATGCCGTGTTGCAGAAAGGAGAAACCATCACGGTGGAGGAAGACAACGGTTATATACATACGCAGCGATATCTGCAGGTACACAGGGAAGATAATATTGCTTACTGGCAGGCTTATGTAGGGCAGTTAACAGACCGGGAAGACCTGAGTAACCTGTTACGTCCGGAACAGCGCCATATCAATCTGTCTGATTACCGGCATGTACTACAACAGCAGGAACAAATACTGGAGATCGAGGGTGTACAATATGACGCGCTGAAAGCATTGTGTGCTGCCAATGGCTTTACATTGAATGCAGTACTGCAATACTGCTGGCATAAACAGCTGAACCTGTATGGCAACAGCGATACTACCATTGTAGGAATGACGCTATCCGGCCGTAATCTTCCTATAGATGATATAGAACAGTCAGTAGGTATGTTCATCAATACCTTACCTGTTATCATGGAACATAAAGCCGGAAGTATAATTGAGACTATTAAAACGCTGCAGACAGATATTAATGAAGTGAACAGCCGGAGTGATGTTAGTTTGGGCAAACTACAGCCGGGAGGGGAACGGTTGTTTAATAGTTTGTTTATATATGAAAACTATCCTGTGGCTGCGGGAGGTGGCAGCGGAGATGAGGAGGAAGGCCTTTCTTTGCGGTTTGGTAAGGGCATTGAAAAACTGGATTATCCGTTGGGAATCACTGCCGCTGAACATGGAAATGGAATCAGGTTGGAACTATCGTATGCAGGGGAACTTTTCAGTGAGGAAACAATAAACCAACTATTGTCGGGCATGGCGCTGACGGTAGCGCAACTCATAGAGAATCCGATGGTAACTGCTGAAGTATTGTCTTACATGGGAGCAGCAGTACATCAGGAGGTTGTTTATAACTGGAACGATACCACGAAACCCTATGCCGTTGATAAAACCATCCATCAATTATTTGAAGAACAGGTAAGAAAAACACCTGAAAGTATAGCCCTGGTGTATGAAGGCCGGCCGTTAACTTACCGGAAGCTGAATGAGCAGGCGAATCAGCTGGCGGCCTACCTGAAAGATACCTATGATATTCAGCCGGAAGATTTGATTGCACTTTGTCTGGACCGCTCTGAGCATATGCTGGTTGCTATCCTGGCTGTCTGGAAATCGGGAGGGGGATATGTACCAATGGACGCTGGTTATCCGGACGATCGTATTGCCTATATTGTATCAGATACGCAAACGAAGGTTATTTTAACGAATACAGTTTATGCTGCCCGGTTAAAGGTACACAGCGGAGCTCCGGTAGTGGAGAGCATTGATAACGTTGCATTCCTGGCAGATGTTATAGCCGGATATAAGACCGATAATCCGGATGTATCCAGTCAGTCAGATCATCTGGCCTATGTAATTTATACCAGTGGTACTACAGGTAAGCCTAAAGGAGTAATGATTGAACACCACAGTGTCGTAAATCTGGTGAGCGATCTGCATATACGATATGAGTTCGGTAATGACGAAGTTATCTTACAGTTTGCCAGTTATGTGTTTGATGCGTCCGTGGAACAAATGTTGCTGGCGCTCCTGAATGGACATACACTGCTGGTAATTAAGAATGAAAGTTGGCGCGAAGAAACTTCGTTTATTGAAACACTGATCGCCAATAAAGTGACTTATATCGAAATGACACCTTCGTTTTTACAACAGGTGCCACTTGGTAGTATACCAACTTTACGGCGGGTAAACTCCAGTGGTGAACACCTGAGTACTGCCTTGCTGCAGAAATTGAAGCAGGAGCATTATATGCTGATTAACGCCTATGGGCCAACGGAAGTGACAGTGAGCTGTATTGCAAATGTGGATGTCGATAATACAAGTATTGGCCGGCCTATTGCCAATACTACAGTATACGTGCTGGATAAACATTTGAAGCCGGTTCCTGTCGGAGCAAGCGGGGAATTGTATATAGGGGGTGCAGGCGTAGCCCGCGGTTATCTGCATCTGCCGGGATTGACAAATGAACGGTTCATCAAAAATCCTTTCCAGACAAAAGAAGAAGCGGAAAGACCATACAACAGGAATGAACGGCTTTATAAAACCGGTGATCTGGTAAGATTCCTGTCCGACGGTAACCTGGAATACATTGGACGTAATGACTTCCAGGTGAAACTACGTGGTTACCGTATTGAGTTGGAGGAGATTGAAAACAGAATGGCTGCTTATGCCGGCATTAAACAGGCGGTCGTATTGGTGAAAGGAGCTTCATCTGAATACAGCAAGTATCTGGTAGGTTACTATGTAGCTGAGGCGGCATTGGAGGAAGCAGCATTATTACGTTATTTGGGTGAGCACCTGCCTGAATACATGGTGCCCGCGGTATTGGTGTTCCTGGATAAACTGCCATTGACCATCAATGGTAAACTGGATCGGCGTGCGCTTCCTGAACCACAATTTGATGTTACCGATAACTATCAGGCGCCTCAGAATGATATGGAGGCCATGATGTGTGAAATTTATAGCCAGGTGCTGGGTATTCCTGTCGATAAGATTGGTATCAATGATGATTTCTTCCGCCTGGGTGGAGATAGTATTGTCAGTATTCAGCTGACAGGCCGCTTAAGACAACGTGCCGGTATACTTGTGAGTGTGAAAGATATTTTCCGTTACCGTACTATCGCGGCGCTTTATACGCATGTAATTGCAACTGCACAGGCCGTGAAACTGGAAGCCGAACAAGGAGTATTATCAGGTGAAGTAACATTGTTGCCTGTTCAGTCCTGGTTCTTTGATCAGGTGGAAACAGGAATGTTTATCGATTATCATCACTATAACCAGGCATTTTTGATAAATGTACCACCACTGGATAAAACGTTACTGCAACATACCATCGTTAAGCTGTTGAATTATCATGATGCGTTACGGTTACGCTACACACGTGATAGGAAACAGTATTACAGCGAAGCACTGTCAGATCATGAAATCCGTTACCTGGATGTGCGTACCCTGGATAATGAGGCGCAACTATCCGGTGTTTTGACGCAGTGGCAAAACAGTTTCGGTATTTATGGAGATAAGCTGGTGCAAATTGGCTACCTGGAAGGGTATACAGATGATCGTGCAAGGATATTTGTGTCCGCGCATCACTTGTTGATTGATACCGTGAGCTGGCGTATTATCAGTGAAGACCTGGAAAAAATATATCATTATCTGGCAGGTGTCACAGACAAATCTACCCTGCAAAATATATCGGCTGTCACTATTTTAGGTGATAAAGGAAGTAGCTATCGTCAGTGGTCTTCGTTAGTGGCGGATTACAGTACATTGCCGGCATACAGGGAAACTGAACGGGATTACTGGCGGAAAATACAAACAGGTATAGCAATATCCAATACAGCAATTATGGCGTTGTCAGTACCTGAGGTAAGATCTGCCGTACTGTCGCTGGATAGTGATCATACCAATTTGCTGTTGCGTGAAATTAATCAGGTGTACAACACACAGATTAATGACGTTTTATTAACTGCGTTGGGAGTCGCACTGGCTAACATAACAGGAATGGACCGGCATCATATATTGCTGGAAGGACATGGTCGGGAAGAACTGGCAGATACCATTGATATTGCACGCACCGTGGGTTGGTTTACGACCATGTATCCGATTGAGATTGTCACTGTGGGTACTGATTACGGGGTACATCTGGTAGCCACCAAAGAAATGTTACGGAAGATACCCGCTAATGGTATCGGATATGGAGTCCTTTTAGGATATGAAGGAAACGCACTGCCTTATATTACCTTTAACTACCTGGGACAATTCGATAAGGCTGCAGCGGAAAATCAGGATAACTGGCATATCAGCGGTGAAAGCAGTGGTATATGGGATGGCGCTGCCAACAAAGACTATCACCTGCTTAATATTAATGGATTAGTCATAAACGGACAATTACAATTTACTGTCAGCGGACGTCTTGCGGCTGCTGTGCTGGATACGCTGGCCTTGTCCTATCAGCAGGCATTGATAGCTATTATTGACAACCTGTCTGGTACCGGCCGGAGTTACTTAACTGTGAGTGATGTAAATCATGTTGTTACTGCTGAATACCTGGCGGAATTACAGGCGGAGAGAGAAATCAGTGGTGTATATCTGGCCAATAGTCTGCAGGAAGGATTTATTTATCATGCCCTGAGTCAGGGAGAGATAGATAGTGCTTATCATGTTCAGATGGTGTTTGAATACGATAATGTACTGGATGTTTCCCTGCTACAACAGGCATGGATGCATGCACAGACCCATTATAGCGCATTGCGGCTTCGTTTTGGCTGGCAGGAAGGATTGGTACAGATAGTGGATAAAAAAGGCGTATTGAATTGGTATTATACAGATATCAGTGAAGCGGACGCCATCACCCAGGAAAAACACCTGGAGAACCTGCGGACTACAGATCTTGCCACTAAATTCGACTTGTCTGTTGGTAACCTGTTGCGGTTATACGTCGTGAAACGTGGAGAACGTCTCTATACCTGTGTTTTCAGCAGTCACCATGCCATATTGGATGGTTGGAGTACCCCACTGTTACTGAATTATGTACACACGGTCTATTTACAATTACTGACAGGTCAGGAAGTGGAGGTAGTGGAAGATAAAAGCTATGCATTGTCTCAGCAATATCTGCAGACACACAGGGACGACAGTGTTGCTTATTGGCAGTCATATGTAGGACAATTAACCACACAGGAAGATTTGAGTAGCCTGTTGCGTCCGGATCAGCGAAATATTACCCTGTCTGCATACCGGCGTGTCCTGCAACCGGAAGAACAGTCGATGGAGATTGGTGGAATCAGGTTTGAAGTGTTGAAGGCATTGTGTGTGACACACGGATTTACCCTGAATGCGGTGTTGCAATACTGCTGGCACCGGCAGCTGAGTCTCTATGGTAATACAACTACTACCGTGGTAGGTATGACGGTGTCTGGCCGTAATATTCCGGTGGACGATATAGAAGAGTCAGTAGGGATGTATATCAATACATTGCCGGTTATCGTAGAACATGAAGCGCGTAGTGTCATCGCTGCCATTAAAAAATTACAGGCCGATATCAATGAGGTGAACAGCCGGAGCGACATTAGCCTGGGTAAGTTACATCAGGGAGGTGACCGCTTATTTAACAGCCTGTTTATATATGAGAATTACCCGATTCCTATGGGAACTGATGGGGAAGAAGGGGATGCATTATCGATACAATTCCGCAGTAATGTGGAAAGACTCGATTACCCCTTGGGAATTGTAGTGTTGGAACAGGGGAACAAGGTATGGACGGAATTACAGTATGCCGGAGAATTGATTACAGCGGAAACCGCCAGGCAGTTATTGTCAGGAATGGAGTTGCTGATAACGCAGCTGACAGAAAATCCGGATATCACAACAACAGCGCTGACACACCTGGATGCCGCCATGTACCAGGAAATTGTATATAACTGGAACGATAGAACGCAGCCATATGCGGCAGATAAAACCATTCATCAGTCGTTTGAAGAACAGGTGATCAAAACGCCGGACCTGACAGCTATTATATTTGAAGGTAAAACCCTGACTTACCGTGAGCTGAACGAAAAGGCCAACCGGATGGCTGCCTATCTGCACGCCACATACAACATTCAGCCGGATGAACTGATCGCCCTCTGTCTGGATCGTTCCGAGCATATGCTGATTGCGATATTGGCGGTATTGAAAACCGGTGGCGCCTATGTGCCAATGGATCTGGCATTCCCGGATGAGCGAATCGTATATATCCTGGCTGATACGGATACAAAAATCATATTGACGAATGAAATACATGCAGCCAGACTGATAGCCCTGGAACAAACGGTGGCAGTTGAAAGTATCGATAATGCAGCCTGGCAGTCGATGCTGGAGGAAAACTACCCGGCGGATAACAGACCGGTATCGGGTACCTCCCGCGACCTGGCTTATGTGATTTATACGAGTGGTACAACCGGTAAACCTAAAGGGGTGATGATTGAACATAGAGGGGTAATAAATCTGGTAACGGATCTGCATGTACGTTATGGATTCGGACAGGATGAAGTGATATTGCAATTTGCCAACTATGTATTTGACGCGGCTATTGAGCAAATGTTGCTGGCACTCTTAAACGGCCATAAATTATTAATCATTAAAAAAGATAGCTGGAGTGATGAAGAAGCCTTCATTCATACACTGACGATCAACAAGGTAACCTATCTGGAAATGACACCTTCCTTCCTGGAACAGTTGCCGGTTGGTAAGGTGCCTACCCTGCGCCGTGTCAATTCCAGTGGTGAGCACCTGAGTACAACGTTGCAGCATAAACTCAATAAAGAGCACTATGAGCTGATTAACGCATACGGACCTACGGAGGTAACGGTTTCCTGTGTGGTTAACCTGGACAGCAACGCTTACCATATTGGTCGTCCTATCGCCAATATAACCGGGTATGTACTCGATCGCTATTTGAAACCGGTGCCTGTCGGAGCTTTAGGTGAATTGTACTTAGGAGGAGATGGCGTTGCGAGAGGATACCTGCGTCTTCCTGACTTAACAAAAGAACGTTTCATCGTCAATCCTTTCCAGACAGCAGCCGAGCAACAGCAGGACCGCAATGGATGCCTTTACAAAACAGGTGACCTGGTGAGGTATTTACCGGATGGTAATATCGAATATATCGGTCGTAACGACTTTCAGGTGAAAATCCGCGGATATCGTATTGAAACCGGTGAGATAGAAAACCGGCTGGCATCTTACCCGGGTATCCGCCAGGCAGTAGTACTGGCGAAAGATTCCTTATCCGGCCGCGGTAAATACCTGGTGGGGTATTATGTGGCAGATGAAATCCTGGAAAAAGAAAATATCCTGGCCTATCTGGGAAGTTACCTGCCGGAATATATGTTACCTGCTGTACTGATACATCTGTATAAATTACCGTTGACCATCAATGGTAAACTGAACAGGAACGAATTACCTGATCCGCAGTTTACAGATACCGATAATTACCAGGCGCCGGAAAATCCAACAGAAGCAAAACTGTGTGAAATATTTGGTGAGGCCCTGGGACTGGATGCAACAAAGATCAGCGTATTGGATGATTTTTACCGCCTGGGAGGTAACAGTATACTGGCGATCCGTTTGGTGAACCGGTTGAATAAAGTGATGGGGACCGATGTAAATGTATCGGTACTTTTCACCTGGAGAACCATTCGCAAGTTGGCTGAACATTTATTGTCCGGCGAAGGAGGTGGCATTAAAATATCAGCGCCTGCCGTATTACATCCGGAAGAACAGTTGTTGTCTTTTGCACAGGAACGGTTATGGTTTATTGAAAACTATGAGGGGGGCAGTTATGCCTATAATATCCCGACGGTGCTGAAACTGCCGGCTGGTGTTCATACGGATAGCATGATCGCTGCATTGAGAGCAGTAGTACACCGGCATGAAGTATTGAGAAGTGTGATCAGAACAAGCGAAACCGGTAGTAGTTACCAGCAGGTACTGGATGATGTATTACAACCTTTATCAATCATCACAGAGGAATTGTATAGTAAACAGGAGCTGGAAGTACGCCTGTTGGAGATGTCGGAATATATATTCCGGCTGGCAGCCGAATATCCGGTTCAGGCAGCGGTATATATCCTGCATACAGTTGATGGCGTGAAAGAGCATTACCTGAGCCTGGTGTTTCATCATATTGCTTTTGATGGTTGGTCTACGGCTGTCTTTATGCGTGATCTGGAGCATAGCTATCTTTACTATGCCGCGCTGGCAGCAGGAGATACGGGGCGCGCAGCGACGTATGTATTGCCTGCATTACACTTGCAATACAAGGATTTTGCACTTTGGCAGCGTAATTATCTGACAGGTACCGTATGGGATCTTCAGGTATCTTATTGGAAAGAAAAACTGGCGGGTTATGAAACATTGTATCTGCCAACAGATAAACCAAGACCTGCACAGGTGAGCTATGAAGGAGCTGATTTTGCATTCGTAATAGATAAAGTGGTGGCTGAAGACCTCCGGGCCGTATCAAAAGCACTGGAGGTGAGTATGTATAGCTTGTTGCTGAGTGGTTATTACCTGTTGTTAAGCAGCTATAGTAAACAGCAGGATATTGTAATAGGTAGCCCGATATCTAATCGTCATTACGGAGAAGTGGCAGACCTGATTGGCTTCTTTGTGAATACATTGGCTTTGCGGGAAAAAATAGATCCGGATCAGTCATTGGTTGATTTTATCAGACAAGTCGGAGTGGCTGCCACAACCGCACAGTTGTATCAGGATCTTCCTTTCGAACGGTTGGTAGAAGCGCTGAAAGTGGAGCCGGATACGTCCAGGCATCCTGTCTTCCAGGTAACGTTTGGAATGGAGACATCCGATAAAGAAGAGGCAGCAGTGGGCAGCATGTTTATTCCCTATGCAGAAACAGATTACAGCAGTGTGGCTAAATATGATTTGTCCGTCATGTTGCAAGACAACGGGGAAGAGTTGGTGTGTCTGTTAAACTATGCTACCAGCCTGTTTAATCAGGATACTATCCTGGGTTATGCACGCACCTACAATGAAATACTGACGCAGCTGGCTTCACTTACATCAGTCGCACAGCATAGCCGGAAAATAAGGTCATTACAATACCTGGACCAGGCGCAGCATCAGGAAATGATATATAACCGGAACGACACAACGAAAGTATATGCAACCGATAAAACACTGCACCAGCTGTTTGAAGAACAGGTAGCGCACACACCAGACCACATCGCCGTAGTCTATAAGGATGTACAGCTGACCTATAAAGAGCTGAACGCCCGTTCCAATCAACTTGCGGCTTATCTGCGGGAAGTGTACGCTATTCAGCCGGATGAACTGATCGCCTTGTGTCTCGACCGCTCCGAACATATGCTGATTGCCATACTGGGAGTATTGAAAGCAGGTGGCGCGTATGTGCCATTGGACCCTGCATATCCGGCAGAACGCATCGCATACATCCTGTCTGACACAAATACGAGACTGCTATTGAGTAATGTAGCACACCGTCCTGAACTGGGCATGCATACTGTGGAAACGTTATATATTGATACTGCGGAAACAGCAGCCATCTGCACATTGTATGCAGTTACCGATCTGGCGCCGCTGGCTACAGCCGGTAATCTGGCATACGTTATTTATACCAGTGGTACTACAGGTGTGCCTAAAGGCGTGATGGTGGCCCATCATAATGTGGCTAATCTGGCTTGTCTGCAGGCAGACCAGCTGGGATGGAAAACGGGCGGAGCAGATAGCGGCTATCTGCGTTTCCTGCTCTATGCCAATTATGTATTTGATGCACACGTATGGGAGCTGTATACAGCGCTGATCAATGGCCACACTACTTATCTGGCAGATGGCGATACAAGATCAGATATTATTTTGTTACAGGCGTATATTGCAGCAAGTCATATTCAGGTGGCTATTTTACCGCCTGCGCTGCTTGACCAGGAACATTTACTGGATCTGGAAATATTGATAGTAGGAGGGGATGTTACGCCGGCGCATGTGATGGCAGCTTACCACCAGCAAGGAGTGAAGGTGATAAACGCGTATGGGCCAACGGAAATAACGGTATGCGCTACCTGGCATATTTATACGACTGATAGCAGCAATACCAATATCGGCCGTGCGGTTACCAATGCCACGTTATATGTACTGGATGATTATTTGCAGCCGGTTCCGGCAGGTGCTGTTGGCGAACTGTATGTGGGCGGCGCCGGTGTGGCCCGTGGTTATCTGAATCAGCCAACGTTAACAGCAGAACGGTTTATTGCGAATCCTTTCCAGACCGCAGCAGAAAAACAAGCAGATCGCAATGCGCGGCTGTATAAAACCGGTGACCTGGTGCGCTATTTATCAGATGGGAATCTGGCTTATCTGGGGCGTAACGACTTCCAGGTGAAGGTCCGGGGCTACCGCATCGAAACAGGTGAAATAGCCACCCGCTTATTAGCTTATGCCGGCATCCGCCAGGCTGTGGTATTGGCAAAAGATACCCCTGCCGGAGAAGGCAAATATCTGGTAGGTTATTATGTGGCGGAGGAGCAGATCGATGCATCCATACTGTTGGCGTACCTGGGAACTTTCCTGCCGGATTATATGGTGCCTGGTGTACTGGTACATCTGAACCAGCTGCCAGTGACGGTGAACGGTAAGGTGGATCTGCGGGCACTGCCTGATCCGCAATGGATACATACAACGGAGTATCATGGACCGGAAAATGAAATAGAGACAAAATTAAGCGAAGTATTCGGTCATGTACTGGGATTGCAGGCCGCAAACATAAGTATACATGATGACTTCTTCCGGCTGGGAGGTAATAGCATTCAGGCGATCCGCCTCGTGAATCAGGTAAATAAAAAACTGGGTACGACTATCGCGGTATCACAGGTTTTCACGCATCGCACTATCCGGATGTTGGCAAAACAACTTTCAGATGGAAATACCAATGAGGTGCGGATCGTAGCCCCTGTAGTGACACGTCCGGAGGAACAGCTGTTGTCTTTTGCACAGGAACGCCTATGGTTCATTGAGAAGTATGAAGGCGGCAGCACAGCTTATAACATACCCCTTGTATTGAAATTGCAGGGAAGTGTACATATTGACAGCCTCGTTGCAGCCTTGCGGGCCATCGTACACCGGCATGAAGTATTAAGAAGCCTGATCAAAACAAGCGAGGCCGGCAACGGTTATCAACTGGTAATGGATGATGCTATACATCCTTTACCGTTAAATGTGATTGATCTTTATAACAGACATGAGCTGGAGCTGAATTTATCCCAGATGGCTACCCATGTATTTAACCTGGAAACAACCTATCCTATTCTGGCCGACATGCTGATCTTGCATACAACAGGACGTGCCAGTGAATATTATCTGAGCATAGTATTGCATCATATTGCATTTGATGGTTGGTCTGCAGATATTTTCCTGCAGGAGTTGAACAACAGTTATCATTATTATGAGGCATTGAGGGTAGGCGAGCTGGGGAAAGCGAATAGCTATATATTGCCTCCATTGCCATTGCAGTATAAAGATTTTGCACTATGGCAGCGGCGTTATCTGGTAGATGCCGTATTAGATCAGCAACTTTCTTATTGGAGAGGCAAGCTGTCGGGCTACGAAACCCTGCATTTGCCTACTGATAAAACCAGGCCGGCCATGATCAGTTATGAAGGAGCCGACATCGGTTTTGTAATAGATAAAGCGACTACTGATGAGTTGAAAGCCTTGTCGAAAGAATTGAAAGTGAGTATGTATAGCTTGTTGTTGAGTGGTTATTATCTCCTCCTGAGCAGTTATAGTCATCAGAAAGATATTGTGGTAGGTAGCCCGGTTACTAACCGGCATTACGGAGAGGTGGCCGAGCTGATTGGATTTTTTGTGAATACGTTGGTATTACGGGAAGAAATCAATCCGGAGCAGCGGTTGGTCGACTTTATAGAGCAGGTTGGTACTGCAGTAATCGCGGCACAATTGCATCAGGATCTGCCTTTTGAAAAATTGGTGGATGAACTGGAGGTCACACCAGATACATCGCGGCATCCTATATTCCAGGTATTATTTGGTGTGCAGAGCTTCGGCGGAGAAGTAGTAGCTGGTGATCAGTTATTTATCCCATATGGCGGAAATGACCTGGCTGCGGCCAAATATGATCTGACTATGATGTTGGATGATAGCGGAGAAGAACTGGTAGGGGAATTCAATTATGCTACCAGCCTTTTTGAAGAGGATACTGTGCAGGCCTATATCCGGACCTATAAAGAAATATTACGTCAGCTTGCCGGATTAAGGTTGGCGCCACAACGCAGCAGGAAAATCAAATCATTGCATTATCTGGACCAGGCGCAGCATCAGGAAATTATTTATAACTGGAACGACACCACGAAAGTATATGCAACCGATAAAACTATCCACCAGCTGTTTGAAGAACAGGTAGCGCGCACGCCAGACCACATAGCAGTAGTCTATAACGGTGTACAGCTGACGTATAAAGAGCTGAACGCCCGTTCCAATCAACTGGCCGCTTATCTGCGGGACGTGTACGTTATTCAGCCGGATGAGCTGATCGCGTTGTGCCTCGACCGCTCCGAACATATGCTGATTGCCATACTGGGAGTATTGAAAGCAGGTGGCGCGTATGTGCCAATGGACCCTGCATACCCGGCAGAACGAATCGCCTACATCCTGTCTGACACAAATACGAGACTGCTATTGAGTAATGTAGCGCATCGTCCTGAACTGGCCGTGCATACCGTAGAAACATTATATATTGATGCCACTGAAACAGCAGCTATCTGCACATCGTATGCGGTTACCGATCTGGAGCCGCTGGCTACTACCGGTAATCTGGCATACGTTATTTACACCAGTGGTACTACCGGTGTGCCTAAAGGCGTGATGGTGGCCCATCATAATGTGGTTAATCTGGCTTGTCTGCAGGCAGACCAGCTGGGATGGAAAACGGGGGGAGCGGACAGCAGCTATCTGCGTTTCCTGCTCTATGCCAATTATGTATTTGATGCCCATGTATGGGAGCTGTATACAGCGCTGATCAATGGCCACACTACTTATCTGGCAGATGGTGATACCAGAACAGATATTACTTTGTTACAGGCGTATGTAGCAGCAGGTCATATTCAGGTAGCTACCGTACCGCCGGCCTTACTTGATCAGGAACATTTGCTGGATCTGGAAATATTGATCGTGGCAGGTGATGTTACGCCGGCGCATGTGATGGCAGCTTACCACCAGCAAGGAGTAAAGGTGATAAACGCATACGGGCCAACGGAAACAACGGTATGTGCTACCTGGCATATTTATGCGGCTGGTAGCAGTAATACGAATATCGGCCGTGCGGTTACGAATACCACTGTGTATGTACTTGACAGCAGCCTGCAACCCGTACCCATAGGTGCCATTGGAGAATTATATGTTGGGGGCGCCGGTATATCCCGAGGCTATCTGAATCAGCCAACGTTAACGGAAGAACGTTTTATCGCGAATCCTTTCCGGACCACTCAGGAAAAACAAGATAACAGGAATGCCACGTTGTATAGAACCGGCGACCTGGTGCGGTATATGGCTGATGGTGATATCGAATACATAGGGCGTAATGATTTTCAGGTGAAGATTCGTGGGTACCGTATTGAATTGGGAGAGATAGAAAGCCACCTGGCAGCCTTGCCGGGCATACGGCAAGCGGTAGTACAGGCGGTAGACGCCCCCGCAGGAAATGGTCAATATCTGGTAGGTTATTATGTGGCAGAGGATAAATTGAACCACGAATCATTATACAGCTATTTGCATGCAGCTTTACCTGAATACATGGTACCGGCAGTATTGATATACCTGGAAAAACTGCCGCTGACCATTAACGGTAAGCTTGACCGGCGTATGCTGCCTGATCCGCAATTGCTGGAAGCTGACAACTATCAGGCACCGGAAGATGAGATGCAGGCACGCATGTGTGATATCTATGCACAGGTGCTGGGCAAAGAGGCGCATCAAATTGGTATTCAGGATGATTTCTTCCGCCTGGGAGGAGACAGCATTATCAGCATTCAGCTGGTAAGCCGTCTCAAACAGCAGGCGGGTATTCATGTAAGTGTGAAGGACATTTTCCGCTATCGGACGATTGCTGCACTTTACAGACATGTAGTAACAGCGGCGCCGCAGCAGGCAGTACAAGTCGATACAGAACAAGGCATATTATCAGGAGAGGCAGGTTTGCTACCTATTCAATCCTGGTTCTTCGATCAGGTAGAGAAAGGATTATTACCTGACAGGTCTCACTGGAACCAGTCATTCCTGATTAATGTGCCTGCACTCGACAAAGCATTGCTGGAAGAGACAATTATCCGTTTATTAAACTATCATGATGCATTGCGGCTGCGTTATACACGTGAAAATGTACAGTATTATAGTGAAGCAGTGACGGCTGCAAATGTCCGTTACCTGGATGTAAATACGATGGGTAGTGCAGAGGAGCTGATGGGAGTATTAACAACATGGCAGCAGGATTTCGACCTGTATGGAGATAAACTGATGCAGGTAGGTTATCTGTATAATTATCCGGACGGGCGTGCGCGGATTTATATAGCGGCACATCACCTGTTGATTGATGCGGTGAGCTGGCGTATACTCACGGATGATATGGCCAATATTTACCGACATCTGTCTGATAGCACAAATAGGGCAGGCTTGTCAGATCTGGCTACCGTGAACATTTTAGGTAATAAAGGTACCAGCTATCGCCAATGGACGGCATTAGTCGCAGATTATATGGCACAGCCATCCTATCAGGCATCAGAATATGCCTATTGGTCCAGGATACAGGCCGGTGTAGCGGCATATAATACCTCCCTGCTGGCGTTGGCAGCGCAGGAAGAGCACCAACATACGGCTTCCCTGTTACTGGATGTGTATCACACCGGATTGTTATTACACCAAACCAGTCATGTTTATAACACCCAGATCAATGATATTTTGCTGAGTGCATTAGGAGCCGCATTATCAAAAATGACAGACCTTGAGCGGCACTATATTGTATTGGAAGGGCATGGGCGTGAAGAATTAGCTGATACCATTGATATAACACGTACGACCGGCTGGTTTACAACGATGTATCCAATTGAAATTGTAGGGAAGGGAAATCACTATGGAGAATGTATTATAGCCGCCAAGGAAATGTTACGGGAAGTGCCGGCTAACGGTATCGGCTATGGGGCATTGTTTGGCTATGCACTGGAGCATTTGCCCCTTATCAGTTTTAACTACCTTGGACAATTTGATAATCAGGCAGCCGAAGCTGGTGCAAGCTGGTACATTTCCAGCGAAAATAGTGGACTGGCAGTAAGCGTTGCCAACAGCAATCATGATCTCATCAGTATCGATGGGTGGGTGATAGACGGACAGTTACAGTTCGGTATTTCAGGTAATTTCAGCGCAGACTGGCTGAATCAGCTGGCTACAGCTTATCAGCAGGTATTGAAAGAAATGGCTGTTTATCTATCGGGTATGAGCCGCAGTTATTTAACAACAAGTGATGTAGATCATATTATCTCGGCAGACTATTTATCAAGATTGCAGGCGGGAAAAGAGGTGGCCGCAATTTATCGCGCCAGCAGCCTGCAGGAAGCATTTATTCAGCCGAGTGAAGGAGACGTGCATGAAACCTCCGTGATACAGGTAGTGTGGCACTATACGACTTCGTTGAATGAATCATTCATGAAACAGGCATGGTCGTATATACAGCAACGTTATCCGGCATTGCGGCTACGCTTCGGATGGGAGAAAGTACCTGTACAGATTATTGATAAAGCCGGATATATGGACTGGCGTTATACGGATATCAGTCATCAGGATACTGCATACGGGGCTGCTTACATGAAACAGTTACAAGTAACAGATAGATCTGAATTGTTTGACCTCGCCGCAGGTAATCTCTGGCGGTTGCAGCTCGTGAAATCAGGTGAGACAGCATACACCTGTCTGTTCAGTTATCATCAGGCGATCCTGGATGGATGGAGTATTCCGGTGTTACAGAAAGAGGTACATAAGGTTTATCTGCAATTATTGGAGGGGGAACAACTCCTTATACAGGAAGATACCAGTTATGTATTGTCTCAGCCGCAACTGTTGTTACAGGCAAAAGATAATATCAATTACTGGCAGTCCTATATCAGTCAGCTGACCGTACAGGAAGAACTGAGTGGTTTATTACGTCCGGAAATGCGGGGTATCAGGTTGTCGGATTACAGATATGTGCTACAATCGCAGGAACAGTCACTGACCATCACCGGTGCATTGTATAAAGCCCTGAAGGAGCTGGCAGATACACAGGGTATCGCCATAAGTGCCGTGTTGCAGTACAGCTGGCACAAGCAACTGAGCCTTTATGGTAATAACAATGTCACAGTAACCGGTGTACCTGTATCGGGCCGTTACCTGCCGGTAGATAATATAGCACAGGCGGTAGGATTGTACGGTAATATTGTGCCGATAATATTGCATCATAAAAACAGGGATGTGATCAATGCCATTAAAGACCTGCAGGCAGATGTGGAAGCGGCGCAAAATCACAGCTGTGTGGATGTTCATCAACTATGGCAGGAAAGAGCAACCGGATTCGATAGCCTGTTTATGTACGAAAAAGAAGTGGTCGGAAAAGGAGGAGAAGAGGCGCCGGCTATACAATGCCACGGAAGTGCAGCGGCATTTGCTTATCCGTTGGTCGTAAACGTGAAGGAGGGTGAAACGGCGATAAACATCACCTTGCAGTATGCCGAAGTCTTGTTTGAAGAAGAAATGATGGTACAGTTACTGTCAGGAATGAACTGGATTATAACACAGCTGACAGATAACACAGCAATAACCACCCGTGCACTTTCCTGGATCAATCCGGATCAGCACCAGCAGATGGTATATAACCGGAACGAACCAACGTATGTACTGGACAGCTATTTACAACCTGTTCCGGTGGGAGCTATCGGAGAGCTATATGTTGGTGGCATGGGTGTAGCCGATGGGGATTTGAATCAGCCAGCATTGACAGCGGAGCATTTTATCACTAATCCTTTCCGGACAGCGGCTGAAATACAGGCTGGCATAAATGCACGATTGTATAAAACAGGAAGCCTGGTGAGATACCTGCCGGATGGTCAGCTGGAGTACCTGGACCGTAGCATTGCCGGGGTGAAATATATCCCGGGTGATTTTACGGAGGATTTTGATCCTTACATCACCATAAATGCTGAAAATGAATCTGATCCGATATTGTTTATGTTACCACCGGCAGAAGGAGGTGCGGAAAGTTATTTAGGTAACATTATACCGGAATTTAAGAACAAGATGATCGTCGCATTTAATAACTATTATTTGCACCTTGCGCAAAAATTAGATCAACAGGAAATGGATAAAATCGGATTTGAATTTTTAGCGGCCTATTATATCCAATTAATTAAAAAGATACAACCAGCTGGCGTGTATCACCTGTTTGGATGGAGCTTTGGGGGCGCACTGGCATTTGAAATAGCCAGGCAGCTGACAGCGAGTGGTATGCAGGTGGAAAGTTTACAGATGGTAGATACCTATTTCAACTGTAAGCATGTGGCTCATGTATTAAATACGGATCAAATGGGCGCGATTAATATAAATTATACGCCGGATGTTAACGGGAAACCAGTAGCAGCCAGAATGATCCTGTTTAAAGCGTTGACGATAGGAGAGCAGATGTTGAAAAATAATTCTGCTGAAATGATGCGTATTATCAGCCATTATGTTTCGGTGCCTGATAACTATTTGAAAGAAGTAATAAAAGATGCGCCGATTGAGATTATTAATATTGACGCAGATCATGACTCCTGGATGCATAATAGCGTGATCATTGATCAAGTGGTTGGCTATCTGGCATCCAATAAAAATTAATCAGTTACCAATCGGATGATAAACAGCCCATTCATCCGAATGAAGCAAAGTCGATAGTCTGCTTAGACAGGCTATTGACTTTGCTATGATGAGATGTTGTTTAAATAACAGAATTTCCTGATCCTGCAACTAATTTTCCCGATAGCGTAAGCGGCCTGCCGGTATTTAGTGACACCTTTGCGAAATTCTTTCTCTGATGACGCCAACATCTACCCTTATCTCCTGGCTGTGCATAACAGTACTGACAATAGGTGCGTTGCCATCTACCGGGCAAACGCACCTTCCACAGGACACTACCAAAATATTGAAGGAGCTGACCGTATATGGTCAGAAGCGGGAAATCGCCTCCATTACCAAAACACCTACTGCATTGCTGGATCTTCCGATATCTGTACAGCTGGTAGACAAAAAGTTGATTGAACAACAACAGATTATGGATGTACGGGATGCCATCAAGAATGTAAGTGGTATCACCGTAACAGGTACTTATGGCGATGGGTATGCGATGTTCAATGGCCGCGGTTTTAGTATGAACTTTCAGTCCAACTTCCGCCGGAATGGTATGCTGACGCCGACTACCGGCAGGTTATACGGAGACAATATAGAACGTATAGAAATACTGAAAGGCCCGGCTTCTATACAATATGGAGATGTGGCGCCGGGCGCCGTGATGAACCTGGTCAGCAAAAAGCCGCTGGACTACGACTACCGCCGGTTTGAACTGCGGTTGGGGGAATATGGGCTCATGCGTCCATCCCTGGATCTCAGCGGTGCCCTGACAAAAGACAAGAATCTCCTCTACCGGCTCAACACCACCTATGAAAGTAGTAATTCCTTTATTGATCATATCAAGGGGAAAAGTTTTCTCATCGCTCCTACGATTACCTGGAAGATCCTGCCGAACCTGGAATGGACGGTGGAACTGGTTGCCAGAAATGAGGCGCGTACCTTTGCCGCCGGCGTGGTATCACCGGATGGTACTTTTGAAGGGTTGAAGAAAATACCGATCAGTCATTTCCTGGGAGAACCGGGCAACCAGCATCGGTATAATGAGCAAAGCGCTTACTCTACCCTGCATTACAAACTGGGCAAAAACTGGACGCTCCGCAATACCTCTTTTTACGCTAAAGCCAATGAACAGGAAGAATCGGTTTTTTTTCCGAATAACCGGGCCGATGCCAATGACAGCCTGAAAAGGACCACGGAGTTCTTCCAGACGTTTACCCGCATATATGGTACTACGCTGGACCTCGTAGGGAGGTTCTCTACTTTCGGGGTACGTCACGACTTCTTACTGGGCGCAGATTATACCGAATGGAACTATCGTATATATTATAACGATGCGCTGGAACTGAAACCGATCCATATCTATCATCCTGTATACGCCCAGGATGTGTTACCTAAAGTGCTCGGTTATGAAAGCGATAAGGATAAGCCCCGGCAGCAGATCAAACGGATAGGCCTATACGCACAGGATCAGTTGAAGTTCTGGGATAACCGGATACACCTGTTATTGGGGGTACGGTTAAACCGCACTACGCGGGGTACGGCCTATACAGCTGCCAATCCTGCCCCGAAAGATTATAAAGATGATGTACAAACACCGCTGTCGCCCCGGCTGGCATTACTGGTGAAGCCTATCCGGAACCTGTCTGTATATGCTTCCTACACGCAGTCCTATGAGCAGAATGGCTGGGATGAAATCACAAACATCATGTTGCAGCCGACCAACGCCAAACAAATTGAATTTGGCGCCAAGGCAAACCTGTTGCAAGAAAGATTGGGCGTAGGCGTATCGTGGTTTCAGATCGATAAAAAGAACATCGTGGGCTATGTATACGGATTGGAAGAAGCGCCGGCATGGTCGCACCTGTACTATCACAAATACTACAAATGGGCCATGTACCAGGGCGGACATCATCGCAGTAAGGGTATAGAACTGGATGTGAATGGAAAGATCACGCCGCAACTGAGTATTAACCTGGCTACCTCTTTTATAGATGCCACAGTAGTGGAAGATCCTGCATTCAAAAAAGGGAATCAGCTGGAAGGTAATGCCAGGCAGACATTTAACATCTGGGCCAGCTATGCACTGGATAAAGGCGCGCTGAAAGGACTGGATATAGGCTATGGCTTCTTTTACAAGGATAAATTCTTCGCGGCTACCGACAACCTGCCCGAACAGGAAGTAAGGTCTTACTGGAGTATGGATGTATCTGCAGGCTATACTTACAAGAGTTTCTTCACGCGACTGAACGTGAGTAATTTTACCAATAATAAAGGCTACCTGGCGCGTAACAACCTGTATGAACCGCTCTGGGTACGCCGCGCAGTATGGAGTGTAGGCGTGCGGTTCTGAGGTACCTGATATGTTTACGTAACTGAAACCTTGTAGTATTCATTACTACAAGGTTTTTTTATATACTATGGTCCCGGCACAGCAGTTAACCAAAACAGGGTGGAGCGATGTATATTGGATCATGCCATCCGTATTACTGATAAATGATGGGAGATGTAATGCTGCTGTTATTTTACTACTTTGCATTAATATTTATCCGGATTTTTAGCATAATAAAATTACCTATGAAGTACTTGATCCTGTTGTTGGGTTATCTCACACTTTTTAATGTAGTGAACGGACAGACCAATTTTGTTCGCGATACCGGAAATGTTGGTATCGGCACCCTGGCGCCAAAACAAAAGCTGGAAATTGCAGCGAATGGCGCCGCCTACGAACAGCTCACCAATAATTGGGATGTATTAGGCACTGTTGGTGCTATCAAATTTAATATGGCTGGTACTGAAATTGGCAGCATCGAAAGTGAAAGAGTAGTGCCTACAGGTAGATTGGGTACGTTGAAGTTTTCTGTCAGAACCGCCAATGGTTTATCTGAAGGATTGAGAATCGGTAGTAATGGATTGGTAGGCATTGGGGTGACAAGTCCGCAGGCAGGATTACAGGTAGCCAACGTCAACATCCTGGCAGATGGAACAAGAGTGGCGGCAGTATTGGGAAACGCCTGGAACGACTGGACTGCGTTCGGCGGCACTGGCGGAGGAAAGATCCGGGGAAGTAATGAAGGGTATCTCATGCTGGAAACCAATCCGACGGGTTCAGATAATGTGCTGGGATTAAATCAGAACTCACCGGGGAAGGTGTTGATCGCCGGTGGTGGCGGTAATGTGGGGATCGGTACATCTACACCTCAGGCGAAATTAGCCGTTAATGGCGATATCTTTGCCAAAAAAATAAAGGTAACACTGATTGGGTGGCCTGACTATGTTTTTGAGCCAACATATGCTTTACCAACTTTACAGGCTGTGGAATCATTTCTGACAATACATAAACATCTGCCCGAAATGCCTTCTGCAGCGGAGGTAAAAGCAAATGGTATTGATGTTGGTGAAAACCAGGCTAAGCTATTGCAGAAAATTGAAGAGCTGACGTTATACCTGATTGACCTGAATAAAAAAGTGGCGTCTCAAGAGCAATTATTATTGGAGCAACGTAAGGAGTTGATGGCATTAAAGCAACAAAAAACTAAGTAAAAGCAGCGGTACTTATCTTATATAACACGGTAGGATAGCCTATTCGGATTGGTAACTATTTTTATTGACCGCTGTTATCGCGCCTGCGGCATCTTACAGCAGATGCCGCAGGTATAGAAAATACCCACATAGGATTCAAATGCTTTTAGCCAGCTGTCCGAGCTGTTTTAATTTAAGCCGGATGTCTGCAGACCAGGGTAATCCGATACAAAGCCGCATACAGTTTTCAAATTGGTTTTGCAGGGTAAACATGCGTCCGGGTGCGATGCTGATACTCCGTTTAATAGCCAGGTCATATAATTGCTTGGTATCGGCGCCTTTGCTGAGCTCCACCCAGATGGCAAGTCCTCCCTGCGGTCTGCTGGTTTTGGTGCCTTCCGGAAAGTATTCGGCGATGGCATGTACATAATGCTGGTAGTTGCTTTGCAGCGTCCGGCGCAGGTGGCGTAAATGATTTTCATACTTGCCGGAACCGAGGAAATTGGCTACTGATTCCTGGATGATCGTGGCAGAGGAAATGGCGTGAATCAGTTTTAGTTTCAGCAGTTGGGCCTTGTATTTGCCTGGCGCTACCCAACCCACCCGATAGCCAGGGGCCAGGGTTTTGGATACAGAGCTGCACCATAGCACATTGCCTTCCTTATCAAAGGATTTACAGCATTTAGGTCGTTGTGTGCCGAAATACAAGTCACCATAGATATCATCTTCAATCAGTGGAATGTTGTGTTTGGCGAGCAGCGCAACGATTTCTTTTTTATGTTCATCCGGCATACAACTTCCCAGGGGGGTATTGAAGTTGGGTACCAGCAGGCAAAGGTTGATTTTAGGGATAGCGGCTTTCAGGGCGGCTATTTCCAGACCGGTAACAGGATGGGTGGGTAGTTCCAGTACTTTGAATCCCAGGCTGATGGCCAGTTGCAGCATACCGGAATAACAGGGGCTTTCCATGGCGATGGTATCGCCTGGTTTGCCCAGCGCCATCAGGCAAAGCGAAACCGCATTCATAGCCCCGTTGGTGGTGATGAGATCATCTTCATGCAGGTGACCGCCCCAGCCAAGAGAGCGGATGGCCACAATTCTTCGTAGTTTTACATTGCCCTGTAGCGGCTCATAGGCCGTGCCGGCTTCTTTCAGGTCGCGGGTGGCCTGTACAATATCCTTTTTTAATTTAGCCAATGGCAGTAATTCCCCGGCGGGTGCACTGATGGAAAAAAGTGTGAGCGCATCATTGCCCATGTTGGCATATACTTTACTGGTCAATTCATCCGGCTCGTTGTCGTTGGCGCGGGCCGACGGCCGGCTTACAGCTGGCAGGGGTAGTTTCAGGTAAGGAAGCCGGCTGACAAAATAGCCCGACTGCGGTTTGGAGTCGATTAATGACTGTGCTTCCAGTTCCAGGAACACGCGTTTGGCCGTGTTCATACTGATACCGTGTTCTTCACACAACATCCTGACAGAAGGAAGCTTGTCGCCGGATTTTAAAACCCCCGTCTTTATCTGACCGGCAATGCCGTTGGCTATTTCATTATACAGAAAATCCCTGCTCATACTACAAAGATAACTGTGTCCATTAAAATATACAAAACTGAGACTGTGTTTATAGTAGCCCTCTTGCTATTTTTGTAAAAAGAATCATCACAATAACATGGAAAACAGTTTATCATCGCCGGCCTTATTGGAGAAAAACAGCACCAGTGGCTGGATCAATGGGTTTATAGGCGTCGTTATATTCAGTGGCTCGCTGCCGGCCACCAGGCTGGCAGTGCTGGAAATGAGTCCGGTATTTTTAACGGTGGCACGGGCGACCATTGCCGGGTTGCTGGCACTTTGTGTGCTGCTGTTGCTGAAAGCGAAGCGCCCTGAAAGGGCACACATGGTTCCCCTGATGATCGTATCAGTAGGGGTGATTATCGGATTTCCCTTACTGAGCGCCTTGGCCTTGCAGTATATAACGGCTGCACACGCTATTGTATTTCTGGGTATGTTACCATTGACCACAGCTATATTTGGTGTGATGCGTGGAGGAGAACGTCCGCACCCGGTATTCTGGTTATGTGCTATCGCGGGTAGTTTGCTGGTGATTGGTTTTGCTGTTGCGCAGGGGCTTTCCGCATCGCCGGTGGGAGATATATTAATGTTGCTGGCTGTCATTTTATGCGGACTGGGGTATGCAGAAGGGGCTATGTTGTCTAAAACACTGGGTGGGTGGCAGGTGATTTCCTGGGCGCTGGTGCTGTCGTTGCCGGTGATGATACCTGTAATGTGCTGGCAGTTTCCGGCCTCGGTATCCGGCATTGGTGCGCCAGCCTGGCTGGGACTGGCTTATGTATCCATATTCAGTATGCTGATAGGTTTTATATTCTGGTATCGGGGATTAGCCCAGGGTGGTATTGCTGCAGTCGGGCAGTTACAATTGTTGCAGCCATTTTTTGGATTGGCATTGGCTGCTGTTTTTTTACACGAACAGGTGAGCATTGGCATGGTGGGTGTTACGGTAGGGGTTATTCTTTGTGTGGCCGGCTCAAAGAAATTTTCCAGGTAGCCCGTGCTGCCCGTATGGCCGGACAACCGCAGCAGTAGCACATCTGCGCATGAGGTTAGTTAAATGACTGCCTGAATGCCAGCGGAGAAAGATTGGTTTTGCTTTTGAATAATTTACTGAAAGACTGGGAATGTTCGAAGCCTAATTCATAGGCAATTTCACTGACAGATAAATCGGTAGTAGATAATTTTTCTTTGGCTTTTTCAATCAGCTTTTCGTGAATGTGTTGCTGAGCGGTTTGTCCTGTCAATACTTTTAATAAACTACTAAGGTACTTCGGCGAAACGTTGAGCATGCCTGCAATATATTGCACCGTTGGTAAGCCTTTGCTGATCAGGTCTTCCTGGTTGAAATAATCTGCCAGTAAAGCTTCCAGGCGATCGAGTATTTTGTGATTGGTGATTTTTCGGGTGATGAATTGACGGTGATAAAATCTTTGCGAATAACTGAGCAAAGTTTCTATCTGCGAGATGATGATCTGTTGACTGAAATTATCAATGTTTGCATGATATTCCTGCTGAATATTTTGAATGATGCTGTTGATAATCGTTTCTTCTTTATCGGAGAGGAATAAAGCTTCGTTGACCGAATAATCAAAGTATTCATATTGCTTAATGCTTTTTGCCAAAGCGGTATGCCATAAAAAATCAGGATGAATCAACAGCATCCAGCCCGACCGTTGAGCGGTGGGATGGGTACGGGCTGTAATTCTGAAAACCTGATTGGGTGCAATGAAAAACATGACGCCTTCATTAAAATCATAGGACTGCTGGCCATACAACATGGTGCCGCAGATGCCCCGTTTAACGGCGATCATGTAGAAATCAAAAACCCAGTTGGTGGAGTCGTTATCAGGTGCATGTTTGATGGCCGCATAATCCACCACACTGATCAGCGGATGTTCAGGGCCAGGTAAACCCCGGAGCTGATGGAATTCACTGATGCTTTTAACCCGGTATGTTTTTGTGCTGTTCATATCACTAAAACCATTAAGGAATAAGTAGGATAGGGGTACGTTATTCCTTAATGGATTTGTTTTTTACTGTTTAAAGATAGCCATTTTATTGCTGATGGTAGGCGGCTGCAAACGCTTGTGCAAAATCGGTGAGCTTAACCTGACCGAGCACAGGTTTATGCCGGTAGTAGTCTTCATACAATACGCCGCTGTGCATGCTGGCCTGCATTTCTACAAAGTCTTTGGCCAATTGTGCATTCATACCTGCTGTCAGCCACTTTTGCAGTAATTGGTCATCTGCAATTACCTCCCATTTCAAATCGGGTTTCCCGATGGCTTGACCCAGGAAATAGGCCGCTTCATTCGGAGAAAATTCATCGCTGGCGATGTAACGGATTTTTCTGCCTGCAAAAGGTGTGTCCACTTCTTCTGCAATCACTGCCGCGATGTCTATCGGCGATACCCAGGGGAATTTGTTGTCTCCGCCATAGTTCTCTACGATATTGCCATGTGCTGCAATCGAGCGTATAAAGGCAAACATATTGGTGTAGAATCCTACCGGGCGCATAAATTTAATGGCAACATCTGCCGGCAACTCTTGCAATATGTTTTCAACATTGTGGTGAAAGGCCAGAATGCCGTTTCCTTTGCTCATGTGAGCGCCTATGCTGCTGAGGTGTATCACCTGCTTTACCCCGGATGCTTCAATCGCTTGTTGGTAGTTACGGCCAATCTGGTTGATCGCCGCGATAAAGTCAACCGCAGGATCGAAGAAGCTGCCAGCCATATCCAGTGTTTCCATCACATACACGATGTCTGCACCTTTGAACGTAGCGGATAAAAAATCTACATCCCCGATGGTGCCAATCGCCGCTTTTGCACCCAATGCTTCAATGTCTTGTTGCCTTTCGGCTTTGCTGCTGATAACAGTGACCTGATATCCTTTTTGTACCAGTGTTTGTGTAAGTGGTTGGCCAATGTTCCCTAAGGAGCCTGTAAGCACAATATGCATAATCTTGTTTTTTGTTGATACAAAGGTCAGTTGTTATGACACGACTGCTGTAGCCAAACGACGTATTGTTGTAGTCAAAAAGGAGGGAATGTTTTATTTGTAAGGTAAAGCTGGACAATGTGTGTTTTGCTGAGTGGTTGCAGTGGTAATAAACGCATAGCCGGGCATTATCAATGCCTGGCTATGGATATAATTAAAATATCGCTGTATACCTTAATCGAAAAAGGGTTCCCAGGTTTTACTTCTGGGATTCCAGGTAATACTGTAACCAATGTAATACTTATAGTAATCTTCTGCCGGTGTATCGGTTACGCTTAAGAACAATATATCCCTGGTGCCATCCCGATCGAAATCGGCAATAGTAACGCCAGTTCCCTGGCCACTTTCACCCAATCCTTCGTATTGTTTAAAGCCGGATACTTTTTCCAGCTCTCCTGTTGGGGTGACTGTGGCTGTGATCACCCGGAAGGAATTTTGTCCGGGCGGGTTATCATTACCCACTATAAATAATTCCTGTTTGCCATCTCCGTTTAAATCGGCCAGGGCGGTACCAATATCCTGTATAATATGGCCCAGATAGGTGCCAGCGTGTACGCCATAATCTTTTATGTTGGTGGAGAAACCGGCACTATTCAGATTAAAGGCAATCTTATAGGTGAATTTTCCTTCTACATCAAAATGATAAGAGGAGAGCAACAAGTCAAGGGTACCATTGGCATCAATATCGGCGAGGGAAGCAGCGGCTCCCTGGGCAACATAATTGGTGCCGAATACCGTAATGGGAGAAGACCAATAGGCCGGGTCACCATTGGCATTCAGGTTAAATCCTACAATATATACAAAGTTATTGGGGCCGTCCGGTGCATCATATGCCAGCAATACAAGGTCTGGTATCCCGTTTTTATCGATATCTCCCACAGCAATACCTGCTCCTTCACTGATGCTACTGTTGCTGGCAATTTGTTTAATGCCGGTAACGCTACTGGGATACCCTGTTTCACTGACATCCCATCCTACATAATACCGGAAATAGTTGGGGCCGGCCGGTGCATCATTGATGAGATAAATGAGATCTGGTATACCATTACCGTTGAGGTCTGTAGCTGCTACATCACCTCCTTCAATAATCCAGCCGAAGGCATTTAACGTATTGATGACTTTGGCCTTGGGTTTACGTGCCGGCGCGGGCTTGTCTGCTGTTTTATCCGCGGAGGCGGTAGTCAGCTGTGCCTCTTTTTTACAGGCTGTCAAATACAATGCTGCTATACAGCATACACAGTAAAGAATAATTGTTTTCTTCATAAAGTAGTATGGTTTAGGTGATAAAAAAATGATGGTATCATGCAGGATAATAACACTGGCTATTATGCTGTGGTGGTACATGAGCAGATGTCGTTCAATGAAAAATATGGGTAATAGGATGATGTTTAATGGCTTCCTTTGATAGGAACAACGGGTAAATAAATATTGGTATAAGTCCGTTCGGTTGATGGCACAAGATTACAAAGCGGGGCTGCCATGCAATTACAAACCCGTGAAAATAATCAGAGAGGTCTGGCCGCAGCAGGCATGATGTTGGCGTAAAACGGTTGTGGAACGCAATTGGTTGTTAGTTGATCCTGTTACAGGAGACACGGATACTGCAAAAAATATAATCAATCAACTTAAATAATACACCTGATAAATAGCCATGTGCAGCAAAAAGAGGGCATGTGTTTAAGTGAAGTGCAACATGACCGGCGAGGCAGAAGGTCTTTGAAGTGACGAATGTTGATGGTTACTCCGGTAACTAGAATAGTAGGCAGCAGATTTTCCCTATTCTTGATATGGTGATATTTTGTGGTATAACATTTTTCTATACCTTAGTGCTACATTATAATTATCCCTTATGTACCGATTGATTGCGCTTTGCGTTTACCTGTCGATTTTATCGTTAACCTCTGTGAATGGTCAGCATCGTTTCTCTTATATATTACCCCAGCGGGATACTTTTCCTGGCAGGGAAACAGAAGCCGTAGTACAGGATGGTCCATTTCTCTATTTAGGCGTATCTGTTAATCCGCTGAATGGTTCACAGCCTGCCATCATCAAAACAGATACTTCCGGTAAAATTATCTGGACACATACAGTTGATACGGAAACCACCCGCGAGGATGTCAATTATATTAACGCCTTACCCATTGATATGGTGGTTGATGGCACACAGTTGTATGCTGTTTGCAATACGGTCGACAACCTGCTCATCTGGGGAATCGATAAGGAAACCAGTCAGCTTAACTGGCAGCTGAAGGTAGGAAAGTATAACAATTTCCGCGCAGTGCTGAAGGATGCCTTCGATGGTACGCTGTTATTGCAGGCCGGTTTAAATATCATGACCATCGATAAACGTAGCGGCACTATTCTCCGGCAACAGGACATCCCGCCTCATATCCGGCTGATCGCGGTAGACAGTGGTGCGGTATACCTGTCGGGCGGGAGCATGCTGTATAAGTATAATACTGCCCAGCTCCAGGTACCTGTCTGGCAAAAACAGGTGCTACTGCGTGATAACCAGGTGAACATCACAACCGTGGATCTTCCTGGCGGCAATGAACTATATGTTACCGGTGGCATCGATTTCGAAAATATGTTTGCCGTGCGGTTGGATAAGCACAGTGGTGATATCAAATGGAGCTGGCGGGCGCCTGTAGGTTATGGCACCGGCTTGTCTAATGACCTCCCGGTGATCGTGAGATTTACCAAAGAGCAGCTCTATATTGCTGGTCGGCACAGGTATGTGGGTGGTGGTAATAAATCTTATCATGTAGCCAAACTAAACCGGGAAGATGGGCATGTGAGCTGGGATCACGTATATGATGAGGATGGCCGGCAACAGGTAGGGAACAGCATTTCAAAAGGTTTTGTGAACGGTGTGCTGGATGAGCAAGGTAATTTTTATCTCTGCGGCTACCGCGATTCAGATAACTATGGTCCCGGCAAGTGGATCACCAGCAAGATCAATACGAATGGGGAGATGGTGTATAATTATACCGTTTCTGAAATGGCTACGAATCGGAATGATATGGGAATATTCAGTTTCCTGAATAATGGCAGGGTATTTCACGTAGGAACGCTGGAAACAGCAGGGGAAATGGGCGTTTACCTGGCTGCCGCGGATACCACCGCCGTCTACAGGCCGGTGTTGAAAAAAATGAACGCGGAACTGCAATGGAGTGTAGCCGTGACCGGAGTAGTGACTTTATCCGACAGCAGTTACGCATTGCTGAAGCAACAAGGACGGCAGGTGGTATTGGAAGTAAGAGGTACGGCGGATAATCGTTTGTTTTGGTCGAAGCTTTTCGGAGGAGAAAAACGTTTCTATAAAGCGGATCAGCTGGTGGCGGGTAACAATGGTACCGTCGTTGTTTCGTGGTTAACACATCTCTCTCATGAAGGCACGTATTACTATGGGAACCCCCAAACCCTGGAGGTGAGTACATTTGACGCAAGCGGTAAAGAGTTGTTCATACGCAGGATAGAAACCAGCAACCTGTATGGCTTCCGTCCGAAACGGCTTTTTGTACCTAATCCGCAGTGTATTGTATATGAATGTACGCTGCGGGAGTCGTACGATGGTAACACGGAGATGTATCGTATTAATCTGAACCAGACAAACCAATACAGTGAAACCGATCTTATCAGAAGAGCCCGGGCAGGAGAAGCCGGGGATGAGCCATGGGAAAAACGGGGCATATTGCCCTATCTGCGCGACTCTTCCATCAGCGCTTACCAGTATATAAGAAATGGGGTATATGGAATAGAACTGGCTACCATCATTTATAGTACGGCGCCTGCGGCTTATTATGGCTACAATGTTGGCCGTTGGAGAGAGATGCCGGGGATGGATGCTGAGTTCCATAATATAGCTCCGCTGGATTCCGGCAGTGTGTTGCTGGTGACCCGTAGCCGTATCTCCCGCAAATCTGAAATCCGGGGAATTGATTTTGAGAAAGAGCAGACACTGTTTAAATTCACGACCAGTGATACCACCGCTATCTGGGATGCTACCACTGATAAAAAGATAACATGCTGGATAGGGAGGAGAGAAAGTAGCCTGGTGGTAGGTAAGTTGGATAATCTGACCGGTACAGGGGTGTGGGAAAAATCTTTTACCCTTGCCGGGGCCGGACAATATTACATACCACAGCAACAGCAACTCAACAGCATAAAGCAACAGTATATCATCAGTGGTTACGTAGCGGATAGCAGTGTGCCCATTAAAAAACGTTATCCGTTTTTCCTCGTACTGGATATGGCAGGAAATACAGTGAGGCAATGGCAGGGTACACCAGATTACCTGGGAGATAATGGTCTGCCGGTGATGATGACAGACCATCAGGGACGCACCATGATCGGTGGGGCCTATTACACCAAACTGGCCGGTAAAGCCGGTGTGTTAATCGATCTGGATGGGAAACGGGGTCCGGTGATAACAGATACGATGGAGGTTTGTATAGGCGCCATACCTGTGTTGACAACAGATGATATTGGCGACTCCTATCAGTGGCAAATCTATAAAGGACAGGGTTTTGAAAATCTGAAAAATGGCGCTGGCTTTCAGGGGGTAACCACCGCTAAGCTTACACTGCCTGCAGCAATAGCCAACAGTGATGAGTTGTATCGTTGCCTGGTCGATGGATATAATGACCTGCAAATCAAATTACAAACTAAAACAAGTATTGTACCGGCGCTGAGGCTAACCGGCGATACGGCTGCATTAGCCGGTAACCCTGTTGTACTTAGTGCTTGGGTGAATGTCGTATCGGCTGCACCTGTATATCTTTGGGAAGACAGTACCGCTTCACACGGCTGGCGGACCATCGACAATGATAACGGGCAGGTACTGAGATATACACCTGCCTTAGGGCGTAACAAGGTGCGTTGCACGGTAACAGCTGATGTGCTTTGCATTGGTAACCGGCAGTTTACAGCACCGGCCTTTACTGTTACGGGTACGGCAATAGCAATAGATCCGGTAGCAGGTGCGGGTATACATCCTTACCCAAATCCTGTTTCAGATTACCTCGTATTGGATAAACTGAATGAGACCGACAAATGGGAATCCCTGGAAGTATTGCAGGCAGATGGTACCTTGTTGCTGACGAAGCGGATCAAGGATCAGACCAGGGTAGCACTGTCTACCACGCATTGGAAAGCGGGATTTTATTTAATAGTCCTGCGTAATGGACAGGGACAAAAGGCATCATACCGGGTGCTCAAACCTTAAACAGCAGCTAATAAAAAAGGCACCGTTATCGGTGCCTTTTTTATTAGATCGATCCGTTACCGGATCAGCGTAAAATGTTTGAAGCAATTTTCTGTGCGGGCGTATCTATAGCAAACAGGCTTGCTGCCTGTTATGGCTGCTCATCAGGCTACATCAAATCTGTCCAGGTTCATGACTTTAGTCCAGGCAGTCACAAAGTCTTTTACAAATTTGTTCTGCGCATCTGTACTACCATATACTTCTGCAATGGCCCGCAGTTCTGCGTTGGAACCAAATACCAGGTCTGCCCGGCTGGCCAGCCATTTAACGATGCCGGTGGTACGATCGGTGCCTTCATACAGTTCTGTACTGCCACCCGCTGATTTCCAGGAAATACGCAGGTCGAGCAGGTTGATAAAGAAGTCATTGGTCAGCAGTCCCGGACGGGTGGTGAAGATACCTTGTTTGGAACCATCGAAATTGGTGTTCAGGGCACGCAGACCTCCGACGAGTACAGTTAACTCAGGTGCGGTAAGGGTCAGCAACTGTGCCTTGTCTATCAGGAATGCTTCTGTACTTACCGGGTATTTCGATTTGCGGTAGTTGCGGAAACCGTCTGCCAGTGGCTCCAGGTAACCGATTGATTCCACATCCGTCTGTGCCTGTGAAGCATCCATGCGGCCAGGGGTAAAAGGTACGGCGATCGTATGCCCTGCATCGGTGGCTGCTTTTTCTACCGCAGCACTGCCCGCCAGTACAATCAGATCTGCCAGCGAAACTTTTTTACCATCTGTCTGGGCAGCGTTGAAGGCATTCTGAATATTATCCAATACCTTCAATACTTTCTTCAACTGCACCGGATTGTTTACTTCCCAGTCTTTCTGAGGCGCCAGCCGGATGCGGGCGCCGTTGGCACCACCCCGTTTGTCTGAGCCCCGGAAGGTCGACGCAGAAGCCCATGCAGTAGCCACCAGTTCCGCAACACTTAATCCGGAGGCCAGTATTTTTGTTTTTAAGTCGGCAATATCTGTAGCATTTATTAAAGGATGATTCACGGCCGGAATCGGATCCTGCCAGAGCAGTTCTTCCTTGGGTACGTCCGGGCCGAGGTAACGGGTACGAGGACCCATATCTCTGTGTGTTAATTTAAACCAGGCCCGGGCAAATGCGTCGGCTAATGCATCCGGATGTTTCCAGAAGTGCCGGGATATTTTTTCATATGCCGGGTCAAATCTTAAAGAGAGATCGGTGGTCAGCATGGTGGGTACATGCTTTTTGGTGTTGTCGTAGGCATCCGGAATAATCGCCGGTCCGTTTTTAGCGACCCATTGATGTGCCCCGGCCGGACTTTTAGTGAGTTCCCATTCAAAGCCAAACAGGTTCTCGAAGAAATTATTGCTCCATTTGGTGGGAGTAGTCGTCCATATTACCTCCAGACCGCTGGTAATGGTGTCCGGACCTTTACCGGTACCATAGCTGTTGCTCCAGCCCAGGCCCTGCTGTTCTATGGATGCGGCTTCCGGTTCCTTGCCTACGTGGGTGGCAGGAGCGGCGCCGTGGGTTTTACCAAAGCTATGGCCTCCTGCAATGAGGGCAACAGTTTCTTCGTCATTCATGGCCATGCGGCCGAAAGTATCCCGGATATCTTTGGCCGCTGCAATAGGGTCCGGATTACCATCCGGTCCTTCCGGGTTCACGTAGATGAGTCCCATCTGTACGGCAGCCAATGGTTTTTCCAGGTTGCGGGAATGAATATCACCATCTGCATTATCGTCTGAGGAAACCACGCCATGCTCTTTGGCCACACCATCGGAGCCATGCGCATAACGGATGTCGCCACCTAACCATTTCGTTTCAGCGCCCCAGTATACTGCTTCATCTGCTTCCCAGGCATCTTCACGTCCGCCGGCGAAGCCGAAGGTTTTAAGACCCATTGATTCCAGTGCTATATTACCGGTCAGGATCAGTAAATCGGCCCATGAAATTTTGCGGCCATACTTTTGTTTGATGGGCCAAAGCAGTCTGCGGGCTTTATCGAGGCTCACGTTATCGGGCCAGCTGTTCAGCGGCGCAAAACGTTGTTGTCCGGAACCGGCTCCGCCACGACCATCGCCCACACGATAGGTACCTGCACTATGCCAGGCCATACGGATGAACAAAGGACCATAATGTCCGAAGTCTGCCGGCCACCAATCCTGCGAGTTGGTCATCAGCGCATGCAGGTCTTTTTTCACTGCTGCCAGATCGAGGCTTTTAAAAGCTTCTGCATAGTTAAAATCTTCGTCCAGGGGATTGGATAAAGGTGAGTTTTGACGCAGGATACTGACTTTTAACTGGTCGGGCCACCAATCATGGTTCCTGGTGCCGCCACCGCCTACATTGAACTTCGTGCTGCCATTATGAAACGGGCATTTACTGATGTCGTTTAATTCTTTCTCCATTTGTAAAAATTTAGGGTCTGGAATGTACATATGCTTGCACCAGGTATTTGTGCAGGCTTATAAAGTTAAGGTATTGAAGGTATAATCATAATCAATTAATTCTATTTTTTAATAGTTAAAATTTATAATTATACAATGGCTGCGGACTGATTTCCGGGGTTAATACTGCAAATGGCTGTTTGTCATTGGTCGTTGATCAACAATAAATATAGCAGTTGACTGTTGGATATATACCTGGCCTGATAGCCGTGATGAGCGGTGCTATATATACCGGTCCCGAAACTTCCTGTCAGGAGACTGGCTATAGCCGGTCTTATAAGAATGGATTCAGGATAGGTGTTAATGCTTCGGTCGACGTATCATTCGCACATAGCATGGCGTAATCACTTGCTTTATTTGTCTGCCTTCCTTACTTTAACCTGTTACTCCTAAGTTAGGATAAGAAAGTATAATCACCATCAATTGACCAGGCTTATTTTATTATAACAAATACTGATTTTTTTTGTTGCGGGGAAGACACAAACAATCCGCTTTAATGTTCCCCTGGTGAAAGCGGCTGCCACACCATCGTCTTGCCGCCGTATTACTTTTCTCTGTCCGGCTGCCAGCGCGGTAGCATCAAATCACTGCAGCCGGTGACAGGTTTTCAGGAGCGGGTTGTTCTGCCGTTGCTGATCCTGCACAAATACCACAGCAGGCACGGTATCAAACAGGTATATGATGAGGACAAACGGGCATATTAGTATGGTCATGGTTATGCGCGCATGATTTTGGCGCGATAGGTTTAAAAAAACAGCAATAAGCACGATCATCTTACTACTAATATAATCTTTTATATGCAGGATGGGCAGGGGATAAGTTGATAGCGGCATTTACCTCGACAAGAATGCAGACCGTCAGGAATATTTGTTCAATATATGCGTCTCCGTATGTGAAAATGAGCAGTAGTATGTTTGATATTCGCTGTGGTAGTCTGGTTGCTGAAACATGGGGTAGACCAAAAAATGACTTATGTCGTGATATCAATGTCAGTAACCGGATGATGAAATAGAAGGGAATGATTTTATCTGCAGCACTTATCCGTATATTCATTTTGATCAATTAACCCTGCAACATTTTATTGTTATGTACAAAACCCTATTCGCTTTTTTTCTATGCCTGACGACGTATGCTTGTCGGGCGCAGTCATCTCTTTATAATCTCAATTTTGAACAGGTAGATCCCTCAACAGGTTATCCGTTACATTGGGGGCTGGGTAGTATAACGGGAACGATCAATCCCGTGGAAGCCGGAGCTTTCCGTATAGACAGTACCGTGAGTCATCAGGGGCGTAATGCATTGCTGATTGACAGAAAAGGAACGGGATGGGTAGCTTGTTCCTATAAAATCAGCCGGGTATTCGCCGGTAAAAAAATACAGTTGAAGGGGTATCTGAAAACCGCACTGGAAAAAGGTCAGGCAGCGATATGGATGCGTATTGATGGCCGCGAAGGCAATCCGATTGCATTTAACAATATGGAGGATCGCATGGTAACTGGTACAACCGCATGGGAAGAGTACACAATAACGCTGAACTATGAGCCGGAAATTGCAGCGGATATTTTGGTGGGTGTGTTATTCATCGGTGAAGGTAAGGTATGGGCAGATGACCTGCGGGTTACGATAGACGATAAAGATATCTCAACGGCGGCCGTTTATCCGACTGTTGTGCCGCCTGCTGCATTAGATACCGCTTTTGATAAAGGCTCGGGAATAACAGCCATCCCGATAGCAAAAAAAGATATGACCAACCTGGTGAATCTGGGTCAGCTCTGGGGTTTCCTGAAATATTATCATGCGGGTGTTAATCGCGGAGAATATAATATGGATGCTGCTTTGTTTCGGGTGCTGCCACAGATCATAAATGCCGGCAGTAAAACGACAGCAGATAGTGTGCTGGAAAAGTGGGTAGATGGTTTTGGAAAGCCGGCGCCATGCCCTTCCTGTCAGTCTGTTACGACAGCAAAAAATGCCACGCAGCTGCCTGTATTCGGGCAGCTTTTTGAAACCGGCAATTTCCCGGCTTCTTTGCGGGAGAAGCTTATCTATATCAGAGACAACCGCGATACCGCTACCTTACATTATTACATCACCCACAACAGGTATATTCATAATCCGGAGTTCCGGAATGAAAAAAAGTACAGGGAGGCCGGGACCTATCCGGATGCGGGGATGCGGTTACTGTCACTTTACCGCTTTTGGAATATGATCCGGTACTTTTTTCCGGCCCGTCACCTGATAACGAAAGATTGGGATGGGGTCCTGCAAACGGCTATACCTGAATTCTGCCAGGCAACAGACAGTACGGAATATGTGAAGGCCTGCCTGAAATTGATCGGCCAGGTGGAGGACACGCATGCCAATATATGGCCGGGTAATAAGACGCTGGATAAAGCAAAAGGGGAGTGGATGACTCCCTTCAAGGCCCGGTTTATCGAAGACAAACTGGTGGTGACATCTTATTATAAGGATACTTTAGCCATCCGGGAAAGTATCTACATCGGTGACGTGATTGAAGCAATAGACGGCACGCCTGTTCAGCAACTGGTACAGCGTTATCAACCACTGACGCCCGCCTCCAATAGGGAGCGGATGTTACGGGATGTGGCAAATAGTACGGGATGGCTGCTCCGGGGCCAGTTACCGCAGGTACGCGTGAAAATCCGGCGCAATGGTAAGACTGCTGAGGTGCTGATCCCCCGTATACGCCTGGCGCCATTCATGTGGCAGGGGGATGGGAATGAAAGAAAGGTGGCAGTGGGGTATAAACTACTGCCAGATAACATTGGCTATCTCTATCCGGCCAACCTGAAAGATCCTGACCTGGATAAGGTCAAAAAACTGCTGGGTAATACCCGTGGAATCATTATTGACCTGCGTTGTTATCCGGGTACCTTCATGCCGCATACCTATGGGGAGTGGTTTAAACAAAAGGTTACCCCTTTTGTACAATTTACATATGGCAGTGCCGATCGTCCCGGGATGTTTTTTAAAGGAGAATATGATAAGAACGGAGGTGCAGGAGAGGATCACTATAAAGGTAAGCTGGTGGTGATCGTTGATGAAAATACCCTGAGTCAGGCGGAATATACGACTATGGCTTTTGCTTCGTGTGCAACAGTGATTGGTACGACAACGGCAGGTGCAGATGGGAATATATCCTTCATTACATTACCGGGCGATGTGAGAACAATGATCTCCGGTATAGGCATTTTATATCCGGATGGTACAGAAGCCCAGCGTAAGGGGGTGAAAATAGACCGTATCGTGAAACCTACCATTGCTGGTATCAAAGCGGGGCGGGATGAGCAGCTGGAAGCCGCCATACAGCTTATTGAGGGGAAGTGAGTTCCTGATAATAATATAAATCATCTGCTGATAAAATAAGCAGGTTTACATAATTAAAACCTTGTAACATCTATTGTTGCAAGGTTTTTGTTTTTTAAATAGTAAAATTGTGAAAAGATAGGATGGTGATGGAATGAGTTTAATATCAGAATAGATTTATCTCCCTATGACGCTACTGCATAAAACGGATGAATACTTCCGGAAAAGGTTGATCTGGCAGGCTACAAAACATAATTTGCCGGCTGCTTATTCCTTCTTGTACGATGATCTGCCTGAGGCTACGAAAACATACCTGGCTGCACAAATTGATATGGAATCAGCGGGCATCCCGGTATTGTTCTTTACTACACCCAGCCAGGAATGGACGTTGCTCTGTACGCGACAATTAATTGGATATAACCAGGGCGTGTACGTGCTTCCGCTGAAAGAGATAACGTTTATCACATCGAAAAAGCGGACATCCCAATTAGCAGGAGATAGCCGGCTTCCCAAAGGTGAATGGCATGAACTGGAGGTCAAAGATCAGCAGGAGCAGATTTTTTTATTTCATGCACATAAGGGAGGTGAATTTTTTGCCTTGTGGAACCTTCTTTTGATGATGCGCCGGTTTAATCAGGAATAACCTAACCAACCTCACTTTGGTTAAAATGAACGGACAGGCAGTTAATTATTGCAAATACATATCCGCTAAAGCAGTGCATATTTGAGATGGTACCCTGGTTGAACAGGGTATTGAAAATATAGCACTATGCCTGATTCCCGTCTACTACCTCATCCCAAAGGTCTGTATATCCTGTTTGTTACTGAAATGTGGGAGCGCTTCAACTACTATGGCATGCGCGCGGTGCTGATCCTGTTTATGACCAAAGCGTTGCTGTTCAGTAAAGTGTTTGCCGCCAACCTGTATGGCAGCTATACTGGTCTTATCTATCTGACACCTTTGCTGGGCGGCTATATAGCAGACCGTTACTGGGGTAACAGGCGATCCATCATTATCGGTGGTATTGTGATGGCGGCAGGGGAGATGGTACTCTTTGTATGTGCCTCCTTATTTCATACCTATCCGCAGTTGTCGTTGCTGCTCTTCTTTTGCGGTCTGGGCTGCATGATTGCCGGCAATGGGTTCTTTAAACCGAATATCTCTTCCCTGGTAGGACAACTCTACAGTGAAACGGATAAGCGAAAAGATACGGCCTATACTATTTTTTATATGGGTATTAATACCGGTGGCGCCTTAGGCCCTATTATCTGCGGACTTACCGGAGATACCGGCAACCCGGCCGATTTCAAGTGGGCATTTTTAGCCGGTGGCATCAGCATGATCATCAGCGTGATCGTGCAGGTAGTGTTTCATCACCGGTATGTAAAAGATCCTGCGGGAAATGTACTGGGCCTCACGCCGGAAGATGCGCCGGTAAAGCTGCTCCGGCCATTGCTGACAGTGGCAGGTTTGGTACTGATTACATTACTGATGATCGGTTTATTATACCTGGATGCAGCGGTGATCAGTTACCTGTCGTATTTCCTGGTGGTAGTCGTGATCGTGATTGCGGTGATTATCCTGCGTGATCCCTCGCTCTCCCGGGTGGAGAAGCAGCGGATTCAACTGATTTTTATCATTTCCTTTTTTGTGATCTTCTTCTGGGCAGCGTTTGAACAGGCAGGCGCTTCGCTGACTTTTTTTGCAGATGAACAAACGGACCGACAGCTGGGCTGGCGTATACCCGTATGGGGTATACAACTGGGCGCTGTAGGGCTATGGTATCTGTTATACCGGTTGTACCGGAAAACCCAAAGACAGCTTGCTGCAGCAGCAGATCGTTTGCTGCGCCATACCGTATATGGATTGCTGGCAGGTTTGCTGACAGGCATCGTAGGTATACAGGTGTACCTGCTGGTACAAGGCAACAGCGTTTTCCCGCTGAACGAAATTCCTCCCAGTCTTTTTCTTTCCCTGGGCTCTATCTATATCGTGCTTTTTGCCCCTTTCTTTGCCTGGCTGTGGCCGCGTTTGGGAAAGCGTGAACCAAACGCTGTTGTGAAGATGGCAATAGGATTGTTGTTGCTGGCATTAGGATATCTGTGGATTACCTTCGGCGTAAAGGCGATTACGCCCGGTGCCAAAGTAAGTATTATCTGGATTACCGGCATGTATGCTTTACATTCCTTCGGAGAGCTATGCTTATCACCGATCGGGCTTTCATTGGTGAATAAACTATCGCCACTTAAATTTTCCTCCTTACTCATGGCTGTATGGTTCCTGGCAACAGCGGCGGCCAATAAATTTGCCGGTGTATTAAGTACGCTGTATCCGGAGCAAGGCAGGATCACGGCTTTCGTGGGGTATCCCATCCGGAATGCCTATGACTTCTTCCTGCTTTTTGTGGTGATGGTAGGAGCAGCAGCAGTGTTGTTACTGCTGCTGTCCAAAAGATTATCTGCGATGATGAATGGTCGTCAATAAATGGTCGTCAGGAATAGTTATTCCGCGTGATGGGCATTGATCAGGTCTGTTGGTGTAATTTCATTTGTCAGCAAACGCCCGAAGCTTTCCCATCTATCTGAGAGTTGGTTACCTTTTTCGGCTGCTGCAATATAATTCCTGATGAGATCCTGGCCGTAGTTGTAATTGATCACATAGCTACGGTTCTTTTTGATGAACTGCAGCCCTTTAGCCGCTGCTTCCTGATTCAGCAGGGTATAGTTCAATAGCCATTGTGTTGCTGTGGTGTCAGACATGCTGCCATTCAGTAAGCCGCGGCCCACTTCATTGCGGGCATAGTTGAGCTGTCCTTTGATAGCCAGCGCCTGGAAGTAGGTGTCTATCCCGGTAGTATCCAATCCTGCCAGTGGCAATAATACATTTTTGGTAAACGTATTTTTCTCCGTTCCGGGGAAAGCGATTTCTATGCCGTAGTTGGCGCTGCCCTCTGCAATCAGCGACTGCGGGCTGAATAACGGATATAACGATATTTCCGGCCAGCCTTTATCGTGATACAGGTTTTTTTCCAGCAGCATATTATACACATGATGTCCGGGATAACCTTCGTGGCAGCCCAGATCGATTGCTTTCTCGATAAAGATCTGCAGGTCGGCGCTGATCTGAATGAGGCTCACATAATTGCCTTTGTACCAGTTGTACCCCATCCACGGTTTACCGGAAACATATTCCAGGGTAAAGTTTTCCGTTGCTGGTAAGGCATAATGCTGTAAGGTACGTCTGCGGGCCTCTGCAATGGCCGCCTTGAAAACAGTATCCAGCTTATCTTTCGGGATGATGAAACGGTTGGCCAGTTGTTGGAAACGATCCTGCACGGCGCCAGGGCCGGGCAACAGCCTGTTCAGTTCCGCTACGAGCGACTGATAATGTGTTTCAGGATAGGTGGGTGCTACCACATCAAACAGTTCCTTTGATTCTGTATCAAAATCGCTGTATTCGCCGGAGAATATTTTTATGCGTCTGCTGAAAGCAGTAAGCTGACGTCTCATCCAGTTGGCCCTGATACGGATAGTATCTGTTTGGGTGGTATCCGCTACCTGTTGTAAAGCAGCTTTTAAGGCAGTTATTTCCGTCTGGAAACTATCCTTGGGGAAGGTGGCCTGCCGGGTAAGTGGCTTTAAGGAATCCGGGCCGTAATAGGCATCTACAAAATCCGGGTCATATTGCCCGATGTTTAATCCCAGCCGTACATACTTTTCTGCCAGGAGGTGTAAAGGGTGCTGACCGGTGTTATCACTTTTACGGGTATTACACGCAAATAAAAATAAAACGGATACGAACAGTAATTTGTTTTTCATGTATAACAGGAGATTTATAAAGAAGCGATCAGGTTTTCAATTTCAGTAGCGGTGCGGGCAAAAGGACGACCCAATAAATGGCTGCCCTCCGCGGTTACCAGGAAATTGTCTTCCAGTCGTATTCCCCCGAAGTTACGGTAAGCGGCTAATTTTTCATAGTTGATAAAGGAGGTATGTTTACCAGCTGCCTGCCAGGCATCTGTCAGTAAGGGGTTGAAATAGATGCCCGGTTCAACGGTCAACACAAATCCTGCTTCCAGCTCCCGGCCCAGGCGGAGAGATTTTAATCCGAATGCGGTACTTTTCTGCAGGGTATCTGTATAACCTACATAGGCTTCTCCCAGATTCTCCATATCATGTATATCCAGTCCCAGCATATGCCCTACGCCACAAGGAAAGAACAGTGCGTGCGCGCCGGCGGCTACGGCTTCCCGTGGGTCGCCTTTCATCAACCCTAGTGCAGTCAGTCCGGCTGCTATCTGCTCACAGGCCAGCAGGTGAATATCTTTAAAACGTATGCCTGGCCGGATCGCATCTGCTGCTGCCTGGTAGGACTGGTATACAATGTCGTAGATGTCCCGCTGGGCGGTCGTGAATTTTTTATCGACCGGATGGGTGCGGGTAAGGTCGCCGCAATAGCGCATTGCATTTTCTGCACCGCAGTCGCATAACACCAGCTGTCCTTGTTGCAGTGGGGTGTGGTGCGGGTGGTTATGGAGAAACTGACCGTTGGTAGTAAGAATCACCGGAAAAGAAATATGGCCGCCGGCGGCAATCGCTACGGCATGTAACTGACCGGATATCTCCGTTTCTGTAACGCCGGCAGCTGCCAGCTGCATAGCTTTCAGCTGCATGTCGATGGTGGTATTGACAGCTATTTCTATCTGTTGTATTTCTTCTGTGGTTTTATAGGAACGTTGGGCAACGATGGCTTTTATCAGCTTCACCGACACACGCTCCGGAATCTGGGCGGCAGGTATATCCAGCCAGCTGCTCAGTTTAAGGGTAATATCTGCTCTGTAGGGTGACAGAAAATGAATGGTTTGTTTGTTGCCTGCCAGAAAACCGGGTAGCTGGGATAAAGGCCGTACGTCTGCAATACCGGCCCTGGCAGCCTGCGATACCAGCGAATCTACTGATCCTGTCCACACGATATCTTCGACGGTACTTTCGTCTCCAAATAAAATCTCCCGGTTGTTATCTGCATCAATAATAAAAGTCAGCCCTGGTCTGTCGATACCTGCATAATATAAAAAGCTGCTATCCTGCCGGAACGGATAGATATTGTCTTTGTAGTTCATACCGGTATCGTCGTTGCCGGGCAATAAAATGATGCCGCTTCCGATGGCTGCTTGTAAGCCACTTCTCCTGTCGATGTAAGTTTTTGCTGAAAACATACGGGTGATTTTAAAATAGTTATGGGATACTTTGGGTTTAAAAGTACTCCACAAAAGCAGATAATCAGTCAGGTGGTTAAAATGGGCAGACAGATGGTTAATTATTGCAAAGAAAATTACCCGGGATGGTGAAAGTGATCGTGTTACAGCAAGCAGGCGCCAGGTGCCCATCTATAAAAAGTTCCTTTCTACAGAACAAAAGCAGACATCTACCTAGTACAGCTACCCGGTGCGAAATACCTGCCTTATTTTTAAGCTGATCATCTCAGGTAAACGATCGTAAAATGATAAAAATTCCTGTTGTGCCGACTGTTGTTTTTTTGTAGATCCCTTCGTTTTCCAATCAGTACATAGCTGCTATTCCCCGGTTTAAAAATGTGATGATTTTATGCGCTGATGTTTATCCTGAATGTACCTGTGCCATCGAAAAACAATTCCTGTACTTAATATTTCCTTCACCAAAATCATCAAACTTATGAAATGTCAACTAAAGAAAATGGTAGCGTTGCTGCTGCTTATCGCTGTTTTTATCGGGAGCAGCAGTTTCGTAAAACATGAACCGAAAGCGCCTCCGCCGGGTAACAGTCAGATCGCCTTTATCAACTACACCCTGCAGCAGGTAATAGTAGATATTATCATAAAGGATGGGGGTGGAACAGCGGCTGCTACGCTTTATCGCTGGACATATAGTGTGCCGGCGTGGGGCGTACAGTATACGCCGGCCATTCCCCATGATTGCACAATAGGTGTCTGGAGTCCCTATCTGTATATACAATGGAGAGTCGCTACACCATTGAATAATGGTTCTCACAGATTTACGGACCCTAATGGACAACCGATATTCGGTTCGCCGGATGGATGTAAAGGATTGGGTTCTTCTGCCACCAAAGGTGGCACCGGAAATCCTTTTGGCTATGGTTGCGGGCAATATACCTATGAACTGTATGGGAGTAGTGGTTGTCTGTAAATGTCATAGATACCATTATTTATCCTGATACACCGGTAAAATAAACCGGTCTGTCAGCGTGAAAAAAATTCCTGTATGTAATCATTCCTTCACCAAAATCATCAGACTTATGAAATATCTTTTAAAGAAAACAGTGCTACTATTGTTACTTGCCACTGTTTTTATCGGTAGCAGCAGTTTTGTTGAAAACAAACGGGTACCTCCTCCGCCGGGGACCAGTCAGATTGTTTTTGTCAATTATACCCTGCAACAGGTAATTGTAACCATCGTTGTCAAAGAAAGCGGCGTACCTAATGCGCCTACATTATATCGTTGGACTTATAGTGTGCCCTCCTGGGGTGTACAGTATACACCGGAAATTCCGCATGATTGTACCATAGACAATCGTACTACCTTTTTTTCTGTGGATTGGAGAGTAGCCACGCCAATAACCTGGGCCTCTCATAAGCTTACAGATCCTAACGGGCAACCGGTATTTGGTTCAGTTGATGGGTGTAAAGGACTGGCTTATTCCACGGTTAGAGGAGGCAGTGGAGACTATTTTACCCGTGGTTGCGGGCAATATACGTATGAATTGTATGGAAGTAAGGATTGCCAGTAACCTTAGATAGGTATACATGGAAAAGGAAGAAATCAGCCTCGTTACTCATTTCTTCCTTTTTCATCATTTCAGATGAATGACCATGCTAACGCGTCGCAAAAAAAAGTATGCATTGCTCCTGTTGCTGCTGGCTGTTTCCTTCCTGACCTATGCACAGCAAGGAATGGTAACAGGTCGTTTAGCCGATAGCGTTAACCATCAAAATTTACAGAACGCTTCTATCTTTCTTTTCCATGCAGCGGATACCTCTTACCGTGCTATGACCGTAGCCGGAAACAACGGGGAGTTCTCCCTGAAAGATCTCCCCATGGGTATCTTTTTGCTGGAAGTCCGCTTTCAGGGATATCAAAAGTATACCAGGGAAATTGTGCTTACCAAAGACCAGCTACTATTTGATGCGGGCATCCTGTTTATGGCGGTACAGATCAAAGAACTGGATTCTGTCACTATCACATCGCCACCGATTGTGATTAGAAAAGATACTATTGAATATCATGCAGGCAGTTTTAAAACAGGTCCTCATGAGAAGGTAGCCGCCTTACTGCGGTTGCTGCCAGGTATTCAGGTGTTGCCCAACGGAAAGATACAAGCCAACGGGCAGGATATTCAACAAATACTGGTAGATGGCCAGCCATTCTTTGAGAACAGTCCGAATGCAGTACTACAGGTACTCCCCGCTGAAATGATCCATAAAGTAGCGGTATATGATGCTGCCAGTGAGGTCAGTCAGTTTACGGGCATACCCGATGGACAAAAAACAAAAACCTTAAACCTGACGATTAAGCGTAACCGGCGTAACGGCACTTTCGGACAAGCCGGTGTGGCTGGCGGCAGTGCAGATACTTATGGTGTCGGGGTGCAACTGAACCACTTTAAAAACAACCGGCAATTGTCTTTTGTCGGACAAGGCACGAACACCAATGACCCCGTTTTTACAGCAATGGCGCAGGATCCGGCCAGTACGGATAATGGCATTACCACTAACCGGAGTGGCGGAGTGCATTATCGGGATAAATGGGGGCCACATACAGCTATCAATGGTGGTTATACCTATACAAACGAGCAGATGCTGCAGGAGCAGCAATCCGCCACACAGTACATATTTCCACAGGAGGCGGCGACGTATCAGGAGCAGCGCAGCAAAGGCTTGTCAGATAACAGCAGGCATGTCATCCGATTTAATATGGAAACACTGTTCGATGCCAATAACCGGTTAACCATCCGCCCTTATATCAACTATGCACAAAACGAAAATTTTGCTGCACAGCAAAGCGCACTGACTGGCGGCAAAACAATGCCGGGAGATACGATGTATACAGCTACCTATCATACCAACGGGAAAAGCAATACCAGCAATGCTGCCATCAAGGCGATGTTTGTGCATAAAGGCAAGAACGGACGTCGGGCTTTATCTGTTGCCATGGATATGTTTTACAATAAAAATAATACAACAGCAGACAACTATTCACTTAATCAGTATTGGCAGCCTGCTGCCCATACGGATACCCTGCACCAGCGCCGGCAGATAGCGGCCACACGGGCACAGGTGAAAACGGATATCACCTATTCAGCGCGTATCGGAGAAAAACAATCCCTGCTGATGCAGTACAGCTACAAATATGAAACAGGTAAAAATGCTACAGACGTCTGCGGGTATGATGAAAAATGGCAGCAATACCTGATCCGGGACAGTACCCAAAGCAACCGCTTTAAAAACCAGGTACAGGACCACGAGGGGAGTATCAGCTATCAGTTAACCCAGGATAAATATATGCTGCATATCCGTGCTGGCTGGCAATCCCGGCAACTGGTCAATAATAACCTGCTTACCCATACGGATATACGAAAGAATTATCTGAGTGTTATACCCCGGGTAAGCTTTCAGTATAATTTTTCGGAGATAACCAACCTGCAATTCAATTATGATGTGGTACCGCGGCAGCCGGCATTGGAGCAATTGCAACCCACTATTGCTACGGTAGATTCCCTACGTATTATGAAGGGAAACCCTGATCTGAAACAAGTGCAGGTGCACAGCTTTTCACTCTCTTATCAGCATACGGATGCCATCAAGCAAAAAATGTATAGTGCCACGCTGGGAGCCAGCATGAATAGAAACGACATACAATATGCCGTTACACAATTGCCCAATGGTGTGCAAATCATGATGCCTGTTAATGTGAATGGCGCATATAGTATAGTGGGTAATGTCAATTATGCATTTCCTGTCAGCAGGTTAAAATCAACCCTCCAATTTACTGCAGGTATCGATTATGTCCAAAATAAGACGATCCTTAATGAGCAGGATGTGTACACCCGCAATATAGCCCTGCAGGCAATGGTGAGCCTGCAAACGAACATTTCGCGTGCGTTGTCCCTGACACTGAGTGGCAATGCCAGCTATCATATGCTGACTTACACGCCGGCATCTACCGCAACCATTCGCTATTTTACGGGCAATGTTTCCGGTAATGTGAGGTATACGCTGGGAAAAAGCTGGCAGTTGTTGTCAGATTTTAATGTGGCCTATAATAGCAGCGTGCAGACAGGTGGGCAGCACTGGATACCGATGGTGTCTCCTGCTGTAACCAGACAATTGTTTAAGGATAAGTCGGGAGAGCTGAAGTTGCGTGTTTTTGATCTGCTGAATCAAAATACCAATATGTTCATCTCCGTGGACAATAACAGGATTCAGCGTTTGAATACCAATACCCGGCAACGGTATGTGATGCTTTCCTTTACCTATAACTTTCAGCGGTTTAGGAAATAACAGTGTAGTATCAGGCGCTTAATGGTCATTATAACAAGTACACCAGCAGCCCAATAAATAAGATACCCACGATGAAAGGCGTGATAAAAACAACCAAACTGATCATCATCCAACATAAAATGCTGCGATGGCGCCTGGGTTGATTGCTTAATACATTGCGTAATGCCGGTACAGACAATTGGTACATATCCTGTTTAGATAATCCGCAGGTGAGGGCATTGTGCATGGTGAGTCCTCGCCGGAAAGACTGCAACGTACTTTTAGGATAAAACAATACGCCCAGTCCCATCGCCCAAAGTGCCATGATCCAGATGACATACACGTTCCCCCAGCCGCCGGCCGCTATTTCCCAGGCGGAGATGCTGCTTTCTCCTTTCCAGCTGGTATCATAACCGGTAACAATATGGTGGATGTCATGTAAATAAACATGTTTACGCCTGCCTGCGGTATTGATCATTGGAATAGAGAAAAATCCAAATTTTATCCAGGCAAATTTTTCATAGGTGCCCCCTTCTTCGCCATACTGGTGTTGCTGGTAGAAGTCCTGGAGGGCCTCTTTTACGGTGGGAGATGGTAACATGGCGTTCATACTTTATTACTTACTACATGTACATTAAAATGGCCGCCACTATAAAACAAAGCCATGCTGCGGCCAGCAATAGAAAAACGGTTTTGAACCAGTATTTGCCGGCTACCCAAGCATAAAAGCCGATGATAAGCAGGGTCAATACCGCAAAGAAAGGATCTGACTGTAACAGGCCAAAGTATTTGTAGCCGATATAACAATTGATCATGCCTAAAAAGATGGCGCCACTGCTGTGGGTAGCATTAAAACCAATCCAGGAAGGCCACATCGTTAATTTATCTGTTAAAATAAGGGGAGTCGCCTGCATGTCGGCTATTAATTGCTCATCGCGTGGATGCATGGCCTTCGAAAAAAGCGTGCCCCGGAGATGGAGGAGCCCCATCAGGGCGATCATCAATGAACCTGCTTGCCATAGGTACTGTGCTATCATGTGTGCCGTTTTACAGCAGTAAAGGTCTATCGGAAAAATAACAATTTCATTCACCTGGGTGAAGAAATTACCTGCTTTCAAAAATTCTTTTGCGGATGCGGCTGAGGGAAGGCGGTTTTACGCCTACAAAGGAAGCGATATGGTATTGGGAGATGCGTTGCTGCAGTTGAGGATATTCTTCTATGAATCGTTGGTAACGTTGTTCCGGGGTGTCTGTATAAAAGGAAGCCAGATCTTTTTCCAGTTTTATAAAGGCCATGCCCAGTACTAACCGGCCGATTCTATCGCCTGATTGAGTATGGTCAAAGATGTACTGAAAGTCTTCATAGTTGGCTACATGTACCGTTGTATCTTCTAGCGCCTGTATGATTCTGGTAGAGGGAGCCTGTGTAATAAAGCTTTCATAGTTGCAGAGAAATCTTTTTTCATGCAGAAAAGAAAAACTTCTTTCCTTACCATCCTGATTGATGTAATAACGCAGTAATCCGGATTCCACGAGTCCCATATATTTGCAGACTTGTCCTTCCTGCAGAAAAAAATCGCCTTTCCGGTAATGTTTTACCTGGAAGCGATGCAGATATATTGCTTTATCAGCTTTGCTGACAGGGCCCAGCTGTTGAAGCGTATCGATCAGAAAAGATCCGGTTGTTGCCATTGCCACTTTTTCGCGAAACTAATACAAATTCCGGCGAAGTAAAAGTGGGGTAGGTGTGAATGTTACAGGAAAAAGTGCTGGTGCATCTGCTATGCATGCGGCAGCCTTATCAGGAAGGCGTTAGATAAAGGCTTTTATGGAGGATGATCCCTGCTTTCTGACCGTTGACTAAATATCTGCTACCATTGGTTAGGCATTTTTGGGGTAGATGACTACATGGTCTGATTTACTATCTCATCTTAACATCATATCAAATGAAAAAGAAAAGCTTACTGCTGACCAGGAAATTATTGCTGGTTAAAGGAACCGTTTGCAATCTTAATATATCTGATAGGGGAAAGATACAAGGAGGTGTCACACAGCAGGACGAGGGACGTAAAACAGGTGATTGCGTAACTTATGGAAGTGTATGTATTACCATGCTACAAACGTGTACCAATGAATTAGGATGCATAGATACCATTCCTTATCCCCGCGGTGTTTGTTGAATGCCATGATGGTCGGTATAGGAAGCAGTTTCCATTTTATACAAACGGGAAAAAATACAGCAGCCGTTTGAAAGGCTGCTGTATGGTATTTAATGGGCTGCTTTATAGGGTTTCATTTTTAGCTGTGTCCCGGCTAACAGGGATGCCTATCCGAAACTGACATTTAAAGCAGTGATAACCATCGTAGTACCGCCACTGGCTAACGGTACCTGGCTGGTATTTCCATTAAAAGCGATGATACTTTGCCCGGAAGGCGCCGTATAACTAAATGATGTAGTAGCGGATACATTATTCAGATGGCCGAATGGGCCGTAGGTATGGCCCGCACTGGTTTTAACAGAGAGTTGCGCCACCACTTCCCAGCCAAACCAGATACCGGTATAGCCATACACTTCGGTGATCAGCTCACCGGAGGAAAGCTGAATGGTATTGCCATTACCGCCGTTCCCACCATGTTGCAGCAGTCCCAGTATGTTTTCTGTACCATTGGATACCCAGCTATTGGTGGCCTGCAAAGAGTCCAGTACGTCGCCGCCGCTGACAGCCAGCGTGGTGATAGGCGGATTGCCGGCTTTGCCGGCAATGGCGCCGTCGTTGAAAGACGAACCAGGAACACCGTAGGCCAGCTGGTATAATAATATTTGCTGCCCCTGTTCAAATTCATAGTTGTCGGAGTTCAGCCGCCATTGCGTGATGTTGTTGTAAACATACGATTGGTTTTGGTATTTGAATCCCTGTTGCGCCTGATCGTAGGCATTGGTAGCATTCTGATAGTTGGATTCGAATTTGGCGCCGTAGGCCATCAGCAATGGATTGATGCCAATGTTGACAAATGAACTGACATACGTGAAACCAGAATAGAGTTGCAGGTTGACGATATCAAAACAGCTATTCATGGTGGCTACATCCAGGTTGCCTACTTCTGCCGGTGAAAAACTCAGGTACAGGTAAGAGCTGGTATTGGTGTCAAAAGCCTGCCGGATGGCCGTGAACAGCATACTGAATTGCTGCCGGGTGATAGCAGATGCAAAACTTCCTTCCCAGTCTATATCCAGCCCGTTCATCTGATTGGCCACCAGGTAATTTTTTACATTGGTGGCAAAATTAGCGGTCGCAGTTGGCCACTGATCCGGATTGGAAGAAAATATCTGGGAGAGGTTATCCGTATTGTAGTTTAAGGTGGCCAGCAGCTTTACGTCTGCATTTTGCGCACGCGCATCCTGTATGGTATATTGTAAATACTGCGCGGTCGTGGAGCCATCCGGGTGAACGGTGGTGGCGTTGCCGATATCAATCGTGTAATATCCCTGGTTATCTGGTATGACGGCGAAAAAACAGATCAGCACCATATCTGTGTTCTTATATACGTTATTGTTCACGAGGGATTGATAACTACTATTAACAGTCGTGTAGCCGGTGCCTTTTGGTTCATCCTCATCCAGGTAAATCCAGGCATTTACACTTTTGGAGGGAATAAGGGGAGTTGCCATAATAGTGGGGTTTTAATGTGATAGGATAACACAAAAGTAACTATTAACTGGTGGCCGCCACCCGTGAAAATCCCCGTATTACAGCAATGGATGTGACAGGCAGCCTAAGCGAAGCCGGCAGCGTGGAAATGGCGATGGTTTTGTAAGTAGAGGTATGGTGGTATCGTAATAGCAGCAGGGTTGCAGATTTTAATTCAGCGGCTGCTACGCATGGATGATACATTATACGGCTGATAGTGCTATAGTGAAAGTTACCATTTCTACGGGATCATGTAGTTGCCGGGAAATTTTGATGAATGCCATTATTCCCTTTTTTCTGGTTCGTATATCCCACAACGTAAGTGATGAATCCCCTGAAAAAATAATCCGGAATTTCGTTCGTCTTAATATCTTTAGGCTTTAATTCGCCTATATGAAAGTTTATATTCACAAGGGCTCCGATGGAGAGTGCGCTAATGTAAATGCCTTTGTTGCGCTGGATGGATTTCGTCAGTTGGGATGGGAAATACTGTTTTATCAGGATATCGCACAGCTGAAGGAGCAACTGCCGGAAGAGGTGGTGGTAGGCGGAATCAGTGATATAACTAAAGCCCTGGCACATTTTCAGATAACACTGCCAGCTCCGCTGGATTATCCCTATTCGCTTCATCCGTTTTTAGGAAGACAACTATGGCCATCTACCCTGCATACCTTTGCCAAAGAAGCGGGCGGCCAACCTGTTTTTATCAAGCCCATGAACCGGTCTAAAGCCTTCACCGGTAAACTGATTACTGCCGAACGTGATTTGATAGGCTGCTACGACTATCAGGAAGATATGGATATCTGGTGTGCGGAACCGGTGAAATTTCTCAGTGAATGGAGATGTTTTGTAAGGTATGGTCATATCCTGGATGTCAGACGATACCGGGGCGATTGGGAATTACATTACGATGCTGCTGTGATAGCCGCTACGTTGCAAAGCTATACGTCGGCGCCCAAAGCTTTTGCACTGGATTTCGGTATTACGGATAAAGGAGAAACACTGCTGGTAGAAGCCAATGACGGATATTCACTGGGAGCATACGGACTTAATAGTTTAGACTACGCGAAGCTGTTGTCCGCCAGGTGGGCAGAGCTGACAGGCAGTATTGATTTTTGTGATTTTTAAATAATGACGGCAGCAACATCAACTGGAATTACGCACAATCAATTCCGTTTTCAATACCCTGATAATGTTTTTCCATTCCGAAACATCGCGGTTGATCTGGTCTATCAGCAACTGTGCCGCCGTTTTGCCTATTTCTTTTACCGGTTGCGATACGGTGGTGAGGGAAGGCTCAATAAGGCTGGATGCAAAGTCATTACTAAAGCCTGTTACGGCAATGTCTTCGGGTATTTTTAATCCTCTTTTCTTGATGACCTGAATGGTCTCAATAGCGGTAGGATCACTGATGGCAAAAATGGCATCCGGTGGTGCCGGCAGGTTTAGAAGATGATTGACATAGATGTGTACCATATCGATGTTCAGGTCATAGGGAATGACCAGGCTTTCATCATACTCAATATTATTTTTTCTCAACGCAGCTTTGTATCCGTTCAGTCTTTTCTGGCTGATCATTAAGGAAGGTGGCCCGGATAAATGCGCAATCCTTTTCCGGCCTCTTTCAATCAGGTGGCTGACTACCCGGTAAGCACCATCATAATCATCCACTACTACTTTGGGGGCATCCATTTCATCACATACCCGGTTGAAAAATACAATGGGAATACCTTTCCGCTGAAATATCTTTAAATGATCGAAATTCCTGGTTTCCTTTGTGATAGATACCAATAAGCCATCTACCTGGTTGGCCAGCATCACTTTGGTGTTAGCCACCTCTGTTTCATAGCGCTCATTGGACTGGCAGATAACCGTGTTGTAGCCGGCTTTCCCTGCTTCTTCCTGCGCTGCAATCGTGACGGTGGGAAAATAGGAACTGGTAAACTCCGGTACGATAATACCGATCGTATTTGTCTTACGGGTAATGAGCCCGATGGCCAGCATGTTGCGCTGATAGTCCAGTTTTTCTGCCAGCTCCAGTACCAGTTGCCGCGTAGTGGCATTAACGCTGGGATGACCGGTCAACGCCCGCGAAACGGTTGATTTGGAAAGCTGAAGTTCCCGGGCGATATCTACGATGGTTACCTGGTGTCGCTTCATGGATGTTCGTTTAGGCGATAAAGGAACGAAATAATTTCAGTATTGGGAACATTCCCGGTTTATGGGAACATTCCCAATGATAAAACAATTACTTTTTTGTTTTAAGGATAATAATAAGTTGTAATCTTTGATACAGGAAATTCGCACGATATGAAAAAAACAGCTATTCTTTGGCGTGTCAGCGCCAGCTATTGCTATCCCTGTATGCTGATGCCAGCCATCAACTGAATGATTATTTATAAAGGACCAAAATCAACAACGCTTTGCAGGCCGTAAGGCCATTGCCGGATATGACAACGGTACCGGCATGCAAATGCATCATGATCACTAAAACATGTTGGGGGTATGCATGAAAATACTTTTTTACCAGTAAGGTATCTCTTACGCCTGTTTTTTATCCTCTTCACCGCATTGCCTGTAATGGCACAGCAGCAGCCGGCTAAATCCGGTGCACAGGTGATTACCGGCATCGTAACGGCTACCGACCGTACGCCGCTGCCAGGTGTCACTATCCGGATAAAAGGGGGCGTACAATCGGCTATCACCAATGAAGCCGGCAGGTATCAGTTGAGCGCAGATACAGCTGCTACACTCTTATATTCCTATGTGGGATATCTTCCCAAAGCCGTCAAAGTAACTGCCGGCAGAAATGTATACCATGTCACACTGGAACCCACCGTAAAAGGGCTGAACGATGTAGTGGTAGTAGGCTATGGCACCGTAAAGCGGAAAGACCTCACCGGCGCCGTAGGAGAGGTGAAAATGGCCGATATGGCAAAGGCACCCGTGTCTTCCTTTGAAGAAGCGCTGGGTGGGAGGGTGGCCGGCGTACAAGTATCTGCCGGCGATGGCCAGCCGGGATCGCCCATGAACATTGTGATCCGCGGGAACAACTCCGTTACACAGGAAAATTCTCCCTTGTATGTGATCGATGGTTTTCCGGTGGAAAATCCGGCCAACAACATTTTTAATCCGGAAGAAATAGCCTCCATTGAAGTATTGAAAGATGCTTCTGCCACAGCTATCTACGGCGCCCGGGGCGCCAACGGAGTGATCATGATTACTACCAAAAAAGGAAAAACCGGCGCACCGGTGATTACCTGGCAAACATGGATGGGATTTCAGCAAAACCTGAAAAAACAGGAGATGATGAATCCTTATGAGTTTGTAAAATACCAGCTGGAACAAAACAATACGCTCTATACACCCATCTACCTGAATAATGGAAAAACCCTGGAAGACTACAAACAGGAAAAAGGAATCGACTGGCAGGACCTTGTATTCAGGAATGCATTCCAGCAAAACCACAGCCTGTCGATGAGAGGCGGTAATGAGAAAACCACTTATGCGGTTTCCGGCTCCCTGCTGAACCAGGATGGTATTATCATCAATAGTGGTTTCAGACGTTATCAGGCAAGACTGGCACTGGATCAGCAGGTGACCTCCCAGGTGAAGGCCGGTATCAATGTGAACTACACCGGCACCAAAACCTATGGCACAGTTGCCAATACAACACCCACAGGTCCTACGGCCAGTCTGATGTACAGCATCTGGGGATACAGGCCTGTTACCGGTAATGCCGGCCGGGATGCTTCCCTGACAGACGAACCTTTTGATCCGGATGTAGACCCGATGGGCGAATACCGCATGAATCCCATCATCTCCACGCGGAATGAGTATAATCCGGTTTTCAACCATACGATCATGGCCAATGCCTATATCGATTATAAGCCGGCCCGGTATTTTACGCTACGGATTTCCGGCGGTATCACCAAAGAGGCTATACGAAAAGAACTGTTCAACAACTCCAACACCCGGCTGGGCCATCCTAAAAGCAGTACGCTGGGCGTGAATGGGGGGATCAGTCAGGGGGAAAAAACAAACTGGCTGAATGAAAATACGCTTACGTATGCGCGGGTGTTTAATAAAGCCCATAGTCTGAATGTAGTGGGAGGCATGTCTATGCAAAAGGTATCCCTATACAGTTATGGTTTTACCGCTTCACAGCTGCCCAATGAATCGCTGGGCATGAGTGGGTTGGATGAAGGAATTATCACGACAGGACCCACTGCTAAATCATCGAATGCATTGATGTCTTTTCTGGGTCGTGTGAACTATGGATATAAATCGCGGTACCTGTTTACCCTGTCCTTTCGTGCGGATGGTTCTTCGAAATTTCCCGCGGCTAACCGATGGGCTTATTTTCCGTCAGTGGCAGTGGCATGGCGGCTGATAGAAGAAGGTTTTATGAAAGACCTGCCATTTTTGTCTGAAGCAAAAATCCGTGCAGGTTATGGCATGACAGGAAATAACCGGGTACCCGATTTTGCCTATCTGTCGGCATTGCAACTATTTCCCTATTCCGGCTACAGCTTTGGCAATTCCCCGGTACAGGGCATTATTCCCGGCAACCTGGGATATCCCGGGCTGAAATGGGAAACCACCGGGCAAACAGACATCGGACTGGATCTCGGTTTTTTAAATAACCGGATTACCCTTACGGCAGATTATTATAGGAAGAATACCCGCGATTTATTGCTGAATGCCACGCTGGCGCCTTCTTTGGGTTATCTCAATGGTATCCGGAATATTGGGAAGGTGACGAATGAAGGTATAGAGCTCACCTTGAATGCGCAGCCTGTCCAGCAGAAAAAATTTACGTGGTCTACCAGTTTTAATATCTCCTTCAACCGGAACAAGGTATTACAGCTGAATGAAGGAGAGCCCAGCTATGCTTCGCGGATCACCTGGGGGAATTTTAATAATGCCTATCCTTATATCGCTATTCCCGGTCATCCGATTGCGATGTTTTATGGATTCCTGTTTGATGGTATTTATCAGTACAGCGACTTTAATAAATCGGGAGAAAGCGGATACGTACTGAAAGACAACGTACCCAATAACGGTAGCCCCAGATCGGCTATCCAGCCGGGTTATATCAAATTCAGGGATATTAACGGCGACGGCCAGGTGGATAATAATGATCAGACCATTATTGGTAATCCCAATCCGGTGCATACTGGTGGGTTCTCGAATAATTTCACCTATCGGAACTTCGATCTGCATGTCTTCTTTCAGTGGAGTTATGGTAATGATATCCTGAATGCCAACCGGATTGAGTTTGAAAATGGAGATGTCAACAGGCCGTTCCTAAATATGTTTGCCTCCTATGCCAACCGCTGGACACCGGAGCATCAAAGCAATACCTTGTACAAGGTAGGTGGCCAGGGGCCGCTGGTTTACTCTTCCCGCACCATTGAAGATGGTTCTTACCTGCGGTTGAAAACAGTGGCACTGGGTTATAACTTCCCGGCCGTAAGATTGAAACCAGTTAAAATAAAGTCCTGCCGCATCTATGCCGCTGCGCAGAATCTGTTTACCTGGACCCGCTACTCCGGTCTGGATCCGGAAGTTTCGGTCAGACAATCTGCTTTAACACCGGGCTTCGACTGGTCGGCCTACCCTAAGGCCCGCACCCTCACTGTCGGCCTGGATCTTACGTTTTGAAGCAGCGATGCGGAAACATTTACAGCCACTAAAATCAACACGGATGAAAAAATATATCATCTCCCTGATTATACTAACAGGTTGCATACTACCAGGGTGTAATAAATTCCTGGATACGAAACCGGAGGATTTTGTGACGCCGGAATTTTACTACAATACCGAAGCTGACCTGGAACGCTCGCTGAATGGGGTGTACAACAGATTAATAGATACCTATGGCAGAATGTATGCGCGGGGTTTGTTCAGTTTCCTGACCATCAGCGACGAATTCTTTTACAAAAATGTTTCGACCAACAATGTCCGGGTAATGGATTTTGATGCCGGCCAGCTGGACGTCGGCAAGTTGTGGGAAGTTGCCTACCAGGGTATCGACCGGGCCAACCTGTTGCTGGAGAATGTGCACCGGCCTGCAATGGACGAAACAAAAAGAAATGCCATCAAAGGACAGGCGCTTTTTTTGAGGGCTTATTTTTATTTTGTGCTGGCAGATAATTTTGGTGCGGTGCCTTTGCGGCTTACTGCCACTAAATCGTCCCTGGAGCCCATGCAGGGCCGTGCTCCCGTAGCGGCAGTATATGCTTCCATTGTGGCCGACATGAAGGCTGCGCTGCCTTTGGTGCATGATATCCGTACTTATACCAGCAATGAAAGAATTACCGCCACTGCTGTAGAGGCAGTACTGGCACGTGTGTACCTTACAATGGCCGGCGCGCCGCTGTATGAGACAGCCCGGTATGCAGATGCGCTGACCTGCACCAATAACGTGATCAAATCGGCCCGGCATTCACTGAATACCAGCTATAGCGCCATATTCATCAATCATTCAAAAGATATCAATGAACCGGGTGAATGCATCTGGGAAATCGGGATGTACGGCAATCAGCAAGGGGCAGCCCAGCTGGCCGGCGGAGTGGGTATTGAAAACGGATTGGAATGTCCGGATGATAATATTGGTTACTCCGGCGGAGGGGTACATCCCACCGCCCGGTTATTCAACCTGTTTGCACCGGACGACCTGCGCCGCGATTGGGCTATTGCACCCTATCGTTATGCGATAGCTGCCGGTGTTACCAGCCGGGTGAGTTATACCCCTGCGCAGGTATATGACCGTACTGCCGGCAAATGGCGGCGGGAATATGAAACCTTGGTACCTAAGAACAGGTTATACAACGGCACTAATTTTCCTGTAATCCGGTATGCAGATGTGTTGCTGATGAAAGCGGAAGCGGAGAATGCGGTAAATGGTCCGGATGGCGAAGCCTATGAAGCGGTGAATATGGTGAGAAGGAGAGCTTATGGAAAGTTACCAGGTACCCCTGATGCAACAGCAGATCTGCCTGCCGGTTTGAGCAAAGCGGATTTTCTCTTGCAGATCCAGGATGAACGGGCAAGAGAACTTTGTTTTGAAGGGCTGCGGAAACATGACCTGATACGCTGGGGATTATATCTTTCAAAAATGCAGTCACTGGCCACAGAGATTACAGCTACGGCGCCCGCTGCCTGGAAATATGCTGCCAGCGCCGCCAAAAATGTAACCGCCCGTAACCTGCTGTTCCCGATACCCACGACGGAAACAACGATCAATCATCTGGTTGAACAAAATCCGGGATGGTAAACAACTGACCTGTAAATGTATGTACTATGCGAAACTTATTATGCCTGTTGGTATGCGTAGTGGCAGGAGTAGCCTGCAGTAAGGAAAAGGTACCCACGCCTTCCCTGGAAGTAACAACAGCTGCCAGCACCTATAAAGCCGGAGAGATGATTACTTTTAACCTGACCGGGGATCCGGATAATATTACCTTCTATTCCGGTGAACCGGGACATCACTACGATTACCGCTATCGTACCCGCGCAGAGAATGACCTGCAAATAAGTTTTAAGACGTTGGTGCAATTCGGGAAGATATACCCGAACCTGCAACTGCTGGTATCTGCTGACTATAGAGGAGAAGCGGATACCGCTAAAGTAAGGGCAGCTACCTGGAAAGATATTTCCAGCCGTGCTGTATTCTCTGCCGGACAGGATAATACAGCTTCCGGTACCATCAGTTTAAAGGCATTTGCTGATCCGAAAGACTCAACGGCACGGCTATACGTAGCATTCAGATATACAGATTATAAGAAGACACAGGGCCAGAACCGGTGGGTGATCAGTGCTTTTGATGCCGGCAACGTTTCGCAGGAAGGTATGGTATCACCGCTGGCCACCATGGCTACAGCCGGCTGGCAGGCGATTGATTTCAGGAATAAGGAAACAGGCTGGATGATTTCTGCCACGCGATTACTGATGCCGGCAGCAGGGAAGGAGGCCGATGATAATGAAGACTGGATCATCAGCAAAGGTTTGGACCCCGGGTACATCAAACCCGATGCGGGCGTGGCGATAAAGAATATTAGTACGGCACTGCCGGTGTATAAATATACCTACACCAGGCCAGGTAGCTATAAGGTAGTATTTGAGGGAGCCAATGTGCGTTACAACGGTGCACAACGTACAACAAGAGAAATTACATTAACAATCACTCCCTGACAATAATACCGGGGATAAAAGGAAAATGGGATGAACGCTGTTATTGATACCACTGTTATGGTTGTCTTTTCTGTATTTATCATGCTGGTAGGGTTCTCTTTTTCCCGTACCGGGAGAAACCTGCGGTCTTTTTTTGCGGCCGGTGAAGCAGTCCCCTGGTTCATCGGCGGTCTGTCGTTGTTCATGAGTTTTTTCTCTGCCGGTACTTTTGTGGCATGGGGCGCCATTGCCTATAAATATGGCTGGGTGGCCATCACCATTCAATGGACCATGTGCATCGGCGGGCTGGTAACCGGATACTACCTGGCGCCGCGGTGGAAAGCTACCGGCAATCTTACTGCGGCGGAATTTATCCGGGAACGTTTAGGCGTTAACGTGCAGCAGTGCTTTATCTATATCTTCATGATCGTATCCTTACTGATCAAAGGCTCCGTACTTTATTCCGTTGCCAGGCTGGTCAGTGCATCATTAGGATTTCCTTTGATGCCGGCTACTGTGGTGCTGGGATTGTTTATGATTGCCTATACCGCCGTAGGTGGTTTGTGGGCAGTCATGGTAACGGATATCCTGCAGTTTGTGATCCTGACAGCAGCCGTATTGATTATCGTACCACTTGCCTTTGAGGCGGCCGGCGGAGTACATCATTTTCTGCATTTTTCTCCTGCCGGATTTTTCGATGTAGTCAATGGAGAATATTCCTGGAGTTTTATCCTGGCGTATGCCTTGTATCATATCTTCTATATCGGAGGTAACTGGACGTTTGTACAGCGTTATACCAGTGTGGATACGCCGCGGTCGGCATCAAAAGTGGCCTGGCTTTTTGCGGCGCTGTATATCGTAAGCCCGGTATTGTGGATGCTGCCACCGATGTTGTATAAAAGTATTAACCCCGGATTGCTGGGATTGGATACAGAAAATGCTTACCTGATGATATGCCGCCAGGTATTACCTGCGGGACTGATGGGGTTGATGCTGACCGGTATGTATTTTTCTACTTCTGCTTCTGCCAATACCGCTCTGAATGTGGTAGCTGCCGTTTTTACCAACGACATCTATAAAGGGGTGTTCCGACCGGCCGCATCAGATACCACCCTGATGCGGGTAGCCAGGATCTCTTCCTGGTTCTTTGGTATAGGCATGATTGGGATTGCCTTGATAGTACCCTATATGGGTGGAATTGTGGAAGTCACATTAAGCATTGGTGCGATCACGGGCGGCCCCTTGCTGGCGCCGCCGATATGGGCCCTGTTTTCCAGGCGGCTAACGGGAAAGGCTACCCTGTATATTACCGGTGTTAGCCTGGCCGTCAACCTGGTATGTAAACTCCTGCTGCCACTGACGGCAGGGTACAAATTGAGCCGTGCCCATGAAATGCTGCTGGGGGTAGGATTGCCCTTTTTGCTGCTGGCGTTGTACGAGCTGTATGCTTACTACAAAGGACATATCAGCCAGGAATATATACACCTGCAGGAACAAAAAAAACAACGCAGCAAAAACATACCCGAAGCAGCTCCCGCGGAAGCCCTGGCCATCCGCAAACAAAACCGTTTCGGACTGCAGGTGATTGCTTTTTCATTGGCGTTTATTGCCCTGCTGTTATATGGCTTATGTTTTTTCTCCGGAAAAAGTACCGGGCTGGTAACAGGCATTGCTACGGTTATATTGTTGCTGTCGCTCATTCCGTGGCGGGCGGCCCGTAAGGTAGATGTATCACCGGTATGGACAGCAACAGAAACAGTCATCCACTAAAAAACATCCTTTGAAGAGAATAGCGGTCATAGTATTGTTGATGATGTATCTGCCTGTGGCAGCACAGCAGGCAACCCAGGTTTCGCTGGCCACGGCGGCGTTGCAACTGCACTGGAAACAGTTCCAGGAGCAATGGCGATTGAACAGTATTGTTGTCAATCACCAGGGCAGCTGGCAGCAGCTACCACATGTAAACGGCGAATATACCTTCCTCTATGCAAAAGAAAAACCGGATACCACACCGGTAGCATTGTATGATAAGGCCGGGAAGCAGCTGCATTTTCCCGAGCCGATATACAGATATATTCTTCCGCTTTGGGAAAAAGCGTTGCAACCCGTGTCCATGAATACGGCCGGAGAAGCAGCATACCTGTATCCTTCGGCGGTAAAAAAAACAGGTAACCAGACATTATGTTTTACTGCAGAAAATGATAAAGCCAGTATTATAGCCACCTGGCAGCCGGATACCGCTTTCCCGGCAGACATCCTGGTAAAGATATCGTTACAGGCAAAAGCAGCCGGATACTTTTCACTGGCCACGCCTACGTTGGCTACGGTGCCGGAAAAAGAACTGGCGTGGGGTGGCATTCCCGGCTATTTTCAAAGCAATGCCATCGAAAAGGATTTTATAAAAGCCTATGCTTATATGCAGGGCATTCCGGATAAACCCGTAATAGTAAGAGAACGGACCGCAGCTACCCTGGCGGCTTTTGTCAGTACCCGGCAGCACCTGACCATCGGAGTCATACCGGCGCCCGGCACCGGCAGGGATCCCTGGGAGCATGCGGTGAAAACACAGGATAACTGGCAGACCGGCCTGTCACTCATGAACAGAAAGGCTTCGCTGACACCTACAGCGTATCATCCTGTGCTGGGAGAGAAAGGTTCTTTTTTGGAAAAAGGAGATACAGTTACTTTTTCTTTCCGGTATACGATCCGGCGGGCCGATTGGTACACCGTTTTTAAACATGCCGTGAACGACGTGTATCATTTTGCTGATTTCCTGTCGTTGAAAAAAACACGCCAATCCCTGAGCAGTCGTATCCTGACGATGTATCAATACCTGATTAATGACAGCACATCCCTGTGGAAAAGGGAACAGTATAATGGTGTAGACATCGGCGCACAGGCTTATCTGGGTGGGGTGTACGGGGCGCAAAAAGATGCCATGAAAAATGCAGACTATGGCGCCATGTGGATGCTGGCCGCCATAACGGAAGATACCGTGTTGCAGCAAACCCGCCTGCCATATGCCCGTAATTTTAAACTGCAGCAACAGGACCATAACCCCGGTTTTTTCCACGGCGCCACTGCCGGACAATACTACCTCACCAAAAGTAAAAGGTTTACAGAAGAGTGGGGACCCTACACGGAACCCATTGGTATTACCTATTACATGCTGATGGATATCGGTAACCTGTTATTGTTTCAACCCGGTGATACCACCTTAAGAAAAGCATTACAGGCTGCTGCAGACAAGCTGTTGGCCTGGATGGATACGGATGGACATTGGGAGGTTGCCTATGACCTCACTTCCGGTAAACCCATGTTTACGGATATCGCAGATCTCCGCCCTACTTTTTATGGCTTACTGGTTGCGTATAATATCCTGAAAGATGAAAAATACCTGGCTGCTGCCAGGAAAGGAGCTGACTGGTATATACGGGAAGCCATCCAAAAAGGGCACTTCCTGGGTGTTTGCGGAGATACCCGTTTTGTACCCGATTTTGCTACCGGACAAAGCGCCCAGGCATTCCTGCATTTATATGAAACAACCCGGGAGGAAAAATACCTGCGTGCGGCCATCCGCACCGCGCAGCTATATACCACTTCCATCTATACACATCCTATTCCATCTGCCCAAAAGAAAATAGTAAATGGTATGGCGCGGCAGGATTGGGAAATCAGCCAGGTGGGCCTCAGCTTTGAACATGGCGGAACACTGGGTTCTGCCAATCAGCGGGGACCTATACTGCTGGCCAGTCATGCCGGTATGTTTGTCAACATGTTTATGCAAACCCATGACTCGCTGTTCCTGCACATGGCCCGGGCTGCCGCTTTGGGAAGGGATGCATTTGTGGATACCACTACCGGGGTAGCCTCTTACTATTGGGATGTGATGAATAAAGGCGCCGGTCCCTATCCACATCATGCCTGGTGGCAGATAGGGTGGATCACGGATTATCTGTTGGCGGAAATAAAACTTCGTTCAGCCGGTAGCGTGACCTTTCCGCATGGATTCATTACGCCTAAGGTAGGGCCTCATCTTACCTATGGTTTTGCTACCGGCAGCGTATATGGTACTCCTGCAAAACTATTGCTGAAACCAGGTTTGATAGAAATCGCCAATCCTTACATCGACTATTACTGCGCTATTAATACAGCACAGAAAAAGCTCTGGCTGATATCGCTGAATAATGATGACGATGCACAGAAAAGTACCGTACAAATCGATTATACCAAAGTAATCAATCATACAGGCATCAAGCCGGTAACGGTTTTTGGAATCAGTAACCGGGGCGAACGTACGCGGTTATCTACCCGTAATTCCTTCCCGCTAACGCTGGCGCCTTATGGGCTGCAGGTGATTGAAATTAACTATCAACTGACTGAAAATGCAACAACCAAATAGATGGCTATCGCTGTTTCTCTTGCTGTGTGCTTGTTATGCACCCGCCGCCATGGCGCAAACTACCTACCTGCTGGAAGGCGAAGACTTTCAGTTTAAAGGCGGCTGGCAGCTGGATAAGGTAGCGGGCACCCAGGTGTCCGGTAATAATCTCCTGCGGGTATTGGGCAGCCGGGTAAAAGCGTCGGACGCGATGACGGTGATTAAAATAAAGACAGCCGGCGACTATGATGTGTGGGTGCGGACACCGGACTTCCCGGCCAATAATCCGGGTACCCGCCTGTTTCGTGTAGTCGTCAACGAAAATCCGCTGCCCAAAGAATCCGGTCAGCACGGAAGAGAAGGATACTATTGGGAGAAGGCAGGAACAGCCAGGCTGGATACTGGTGAAAACGTTATAGGATTGAAAGATACCCGGGGTAATTTCGGGAGATGTGATGCCATTGTTTTTACTACTACTATCACAAACCCGAATCAGTTGTCACTGGACAGTTTGCGGCGTTTTAAAATAAAACCGGTGGCGGTGGCCTATACACCGCCGCCACCGGCATTTGCGGCAACTGATAGTGTGCATTTACCGGAACAGGCGCCGGTGTTGGGAACCATCAGTAATGAACATATCAGATTACAGTTTGTAGAGGGAACAACTGCCGCCGGGGTACAAGGGATTTTCGCCAGAACAGCCGTCCGGAAAAATAATCAGTGGATCAATGTGGAAGATGGCGTCGAAGGCAACCGGATATTGCTGCTGCAGGCAACAGATCCTCAGCTCAGCTTCAGTAATTTTTATCCTTCCTGGAATGGTACGGTGGCCTTTGGCAGTTTTGTCAGCAGGGGAAAGACGTTCCGGATACTCGCGCCGGAAAGCCTCATGAACCCCTTTCTCGCAGGGAAGCTGATAGCCTGTTCACCCATGCATGTGCTGCAGAAAAATACGCAGGAGCTGGAAGTGACCTATGTAACCACAGACAGCCAAACGGTGAAAGGAATCTGGCAACTGAACACGGATGCCCGACACCTGTCGGTAACGTTAACGTATATATCAAAACAGGCGGGCTATTATAGTTTGGTGCTGGCTGCTTTCAATGGACGTAAACCGGATCAGGTGAGTCATATCTTATTGCCGCCGATGTTCCAGTATCAACGTATTCCTGATAACCCGGTGTTGCTGCCTTCCGCCATGATGCAGCAACCGCTGGCAATAGTGGAAACACAACAAGGGCAGGAGGCACTTGCCCTGTTTGTTTCCGCAACAACAGCAGGCCTTCCCCTGGAATGGGGACTGGCTACCAGTTCGCCGGCCGGATTCGGGATCAAGAATGAAAGAAATGAAGTGCAGCCGGTGGTACTGGCTCCCATACCCGGACTGGATAATGCAAAGCTGACGGCCGGGCAAACGCTGACCCGGACATTTGCTGCAGGAGTATTGCCTGCCGGTTGGAACGAGGCGCTGGAATATATTTCAGACAGTATTTATCAGGTGAAGGATTACCGCCAACAGACCAATACTTCGCTCACGGAAACGCTTTTTAACATCACCGGATTGATGAACAATGATACGGCTGCCGGCTGGGATCCGGCGCTGAAAGGTTTCTATGATATAGAGGCCGATCCGGCTCAGGCACTCACAGTGGTACAGGCCGCACCGCTGGCGGTGGTGGCAGCCGCGGTATTGGCGCGCGATGAAGCATCGTATATCAGCCGGGCATTACCCACCATTGAGTATACGTTGTCCCGCAGCGGATTCAGGTGGGCGAAAGCCGTTGCCGGCGGTTCTTCCGGAGATATCAAAACGTTGGTGCTAAGTCCTTTTAATTCGCAATTCACTACAGCATACTATGCAGGATTACATCAGCTGCTGGGGGAAGTAAATCCGTGGTTAAAAAGTGTAGCGCTGCCGGATAATAAAATCAGATCTGCCAAAGGATACTCCGTGAGTATACCCGCCTGGACGCAGGAACTGGCTGCCTATCGGTTAACGAAAGATACGGCCTGGCTGTCCGCCGCAAAAAAAGATGCCAGGGATTATATCGCAAAGGAAGTGTACGGCCGTAAAACAGTGCCGGTCAACAAACAATCTTTTTACAACACTTCTTTTTATGCCTACTGGTGGGAGTTACCGGATTTGTATGATATCACCGGCGACAACTATTTCATGCATGCTGCCGAAGCCACAGCCTTTCATACACTGGCAGGTATACGGTCTTTCCCGGTTGTGAAAGATACGTTGCAAACCATACATCCCGGTAACGCCTATGAGGGCAACACCACCATCTGGTGGAAAGGGGCCGTAAAATACCGCCTCGGATTTCCACGGCAACCGGGAGATGTACAAACGAAAACAGTGGCACAAAAGGTAGTATCTCCGGTGGGATTAGGTTTTGAACAACCGGTAACTTATTTTGATCCGGGTAAATTGGTACGGCCGGTTTTTATGAGTAGCTGGGCGCCCCATTTATTACGTTTGTTTACAACAGATCACCGCACCATCTTTGAAACCTACGCGCGGAATGCCGTCATCGGCAGGTTTACCAACTATCCCGGTTATTATGCTACCGGTTTTACCGATATAACCCAGCAGCCGGACTTTCCCTATAAAGGACCGGATGTAAGCTCTATATACTATCACCATATTCCGCCGCACCTGGCTTTTACCCTCGACTTTCTGGTAACGGAAACGATACAACGCTCCGACGGCAATGTGCATTTTCCCTATGGCAAGCAGGATGGTTTTGTTTGGTTCAATAACCGCATTTTTAACGATGGAAAAGGAAACATATACGGAGATACCACAGCAAGGCTGTGGCTGAAACGTGGACTGGTTGCTATCGATCACCCTGCTGTGAATTACATCACAGCGATGTCTGACAGTTGTTTCTGGCTACTCTTGCTGAATGAATCAACGGTATCCGATACCTGCCATATTACACTCGGACAGGAAGTGCCTGTTGCCAACAATAGCAGTGCCGCCTGGTATGCTGCGGCTTTCGCTACACCCGCACCGTTAGCTTTCAGTAATCGTAGCGGGCAGGTAGTATTGGCCCCCAAAGGATTTGCTGCCCTGGCCTTCCCGTTAACGGCTGCAGGGAAAATACAGCGGCCGGCAGTGCCGCCTGTCAGCAATGGTATGCAGGTGCTGGAACTGGGCAACGGCATCGGCAAGTGTTATGCTTTCAGGATACGTTCGCCTTTCGGATGGGATGATATATATGTATACCTGGAAACCCCTGAGGGGGGCCGGCAATTAACGGTAACCGCCAATGATACCACTAAAACCGTTACAACTTATCCCTATGAATGTTCTTTCTATCCGGTAAATAAAGATACCACTGTGCATGTGCGGGTAATCGTGCAAACAGGCGGTGGACAAACCGTTGAAGGAACTTTTGTTTTCTAACCAATAAATAATAAACGATGAAAGCAGGTTGGCTGATCATGTTAACAGCATTGTTGTGCACCCGGGTAACAGCACAAAATAACAACAGGAAAGAAAGTGACAGACTCATAGCCGCTTCACAGGCTGGCGCTACTCCTTTATACTTTAATCCGGCGGAAGATTCGGTACAACTGATTACGCCGGGAGATTTTAAATCGGAACAGGAATGTACGGTTCGCCGTGGGCTGCCTCATTTTTTTAAGAAAGCTGCCGCCGGTAAACCGGTGACCATTGGTTTCATCGGTGGCAGCATCACACAGGGCAATCAATGTTACCGGCAACAAACGGCAAAGTATATGCAGACGATGTTTCCGGCGGTAACCATGAAAGGCGTTAATGCCGGTGTTTCCGGAACAGGAACCGATCTGGGCGCCTGCCGTTTATATGAGCAGCTGCTCCGGTATCAGCCGGATATGGTGTTCGTGGAATTTGCCGTAAACGGCGCGTACACCAATGGTATGGAAGGTATTATCCGGCAGATCCTGCAATTTAATTCCGCTATTGATATCTGTTTGATATACACTATCCGTAACGGACAAACGAAGTATTATGTGGAAGGCGGGATCCCACCCACGATAACAGACCTGGAGAAAATAGCGGTACATTATAACCTGCCCTCCATACACCTGGGTATGGAAGCGGCCATGTTGGAACAGGCTGGTAAACTGATCTGGAAAGGCGCCGGTGAAACAGTACCCGGTAAAATTATTTTTTCCGCTGATGGTATACACCCGGTCAGCGCCGGCGGCAACCTGTATGCAGCGGCGATTGCCAGGGGATTGAAAAAAATGCAGCCGTTTACAGATACGCCGGCTACCAGTGCGCTGCCGGCCCCTCTGATCGCAGATAATTGGGAAGATGCCGGTATGTATGCGCCATTGGATATCGCTGATTTCAGCGCCGGCTGGCAGCAGATAAACACAAAGCAATCAGGGCTGAAACAGTTTACCGGTTGGTTCCCATATGTCATGCAGGCGGAGCAACCCGGCGCTTATTTTACCTGCAGATTTGAAGGAACCGCATTTGGTTATTTTGATATAGGTGGCCCTGAAGCCGGCGCCCTGGAAGTGGTCATAGATGGAACACCCGTAGAACTGGCGGATGTAGGCTACAGCAGGGCGCGATTGCTAAAACCGGCAACAGCCAATGGCAGTAAAGTGATAGATCGTTTTAATCCGTTTTGCAACAACCGTTACCGGGGGCAATATGAATGCATTGTATTGCCGCCAGGCATACACACCGTTACGATCCGGTTATCTGCTCAAAAAAGTGATAAGGTGAAAATATTGGGGGATGAACAAACGGAAGATATCTCCCGTAATCCTGCAAAATATGACAGAACGGTATTTTATCTGGGAAAGATACTGCTTAGAGGAAAACCTTTGAAAAACATATAATCCACGTATGGCGATGGGAACATTCCCGGTAAATGGGAAGGTTCCCGTTTTTATTAGCTGTCTGAATTGTTGCAGTTACGTGATACAGGCTGTTAATTTGAAAGCGGAAAAATAACCGCAGACAAGGGCAGATCCTATGCATATCCTTCACAGTAAAATTGTACAGTCATGATTAAATCCGGCATCACGGATAGCCGTTCTTTCCCGGCCGTTTCTATACACGGAGACCTGGTGATAACAGGTGGGGGCCTGTCAGGCGTATGTTGTGCCATCACGGCAGCGCGACAAGGGCTAAAAGTAGTATTGGTGCAGGACAGACCCGTATTGGGCGGTAATGCCAGCAGCGAGGTGCGTTTATGGATTCTCGGTGCTACTTCCCACATGGGGAACAACAACCGCTGGGCCAGAGAAGGTGGGGTAGTAGATGAAATCCTGGTAGAGAATACCTACCGTAACCCGGAAGGAAATCCGGTGATCTTTGATATGGTATTGCTGGATAAAGTGGTGAAAGAAACGAATATCACCTTATTGCTGAATACAGCGGTATATGCCGTAGACAAAAAAGATATGGCGACTATCCAGTCACTACACGCTTTTTGTAGCCAGAATCAGACAACCTATACCTTAACAGCTCCGCTTTTCTGCGATGCTTCCGGCGACGGTGTTGTCGGCTTTTTATCGGGCGCTGCGTTCCGGATGGGAGCAGAAAGTCAGGAAGAGTTTGGAGAAAAATTTGCGCCTTCCGCGGTATATGGAGAGCTGTTGGGACATAGCCTGTATTTTTACAGTAAAGATACCGGTAAGCCGGTAGTCTTTACCCCGCCTGATTTTGCTTTGAAAGATATTACTAAAATTCCGCGGTTTAAAACATTCAATGCACAGGAGTCTGGTTGTAAGCTATGGTGGATTGAATATGGTGGCAGACGGGATACCGTACACGATACAGAAGAAATTAAATGGGAATTATGGAAGGTGGTATACGGTGTCTGGGATTATATTAAAAACTCCGGCAACTTCCCGGAAGCGGCCACGCTGACACTGGAATGGGTAGGAGCGATCCCTGGTAAAAGAGAGAGCCGCCGTTTTGAAGGAGATTACATGATGACGCAACAGGACATTGTGGAACAACGCTGGCACGAAGATGCGGTTGCCTTCGGCGGCTGGTCGGTAGACCTGCATCCGGCGGATGGTGTTTTCAGTGAAAAACCGGGATGTAACCAATGGCATAGTAAAGGCATTTATCAGATTCCCTATCGGAGTCTGTACAGCAAAAATATCCATAATCTTTTCCTGGGTGGCCGTATCATCAGTGCCTCACATGTGGCGTTTGCCTCTACCCGCGTGATGGCTACAGCAGCTTATGTATCGCAGGCGGCGGGTATGGCAGCCGCACTTTGTATAGAAAAAAATATACTGCCGGCCGACATTTTTAATCAGTACCATATACCCTCCCTGCAACAACGCCTGTTAAAAACGGGCCAGTATATTCCCGGCCTGGTATTGCAGGACGAACAGGACCTGGTTGGCAAAGCTGTGATCAGTGCTTCCAGTGAATTGTTGCTGACGGCTTTCCCGGGGGCAACGCAGGTAACGCCGCTGACATTGTCTGTTGCACAGCTGCTGCCTTTGGATAAAGGTACCGTACCATCTTTTACTTTTCAGGCGGATGCACAGGAGAACACGGTATTGGAAGTAGCGTTGCGCAGCAGCAGTAAGCCGGGTAATTATACCCCGGATATCACCCTGGCAACACAACATATACCGGTACATCCCGGCCATAATGTGTTGGAAATACAATTCCCGGTGGAGCTGGAAACGGCGGCCTATGTATTTATCACCTTTATGAAAAATCCACTGGTGGCGTTGCATGTTACAGAGAAGCGGGTGACCGGTATTTTATCGGTATTTAACAGCGTCAATAAAGCGGTGTCTAATTACGGCCGGCAAACCCCGCCGGAGGACATTGGTATGGAGGCTTTTGAGTTCTGGTGTCCGCAACGCAGACCCGGTGGACAGAATATAGCCGTGCAATGTGATGCCGGCATTCACCGGTTTAAAGCCGCCAATATTAGCAATGGTATTGACCGGCCTACCCATCAACCCAATGCCTGGGTGGCAGACTGGAACGACCCGCAGCCGCAACTGATCCTCACCTGGAGCCAGCCACAGCAAATCCGTTATATAGACCTGTTCCTGGATGCCGATTATGATCATCCCATGGAATCTGTATTGATGACCCATCCGGAAAATGTAATGCCATTCTGCGTCAGGAACTATCGGATCAAAGATGCGGCAGGAAATATATTAGCAGATAAAAAAGATAACTACCAGACGCATAACCGCATTTATTTTGCTGCGTTGGTGACAACAGACCGGCTGATCATAGAACTGGAGCATCCGTCGGCAACAGTGCCGGCCGCTGTTTTTGCCGTGCGTTGTTATGGAGGAGAAGTGGGTCAGCAGCTGTAGTAAATACTGCTGGTATCGGGCATTCCGGTTACCATTGATGCCAACCGGAATGCAGGTCCTGATGATCTTATAGAAACCGTAGCTTTTCTTCTTCGAGGTCAATATACACCAGGTGTTTGCGGATGATTTCCTCATCGAATGTTTTCTCGCGGCTGTTTTTAAGCAGCAACCATTGCCTTTGCTGGGCCAGCAGATCAATGTATACCGCTTTCCCGGCTGTGGTAATGCCATTGTCCAGCTGCAAAGCACTGTTGTCTTCCCACTTACGGGCCAGCTGCTGGAGGAAAGCGTGTTCGTTGAGTTGTGTGGCATATTGCGTCCGCAGATACCCCAGGGCATGCGCCGATAGCTGTTGTCTGATCTGCAGGTCGGCTTCCTCTTCCGATATCGTCGCATCAAAATCAGGCAGCTTCACTTTCCGGATCAGAAAGGGAAGGGTGAGGCCCTGTACCAGTAAGGTAAGCAGAATCACAATAAACGTGATAAAGAGAATGAGGTTGCGTTGCGGAAAGGGAATGCCATTATCCAGTTTCACCGGGATAGATAAAGCGGCAGCCAGCGATACCACGCCCCGCATACCAGTCCAGCCGATGACCAGTGGCGACCGGTAGCCGGGATGTCTGGTATCCGCAACGGTAATGAAATTACGGGCAATCAGCGTGGTGAAAACAGCCCCGTAACAGGAAATAATCCGGGCGATCACCAGGGTGAGGGTAATCAGTGCGCCGTAGCCAATAGCCGCCCAGATACTGACGTCTCCGAGGCCGGCCGTTATCTCCGGCAGGTCTAGTCCTATCAGCATAAACACCAGCCCATTCAGTACAAAACAAAGACTCTCCCATACGTTCACTCCCCGTAAACGCGACGTGCTGCTCAGGAATGAATGTCTTTTGTTGGACAACAGGAGACCGCCGCTGACTACCGCCAGTACACCCGAGCTATGCACGGATTCAGCCGTTATATACATCATATAGGGCGCTACAAAGGTCAATACAATATCCATATTGGCATCAGTAGGCAGGTATTTATGCGCTTTCATAAAAAGCCATCCCGCCAATAAGCCGATGCCCACACCACCTATCAGCATCCAGCTGAAACTCAAGGCGGCTTCATACCAGATAAACTGACCCGTGGCCACGGCAATCATGGCAAAGCGGAAAATGATCAGCGAAGAAGCATCGTTGAGCAAACTTTCGCCCTCTAAAATAGAAGACATCCGCCGGGGTACTTTTACAAATTTTAAGATAGCACCCGCGCTGACAGCATCCGGTGGTGAAACAATGCCACCCAGCAAAAATCCCAATGCGAGGGAGAAACCGGGAATAAAATGATTCGCCACAAAGGCGACGGAAAGCGCCGTAAAGAACACGACTATAAATGCAAAGCTGCCAATGATACGCCGCCAGTGCCATAGCTCTTTCCAGGAAATAGCCCAGGCAGCTTCGTATAACAACGGGGGCAGGAAGATGATGAAAATAAGTTCGGGATCGATACGGATGACGGGGATGCCCGGAATAAAACTGATAGCCAGCCCGGCCACTACCAATAACACCGGATAGGCCACCTTAATTTTATTGGCCAGCATAATGAGCAACACAATGATCACAATCAAACTCAGATAAAAGGGGAAGTGTTCCAGCATGTAGATCAGAATTGGAGTAATACAAAAAAAGTATGTTTCAGCAGGGTACGATGCAAGTTTATGCTTTATATTTTATATTTTAAAGGATCCCTTACATTTTTAGCTGCTGCCCCGTATAACGGGCATGGTTGTCTGCAGTATTTATCTCTTCGGTAGGATGATAAAAAAAATGATCCGGTAGTTGTTTTTTGCACCGGTGAAACGGGTTTACCGGTGTGTACAAATAGCAGTATCAGGTAGCACCCGCTCAAATAACAACTCATCACGGAAATTAAACAGCTCACAGGTTTTTTGTTGGTGTCGCGTAGAAATAAGCAGAACATTGTAAGCAGGAAGCATCCGGATGAATAACCGCTTCACGAAAAAATAAGGAAACACATTTTACAATCTGGTACCGCATTAGCGCTATTGCCAGGCCTGGCCATCTGTTCTCAATAAAAAATAAATTTATGGAAAATATAACCGTTAACACCCGTTCCAAAAAATCCTGGTATCCACTGGGCCTTTTCAACGACCCCGTACTGGAAAACGTTTTTCTTTTTTACCTGGAAAGCACCTGGCAGAAATCAGCCGACGCAGGTGAATGTTATGAAACAGCGGCCCGTATTGATGAAAGCAACGTATATAGCTGGTCAGATGAATGGACTAAAACGGCCAACAGATTACATGCATTGGGAGATACCTGTCTGGCCGAACAACATAAACTAACGGCAGGAGAAGCTTACTTACGGGCAGCCACTTATTATCGGGCAGCACTGCACCGGCACCCCGATTCAACGACGAACAACATCAAGCAGCTTTCGCTGAAAGTGCTCAAAGATTTTAATAAAGCCTTAACGCTGTTATCGTATCCCTTTCAGGCAGTATCTATCCCTTATCAGGGCACTTCTTTGCCGGGATATTTTTTCCGTGCAGCTGTAAAACCACATAAGAAAGCCCCTGTTATCATTTTTCATTCAGGGAGAGATGCCTGGGCAGAAGACAATTTATGGATTGCAGAATATGCCCTCAAACGCGGCTATCATTGTTTGCTGATGGATGGCCCGGGCCAGGGTAAAGTGATTCGTTTGCAAGGACTCCCGTTTCGGCCCGACTGGGAAAATGTGATTACACCCGTGGTGGATTTTCTGGAACAGGATTGTGAAGTAGACATGAAAAGAAGTGTGCTTATGGGATTCAGTATGGGTGGATTCCTGGCGCCGAGAGCGATGACTACCGAAAAACGTATTAAACTTTGTGTGGCCAATCCGGGCGTATTAAGCTGGGAAGAAGGAGTATTCGATTCCCTGAACCGGCTGATCCCCGATCTGATGCTGATATTCCAGGCAGGCGATTACGATTTGTTTGATACGAAAATGGCAGCACTCATGCAAACAGACCCGTTTATTAAATGGGGTATAACAGATGAGATGTGGAAGAATGGCGCCAGCAAACCATCTGAATTATTGCGGAATTTTAAGGCATACACCAGTGCACATCTCGTCAAAAACATTACCTGCCGTACCCTGGTAGTGGATGGTACCGGCGAAGAGTTCTCCCGGGGGCAGGCGAAAAAACTGTATGATGCCCTGACCTGCCCGAAAGACTTCATTTTATTTACCGAAGAAGATACCGGTTATCTGCATTGTCAGACAGGTGCGCTGGCCATCAGCTATACCCGGATATTTAATTGGATCGATAAACATATTCATTAACAGCAGCGGCGTACCTGGCATCTTTTCAATGGGAATGTGCGAATGCCTTTTAACCGGATGAGATGTGAAACGCTGACAGGACACGGAAGCGTGGTGCCATGTAAATGGCATCACGCTTTTATGTTTGAAGAAAGGAGTACTTTTAAAATCCTCCGCTTAAAAAAAATAATTATTCATTCAGCATGGTTATTACAGAATAAGTCTTATCCTGTAATAACCATGCTGAATAACCACGCTGAATAAACTGTTGCATTAAAATGTTGATAGCAGTGTTTGCAGTAAAACATTACTTTGCTGCAAAGCGGTCTGCTTTTTATGCAGCCATTCTTTTTTGTCCTGTATGTTTTTGTTGGAAGATGAGATCATCTTTTGTACTGATTCGGGTGAAGGCATCCCGTCTCCCTGTTTACGTTTGATGCTCCTGATGGGATCCAGTGCGTCCTGCAGCTGTTGATGCGTTACTGTTATATTTTTGTGCAATAGTTTTTGTGCGGCATTTTGTATCATGTCTACCGTGATTTTATCGGCCGTTTTACCTTGCTGCAAAGCATCATTCACCACCATGGATATCACCTCATGTGCTTCCCGGAAATCCATTCCTTTTTCACGTACCAGCAGATCCGCCAGGTCTGTCATGGTAGAAAAATTTTTGCGTGCGTAATCCAGCATAACGGCTTTGTTGACGTGTAAAGTAGTGGTTACACCAGTCATGGCATGTGTTGCTGCCAGTACGGCGTCCAATGATTTAGGTTCCAGTGGTACACGGGCGCCGCTGTGCTGGTACTCAACGGCATTTAAGGACGTCAGGATGGCGGTTAACTGGCCGGTAGCATTGGCCGCCGCTTTCCGGCTGCGTTCCAGGGCATCCGGATTTTTCTTCTGTGGCATCATGCTGCTGATACCGGCATATGCGTTATCCAGTTCGGCCATCTGGTATTCATCAGTACTCCAAAGCTGTATTTCCGATGCGTACCTGCTGACCGCGCTCAGATAAACCGCATTGTCGAATGCAAATTCAGCGATGTGGTCCCAGCCTGCAACGCCTTCAATGGTATTTACTACCAGCTTGTCGAAACCTAGCAGTCCGGCCACCCGTTTCCGGTCTAAAGGCCAGCTGGTGCCACCGGTAGCGCCGGATCCCAAGGGGCTTTGATTGATTCTTTCATATAATTCGATGTAGCGGTCTAATGATTTTCCGAAGCTCTCATCAATCGCTGTTAAGTAGTGGGCGAGGGTAATGGGTTGGGCTTCTTTTCTATGCGTATAGGCTACCATGACGGTTTCGAGGTTGTCGGTAGCTTTATGCAGCAAGCTTTCTCTGAAGGGAATCAGGGCCGCGATAATATCCAGCAACCGGTCCCGCAGCAGCATTCTGGTGGTGGTATTGTCAAGATCATTGCGGCTACGGCCGGTATGCATTTTCCCACCCAGGCTGCCAATCTCTTTTATCAGGGCGGCCTCATAAGGCAGATATACCCGCAGGGCAGGATCCTGTATGGCCAGTGAGTCTACCTTTTTCAAGCCGGTGAGTAGGGTACTGGCTTCCGGGCGGGTAAGAATATGTTGTTCGGCCAACATCACCACATATGCTTTATGCAAGAAACTTTGATAGGGAAACAGGGCATCTGTTAAGGTTTCATTTTTCGCTTCATAATCATATAATTCCTGGAAGGCAGGTGCTTTCGCGCCTGCGGTTCTGCCGATTCTGCTGGCGTCCCGGAGGGCTGATTTTTCCGGCTGCGTTGCCGCTTGTTTTCCTATCTCTTTATGTTGAATCAGCTGCGCCTGTACCTGGGCCGCGCTAAAAGTTGCGGCCACTATTAGTGGTATTATTCCTATTCTCATGAAATGTTATTTTTTGAAACAATGTTGCAAAAATAGGGTAAAATAATCATTTCTGCAGGCGATCATCAACAGAAAAGGTACCTGCCGCTGATACCTGTTTTTCATACATGGAGGAATAGCGTATGCTGTAAACCTGCTTGTAGTATAGGATGGCAGGCATCGCACCTGGCAAAGCGACCTGGAAATATGCCGCTGAAGTAATAGATAAATGCGTCCGGTTGCCGGGAATTTTATTAATTTTCAATCGTGAAAGCAAAAGATCAATTTCCGATTCTGGGGCTTAATGCGTTCCGGCCTGCACTGGAAGGGGATTCCAGATTGCTGTACCACGAAATACAGGGCAGCAGACTGATTGAAAAACCACATAAGCACGACTTCTTTGTATTCCTTTTAATGGAGCAAGGAAGTGGTATACATGCCATCGATTTTGTTGATTATGCAGTAACCGGTCAGCAGATACACCTGTTGTTCCCGGATCAGGTACATCGTTGGGAGTTAGGCGCCGATACCATGGCTTATCAACTGATGATTAGCCGGCGTATTTTTGAAACGTTTTCTTCCTCCTTACATTTCTCCTTTCTGTTATACCAGAATCATCCGGTTATTCATCTCGCACCGGGTATCTTCCAACAACTCCTGTATGAGTTTAAGGCAATACAACAGGAACTGGGCAGGGGCACCATTGACTGGGATATTATTCACCTGCGTAGTCAGCTCATTGCACAACTGGTTTGCCGGGAAGCGGAAAACAAATTTGACGACATGCTGATTTATCAGGCCAAACCGGTTTTATTCAAATATCATGCGCTGGTAGATGCGGCTTTCAAAGAACAAAAGTCGGTATCCTTTTATGCCGATCAGTTGCACATTACGCCCAACTATCTCAATATCCTTTGTAAAAGACACCTGCACATGACGGCTACCTCCCTGATCCAGAACAGGGTCACGTTGGAGGCTAAACGATTATTGCGGGCTTCCGATAAATCGGTGAAAGAGATCGCCTTTGAGCTGGGCTTCCATGACCTGGCATATTTTTCGAATTTTCTGAAAAGCCAGACCGGCATCTCACCCCGTGAATTCAGGGGGGAGTTATAAATTCTACAAGTTTTGGCATAAATCCTACAGCAATACCGTTTTTATTGCGATTAACTTTACCAAAAAAAGTAAAGGCATGGCGCAACAATCAATTTCCCGCAAAGATTTTATAAAAAGTTCTTCTATCCTGGTAGCAGGTGGCAGCAGTATGTTGCTGGGTAGCCGGGCAGCGGCAGCCGCTCCGGAGGAAACCACCACCACGCCGGCTATGGCAGGTAAAACATTTACCTTGAAAAACGTGCGGCTGGAAACTGGTTTTAGCTATGAAGAAGGAGAGGTAAGCGGTACGCTGACCGGGTTGTTTACCATAGACATTCAGGAGGGGAAAATAAAGGCGATCCTGCCCAATAACCCGCAGGCAAAGGCGATTGATGCAAAAGGATACTTGATGCTGCCTGCATTTAAGGAAATGCATATCCACCTGGATAAAACTTTTTATGGACTTCCATGGAAGGCGCACCTGAAAAAAAACAAATCCGTGAAGGATATGATTGCCTACGAGCAACAGGTGATTCCCGAATTGCTGAAAACATCTACCGCCCGTTCTGAACTGCTCATTGAGCTGCTGCAATCCCGCGGTTCCAACTTTGCCAGAAGCCATGTCAATATTGAACCAACGTCGAAGCTGGATTCCTTAAAAAATCTGCAGCGGGCGCTGGAAAATAAAAAAGATTCTTTTGCCGCAGAACTGGTGGCGTTTCCCCAGCACGGTATCTATTATACCCAGTCGGAACAACTGATGAAAGAAGCCGCCAAAATGGATATAGATTTCATCGGTGGATTGGATCCCGCTTCTATCGACGGCAGTATTGAGAAGAGCATGGATTTCGTTGTACAATTGGCACTGGACCACCATAAGGGGATTGATATTCACCTGCATGAAGGCGGAGAGTCCGGTCTGAAAACCGTGGAGTACCTCATTGATAAGGTCAACGAAAACCCGGTGTTGAAAGGTAAAACGTTTATCAGCCATTGTTTTGTGCTGGCTAAACTGGAAGCGCCGAAACTGCAGGAGGTAGCGGAAAAGCTGGCCCATGCTCAAATGGGCGTGATATCCACCATTCCGTTTGGAAACACCATCATGCCAATTCCAACCCTGTATAAATATGGGGTAGATGTACGTGCCGGTAATGATTGTATTATAGATCACTGGAATACTTTCGGTTCCGGCAGCGTTTTACACAAAGCCAATCTGATGGCGCAGTTGTACGGTTACCGTACGGAGTTCGATCTGTCGAGAGCCCTGAAACTGGCTACCCATAACGTGTTGCCCCTGGATGACAAAGGTAAACGGCAATGGCCCAACGTAGGGGACAACGCCGACCTGGTATTGCTGGAGGCGAGTTGTTCTGCGGAGGCAGTATCCCGTATTTCACCGGTTAAGTCACTGATCCATCGGGGTAATATTGTATTCTGATAAAAGCAAACATCCTACGCCATGCAGGCTGAAAGGCCTGCGCCGCCATCAAAGCAAAAGACCTGTGCAGGACACAGGTCTTTTGCTTTGGTATCGTTATCCAGCCGTGTGCCCGGAACGGGAGCTAACGGTGCGGATTTATTTTTTATCGCTGCGATAGATAATTTTGCCGTTACGGATGGTATAGGCTACGTCCGAAAAGTGGCGGATGTCTGTATGCGGATCCGCTTTCAGTACAACCAGATCTGCATCCATGCCTTTGGCAATACGGCCGCTATGTTGTGCCATTCCAAAACGTTTGGCAGGGGCGGTGGTCAGGGCGGTGAAGATCTGATCGAAGCTGAGACCGGCGGCAGCCAATAACGTATATTCGTCAGCGATAGTATAGTCTGAAACATACCCTACATCGGTGCCAAACAGGATTTCCCCACCCGCTTTGGCATAGGCGCCTACCTGTTGCAGGGCCGTGGTCATGAGTGGATTATCCGCCACCGGCACGCCATTTTTTTCCAATTCCCATTTATAGAGTTTTAAAGTAGGAATGAGGGCCACCTGATGCTGGCGTAACAGCCGGATGTCGGCTTCACTCCAGGGAATATAACCGTCCGGCGCCGGATGTGCCAGTACGTCCACACCACCGGCAACGGCTATACGCCATCCCGTATCGGCAGTCGGATGTGCGAAAACGGGTTTGTGGAACTGGTGTGCAGCAGCGCTGGCCGCCTTTACCACTTCCAGCGGCATCGGTACGGCCTGATGACCGTCCGGAGAAGCCGACCACATTTTGATGCCATCCGCACCTGCCTGCAACTGTTTTTTTACAAAGGCGGCGGCATCAGTTGGCTGACTGATTTCATGCAATTTCAGTGGCCGTACATAAAAAGGTGTACCGTTCGGCGGAACGAAAGGCACCCCTACGGTAAGAATAGCCGGACCATCTACTTCACCGGACGTCACCCGGGCACGGAGGGCCCGCAGGTTGGGATAGTTCAGTGATGCCAGGTCAAATACATGGGTAAAGCCATAGCCAGTGATCATGTTGATCATTTGTTGATTGAGGCGCGCCACGGGCAAACTATCCGCCGGCTCCCACAATGGTTCAATAAAGTGTACATGGCTATTCCAGAAGCCAGCCATCAGCACCTGGCCTGTACAGTCCAGCACTTTTAGCTGTGCCGGTACTTTCACCTGTTTGCTGCTGCCGGCGGCCGTAATTTTACCGTTTTCGATAATGACTACGCCATGCTCAATAGGCGGCTGGCCGGGGGAAGTATATACACGGGCGCCGACCAATGCCCAGCTTTGAGAGGCAGGAGATTGTGCATAAAAGGTCAGGGGCAGTAGCGACAGTAAAGCGAGCAATAATGTTCTCATCAGCGAATGATTAAAAATGTATCAGTATATAGACATAAGTGTTAGCAGTTTTAATAAGTGCCGCCCTTACACCGTTGCTGCGGGATAGGTGAGCGGTAGGTGGATACATGGCTGATGCACTCCTGGTTCATAACAATATCTCAGCTGCCGGTACATGTAATCGTTAAAACCGATAGCAGGTATCGTGTTTGCAGTGGCATGTTTCCGTAACGTTTTTTCTCAGCATTGACCAGGTTACAAGTTACACAGAAGGTTTTATACGCTGTCATCCTTTTTTGATGATAGGAAAAAGTGGCGGGACAAAAGGAGGAATGTCCGCAGGTATGGACCGGGAGGAAATGGGTACAGACTATTGATGCGGATAAGATCAGCGGGAAGCAGGCTATCTATTTATCGGCTTGCAGACTAAATAAATAACCGCGTTATGACAGCCAGTGTCTCCACCTATTGTTGAGACACTGGCAGCTACTGTTAATGCCCGGTTGTACAGGCAGATACCCATGGCACGGAGGTATATGAACAATAGCAGATGACGGTATGAGTACGATCCGTACATTCATCATTGGAATTGCAGCGGTTTCCCGGACAGTAAGGATTGTACTGTTTAATACCGCCATTGATAGCAGCCAGCTGGCGGCGGTTTAATTGTTTTGCTTGGCGAAAAAAAACGGATGATGTCATGTGTAAATAGTTTGGTTTAAATGAAAGTGAGGGTTTGTGTCGAAAAGCCTTTGGGTCTGATCATATTGCCATTTAAGTATTTCCGCTGCAGCCCTGTCTCTTGTTGTAAATAAAGAGCGGAAGCATATAGCAGTTGCAGTGCCACTAGTTAACTTTGAGTGGTTAGCCGTTCCGGAAATAAGGTACTCCCCGCTGCAATAGCCTTGGATTCAACACGATCATTCATCCTCAAAAAAACCTGCTTTCATGAAGCATCATTTTTACTTTTTCAAAAGTATCTCCCTGCTTATTCTTTTCCTGTGCCTGTGTGCCGGGAAAATGTGGGCACAGACTTATGCCACCAGCCAGACCAATGGCACTACAGGACTATGTTTACTCTGCAGTGTATCCAATCCCGACAATGCCATCAAAAACGATAACCTCACGGATTATAGCGCTTTCAATATTCCTGTGGGGTTATTAGGTGTCACGGTTTATCAGTCCCTGATATTTCCGGCAGCCAGCATAGCTGGTTGCGATTCCCTGATCGTAGGGGTGGGCAATGGGGGTTCGTTGCTCGCCATCAATCTGCTGGCGGGCGTGAGTGTACAGACGTTTAATGGGAGTATTGCCAACCCTGATTCGGTATCACTTAACAGTAATAATGTCCGTATACTTGGCAGCAATCAGGGAGAAGTAATCCTGAAGCCTGCCGGTAAATTTGATCGGGTGAAAATAACGTTGAGTAGTAGTATACTCGGTCTGTTAACGGGCTTTCGTATTTACTACGCCTATCATAAGCCAGTGGTGCCGGTACCTGCCGGAACCGACAGTATCACCATCTGTGCCGGCAGTAGTACTGCCCTCACCGCTACGATAGCGCCGGGGAGCAGCCTTTACTGGTACAACGCCGCCACCGGAGGTACTTTATTATATAACGGGAATAATTATACCGTAAGCCCGGCTACGACTACTACCTATTACGCGGAAGCACGCGCTGCAGGATGTGTCAGTACACGGAAGGCCGTGAAAGTGATCGTGCATCCCAGGCCGGCAAAACCTGTTTACAGTGTACCTCAGGATTATGTATGTGGCAGTACAACCCTCCAGGTATCCAACCATACACCGGGAAATAATTACGTAGTCAATATACACTTTGTGCCGCTGGGGCGGGCGCCTTTTGATACGGCTTATACGGTAGTGAATAATAACCTGATCACCACACCCGTGGTGGTATTTGGAGCAGGTGGAGAGGGATATGTCAATATACAGGCCGTGCATCCTGTTACCGGCTGTAAATCCGATACAGCAAAAGGTATCCTCGTGTATGGTATATCCGCGAAGATACCCACAGTGAATGCCGACAGTCTCACTATCTGCAAAGGGGATACCGCTACTTTCATTGCTTCCAATGAAGTGGTGGACCTGGTGCAGTTTTTATGGTATGATGCGCCTCAGGGCGGGAATTTATTATATACCGGTTCCACTTACAAGGTAAGTCCGGCTGTTACGACGACCTATTATGTAGCAGCAAAATTCAACTGTGAGTTTCCAACCCGAAAAGCGGTTAAAGTGATCGTGAAAAAATTGCCGGACCCGATCTATACTGTGCCGCAAGGCATTGTATGCGGCAGTGTGAATACACAGATCACGAATCATCAGCCAGGCTATCATTACCGGATAAGCATCCGCAATCTATTGAATGGTACCTTGCTGCGGGATACCTCATTCAGCGCAGTCAATACCGCAAATATCACCTTGCCGGCATTCCTCAGCCTGTATCCGACGAATGCCCTGATATTTATACAGGCGATCGATCCGGTTACTACCTGCAGGTCAGATACCGCGAGGATGGCTTATATACAAGGGAGCTTTGCGGCTTTACCTAACGTAGACGCAGATACGATTAATAGCTGTAAAGGCACCGATACCACCTTGCATGCCTATGTACCTGGTTTTACCACGGCACTGATCTATTGGTATACAGCGCCTGCCGGCGGTACTTTATTATATACCGGCAATTATTACAAAGTAAGGCCAGCCAGTAGTACTACGTATTATGTAACGGCAGGCGGACATTGCGAATATCCGAAACGCAGGCCTGTCAGGGTAAATGTGCTTACCTGTCCGGCACCGATGCCTGCTGCGAAAGCTGTTGCACCAACAGCCCGGCGGTTAAAGATATTTCCGAATCCCAATGAAGGAACGATTGCCTTTGGGAATGATCATTGGAGTGGTAGTTTACTCATTATCCGCGATAACCAGGGGAGAGAGGTACAGCGGGAAGTTATCAGCAGCAATACAGTACGAATAAAAGCAACGCTCCCGAATGGTGCTTATTTTATACAGGTGATTACCCGGGAAAAACAAGCCTATAGTACACAGATGATACTGCTGCGATAAGAAAAAGAAGGTGGCAAATGCAGACAGGATCGGGTGAATTTGACAGGCTTGCAGGTAGTGGTGTAAAGTGCGCCTGCGTGAAGTAGTCAGGGAAATAGGTGTATGGGATTTATTGTCTGTTTATGTATACAAGAGCGGCTCAAAAATTTTTGAGCCGCTCTTGTATAGGTAGATGATCATAAGTGGTTGTTCCGTTTTTAGGTTGCTTAGAGTCCTCCTTTGCTGTTCGACAGATCATCGTTGTTGATACCTCTTTTATTTTTCTTTACCTTTTCTTTCAGTTGTCCGAACCGATAATTCAGGATGAATTGATAGGTGCGGAAGAATTCGTAGGTATTGTTGGTTTCTATAAAATTATGCCCCGTGGTCACGATGCGGTTATCCCGGTGTGCCTGGAAAGGGTTGTTGACAGTGGCGGCCAGTGACAGTCTGTCCTGCAGGAGGTCTTTTCCGAGGGTGATGCCATTGCTGACAAAAGCATTGGAAACGCCTTGTAAAGACACGATGCCGGCGCCGGTAATATTGAGGTTGGCACTGAGGCGCCAGCCTTTATCGAAGCGATAGCCGGTGGTGATATTGACATTATACATCAGGCGATTAACCTGAATCAGGCTACTGTCGCTCACACCGTCCATCCATAAATACACCAGGCTGCTGTTGACACTGGCGTTCCAGCGTTTGGTGACGGCATAGGTAAGATTGATATCGCTGGTTACAGCAGTCCCTTTACCTACGTTGTCGAAAGTAGTCCGGGTGATATTGGTAACCGGATTATAGGAAGAGATGCGGAGATCCAGATTCCGGAAGAAGGAAAAGCCTACGCCCACGTTGGCGGATAATTTTCCGGACCGGCCGTAACTCAGCATAAAGTTGTTGATCGTGGAAGGCCGCAGTTCCGGATTTCCGGTTGATTCATAATTGGGATCAGAACGGTCTACATAAGGATTCAGTTTATTGATGCCGGGGCGTTTGATCCGTTGGTTGAATCCGAAGGTGAGCATGCTCTTATCCTTGAATTTGCGGCTGATAGATGCTGTGGGTACAATGTTGAAGTATTGTTGTTTTACCACGGTGTTTGCTTTGCTGAAATCTACATCGATCACGGTTTCTTCTACCCGTACGCCGGCTTTGAATCCCCATTCCCGCAGTTGATAGGTGTAGGCGTTGTAGAAGCTGAATACGTTCTGATGATTGATGAAATCATTCGAGAGCGCTGGTTCGACTTCAAATTTTCCGTTGTTGGGGTTGAAGAACAGGTAGCGGTAATCGCTTTTATTCAGCCGGAAAATTCCTTTCGCGCCTGCCTCAATCAGGAGTGCTTTAATACCCTGGGCATAATCTACCTGTACTGTGTGTTCCGTTGCTGTTCCCCGATTATACTGCTGATAGTTGGTGTAATCATAGTTAACCCGGTTGTCAAAAAGCACTTCGTCTTCCATGTTATTAGCCGATTTCACATAGCGGTAAGAGAAGGTCAGCAGGCGGTTTTTGTCATGCTTAAAGCCCCGTTGGTAGTTGATGGCAGCATCTATACTGTTGCCGCGGTTATTGTTGTCGTTGCTGAACTGGTATTTTTGCAGGTTTGCCTTGGCGCGTGTCAGTTCGGCATCCTGGAAGATAGTACCATCTGTGCGGTTTTTACTGAAATTAAACTGGGCGGCCAGGAGGTGGATGCTGTCTATTTCGTAGCTGAGTTCTGTTCCGAAGTAGCCGGTTCTGGTGTCTGATTGTTTGGTGCCTTGCTGGGTCAGGGTGGAAGGGAAGGCCGTGAAAGCCTGCCGGGTATTGCTGATATCAGTGACAGGCGTGAAGCTCAGGCTACCGCCGGCAAAGGCGCTGACGCCGAAACGGCCGGTTCTGGCATTGATGGAAGCGCCGATACCCGGGCCACCCTGAGGATACTTCGCATTCAGGTTTACGGTACCGTTATAGCCATTTTTAACATCCTTGTTGGTGATGATATTGATAATACCGGCTAATCCTTCCGCATCATACCGGGCCGGCGGATTCGTAATGACTTCTATCCGCTGGATGGTGGAGGCGGGCATGCTTTGCAATACTTCCTTCGGGTTGGTATCCATGATACCGGAAGGTTTGCCGTTGATGAAAATTTTGTAGCTGGAATTATTTTTCAGCAAAATGTTGCCATCAGCGCCTACTGATACATATGGTACTTTGCGCATCATGTCCATGACGCTGCTGGATTTACTATCCGGATCTGCCTGGAGGTCGTAGCTGATGCGGTCTGCTTCCTGTTTGATGATAGGTTTGAAGGCAGATACGGTTACTTCTTTTAGTTTGTTTGTTTTTTTGTTGATATACACCGCACCCAGTTCCATTTTATCAATGGTGGCGCTGGTGAGGTCAATAGTGATGGATTTGGTAGTGTAACCAATCGCCACTACAGTAAGGGTATACTGTAAGGGTTGCAGTCCTGTAAAAATAAAGGCGCCGTTGGTATCGCTGACAGCAGCTTTCAAAGGTGCGTTGCCACCGGCTTTCAGGCTGGTGGTTACAAATGGCAGGATGGCCTGCGTAGCCGAATCCACGACCGTACCTGAGATGCTGTAGGTAACAGGGTTGGATTGACCATAGGACGAAAGAACCGATAGCTGACTGGTTAACAGGACAATGAGATACAATAAGTTGGACCGTGCTTTCATTTTTCGGGCTTTGGGGGCAGCATATACTTCTCCGGGTAATGGCCCACGATGGTGAATAATTAAGGAGAATAAACGAAATATCAGATATTGATATGGTTATTGTTGTTGCTTGCGTACAATCAGGTAATACACTAAAAACCCGGCTGCCAGTGCCACTGCTTCCACGCCCCATGGAATGGGAGACGATTCAGGGTAGGGCAGGAATCCTGTCACAATCAGACCAAGTCCGCCAAAGAGAAAAAGAATCCCCCATTTCAACGTGCCCAGTGCATCTGGTTGTTTATTAAGCAGTTTGATATAATACTCATTTATCTGGCCGGCATCGATAATACGCCGTTTCAACAGGAAGTTGAGAAACGCGATAACAATCAGGGTGAGCATCGCCATCACTGCTGTAACCATAGCATAGGCATATATTTCTTCTCTCATGTTTTATTTTTTTTAGTAAGTAATACACATTACAATAGACCCGGTTTTATTGTAAAAGGTTGCAGGTAACTGAAATTTTTTTTGATGGATTTTGCCACCGGGCATTGTAGGGTAGATGCCGGATAGTCAGGACTGAGCGTGCAATGGACGGGTATAGTTGCAGGAAAAGTATTATTTGATGCCTGCAGCGGTTTTTGTTTAGAAACAAAACTTGTCCTATATTTCTATAAGAATTATCAACCGCCCCACCATATGTTTAATGAGAACCTTGTTATCCCGAAAATATTACAGGGCGATATGCAGGCCTTCGGGCAACTGGTAGAGGAATACAAGCAGTTGGTGTTTTATGTGACAGATAAATTGATAAGTGATAAAGCCGCCGTAGAAGATATTTCTCAGGAAGTGTTCATAAAAGTATTTAAAAAATTAGCTAGCTTTGATTATCGGTCAAGGCTATCTACCTGGATTGCCAGCATAGCCTACAGAACCGCGCTTAACTATTTAAGAGATCATAGAAAAGGTGTTGTCACGGATTTAGGCCCTCCGGCAGAAAACTTTTATTTTACAGAGGAAACGCCGGAAATGTTGCTGACAAAGAAAGATGCCGCTGCTTATTTGAATCGCCTGGTTGCACAATTGCCTTTAACCTACAGAACAGTACTGACGCTATTTCACCTGAATGAGTTTTCTTACCAGGAAATAGCAGCGGTGATGGATATACCGGAGGGTACTGTAAAGAATTATCTTTTCAGGGCACGGAAACTGCTCGCCGCTAAACTTAAACTTTATCTTAATCCTGATGAATATGGAAGATCATTCAGATAGAATCCTGCAGGAGTGGTTGGACAATGGCGCACCGGAAGACATGTTGCCTGAAGTGGATATGGAAGAAAAAGAAACCTACGAACTGTTGTTTGATACCCTGAACAGTAAGCCGGCCGTACGTCTCCCCGATCATTTCTCTGCCAGTGTGGTGGCCTGTATACAGGCGACGGAATACCAGCTGCCTGCATTTAAATGGCGACCTGTGATATTGCTCCTGTTGTTGGCCGGTCTGGCCGTTTTTTATGGTGTGGCCAGTTGGGTAGATATTAAAATAGCTGTTATATTGGAACACATGTTATATAAATTCAAATGGTTTTTTATTTTTGGTACAGGCGCTTTTCTGCTGATAGAATACCTGGATCAGCAGCTGCTCGGAAAAAGACGCTTCGGGAGGCGCTGATGCCGCAGGGACCTGTATTCCGATGAAGTGTGTCATGTAAGCTTTTGGAAAACGCAATGTTATAGCAGCCGAATTTTCTATTATTGATATGCCAGGAGAATACCAGCTCTTATTGTCCATTTGCATGAAAAACTGTCCATTCTTTTAATTATGTTAACTCGATAGACGGTAGTGATGATTTTTTCTTTTACTTAAATCTGGATTTAATATCCTAATGGAATGAACCCGCATTGAGATTAGCGTCGTAATTCTTTAACCCATGTCGATCAAGCCTATTAAACTTTTGATTGTAGACGAACATGCTTTATTCAGGAAAATTTTAAAAAAATATCTTTCAGCACAACCCAACATTAATGTACTTATTGATGCACCCAACATTCAGGAGGCGATCAGGAAATTTCACTCCGCTGAGGTGGAAGAACTGGTTATAGATGTATTTGCTGCTGCAGAAGACCCGAAAGATACACTGGATAGCATACGCGAGGTATTTCCCCATATAAAGATCGTGGTACTGTCGATGTGCAGGGATGTAAGCAGTATCAGTGATCTCATAGATCTGGGAATCAATGCCTATGTCTCTAAGATGGATGAACCCGAAGAGCTGCTACAGGTCATTGTAGGCGTCTCCGAAGGACATATTTATCCGCATAGGTTATTTACGGAAGCATTGTATCTGAATCAGCAACGCAGCCGCCAGGCTTATGCCGGCAATATCCACGTAGCGCTGACAGAGCGCGAACGAAAGGTGTTGCAGCTGCTGTGGGAGGAAAAAAGTAACAAAGAAATCGCCGATCAGATTTTTTTAGGAGTCAGGTCTATCGAAAAGATCCGGCAGGACCTGAAAGAAAAATTAGGCGTTAAATCAACGGTAGGACTCCTTAAATATGCTATAGACCAAAAGATTATAGGGTAGTGGCATCATGTGCTGCTGCACTGGGCCGGTAATCCGTTTCTTCGCAAACAGCAGGGTGCCGGCGTGATTTCGTAAAATCCGCAATAGAAAATAGAAATTTTACTAACCGTGGTTTGTTTTTTTGGTGCTAACTTGGATGTGTTGTAAGTGAAAATGCATCCGTTAGAAATCCAAACGGTATTCCGGTATAATGAGTGATGCCATTATATTAGGATAGCATGCCTGGTGGAACGTCTTTTAAGACGCTGATAGCAGGAGGCTGCCGTTAAAAAAATGCAGCGATTAGTAATCCAAATGTAACAGCGTAAGTAATGAGTGATGCCATTATATTATCGTTGTACGCCAATTGTTAGTGTCTTTTTGGATGCTGATCAGGATGTATTGCCCTGAAAAATGAAACCATTAGTAAAGAAAGGGATACCCTGATAATCATGAATGATGCCATGCTTCCCGGCTTAGTGTGTCTACTGGCAGCGGTTTTAGGTACGCGCCGGCATATGCTGCTATGAAAGTATACAACGATTCATAAAACCATGGGTTCCCGGTAATATTTTAAAATACTGTTTTATTCGTGTGTCCACCTCCGTTATTAGCCGTTTTGCGGCTGATGGGGAAGTCTTGTCCTGAATAATACGGGTATACGGAACTAAATGAATGCCCCGGCAATAATAAATAATGCCATTCTTCTGCCATAGTGCGACAGCTGTTTACAACTTAATCTTAACTGTATGGCGTTTCCATTGTTCTGCAGTTTATCAACCATGTTGTAGTGTGGGTTATGGCAATAAAACTGTCATCTATCATTTATTCCCGGCAAAAAAAAATACAGCAGTTTCCTGTTCCGAAAATAATGTAAGGCCGGCGACGCACGCCGGTACAGCCTTTTATTATGTTGTCGTTACAGGTGGCGGAGCTGTGCATACGAACGATCATTGTTAACCGACACTGTCCAACTCAAATCGGTAAAACCCGTAAATGTTACTTGCTATGATGCCTATTGATAACCTTGCCAGGATATTGCAGGAAAGAAGCCAGTTGAAAGACAAAGGAGTCACCTTTATTGAAAGAAGTAATCAGGAAGAATTTCTTTCCTATCATGAACTATATAAAGCTGCCCTCCATGGGCTGTCATACTTGCAGCAGGCAGGCATGCAACCACAGGATGAACTGGTGTTTCAGATCAACGACAATAAAAACTTCGTCATTGTTTTCTGGGCCTGTATCCTGGGCGGAATCATTCCTGTTCCTTTGTCGGTAGGTAAAAAAGATGACCACCGGCAGAAACTTTTTAATATATGGCCCTTGCTGAACCGGCCCCGCCTGATCGGCAACAGCCAGGAAATAGCACAACTGGCCGGATTTGCTGCAGCCAGAGGATTGGATACGTTGTATGCCGCCATGAACGCCTGTTTCCTAGAAGAAACAGCTGCCCTGGATTACCCGGATGAAGGGGTATTATATCCCGTTGTTCCGGAAGATATTGCTTTTATTCAATTCTCCTCCGGCTCCACAGGACAGCCGAAAGGTGTTGTCCTGACTCATCAGAACCTGATGACCAATATACGCGCCATCTCTCACGCCGCCGCCTATACGTCAGACGATCGCATGCTGAGCTGGATGCCACTTACCCACGATATGGGACTGATTGGCTTCCACCTGAACCCCGTGTATTGCGGTATACAGCATTACCTGATGCCGCCCGCCCTTTTTATCCGGCGCCCGGCATTATGGATCGATAAAGTGGTTGAGCATAAAGCAAGCATTATCTGCTCGCCCAATTTCGGTTATAATTATCTGCTCAGACATTGGAAAGAAGAACCTGCCGACTGGGATCTGCAACACGTACGCCTCATTTATAACGGTGCGGAACCCGTATCCGCCCGGCAATGTGCGGTATTTAGTACAGCGCTGAAAAAATATGGTCTGCCGGAAGGCGCCATGCGTCCGGTATACGGACTGGCAGAGGCCAGCCTGGCCGTGAGCATCTCCCGGCTGAATGAGCCGGTGAGCGCGATAGCACTGGACAGAGACCACTTGCACGTGGGAAATGGCATCGTTGAAAAAGAAGCCGGTAAGGGCGGTGTATTATTCGTACAGCTAGGAGGACCGGTGCTGGATTGTGGATTGCGCATCGCCGCAGATGATGATCAGGAATTACCGCCCGCGACCATCGGACATGTGCAGATAAAAGGAGATAATGTAACCGGAGGATACTACAATAATCCCACTGCTACGGCAAACGCCATCACCGCCGATGACTGGCTCAGAACCGGTGATATCGGTTTTTTACGGAATGGCGAATTGTACATTATCGGCAGGGCTAAGGATATTTTGTTTGTCAACGGACAGAATTATTATCCGCATGATATAGAAGCCATCATGGAAACCGTGGAAGGGATTGAGCTGAACAAAGCCGCCGTGACGGGTTATTTCAACCATGATACCCAACAGGAAGAAATTCTCGCCTTTGTACTCCACCGAGGTACCACCGCTGAATTTATGCCATTGGCCGCCCGGGTGCTGGCCACGGTAAACAGCCGCCTGGGGTTTGCTTTGAATCAGGTAGTGCCGGTAGAAGATATTCCCCGTACTACCAGTGGGAAGTTACAACGCTTTCGCTTATTGGAAGACTACCGGAACGGTGTTTATAACCAGGTCATCACCGAAATGAAGGGATTGCTCGCACAGGCAGCTGCCAGCACACAGCCAACGGATGATACCGGCCGCCGGCTATTACAGCTGTGGCAGACGGTTTTACAGCACAACCATATCGGAATAGACCAGCCCTTTTTTGAAGCCGGCGGTAACTCCCTGAAAGCAGCAGAACTCACCATGCGGGTACTGGAAGAATTTCAGGTAGAACTGTCTGCAGAAAAGTTTTATACCCTGCCCACCATCCGGCAGCAGGCAGCGGTCATCGACAATAGCAGCAAGCTGAATTATATACTCATACCGCCTGTAGGCAAAGCAGCTTACTATGCGGCGTCTTCTGCACAAAAAAGATTGTACTACTTCTGGGAGCTGAATAAAACAGCTACGGCCTATAATATTCCGGTCGCTTTCCTGCTGCAGGGAAAAATCAGTATTCCGCAGCTGGAAACAGCGCTCCGGCAGCTGGTCGCCAGGCACGAAACCTGCAGCACCATATTTGAGATGCAAGACATACCGGTGATGGTGGTGAAGGACGATATCCCTGTTGCACTGAATTGTATGGCCTGCAGCATGGATGAATTAAATGAAAAACTGAAATCCCTGGTACAACCCTTTGACCTGAACAAAGGGCCGCTGTTCCGTACACAACTGATCAGCACCGGCTCCGACAGGCATGTGTTGTTCCTGGATTTTCATCATATCATTTCAGATGGATTGTCCGTCTATCACTTTGTGCGGGAATTATTGCTGCTGTATAATGAAGAACAATTACCGGATTTACCCCTGCAATACAGAGATTATGCAGCCTGGGAACAAAACGGACCGGCAGTACGCCGGGCGGCAGTACAGGAAACTTACTGGCTGGAGCAACTGCAGGGCGAATTGCCTTTGCTGGAGCTGCCGGCAGATTTTCCGCGGCCGGCTATTTTCTCTACAAAGGGAGAACGGGTGGCGGGAAGTCTGGATGTGGCTACCACGGCCCGCTTAAAAGCGCTGGCCGCCGCCAATGATTGTACCCTGCATGTGCTGCTGTTTACGATATACAATATACTGCTGTCAAAATACACCGGACAATCTGCCATCATAGCCGGTATTCCGGTAGCAGGCCGGAGATATCCGGGGCTACAGGAACTACAGGGCATCTTTGTAAACAACCTGGCGATCCTCACACGGGTGCAACCCACCGAATCTTTTATCGGGCTGTTGCAACAAAGCAGTCTGCAAATGAAAGAAAGCCTGCAACACCAGGACTATCTCTTTGAAACACTGCTGCAACAGCTGGAGCTACGGCGGGAGGTGAGCCGGAATCCCTTGTTTGACAATATGTTCGTGTATCAGAACATGGGTTTCCCCCGCAACCCCCAGGACGAATTTTCTATTACCCGGCATCACTTTGACACCGGTTATACGAAATTCGATTTCTCCATGGAGGTGTTTGATGAAGAAGAAGCGTTGGTATACATCATTGAATATGCCACAGATCTTTTCCGGAAAGATACCATTGCGCGTATTGCCGGACATTTTGAAAACCTCATTCAACGGGTGCTGGCCGCACCGGAGCAGCATGTGGCAACACTCACCCTGCTATCGGATTATGAGTACGAGGAGTTTATCCATAAATTCAACCAGACCGCCCGCGCATATGCTGCAGACAGTACCATGCAGGCCTGGTTTGAAAAGCAGGTAGCGCTGTCTCCCGACAGTATTGCGCTGGTGGGGGAACAGGAAACGCTCACTTACCGGCAACTGAACGACCGGGCTAATCACCTGGCCGGCTCCCTGCGGAAAAAGGGAGTTGTGCCGGACAGCATTGTAGCAGTGCTCCTGCGGCGTTCACCGGAGCTGGTGATCAGTTTACTGGCCATCCTCAAAGCCGGTGGTGCATTTTTACCGATCGATACCGATACCCCGTCGCAACAAATCCGTTATATCGTAACAAATAGCCGTTGTAAGGCGCTTATTACAAGCGATGAGGCCCACGTGAGCCTGGGAGAGGAAAAGTGGCAGGAAGCGCCTTTAATTATCCATATAGGTCATTTGCAGGAGGAAGCAGGAGAGAGTCCGGCGCCGGTAAACACAGCCAGGGATATGGCCTATGTGATTTATACCTCCGGTACCACCGGCAACCCCAAAGGGGTGGTGATTGAACACCGGTCACTGATGAACTATATCACCTGGGCCGCAGAAAACTATGTGAGAAATGAAACGGCCGCCTTCCCCCTGTTTACCTCCATCTCCTTTGACCTGACGATCACGGCGTTGTTTTGTCCGCTGATCACAGGCAACAAGCTGGTGATTTATGACGATGGCCGCAGCAACAGTACGCTGATAGAGCGGGTCATCCTGGATAACCAGGTGAATATTATCAAACTAACGCCTTCGCACCTCCGTATTGTACGCGATAGTAAGCTATTGTTGTCCAATGCGCCCGGTAACCTGAAAAGACTGATCATTGGCGGAGAAGACCTCGACGCCACACTGGCCCGCGACATTTACGATAAATTCGGCGGTCAGGTGGAGCTGTTTAACGAATACGGCCCTACGGAGGCCACAGTAGGCTGTATGATACATGGCTTTGACCCGGAGGAAACTGCCACCAGTGTGCCGATAGGGGTGCCTGCCGCCAATACGGGTATCTATATTTTAGATGAGGCCATGCGGCCCGTACCAACGGGTGTAGCCGGGGAATTGTATATCGCTGGTGATGGCCTCGCCCGGGAGTATCTTTTTCAACCGGAACTGACCGCAGCGAAATTTATTCCCGATCCTTTCCGGCCCGATGCCCGGTTGTATAAAACCGGTGACCTGGCCCGCCGTTTACCGGGTGGTTATATCGGCTTCATCGGCCGCCGGGATCAGCAGGCGAAAATCAATGGATACCGGGTGGAACTCGGTGGTATAGAACAGCAGCTGGCCGGTTATCCGGGTGTTAGCCATGCATTGGTGACCTTACGAACCGGTAAAAAACAGCAACCGTTTTTATGTGCTTACTACCTGGCAGATCATCCGGTGGATGTCACCGCCTGGCGCAGTCATCTCGCAGAGCGGCTGCCGTATTACATGATCCCCGCCCATTTTGTGCTGCTGGAAATGATCCCGCTGACGAAAAACGGAAAGATCAACTACGAGGCATTACCCGATCCGGAATCTGTGCGGGAGCTGGCAGCAGCGCGCCCGCCGGCCAACAGGATAGAAGCAGTATCCATCGCCGTATGGGAAGACGTGTTGGGAGAACAAAATATCCAGGTCACAGATAATTTCTTCGAGCTGGGCGGCGACTCCATCAAAGCGATACAGATTGCCTCCCGCCTGTATGAACAAGGTATTCAGCTGAAAGCAAGAAGTATTCTCACCTATCATACCATTGCACAGATCAGTATACATGCAACACTGACAGAAGACACGGCCCGTTATGAGCAGGGACTGGTAGCCGGAGAGAAAGATTTATCGCCCATAGAAGCCTGGTTTTTTGCACAGCGTTTCGAAAATCCGCATTACTATAATCAGTCTGTATTGCTGCAGCTGAAACGGGAACCGGACAAAAATATCCTGAAAGAAGCGCTGCAGGTGCTGATCCGGCACCACGACAGTCTGCGCCTGAACTATCATCCTGCGAAACAGGTATTGTACTACAATAACCAGTTACTGGAGGAGCCGATTGCCATAGACCGGTTTCTGCTGACACAGGAATCAGACAAGCCGGAAGATACGTCTTCCTCTCTTTTCGTTTCCTTGAAAAGTACCTTTGATATTACTACTTCTTTATTGCTGAAAGTAGCGATCATACAGGAAAATACCTATTCCTCCCTGTTGTTCATCACAGCACATCACTTGCTGATGGATGGTATTTCCTGGAGAGTATTGCTGGAAGATCTGTATACCGTATATACGGCGCTCGAAAAAGGCGAGCGGGCAACATTGTCCGGCAAAACCGCTTCCCTGGCCGACTGGCAAAGAAAACTGCCGGCATGGACCTGGGCGGAAAACCTGAAAGAAGAAACAGCTTACTGGGAAGCCGTAACCAGTACCGTATTCGATATACCACAGGATGAGGAACCCGCTGCATGGCTGGTCAAAGATGCCGCCAAAGTAACCATTTCCCTGGAGGAGCCGGCAACCACTTTCCTGGTGAAAGAAGCCCACCACGTATATCATACGGATGTCAATATCCTGTTGAATACCGCCCTGGCACTCACCCTGCGGGAATGGACCGGGCAACACACGCTGGTAACAGAACAGGAAAACCATGGCCGCCACCTGGAAGATCCGGATGTATCCCGCACGCTGGGCTGGTTTACGGTGATGTATCCGTTGCGCTTATCGCTTCATGGCTATACGACAGGAGAACACATCAAGGCCGTGAAGGAACAGATCAGAGCCGTACCGCACAAGGGAATGGGCTATGGTATACTCCGCAGCATGAATCATCCGCTGGATGAAAGAACAGAACCCATGACAGCCGTACGGTTTAATTACCTCGGTATCTTCGACAGTGAATTAGACAACGATCTCTTTGTATACAGCGGCCAGGCCCATGGCAGCGAGCATGACGGCCATAATCATCTTACGGCAAAAATAGAACTCAATGCCATGATTATCCGTGGTATACTCACCATCGATATCCATTACAACACCAAAGCATACCATACGGCTACAATAGACTGGTTTAAACAAACCCTGATACAACAACTGCAGGAGATCCTGCACCATATCAGGCACGAAGACGAACTGCATTTTACCCCGTCGGACTTCGATGCCGCTGACCTGGACCAGGCCGACCTGGATGCCTTGCTGGCATAAAACAGCAAAACCTATTTAAAATATATGCTCATGGAAAAACTGAATATACAGGAAATAGCAGGTAGAAAAATGTTGTTGCAAACAGCCAACATCGGTATCTCCCCGGTAGATTGGGCGGTGCAGTACAAAGAGGCAGTGGCAGCTGTTTTGGCGGAGGAAGGAGCCTTGCTGATAAGAGGGCTGAATATTAAATCCGGAGAAGAATTCAGCCGGATGCTGACCCTCTTTTTTGGCAGTGAGCCAGGCGCCTACACCTATCGCTCTACCCCGAGAACCAGTGTAGAGCATAACATTTATACCGCTTCCGAATATCATCCTTCAGAAACCATTCCGCAACATAACGAGAACGCCTATGCGCATACCTGGCCGCTGACGATTGGATTCCTGTGTGTACAAAAGGCTGCCACCATGGGCAATACGCCCATATCAGACAGCAGGGTAGCCTATGCGCAAATACCGGCCGACATCCGGGAGGAATTTGAACGCAAAAAAGTGATGTACGTACGTAATTACTCCGATGTAGACCTGCCCTGGACAGAAGTATTTCAGACAACCGAGAAGGGAGAAGTGGAAGCATTCTGCAAGGCGCATAACATCGGATTTGAGTGGACGGAAACAGGCCTGCGCACCAAACAAATTAACCAGGGCGTGATTCAACATCCGGTAACGGCAGAAAAACTGTGGTTCAATCAGGCGCATCTTTTTCATGTGAGCAGCCTGCAGGAAGACTTACAGGAAAGTTTGCTGGACCTGCTGGGAGAAGAGTTTCTGCCCCGCAACGCCTACTTTGGTGATGGCACACCAATCGATACAGAAGCGCTCTCCATCATCCGGGAAGTGTATGACAATACCAAATTCAGTTTTCAATGGGAAAACCAGGACCTGCTGCTGCTGGATAATATGTTGTTCACGCATGGCCGTGAACCGTTTTCCGGCGACAGAAAGGTATTGGTAGGCATGGGCCGGAATTATATACCCGCCAGCTGATAACCCGTCTTACCGCGCATATTCTATATAGTAAACAGCAACCCTATGAACGGCAGAATTGAAAAATCCAATATCCAGGATATTATCGAATTAACCGGTATCCAGCAAGGCATGTTTTTTCATTACCTGAAAGAAACGGAAAACAGCCTGTATAATGTGCAGGTATCTTTTCTGCTGGAAGGCGCCCTGCAGGCAGATGTGCTGGAACAGGCCATCTACGCTGTGCAGGCGGGCAACGAGGTGTTAAGGTCTGTGTTTAGCTGGGAGAAGGTGAGTAAACCGCTGCATATTATACTCAAACAACACCCGATTGATTTTAAATATATAGACCTGTCTGCCACACAGCACACAGCAGCGGAATACATAGCCGCAGATCGTCATCAGCGCTTTGACCTGACCGTATTACCTATTCGTTTTACCCTGCTGAAACAAACAGCCGGTACCTATATTTTCAGTATCACCCATCATCATATTCTCTACGATGGCTGGAGTACCGCCTTACTGCTAAAGGAACTGCTGGGCAACTATCACAGGCTGCTACAGCAGCAGGCCCCGGAGATCCGGGTGAAAATTCCCTATAAGGAAGTGGTGCAGCGGATTAAAAGAAAGCGGTTGGGCGAAGGAGAAGGTGGTTTCTGGAAACAGTATCTGCAGGGGTATCACTTTACACCGCTGACGAAAGATTTCACCGGCACCACAACGGAGCGGTTGCTGCGAAGAAAACATTACAGCATACCGGCGCAGGAACTGGAACAATTTTCTGCCAGCCACAAAGTAACAAAGGCTGCTGTCATATATGCTGCCTATGCCTTGTTGATGTATAAACACCGGCAGCAGGCAGATATGGTGTTTGGAACAACGGTATCCTGCCGGGAGCCGGAAATACGGGGAAGTGAGTCGGTGATCGGCAACTTCATGAATACCGTTCCTTTCCGGGTGAAGCTCGAACAACAGACGTTGTTGTCGGCGCTGGTAGCTACCGTGAACAACGATATCATCCAGGTGAACCAGTTTTGTACTACCTCTTATTTTGATATCAAACAACTACTCCGGTTAAAACCGGCAGCAGATCTTTTTGATGTGATCATCGCGATAGAAAACTATCCGTTGGATGAAAGCATTACCCAACAACAAACCTTTCAGATCTCCCTGCGGGAAGTATATGAAAATACCAGTATCCCCTTTGGTATATATGTGTTTTTTAAAGAAGCGCTGGAGATCGAGTTCGTATATAAAACAGATAAGATCAGTGATGGCTTCGCGGCGGAAATGGCTACCCGCTTCTTTATGGCGCTGCAGGAAATACTTCGCAACAGCAGCAAGTCAGCCGGGGAAGTCAGTTTGTTTACCGCAGCAGAACGCCAGGCGATATGGGACGAGCAGGCGCAATACCTGCCCGAAAAGCTGCCGCAGGGAGGTCTCACACCAGCTTCTTATCACCAGGAACGTCTGTGGTTTATCGATCGGTTTGAAGCAGGTTTTCTGTATGAAAAAGGACCGGTGTATCATAATATTCCGCTGCTCCTCCGCTTTGAAGGCGCGTTACAGCCCGACCGGCTCAAAAAGAGCATCGGCTGGCTGGTACAACGATATGATATACTCCGCACCCGGATTATTAATAAAGAAGAAACACCTTTTCAGGAAATACATACCAGTGAAGATTTTTTCTGGGAAGAAGAAGATCTGCGCGAACAACCAGCGGAGCTGGAGCCCCGTCTGCACCGTTGGATCAACACGGCTTTTGACTTATCAGCAGCCTTGTTTCGGGCAGTCCTGATACACACCGCAACCGACGAGTATCAGTTGCTGGTCGTTTTTCATCATGCCATCGCAGACCGGCACACTGTATGGTTGTTGCGGGATGAACTGTTGCGCAATTATCAGGCATTGCTGAACGGCAGTACCGCACCGGAAAAATATACCGGCCTGTCTTATCGCGGGTTCGGTTTATGGCAGCAGGAAAGCTTGCTGAAACTGGAACCCTGGTACCTGCATTACTGGAAACAGTACCTGGGGCAGCAGGTGAAAGCACTGGAGATACCTACTGATCGCAGCAGGGCGGCCATTCATATTTATACGGCTGCTTCGGCAACCGTCCACATTCCGGATAGCCTGTACCAGGCAGTGGCACAGGTGGCTGCACAGGAGGAAGTACCCATCCGCATTGTATGGATGGCAGCTTTTAAAATGTTGCTGCGCAAGTATTGCGGACATGATGAAATCGTCATCGGTACCAGTGCTGCCAATCGCAACACGCCCTTTTCGCAAAACGTAATAGGGCCTGTAGCCAACCTGGTGGTATTGAAAAGCGATATTACCGATGAAAGCTGTTTCCGGAATTATCTGCACGTGTTAAAAGCAGCGGAAGCACAGGGAATGTCTTTTGCAGCTATTCCTTTTGATAAACTGGTGAAAGAGCTGGCGCCGGGAAAAGACATGAGCCGCACCGCCTTGTTTGACATCCTTTTCCAGTATGAAACACCGCCCGATAGCCTGCCACCGGTAGCCGGACTAAATATTACAACAACAGCCACCAACAATGGATATGGTAAGTATGATCTGCATCTGCTACTATCAGATAATGGAGATACGATCCAGGGTAATATGATCTACAACGCAGATTATTTTGATCCGGGTACCATCACAACGTTGCTGACACATTATATTACCTTGCTGGGCAACCTGCTGGCGGCTCCGCTGACCGGCCTGGGTGAACTGACGGCCATCGCTGCCGAAGAAGAACAACGCTTACTACAGCGTTTTGATCATACACAGGTATCTTTCCCTACCAACAAAACTATTACCGATCTCCTCGAGGAACAGATCGTACGGGTGCCCGACAATATCGCCATCAAGCTGGGCGATCAGCAGGTAACCTATGCCGAACTGGATCGGGCGGCCGACAGGATTGCTGCATGTCTGGTGAGCAAAGGCGTACAAGCCGATACGATTGTAGCATTGCTGGCAGACCGCTCCATCGATACCGTCATTGGGATGGTGGCTATTCTCCGGGCCGGTGGCGCCTACCTGCCCATTGATGTGGACTACCCCGAAGAACGTATTCAGTACCTGGTGCAAGATAGCGGTACACAGCTGCTATTAACCAGCCGGGCATTTGAAGAAAAAGTGCCGGCCGGTCCGGCAGTGATATACCTGGAAGATGCCGCCGACGCATCTCCGGATATTTCGTTTGCCCGTTACCGTAATCATCCTGCAGACCTTTGTTATATTATCTATACCTCCGGTACCACTGGTCATCCCAAAGGGGTGATGGTAACACACCGCAATGTGGTGCGGTTGTTCTTTAACGACGGATTTCAGTTTGATTTCGGCCCGGGAGATGTCTGGACCATGTTCCATAGTCATTGCTTCGATTTCAGTGTATGGGAAATGTATGGCGCCTTGTTGTTTGGTGGCCGGTTAGTGATTATTCCAAAAATGATGGCACGGGATACCGCTGCCTATCTGGATATTTTGCGGGAAGAAAAGGTCACGGTACTGAACCAGACGCCCAGTGCTTTTTATAACCTGATACGGGAAGAATTGGTTGGTCCGGCATCCTTGCCTGCGCTGCGTTACGTTATATTTGGCGGAGAGGCGTTGTCACCTGCCAAACTGGATACCTGGTATGAAAGATATCCGCGTGTGCAGCTGGTGAATATGTTTGGAATTACAGAAACCACTGTGCATGTCACCTATAAGGAGATCGGCGCGGAGGAGATAAAAAATAACAACAGTAATATTGGTAAACCAATTCCAACCCTGTCGGTATTCTTGTTTGATCAGCACCGGCAGCTGGTGCCACGTGGCGTAATAGGAGAGTTGTATGTAGGTGGAGAAGGTGTGTCGAGAGGCTACCTGGGAAAACCGGAACTGACAGCACGCGTTTTTGTACCGCACCCTTATTATCCGGAACAACGATTGTATAAAACAGGTGATCTCGGCAGAATACTAGCCAGTGGCGACCTGGAATACATTGGCAGAATAGACCACCAGGTACAGCTGCGGGGATTCAGGATAGAGCTGGGAGAGATAGAAGGACAGCTGGGAAAATATCCGGGTGTGAAAGAAACCGTGGTCATTGCCCGGGAACAGGAAGAAGATAAATACCTGATTGCTTACTATGTATCTGCCACAGAAATAGCCGCACCGGCGCTCCGTAGTTTCCTTTCCGGTAAACTACCGGATTATATGCTGCCATCCTATTTTGTGCGGATGGAGCAGCTGCCGCTGACATCCAATGGAAAAACAGACAGAGCTGCTTTGCCGGATCCACAGCTGGAAGCAGGTACCGGGTACCTGGCGCCGGCCAATGATACCGAAGTGGCACTGGCAGCCATATGGGCAGAAGTGCTGAAAGTCCCGCAGGAGCTGATCAGCAGAAAAGCCAGCTTCTTCGAATTGGGAGGGCATTCCCTGAAAGCCACAGTGCTGCTGAATAAAATATTCAAACACTTCCAGGTAACCATCTCCCTGCAGGAAGTATTTACCCACCAGGATATCAGCAGTCTGGCCATGCTGATATCCGCAGCTGTTACCGCTACCTATACGCCCATACCTGTTGCAGACAGCAAGTCCTGGTACCGGGTAACAGCAGCACAGCAACAATTGTATTTTTTATACCAGCTGGATCGTTCTTCGCTGGCCTATAATATGCCTTATTTCCTGCGCCTGGAAGGGATACCAGACCCGGAACAGTTATCCCGTGCCTTTGAGCGGTTGATACAACGCCATGAAATTTTACGGACCCGCTTTGCGATTGTGCAGGGCGCCGTAATGCAACAGGTGCTGGAAACCGTTTCGTTTTCACTGGAACAACAGGTGGCAGGCGCCGATATTACACACAGCATCGGCAACGTTATCCGTCCGTTTGACCTGGAAGCCGCGCCATTATTCCGTGCGGGATTAATCACGGGCGCGGATACGACGCAGCTGTTGTGGCTCGATATGCATCATATCATCAATGATGGGGTATCCCAAAGTGTGCTGGTACAGGACTTTGTAGCAGCTTACCGTGATGAGGAACTACCGCCTTTGCGGTTGCACTATAAAGATTATGCAGAATGGCAGCAAAGTCCCGACCGGCAAAATGCCATCAGTCAGCAACGGGCTTACTGGATGCAGACCTTTGCAGAACCGGCCAGCGCGCTGGAACTGCCGGCAGATTATCCGCGGCCCGCAGTGAAGAATTATGCGGGGCATACGATCCATTTTGCCACCACGCCAGCCACCACTGCTGCATTGAAACAATTGGCCGCACAGGAAGGAAGTACCCTTTTTATGGTATTGCTGGCGGTATACAATGTATGGCTGGGCAAACTCAGTAACCAGGAAGACGTGGTCATTGGTACGCCGGTAGCCGGGAGGGAACATGCAGATGCAGAAAAAATACCGGGTGTATTTATCAATACCCTGCCCCTGCGAAACCGACCGGTAGGCAGCCTGCGTTTCCGGGAATTGCTTGCTAACGTGAAAGCCAGTACGCTGGAAAGTTTCAACAACAGCGCCTATCCCTATGAAGCGCTGGTAGAGCAGCTGCAGCTGGAACGGGACCTGAGCCGGAATCCGCTTTTTGATGTGTTGTTTCTGTATCAGAACTTCGACGACATTTCCTGGGATATCCCGGGGCTCACGCTGACGCCTTACACTTATCAGCATCCGGTAGCGAAACTGGACCTGACGCTGATCGTTGCGGAGGAAGCAGACCAACTGCAGTGGCAGCTGGAATATGCAACGGCACTGTTTAAAGAAGAAACGATCCGCCGTGCGATCTGTTACTTTGAAAATATTATAGCAGCCATCATTGCTGCACCCGATATCCGGATTGCTGCCATCGACTTTTTGCCGGCAGCAGAAAAGTTCAACCTGCTGCATGCTTTTAATGATACGCAGGGCGCATTTCCGGAAGAAGATACCCTTGTTAGTTTATTGGCGGCACAGGTACAGCGTACCCCCGATAAAACAGCCGTGATGTTTGCTGATGTGGCGCTTACTTATCGGGAACTGGATGAACAGGCCAACCGGCTGGCGCGGCGGCTGATCGCAACGCACCAGGTAGGGGCAGGGCAATTGGTCGCGATTATGCTGGAACGTTCTGAAAAACTGCTGATAAGCCTGCTGGCAGTATTAAAAACCGGAGCAGCCTATGTACCGGTAGATCCATCGTATCCTGCCCAGCGGGTAGCTTATATTCTGCAGGAAAGTAAAGCACAGGTATTGCTGACTAATGAGGCGTATGATACTGGCATAGCTGACCAACGCGCTGTATTGTGGTATAGTGAGGCAGAACAGGCAGCCTATGCGGCTACGGCGCCGGAGGTGTCTGTTTCGCCCCGGGATCTTTGTTATGTTATCTATACATCCGGTTCTACAGGCGCGCCCAAAGGCGTAATGATCCATCATCGCAATGTGGTGAATTTCTTTGCAGGCCTGAATGATCATATAGAAATAAACGCACACGACGTTATGCTGGCAGTGACCAGTACCTCCTTTGATATTTCTGTATTGGAACTGTGCTGGACGTTATGTCATGGTATATCTGTTATCATTCATCCTGCTGATGTATCCTTAAGTGGATTGGACCGTTACCTGCAGGCGGAAAATACGGTGGGGTATCCACCGGTGACGATGCTGCAATCTACACCGTCCTTTATTCGATTATTGCGGGAAGACCCGCATTCCCGCCGGTTTCTGGCATCGCTGCAACAATTGATGGTAGGGGGAGAAGCTTTGCCGCTGCCGCTGATACAGGAACTACGTACCGAAAATAAAACCTTGCGCATCTATAACATGTACGGACCTACGGAAACAACCATCTGGTCCTGTATGTATCCGTTTGAAGCGGAAATTACCACCATCAGCATTGGTAAGCCGATGCGCAATACACAGATCTATATACTCGACAATTATCTGCAACTGGTACCTGCCGGTGTTACCGGCGCACTGTATATCGGCGGGGAAGGCCTTTCCTCCGGATATAAGGACCGGCCGGAGCTGACGCTGGAAAGATTTATCCCGCATCCTTTTGTACCAGGAAAAAATATATATAACACCGGTGATATGGCCCGTTGGTTGCCGGATGGGAATCTGGCCTATGCGGGCCGGAAAGACCAACAGGTGAAGATACGTGGCTTCCGGATTGAGCTGGGTGAAATTGAAAAATGCCTGCAGGATATTGCCGGTGTGAAGGAAGCCGTAGTAATTGCCGGCAAGGAGAAAGGAGAGGCGGTATTGATGGCCTATGTGGTTACTACTGATACGCCGGATATTACCTTCATCCGCGCACAGCTGAGTGAGCGCCTGCCTTACTACATGGTACCGCCATACCTCATACCACTGGAAGCGTTGCCACTGACGCCCAATGGTAAACTGGACCGCCTGTCGTTGCCGGCGCCCGGCATCGCCGCAGCACAGGAATACATCGCACCGCAAACCCCGGCCGAACAGCTGCTGGCAACCGTGTTTGCAACAGCGCTGGAAGTAAACAGGGTAGGCATGGCCGATAATTTCTTTGCCCTCGGCGGTGATTCCATTAAATCCATTCTCATCATTTCAGGCTTGCAGGCCGCCGGTTACCGGCTTTCTATAAAAGATATTTTTACCGCCCGTCAAATCGGAGAGCTGGTAAGGAAGATGGAACAAGCAGTGCTGCCGGAACAACCTGCTGCGCCTGCAGGCGGGTTAACTTATAAAGGCCTGACGGCCGCCCAGCTTGCCGCATTGCAGGCCGACTATCAGCTGGAAGATATTTATCCTTTGTCTTCCCTGCAGGAGGGCATGCTATTTCACGCGCAGCTGAATGCCGCTGCCAGTTATTACTTCGTGCAATTGAGCTATCAGTTGGAAGGCACCCTGGACATCAACGCAGTGGAGCACAGTCTGAATGGACTGGTACGGCGCTATGCAGCGTTGCGGACGGTATTTCCACGCGGTGAGTTTTCCCGCGCGTTGCAGGTGGTACTCCGGGAAAGCAAAGCGGATTTCTGCTATAAGGATGTCCGCGAAGAATGCCGGGAACGCGGCGCAACGGCAACGATAGCCGCCCATCAGTTACTGGACAAACATAAGAAATTTGACCTGGCGCAGGGGCATCTGTTCCGGTTAACCGTACTGCATGTCAGCGATACGGTATATGAATTTATCTGGAGCTATCACCATATTCTCATGGATGGCTGGTGTATGGGGATCATTGTGCAGGACTTCAAAGCCCTGTACCTCGCCGCCAGACATGGCCAGGACGCGCAGCTCCCACCGGTAGCACCCTATGCCCATTATTTTGAATGGCTGTGTAAACAGGATCATAAACAATCCCTGGATTTCTGGCGCCATTATTTAGCGGGTTATGAAAGTCCGGTAGGCGTGCCCCGGAAGAAAAAAGCCGGTGAGGCTGGTGCGGAGCATACCCGCCTCAGCGAAACACTAACGTTGCCGGCTACACTGATGGAGCAACTCCGGCGTGTATGTACCACGCAACGCGTGACACTGAGTACCCTGGTGCAAATGGCCTGGGGTATTGTGCTGGCCAGATACAACAATACAACCGATGTGTTGTTTGGGGGCGTAGTGGCGGGCCGGCCGGGCGAAATTGCAGGCGTGGAAGCCATCGTCGGATTATTTATCAATACCATTCCGGTGCGTGTGCAGTACCAGGAAACAGATACGGTAGGCAGTCTGCTGCGGCGCATGCAGGACGAAGCGCTGGAAGCATCGGCACATCATCACAGCGCATTGCCCGAAATACAAGCACAGAGTGTACCTGGCAGGGCATTACTCGATCATCTCCTGATTGTGGAGAACTATCCGGTGTCTGAAAAAGTACAGGGAACAACTGTGATAGATGCTGCCACAGGAGAATACTACGAAGTATCCGGCCTGCAAACAGTTGATCAGAGTAATTATGATTTTCATGTGGTATTGATACCCGGTACGGATAGTATACTCCGGCTGGATTATAACCCGGTGATCTATGATCAGCGACTAATCGCACACATGGCAGCCAGTCTGCAGCAGGTCATTACGACAATTGCCGCCGGCACAGACCATCGTATTGCAACGCTGGAAATATTGCCGGATATCGAAAAGCACCGCATCCTGCATGATTTTAATGCGCACGATGTCGTGTATCCTACCGATAAAACGGTCATTGGTTTATTTGAAGCACAGGTAGCTGCCGATCGGGAAAAAACAGCTGTGCAACATGAGGAAGTAGTATTGAGTTATGGTGCATTGAATAACCAGGCGAATTACATCGCGCAGGAAATAAAAAGAAGATGCCCGGTGGCCGGCAACCATAAGATTGCGTTGCTGTATACCCCTTCTGCAGAAATGATTGCCGCCATGCTGGGGGTGCTAAAAGCGGGATGTGCCTATGTGGTATTATCGCCGGATATCGCCGCTGCCAGAAATGAATATATTGTGGGGAATTGCGGGGCGCGTTTGTTGCTGATACAACCGGCTGTTTTAAAAAGTAAGCCCGGCGCCGCTGCTATCATCGATCCGGAGTTGTTGTATGAAGTGCAGCTCGATAAAGTACTGCCGGACACGCCTGCTCCTGTAGTGTCTGTGTTACCGGAAGACCTCATCTATACCATCTATACATCCGGTACCACCGGTACGCCTAAAGGCGTGGAAATTGAGCACAAAGGACTGGTGAACATGCTGTATTATCACCAGGCGCTTTTTGGCGGGAAAGCCGGTACCGCGATGAGCCAGGTGGCCAATATAACTTTTGATGCCGCCGCTTTTGAAATCTGGCCTTGTCTTACACAGGGTGGTTGTTTGCACATCGCACCAACTGCTGTCAGGTTTTCACCGGAAGATATGAAAGCGTGGCTGATAGCCCATCAGATTGAAATTACCTTTCAACCGACCGTCATCGCACAGCACCTGCTGGAAATGGAGTGGGACACTACGCCATCTGCCCTGAAAGTGCTGAACATAGCCGGCGACCGGTTAAACTATATTCCTGCGCATACCTTCCCGTTCCGGGTGTATAACCTGTACGGACCTACGGAGGATACCATCTGGACTACCTATACCGCGCTGCCTTACGCCGGTATCCGGGAACACTACCTGATTGGTAAACCGATTCCCAATAAACGCGTACTGATCCTGGATAAAAACAGACAGCTGCAGCCGGTAGGCGTAGCCGGTGAGCTATGTATTGCCGGCAGCGGATTGGCAAGAGGGTATGTGGAAGACCAAAAGAAGACAGATGAAAAATTCATCACACATCCGCTCATACCAGGGCAACGCCTGTATTGTACCGGTGATTATGCCCGCTGGCTGGAAGATGGTACGATTGAATTCCTGGGCCGCGACGACAGCCAGGTGAAAATAAGAGGTTACCGCATCGAACTGGGCGAAATAGAATGGCAGCTCTCTCTCTATCCGGATATCCTGGAAACGGCTGTTATGGCCAGTATAAGAGAGAAGGAAAAGTACCTTGTTGCTTATTATGCGGCCAAAACCCTCATCGATGAAACGGCCCTGCTGAAATATCTGCGGGAGAAATTACCGGATTATATGATACCGGCCTGTTTTATGTATCTCCCGAAATTTCCCGTTACCCGCAATGGAAAAGTAGACAGAAAGGCATTGCCCGAACCGGTGTGGGGAGCTACGGTAGCGGATGCACCGCCAGCCAATCAAACAGAAGAACAATTGGTGACTATCTGGGCGGAAATGCTGGAAATAGCCGCGGATGCAATCAGTGTCAACAAAAGCTTCTTTGTATTGGGTGGGCACTCCCTTACCGCGGCGAAACTGGTCAGCCGCATCAATCATCACTTCGGTATCGGACTTTCCCTGCAGGATGTATTTGACCGCGAAACGGTACGGCAGTTATCAGATTACATCATTACTATCCGGCAGCTGAATCACCAGCTGACAGATAATGATCAAACCATTGAAATTACTATATGAGAATCGATGAATATATCACCAGCCTGAGAAAGGAACATAACATCATTCTTACAGTAGATAAGGATGAAGTAAAGATAAAGGCTGATAAAGAAGTATTAAGTAAGGAGATCATTACAGAGATCAAAGCCCGTAAACCGGAGATCGTCGCTTTTTTTGAAAAGGTGAACAGCAGCGGCGTGACTGTGATTCCCCGCGCACCACATCAGCCAACCTATCACTTGTCGGCAGCACAGCAAAGACTGTATTTCCTGCAGGAACTGGATAAGTCATCCGTAGCCTACAACCTGCCCCAGGTAGTGAAACTGGTGGGAACAGTGGATCGGGAAAGAATTAGCCATGCTTTTAAAACGCTGGTGACCCGACATGAGAGCCTGCGTACTTCCTTTCACCTGGCAGATGGCGCACCGGTGCAACAGATCGAAACAGACATAGATTTTGAAGTAACCTATATAACAGCCGGTGAAACACCTGCAGTCGCCGTCGTACAACAGCAGGTACAGGTGTTTGAACTCAGCCGCGCCCCGCTCTTCCGTGCGGCGCTCATTGCCATAGCGCCCGATGAACACCTGTTGATGGTGGATATGCATCATATTATTGCAGATGGTGTATCACAGGGTATAATGATCAGGGACTTTATGCAACTGTACAATCAGCAGCAGTTGCCGGCCTTGTCACTCACCTATAAAGACTATGCAGAATGGCTGCAAAGTCCCGCACAGCAGGATAAGATCACGCGTCAGCGGCAGTTCTGGCTCAGCGAATTTGCGGATATGCCCGCGGTACCGGAACTACCTGCCGACTTTCCACGGCCCGCTGCCAAAACCTATGCCGGCGATACACGCACGTTTGTACTCAATCGGGAAACAACGGGCGCCTTGAAGGCAATCGCCGCGCAGGAAGGAGTTACGTTGTTTATGACGTTGCTGGCGGTGTATAATATTTTGCTCAGTAAACTATGCAATACCGAAGATGTAGTGATCGGTACTTCTACTGCGGGCAGAGACATCGCCGGCCTGGAAAACATCATGGGTATGTTCGTACATACGGTACCGTTACGCAACCGGCCGATCGGTAGCAGTACTTTCCGTGATTTCCTCACTACCGTGAAAAGCCGTACCCTGGCGTGTTTTGAACATCAGTTGTATCCATATGAAAAACTGATTGATGATTTGCAACTCGCCCGCGATATGGCGCACAATCCCTTGTTTGATACCGTATTCACCTTACAGAATTTTGAGCGGCCTACGCTGCGGATGCCGGATATTACCCTGCAACCATTTGACTATGCACCGCCGGTCTCAAAATTTGATCTCACTTTTTCTGCAACGGCATCCGAAGGGCGGCTGCACTTTCAGGTGGAGTATGCCACGGACCTGTTTAAAGCGGAAACGATAGACAGGCTGACTGGTTATTTCCGCCAGATCATCACACAGATATGTGTCCATCCCGGCATCGTGTTGCAGGACATCGATATCTTACCGGCAGCAGAAAAAGAATTGCTGACCGTACAGTATAATAATACAGGGGTAGCCTATCCGGAAGCGGCCAACATCATGACATTGTTTGAGGAACAGGTGGCACGTACCCCCAACAACATCGCCCTCCGGTATGACAACGGACAGCTGACTTACCGCGAACTGAAAGACAAAGCAGAGGCAATCGCCACTTATCTGCGTACCATCGTTGGCGTTAGTACCGGTGAGTTGATAGCAGTAATGCTGGAAAGAGATGAACACCTGGTACCGTTGATATTTGGCATCCTGAAAGCCGGTGCCGCCTATCTCCCCGTAGATCCCTTCTTTCCGGCAGAACGGATCAGTTTTCTGCTGACAGATGCGGCCCCGCAACAAATAATTACCCGAAGGACCTATATACCCGAAGACGTACAACTACCGGTAACACCGGTATACCTCGATGACGTATTACCGGTGATGTATGCCACACCTGCCGGAGAACCGGTAGTAGTCAGCAGCAATAGTCTGGCCTATGTGATTTATACTTCCGGTTCCACCGGCACGCCTAAAGGCGCTATGCTGCGGCATCAGGGATTGGTGAACCTCATCTGCTGGCTGCAACGGGAATTTGTGTTGGAGGAACAGGATGTACTGTTGCTGAAAACGCCTGTCATATTTGATTTCTCTGTATTGGAACTTTTCTGGTGGGTAGGTACCGGCGCTTCGCTTTGCCTGCTGCCACCGGGAGGAGAGAAGGACCCCCTGGAAATAACCCGGACGATTGCCCGCCACCAGGTGAGCGTGATCAACTTTGTACCTTCCATGTTGCATGCGTTCCTGTCTTATCCGGATGACACATTTGATTATAATACCCTCGCTTCGCTGCGGCTGATGTTTGCCGGTGGGGAGGCGTTGAAAACAGACAGTGTAAACGTATTTGCAGCTACCTTATACCGGCATTGCCAAACCCGCCTCGTAAACCTGTACGGGCCTTCTGAGGCGACGGTGCTGGCCACCTGGTATGCATGTGACCTGTCGCGCCCTGCCGGAATCATACCGATTGGTAAACCGGCCAGTAATATGCGGCTGTATGTAACCGGTAAAACAGGACAGTTGCTGCCTGCGGGCGTGGCTGGCGAATTATGTATTGCCGGTGCCGGATTAGGAGAGGGCTATCTCAACAATCCGGCATTGACAGCCGAAAAATTTGTATACGACAGCCGTTTGCAGGAACGGCTCTATAAAACCGGCGACCTGGTCAGATGGCTGCCGGACGGTAACCTGGAATACCTGGGCCGTACTGATGAACAGGTGAAAATAAGAGGCTTCCGTATTGAGCCAGGTGAAGTAGAACACCAGCTGCAAAGCCATGATGAGGTGCAGGCTGCGGCGGTAGTAGCGAGAGAAATAAACGGCGACAAATGCCTGGTAGCCTATTATGTGGCCGCTACAACGATCGATACCGCATTGCTACGCGCTTATCTGCAGGAAAGACTACCGGAATATATGGTACCGGCTTACCTGATGCAGCTGGAAGTATTGCCGTTAATGCCGAATGGGAAGCTGGACCGCAAAGCCCTGCCGGAGCCGGAAGCGGCAGCAGGAGGAGCGTATGTGCCGCCGGTAACAAAAGAAGAACAACTGCTGGCAGCGGTGTGGGCCAAGGTATTGGGTATTCCCGCCGTGAGCATGACCGATAATTTTTTCGCGATAGGAGGCGACTCCATCAAATCTATACAGATCAGTTCCCGGATGCGGAATGCCGGCTATGAATTGCCGGTGCGTGATTTGTTTCATCATCGCACCATCCGGCAGCTGGCGCCTCACCTGAAAAAGGTAGTACGGGTAGCCATGCAGGGAACTGTTGCCGGCACAGCGCCGCTGACGCCGGTGCAGCGCTGGTTTTATGATACCGTTACAATGGAGCGGCATCATTTCAATCAGTCCGTGTTGCTGCATTTTGAAACAACGCTGTCCGAATCGCTGGTGCGGCAAATATTTGAAAAACTGCAATCGCATCACGATGCCTTGCGGATGGTGTTTGAAGAGGAGGATGGCGCATGGCGCCTGCGTAATAAAGAGACGCAGGAGTTGGGCCTTACCGTGTATGATCTGAATGAAGTGGCAGATGTGGATGCTGCCTTGGCGGCACATGCAGACAAGCTACAGGCAGGTATATCGTTGGCAACCGGCCCGCTGATGCAATTAGGATTGTTTCAGACACCAACCGGCAGCCGCCTGCTGATAATCGTACACCATCTGGTAATAGACGGGGTTTCCTGGCGGATTTTGTTTGAAGATATCGCCACTTTATATGCGCAACTGCAACAACAGCAGCCGTTATCATTGCCGCTAAAAACAGACGCCTTCCTGTTATGGTCCAGGCACGTACAGGCCTGTACGGAGCGCCCCGCTTTTGCAGACACACTGGCCTACTGGGCGAAAGTAACGGAAACGGATACACGGATTGTTCCGCGTGACTACCCCGCCGGCAACGGTCTATTCGGTAACCTGCAACAGGCTTCTTTCCGCCTGAGCGGAGACGTGACGACCCGTTTGCTGACGACCGCACCGGTGGCCTTTAATACACAGATTAATGACCTGTTGCTGACCGCTTTATTGCTGGCACTGGAAGTGCAATATGGTACAACTGCGGTAAAGATCGACCTGGAAGGACACGGCCGCGATACACAGGAAGCAGGTATGGATGTAAGCCGTACGGTGGGCTGGTTCACCAGCATTTATCCGGTGATACTGGAAAAACAAGGCAGCGCACTACCGGCTGTTATCCGTACCGTGAAAGAGTCATTGCGGCAGGTACCGCAGCAGGGAACAGATTATTTATTACATCGTTATTATACCGGCGCCATTGGCCGCAGTGGTGCACAGATCAGCTTCAACTACCTGGGGCAGTTTGATGCGGATACCAGGGATCAGGTGTACCGGATTTCTGGTGCGCCACATGGGGCCGACATATCTCCCCAGGGAGCGCTGTTGCATGATTGGACCATCAGCGGCAATATCTCCGGCGGACAACTGTTTATGCAGCTTGCCTATAGTCCGGATCAATATGCACCAGCGACGATAACGGCGTTGATGGCGGCATATGAAAAACAATTAATTACCCTCATTCATTATTGCAGTGATTACGGCGGTACATTGCTGAGTCCATCCGACCTGACTTACAACCGCCTGGAATTATCGTTACTGGATCAATTGCAACAACAATACCCGGTGGCAGATGTATATCCGTTATCGCCGATGCAGGAGGGCATGTTGTTTCATTCACTCATAGATACCGACAGTTATTTCATACAACTGGTGCTGGAGATAGAGGGGGAACTGGATATGACGCTGATCCGGCAAAGTGCGAATGAACTCGTCGCGCGATATGATATCCTGCGTACAGTTTTCCTGCATAGAGACCTGGATCGTAGTCTGCAGGTAGTATTGAAATCCCGGGAGATGGAAGTACGTGAGGTAGATATTCGCGAGGCTTGTATCGCCGGAGAGGAAGCTGCCATCCTGCAACAGTACCGGGACGAGGATAAAGCAAGGCCCTTTGACGTCACAAAAGATATGCTGGTAAGATTGCAGGTATTACGTCGGGCAGATGACCGGTATGTTTTTATCTGGAGTCATCATCACATACTGATGGATGGCTGGTGTATGGGCATTATTACCAATGATTTCAGTGCCTTGTATGCTGCCGCCAAAAGAGCAAAACGGGCGGCATTACCTGCGGTGAGCCGGTATGCCGGTTACATCAGCTGGCTGGAAAAGCGGGACCGGGAAGAAGCGTTGTCTTACTGGAGAAATTACCTCGATGGGTATGACCATCGGGCCAGCCTGCGACAGGGAAAAACATCAGAACAGATCACCTATACCCATCAATCGCAGCAACTATTGTTTTCCAAAGAACAAACCGGTTTGCTGGAAAGGATATCGGGAGCATATGAAGTATCGCTGAATACTATTTTTCAGTTTGCCTGGGGGCTGTTACTGGCGAAGTATACCAACGTAACGGAAGTGGTGTTTGGCGCCGTCGTATCCGGCCGGCCGGCTGCGATTCCCGGTATTGAAACGATGGTAGGCCTCTTTATCAATACCATACCGGTGAGGCTGGGGTATAATGTCGCCGGTACTATCGGGGATATGCTGCGCAACATGCAGGAAACAGCCATCGCCGGAGAACCGTATCATTATCTCGCATTGCCGGCTATACAAGGCGTTAGCCTGCCGGGAAGAGATCTCTTTGATCACATCCTCGTATTTGAAAACTTTCCGATTGCACAGCAGATCGGAGAGAACGGACAACAGGAAGATTATCGCATCAGTCATATCAGTGTATCGGAACGTACCAGTTATGACCTGACAGTAGTGATGGTGCCGGGCACCGAGATGGCCGTACGGTTCGACTACAACGCGGAAGTATATACGCCGGAATGGATCGCGCGTATCTCGCTGCATTTGCAGCAGCTGATACAGGAAATCATTACCGGCAGTAACAAGACAATTGGAGAGATACACATACTGCCGGCAGCAGAACAGCAGGCACTGATAAACAATAATCAGGACACTACCACCTGGTATCCGCAGGGAGTCACCGTGATGGACCTGTTTGATGAAAAAGCGATACAAGTGCCGGCACATCCGGCGTTGTACGTGAACAATAAAATTATTTCCTACAGTGAGCTGAAAGACCGGGCCGATCGCATCGCCGCTTACCTGCGGGAAGTGGCAGGGGTGAAAACAGGCGATCTGGTAGGCATCATGCTGGAAAGAGAAGAACATTTGATGCCCGTTATTTTTGGGATATTGAAGGCTGGAGCCGCCTATTTACCTATTGATCCGCTTTCTCCGCCGGAAAGGGCGGCTACCATCCTGACCAATGCAGCACCGGTATTGGTGATTACCCGTAAACATTATGAGCAGCATCATTTCACAGCTGTGCAGGCGGTATTATATCTGGAAGATACGTTGCCCGGACTGTACCAACATCCCGCGCATCCGTTGCCCAAAGTAGATCCTGCAGGACCCGCCTATGTGATTTATACTTCCGGTTCTACCGGCATACCCAAAGGCGTAATGATAGCCCACCACTCCGTGGTGAACCGCCTGCACTGGATGCAGGAAGCTTATCCTTTGCAGGATACCGATGTACTGTTACAGAAAACACCGGTTGTTTTTGATGTATCTGTATGGGAACTTTTCTGGTGGGCATGTACGGGCGCTTCCCTTTGCCTGCTGAAACCAGGTGGGGAAAAAGATCCGGAAGAGATTATCCGGACGGTGGAACAGCATCGGGTAACCACGATGCACTTTGTTCCTTCCATGTTAAATGTATTCCTGCCTTTTGCGGAAGATGCGACGAATCACAATGCCCTTGCTACTTTACGCCAGGTGTTTGTGAGCGGCGAAGCACTGAAACCTGCTACAGCAGACTTGTTTGGCGCCACGTTGTTTCAACAGGGCGGTACCCGCCTGATAAATTTATATGGCCCTACAGAAGCCACAGTGGACGTTTCCTATTATGAATGTACGTTTACCGAACCAGCCACCATTGTACCTATCGGTAAACCGATCTATAATACCCGTTTTTATGTAACCGACAGAATGGGTCGGTTAACACCCACCGGTGTAGCCGGTGAGTTGTGTATTGCCGGGGTAGGACTGGCAACAGGGTATCTCAACAATCCGGTACTCACCGCCGAAAAATTTATCTACGATACTACTTTGCAGGAACGCCTCTATAAAACCGGCGACCTGGTCAGATGGCTGCCAGACGGTAATATCGAATACCTGGGCCGTACCGATGAACAGGTGAAAATAAGAGGGTTCCGCATAGAGCCGGGTGAAATAGAATACCAGCTGCAAAGTCATGCAGCGGTAAATACCTCGATCGTAGTGGCAAGAGAAGTCAATGGCGACAAGTACCTGACAGCCTATTACGTGGCAGCGGTGCCAATTGATACGGAAGGGTTGCGAACCTATCTGCAGGAACGATTACCGGAATATATGGTGCCGGCCTACCTCATACAGCTGGATGCCATGCCACTGACCCCCAATGGAAAGCTGGACCGCAAAGCCCTGCCCATACCGGAGGTGGAAGCTGTAAATACCTATGTGGCGCCGGTTACCCAGGAAGAGCAACTGCTGGCAGCGGTATGGTCTAAAGTACTGGGACATGCTGCCGTAGGAGTGACCGATAACTTTTTCTCCATCGGAGGCGACTCCATCAAATCCATACAGATCAGCTCCCGCATGCGGAATGCCGGCTATGAATTGTCGGTACGGGAACTGTTGCAACACCGTACCATCCGGCAGCTGGCGCCTCACCTGAAAAAGGTGGTGCGGGTGGCCAGTCAGGAAACCGTGACGGGTACGGCGCCGATCGCGCCGGTACAACGCTGGTTTTTTGATAAGGTGACGACAGACCGGCATCATTTTAACCAGTCAGTGTTGCTGCATTTTGAAACGACCGTCCCCGAAGAATGGATCCGGCAAATATTTGATAAACTGCAATCCCACCATGACGCACTGCGAATGGTGTTTGAAGCAACGGATATACAACGTAACACCGCAGCACAAACGTTGGCACTCACTGTGTATGACCTGCAACAGGAAACAGATGCGGAAGCCTTACTGGCAGCACATGCCAGCCGCCTGCAGGCAGGAATATCTTTATCTGCCGGTCCGCTGATGCAGCTGGGGTTGTTTCATACAGTCAAGGGTAGCTACCTGCTGATCGCCATTCATCACCTGGTGATAGATGGGGTGTCATGGCGCATTTTGTTTGAAGATATAGAAAGTTTATACCAGCAGTTGCAACAACAGCAGCCTTTATCCTTACCACTGAAAACAGATGCCTTCCTGTTATGGGCAACACACGTGCAGGCCTATACGGAGCAACCTGTTTTTGCAGACACACAGGCCTACTGGACCAAGATCGCCAACACACAGCCGCCGGCCATTCCACGCGACGATGCCGCCGGTCAGGGCGTATTCGGACAAACAGCGCAAGGCACTTTCCATTTAAGCCGGGAAGCCACCGGCCGTTTGCTGACAACCGCGCCGGCAGCTTTTAATACACAGATCAACGACCTGCTGCTGACAGGGTTGTTACTGGCACTGGAAGTACAGTACGGCACAACCGCCGTGAAGATCGACCTGGAAGGGCATGGCCGGGAACCAGTGATAGCCGGTATGGACGTAAGTCGTACGATTGGATGGTTTACGAGCATCTATCCGGTGATACTGGAGAAACAAAGTGGCGAATGGGCAGACCTGATCCGTGGGGTGAAAGAATCATTGCGGCAGGTACCACATCAGGGTATGGATTATTTATTGCATCGTTATTATACCAACACAGTTAGCCATAGTGAGGTACAGATCAGCTTCAACTACCTGGGGCAGTTTGATGCAGATACCAGTGGCAAGGCTTTTCAGCTGGCAGATACAGATCGCGGCGCGGAAGCGTCTCCGCAGGGACAACTGCTCTATGACTGGACGATCAGCGGCCATATATCAGGCGGACAGCTGCACATGCGGCTTTCCTATAGTCCGGAGCAATACCTGCCGGCAACTATTACCGCACTGATGCAGGCATATGAAACACAGCTGCTGGCGCTGATCGGTTACTGCAGTGATTACGGCCGTACGTTGTTAAGCCCCGCTGACCTGACATACAACCACCTGGAAATCGCCTTGCTGGATCAGTTACAGACGCAATATGCGATCGAAGATATTTATCCGTTGTCGCCCATGCAGGAAGGAATGTTGTTCCATGCACTGGCAGATGAAACGGCCGGCAGTTATCTGGGACAAACCACCTGTTACCTCCGTGGTAACCTGCAGGCAGCGATGATGGAAAAAAGTATGAACCAGCTGGTAGAAAGGTATGATATCCTGCGTTCCGCTTTTCCATATGATGGATTGGAGAGGAGCCTGCAGCTGGTACTGAAAGAAAGGAAAATAACATGTACGTATACAGATATCAGTACAGCGGAGGAGATAACCGCTGTCATTGAAGCCTATCGGGAGCGCGACCGGGCCACCCGTTTCGACCTGGCCCATGATACCCTCATGCGCCTGGCGGTATTCCGGACGGCAGCAGATGCCTTTGTGCTGATATGGAGTCACCATCACGTATTGATGGATGGCTGGTGTATTGGCGTGCTGGTGAATGAATTCATGCAGTTGTACCGTGGCCATATCACCGGGCAGTTGCCGGTATTGCCGCCGGTACAACCTTATGCCGGGTATATTTCCTGGCTGGAAAAAAGAGATCGGGAAACGACGGCCCGTTACTGGCAGGAATACCTGCAGGGGTACGATACCGTAGCCACCCTGCCGGGTAATAAGCAGGCTGGCCATCAGCCATATGAGCAGCGGGCCAGCCGGGTTACGCTGGATAAAAAACAGACCACAGCTTTACAACAGGCAGCTGCCGGTTATAAAGTAACCGTAAATACCCTGTTCTCCGCTGCCTGGGCCATCTTGCTCTCCAGGTATAATAATACGGCAGATGTGGTATTTGGATTGGTGGTATCGGGTCGTCCGCCGGAAATCCCTGGTATTGAAACCATGGTAGGTCTTTTTATCAATACCATCCCGGTACGGGTTACGCTGCAACCGGGCGAATCATTGCCGGCATTCCTGGAACGGATACAGCACCAGGCACTGGAGAGTGAACAACATCAATACCATCCATTATCGGAAATTCAGTCTTTCAGTGAACTGGGCAGTGGTCTGCTGGATCACATCATCATATTCGAGAATTTTCCGCTGGCAGATCAGATCGAAAATGCGGCCACTGGTGCCGATGTATTTGAAGTAACGGCAGTACAGCACCGGATGCAGACCAACTACGATCTTAACCTGAAAGTTATTCCGCAGGAACAAGTAGAGATCTGCATAGAGTATAATGCACATCGGTATGAAGCAGAGATGATCGAAGGGGTGATGGCACATTTGCTGCAGATCATACAGGAGCTGGTGCAACAGCCTGCGTTACTGGTGGAGGAGGTATCGTTGTATACTGCTGCAGCAAAAGCTGCGATCCATGCAGCATACAGTACAGACCTGGAAGCAGGTAATACCGTGACAACGATACAGGCGCTATTGCTGAATAGTTTTGATCAACACGCCCATCGCAGTGCGATCGTTTATAGAAATAACGATTATGACTATACGGCACTACAAACCAGGGCATATCAGGTAGCAGCCGCATTAACTGCGCAGCAATTGCCACCTGGCAGTTACGTGGGGATTATGTGCGAAGACCGTTATCAGTTAATCAGTGCGGTGTTGGGTATCCTTTTTGCCCGTCATGCTTTTGTACCGCTGGAAATTACTTTGCCAGCCAACCGCCTGGCAGCGATGATTACGCAAACGGATATACGTTATATCATAACGGATCTGCCGCCGGCAGAAAGGCCGGTAATGGAGGTGCCATTACATTGGCTTACCATGGAGCTGATGACCGGAGATACTGGTTTTACGGTTGATCGTAACAGCTATCTGCCGGAAGATAATGTCTATATGTATTATACGTCCGGCTCCACCGGCGTACCCAAGGGCGTAATCGGAAAAAATAAAGGGCTGGCGCATTTTATCGACTGGGAAATTAATGCTTTTCAGGTGGATGCTGATTTCCGTTGCAGCCAGTTTACGAACCCGGGTTTCGACGTATTTATGCGCGACATACTGGTACCCCTTTGTGCCGGCGCCACACTATGCATTCCGGATGGCAACATCCTGGCTGCCGGCGAAGGAATCGGCCAGTGGCTCGCAGCACAGCGCATCCGGTTGATTCATTGTGTACCCAGTCTGTTTAAATTGTTTAATACGCCCGCTACAGCACAGGATGGCCTGAAAGACCTGGCCTATGTGTTGCTGGCAGGGGAGAAAATTCCGGCGCAGGACCTGGCCGCCTGGTACCATCACTTCGGCGACTATACGCAGCTGGTGAATATTTATGGTCCTACGGAAACAACATTGGCCAAATCCTTTTACCGGATTAAACCGGCAGATATACATCGATCCTATTTACCTGTCATACCACTTCCGGGCTCCCAGTTTTTGATCCTGGATAAGGACGGGCGGATTTGCCCGGTGGGTGTTGCCGGCGAAATATATATCCGCACGCCTTTCCGGTCAGGCGGATACTATAATATGCCGGAAGCCAATGCACAGGCCTTTATCATCAATCCCTTCAGTGGCAGGGCAGACGACCTGTTGTATAAAACAGGAGATACCGGCAGAAAGCTATCCAACGGAGAAATAGAACTGCTGGGGCGTGCAGACCAACAGATCAAAATAAGAGGTATCCGCATTGAGCTGGAAGAAATCAGAAAAAATATACTGACCTATCCGGATATACAGGATGCGGTATTACTGGTAAAAACAGACCAGGAAGGAGAGAAGACCATCTGTGCTTATATAGTGGCGACCGTATTACCTGAAGAGAAAACACTGCGGACCTATCTGTCAGACCGGTTACCGGATGTAATGGTACCCACCTATCTGCTCTTTATCCCGGAAATTCCGCTTACGCCCAATGGAAAGATCAACCGGAAAGCCTTACCGGAACCGGATTACGTGAGCGGTGCTGGTGTGGTAGCACCGGAAAATGAAACTGAGGAGATCCTCACAGATTTATGGGCCGCCGTCTTGAAAACAGACCGCGAAAAAATAAGTACTACCCGTAGCTTTTTTGAAATGGGTGGGCATTCTATCCGGATTTTTCATCTCACCAACAAAATACAACAAACATTTTCCGTAAAGATCACCTTCGCGGAAGTGTTCCGCCATAACACCATCAAAGCCCAGGCAGCCGTTATACAAGCTGCTGCTACCGGTGTGGCCGAGGTGATTCCATCAGTAGGAGAAAAAGCATTTTATCCGGCTTCTCCTGCCCAGCAGCGAATCTATTACCAACATCTGTTGCATAAAGAAAGTATCGCCTTTAATATTTCGTTGCCGGTCAGCATACAGGGAACACTGGATATACCGCGCATCCGCGATACGTTCCGGCAGCTGCTGGAAAAACATGCAGGGCTGCGCACCGGATTTATACTGACCGAAAACGGGCTGCGGCAACAGATCGCAGCCGCTTGCGAAGTACCATTGACCATACTGCCGGCAACGCAATATAATACTGTAGGAGAAGCCTTCCTGGATTTTATCCGGCCGTTTGATCCGGCAACACCGCCGCTGATGAGAGCTGTTGTGATGACACATCCGGAAGCAGGACATCTCTTATTCATCGACCTGCATCACATTATTGCGGATGGCGCTTCCCTCGATATCCTGATGCAGGATTTCAGCAACATCTATCGCGGGCAGTCCTGGAGTACTCCTGCATTACGTTATGTGGATTATGCCGGCTGGATGCACGAAGGCAAAGGGCAGCTACAGCAGCAACGTGCTTTCTGGGAACAACAACTGGTATCACCCTTGCCACGACTGGAACTGCCGGTACTGCAAAACCCGGATGAAATAGACGAGTATCATGCAGCGGTAAAGGTGCTGACGATAGCGGACATACATTACCAGCAGGTGAAAACATATGCGGTAGGTGCCGGCGTGTCTGATTTTATGTTGTTGTTATCTGCCTATTATATCCTGTTGTCAAAGTTATCGGGGAGTACGGATATCATTATCGGAACAGATGTGATCGGCCGTACGCAACCCGCACTGAGAGAGGTAGTAGGATCTTTTGTAAATATCCTGCCGTTGCGCCTGGAGGTAGCGCCGGATCATGTCTTCGCTGACCTGTTGGTACAGGTGAAATCACGGGTATTGGAGGCATTCGAAAACCAGGATTTTCAATACGATCAGATGCGGGAACTCGTAGGGCCGGAAACAGCAGCGCTGAAAAATCCGATTGTGCAGGTGCATTTCTCTTTCTCCAATGTAGTGGAAGGTAACGGGGAATTAAACGGATTCGCCTATTACCCGCTGGAAAGCAGGAGAGACGAAATCAGTGAATACGAGTTTAAGCTGGAGGTACGGGAAAATGCCGGGCAGCTGCATATTTCTTTTATCTATCTGACGGCCCTTTATGACAACGATACCATCGCACTGTTAATGACTTATTACCGGAATATATTACTGTCCGTCCTGCACAATGACCAGATCACGATCTCGGATATTGACATGGAAACAGCCCCCGGAGATTAACCCATATATAATCTGTATTCATCTAACCAAAACATTACTATTATCCTATGTGTGGAATTTGCGGATTTATTAAAACAGGTCGCCGGGTGCAGGAAGAAGATGCACGCATCATTAAAGCAATGAATGCTAAACTGGTACACCGGGGCCCGGATGCACAGGATACCCTGCTATTCGACAATATAGCGTTGGGTTTCAGCCGGCTAAGCATCATTGGACTGGAGAATGGCATGCAGCCTGTTTCCAATGAAGATGGGTCGGTGATCATGATCTGTAACGGCGAAATATTCAATTACATTGAACTGAAAGCAGCACTGATAAAACGGGGCCATACCTTCCGCACGTTGTCGGATGTAGAAGTAATTGTGCATTTGTATGAAGAAGAAGGCATGGCATTCCTGAACCAGCTGAACGGACAGTTTGCATTTGCCCTCTATGATAAAAGAAAACGGATCCTTTGCTGTGCGAGAGATCAGATGGGCATCCTGCCATTGTATTATACCCGGGTAGAAGAGCAGTTTATTTTTGCTTCTGAAATCAAAGCCATCCTCGAACACCCGAAAGTGGTGCGGGAGGTAGATCGGGTAGGGCTGGATCAGGTATTTACTTTCCCGGGGCTTATCAGTCCCAGAACCATGTTCAAAAATATCCATAGCCTCGAAAACGGCCACTACATCACTGTAGATGATGATGGGGTGATTCGGGATACAGAATACTGGGACCTCGAATATCCAGAAGGGGAAGTAGCCATGAATGGCAAATCAGAAAACTATTATATCAATGAACTGGAAGCCTTGTTTGAAACGTCCATCAAACTGCGGATGCGTGCGGATGTGCCTACAGGATTCTATCTCAGCGGAGGGCTCGATTCTTCCATGATATTACTGAAAGCTCATCAGCTTTTTCCTGATATGCATAAGCAGGCTTTTTCCATTGATTTTGTGGAGTCACAATTGTCGGAATCTACCTATCAGCAATTGGTAAGTAAAGAAAGTAATGCCGTACTCAATCAGCAGTTATTTTTTTACGACGATATCAGCAAACGCCTGCAGCATTCTGTTTACCATAGTGAATGTCCGATCAAGGAAACCTATAATACGGCCTCTATTTCTTTATCGGAATCTGTCCGGAATAAAGGTATTAAGGTGATTCAATCCGGAGAAGGAGCAGACGAATTTTTTGCAGGTTATGTAGGATACCGTTTTGATAAAATGCGTGCAATGAACCTGGTGAAGAATGAATCCAGTCCGGAAGAAATAAGGCTGCGGCAGGAACTGTGGGACGATCCGGATTTTTTCTATGAAAGAAATTTCCTGGAATTTGATCAGGTGAAAAAATCCTTGTACTCCGCTGCACTGCGCGATGATTATGCTGCTGTGAACTGTCTGAATTATCCGGTCGTCAATAAAAAACGACTGGTCAACCGCAGCCAGGTAAGTAAGCGGGCTTATATCGATTATAAACTCCGCCTCGTGGATCACCTGGTATCAGATCATGGCGACCGGATGGCGCTGGCCAATTCTGTGGAAGTAAGATATCCGTTTATGGATAAAACACTGGTGGAGTATTCGGCCCGGCTGCCGGCATCCCTGAAGATAAATGGCTTCACGGAAAAATACATTCTTAAAAAGATGGGAAGCCGCTTTATGCCAACGGAGATTTTTGAAAGAGAGAAATTTCACTTCGTAGCGCCTGGCAGTCCTTATCTGCTGCAAAGGAATATAGAGTACATCAACGACCTGTTGTCGTATGACCTGATACGTAAACAGGGATTCTTTAACCCTGATGAAATAGAACGGCTAAAGAAAATGTACGCACAGGAAGGTTTTACTATCAATGCGCCGTATGAAAGTGACCTGCTGATTACGGTGATTACATTCGGGATTTTACTGGATACTTTTTTTAACTGAGTAAAGCCGATTGCCGTAAAAAAGCAGCTATACGGTTATGAAAAAACAACAAAATCATTGACATATGTCTTTTCAGCACGAATTAATCAATAGCCTGAGAACACACGGAGAAAGTATTGTGTTGGAGTATGACGGGCAACAAATTTCAGGAAACGAGTTACTGCAACGTGCGGATGCGATCACGCAACACCTGTTGCAGGAAGCACTCCCGCCCGAAACATTTGTAGGGGTCCGCCTGCAGAATCGTGTAGATCTGATTACCGCTTTTATTGGTATTGCCAATGCCCGCTGTGTATTTGTTCCGATAGACGGGCATTTACCGGAAGAACGGCTGAAAGCCATGCACGAAGAGCTGGCACTGCGTTATGTGATTACTTCCGGAACAGATATGCTGCCGCAGGAAGATGAGCTGCAGTATTTTTATCTGGAAGATATATCACTACCTGCTTCGGAAAATAACGGCTATCCGGCTTATGAAGCGGAAGATAGCCTGTATGTATATTTTACATCCGGATCTACCGGCAAGCCCAAAGGGATTATCGGGAAAAACAGCAGCCTGCTGCAATTCCTGCAATGGGAAAAAGAAACTTTTCATATCGGGCCGGGAGATAGAATCAGCCAGTTTATCAGCCCTTATTTTGATGCCTTTTTAAGGGATGTTTTTCTGCCGCTGTTGTCCGGCGCTACCTTGTGTATCCCGCCTTCGGACAAAGCTTTTTTTGTGCCGGAAAACATCAGCGCCTGGATCAGCGGGCAGCGTATTACCCTGATCCATTGTGTACCCAGTGTATTCCGCAGTATCAATCATGATGATATAACGGCAACGGATTATCCGGCGCTGAAATATGTGTTGTTATCCGGTGAGAAGATTGTACCCAAAGCGTTGTTGCCCTGGTATGCCTGTTTCGGTGAACGGGTACAGCTGGTGAATTTATACGGACCTACCGAAACAACGATGGTGCGTTCCTGTTATCTGCTGCGGCCTGCTGATGCTGCCACTGACCGGGTGCCGGTAGGAAAGCCCATCAGCGATACCCAGCTGTTGATATTGGACAAAAATGGTAAACCCTGTAATACCCTGGTGCCGGGAGAACTGTACATCGTAACCGATTACATGACGAAGGGCTATCTGAATAACGCGGCGCTCACCGCTGAAAAATTTATCACCTTATCTACCGGTGAATACGCGGGTAAAAGCGCATTCAGAACAGGTGACCGCGCGCGGAAACTGACCGATGGTAATATCGACCTGCTGGGAAGAGAAGACCGGCAGATAAAACTGAGCGGCATCCGTATAGAACTGGATGAAATAGAACAGGTGCTGGCTGGTTCAGGCCTGATCAGGCAGGCGGTGGTGATCAAACAGGAAGCTGCCAGCGGGGATGAATCATTGGCGGCATTTTATATCAGTAAGGACGAACAGCCGGAAGAACAAACGGCTATTCAGCAATACCTGCGCGAGCGTTTGCCGGAATACATGATACCTGGTTTGCTATGTGCTGTAAAGGAGTTTCCGCTGCTCAGCAATGGTAAAATCAATTACAAGGAACTGGTCAATGCTGTGGAGAAGCGACCGGTAGTATTACCGGAGAATGATACGGAAGCACGGCTGTTGCAGATCTGGAAAACGCTGCTGGGCGATATCGCCATTTCTACGGCAGACAGATTCAACCTCGTCGGGGGAAATTCCATCAGCATGATGCGGCTACTCAGCCTGATCTATAAAGCATTTAATGTGAGGATGACGTTGGCCGACCTGTTTGCACATATGACCATCCGGCAACAGGCCGCATTTATACAGCCGGTGGCACAGGATACCACCCTGGATATTCCACATGCGCCGGAGCAGCCTTACTATCATACATCTGCTGCACAGGAACGCGTGTACTACAATTTTGAGCTGGATAAAGAACGGATCTCCTACAACCTGCCTATGGTATGGGAAATAGCTACGGAGATAGAAAATGACCGTATTCTGCACGTTTTTCAGCAACTCACAGCCCGGCATGAGAGCCTGCGGACAAGGTTTGATGTGGAAGACGGACAAGTGGTGCAGTATGTGCTGGACCAGGTAACCCTGGAACCGGAGCTGTTGTATGTAGCAGAAGCAGACAGCGACGAAACGATCCGGCAGTTTGTACGTCCCTTTGATCTTAACAAGGCGCCATTGTTCCGCATCGGTATCATCCTGACGGATCACGGCAGAAAAATACTGGTAACAGATTTTCACCACAGCATTTGCGATGGGATGTCGCAGCGCATATTGATGGCAGATTTTAGCACGCTCTTTTATGGGCAAACCCTGGCGCCGCTGCAATGGCAATACCGGGATTATGCCGAATGGGAATATCGTTATAAAAAGACGGCTGATTATCTGCAACACCGGCAGTTCTGGCTGGGTAGCTTCGAAAAAGGCGTGCCCGAATTACAGTTGCCCGTTAGTAATGCAAATACGGAAGACTTGTCGGAAATAGGTGGCCACACTGCATTTGAGATCTCCACGGAGGTCCTGCAGCCGTTACTCGACCACCTGCGTGCGGAAAATATTTCAACGGTATCGGGTCTTTTCGCCGTATACTATCTTTTCCTGTCGCAGCTTACCGGTCAGGAAGAGATGGTGATCGGGATGGCTGCTTCCGGCAGAACCCAGCATGAGCTGGAAGGAATGGTAGGTATGTTTGTGAAAACACTCCCCATTTGTTTCCGTAGCACTGCCGCCACGTCTTTCGATGTGATGGTGAAAGCCCTGCATCAGCAACTGATACAGGCGGGTAGTCATCAATTGTACGACCTGCAGGATATGATGACCGAACTGAATAAGAAGCGCACCGTTAAACTTTCCCGGCTTTACAGCGCTGGTTTTGTATCCCTGGATTTTGAAGATGAGCAAGTACCGGATGACAAAAATGATTTCCGCCACTATGCATTTGAAAAGACGGGCGCCAAAAATCCTCTCACCTTATATCTGCGGGAACATGGCAGCACCTTTTATTTCCGTTTGTCCTATGCACATGCCTATTTCACGGCGGCAGACATTGATTTGCTGATCACGCAATTCAAAGTACTGGCAGAACGTATAGCCGCCAACGTGCATGCCCGTATCGATGATATGATCGGAGATGCCGGCAATGCTGCACCGGTAGTGGAAAGCGATATCGATTTCAACTTTTGATGAGTCAGCAATACCAAAACACCGGGGCGTCATGGTAAGCTATTATCATCCCCATAAAATATTAAAGTGACATGTCTACAAAACCTACCCTGGACCATAACGCTATTGAAGCCAACAGGAATATTGCAGCCAGGAATTATTGGAGAAACCGGCTGCAGCACCTGGAATTCGGTGATTATTTCAACTATGCCCCGCGTGCTGTCAACACTTCGGAAAAGCCCCGGGTAGTTACTTATACGGTGACGGGAACAGATGCATTAAACAATGCATTGGGGCGCATCGCCTTATCTTTGAAAGCCAGGCATGTATTCCTGTTGTCGGCGCTCGGGGTGATAGCCGGCAAATATGCAGGCGTGGAAGAGGTATGTTTGTTTACTCCTTTATACTCTTCCGGATTAAAAACCGGGCAGGCCGGCATCATGCTGCCTGTGCGGATATCATTAGCCGGTGAACCTGCTTTTAAAACCTTGCTGGGCAACGTAAAGAATGACCTGTTACAGGATATGGCCTATGGTACCTATCCGTTGGAGCGCATCCTGCAGAAAGAAGAAAAAGCATTTGTACCGGAGGTGTCCGTAGGCATGCTGGTAAAGGAAATACAGGCTGTTCCCGAAGAAGGCAGCTTTGTGCCGGCGTTGTTATTTTCCTTCAGCCTGACAGCACAGCTGGTACTCGAAATACAATACGATACCGCCCGGTTTGAAGAAAGCTACATCGCTGCCATCGCACAATATTACCTGGACGTGCTGACGCAACTGCTGCAAAATCCGGACATCGGCTTTTCAAAGGCTACCTTTTTATCCGCTGCTGCGGAAGGGATATTGCTGCAGCAATATAAAGATACCGCCGTTCCGTTGCCGGAAGCGGCAACGGTCATCACCCTGTTTGAACAACAGGCAGCGGCAGCCCCGGATAAAACAGCGCTGATCAGCGGCAGCCAGACCGTTAGTTACGGGCAACTGCAGCAACAGGCAGACCGGGTAGCGGCTTATCTGCAGCACACCTGTCATATACAGGCCGGCGACCTGGTAGGTATTCTGCTGGACCGGGAACTATTGCTGTTACCTGTTATGCTGGGCGTACTGAAAAGTGGCGCAGCCTATGTACCCATCGATCCGGCTTATCCGGCAGAGCGGATTACTGCTATCGTCACGGATGCCCGGGTAAAGGTATTGTTTACTACGCAGCCGGCCTTGACAGTGGCGGCGCATACACAGGTAGTTTTGCCGGACGTGGCGCTGCAGGCGAATTTGCCGGTGCAGCCATTATCGGCTACTCATCCGGGAGGTCTTGCCTATGTGTTGTATACTTCCGGCTCTACCGGCCGGCCGAAAGGGGTGAAGGTGAGTCACCATTCGCTGCTGAACTATGCGCATTGGGCCGCCGGTCATTATCTGGAAGGCGGCCCGGCTGTTTTTGCGTTGTTTACTTCCATTGCATTTGACCTAACGGTAACGAGTATATTCACGCCGCTGATTACGGGTAATGCCATTGCCTTGTATGAAGAAGCAGATAAAGGCCAGCTGATCGGAAAGGTATTGTCGGATGGTATCGCGGAGGTGATCAAGTTGACGCCTTCCCACCTGCGGGTGATACGCAGTACGGAATTCGTGCCGGAAGCAGGGCGCACCTTCACCTTTATTGTAGGTGGTGAAGCCCTGGAGACGGCCCTGTCGCAGGGTATTCATCAGCAATTCAACGGCCAGGTAAAGATATATAACGAATACGGCCCTACGGAGGCAACGGTGGGATGTATGATCTATCAGTTTGATCCGGCCGATACCCTGGCCGTAGTGCCGATTGGTACCGCGATTCAGAACACGCAGATCCATTTACTGAATGCGGATTTACAACCGGTAGCCGCTGGCATTCCGGGTGAAATCTATATTGCCGGTACGGGTGTGGCTGCAGGATACCTGCTGAATGAAACACTGACAGCAGAACGGTTTATCACAGATCCGTTCAGCGCCGGTGGCCGCATGTACCGCACCGGCGACCTGGCGGTACGTCTGCCGGATGGGAGAATATTGTACCGGGGCCGTAACGATGAACAACTGAAAATAAGAGGCTACAGGATAGAGCCGGGAGAGATCGCACAACAGCTGTTGTTATACCCGGGCATAAAAGAAGCCGTAGTGGTAGCAATTGAAAAAGAAGGGAACAAATACCTCGTAGCCTACTACGTAGCAGGCAGCCCGCTGGATGCAACTGTGCTGACGACATATTTACAGGCCCGCTTACCGGTGTACATGGTACCTACGTTTTTTATCCCGCTCGAGCAGCTGCCCCTGACTACCAATGGTAAGTTGCATGTGAAAGCGCTACCGGCGCCGGAATGGGTAGCTACGCCAGCTTATGAACCTGCCGCAGATGAAACCGAAGCTAAACTGGTAGAGCTATGGGCCGCCGTGTTGAAAAGAGAACCGGACACCGTCAGTGTGACGCAATCTTTTCTGACACTGGGTGGTAATTCCCTGATGGCCATTGTGCTCACCAACAAAATATTCAAACAACTCAACGTAAAAATAGCCATTAAAGACTTTTTTGAGCAGGAGCACATCCGCGCCATGGGTAGATTTATCCGGGGTGCGGAGAAGTCCGGCTACACCAGTATCCGGAAAGTATTGTCGAAACCACATTATAAAGTGTCTTCCGCGCAACGGCGGTTGTACTTCCTGTATGAAGTCAATAAAACATCGCTGGCGTATAATATCACCACAGCGGTGACGCTGGAAGGTGCGCTGGATACCGATCGGCTGCAGGCCGCTTTCCGGGCACTGGTAACGCGGCACGAGAGTTTACGTACCTGTTTTGATAGGGTAAAGGAGGAGCCGGTACAGAAAATTATTCAGGATATGCCGTTTGAAGTGGCGCGTTTTACCACCGATGCAACAGGGGTACAAGCAACGATACGCACTTTCCGGCAACCCTTTGATGTAAATAACGGGCCGTTGATTCGTGCTGCCCTGATCACCGTCGCACCGGAAGAACATGTACTGGCAGTAGATATGCACCATATCATTTCGGATGGTATTTCACTGAGCTTATTGGTGAAGGACTTTATGGCGCTGTATAATGGCGACCAGCTGCCTGCACTTCGTTTGCAATACAAAGATTATGCAGCATGGCAGCAAAGCAAGGAGCAACAGGAAAAAGTACGCAGCAGTGAAGCTTTCTGGCTGCAGGAATTTGCAGCAGTTCCGGCAGCGCTGGAACTACCCACAGATTATCCCCGGCCTGCCATCAAAAATCATCACGGCAGCCGCCTGCGTTTCGAACTGGATGAAACGATGACGGCCCGGCTGTCTGCCATCGCAGAACAGGAAGGCAGTACGCTGTACATGTTGTTCCTGGCAGCATTTAACATATTACTGGCGAAGCTGGGCGGCCGGGAAGATATCACGGTTGGTACGTCTACCGCCGGCCGGCAACATCCGGAGCTGGAAAACATCATCGGTATGTTTGTGAATATGCTGACGATCCGGAATTACCCGGCCGGTCATCTCTCTTTCAAAACATTCCTGGCTGCTGTTAAAACAAAAACGCTGGCGTGTTTTGAAGGACAGGATTATCAATACGAACAATTGATTGAAGCCATAAAACCGGAGCGGGACATGAGCCGTAATCCGTTGTTTGATGTGATGTTTGATTTCAACAACTTTGAAGGAGAGGCTTTGCAGATACCCGGTCTTACTATCAGATCTTACCCTGCCGCCTATACGATTTCCAAATTCGACCTTACGCTGTCCTGTACCGCGATGGAAGGAAAGATTTATGGTAACCTGGAATATGCCACAGATCTTTTCCGGGAAGAAACCATTGAACGGTTTATCCACTACTTTAAGAATATAACAGCCGCCATTGCCGCAGATGCAGACCTGCAACTGGCGGACATCTCCTTGCTATCGCCGGAAGAGAAGGTGGCGCAGCTGCAAACCTACAATGCTACCGCCGCACCTTTGCCGGAAGCGGAAACTGTGGTAACCCTGTTTGAACAACAGGCGGCAGCGGATCCGGAAAATGTGGCGTTGATCAGCGGCGAGCATACGGTCAGCTACGGGCAGTTACAGGAGCAGGTAAACCGCGTAGCCGCTTATCTGCAGAACAGCTGTCATATACAAACTGGCGAGCTGGTGGGCATCCTGCTGGATCGGGAATTATCGCTGATCCCAGTGATGCTGGGCATACTGAAAAGTGGTGCGGCCTATGTGCCAATTGACCCGGCTTATCCGGCAGAACGGATTTTATCCATCGTAACAGATGCCGGCCTGAAAGTATTGTTTGCCGTGCATCCGGATGCGGAGCTGGCGGCGCATACGCGGGTAATTTCACCGGAAGTGGCGCTGGAGTCAGCATTGCCAGAACAGCAACTACCCGTACCAAATCAGGCCGCACTGGCCTATGTGCTGTATACTTCCGGCTCTACCGGCCGTCCCAAAGGCGTGCAGGTAGGACATCGCTCGCTATTGAACTATGTACATTGGGCTGCTGGTCAATACCTGGAAGGCCGCCCGGGTACCTTTGCGCTGTTTACCTCCATCGCTTTTGACCTAACGGTAACGACTATCTTCACCCCGTTGATTACGGGTAATGCGATTGCCTTGTACGAAGGTGAAGACAAAGGCCAGCTGATCGGAAAAGTATTGACAGATGGTGTCGCCGATGTGATTAAGTTAACGCCTTCGCACCTGCGGGTCATACGCAGCATGGGATGGGAGCCGGAAGGATTCCGGGCTATCACCCTGATTGTAGGGGGCGAGGCGTTGGAAACAGCCCTGTCACAGGATATTTATCATCAGTTTAATGGGCTGGTGAGAATATATAACGAATACGGCCCTACGGAGACAACGGTAGGCTGTATGATTTATCGCTTTAATCCGGCCGATACGTTGCCTGCAGTGCCCATTGGCGTACCAATACATAACACGCAGATCTATCTGCTGGATGGGTATCTGAAACCGGTGGCAGTGGGTGTACCCGGAGAAATTTATGTGGGCGGTACCGGCGTGGCCGAAGGCTACCTGAAAAATGAAGCGCTGACGGCAGAACGGTTTATCCCCGATCCGTTTACGGCTGGCGGCAGGATGTACAAAACCGGCGACCTGGCCGTGCGGCTGGCTGATGGAAAAGTAGTCTACCGGGGCCGTACCGATGAGCAACTGAAAATAAGAGGTTATCGCATAGAACCGGGAGATATTGCACAGCACCTGTTGTCGTATCCGGGCATAAGAGAGGCGGTGGTGGTAGCAGGAGAGAAAGAAGGCAGCAAGTACCTGATTGCCTATTATGTGGCTACTACACCGCTGGATGGAAACATCCTGGCTGCACACCTGGAGGTACATTTACCGGTGTATATGATACCTGCTTTTTTTGTACGGATCGACGAACTGCCACTGACTACCAATGGCAAACTGAATAAAAAAGCCTTACCAGCGCCGGAAGCTACAACGACTGGCGAGCACCTGGCCCCGCTGGATGAAACCGAAGTAAAACTGGTGCAGCTATGGGCGGAGGTATTAAAAATAGACGCGGCTGACATCAGTATCGATGCCAGTTTCTTTCAGCTGGGCGGACATTCCCTGCTGGCAATAGAACTGATCAGTAAAGTATTGCGGGAAATGCAGGTGGAATTGCCGCTGGATGTAGTGTTTGATCATGATAATGTGCGGGCGATGGCTACTTATATCCGCGGTACCAAAAAATCAGCTTATGCGGTTATTCCGGTTGCCGCAAAAAAAGAACATTATGCCTTATCGGCTACGCAGAAAGAAATGTATTTCCTGCATGGCCTGGATCAGGCGTCGCTGGCCTATAATATGCCGCGGGTAGTGAAGCTGGAAGGTAAGCTGGATAAGGATAAGCTGGCGCATGCTTTTACAACGCTGGTAGCCCGCCATGAAATTTTCCGGACCGCTTTTCACATTGTGGAGGAGACACCTGTACAGGTAATCGTGGAAGACGCAACGATAGCGATAAGTCACCACCAGACGACAGAAGCAGCCGTGAAACCATTGATGGAACAGCTGATCCGGCCGTTCGATCTCAGCGTGGCGCCGCTGTTACGAGTAGCGCTGGTGGAAACAGGGGGCGCTGAACATTTCCTGCTGGTAGATACCCATCATATTATCATGGATGGTACTTCCAATGGTATCCTGATTAAAGAATTTGTAGCCCTGTACAAAGGAGAAACATTACCACCACTCCGGTTGCAATATAAAGACTATGTGGAATGGCAGCAAAGTCCCGACAGGCAGCTGGCTGTGCAGGCGCAACGGGCTTTCTGGAAGGAACAGTTTGCAGATGGGATACCGGTATTGGAATTGCCGGTAGATCATCCCCGTCCGCTGGTGAAAAACCATGCCGGCAGCACCATCGATTTCAGCCTGGATGAAACTACCACGGCGGCTGTTAAATCATTAGCTGCATCGGAAAATGCCACCCTGTTCATGGTGTTGTTATCTGTATATAATGTGTTGCTGGCAAAGATGACCGGGCAGCATGACCTCATTGTGGGGGCCTCTGTTTCCGGCAGGAAACATGAAGACCTGAAGAACCTGATGGGCCTTTTCCTGGATACCTTGCCGATGCGTAATCAGCTGCGTACGGATCAGTCTTTCCGCGATTTCCTGAAAGCAGTACGCACCCGCACGTTGCAATGTTTCGATCATCAGGCCTATGAATACGAAATACTGGCCAATGAACTGAACATCCGGCGCAACGGCACACATAACGCCTTGTTTGATGTCATGTTTGCGGTACAGAATTATGAGAAAGCCACCTTTGAGCTACCGGAGCTCAGCTTTCAAACGTATAGCCGTAAAGGATATGAAGCCAAGTTTGATATGACGCTGACGGCAACAGAGCAGGGCGATCGTATTTACCTCAGCCTGGAATACAGCACGCAGCTGTTTGAAAGAGCTACCATAGAAAGATGTATTACCTGGTTCCGTAATATCCTGTCTGGCGTACTGGCAGATACCGCCATACGTATCGGAGATATTGAAATGATGGCCGGCACAGAGCGGGAGCAGATCCTGCACACCTTTAACCAGCCCGCTATTGTTACTGCACCCGGCCAAACTGTGCTGGACTTATTCACTACACAGGTGCAGCTACACGGAAATAACCCGGCCATCTGGTTTGATCAGCAAACCATCAGCTATGCAGTGCTGGATGAAAAAACAAACCAGCTGGCACATTACCTGGCCCATGATGCACAGGCAGAAACAGAAGAAGTGATTGCCTTATGTATGGACCGGTCGCCTGTCATGCTGGTGGCATTGCTGGCGATATTAAAAACGGGTGCTGCCTATGTGGCACTGGAGCCTTCTCTGCCAGCCAGCAGAATAGCTACCATTTTACAGGAAGCCGGCGTAAAAAGAATACTCACCAATACCGTGCTGGCAGGAGCTGCCGACTGGCCGGTAACGTTAATAGATATACGTAAAGAACAGGCAATCATCAACGGCTATCCGGTAACGCCGTTGCCGGTAACGATAACCGGTAACCAACTCGCATATGTGATCTATACGTCCGGTAGTACCGGTATACCGAAAGGTATTGAGATAGAACACCGTTCGTTGATAGACTATGCCCTCACTTTCCGGGATTATTTCGGGGTTACTCATACCGATAAAGTCGTACAGCAATCTTCCTTGTCATTTGATACCGCCGTTGAAGAAATCTTCCCGGCGCTGATCAGTGGCGCCCAATTGCTCCTGATGCAGGATGGGGGTATGAATGTGCCGCATCTGTTACAGGTGATGCAACAGGAAGGCGCTACCATACTCAGTACCACACCGCTGGTATTAAATGAATTAAACCGGCAGGCGGCTGCCTTGCCACCGTTGCGGGTACTGATCAGCGGAGGAGACGTATTGCGGCCGGAATACATCGATCAGCTGGCGGGTCGTTTCCAGGTGTATAACACCTATGGCCCTGCCGAATCCACGGTTTGTGTAACCTATCATCCGCTGACAGGCGCCGGCGATACCCAGGTGATTGGTAAACCGGTGAGGAACCGGGAAGTGCTGATCCTGAACCGGGTGGGCGGGCTTTGCCCCGTAGGGGTAAGAGGAGAAATCGCCGTGAGTGGTGCTGGTCTGGCAAGAGGTTACCTCCATCAGCCGGGAGCTACCGCCGCGAAATTTATCCCGCATCCCTATAATCCTGCTGCCCGCCTGTATCTGACCGGCGATGAAGGCCGCTGGCTGCCAGATGGCAGTATTGCCTTCCTGGGCCGAACAGATGGACAGGTTAAGATCAGGGGATACCGGGTAGAAACCGCAGAGATAGAAAATGTCTTGCTGGCAATACCGGGTATACGCGAAGCAGTGGTACTTAGTTATGAACCGGCGCCGGGAGACCGGAAGCTCGCTGCTTTCCTGGTGTTGGAGGATACTACCTTAAATGTGCTGAAAATAAAAAAACAGGTGCGGGACAAACTGGCCGGCTATATGGTGCCTGCGCATTTCATTCCGGTAGCGGGTATTCCGGCTACGGTAAACGGGAAAACAGATACGGCAGCTTTGCTGGCATTGATACCTGTTACCACCACCGTTTCAGATAGTTACCGCGCACCGCAGGATAAGATACAGCAACAGCTGGCAGCCATCTGGCAGGAATTACTGCAGGTAGAAAAGGCCGGCCTGGACGATACGTTCTTTGACCTGGGCGGGCATTCCCTGTTACTCATCAAACAAAGTGAAAGAATAAAGAAAACGTTTCGGGTAACACTCCCGCTGAACATCTTCTTTTATCAGACACTCGAACAGATAGCCGCCGCCATTGCCGCGGAAAAGACCCATTCCTGATCTCCTGAACCCAGTTACTGCATGGAATATCAATATATAGAAAAAGGCAACAGAAGGTTATACAGCATCTATCATGAGCCGGAACATCCCGGTCGTGAAGATACCGGCATCGTGCTTTGTTATCCGCTTGGACATGAGTATATCCGTTGCCACAGGTTGAATGTTAACCTCGCGCATAAGCTGGCCAGAGAAGGATTTCACGTGCTTCGTTTTGATTATTCCGGTACGGGCGATTCTGCCGGTGATTTTACTTCACTGACAGTGGAAGGCTGTCTGGAAGACATTGGCATGGCGGTCAGTGAGCTGAAAGACGCCTGTGGTATAACACGGGTAGGGCTGGCAGGCGTACGTTTTGGCGCCACTTTGTCTTTGCTGTATATGCAGCAGCAACCCGTGGATATGGCAGTGGTATGGAATCCCGTGTATGACGGCACCCGTTACCTGCGTGATATACAACAGGAATATCATGCCTGGAAAAAAGGCATGCTGGTGAAGGAAAAAGCCATGCCGGGTAACAGTATCTCCTGCTTCGGGTTTCATTATGATGCGGCTTTCCTGCAGCAGGTGGCCGCCATCAGACCGGAAACGGTGCGTTTTCCGACAGATAGCACCTTGTTGCTGATTGATGAAAAAGCACCGGCAAATGTGCCGCCACAGCTGACTTATCTGCCATCGCACAACAAGGAATTCTGGCTGAAAAGAGATCACGAAAAAGAAAAAAGTATGGTGCCGGTGGCAGAAATCAACGCCATACTTCAATGGATAAACGAAAAAACGGAGGAATGAAAGAACAGATTATACGATGGGGAGATACCAACGCTTTCGTGGGTATCCTGACCGGTAATCAGGATCATAAATATGCGGCAGATACCTGTGTGGTATTTATCAATGCAGGCATGATACATAAAGTAGGACCCAATGGTATTTACGTAAAAGCGGCCAGGGAGCTGGCCGGCCATAATATCTGCAGCTTTCGTTTCGATTTCTCCGGACTGGGCGACAGTGGCCCTTCCTACAGGGATCTGCCGGTAGCGGAAATGCGGAACCGGGAAATCAGGGATGCATTGGATGCGATACAATATCATACCGGTATCACCCGGTTTATCCTGACAGGTATCAGTCTGGGAGCAGATGATGCATTTGCGGTATCGCTGGAAGAAAAAAGAATAACAGGACTGATACTGATAGAAGGATTATATCAGGAAAAAGCACAGTTGATACAGGTGTCGCCTGCCGCTAAACGGATGTCCCGCTTGCGCTATCTGAAAGCATATCCGCTCCGGCCAGGAGGCTGGTTTAAAGCAGTCGCCACCTTTCCCGGCTGGCTGGCAAATGGATTACGCCGCCACCGGCCTGCCGTTGCAGGCGCCGATATCAGCCGCTGGCAACGGCTGTTGCAAAGGAAAGTAAAGATCCGGTTGATATTCAGTGAAGGAAGTATTGCCATCGATGTTTTTCAACTGACAACAGCTGCTCCGCTCAGTGCCTATATGGGCAGCTCACTGCTGAAAGTAAACCTGGTAGCCGGTGCAGACCACCTGTTTACACCGGTGTGGTCGCAGCAGTTATTGGTAAAACAAATTACGGCCATGGTACTCGAAGGGGCTGTATCGCCATATCCGGAATCAGGCCCGGCTAATCATCATCATTAATTATTATGTTATGCCTATCAGATTGAATCGCCATGTTGGCTTGTATTGCCTGTCTTCTCTGCTGACAGGTATCACACTTCCGCTCGCCGCACAGCAGCAACCCTATTTTGAAGCCGCCGGCCGGAAAATTAACAGTAAAGCTTTTGACGAAGCGATAGAGAAAATGATGGAAATCTCCAATGTGCCAGGTGTATCGCTCGCTATTATCGACAATAACCGGGTGGCTTATTACAGCGGCTACGGCTATCGCAAATTATCAGAGAAAACCCGGGTGGACAGCAATACGGTTTTTGAAGCCGCTTCATTGTCTAAAAGCTTTCTGGTATATGCCGCATTTAAACTCGTGGAAGCAGGAAAACTGGACCTCGATAAACCCATGTACGAGTATCGCGATCCCGGCGCTCCATTGAATAAGGATCCCCGCTATAAACTGATCACGCCCCGGATGATACTAAGCCATTGTTCCGGTATAGAAAACTGGCAACGGTACAATAATCCGGATGTACTGGAAATCGTCAGTGAACCAGGTAAACAATTTGTTTATTCCGGCACCGGCTATAATCTGCTGGCAGATGTGATGACGACCATTCTCGGAGAGCCTTACGAAGCCTATATTAAAAGATTGGTCATCGATCCGCTGGGGCTAAAAAATACTTTTCTCCGTTTTACTTCCGGTAATGTAAACGGCTTTTATAAAGAAACGCCCGCTGATTTTGCGGTAGGACACGATAGCTTTGGGAAAGACCTGGGGAAATGGAAGAACCGGGAAGCCGTGCCAGCCAGCGGCAACAACGTAACGGCAGCCGATTATGCCACTTTGCTGATCAGTCTTTTCGACCGGCAACATTTCACGGATGCCACCACCGCTACCTTGTTGCGGCCGGTGATAAGACTGGGTGAAACAGCCGACTATTCAGGTTATTACGGTACGGGTTTCGAAATCCATTATGTACCGGGAGATACCATCATTGCACATGGTGGAGATAACACCGGTTTTAAAAATCAGGTGTTTTATTCTATCACCCAAAAGAGAGGTTTTGTACTGCTCACCAACAGTGAGCGGGGAAAGCTGTTGAGTACGGCCATCTCCGCCTTGTCGGTAGACTTACCTATCCGGGAACTGTGCCGGAAAAATTTCATCGATCAGTATCCCAGTCCTGCCATCGATTTGTTTAATGTATACCGGAAAGACGGGAAAGCACCGATGCTCGCGGCATTACAGCAGGTGAAAGCCAAACAGGGATTGGATAGTAACACCTTGTGTGCTTTGGGAATGGAACTGGTAGAAAAAGATATTGATCTTTCCCGGCAACTCTTTGAAGAGGAAATCCGGCGTCAGCCCACATCTGCTACTGCCTATGGATTCCTGGCCGAAGTATGCTTCAAACAAAAACAGTATGACTCTTCACTGGCCTACTATACAAAGGCCCGCACCATGCACTTTAAGTGGTGGAATATCGATAATAAACTCACGCAGTGCGAAGATAAAATCAAGGAACAGAACAGAAGACCTTCTTTGCTGGCCACCATCGACGGAGCTGCTTCCTCCAGGGTACTGGCCAATGACTACAATGCCATGCAGGGCGTAGAATCCGGTCCTATCCCGGATTCCGGTACCAATTACACGGTAACTTATGTGAACACCGGCAGCTGGCTGGACTACAAAGTAAGTGTAGATAAACCCGGCACTTATCAGGTAGCCTTCCGCGTAGCCAGTAAAAAGGGCGGCAATAAACTGTTGCTGCAATCCGACGGAAAAGTACTGGCAAGTATAGCCGTGGCGTCTACGACAGAGTGGCGTAACTGGAATACGCTCACGGCGCAGGTACAGCTACCGCCCGGCAAACAGTTGCTGCGGCTGACTGCCAGCGGGGACGGCGGCGGATTTATTGTGAGCTGGATCAGGTTTTCACCGGTAGATACTTCGACTGCACAGACCGCAACGAAATAGTCTGCGGGAACAATAGCCAGGTGATTTTATGACTATAATTGAGATGTACCATGAACCTCGAACAGGATAATGTAATAGGAATCGTAGGAGGGATGGGGCCAGAAGCCGGCGCAATGCTCCTGAATGCCATCTCCGCTCATACCCGTGCCGCCAGTGATCAGGAGCATATGTCGGTGGTACTGATGTCGTTTCCCGGCCATATTACCGACAGAACCACGTTTCTGGAAGGAGGAACTACCGTGAATCCGGCATTCAGTGTAGCGCGGGTAATAGGACTGCTGGAGGCGGCGGGTGCAACGGTGGCGGGCATTGCCTGCAACACCATTTATGCTCCGCCCATATTCAATACCATTCAGGAAGAACTGGACCGGCATCAGGTGAAAATAAAATTGTTGCATATGCCTGCAGAAACCTGCCACTATATAAAGCAACATTATCCGCGTGCACAACGGATCGGCATCATGTCTACCAATGGTACCTACAAATCCGGCGTATACCGGCACCTGCTCGAAGGACTGGGATATGACGTGATATTACCAGACCCTGATTTTCAGGATGGGGTCATACACAGGATGGTGTATGATCCGCAGTTTGGCGTGAAAGCGAATCCTGGTAATATTACCCGCGAAACGATTATGCTCATGAAAAAAAGTACTGACTTTTTCAGACGGCAAAAAGCAGATGCCATCATCCTCGGATGTACGGAATTGCCATTGATACTCGTCGGGAAACCGGATCTGTCAGGCATACCTGTGATTAACTCCATTGAAGCCATGGCATTGGCATTGATCCGGGAAGCAACGGCAGGTATCAAAATAAAAAGCATAGCTGCTCCATCCTTTAAACAATCTGCTCAACACCTGAAATAGCGGGTGCCCTTTAAAATATGCAACAAATGAAAACACGCAATAGCCGCATTATTCTCTTTACATCTTTGCTGCTGCTTCTGGTTGGGGCAACGTGGGCGCAATCTTCCCCGCCTGTTGTCAGCGCAGCAATGGAACAGGAAATCAGAAACCTGATGGATGCCGGGCATATTCCTGGTCTGAGCCTGATTGTTGTAAAAGACGGCCGCCAGGAAATCAAGACCTTTGGTTATGCAGATGTGGCACAACAAAAGCCGGTGACGCCGGCTACTATCTTTGAAATCGGATCCTGTTCCAAAGCGTTTACTGCGCTGGTAGTCAGTAAGCTGATACAGGAAGGCCGGTTGGATCCTGCTGCCGCGGTTTCGCAATATATTCCCTGGCTAACGGTAACGTACAAAGGAAAGCAGGCAACGATTACCGTGCAACAATTGCTGCATCATACCAGCGGCATTCCCTGGAGTAGTATTGCCCGTATTCCGCAAACCAATGCGCCCGATGCATTGGAACAAACCGTAAGGCAGCTGAAAGGGCTGGAGCTGGCCCGCCTGCCGGGAAAAAAATATGAATATGCCACCATCAATTATGATGTATTGGCGCTGATTGTTCAGCAGATTACCCACCAACCTTTTGAGGAATATCTGCAAACAGCTGTATTGGATAAACTATCGCTCCATCATACTAAAATGGGTTATCCGGCAGATCCTGCCTTGAAAGCTACCGGATATAAAATCGGATTTTTTAAAGCAAGGCCTTATGCGGCGCCGGTATTCAGGGGGAATAACGCTGCCGGTTATATGATGTCCGATGCAACAGATATGGGCCGCTGGCTGCAATTCCAACTGGGATTGGCAGATACGGCAATGTATGCATGGGCGAAGTATACACAACAGCGCGATGAAACCGTGCCACCGCATAACATGTCGTCGTATGGAATGGGCTGGGAAGTGTCGCTGAAAGGAGATGGGGAAATTACCCACGGCGGCTTAAACCCTAACTTCACGGCTTATGTGGCGTTGCGGCCGGGGCAGCAGGCAGGCCTGGTTGTTATGGCCAATTCCAACAGCGCCTTTACTACTTTGATTGGCAACAAGCTGATGAAGATGCTGGTGGGAGAGGAAATAGAAAAAGAATACAATCCGGGTGATGGCAATGATAAAATGTTTTCCCTCGTAACATTGCTGCTGGCCGGCTATTTCCTGCTGCTGTTGTATTTTATCGTTACTATTCTGTTGGGGATCGTTCGTAAAAAGAGAAGTTATGAACCCATTACCGGCGCGAAAGTAAAACAGGCATTTATTTTACTGGTGCTATTCGTACCGTTGCTCTATGGTATTTATGTATTGCCCGAAGCTATTTTTAATTTCAACTGGGAAGCGATTGCCGTGTGGGCGCCGGTGAGTTTTGGCTGTCTGGCCATATTGCTGGTATCCGCGATGGCATTAAGTTATATCACCTATTGTATAGAGCTGTTGTTTCCGGAACACAACAAAATAAAAAATCTGGCGCCCCGGTTATTGTTACTGAGTGTGATTTCGGGTCTGGCCAATATGGCTGTGGTAGCGTTGATTGCTTCCTCGTTGGAAAGTAGTGTCGCGTTGAAGTATCTCATTTTTTACTACGCGCTGGCCATCGCCACTTATTTGCTGGGTAGAAGATTTGTGCAGATCAGTCTGATCAGATTAACCATGGGTATCATCTATGACCTGCGGGTGAAACTAACGGATAAGATTTTTGCTACTTCCTATCAGAAATTTGAAAAGATAGACCGGGGGCGTATTTATACCGCCCTGAATGATGACGTAAATACAATCGGCGAATCAGCGAATATGTTTGTGGTATTGGTGACCAGCGTATTTACAGCCATTGGTGCTTTCCTGTATCTGGCATCTGTAGCTTCCTGGGCTACCGGACTGACGATCGGCATGGTATTGCTGCTGGTAGTGATGTATTACCTGGTGAGCAAACGTGCCCAGAAATATTACAATGGTGCACGTGATACCAAGAATGTATTTATGCGGCTGATCAATGGGATGATAGATGGTTTTAAGGAGTTGAGTTTACACCGGAATAAAAAGGAAGCCTACAAACAGGATGTCTTCATCACCTCAGAAGAGTATCGTGCCAAGATGTGCATAGCAGGTGTGCAGTTTGCCAATGCATCGCTCTTCGGTGAGGCAATTCTGGTCATTATACTGGGGATGGTAGCCTTTGGTTTTCCGGAGTTGTTTCCTGGTATCAAAACCTATACCCTGATGAGTTTTCTGGTGGTGTTGCTTTACCTGATAGGGCCGGTCAACAGTATACTGGGAGCTATGCCAGCCGTGATGAAAATGAAAATCGCCTGGAACAGAACACAACGTTTTCTGAACGACATTCCGGCCAATACACCCGCCACCGGCCTGCGGCCACCTGTACCGCAGGTGGTAGACAATCTCCGGGTAGAAGGCGTGGAATTCCGCTACCAGGATGAAAACGGGCAGGATGTTTTTACTGTGGGACCTATTAACCTGGAGGTGAACGGAGGTGAGATACTCTTTATTATCGGCGCCAATGGCAGTGGTAAAACCACCCTGGCAAAATTGATCACAGGGTTGTACGAACCGGATAAAGGACGGTTCCGGATCAATGGCGACATCGTAGATGCCGCCAGACTGGGTGAATGTTTTTCTACGGTATTCAGTCCCATCTATCTTTTCAAAAAACTGTACAACATCGATGTAAAAGCTAAAGCAGCCAAGGCTGAAAAATACCTGAAACTGTTGCAGCTGGATAAAAAAGTAACCATCGAGGATAACACCTATAGTACTATTGATCTCTCCGGCGGACAGCGTAAGCGCCTGGGACTTCTGCAATGTTATCTGGAAGAGACACCCGTTTTCCTTTTTGATGAGTGGGCGGCAGATCAGGATCCGGTGTACCGGCATTTTTTCTATCGCACACTATTACCTGAAATGAAAAAGATGGGTAAGATCGTCATTGCGATTACGCACGACGACCATTATTTTGATGTGGCAGATAAAGTGTTGAAAATGGAGAGCGGACAACTCGAACATTACAACAGAACGATTGTGAATTTATAAAACCTGTAAATACTCCCGATGCATATGAGCAGGCAGTTGGAAATAAAAGCATACAGCGTGCAACCGGAAGAAATAGAACAAGCATTACTGCAATTGCCCGGTATTACCGGCGCGGCCGTTATTGCCGGTATGGTACATGGCGAAGCCCGGCTGGTAGCTTTTTATGCCGCCGTTTCCTGTCAGTCGTGCCTGACATTGAAAGGATGGCTGCGGAAAAAGCTACCGGAATACATGGTGCCTTACAAGTTGATTCAGGTATCGGCGATTCCTTTTACGGCAAATGGTATGGCAGATGAAGCAGCCTTGTATATGCTATGGGAGAAGAATGACGGGCTGGCTACCTGTGCCCGGAAACGCGCGTCTATCCTGGAAGTCGCCATTGCAGAACTATGGAAAGAAGAACTGGGTGTAACTGGTATCAGTGCCGGTGATAGTTTTTTTGACATGGGAGGTAACTCGCTGTTGTTACACAGGATTTCCGCCAGAATGAAAACAGAATTTGGTATTCAACCCGATTTCAGTGATTTTTTAAACCAGACATTTTCCCAGTTCCTGCATAATTGTACGGCAAAAATATTGGAAACAGTATAAACTTAAGATAGGAACAGATAACATCTTTTTTGCTGACGGAAATAAGCTGTCAGCAAAAAAGATAGCTATTTATAGTAGTACTCCTTACTGAAGAAGTAATAGCCGTATCATAACTGTAATGAGTATACGTAAATAGTATTGAGAAGACGATTGATGGAAGAACAGGCTAAACCGATCAATTATAAGCAACAGGTAATACCGGTAAAGTGGTAATCAGGTACTACCTGGTTACAGGTGCCTGTAAAAATAAAAGGGGTCATGCCATCAGTCTGCCAGATTTAATAATAAGATAAAACAGCGCACTTCCCGCATCCTGCCCCCATGACTACCTTTGCTCGTCAAAACCGAAGCTGCTATGACTGCTGATCAGGAAATGGAATTGTTCCGGCAAATGAAACAGGATGATGTCCAGGCATTTAACCTGTTATTCAGGACATACTGGGAAAGACTGTATTTATTTGCCTACCGGAAACTCAATTCCGAAGATGATGCCAAAGACATCATACAAAATATTTTCATTTCCTTCTGGCTGAAACGAAATACCCTCATCATTCAATCTTCTGTAGAATCCTATCTTTTTAGTATCGCCCGGTATGAATTACTCTCTTTCGTTTCCAGGGCCATCAAATCCAGGGAAAAACAGGAAATCCTGATACATACTATCCTGCCGGCATTTGAGGCCCCGCTGACGCCTATGGAGGCCCGGGAAATAGATCAGCTGCTGCTGCAGGAAGAAGAAAAGCTGCCGAAAAGGATGAAACAGATCTTTAAGATGGCCCGCGAAGAAAACCTCTCCATCCGGGAGATTTCCGTAGCGCTGCAACTATCAGAGCAAAATGTGCGCAACCAGCTGAATACAGCTATTACGAAAGTAAAAGTAGGTCTGGGCGAAGCCGTACTGGCAGCCATCCTCTTTAGTCAGCTGTCATGATAATAATAAGTATCCCTTCCACCACCTGTACCACGTATCCCACTCCTTTAAATATTTTTTTCCGCTTGTTAATAATTTGGTAACACTACCCGGATAGTTAAAACGCTGTGTTTTCCACGCTTACTGGTAAGCATAGCTATATGAAATTATCTGAACTGGAAATTCTGATCGACAAGTACCTGGAAGGCAAAGCCTCGGAGGAAGAAAAAGAACGCGTTGAACGATGGCTGGATCATCCAACAGCTCCTATGGCTGAGCTGACGCCTGCAAAAAAAGAAGCACTGACCCGGTATTTCTGGGATAACATTCTGGCAGGTATCGGGATGGCTCCGGCACGGCCCCGTCGCAGAATCGTACACTTGTTTCACCAGGCAAAAAGCAACATACTTAGGATCGCTGCTGCTTTGCTGTTGATGATAATGGCCGCGACTATCATTAAATATACCATCATAGATAAATGGATGGCAACGCCCGCCTATACCGTCATTACAGCCAAAGAAGGCCAGGCCCTCCATTATGTATTGCCTGATGGATCAACAGCCAGTCTTTTTCCTGGATCAGCGATACAGGTGCCGGATCATTACAATCAGTCCGACCGGCAGGTAAAAGTACATGGCCGGGTATTTTTTGAGATAGCGCGTAGTGAGTCGAATCCGTTTTATGTAGTAGCCGGAGAGCTGCAAACCCGTGTGTTGGGTACCTCCTTTGAAGTGAATACACTCGCCGCCCTGCAGCCAACCGTGGTGGTTAAAACCGGTAAAGTAGCCGTGTCCTATAAAGGACAGCAACAGGCTGTACTCACGGTGAACAAACGATTACGTATCAACCTGTCGGATCCCCATCCTGCCGGCCACGTAGACAGCGTGAATGCAGCCAGTATCTGCAGCTGGTGGAAGGGCACTTTCGATTTTGAACAAACAACCTTGCCGGAAGTATTGCAAACCATTAGCCAGTGGTATAAAATACCTATCGCCATCCAGGGCGAAAAATGGTATGCAGAAAGGGTAACCATGCATGTCGAAACCGGGTTGCCTGTTGAAGCTGTTATGCAGCTCCTGGCGGAAACTTTGGGTAATCATTACAAAATGACCGGACAGCACATCACCATTTACTAAAGCATCCGGTAGAGGTCCTATCATATCAACTGTAGAAAAAAATATAATGCAGCACAGACAACTTATCAGGTATTTCTTTTTCTTACTATGCTCCGTCATGTGTATGTGGCGGGTACGCGCGCAAACGCCGCCACAAAGTATTCGCCTGCACAACACCACAATCACCGTGGCTGAATTGATAAAGACAGTAGAAGCACAAACCCTTGTCCGGTTTTCTTATGGTAGTGGCGTTACAGAAAGACTAACAGCCGCTGTAAAGGTAAAAGCAGCAACTATTTCCCTGCAAGATGTATTGGAAGCTATTCGCACTCAAACCAGTATTCAATACAGTATTTTTTCGCCTGTTAAGGTGGTATTGAAAATGGATAAGAAAGAGGAGCCGAAGAAAAATGGGGTGGAAGAAGAGGAGGGCACCACTTTTCACGGCCTGGTGACTGATGCAGAAAGCGGCGTTCCTCTACCTGGTTCCTCCATCACGATCGGTCACTCCCGGCGGGGAACGGCTACCAATGAAAAAGGAATATTCAGCCTTCAGGCGCCTGCAACGAATACATTATTGGTGATCAGCCATGTAGGATACGACCGGAAGGAAGTACAGGCTACCGGTACCACATTTTTGCAGATTAAACTGGCACTGTCGAAAACCAGCCTCAATGAAGTCACGGTTTCTGCGGTCAGAAACCACCATACCGATGCGGCCCTGCTCTCTGAAAGAAGAAAGGCGGCCGTTATTTCTGATGGCATTGCAGCACAGCAGATCGAAAGAACCGCCAGCATCACAACGGCACAGGCGCTGCAAAGGGTAACAGGCGTATCTATCACGGATGATAAATACGTGGCCATCCGCGGGCTGGGCGACCGGAGCGTTATTGCAGAATTAAATGGCGCCCGCCTTTCTTCTGCAGACCCCGACCGCAGCACCGTTCCCCTCGATCTGATTCCGGCTGGTTTGCTGGATAATATCACCGTTTACAAAACCCTTACGCCGGATAGATCTGCTGATGCTGCCGCCGGTATTGTGGAATTGAAAACGAAATCAGTACCCACACAACGTACCCTGGAAGTCACCGCCCAGGTGGGGTTTAATTCCAACGTTGGCCTCAACGGAAAGTATAATGGATTCTATAATGATAACCTGGGCTTCTGGGGACAACGGGTGAAAACACATGCCCTCCCGGCCGATTTTCTGCAGCTGTCTAACCAGTATCCCGGCGGTTTGATACAAATGCAGGAGCTGTTTATTCAAAGCCGTAATAACCCGGCCATGGCGAAAGAGGCGATGCGTATCAGTAATATTATGCAAGGTTTCGATCCGGTACTGACCACCAGCTATAAAAATGCCAGCCCCAATCAGCTGTATGGGATTACATTCGGCGACTCCTATAAAGTTTTCGGCCGGCATAAGTTAGGATTGATAATGAGTGCAAATTATTACCAGCGATATGAAGATGTATACAACGGCGAACGGAATCAATACAGCCTGTATCAGGGTGTGGTAACCGGGTCCGGTAAGATCTTCAATCAGCTGCATATCCCGGGTTTTATTACGCCTGCCTACCCGCGGCTGGGGCATTATATTGCCTACAATGAAAACACCGGCAAACGTACCATTAACTATGGCGGATTAATTGGGGTGGCTTATCAGTTCACGCCGCAGCATGTGGTGCAGTTTCAGTTTGTAGGCAGCCGAGGTGCAGAAGCCATTGCCAGCAATCTTACCGGCCAATGGAAAAATACCGGTCTGAATTTTCCGGTATACAATATCATCAACCAGCTGAAATTAACCTATCGTACTTTCGATACTTACAATATTCAGGGAGAACATAAATTTTTGCAGCAAGCATGGTCGCCCCGGCTTACTTATAACCTGAGCACTTCCAAAACCGTGCAGGATGAACCTGATTTCCGTTCCAGCAACTATGCGCAACTAAGAACCGTGCAGCAAATGGATCCCAATGGTGTAGGTATTGGTACAGATACCTATGCTTTTGTCACTGGTTTAACACATGGGCTGGGCAACGATTATGCCAGCGCCATTATTGCTGATCCCAATGGCCGGCAATTCAGAAAGCTGTACGAAGATAACTATCATGCAAAGGTAGACCTGACGCAACCATTTACCATCCGGGGATTGCAGCAGGTGATCAAAATCGGAGGCGCTTTTCTCAGAAGAGAACGGGATTACCGGGAGAATATCCTGGGGTTGCCGGGCAGTAATCTGGGCGGTGGTGGCGACCTGCTGGGTGCCGTGAAAGGAGATATCAACCGCCTGGTATCTACCCGGTACGTAGGCCTGAAAGATCCCGCTGCTTTTGATGAAGAAGGGCAACCCAGGGTAGGTGGTTTTTTATATCAGATAAAAAAATCGCCGAACAATTACACGGGTGCCTATGAAACAAGGGCTTTCTATTTTATGGCCGACGCCCATGTTAGTGCGCGTTTACGTATAACCGGGGGCGTTCGTTTCGAATCTACCGTTATTGAAGCCAGTGTAGATACCAACCAGGTATATCTGCCGCCTATGCTCGATCTGGCCAGTAATCTCCCCGGTGTAAGCGTACGCAATATTACCGACAAACCTTTCTCCAATTACACAGTAGATTATCAGCCTTATTATTCTGCCAATGTTACCTATGCGGTACGGGACAATATGAATATCCGGCTGGCTTACAGTACGTCCCTGGCACGGCCTGAACTACGTGAGCTGACGAACATTTATTCCTTCGATCCCTTTCAGTTTGCGGTAGTAGGCGGTAATCCCGGTTTACAAAACCAGCTCACCAACAGTATGGATTTTCGTTGGGAATGGTTTACCGGCCCCAATGAGGTATGGGCTGTTTCAGCATTTTCCAAATCAATCAGCAATCAGCTGCAAAAAGTATTCAATTATAAATCGCAGGGTAACCTATCTACTTCACCGGAGTTTCCATTGGTAAATTTTCAGAATGATCCGAACAAAGGCCAGGTGTATGGAGCGGAGTTTGAACTGCGCCGTAACCTGCGGTTTATTTCGCCTGCTTTGAAAAACCTGTTCTTTAATGCCAACGTGATGCTGGCGGTGAGCCGGATCGATAAGAACCCGCAACGACTGGAAGCTTCGCGTATCAACGACCGGCTTTCACCCGCTACCAGTCCGGTGTTTGAACAGGCGCCCTATTCTATCAATACTGCACTCGACTATAATAATCCTGCTACTAAAACCACGGTATCCTGCAACTTCAATATTGTAGGCGCAAGACTGGTGCAGGTACAGCTGGATGGTACGCCTGATATTTTTGACCGGCCGGTACCTATCCTGGATCTGGTGTTTGCACAACAACTGGGGAAGTATTTTCTGTTGAAAGGTTTTGCGAAAAATCTGCTGGATCCCAGCTATAAACAGGTGTATACCAATGCCGGCAACAATGGTAAATATCATGGCAGTACTTACTTGTACAGACAGTACAAACGTGGGTCGGAATTTTCATTGGGTATTGCCTACAGAATTTTATAAAACCAATTCTTAAAAACAACGTGTCATGTATTGTTGTCAGCAACGTAGTTCCTACTATTTATTATTCCTGTTGTTTTTGAGTATCAGCATGGGCTGTACGAAAAATAAGGAATCTTCTGTCATACCACAGGACAACCTGCTCACCTTAACAAATTCCAATATCCGTTTATTTAACATCAGTCAGCGTGACCTCAGTGCAGTGGTAAACAATATCGTGCTGGCGATGCCTAAACGCATCATTACTGATGAACAGCAAACTTCTGTCATCGGTAAACAACTCTTCCCGGAAGGTGTATGGAAAAACGGCACTTCTTTTTCCATCCCTACCGCATTACTGGATAAATCCGGTGCTGCTTTTTTGTCTGTTCCGCTGGTTAACAGCGAGATAACGTTTAAGGATACACTGATCACAAATGATCCGGCATATCCCCGGGATTTTTACCTGTTGCCTACCGGGCAGATCACCAGCTTTCCCCGTAATAATACGCCACCGGCAAACCCCGAGCATTTTAAGATCCGCATCGTCAACCTGGGAGATCCGCATTCCGCCTTTAATGTGGGTGGGCCGGTGTCGCTCACGTTTGCAGATGGAAGTGAGGTGGATCCCCTGTTAAATGGTGTTGCCAGTGGTGCTGCTTCCGGATATGTGGAAATACCTTACGGCGCCTATCAATTCAAACTATTTGCCGGTGGAACGCCTGATTTTAAAAGGCAGTTGGTAACGGGTAAGATGGTGCCGGCATTTAATGCGTGTATACCAGGTGCCTTGCCGCAGGAAGGTTTTATGCCACCGGTAGTGACCTTCAAGCCGGGTGGGGTATACACGATGATGGTGGTCAATGGTATGTTTACCTTCGACTACAACTGTACCGGTACCGCCAGCCGGGAATCGCGGCGGGCCAACGCCTATCAGCTCATCACAGATCTGGATCCCGGTGTTAATCTGAGCTATGCCCGCCTGAATGCTGTCAATACCATCCCCGGAAAAAAAATTACGATCCGGGTAGATGGAAGACCATTAGGAGAACCGTTGGATTATGTCGGGAATATCTTCCGTGAAAAAGCCATCCCGGCAAAGTATTATACCGTGATACAAGGGCATCATACCATCGAGGCCCTGGATGCCGCCGGAAATACGCTGGCTACGACCACGCTGCAGCTATATCCTTTCGATAACTATACCATCTGGGCCTATGCGGGCAAGGAGGGAGGTACACAACTGGTGTTTACGGCCAACGACATGACCAATACCCTTTATAAAACCGGTGTGGATCCCTCGGGCAGCCTGGGCCCCGACGATGGTACAGACGGAGAACGCCGCCGGTTCCGGATTCCTTATGCCTGGCAAAGCAGGTGTATGAACTTTTGCAATGAATATACGGCTATCACCTTCACCCATAACGGGCAGCTTTTCCTGCCGGAATATGTGTATCCGGATACGTTGCGTTTTCCTTCCGCTTACCGTAATCTGGCGCCTGGTGTGGTGCCGCTCAAGAATGGCAGTATTATGTACCGGTTAGAAAATATACAGGGATACAAAGCAGACGGCACACCTGATCATGGCCTGAGCAATGATGAATATGCTTACTTCCCGCAGAAAATATGGGTCAACAATACGGCGGGGGGCCAATCGCCGGGTATATTACTGACCCATATCACGCCCATTACCGCTGCCAATACCTTTATCGCCAACGACCGGATGTATTCCGGTTCCTATACCCGGCCACCTGCTGAAAACGGTATCTATACAATGGCGCTGGTAGGCGGACAGGCAGGAACAAATCCGAAGCTAATTGTTATCAAACACAATAAATAATACCATTCATGAAAAACAAAATAATGTACCTGTTTTTTATACTGCCTGCCAGCTGGCTGCTGTTGGGTTGTTATAAATACAAAGAGCGTGATCCCGTAGAAAACCCTGCTTATATGCGGGTGTTCAATTCGGTGGCAGTTACGCCCGATGTATTACAGGGTGGGGGTGTTTCTTCTTTCTTTACATTTCTGATGGACCCCGAAACAGATGGGGAGGGCATACCACTGAACGCTGCCACTATGTGCGATTTTCTGACCACCCGGCAATTGTTCAGCACTTCCTATCCGATCAATGCCGGTAACAGCTCCGAGGGGCATTATGTGATAGATCAATATAACAGAAAAGTGTTTAGCACCACCCCTGTTAATTTTGAATATCCGGGTAATAAGCATGTGTTGACGGCACCTGTTATCAATGGATTTGATCTCTCTGCCTGGGCGCAGATTCCAGCCGGAAAACACCGGATTGTTTTTGTCAACCGGCCCAGAAACAGTATTCCTTTTTCCAGTCTGTCAAAAGCAATAAGAAACCAGGTATTGGTAGATACGGTAGTGGATTTTACAAAGGATGAAGTATACACGTTACAAATACTCAGCCGTGATCTGGATAAAAACAAATTCGGATTGTATGTAAGAAAAGAACAGTTTATTCATCAGGCCTTTGAAAAGGATAAAATCTATGTAGGATTTATCAACCTGTCCGGTGTATTGCCAAAGCTGGCGGAACTTTTCTTTATGGCCAGTTTTCCTGAAAAGGTGTCTGTAAAATACAGTTATAAGATGCAGGAAAGATCGGGCGTATACACCTATGTGCCGCTGCCGGGGTATAACAATAACTACTACACGACGCTTACCGGAAAAATGGATACCGTTATCAACTACATGACGCTACCCTTGTTGCCCAGGGAATATTTTTTTGATAAAGATACCCTGCGTACCTACGATAATTTATTACCCGGAGGACGCCGGCTGCCGCCTACATTGCCCTTTGCAGAATATACTTTCGGCGATGCCGACCGGCCGGGAAAAGTAACAACGATTGTACAGTACACCGCCAATCCCGCCGTGTACAATACCTACCGGTACGAATCCTTTTTGAATGCGCCATCACAGCTCTCTAATATAAATGTGGCGCCGAACCTGAATTTAATTACCAGTTCGGGCAACAGGTATCACATATCTGCCACACTCAATATTATGGAGATCGTATACGATCGGATTTACATGATGCAGGTACAACGTGGTTTCAACGAAATTCCTCAATAAAAATAATGACAAGCAATGCGAGATCATACCAGATATATAATCATCCTGCTGTTGTTGCTGACTGCCGGATGCATCCATAAAGATGCGATAGATACACCCTCCGTCAGGGCTGCTGCAAGTTTAAGAAGCCTGCTGACCAATAACTTTTCCTTCAGCATGTTTTATGAGGCAATGCGAAAGGCGGGGGTAGATACGTTGCTGGATAATGAAGCCAGTGGTTATACACTCCTGATACCAGATAACGGCGCTTTCGAACGGTCGGGCATTACGCCGGACAGCTTACGGAAGATGTTGCCGGAAGCGATACGTAAAATGGTGCTGTATCACGTAGTGCCAGGTAAAGTAAGCAGTACCGGCATTCCGCAAACGTTGAACTATCCTTTTGTCACGTTGGGAGAGAAGTCCGTGTTTACGTCTACCACGGTATTAGATACCAATTTATATGTGAATGGTATTGCGGTGGTGAAAAAAAATATCGCTGCGCGTAATGGGGTTATTCATGCCCTTAAAGAAGTATTGACTGTTCCTGCAGGTTCTGTGCAGGAGATCCTGGCCGGTAACCCACATTATAGCTGTCTTGTTGCCGGGTTGAAAAAATTTGGTTACTGGGAAGCGTTGGCTACGCAACCATCGCAGGTGATACTGGCGCCCACCAATGAAGCATTTGCCATGCATCACTGGGAAGAAAAAGATATCAATAATATGAAAACGACCGATTATAAAAAGCTGGTATTCGGTAGTTATGTGATGAATCAGGTTTTCTTTTTTACGAATGATGTGAGGATGGCTCCTCCACAAGGGCCCTTTCTGCAGGGAGAAGTGCTGTTGTTTGTTGAGCGGGCTAATACCGGCGAAGGGATCAGGATCAAGGTGATGCCGCTCAATTACCGTGATCCTGAATTTGGGTTGCGTATTATTTTTTATGGCGACTGGGTGAATATTCCCTATAGCAGGCCTGGCCAGCAGGCGGTTAATGGTATTGTGCATCAGGTAGACCAGTTGCCGGTCGTACCGGATAGTGCCCTGATTCGATAATCTTAATAACACATGGCATGTACAAAAAAAATATAACACATCATATAACTGTCATCATTGCTTGCATCTCGCTATGGGCAATGTCTGCCGGCTGTCTCAAATCATCCGACTCGCTGATCCGGCCATCCGGTTCAATGGAATCAGATAAAGAACATTTATTGAAGATCCTGGAAAAAGCAGATTCATTGAGCCTTTTTTATCAGGCATTGCAGCAGACAGGCTATGCGGATATGCTGGCAACCAACCGGAATTTTACCCTGTTGGTACCCGGGAACAAGGCGATGCTGGCAGCCGGACTAAGCGCTGCTAAAATGAAACAGCTACCGCCGGACTCTCTGCGGAAAATAGTAGCCGGCCATATGCTGCCAGGTGCTTATGATAACAATGCACTGGAAGGTTTACAGATAACTGCTTTTATGCCTTCCATGCGGATGGATACGGTACTGATTCCGCAGCAGCAATTTGTGATTAATCAGGCTTATTTATCTATACAGAAAGCAGATCAGCTTTACGTCAATAATGATGCAGTAGCTACGAATACACCGCCTGTGGCGGCTGCCAATGGTTTTATTTATCCGATTGGCAAAGTAATCAGTTTTGCCCCTATAGATGAAAGCAAAACGCTGTGGGACGTGATTCAAACAGATCCTGATCTCCGCATGTACCGGGATGCCATCCTGCTACTGGATAGCATCAAAAAAACTGATGTGTATTTTGATGGAACTATTTTTTATGACATACTCTCACCACCACTGGATGAGGATTTGCTGTCCGCCCGTAAAACCAATCCGGCCAATGGTACCATCAACAACCGGAATATACCGGTTGTATTCGCGCCTACCAATCAGGCATTTTATGATGCCGGCTTTCATACCATTGACGACCTGCGGAGATTTGCCTACCGCTATCCGTTTGGCGTAGAGAGCTGGGCAAACGAGGATTACACAGAAGTCATGTTTACCTACCACTTTTCTTCGCTGGATACATTACTGGCACATAATATATTGACCAATGGCATTGGTGATGGTGCGGATAGATATCCTCCCCGTATTTTATATCCTGATATGCTGAAAGGAAAAATCAATAATGGCACCTTCAATAAAATGACCCGGTTAACAGCCTACTCCGTGTCGACGTATGTGAAATATCCGGAAGACCTGCAATTCTCTGCCGCCAATGGCATCGCTTATGTACAGGACCGCCGTCAGGCTGCAAAAATTATGATACCTAAAGATACCGATCCGTTGAAGCCCGTGAATAATTACAATCTCGACAACGGTGTCCTGTATAAAGTTGGTAAACTCTTTTATCCTTTCAATTAAGAAATCAGTTTTATGATGAATCGGAAACGACCCTGGTGGTATACAATAAACTGTCTGATCGTCTTGCTGGGTGGTGTACTGTTGCTGGCGGCCTGTAGTAAAGACCCCGTGACATCCGGAAAAGAAGCCGAAGACAGAACCCGGATAGGCTATGTGCTGGAAGATAATTTCAATTTTTCCATTTGCCATGAACTGCTCGTTTATACCGGTCAGTCGGAAAGGTTGAAGAGTAATACAGCGGCTACTTTGCTGGCGCCTGATAATAATGCGTTCAATTTACTGCGGTTGGGCAATATACCTGCTACGCCCTATGACCGGGATTGGTTTACACAGGTAGCAGTGTATGCCACCTTGCCTGGCAGGTATTCCTTCCGGCAGCTACCATTGGGCGACAACCAACCTGTTTCATCAGCGAATGGTTATCACGCTTATGTGAGCCGCTATTTAGCGGGTACGGATACGGTTACACGCGTAAATGGGGTAGTCATGTCTGATATTGATGTAAAGGCCGGCAATGGGTATCTGCAGATTGCCACGCAGGTAATACGGCCGGAAAACACACGGCATCTGGCACAGCTGCTGGTGAGTGATACAACACTCACGCTGTTTGCGCTGGCGGTACAACACAGTGGATTAATGCCTTTGTTGCAAACCAACGAGTATACGGTGCTGGCGCCTGTGAATGCCGTGATGCGAACGAAGGGAGCACTGAAGCCAGGATTTAATCTTACTACGCCGGATAGTATACTGGCGATCCCGCCCGCAGAACTTGCCGCCTTGCTGAAATATCATGTATTGCCAGGCCGTAGTTTCCTGGACCGGATACACCGGATGGCAGATACTTCTGTCAATCATGCATTGGTCACCCTGAACGGAGAAAAGATAGGGATAGGCGGCAGTGTTCAAACGTATAATGGTACCTCTTTCACGGGGAATAAAAACAGTGTGCCGGCAAAGATATACCGGTTTGGCGGCGAAGCCATCAATCTCGCCAACTGTCCGGCAGGAAATGGTGTCGTGCATGGTATCGATAACATACTTCTCCCATAATCCGATTTTACTAAACAAGACAATATGTGTACAAAAATACATTATGTCATAGCAGTCAGTATATCCCTTTTGTTGGGTGCGTGTTCCAAGGAACCCGTCAACCAATCGGTGAATACATCCAAAGAAACCTGCATGGCATATATGGCGGCAGATCCTGCATTATCCTGCTTTTATGCGGCATTGCGTCGGATAGCACTTGATCAGGATACCGCCTATCTGCAGCACGGACCTTTCAGTTTTTTCGCTCCTACAGACGCTGCTTTTGCACAGGCAGGTATCAATATCGCCAACATCAGCGCCATGGATAAAAAGACGTTAAAGAAGATCATCTACGGACATATTTTAACCGGCAGACTAGGCAGCGCTACGGTAGCAGGATTTTATAAACTGCAGGCGCGTTGTCTGGATACCACTTTCCGTCCTATTCTTTCCCGTAATTACTATGGTCTTTTTCTGAATGGCAACAGCACGGCATTATCCACGGATCTGGGTGATGGGATTGTGCATAAAATGGACCACATCGCATGGCCGGGAACAGTCACCTTATGGCAAACGATTAAGGAAAACAAAGCGTTGACCATGCTGACTGCAGCGATCGCGCGAACGGCTCCTCCGCCTGGCCAGACTTCGCCCCAGTTAAACTATCAGGAAATCCTGGAATCAGGATTACCCCAGGCCGGATGGCTGACCTCTACGATGTTGTGCCCGACAGATGAAGCATTTCATACCCTGGGGTATCGGGATGTGGCAGCCATAGAACAACTTAGTCTGCAGGATGTCCGAAACCTGTTGAACCGGCACATCGTTCGGGATTACTACTTCACCGCTGATTATTTAATGAGTGGGGTACTTGAATGGGGATCTCCGGTGCTGAAGACAGGAGGTAATATCATCTATCCAAAAATTGTACAGGCCAACATCAAAGCTACCAATGGCGTGGCTCACCTGATTGACCAGGTGATTTTACCTTGATTTTTATAACATGTATTACATCATGAAAAAAATATCTTCCTCCACGAATAAAGTAGCAAAGCACCTTTTGATCGTGGTATGTATGCTGCTTTGCTTTCAGGTACCGGTACTCCGGGCGCAGGAAACCGGAGGAGCGCTGGAAGGCCGCATTACCGGGCCCGGAAAAAAGGGGCTGGAAGCTGCTGCGGTTATACTTACACACCTGCCCTCTGCTACCCGCTATTACCTTTCCACGCTGAAAGACGGCCAGTTTTATTTCAGTAATCTGAAAGTAGGCGGTCCTTATCACCTGGAAGTAACGCATGTAGGGATGAAGAAAACAGATACGACTATCTCAAAAATTTCTTTGGGAGATGCGCAGCTGATCACGCTTCAATTAACAGAAAATACTGTGGCACTAACAGGTATCACGGTAACGGCTGCTCCCCGGAAGTCTAAAAACATGCCAATAGGAGCAGGAGAACAGATCAATCGTCAGGTGGTACAAACCATGCCCACCATTTCCCGCAGTATCACGGATATCACGCGGGTAGTGCCGCAGGCAACGAAAGACAATAGCTTCGCCGGTACCAATTTCCGTTATAACAATGTAACGCTCGATGGTGCTGTCAACAACGATGCCATTGGGTTCAGTCCTTCGTTGGGCGGACAGACAGGTACCTCCAATATGCCCGGTAGTTCTACCAGAACCAATCCTGTTTCGCTGGATGCCATTGAGGAGATGCAGGTATATCTTTCTCCTTTCGATATCAAAATCGGTAATTTTACCGGTGGCAGTATCAACGCGGTTACCAGGTCGGGCACCAATGAAGTACATGGCTCCGTTTATTTTTTTGGCCGTAATGCTTCGTTGACAGGACCCGACAGAACCAATACGGAAAAAGAAAAACGATTGCCTGCTGCTTTTTATGACTGGCAAACCGGCGCCCGGGTTGGATTTCCGATTGTAAAAGATAAATTGTTCTTTTTTACCAATATAGAAATGACAGACCGGCAGGAGCCCGTACAACAAGTAGCCGGCAGTCCGGGATCTGATAATATTTTAAGTAGGGAAGATGCCGATAAAATTGTGCAGCACGCCCGGAGCAAATATAATTTTGATCCCGGTACTGATCAGTTATATAACACCTATGCCCGCTCAAAGAAGTTTTTCAACCGCCTGGATTGGAACATCAACGAGCGGCATCAGCTGGTGCTCCGCAACAATACCGTACTATCGGAGGCCCTGCATATGGAAAGGGACCAGTTTAACTTCCGCTTTTCCAGTATTGGATTCCGGCAGGTCAACCGGCAATCTGCTACTGTGCTGGACCTGAAGTCGAGGATCAATAACCGGATTTCCAATAACCTCATTGTCGGCTATACGAATATACACGACTACCGGGAACCTACGGCCAGAGCAGACTTCCCGCAGGTACAGATTGTAGGGCGTACACCCGGTACCACCATTTTCTTTGGTACCGACCGGGAAGCAGCTGTGTTCAACCTGCAACAAAAGACGTTTGAATTTACGGACAACGTAACCGTGAGAATGGGAAAACATACACTCACCGCAGGTACGCATAATGAGTTTTATAATATTGGTTATGGGTTTGTCAATAGCTGGAACGGGCGGGTGACCTATCAAAGTATCGCTGATTTCCTGTCCAACAATCCGCAACGGGTACAAGGAAACTATAACTACTTCAACAATAGCCGGGAATACCTCTACAATCATCCGCCGGCTAATTTCCGCATTAACTTCCTCAGTGCCTATGTGCAGGACGAGATCAGGATTTCTCCCCGGTTTAAAATAATGCCGGGTCTCAGAATAGACTGGACGCATATTCCGGAGAAAGCGCCCTTGAGTAGCCGTACGCAGGAAGCATTTCGTGATCCATACTTCGGTACCACCTATACCTATACGCCGTTGCGTAATATCAACCAACAATACCTGTCGCAGCCGATGGCTTCGCCGCGTATTGGATTCAGGGCGGATCTGACAGAAAGCCGTTCCGTGGTGCTGCGGGGAGGGATTGGTGTTTTTACCGGCCGTATTCCTTTAGCGTGGCTGGGGTATGCCTATTACAACACCGGCAATACATTCGGGTCTATCGATTTGCGAACAAACAGTGTGCCGCCTAACCCATTCCAGCCGGGTACGGATCCTTTATTGCGGCCGGCGGGTAGTCCGTATGAAGGCATCGCAGCTTTTGCTCATCAGCAGGGCCGGGTGGTAAATGATCCCAATGCCGGACAAACACAGGTGGATGTCATTGATAATAATTTCGTCATGCCTTCGGTGTTAAGAACCAGTCTGGCTATTGATTTTACTGACCAGCATGGCTTCAATTATTCACTGGAGGGAATCTATACCAAAACAATCCGGGATGTAAAATTTGTACAAATCAACCTCCGGGATAACCCTACGTATTTTGCCTATGATACGGCGTTGTCGCTAAGAAAACAACCGGTGTATGCCGGCAGTGTAGATCCGCGTTTGGCCAACGGGTACCTGCTAACCAATACCAGTAAAGGTTTCAGGTACAGCCTCACGGGGAAAGTCAGCCGCCGGTTCGATAATGGGTTTCATTTCTCTGCCGCCTATACCTATGGTAAATCGAAAGATATCTCCAATGGTATCCGGAACTCGATGGAATCAAACTGGCAGTTGAACCAGGCTTTAAATCCCAATGATCCGGCCCTTGCCTTGTCTAATTTTGATATCCGGCATAGAATCATTGCCATGCTGGGCTATGAACGGAGCTGGTCGCCTAAATGGCGTAGTGTGCTGTCGCTCTTCTTTTCAGCGCAATCGGGTAGTCCGTTTACCTATGGTTTTGTCAATTACACGCCACAGAATACGCCACAACAGGTGGGGCTGGCTTATATACCTGCCCGGGGAGAAACGATTAATTTCTTTGCCCCCCAATATGCTGCTGATGGCAAGACTGTGATCAGCACGGCGCAGGAGCAGGCGGCCGCCTTCGATCAGTTTATCGATGACAACAAATACCTGCAATCACGCCGGGGCAACTATACGGAACGCAATACCGGCAGAACGCCCTGGAATGTAAATGCAGATCTGCACTTCGCGCAGGAGTTTCATCTCTTTACAAATAAGCCGGTAAAAGATCATCATATCATAACATTGACGGTAGATATAATGAATTTTACAAATTTGATTAACAAAGAATGGGGCTGGGCCTATTTTGCGCCCAATACCTATAATGCCACAGCCAGTATTGGTTTGCAGCCCTACATTCCTGGCCGTAGTGCACAGGGGTATCCGCTTTACCAGTTCAAAGATCCGGGTAAGCCTTATTCCATTGACCCGCTGGCATCGCGCTGGCAAATGCAGTTAGGGCTGCGATACAGTTTGTAACAGTAGCATAGAAGCCGGAGACAAGGAAGAAAAAGCTTGTCAGTACAGCCAGACCGTAAAGATAGAAAACAGGCCTTTGCAAAAAGGTTGGTTTTGTATCTTTGCGGTCTTATGTTTAAAGAGCTTGCTGTCCGCTACTGGGGGTATATCGTGCATGTGGGTATAGATCCGGCTATGTCTTTTATAGAAGCGCGGCGTATCAAGCTGCTTAATCTGCTGGCATTACCTTGTATACCGTTCATGTTTTTCTATGCCATACTGAACACTTGTCAGCACCGCTACCTGCTGGCTTCACTCAATCTCACCACCACGCTGGTGAACATCACCGTACTACTGATGCATCGGTATCGGATGTATTATAGCGCCCGGATTGTTATGATCTTTTTCAGTGTGGTACTGTATACCTTCACCGGTATGTTTTTCCATAACGGGGCAGAATATTTTCTGCTCAACATCCTTATCCTGAGTATCCTGGTATATGACAACCGGTGGATCGTTGTGGGATTGAGTCTGATGGTGATTGCAGCCTTTCTGCTGATCCTGTTTCTGCCACAGCAATGGTACCTGGCCCCACCAGTACCGCAGGTAAGGGTCTGGAGTAATGTGAGTGTTTCGTTACTGTTTATTATCGTGGCACTGAGCTTCTTCAAATATATACAATCAGACTACCAGCAGCAGATCGAGCAGCAACGGCAGGAGCTGGCCGCCATGAACAAAGACAAGGAAAAACTTTTTTCTGTAGTTGCGCATGATATCCGTAGTCCGCTGGCCACGCTGGAAGTATTGCTGGATATGTACCGGAAGGGAGAATATCCGGCGCAGGAAATGAGCGCTGCCACAGAAGCCTTATACCAGAAAATTGTAGAGATGGGCGGCTCACTGGACAACGTACTCCGGTGGAGTGCCCGTAATATCCGGGGTATCCGCTGGCGCCCGGAATCCTTTCCCCTGGCGCCGCTCGTGCAGGAGGTGTTGTCTTTCTGCCAGCTGTTGATCCAGCAGAAACAACTGGTGCTGCAAGTGGAAATACCTGTCGTGATTGAATTGTATGCTGATAGGGACCAGGTATCTGTGATTCTTCGTAATATTCTCAATAATGCTATTAAATTCAGCTATACCGGAGAGAGCATTAGCGTGCGCGCAGAACAGGATCAGGAGATGGTACAGATTCAGGTGGCAGACCAGGGAACCGGCATGCCGGCCGAACAGTTAGCTATCCTGTTTTCCGGTGCGCCTGGTCAGGCTAACGGTACCTACGGCGAATGGGGAACAGGACTTGGCATGTTGCTTTGCAAGGAATTTACAGAACAGAACAAAGGTCACATCACGGCAGCAAGTACAGTGGGTAAAGGTACCTTGTTTACCGTCACATTGCCGGTAGCAGAGGAAGACGAATGAAAAGCGAATGAATAGATGTTAGGGAGGTATACCGTAAAATACCGGAAGCGTTGCCGGAAATGGCAGTGTGGAATGCTGCTTTATGCGGCGTTCCACAAAATAAATACATGAAAGGGATGGGTATGGTGGTCGGTTGTTTTTATAAGGGCGTGTTGATAGCAGAAGAAGATAACCCGGAGCTATTTTAACCATATGGCATTAGGTGGCTCAAAATTAAATAGATCTTCCGGGCTATAATTCTTCTATTCAACCATTAGAGAGAATATCTTGACCTGGTAAAGGTCGCAAAACAGGAGGTTATCCGGAATAACTACCTTGTAGCGCAGTGGGCACTTAAGCGGAGAATCAGATGACGCATCATTATACATCTCTATAAGCCTGGAATCCTCTTTTACAGGTGTTAAGATATTTTTCTGCGAGGCATGCAATTCCGCTGAACTTGTCTTTGTAGCTATGGTATATCTCATCTATGGCAGTTTCTTATGCAGCTGGTTTCGGTAACTGTAAGGGTAGGTGCACCCGGTATGTTGATAGCATCTTTGGGTTTTATAGTGATGATATAAAGTTTGTTTAAATAATAAGTGTTGAAAGTGCAAATAGGTTTGCAGTCGGAGTAATATGATTTCCATGAAAAGAAGGCAAGAAAGAAAAGTATGGTCCGATAAGATATGCCGCTATTGCCTACTGATTATTTTTATTGAAAAAAAGAATGAAACGGGTTCCCTTACCTGCTGATGATTCTACTTTTACGCCTACATTATTAGACCGGAGAATCGTATAGGTATTAGACAGGCCAATGCCCAACCCTCCTGGCTTAGTGGTGAAGTAAGGGGTGAATATTTTTTTGATGTTATCCTCGCTGATCCCGCAGCCATTATCTTCTATTTCGACAAGAAATTTACCATAAACTGATTTGGTTACCAGTGTAAGGATACCATTTTTGGAAGACATCGCATCAATGGCATTAATGATGATGTTTGTCAAAGCAATTTTCATTCTCAGGCCATTCAGCTCTATGGTACAATCATGTTGTTCATACTGCTTCCTGACCACGATATTTTTAAGCTGGATACGATCTGCTGCCATCTCCAGTACTTCCTCCAGCAGCTGATGAACAGCATGCTGTTCTACCGGTACTTCATTGGCATGTTGGTATTTAATCAGCTCAGTAACGAGATCGTTAATACGTACAGAGCTACGCATAATAATATCCAGGTAGCTTTTCAAATCGTCATTTCTGGTAATGGATTCGATCATCCCCACGGATAGATTAATATTGGTCAATGGATTTCGGAGTTCATGCGCCAGGCTGGCGGTCGGCTGTCCGGAAAACACTTTTGATTTTTCAGCAACTATCGGTAACGGGTAAAAGTTATTAGGGGCTACAGGTGAAAATACTTGGGTAGCAAAATCTGTATATGAGTCATGGCCAGCTATTTTTTTGGTATTGATACCTGCAGTCGATGTTTTCATTTCTTAAGGATTTATGCTGGATGTAAAGGTGAATAAAATTTTTGTTAGCACTATTATAGCCCGCAATGAATTAGTTACATAATTCACACATTCGCTGGTATCTTTGAAGCCGGTGTTAGTTTAAGCTGTGCCACTGCCACGAATCACGCCCATTAATACAACAATTACTGCGATAACAAGTAAAAGATGTATAAGGCTACCTGCGGCAAGTCCAAAAAATCCAATTGCCCATATAATTACTAATACGACGGCAAGGAGATAAAGTAGATTTCCCATGATGCATATTTTTTAAAAGGAGTACTAAATAAGAAAATCTTTACTCATACCCGCTTTTAATAATGGTCTGAATCATTTTGAATCTTCCATTGGGTTTTATGAAATTAGGTGCGTGTGCAGGTATGATGATACCTTGTCCTGATTCCAGGTAGTTGGATTTACTGTCAATGACAATCTCCGCCTTGCCTTCAATAATCTGGGCAAAAGTATCAAAGGGAGAAGTTTTTTCCGTTAGTCCTTCTCCGCTGTCAAAAGACATAATACTGATATTACCGGTTGATTTTTTAATAATCGTTTTAATTACTACAGCGTTGGCCATATACTCAATAATCTCAACAATAATATGTGATTTTGACTTTTCCAGTTCGGAGTTATCCAGGTATTCATTTTTATCGTTGTTGTCCATAGTCTGCAGTTGATTGACCGGTTTATACGTAGTCAATTCCAATAGCAAAGGTCCGCTGCTTTTTATTGATAACCATTACACAAAAACATAAATAAGTTGTAAGATTCACACATCGTCTAACATGGAACGTCTTTTTTCCTTTAGTTGCCGGAAATGGGAAGGGGTGAGTCCGGTCACTTTTTTAAACTGCGTAGAAAGATGTGCCACGCTGCTGTAATGCAGCAGATAAGCAATCTGCGTGAGGTTAAGCTCATTGTATACGAGTAATTCCTTTACCCGTTCTATTTTGTGGGCGATGATAAATTTTTCGATGGTAATACCTTGTACTTCTGAAAAGAGATTGGCGAGATAGGTGTAATCATAGTTTAATTTCTGGCTCAGGAATTCAGAGAAATTGATGGTCAATGGCTCGTCGGTGTAATGCACTAGTTCAATAATTACATTTTTTACTTTTTGAATGAGAATACTTTTTTTGTCATCCATTAATTCAAGGCCCCATTTCAATAGTGCTGATTTGAGCTGACTATGTTGTTCCGCAGAAATAGTAGAAAGCACTTCCGCTTCACCCAGTTCTACCATACCAAAAGGTAACCCGAGTTTCGTCAGTTCTTCCTTCACCAACATCTTACAACGGATGCAGACCATATTTTTAATGTATAGTTTCAATTGAGTTGATTTTTAATCAGGTATTTATGCTTATGCGCCCGGTAGAGCAGGAGAGGGTGGCTGCTCGGGTTATGTTTAGCAGTATTACCCTAAATATAGGCATAAATTTTCTGATTCAGCTATTTCCCATACTATCAGTAATAGCAAAGACTACCAGGTAAGGCGGCCGTTTGAAACCAGAAAATGTCACTGATATCCATTTTAAAAGGTGTTAAAAATAGTATTTACTACAAGATACATTGTAAGTATAGCTGTGCTATCGCAGCCATAACGGGAATACCCCGACGGGAAAATATTTTTATTAAAGTATTGGTTGATGAAAGGTCAATGCCGACGGTGCTTTCAGGGCAGTGAAAAATAATAGCAGGGTTGGTCGTAAAGGTCAATGCGGTGTGACTACCCGTTCGCTTTATGGTGAGAATCATTGTCTGTAATGCTCCCTTTGAAATAAGTACGGAGCGTACCTGATAATATTATTATAGCTACCGTTGCTGATCTGCAGTAGCGTATGAAATGTATAATGTTAAAGTTTGAAACCGGATGATAACCTGGAGGCGGGTTGTCAATATAGGCATTTGTATAGAACGGGATGGATAAGCATGATTTTTTATGCCTGTCAGGTATAATGGTAATCAATGATGCGTGTTATTTCAGCAATGATTGATGTTAAATAATCTTTCCGGAATACATAATATATATAGTATTTCCGGATGAGACGAAAATTATCCAGCTACTGAAATAGTATTGTTGCATACCTTGATTAGCTAAATTAGACAATAGGAATACGTTTGACCCTTACTTAGCTGTTTAGTATGAAATTTTATATATGGCGTGTATGGACCGGCAAGCTGGTCTGTCTGTTATGGAGCTGCTTGCCCGGTCTGCTCCCGGCACAAACTCCGGATACCTCCTGCTATGGGTTCAGGCATCTGCGGATGATGTATAAGGGAGATCCGGTAGAGATACTGGTAAAGTCCGGGAAAGGAACGGAGATGAAAGTAAAACCGTTGTTATTGTTTTGCCAGGGCAGCCTGCCGGTTCCATTAATTATTACTTACGACGCCGGTGGACAGCGGGCAATTTATCCGGTGTTTGTTTTTAATCCCGACAGCTTATCCGCGCAATATCACCTGGTTATTATTGGCAAGCCCTATATACCGTTGGTAGCTGATCAAAAAAATCTAACCAGCGATTTGACCTGCAGTGACAGTACTGGTAACTTTCCGCGACAATACATAGCGCGAAATCTGCTTTCCTATTATGTAAACCGGAATAAAGCCGTGATCCGGTTTTTACGAAAGCAAAGCTGGGTTTCCCAAAAGGAATTGGTAGTAGCCGGACATTCGGAAGGTAGTACGATTGCTGCTAAATTAGCCATGGAAACTCCGGCTGTGACAGCATTGATCTATTCAGGAGGGAATCCGATGGGGCGGATCATGACCATCATCACCCGCAGCAGGCAGGTGGAAACAGATAGTACTCAAAGAGCAGCAGCCGATATCCGGCGCTGGGAGGAGGTAGTAGCCAACAAGCAGCATATCGGTGCGGCGGAGGGAGATAGCCCGCAAACAACATATGAGTTTTCGATTCCTCCTATCCGGTATCTTCGTAAACTAAAGATACCCGTGCTCGTTAGCTATGGCTCAAAAGATGCCGGGGCGCCGTTTAATGATTACTGGCAGGTGGAAACCATCCGGCAGAAAAGAAAAAACTTTACATTCAGGACTTACGTCGGCACAGAACATAATTACTTCCCGCTAAAAGCGGATGGTAGCATCAACTATGACATTTTTAACTGGGACCGGGTAGCAGCGGACTGGCGGAAATGGCTGATCGCAAAATAAATGGAGGCGTTTACATTTGGCAGAAACCTCATTTTTCTCCATATTGCCCGACGTATCTTACACATTAGTATGTTTGGCATGAAATATATAGCATCATATGGATTTTGGAGCTAACTGGCAACAATATACGCAACTGGATGTATCCCTGTTGCCGGACGACCCGATTACCAGCCAGGTATTGAAAGGAGTACCGGGTAACAGCACGTTGCGGATTGGTACGTCCGGCTGGAGCAGAAAGGAATATGCCGGTACCCTGTATCCCAAAGGGCTCAAAGAAACGGCTTTACTGACGGAATACGGCCGGTTGTTTAACTGTGTGGAGCTGAATGCGACTCACTATAAAATATATAGTCCGGATGCGATCCGGAAATGGGCAGAGAAAGTAAAAGGAAGAGACTTCAGGTTTTGCCCGAAGGTACCGCAATCTATCAGTCATAACAGCTCTCTGATTAATGCGATGACAGAAACCGCGGCTTTCCTGGAGGGGATACGTGCTTTTGAAGACCAGCTGGGACCTGTATTTCTGCAGCTCAGTGAATATTTTTCGCCGGTACGTAAACAGAACCTGTATAAATATCTGGAGCAACTACCCCGTGATCTGACATTTTTTGTGGAGGTCAGACATCCGGATTGGTTTGGCAATGAGGCGGAACGCCGGGAATTTTTTACTACCCTGCATCAGCTGGGGATCGGCGCCGTACTCACGGATACGCCGGGTCGCCGGGATTGTTTGCATATGGGACTTACACTGCCGAAGCTGTTCCTGCGGTTTGTTACCCAGGGCGGGCATCCGCTGGATAAAGCCCGTTTGCTGGATTGGATCCCCCGGCTAAACGCCTGGAAGGACCAGGGGTTGGAAGATATTTATTTCTTCCTGCATGTACATGATGGTAAATACGAAGCCGGATTTTATGAAGAAGTACAGGCCGTATTTGGCCTGACACCCCAGCCGGCACAAACACAATTATCACTTTTTTAAATACCCTGTTGGGGAGCGTAATAAATAAACAGCCGGAAGCAGCGCATGGTGCTTCCGGCTGTTGTTATAAAGGACGGCATTATTTTTTTACCAGTCTGTAAATGCTTTTCAGGATGCCCGCGTAAGGGCTGAGTGCCAGACAGTGTTTGAAAGCTGCTTTATTGTTGCTGCTTTCGCCCCGGTTGGCCATTGCTGCCAGCTCATAAAAGCTCCTGGCTCTGTAGTAGTTACCATTAGCAGGAGTCTGGAAGCGGGCATTAATTTGCAAAGAATCTCCTCCCCATAAATGTTTGAAGGAATACAACAGTGCATTGGAACTAAGACTGATATCACAGGTATCCTGTGTATATCCGGTCTGGTGCAGTTGCTTACGGAAGTCGAACCCGAAGGCCTGTTGATAATCCGTTAACCAGATTTTCATGGTAGGGTATTTTTTTACAAAAGATACCTGCTGATTGATCTGGAGAATTTTTTCTGTAAATTTCTCTGCTGCGGTAGCCAGTTCCTTTACTTCCACTTTTGCGGGGTGGGCAACATAGCTCACTTCGTTACTATCTATTTTGCGGTAATCTGCCAGGTACTTGCTGATAGCAGCGGTAGAATCGTGTGCAGTCAGTGCTTCCCATTGATCTCCCGGATAGAGGACAACGGTTTCCGTCTTTAAGGTATCGGTAATAAAGTCATAAACGCGGTCTACCCGGTTCATGCCGTTATTCATGTATTTATTTTCTTCATGGCAGAAATATACATAGCTGGCAAAAGGAATGATGGCCTTTGGCGCAAAAACCTGTTGCTGTATGGCGATTCTCCGTAGCTTTTCAGCAGAAGCTTCTTCCCGTTCTTTTACATCATCCGTGTTACCTACTTTGTTGGCATAACCAAACTGGGTAAACAGGATGTCCACCGGACCCGTTTTAGCCTGGATGGATTTTGCATCTTCCGGTGTACAGATAATACAATCATTCAGATTCAGCAGATTGTATTTGTCGGTTTTGATATAAAGCCAGGAATCGCCGTCTGTAAATGGATTACACTTACATTGTACATTGGCGGAAAGCGAATAGTACTTATCTGTTTCCATTTCTACCACGGTACCAAATCCAGCTTTTCTGCAATAGTCTGCTACCTTTCTGTCGGTGGTGTTCTGGAACAATACCGTAATCTTTTCCCGGTAAGCTTTGGGTATTTTGTTCAGATTGGGTGGACTGAAATGGTCCGGGTGTTCGTGTGAGAACCAGATATGCGTAATGGTGGAAAAATCCTCATACTGTAATACAGTATTGGATAATAATGCCCAACCATTGTCGAATGCAGTTCCTTCCATCCATGGATCAGTAATCAGCCGGATGCCATCATATTCAAATATAAAAGAGGCATGGTTTACCCAGGTAACATTCATAAGTATATGTTTAGCGTCAATTCAATATTATCGGGATAAAAATATCCTGTCAGCATTAGGTCCTTAAATAAATTAAAAAAATAAAATATATGTATAAGGATGTTGGCCGCAATTTACATAAATATCAACAAAGTGCAAGTGCGTGAAACGTGGTAAACTGGCTATAGCTGGCGGTTATACACGTGTATCATGATAAAGAGAGAGGAGGGGATGCATACTGGCAGGCAGCAATGTAATAGGGGTGATTTGCCGGGAATGAGCTACTATACTGCATTGCAGCGGATAGAAGGCGGCCGTGAAATGGGTAGTCGCAGGCTTATTTCGCATCTAACGTTATCGGGCATACTTTTTTTAAGAAATTGTTAAGCTTGGAAAGATGATGACGTGACACGATAATTTTAGCTTGCATGAGCAATGGTTTTATAACTCCTCCGGAGAAAAAATGCTTGTTGCGCGAGATGAAATAGCTGTTAACATCCGGAATAAATGCCAATCCATGTATAGAATCCGGTTGGCCGACGGGGCCGGAACTCATCTTCCATTGCGGCTTTTATGTTATCTTTGCTGGCCTGTCATCAACGGATTTCGCGGACAGTAAATAATGTGCTATGTATGACCTTGTGTTAAGTAAAATGGATGCTTACTATCCCCTGAGTGAGGCGTGTCAGCAGGACCTGATGTCACTGTTTAAATACAGTACCATCAAAAAAGACGATTATCTGTTGAGAATGGGAACGGTGCCCGGATACTATTATTTCATCGTGAAGGGACTGTTTGCCTATTATTATATTGCTGCCAACGGAGATGTCATCATCAAAAAATTCTTCGCAGAAAATAGTTTTGTGGCCTCCACTTCCGCATTGATTGAACAAAAGCCCGGCCTGTTTTCTATTGTAGCCCTGGAGGATGCGGAATACATCCGGTTTGCGGCAAAGGAATTCCGGGACCTGTTCCGGAAGCACCATGACCTGGCCATGTTTCAGATTAACTACTTAGAGAAAAACTGGATCGTCGATAAGGAAAACGGAGAGATCTCCCTGAAATATGAAACCGCGAAAGAGCGGTATATACAGTTCCTGGAAACCTATCACGACATACAAGGCCGGATCAAATTGCACCACATCGCTTCCTTCCTGGGCATTACACCTACGCAGCTCAGCAGAATCCGGAAAGACATGGATTTTTAACCAAATCAACATATGTAAATGTTCAGTAGTACCGGTTAACAGAATTTTGTGTGATCAATCATTCAATATTCAAACAAATGAAACAGGTATTATTGGCCGTATTTTTATGTGGTGTGCAGTGGGCACAGGCCGCCCAGGTGGTACGCCGGGATGTTTTTAGTCCGGCTATGGGAAGAATCATTGCCACCATCCTTGTGGTGCCGGAAACAAAAACAGGAGCCGGATTTAATACCGTGTATGTGTTGCATGGCTATAGTGGTAATCCGCAGCGTACCCTCGACCAGGATGTTCCCGCATTGAAAGAGCGGGCAGACCGGGAGCAAACAATTTTTGTGATGCCGGATGGCAGCTTCTCCAGCTGGTATATCAACAGCCCGGTGAGGAAAAATTCTCAATATGAAACCTTCGTTGGAGTAGAACTGGTAAAGTATGTAGATACCCATTTTTCCACCAGGAAGGCAGCGACGCACAGAGGCTTGCTGGGCTGGAGTATGGGAGGATACGGTACGATGCTGATCGGTACACAGCATCCGGAAACATTTGGTATACTGGGCAGTGTATGCGGTGCACTCGACTTCCGGACGTTCGGAAAAGATTATCAGGTAAATGACATGTTGGGTGAAGATACGTTGACGTGGCGCCCTTATGTGATGGTTAACCGGATTGCCTGGTTCGAAAACAATCCGCAAAAACTGATCCTGGACTGTGGTACGGAAGATCCTTTTATTGGTATGAACCGGGCGTTCCATCAATTACTGACCAGTCGTGGTATACCGCATGAATACATAGAGCGGCAGGGAAAGCATGATACGGCCTATTGGGCTGCTGCTATGGAAGTGCAGCTGGATTATTTTAAGCATTTTTTTGAGCAGTAGCATCAGAAAAACAGGTAAATTACCAGTCAAATCCGCTGACCTATGCGTAAACAGACTCCCTTTACCTTAAAGATTGCTTCTCCTTGCCAGCAGTCGTGGCATGATATGCGTGAAACCACCTCCGGCCGTTATTGCAGTCATTGCAGCAAAAACGTCATTGATTTTACCACTATGAGTGATGCAGAAATAGAACAGCTGCTGCAGGATAATACGCAACAGTATTGTGGCTATTTTAAGGCAACACAGATAAATAACACCTGGGGTACCGCTGATAAGCATAAACCCCGTACTGTTTTACCTGCTGCCATGGTGAGTGCCTTGCTGCTTGCTGCCGTCGGCAATAGTGAGGCGCGGCCGCCAGCGCCGTTGGTGACCACCGTACATAATTTTCCTGTTAATCTACCGGTGGAAGCCTCCTTCGCTGATACCAGTGCTCCCGGTAAAGATTCCTTGCCGGAAGTGAGTGGGGTTGTCAGGGATAAGGATTCCCATGATCCTTTAGTGGGTGTTGTCATAGAAATAAAAGGAACCACCTATCGTGCCATAACAGACGTAAAGGGCCGTTTTACGCTGAAAATTCCGGCAGAGGTGGATGCCAGGAAAATAAAACTGATATTTTTATATATAGGGTATGAATCAAAGGAGCTGAAAGTAAAAGGGCCTTATCCCATGCAGGTGACATTGGAGCTGAGTCAGACTGTGATGGGCCAGTTTGCCATCGTCAGAAAAAAAACGGGTTTTTTAGCGGACCTCCGGTCGCTGCTGGGTATCGGATAAGCAAAGTGTATAAAGATAATGATGAAATTTTTTTTGTTATTACTGTTGCTGCCATTTTATACGACGGCACAGGTAACTATGCTCCCCGCAGCTGTCAGTCATAGGTTAGCGGATGTGATGTCGGTAGAAATGAAGAAAGATCCTTTTCGCACTTACATGTATCATATATGGGCACAAAAAGGGTATAGTAAAACGGAGCTAAAAAGAGCGGAACGGCAGCTGCATAAGGATGTTCAGGTACTGGATGATATACTGGAGGGATTGTATCATTATCCCGGTGGCATGCCCGATTCATTGCAAAAAGCAGGCATGTCGTCAGCGGATATAGCCATGCTGCAGGCATATGCCACCAATAGGTTTACGGCTACTGGCAATAAAGGAGCCAGATACTATACTGGTACCAGCCGCTTCGAAGACGAAGCAGGGAATTGGTGTCTGTGGGTGACCTTTGATAAAGAGAATGTGGTGATCAGAACCTATCCCGGTCCTAATAACTACACTTATCGGGTTAATCATCAACTACAACATGTTACTATGGGCAAAATTATTCATGATACGATATACGTGCAAAATAGTAAGGGAGCGTTGTTGGCGCAGTATTATTATTACGATAAAGGGAGATTACTGGAGATCAATGAGGGAGAGATAGAGCGTGTTCTTACCCCAATACCGGACAAGATCAATTGGGCGCAGGCTTTTAAAGAAGCCACTGCTAACAGGGAAGAAGAGGTTTTTGCCTTTGTGGAAATGCAGCCGTCATTTCCGGAGGGAGAGCCGGCACTGAAGCAATTTATAGCGGCGCATATGCAGTATCCTAAGACAGCACTGGAAAATAAGGTGACCGGTATTGCTTTTGTACAGTTTGTCGTAAAGTGGGATGGAACGGTGACGGATATAAAAAGTGTGGGCAGAGGCCTGGGATATGGACTGGATGAAGAAGCGCTGTGGCTGGTGTCGATCATGCCGAAATGGGAACCCGGTGCACAAAATGGTAAACTGGTAAATGTACGGGTTAACCTGCCTGTTAAATTTATATTGCCCGGGAGATGATATCCGGGACATAACTTTTTAAAAAGAAACCCTGTTAATGCCTCTCTCCGAAGAATTACATGGTTATAATGCACTCGTACAGCTACATATACACCTGTAGTTGTGTTACTACAGTCAAATACTAATGCTACTACATAGTCGTCCCGCAGGCTGATGTAAATTTGCCAAATCTTATTACTTGTTTTTAATCCGGTCTGCAAGATCGATGGTCTGCTACAGGTCTGTAGCTGCTGGCTATCTGTTGTACGGATGCTGAAAACAGTTGAATAGCGTAGTGGCTGTGTCACACTTTTTTGATTGTCTTAAATGATGTGAGTAAAGCGACTATATAAAATAAGTGCGGAGAAAATTATGGTTACACGGTATGATGGTATAATCGTTACCGGAGAAATCCTTTAACCCCCTGTATAAGCAGGTATAGTAACCATTAAGTTGCCCTGGTATCATACGCAACAGCCGTATGCCCCCGGAGAGAGTCATTTACACCGGTACTGCGCATGATAACGGTCCGGTGATACAAAGGTGGTAGATCATACACCGGCAGGCATGCATCGCAGCAAATGGACAGCCGCTGTGATGCAGGGTACTGTTACTTTACCACGTAGTGGTACAGAGAATCTGCAGGAAACGATGCGGCTGTTATCCAATGATACGGTGGTCATCCCTGAAGTAATGGTACCAGCTGCTGCCGGTCGGTTGTCTGAACCGGGCAATACCCCATGTTGCCATCAATAGCTGTACCACCCAATACAAAAGCAGTCATAGTAAAAATGATAGTGGTTAACCATCGCGTATATCGGAAATGTATCCCTTTTTTTAATTTACAATATGCAACATAGTTGCATATTGTAAATTAATGTTTACTTTCGCAATCCGGTAATACAGCAACCGGTCGTCAATACCTATATGTACTGGTTTATCAACATAGCACCCGTATTTGTCCGCAGGAAGTGGCCGCACGGCCGCGGGATAAGCGCTGTGTTGTTATTACTGCTGCTGGCAGTACCTGCTGTGGTGGAGACCATACACGGGCAGGCATGTATATCGTTGAATACGGCCAGCCAGATCAGCCGCAAGGGAAAACATACACACAGTATTCATCTCCCGTATAAAAAATGTAACCTGTGTGAAGTGATCAAACAACAGGTACATGATTCCTATCTCTTGCCACCGGCATTACCGGATATTGGCCCGTTACCGGTATATCTCTTGTTGCCCGATACCCGTACCTCCTTGTTGGGCATAGTATCACCTGCCCGCAGTAATAAAGGCCCTCCTGATAACGCTCCATACTATTATTAAGACTTCCGTGTCAGCGGAAGATACTACCTGTTATTTACTGTTGTCAACCAGGAGAGGAGTCCCCTGTCCTATAATTTATTATCATGCTGCAAGCGATATCGTTATCGAAACAATACCAGTCTTCCTATGCCCTCAAAGAACTGAACCTGCAGGTAAATGCCGGCGAAATATGCTGTCTCCTTGGGCAGAACGGCGCAGGGAAAACCACTACCATCAACCTGTTTCTGGGTTTTATGGCACCTACTTCGGGCAAAGCACTGATCAACGGGCAGGAAGTAGTGCCAGGTGCAGCTGCTACCCGTAAACACGTGGCCTATATTCCGGAAGTAGTCATGCTGTACGGACATTTAACCGCCATCGATAACCTGGATTATTTCAGCAGGCTGGCGGGGTTTCGCTATGATACCATCCGGTTGTCGGAATTGCTGGCGCAGTGCGGCCTGCATCCGGATAAACACCGGCAGCCCTTAAAGGGCTTTAGTAAAGGCATGCGGCAGAAAGTAGGAATTGCCATTGCCCTCGCAAAGAATGCGGCCGTTATCCTGATGGATGAACCTACCAGCGGGCTGGATCCCCGCGCTACAGATGAATTCACCGGACTGGTGAAGGAACTGGGGCAACAAGGCAAAGCTATTCTGATGGCAACTCATGATATCTTCAATGCGGTGAATATTGGTACGCATATCGGTATCATGAAACAAGGCCAACTCGTTCATACCATGCAGGCAGGAGATATCAATGCCAATGATCTGCAGCAACTGTATCTGCAAACTATTTAAAACTGACATCGTGATTGTATTTTCATCTTCCCGCCTGCTGCAGCTGATCGGCTTATGCAGTGCCGGTTTATTATTGCACAGGCCAGCCATCGCGCAACATAAAAAAGATACCGGTTTTATACCTGCTACCGGTGAAGCCCTGCAAACGGTAGAGGTGCGTGGTACGCGTACCCGTAAATATTTCAGTGACTATTCTTTTTCCGCTACTAAAACAGCTACTTTAAACAAAGATATTCCCCAGGCCATTGCCACTGTTTCTAAAGAACTGATTGCAGACCGGCAGGCATTCACACTGGCAGATGCTGTGAAAAATGTAACCGGAGTGGTACCCGCCAGTTTTTATAACCAGTTCACCATCCGCGGTATGAGCCAGAATGAAGAAGGCGTCATTATTAATGGGATGCGTACCCGGCAATATTTCTTTAACCAGCCCCTGACCAGCAACCTGGAACGGATTGAAGTGATCAAAGGACCTGCCAGTGCCACCTTTTCCAGTGTGGATCCGGGTGGTAGCATTAACCTGGTTACCAAAAAGCCGCTGACCGAAGACCGGAAACAGGTAAATATTTCCGTTGGCAGTTTCAGTACCATCAGAGGTGGTCTGGACTTTACCGGTCCGCTGAATAAAGAGAAAACCTTACTATACCGGTTGAATATCGGTTTTGATGATAGTAAAAGTTTCCGCGACCTGCAATACAGAAAAGCCTGGCTGATCGCTCCATCCTTTTCCTATGTTCCGAATGAGCGTACCAGTTTAAATGTGGAGATGGTCTTTAATGATACCAAAACCCGCCTGGACAGAGGGCAGGCTATCTTTGGCGCCATCGCCGGCAAAACAGACCTGCATAGTACCCCGCCGCGTTTCAATATGGGCGGAAGCAACGATTATTTCAATACCCGTGATCTTATGCTGATGGCCAACTTTTCTCATACATTAACAAAGGGTATTGTCTTCAACGTGGCCTACATGAAACAAACATGGAATGAAGACCTGCTGGAACACCGTACCACCAATGCATTTGGGGTAGATGAAAATAACCGGCCGGTGCCTGCACTCGCGGGCATGCGTGCGGTACAACGTCAGCAACGGTGGAATACGGATAACCTGAGTGCCTATGTGAGCATACAAACGGCTACGGGTATACTGCAACATCACCTGGTGATAGGATACGATCGTATCCATACTCAAAAATACCGGGGCGGTGGAGAAAATATGGCACAGGGCTACCGGCTGAAAGATGGTACCATCACGGCTAAATATGATCCGGCAAAAAAAGATGCTTATCTCTTTAAAAATATAAATGGCGTAAATATACCTGTGCCCAATGTGGATCACTTTAACCTGGCTAGTCCGGTATATGTACTGCATAACGTGAACGACTATGTTTTTACAAAACAGGAAATTCCACCAGCCAGTTACCTGGTAAATGGTGCCTATATCCAGGATCAGGTAAAATATGGTCCCCTGACGGTAACCCTGGGCTTAAGACAGGAATGGTATGCCGATGAGGGCAACTATCAACTGCCAGCTCAGTATACCGTATCCGGACAAAAACTACTGCCTCGTATCGGACTTACCTATGCAGCAGGCACCCACATCAATGTGTATGGTACATATTTGCAGGGGTATCAGCCACAGGGCAATACGTCCACTTTGGTGATTGTACCACCACCCGCCGGCACCCGTTTCAAGCCACTTGAAAGTGACCTGAAAGAAGTAGGGATGAAATCCACCTGGCTCGATCAGCAGCTGCAGGTAAATCTGGCTGTTTTTGAAATCAACCAGAAAAACCTGCTGATGAATGCCAATGATCCGCTGGACGCTAACCGCCTGATAGAACGGGGGGCGCAGCAAAGCCGGGGAGTGGAAGTAGAAGCGGCAGGGCTGATCACAGCAGGGTGGCAGTTCAATGCCGGCTATAGCTTTATAGATGCGGTCATCAAAGCAGATAATAACCCGGACCTGGTAGGAAAAAGAGTACAGAATACGCCCCGCCACAGTGGGCATATATGGACCCGCTACGACCTGCACCGCGGCAAATGGTGGAAAGGACTGGGCTTTGGCGCAGGCGTGCAGTATAGCGGCGATAAACTACCGGCATACGTACGCGATTTTACCGTGCCCGCCTATACGTTGTTAGATGCGGCAGTATATTATACACCCCCCAACAGTAAAGTACAGCTGGCGGTTAATATCAATAATATCACCAATAAAACCTATTGGATCGGCGCACAGCATTACCTGCGGTTATTTCCAGGTACACCCCGGAATATTATGTTTAACGTAACCTATAGATTCTGATAAGCGATGAATACTGTTATATTAATTGCAGGCCGCACCTGGAAAACCATTTTCAGCAATAGGGCAACAATGGCGTTGACACTTTTTCTGGGCCTGGCTTTATGCCTGGCTACCTATACTGGCTGGGAACATTATCAGTCACAGCAACGCCAGCGGTTGAAATATAAAGCTATTGTTAGAGCGCAGTGGCTGGCCAAGCCAGATAAACATCCCCATCGGATGGCACACTACGGATACCTGGTATTCCGCGATCAGCATGAACTTAGTTTTTTTGATTTCGGAATAGAAAGTTTTGCGGGTGTATCCATCTTTCTGGAAGCGCATAAACAGAATACGGCCAATTTTAGTGAAGCCGGATTTTCCGGTGGTATGTTGCGTTTCGGAGAGATGAGTGTAGCGATGGTATTACAGTTACTGGTACCGTTACTGATCTTTTTCCTGGGCTATAATGCCATATCCGCAGAGCGGGAATCCGGTACACTCAAAATTTTGTTATGCCAGGGAATCAGCTGGGAGCAGCTGCTGGCGGGCAAAACATTAGGTATTATCGGGGTCGTTTTTACATTGTTTCTCCCGGTGATGTTGCTGACAATGTTAGGCTGGGCAGTATTGAGTAACGGGCATTTATCAGCCGATGCGATACAGCGTTTTGGCTTGCTGCTGGCAGGATATACGATGTATTTCAGTATCTGTGCCGGCGTAGCGGTGTGGGTGTCTGCCTGTTGCAGCACGTCCAAAGTAGCGCTGACGATATTACTGGCAGGGTGGGTGTGTGGGATGATGATCCTGCCCCGGTTGACGCAGGCAATTGGTGTACAATTACATCCTGCCCCTGCCAGAATTGAATTCGCCGCCAACGTGGAAAAGGAATTGCACCGGCAGGGTGATAGCCACAACCCGGATGATCCGCACTATGCAAAGCTCAAAGATTCCCTGCTGCAGCAATATAAAGTAACAGATGTTAAACAACTGCCTTTCAATTATGGTGGCTATGTGATGGCAGAAGGTGAAAGAATTTCTGCCGCTATCTATAACCGGCATCAGCAAAAGTTGACAGACAGCTATCAAAAACAAAACAGTTTTACGATCGCTGCCGGTTATCTGAACCCATATCTGGCTATCCGGTATTTATCTATGGCACTGACGGCAGCAGATTTTGATACCTACGCTGACTTTCAGGATCAGGCGGAAGCATATCGTTACCAGCTTGCCCAACAAATGAATAAACTACAGATGAAGTACATCAGCAATGCTACTCCGGGCGATACCGATAAACCCGCCACTATCAGTCATACCCACTGGGCATCTATGCCTGATTTTCAATATCATTTTAAACCGGTAGCGGCAGTGGTGCGTACACAGGCTGCCACTATCGGAGCATTGTTGTGCTGGCTGGCATTGATCATCGGCTGTTTTCTGGGCGCTTCAAAATGGGCTAAATCTTTATAATCAAACACAGGTCTTTTGTATGGAGTTCAAAATATTTTTCAGCAACCGGTCAACGGTATATGGCGTGTTGATCCTGTTGTTCAGCGGACTTTTTGCCTTATATCTGGGTAAAACATTTATTGCACAGCAACAGACGGTAATAGAAAAAGCGATCCGGCTGCAGCCGGAAAACACGGCACGTAACCGGCAATACTTTGGAAAAGAGCTGGGAACACTGATGTACCATAATAAGTTTACCATGATACACCAGCCGGATCCCTGGGCGGCCTTTTCAAACGGACAACGGGATATATATCCTTATCAGCTGTCAGTGAGTATGCTGGGGTTACAGGGGCAGTTATATGATACGGATCTGCATAATCCGGTTACGTTATTGCTGGGTAATATTGACCTCGCATTTGTTTTTATTTTCCTGTTTCCGCTGGTGATCATTGCATTTACCTATAACCTGTTATCTGCAGAACAGGAATCAGGTACCTGGCGACTGATCGGGGCGCAGGCTATTCATCCCTGGCAGGTAATAGGCCGCCGTTTGCTGGTGAGTATAACCACCATATTTGCCGTAGCGGCATTGTTAATGATAGTGGCAGTAGTGTATCTGCAACTGCCGCCGGATATACGTTTATGGCGGGTGTCGGGGATGGTGGGGCTTTATCTGTTAAGCTGGTTTGCCTTAGCAACCTGGATCATCTCTATGGGGAAATCGTCAGATTTCAATGCCGCGGCATTGATTGCCTGTTGGGTGGTATTGCAGATGGTGGCGCCGGCAATATTGAATGTATGGGTTACCTGGAAGTACCCGGTGCCGGAGGCATTGGAAACCGTCGTGAAACAACGGGAAGGATACCACGAAAAATGGGATCTCGATAAAAAAAGTACCATGGATAAGTTTTATGCGCACTACCCGCAGTTTAAAAAATATCCTTTTCCGGAAGGGCAGACGTTCAGCTGGTACTGGTATTATGCAATGCAGCAGATGGGAGATGATGAAGCCGCACAGGGAGTGGCAGGTATGTCGGCGAAGCTGCAGCAGCGGCAGCAATTCACGGATATAGCCACGTTGCTGTTACCCGGTATTCAAACCTCCTTGCGGCTCAATGAAACCGCCGGCACTGATTTACAGCAGCACCTGCGTTTCCTGAAAGCGGTAGCAGCCTATCACGAAGAAGTACGGCTGTACTTTTATCCGTTACTGTTTACGGGCGTTTCATCGCAGCAGGTAGACTGGAACCGGTTTAAGGTGGCACAGTTTAAAGAGACGGCTGATGATAAAGGAGGGCTACAACTGTTGTCTGCCGGTATTTTCATCGTATTGTTTGCCGGTGGCGCCTTATACAATTATCGTCATCGGACCTATCATTTTTAAACCTTGCAGGATGAAAAAATTTTGTTGCTATCTGATGGTGCTCATAGGACTGGTCTTCACCGGATCGGCACAGGTAATACCTTTTGATTTTAACGGGCAACGGGTTATGCCGGGTACAAAGACTTCTTTTTTTATAACTGTCCCTGCAGGAGGAGACAGTGTGCAACTGCCGTTCACCGTGATCCATGGTAAAAAAACAGGTCCGGTAATCGGATTGATGGCGGGCGTTCATGGGTATGAGTATCCACCCATACTGGCATTGCAGGCACTTCCCGGCTATATTGATCCGGCACTGCTGACAGGTACAGTGGTGATCCTGCATCTGGCCAATGTACCGGCATTCCTGGGCAGGAGCGTGTATTATAATCCGATCGATGGTAAGAACCTGAACCGGTCATTTCCCGGCCATAAAACCGGTACGATCACAGATAAGATCGCCTGGTTTATTGCACATGATTACTTCCGGTATTGTAATTATCTGATAGATGTCCATGGTGGAGATGCGAGTGAAGATCTCCACCCGTATGTGGGTTATTACCGGAATGGTCCTGCTGCGGATTTGTCGCAGCAACTGGCCGTTGTTTCTGGTTATGATTGGCTGATAGCGGCCGACCTGCCGCCAAAAGCAGGAGAGGCAACCTTGTATGCCGGCCGCGAAGCGGCGATGCAGGGAATTCCATCCATCACCATTGAGCACGGCAAACTGGGCATCCCCGATAAAGCAGTAGCGGAGGTCATTCAGCAGCGGTTGCTGAACATGATGCGTTACCTGAAACTGTTACCGGGGGAAGTGGTCGCAGCTAACCAGCCGATGACCATCACCGGCCGGGCGAGTATTAAAAGTGAAGACAGCGGTATCATAAAAACAGACAAAAAAAGCGGCGATCTGGTGAGGAAAGGAATGAAGCTGGCAGCAATCACAGACCTGACAGGTAAGCATCTCCGGGATATTACAGCGCCGGTGGATGGCGTGATTATTTACATGCTGGCTACACCACCAGTCAATAAAGGAGAAACATTATTTAGCTTCGGCATACTGCCATAACGAGGGAAACGCGCGATGGTATAGCAGGAAGTGATTATCTTGCAGGCATCATAAACTGATAATGAACATGAAAAAGCTGCTCATAATACTGGTATTGTTAGGTTGGGGATACGGTGCCTTTTCCCAGACGACCGATAAAGACCGTAAAATAAAAACATTCCTGGAACTGACAGGCGCAGGTAAGCTGGGGGTACAGTTGTCGCAGCACCTGATCGCCAGTTTTAAGGGCCAGTTTACCGCAGTGCCGGCAGAGTTTTGGGAAAAAGCCACCAGCAATATCAATGCAGATGAGTTGATCAACCTGAGTATCCCGATTTATGCGAAATACTATACGACTGAGGATATCGATGAACTGATCCGGTTTTATAAAACACCGGTCGGACAAAAGGCGATTCAGGTAACACCTTTGTTGATGCAGGAATCGATGGAAGTGGGGAAGGTCTGGGGGCAACAGCTTGCGCAAAAAATTCTAAAAGAGCTGGAAGAGAAAGGATATAAAAAAGCAGAAAATTAATACCATAACTTTTTATACAAACAACAAAGGGAGCCACGCGGTTCCCTTTGTCGTTTTATTCCGTCCTGCGTTAGTTTTATTCCGTATCACGTCAGGCGGGGAGGGGCACGATGGATTACTTTTGGTACTCACTAAAAAGTATCCATCATGAGACTGAGTCATGTGTTGTTTAAAGTACGGCATTTGCATACAGCCGTAGAAAAATTGACCGCCGCCGGATTTAACGTGGAATATGGAACACGGCAGGATAAAGCCTATAATGCGATGATCTGGCTGGCAGATAATGTATTTGTAGAGATCTATGAAAACCCGGGCTTGCCTTTTTATGTCCGCCTGTACATGCGGTGGTTTGGCTATAAAGCAATAGCAGCGCGGATGGATAAATGGCAGGAGGTACAACATGGCTGGTGCGAGTGGTCGGTAGAATCGGAGCTGGCAGATCTTGCCCGGGAGGAACAACTGTTCACTGCTAAAAAGGTCCCTTATAAAACGCATATAGGTAAGCGTACCAATACGATGAATCAGTTATTATCCTGGCACCTGATTTTTCCGGATGACTATCGCCAGCCCTTTATTATGTCTGCCTATACACCGGATCCCAGGCCCGCTATGATCAGTCACCCTAACGGAATTACGGCCGTAGATCAGATCATGGCAGGCGAAGAGCACCTGGATAAGGCATTATATAATGACCTGCATTTAGACTGGACTAAAATCAAATTAATACCCGGTAAGTCCGGATTGCAAACCGTTATTTTCCGGGATTCGACGCTCCGGATAGAAGACGTTTTAGGATAAAAAATAGTTACATATTTATTGATAATTTATCATAGGCAATAAAGGGAAAAACGTACCTTTGAACTTTCTTATGAACTGGAAACCAACAGTTAACCCGTCCCTGGTACCTGCAACAGCTATTGGTGTTGCCAGTATGGATAACCGTAATAAAGATAATACTACCGGGACTGCAGCAGGCCTGGAAAAAAGTATAAACGCCAGCGTTCAAAGAGAAATGTAACAATTATAAAAACGATAAAATTATCCTGAAACTATGAAACGATGTTTGTTTACCGTTGCCCTGAGTTGTATGATGGTGCATTCCTATGCACAAGAGACTTTACAGTCAGTCACGGCTAATGGAAATAAGACAGATAGGCGTCTGATTCTCGGCGACAAAGAAGATGGTAAGAGTAAGATGTTTATTGACGGGGGGATCTCCCTGAGCGCCGGATTGGATGGTAACAGTGATCGTCCTTCCCTGCTGACTTCTACCATTATTGAACTCCGTGGCCAAAGCAGTACCTCTTACTTACAAGACGATGGTTTCTTAAGATTAACCGCGGGTGGCGGAAAATATGCAGGATCCAAATCCTTTATTGACCTCAGTGGTTATTCCAACAAACCGGATATGCTGCAGAATATTGTATTTGGTACCTCCGGCGGAGAACAAATGCGTATTACCAATTTGGGAAATATTGGAATGGGGGTTAAAAACCCTACTGCAAAACTGGAAGTACAGGGCGATGAAGTGGTGTATGGCAGAATTACGAGCAGCAGTAGTAGTAATGAACCCAGTCTTGGTGCATGTATTTCATTGGTAAATACATCTAAAACAGGAAATGGCCAGGGCAGAATGTGGAACATCTATAATATGTCCGGAGGCTATGCGAATTGCCTGGGTTTTTATGCCTATGATGCCAAAGGATGTGCTGGCGGAGGCATGTGTGCCCCCCGTTTAATATTAATGGATAACGGGAACGTAGGTATTGGTACCACCAACCCGCAGTCATTGCTCTCCGTGGCAGGAATCATTACGGCACAACGGGTAAAAGTCACCACAACCGGTTGGGCAGATGATGTCTTCCGCCCAGGTTATACATTGCCTACCTTACAGGAAGTGGAAAAATACATTCGGGAGCACCAGCACTTACCAGGTATTCCGTCTGAAGCTACCATTATCAAAGATGGCCTGGATATGGGAGATATGCAACAACAACAAATGAGAAAGATTGAAGAGCTGACGCTGTACCTGATTGAACAGCAAAAACAACTGGCGGCACAGCAACAGTTAATTACTTCCCAGCAGCAACTACTGATGGCGCAGGACAAACGGCTGAAAGAGTTGGAAAATAAACTGGTAAAATGATGAAAATAGCCAGATATCTGGCTATAGATAAGTAGTGAAATAGCAAATTAAACAGTATTACTACGCGGTTACATCTTTTATCAGTAGGTAAACTGGAATAGAAAGAAAAATATCATTTGTTGTAAACAATTATAAAAACGATAAAATTATCCTGAAACTATGAAACGATGTTTGTTTACCGTTGCCCTGAGTTGTATGATGGTACATTCCTATGCACAAGAGACTTTACAGTCAGTCACGGAGAGAGGAAATAAGACGGATAGGCGTCTGATCCTGGGCGACAAAGAAGATGGCAAGAGTAAGATGTTTATTGACGGAGGGATCTCCCTGAGCGCGGGGCTGGATGGTGCGAGTGAACGTCCGTCCCTGCTGAATTCTACTATTATTGAACTCCGGGGTCAAAGTAGTACCTCTTATTATCAGGACGATGGTTTCTTAAGGTTAAGTGCGGGCGGCGGAAAATATGCAGGATCCAAATCCTTTATTGACCTCAGTGGTTATTCCAGTAAACCGGATATGCTGCAGAATATTGTATTTGGTACCTCCGGAGGGGAGCATATGCGTATCAATAATTTGGGTAACATTGGAATCGGGACTAAGGAACCTGGTGCAAAGCTGCATGTACAGGGTAACATCATGGCAATGGGTCAGCTTATCAGTAGGATTGATAATCCTAATGTAGGCGGAACAATTGCCGTGGTGAATCCTGCTAAGGCAGCAGATGGACAGGCCAGATTATGGAATATCATGAATATGTCCGGAACTTATGGCAATAGCCTGCAATTCTGGGCCTATGATGAAAAAGGCTGTACCGGCGGAGGCATGTGTGCGCCCCGTTTAGTATTAATGGATAACGGGAACGTAGGTATCGGTACCTCCAAGCCGCAGTCATTGCTCTCGGTAGCAGGGATCATTACAGGACAGCGGGTAAAAGTCACCACAACCGGTTGGGCCGATGATGTCTTCCACCCAGGTTATACATTGCCTACCTTACAGGAAGTGGAAAAACACATTCGGGAGCACCAGCACTTACCAGGTATTCCATCTGAAGCTACCATTATCAAAGATGGCCTGGATGTGGGTGACATGCAGCAACAACAAATGAGAAAGATTGAAGAGCTGACGCTGTACCTGATTGAACAGCAAAAACAACTGGCCGCACAGCAACAGTTACTGGCTGCACAGGAAAAACGCCTGAAAGAACTGGAAAGTAAACTGTCGAAGTAAAAAGATAGCTTATCTTACGATCATTATCAAACAGCCACGCGATTTTCGCGTGGCTGTTTGACATATGTCAAATGTTGCTCCTTCGGAATTGGTTATATTGCATCGCTTTTATACGAGTGAGTAAATTTAGGTACGCACTATGCCTGGTACGATCTTTTCCCTGCATTTCGTGGTGTGTCCGCCGGTTTTGAAATGAAAACAACCATTTATTGTCTATATCTTTTTTTGCTTTTACATAGCCATTTTATCTATGCAAACGAAAGCCGGACGGAAAAGTCCGGCTACACGATCCGTCATTATACAGATGAAAACGGACTACCCCAGAATAGTGTAAAATACATAGCCCCCGATGCTGCCGGCTTTCTGTGGCTCCTTACCGAAAAAGGCCCGACAAGGTTTGATGGGCGTCAGTTCCTGCAGGTGGGCCGTGGAAATTTTGATACTATTGGCGGCCGGATGATTTTCTTCTATCCTCATGATACCCAAAGTAGTTGGCGGGCCATGACAGAAAATTACCAGATATTCACCAGTGATAAAGGGAAAATGGTATGGGCTTCCTCACATGATAAGGCTTACAGCTACCTCATGAAAACGAGGGTGCTGGATAGTTTTCTGGTAAACAAACTCCCGGATGTGAACCTGCATACCTGGAAAAATGCCACGTTTACATTTCCCCGGACGAAGGATGAATATTTTTTGATAAGTAATGACACCGTGCGGTTGATGAAAAACAGCCGGGAACAATACCGCTTCACTGTACCGGCATTACCTCATCAACGACTCTTTGTGTTGGGCGGCCGGTTATGTTATATCAATCATCAGGGAGATGTTATCTTTTATGAAAAGGAGAAACCCCGGAAGGTGTCTGTAACCGGAGCGCTGGCACAACAAAGGTTGTTACAACAGCCCATAAAGGTTTTCTGGAACCTGGCCATGCAACAGGTATTTATCGGTATAGCTGATCAGTGTTATCTGTTGCAGTTGATGCCGGATGGTACGGTACATACCTTGGAAGTGTTGAATGGATTTGACTTTACGGGGAATGCCATTGTTTCCATGTACTATGATGAAAACCATCACCGGCTTTTCCTGGGCAGTACTTCAAAAGGACTCTATGTATGCAGCCGCCAACAGTTCCGGACACGGAAAGCTGGCAATAAAAACAATGAAGTATATTATGCCCAGGCGCCCTATGGCAATAAGGGGGTATTGACTGCCAACGGAGTGGTGTTTGATTCGGCAGCAGTGTATACCGTTCCGCTGCTGAGCTATATCCGGAAGACCGGAGATGACTACAGTATGGTACAGGAGCCGGGAGGGAATTACTGGTTCAAGCATGAGAATATGTTGTACCGGCTGAATAAAACACTCACGGCGATAGACTGGCAACAGGATATCGGAGAATTTATCAGCCAGCTTTATCTGGACAAAGAAGGACGGCTGTGGATTGGGGGCATGAAGAAGGGGTTATACATGATAGATACCAAAGCGCAGGTACTACAACGGCAATTGTATACGCCGGTGATAGTAGACCCGGCTTTTATGAATGCGGAAACACCGGATGTACTATGGATCGGCACAGCAAAAGGTTTGTTCCGGTTGCACTTGCAGGATCACCGCATTGATACCCTGACGGCCCTCCGGGGAAAATATATCCGCAGCATCTATATTCCTGAAAGCGGAGAAATATGGATAACTACCTATGGCGATGGCATCTTCCTGTATAAAAATAATCGCCTGACACAACTGCCGATAGACCGCCGCCAATACCTGGCAACAGCGCATTGTATTTTCCAGGATACAAAAGGATACCTGTGGGTGACAACGAACAAAGGATTATTTCAGTTTAGTCGCCGGGATGGGCTGGCATATGCAGCTGGTATACAACAGGAGTTGTTTTACATGTATTATGGGAAAGACCAGGGATTCAATACCAATGAATTTAATGGTGGGTGTGAGCCATGCGCCTTGCAACTGGGAAATGGTGCTGTTTCCCTGCCATCCCTGGATGGACTGGTATATTTCGATCCCGCTGCTATCACTGCCGAGTTGCCGGCAAAAGGCATATTTGTAGATCGGGTAGAACTGGACACGAAAGAGGTAACGGCGGCACAAATGATAACGCTGCAGCCTGATTTCCGGCAACTGAAAATATATGTCAGCTCTCCTTATTTTGGCGACCCCGGTAACCTGCAGTTGTATTACTCCCTGAATGGGCCGGATCAGCAGAAAGCCCCCCTGTGGCTGCCTGTGAATGATGAACAGACGATTGCTTTTGCTTCGCTGCCTTCCGGAGAATATGAATTACATCTCAGAAAAGTAAATGGATTCGGTAAACAGAACACGATCGAAGGCATATTCCGCATTGTGGTATTACCTGCCTGGTATGAAACAACGGGGTTTCGTATACTGGTAGCTGTTATATTACTGTTGCTGGTTTGGATGTTTTACCGGTTGCGGTTGCGGGGGATTCAGCTGAAAAACCGCCGGCTGGAATTACATGTGGCTGCACGTACAAAAGCATTGCATGAAACATTGGAGAACCTGGAGCTGTCTGAACAACAGCTACGCCGGCAGGCATTTATGCAACAACGGTTGCTGGCAGCCATCAGCCATGATATAAAAACACCGCTGGAATTTCTGGTCGCTGTAATGGGTAAAAGCTATCAGTTGCAGGTGGATATGGCCGCTGCGGAACGGGATGTAGCCTATGAAAGCCTGCAACGCATGTCGGTATTGATCGGGAACCTGATCCGCTATATGAAATCGCAGTACCGGGTGAATGGACCATTATTGGAGATCGTGGATATCTACCTGTTGGCAGAAGAGAAAATGCATATTTTTTATCCGATGGCACAGGCCAGGGGAGTGGTACTGGAGAATGATATTGTACGGGAAACAGCTGTATTTATCAACCGGCAGTTGTTGTCTGTTATCCTGCATAACCTGCTGGATAACGCGGTGAAGTATACGAAAAAAGGAAAGATCCGGATAACGTCGGCAATCGTAGGGCCCTATTTACTGATTGAATTGACAGATACCGGGGAAGGTATGCCCGTTGCATTGATGGATTGGATCAACCGCTTTGAAAAGAATGCCTACGATACGGCACAGGTTCCCTTTACACACACCGGGCTGGGTATCATGATGGTCATGGAATTGCTGCAGCTTATCGGGGGCAGTATTCTGGTCAGTACGCATGCGCCGGCAGGAGGAACAAAGATTGTATTAACGATGCCGGTTAACATGCCGGGAAATGATACGGCCTCGCCTTTTGCAGCAGTTCACTGATATTGTTTACTTCCAGCTTGGCAAATAAACGGGCTTTGTAGGTACTGACAGTACTGATATGTACATGCAATATTTCTGCTATTTTAACAATAGGAATGCCTCTTGTCAGCAGGTTCATCACATCTATTTCCCGGGCGGAAAGCTCCATAAAAGCGTTCTGCAGCTGTTTGTCGCCGGATTTACTCTGCAGTAGTTGCTGCTGGGTCGCCGGGCTCATGTATTTTTCATCTTTTAGGATGACCCGGATCGCCTGATTAACTTCTTCGGCTGCTGTGGATTTTTGCAGATAACCATCTGCGCCGGCCTGTAGAAAGTTGAGCGCATATAGTTGCTCATCCAGGGCGGAGAAAATCAGCACCTTTAAGGTCGGTTGCCGTAAACGGACTGAACTTAACATGTGAATATTATTGCCGCCTGGCAAATTGATATCCAGGATCAGCAGATCAAATAATTGTTGGCTGACAAGCTGTATCACTTCATCAAAAGTGGCTGCTTCCGCGATCGTTACCGGGGCAAATTCAGGCGCAATCATCAGCTTTAACCCCAGTCGGATGATGGCATGGTCATCGGCAATTAAAACATTCATCATTTAATCATCTGCTAAAATGGCGCTGTCTGGCAGCAGGGATCTTTATTTTCACTGGCGAAAGTAGTGGATTTTTTCAGCTTGTCTGTTGGGAATATGATTTGTCTGATTATTACTACAGGTGAAAATGGCGACAGCGTTGCGTAGTATGACCATAGATATTTTATGACAGGAATAAATAAACCAGTGCCGTGTTCAAAGTTTAGAGATGCCAGGAGTTTGTATGCAAAGGGTATATAGACGCCCTGTATATGAAGTGAAAGCTGTTTTTTGAAGTGCCAGTGGGAAAATGTTTTACTGAAAAAGATATCTTTGAAAAAAAGGAGTGTGTATGATAAAAGTTATTTCGGTGAGAGAAACCCCGGCGTATAAAGATATCGCTATCCGGTACCTCCAGCAATCCTGGCCGGACGTCTATCCGATCATATATGAAGATGCTGTCAGTCATAGTATTGGCGCTGCTGCACCGTTGCCCCAGTGGTATCTGCTGGAAAAGGAGGGAGAAGTGATCGGTTGTGCCGGGCTGATAACAAACGATTTTATCAGCAGAGTGGACTTATATCCCTGGATATGTGCTATCTATATTGCGGAGGCACACCGGGGCCATCGCTACGCGCAGCTGTTGATAGAAAAGGCCAAGGCGGATACAGCCCGCGCGGGATTCACGCATCTTTATTTAAGTACGGATCATATTGGTTACTATGAAAGGTATGGCTTTGCATACATCGGGCAGGGATATCATCCATGGGAAGAATCTTCCCGGATATATGGCATCAGCGTACAGCCGTAATCGTTATTGGGGGGGGTATAGATGAATGACAATATGCCGCACTTGTTTATATAAAAAATGGCTGTCAGACCAGATGCTGACAGCCATTTTCTATATAAAAAGATGATAACCTATCCGATGGTATCTTCATAAACATTACCAAAACGATCGGTCGCTTTTACCGTAATCTTTTGCACGTTGGCAGCTGGTTTGGCAAAGAACATATGATCATTCAGCATTGGTTCCACAAACTTATGTTTCTTAGGCAACTGAGGACCGGCATACAGTTCCTCAGCCCATGGGTCATTAGCGACGCGTTGTTCCATAGGGCCTTGTAATACGCCATCTGCATACCATTCCACTTTCCATTTGTTATCCCAGTTCCATACATTGGCAGCAATTTCCTCCGGCGCATTTTTCACTTTGCCTTTGGGATAAACCCTGACCTGTTTTTCTTTCGGAAAGCCGGTGGATTTGTAGTACCATTTGATATCCGCGCCATCTACTTCGTACACGCCGTAGCCGCTGGGAGTGCCATCTCCGCAGATAGGGCCGGTCCACCAGGCGCCACATACCGTACCATGATTGTGTTCCATGATATTGCCTTCTTCCCAGTTGTCGTTGAAGTGGGTATGACCACTCATGATATGTGTTTTAAAAGGCGCCAGTAGTTTGTACAGCTGCTTTCTGTTGGTCACCATACCTCCGAGCTCCGGTTCTTTTTTCTCACGCCGTGCTGCACCGGTGAAAGTGGGGATGTGCAGACTTACCACTACTGTACTACCGGGTTTTACCAGTGCCAGGTCCTGTTCCAGCCACTGCAGCTGGTTTTCGGTCAGATAACCAATATATTTTTTATCTACCCCGATAAAGAAAACATCGTCCAGTACTACGTAATGAATATCGCCCCGGTTAAAGGAGTAATAGGTAGGGCCAAACTGTTGTTTGAAAGTGTGCGTAGAATGATCATCCGTACGGGCATCCAGGTCCATATCGTGGTTGCCGATAACATTATAGAAGGGAATACCACACATGGCGATAGCTGCCTTGTAGTCTTCGTATAGTTCAAAATGATCCCACACCAGGTCACCGCAACCAATACCGTGGAACAACGTTTCTTTCGGGTAAGATTGGAGCAATGCCTGTAAGTCGGGTACAGTCTGGGCTTTGAGCTGTTCTGCATCTGCCTTGGAAATCATCTGGGTGTCTGCCCATACCACGAAATTATGTTTACGGTCGTCTACAGTTAGTTTCGAGAGATGGAAGTCATATTTCGCGGTGCGGTTATTTTTGTTGATGGGCTGATAAAAAGCGGCGATGCTGTTTTGCTCCGGAATAGCATATCCAGCCGGTACGCTGATATATACGAGGGTAGCAGTGGCATTGCTGACCAGTTCATATTGCCCGTTCTTATCTGTTTGTGTGATATTGATACCATCTGTTACGGATACGTTGGCGATACCTTTGCCCTGGCTAAGTACTTTCCCTTTTAAGGTAAAGGAAGAGAGATCTATATTACCTGCTGTTGCTGCCGGTTGGGCCTTGAGTAGCAGGGAAGGTGCTGTCAGCAAGGATCCGGTAATTCCCACATTTCTTAGAAAACTTCTTCTGTTGAGCATGATATATGTCTGTTTATGTTCGTTTATTCGTTGTGATATGGGTGAAAACAAGGCCGGATGAAGGCTGTTTGTAGTGTTGTTGCCGGTTGCTAACGGTGTGGCATACACGGTAAACAATGGTGACTATGAATGGCGATTTTCAAAACGGCGATGGCGGGTGATTGTCTGTACAATTGTTGGCTATGGCTGGTTTAAAAATCCCGGTGGGTATGGTACCTCCTCATTGGGGCGCTAAAGTAATGGCGCAATATGAATTTTTTATTAAGGAATTATTATCTTTTCAAGAATATTTTAAGAGATTATAAAATAATATACTATTAGTTTGATGATGACCGGGATTGCTTATGTTTTTGATATGACAAGAAAGAAAATAATTTCTTGCAGGAGCTATGAGCAGCCACTTTGCAGCGTCTTGCCATATACAACATGGCTGAACCACACAGACTTTCAGCCGCATTTAACCGTTCCCTTAGTATTTTTGTACCCTAAATCTGTATCCATATGGACCATTTGTTGACGATAGGCGCAGCTGCCTTGAAAAAGGCGGCGTTAAATGAAGACGCAAAGGCTTTTCTGCTGCAAAATGAGGTAGTGTTTAATTTGTTGAAAAAAGCAGCAGACAGGTATATTGGCGGAGAAACACTCGAAGAAACAATCGTAAAGGTAAAACAGCAAAATCAGCAAGGATTCAAATGTTCCATAGAGTTTATGGGTGAAAGTACCCGGAATGAATCAGAGTCCAATGCCGCAACGGCCGAATTTATCCGGATCTGTGAAAAAATACAGCAACAGCAGTTATCGGCTACTGTTTCACTGGATCTTTCCCATATCGGGCTGGCAGTAGCGGAAACGCTATGCCGGGAAAACCTGGCTGCTATCTGTACGGCTGCTGCCAAAGGAGGCATAGAGGTCATTGTAAGCGCAGAAGGAACGGAGCGTACAGACGCCATCATCAACACGTATAAAACTGCCGCGCAAACATACGATAACCTGGCGATCACTTTACAGGCTTATTTGTACCGGACGAAAGACGATTTCAAAGACCTGATACAATTGCCCAACCGTATCAGAATCGTAAAAGGAGCCTTTGAAACGCCCGCCGGATGCTCGATGCCAAGGGGAGCAGAGCTGGATGATACCTATATGTATTACATCGATCAACTCCTGCAGCAACGGCATAAATGCGCTATTGCCACACACCACGACAAAATCCAGGAACGGGCCAAAACCTTGATACAACAGTATCAGCCGGATAAAGATAGCTACGAATTTGAAAGCCTGTATGGTATCCGTACGGAACAACTGGTGCAGTTGAAAGCCGATGGGTATAGCACTAAACTGTATTTCGTATATGGGAAAGAGTGGTACCTCTATTTATGCAACCGGATAGCGGAATATCCCCTGAATATTTTTCAGGCATTGCAGGATATTGTAGAGGCCTGATGAGGTAACAGCGCTCTTTCAGGTAGCTGTTGATAAAAGCAAAACACCGGTCCGGCCGCCGGCAACGGCGCCGGACAAAAAATGAAAGGATTTGTTAATATTCTGCGTATACTTGTCCATGTATTTATCCTGTGGTAGATTGAGATGTAATGGTAACCACTAATCTTATAAGAAAGGCATTTATATCCACGTTGCTGGTATGCTTTTGTCTGGCGGCAGCTGGTCAGGTGCGGGTCAGCGGAACCGTTTACGAACGGTCGGCCCGGTTTGGGCTGCCCGGTGTAAGCGTGATGAGTACCTCCGGCGCCGGTACGGTTACGGACTCCCTCGGGCGCTACAGTATCCGGCTGATGCCGGAAGATTCCCTCAGCTTTTCCTATCAGGGCAAAGCCACTATGAAGTTCCCATTAAAGGAAATTCACCCCAACCGGCCCTTTGATATGAGCCTGCATGTGGATGTACAAAGTTTGCCCATGGTGGAGGTAACCACCAAAAAGCTCGATTATAAACTGGACTCATTGAAACGCCGGGAAGAATACCGTAAAATATTTGACTATGCCCCGGAAGTACTGGCCGGTGGTACAAATGGCGTAGGCGTAGGTATTAACCTGGATATGCTGTTCAGTATGCGCAAAATAAAGAGAATGGAAGCCTTCCGGCAGTACCTCGAACAGGAAGAGCGGGAAAAGTACATCGACTACCGGTTCAACAGAAGCCTGGTTAAAAAGCTGACCGGCCTGGAGTCTCCGCTGTTGGATACTTTCATGCGGCAATACCGGCCCACCTTTGAATTACTCCACAGTTTTGAAAATGAATACCAGTATTATGAATATATCCGGGACTGGGGAAAATACTTCTCTGATACGCGGAACAATACCCGCCTTTAAATACAGCGCCGGTAAATAGTAAAAGATAACTATCTGCTCCTGATTGTCAGACAGACATTTATTATTACATGATAGACGCACTCCTAACCGGAACGTATACATCTGCTTATTAAAAAAGGTAACGAAGAAATTCAAAAAGAGGAACACATCGTTCCTCTTTTTTTATTACACACAGCAGCGGTAACGATATCGTATACACGTAGGAAATTTTTTCCCGATTCGTCATCAGCAGAAAATGGATATATAAGGGAAGTAATTAGACCATGAACAAGGAGTAGCCGTTGTGTTACTCCTTTTCTGTTTAAAGGCATTGAAATGAAAAAAAATAATATACCGATTGGTATATTTATACTATATTTGTACCGCAAAAAAGATAATTTATAATGTTTAATATACCGATTGGTATTAAATAAATGCCTGCTTTATCGGCAGATAACCATCCGATGGGTATAAAAACAATTACCTTATTTTATGGATAATCAATATGACGTTGTAGTGATCGGATCCGGCCCGGGAGGCTACGTGGCGGCTATCCGTGCTGCACAGCTGGGATCTAAAGTAGCCATCGTAGAAAAATACAACACCCTGGGCGGTACCTGTACCAATGTGGGATGTATTCCCACCAAAGCCTTACTGGATAGCTCAGAACGGTACCATCAGGCACAGGAACAGTTTCAGGCACATGGTATTCAGCTGAACGGTATACGACTGGATTTTGAACAGTTCATCCGGCGTAAGGCAGACGTGATCAAACAGAATACAGCCGGTTTAGCTTACCTGATGAAAAAAAATAAGATCGATGTACACACCGGCACCGGTAGTTTTATAGATGCCACGCATCTCCGGGTGGTAGCAGGTGAGCAGGAAACCATCCTGACCGGTCGGTATTTTATTATCGCTACAGGTTCCAAGCCATCGTCTCTGCCAGGCATCAGCATCGATAAAAAGCGTATCATCACCTCTACAGAAAGCTTGTCATTGCCGGCTATACCTGCTTCCATGGTGATTATCGGCGGTGGGGTCATCGGGGTGGAACTGGCGTCTATCTATGCCCGCATCGGTACCCGTGTAACGATCATTGAATATACCGATTCCCTGATCGCTACCATGGACCGGGAGCTGGGCAAGGCATTATATAAAACCCTGTCGGCTTTAAAGATCAATATCCTGTTGGGTAGCCAGGTGCAGGGTGCTACCGCTCAGGGTGAGACGGCGGAAGTCCGGTACCTGGATCAGCAGGGACAGGCACAAACCATTACGGCGGATTACTGCCTGGTGGCGGTAGGCAGAAGGCCCTATACGGATGGACTGCATCTGGAAGCAGTAGGCATTGTACCGGAGAAAAACGGCAAAATAGCCGTCAACGCGCAGCTGCAGACAACAGTGGCCAACATCTACGCTATTGGTGATGTGGTGGCCGGCCCGATGCTGGCACACAAGGCGGAAGAGGAAGGTACCTTTGCTGCCGAAATCATACACGGGCATCATCCCCGTATCAACTATCAGCTGATTCCTTCGGTGGTATATACCTGGCCGGAAGTAGCTGCTGTAGGCGCTACAGAAGAACAGCTGAAAGCGCAGGGCATTACCTACCGTGTAGGGAAGTTTCCTTATCTGGCGAGTGCCCGCGCACGGGCATCTATGGATGCAGAAGGATTTGTGAAGGTATTGGTATCACCGCAATACGGAGAAATACTAGGCGTCCATATTATAGGCCCAAGGGCTGCAGATGTGATTGCACAGCCGGTAGCGGCCATAGAACATGAAATTACGGTAGAAGAAATGTTCCGCATCAGCTATGCGCATCCTACCTATGCGGAAGCATTGAAAGATGCCTACCTGATGGCAGGAGGGCAGGGGGCCATTAATATTTAATGAAAACGGTTCCTGGTCGGATATACCGGCCGGGAACCATTTTTTCATATATCCGGTACCGTTATAGTGGGATAGCTAATGGGCGCATCGGAGCTGCACTGGCGCCACGTATTTTCAGCGGTAAACCTACAAAGAGAAAGTTACGCACCTTCGCTTTGGCCAGGTCTTCCAGGTATACCAACTCAATAAACATGGAGCCTTTTTGCGCCAGCAGATAGGTATGTCCTGGTAGCCAGTTGCTTTTATCTTTAGAGGGGAGGGCCTCCAGACTCAGGTTATCGGCGCCCAGCGTCATCACGCCTTTTTCTTCTACCAGCCATTTCAGGGCTTCCATACTAATACCCGGACTGTTTTGCATGAATTTTTCCCGATCGTTGTAAAAGTATTTCATCAAACCGGTTCGGATCAGTACAATGTCTCCTTTGTTGATTTGTAATTGTTGGGCTTTGATGACCTGCTGTATTTCTTCGAGTGAAATAACATAATTGCCGGGCAATACTTCCACGCCTTTATAGGCAGGTACATCTATCAGCACGCCTTTTCCGATGATAGGTGGTATTTTCTCCGCGCCTGTTTTATCCCATCCTCTGTCACTGAGGTGTTCGTCCGGCGTATAGCCGTTCCAGATTTTACCATGTAATCCGAAATGATTGAGGGCGTCAATGTGTGTGCCGGTGTGGGTGTACATGGAGATGGCATCGCCGGTATAGCTGACTTTCCGGTTCATGTCGCCGCCTTGTTTGGTATGATTGCCTACTACCGTGCCCCGGGGCGTATGGGTGAGCCAGTACTGATAGGCCGGGTCGCCCAGCTCTGTAAAGCCCGGCATGCCGGTGAAATATTCTACCCCCAGATCATAGACTTTCCCTGTCCTGATTTTAGCAAACAAAGAAAGATTGTTGCTGTCACTCATCATGTTCAGGGTGCCAATTTCATCTGCAGGTCCCCATGGGCTGGTGCCGGCTTGTTCTGTCTGTGCGGTGGCATGCAGGGTAGCTGCCAGCGCGAAGGTCAATAGCACCGTCTTTTTCCGGCCTAATCTGTAAAATGTATACATGTTGTTTAGATTTATATTGTTGAATAATTGTTCAATTATTGATGAAAAAATAATGCATCTTGTATTTTAGGTAATGGTACTAGTATATTGAATGATTATTCAATAATTAGTCAAAAAATAACCGGCACCGGATATCATCTGCCTAAACCTATCTGCTATTTGTTCAGGCGAGAGATGATATGTCTGCCACGCTGTAATTTTTATAGCCCATGGATACGCTGTCCAGACAACCATACGTGAATAGATCATTTATCCATACACTGCCATCCTACGCCTGGGTACAGGCTGTAATGCTGCAGGATCTGTATATTATTTTTCCGGGAGATGTATACCTGATAGAGCACTGTTTTGTACAGATGATCATTTTAATATCATTTTTTAGGAAGATGGTTCACCTGCCATACCTGTATTTTAATATCTCCATCTGCATTCAATAAATACTGATTTTAAATTATTGAATAATTATTCAACAATTGATCAAAAAATAACCTCTGCAGCATTGTTTTACCGGAGAGGCTTTTGATAACGCACGTCAGTTTTTCAGGCTGCCTATCAGTTGATCCAACAAGGTATGTATGAGCAGCCGTTCATTTAACAGCAGGTCCATCTGCCAAAGGCCGTTGTAACCGGCGTATACATGCAGGGCGAGTTGCCGGGTATCTTTTTCCGGTGCGATTTCACCAGCTTCCTGCGCGCGCTGCAGCAGGCTTTCAAAGATACCAACAATATCCCGTGCCTGTCCCGAGGCAATGGCGTACGCCTTCTTGTTTTTACGCCCCAGTTCCAGGGTGGTTTTTAAAACCATACATCCTTTACCTTCTTTCAGCAACTCATCTGCTCCTTTCCGGAGCATATTTTCCAGTATCGCCAGCGGAGAACCAGGCATATGTGCCCCTTGCTGAAAGGCGGCCAGCTTCTCTGTCGCATAGCTTTTCAGACACTCCAGAAAAAGTGCCTGTTTGCCGCCGAAGGTGCCGTATATACTACCGGGATTGAGCTTCGTGGCAGTTACAATATCCTTCATGGAAGTGGCATTATATCCTTTGGCCCAGAAAAGCTGTTTGGCTTTTTCCAGGCGCTCTTCCGGGTTAAATTCTTTCAGTCTGGCCATAACAGGAGCAAAGGTATATATTTTAAAACAATCGTTCAAGAATTTTAAAAGTGGCTCACCGCCTGTTTATCAGATTATATGCACATTGGCCCTTTATTACAGGAAACCTAAATAACACGGTATGTATTTACAGCCCGCTTTCTTGCAGCAATTCGTGCCCGTACCGGTACAGGAAATATTGGGTAACCCTGGCCGGCAACGGCGTACTGGTGGAATATGAGCTGGACTCCCAATGGGATTATCAGCACGGCGGAAGAAAAACGGAAATGTGGGATCACGATGACTGGGTGCTGGCCCGCCTGGGATTGGGCCTCCGGCTGCCCTGGCATAGTAACGGAAACGACTATATGAAATTGCCGGTAAAGCATACCTACCTCACCGGCTATACGTTTGTATCTGCAAAGGTAGAACCAGCTGGCGTTAGTGCCCTGGCTGTACTACCAGTCCCTGATCGGGCACCCATTTATCATACTCCATATATTGCGCTACCTGCGTGGCTACGGCTTTATTGTAAATTTTGGCTACCAGGTGCAGTGCCCCGTCTATACCGGCAGAGATGCCCGCAGTGGTAATCACCCGGCCATTGTCGACATAACGTACCCCTGATAATACTTTGGTCTTGGGCAGCGCTTTCCGCAGGTTGTCAATCCTGGCGTGAAAAGTAGTGGCCGTCTGATGATCGAGGAACCCTGCCTTCCCCAGCACAAAAGCACCGGTGCAAACAGAAAAGTAATAAGTGGGTGCCTGTTTCTTTTGCAGCCAATGTAGCACAGCGGTATCATCGGCGGGCGCAGAAGAACTTCCCCCAAAAAACGCGACAATATCCGCTTGTGGGGCGTTGGCAATACTGTAATCGGGAATGATCTTTAAGATACCCTGTGAAAGAATGGGGTCCGTGGTTTTGGAAACCGTGGCGATTTTGAAACCTGCATAGGCAAATACTTCCATTGGTCCGGCAAAATCCAGTACCTCTACACCATCCTGCAGGTAAAATAAGATGGTCAGCGGCTTTACCGCTTTAGCTTTCGCCTGCGCGGCTTCCGCTTGGGTAATAAGTGTCATGCCGCAATGCGGACAAGTACCGGCAGCCGTAAAACTGTTGTCATCGCAGCGTTGGTTGCAAGGTGGACAATAATAAGCAGCAGTAAGGGTTTGTGCGGTAACGGGAAAAACAAATGCGCATAATAACAGGCATAATAAGTGGAACACTTTGGGCATGACAGGAATTTTTTCCAAAGATACGCCATGTACTATCCCTGATCCGGCCAACCCTATGCAGTATCGGGCCATTATGGCTGCAATAGTCTGCGCAGGCTGTTGATACTTTTAAATCCACATTGCTGCGCAGCAGCCTGTAAGGTATGTCCTTCACCGAGTAATTGCCGGGCGTGTGTGGTGCGCAACTGATCCTGGTAGGCGCCAATGGTGATGCCGGTAGTTTTCCGGAATAGCCGGGTAAGGTTACGCGGACTCACATGCACCTTTTGCGCCAGTGCTGCCAGCGTATGCCGCTGGGAAGGCGTGCGGCTTAAAATATCCTGTACTTCGTGTATGCGTTGATCCAGGTGGTTGCGGTATTGCGTAAAGATGTTGAGTTGTTCATCTTCCGATGTTCTACGGAAATAGATCACCACTTCTTTGGCGATTTTAGCTGCAAACTGGGGCCCCCACAACTGCTCCGTGAGGTATAGGGCCAGATCAATGCCGGAAGCGACGCCGGCGCTGGTATAGATACCGGCTTCCTCCACAAAGAGTCGGTTGGTCAGTAAACGAGCTGCCGGATATCGCTGACTGAAAGCCGAGGTGTATTTCCAGTGCGTGGTACAGTTTTTATGATCCAGCAGGCCGGCAGCTGCCAGCAGGAAGGCGCCGGTGCAAACGGCGCATACCGTAATACCTTGCTGATGTTGGTGATACAGCCATTGCTGAAAGGGGGCGGACAAGCTGTTGAAGTGCGGATCAAACAACAAGGCGGAATCCAGCCCCGGCACAAACACCAGATCCCCGGCCCGCAACGTCAGCTGATCAAATGGTACCAGCTCCCGGAAAGAGAGGGCAGCGCTGCTGACAGCAGCGGATTCGCCGGTATAAATACTGCTGTATACCAGTTGGATGGGCGCCCCATAACAGGCAGCTTCATAAAAGATGTGCGCCGGACCGGCTAAGTCCAGCAAATGTACCTGCGGTGGCAACATAAATACAACCTGCATAAGCGGCGTTTCGGAAAGTGGCATCCCCTAAAATTAGGACTAAAACAGATACGTCGGATAGGAAGCCGCCATAAGCAGACGCGAAAAAATGCGTCTGCTTTATTAAATATTTAATCAGGCATGCAGTTCTCTGGTCCGTACCGGTACATCTGCCGGGCGGTCTGGCATAATAAACAAACAAATACTGACCATCATCAACAGAAAAATACTGACATATAAGGTGATGTGATACGCGTTGGTATAATCGGATAACCCGGGATTACTACCTGTGAAGTAAAAGAATACACCGCCTGTAACACCGGCTCCCAGGGCAATGGCCGATTGTTGCGCCGTATAGTAGGTACCAGAGGCTGCACCGGCAAACTGTTGGGGTATGCCTTTCAGCGACCAGGCCAGCAAGGACGGCAACACAGATCCGCAGCCCAGTCCGTATAAAAAAAGAATGGCCGGAAAGGTGAGGGGATGCGTAGCGGCAGTGTTCAGGAAAAACACATGCAGCAAAAGCGCGGCTATCATCGTGTAAATGCCCCCCTGCAACACTTTCTTCCCGAACTGGTGCATCAGTTTTACCGACAGGATAGAGGCAAGCACATAACCGATACCCTGGAATACAAAGTAGTAGCCGGTAGTGTGAGAACTGATATGCAAGCCATCCTGGAAAAATACGCCTGTGATGAGGAAGTAGGGTTCCTGTACCAGGAAATAAAAAATAGTCGCATACAACCCTATTTTAAAATCCCGGTAATGGAATAACGCGATGTTGATCAGTGGCGCCTGTTGCCGGGCAGATTTCCGCCGTTGGTCCCGTACAAAAAGCATAAACAGTACCACGGATACTGCCAGCAGGCCAATACTCCAGGCCGGCCAGCCCAGCTCCCGGCCCTGGATGACCGGATATATCAGGCAAAAAAGGGCTGGGGTGAGCAGGGCAACGCCACCATAGTCAAATTGTTGGGAACGATCGCGGGGCGTTTCTTTTAGTAAGAGAAACGCTGCTATCAGGGCGAGTATACCCAGTGGCAGGTTGATGAAAAAGATCAGCCGCCAGCCTTCCGCAATGAGGTGGGTATCGGGTAGGAAGCCACCGAGGAATTGTCCGATGACAGAGGCCGACCCGGCAATGATGCCATAAATACCGATGGCTTTCATCCGTTCCCTGGGTTCCGGAAACAATACCTGTATGTACGAAACGCCCTGCGGCGTCATCAGGGCCGCACTGATGCCTTGAAAGAAACGGGCCGTATTCAGTTGCAGGCCCGACTGTGCCAGCCCGCAAAAGCAGGAACTGATGGTGAAAATCAGCATGCCGGCCAGAAAGATTTTTTTCCGGCCATAGTAATCACCCAGCCGGCCACCGGTAATCAGCAGGCAGGAATAGCCCATCAGGTAAGTGGCTATGACCAGCTGCAGCTCTCCGTTGGTGCCGTTGATGCCTTTTTTAATGGCAGGTAAAGCCACGTTTACAATAAAGATATCAATCACTGCCAGGAAGATGGAAGTGGATACAATCAGCATGGATAACCAGCGGGAAGTTGGAGGTTTCATATTATATTTATATAGATAGATCTATCTATTTTTAAAGAAAAAAATAATTAGAGAAGCAGAGGAGTAGCATCGAGAAACCGACGTACCAGCAGACCAATATTTTCCGGTGCATCTTCCGGACTGTAATGGCCTACACCGGGCAATTCATGTAGCTGACCAGCCGGAAAAAGGGTCCGGAACAATGGCAGGAAATGAGTGGCCTGTAAGGTTTGATCTGCCATACCCCAGACGGCCATCGCCGGTAAGCGACTGATTTGCTCTTGCACGGCGGCGGAAGGCGTTTCAAAAACATGTGCACCTGTGGCAAATCCTTTGGCCCATCCCAGCGCGCCCAGGGTGTCTGCAGGCGTAGTAAAAGGTGTGCGCCACGCTGCCAGCCACGTGTCGGTGATCAGGTCTTTCCGCTCAAATCCGTTCAGGTGCAGGGTACTAAGGATATGATAGTGCAGTTGCGTCAGTACCTGTTCCAGCGTACCCGCGGCTTCGGCTTGTAAGATCCATTGAAACCAGGGAGCGGTGGCAGCATTGGCCTGCAGCGCTGCAGCCAGCTCCGGCTGCCCGAAAGGCACCGGCGCATTCAGGCTGATGATGCGGGCGATCCGTTCCGGATGCCGGGCCGCCAATCCCATACCAACGGGACCACCAAAATCATGCATGACGAGCGTGATGGCGCGGAGGTCGAGCGCGAGTACCAGTTGTTCCAGATTTTGAATGTGGTCCTGCAGCCAGTAGGTGCGGTCGGCCGGAGTTTCGCTTTTCCCGAATCCCATGTGGTCCGGTACAATCACCCGGTGATCGGCTGCCAGCCGGGAGATGAGTTCGCGAAACAGGTAGCCCCAGGTAGGTTCGCCATGCAGACAGAGTACTACGGGTCCTTCGCCTTCGTCCACGTAATGCATCCGGTATCCCGCCACGGTACTGACATGCGGCGCGAAAGGAAACGTGCCGTTGAATGTTTCATTGATAGGTATCATGTTGATATAGATTTAAAATAATAGTCGGGCCGGAAAGAGAATATTTAAAATAGATAGATATATCTATTTTTATCTTTCAAAAAAATTAATCGCTGATCTTTTTCAGGTATTTTTTCACACTCTCCAACGCCTGTATATTCTGGTGAATAGTGGTGCTGATGGTAGCGCCTTCCAGCATCAGGAACAGGGTATCAGCCAGCAGCTTCCTGTCCAGCGATCCGGTATACTCCATCTGTTTGATAAAGCCATACAGCATGGTACGCTGTTTTTCTTTGTGCGACTGTACCAGCTGCTGTACTTTCGGATCCCGGTCGCCGATTTCCGAAATGATTTTCGTGAAAGGGCAGCCACAGAACCCGGAGCTTTGCTGTTGCGCAATGCGGTAATCTATAAATTTCAGGACTTTATCCCGCGGATGGGTAACCCCCTTAATAGCCTGTTCAAACCCTTCAAACAACTCATCTTCCTGCCGTTGTAAATAGGCCAGCAGTAAATCATTTTTAGACGGAAAATGATTATACAAAGAACCAATGGCAATATCTGCTTCCGCAATAATCTGATTAATACCGGTTTGATTAAAACCCTGGTGGTAAAACAAATCAGTGGCGACATGGAGGATCCTGTCCCGTACTTTAACTTTCTCTTGCATAAGCCTGAATTGGAAGACAAATATAGGAACTATTTTAAAAAATAGAGAGGTCTATCTAAAAATATAATGAGCCGGACACCAGGATAACATAAAAACCCGCGCCTTGCGCAGGTTTTTATGTGGGAGCTCCGCTCACTTCCGGATGTTGCCTAACAGTAACCTGTTCCGGGCTAATGGTACGCCCATCCGGAAATAGCGGCTTTCCCGCAGATCGCATAATCGCTAAAAATTAATATCGAAATTTACACCGCCTACCCGGCAGGTAAAATTGGTCGGCGTGGTTAAGGTCAGCGGATCTTTATGCAGTGATCTTACCTGGTGCAGATAATAGGTGGGGCTGGCCTGGTTGCCCAGTAATCCGTCATGGAAAATGTATTTGGGCCCATCCGGATGTGTTTTGATATCTGCCAGCATGTCGCGGCTTACGTTATTGCCCGGAAAACCTACCACTGAAATCGGATCTGTGTGATTGATAATGTTACTGGAGATACCCAGGATTTGTGTGCCCCAGGTTTCTGGGTTGTAGTATTTTTCATAGTAGCGGTCTACGATGCCTGTATTCGAATATACCTGTACGGCATACGGATCAAGTAAAGCATCGGAAAATATAAACTGGAAACGGCCATCCATTTTAAATTCAACGGCTGGCGCCCATTGCCAGAAGATCAGTAATTTTTCCTGGGCCCGGTATTCCAGCTGCGTCATACAATATACGGTGCCGTTTTTTCTGGTGTTAATCATTCTCACCTGGTAATATAATCGCTTGGTAGACGTCACAAATACGGCCTGCGGTGTTACGTTTACCGTGGTTTTGCCTTCATCCGGATTATTGCCGGAAAGGTCCAGCCACAGATACCCCGGATGCGATTTGGTAAGGAGGCTGTTGACTGCATTCTCATCATTCGGATTGGTAACCTGTACCTGGTAGTTAGCTTTGTCCACATTCCAGGTTGCCGCAATGGCTTGCTGCAAGGTGGCCAGGGTACCGCTTTTCAGCGCAACGGTTTTACCTTTGCTGAACTGATACAAGGCATTGCCTATTTTCACGATGCCATGCGCATTTACCAGTTGTGCCGTTGCCCAGTCCGGTGCATTCACGCGATATTCATCCGGCGCTTTCCAGTATACCACCGATGCATACCGGGCTTTCAGCAGGTAAAATCCGCTGGTATCTCTCTTCTTTTCCATCTCCCTGACTGCGTGGTCAAACTCCAGGAAGCGGGCTGCCAGTGAGGTATAAGTTAGCACACCTTGTTGATGCAACTGTGCTGCCGGCGATAGCCTGGTTATTTCCTGCAGCTTTTTCGTGAAGGCGGCTTCATTTGCAAATGAAGGATAATCACCCAGACTTTTTTGAATCGCTGTTTCATCAATACCAATTGTTGTTACAGCAGGAATATCGTTGTTTTTAGAACAGGCTGCCAATAGCAGGAGAGCAGGCAGACTTAACAGGTAACATGTTTGAATAAACTTCATGGTGGTGGGTTTTGGTTGATAAATAAACAAGGGAACAGGCTACTTCGATGGTTTAAAAGTAATCATTCCGGATGCACTAGTTGGGGCTTATTGATACTCGATAAGAAACAACGCGTCGCGAAAAACAGCAACCATACTACCCGTTTTTATAAGTTATATTTACGCTGTAATCATCTCTGGTAAAGTATTTAGGTGTAATGGAAAAGGAAAGATAATGATCGTGGTAAATTTATATTTCAGGATAAGTACATTGTATTATATTTACCGAGAGTAATTTTGATAACAACACCTTATACTTTTAGGGGTAGCGATGATGACGACCAATAGCCCGGGCTTTTTTATCATGTCGGCAAGACACGCAAAAAATATACCTATCTAATCAATACTATTAAATACAAATTTATCTATGGGATTATTTTCCGGACTAATGGGCAATGCCGGCGCCGTAAGCCAGGAGCAACTAAACAAAGATTACGGTAAACTACTGATTGATAAAGAAACCATCGAGATGGGATTTAAGCTGATCAGAGACACGTTTATCTTCACCAACAAAAGATTAATTCTCATCGATAAGCAGGGGCTGACCGGTAGTAAAACAGAATACCGCAGCATCGTCTATAAAAGTATTTCCCGTTTCAGCGTAGAAACTGCCGGTACTTTCGACCTGGATGCAGAGCTGAAAATATGGATATCCGGCGAAATAAACCCCAGCATCAAAAAGCAGTTCAACAGATCTGTGGATGTATATGAAGTACAGAAAGTACTGGCGCACCATGTGCTGGGATAAAATAGTTGCAGCTATGATAGTGAAAGGCCCCAGGTATGACCTGGGGCTTTTTTATGCTGACTTCTGGCATGGAATTTACCCGCTATCTGTAGGTAGCAGACAACCGGTGTTATCGTGGCTGTACCTCCATATGCCTGACTGTAAAGCATCTACGTGCAGCACAGTCGTCATCACGGTGCGATGGAGAATGCCCGCTTTCCGGAAGGTGTGGATAAAAGGCCTCAGAAAGTACCGGCTTGTCGGCTCATCATTTAAATGTGCTATCATGAAACCAACTACGGGTAAAAACAACAACCGTTTTTTTGAGAAAATGGCTTCTGCAGTCATTGCGGCAACCGGCAGTCAGTGGGCCTTTTTTGTGGCGTTGGCCGTTATTGTGATATGGGCGGTCAGCGGTCCGTTATTTCATTATTCTGATACCTGGCAACTGGTGATTAATACCGGCACCACCATCGTGACATTCCTGATGGTATTTATCATACAGAAGTCGCAGAACAAAGATGCGAAATCGGTGCAGCTGAAACTGAATGAGCTGCTGGCTGCCAATAAAGCTGCCAGCAACCGCCTGATTGATGTAGAAAATCTGTCGGAAGAAGAACTGGATATCCTGCATAAATACTATTGTATCATCGTAGAGGAAACAAAAAAAAGATCCAGTATGACGGGATCTCATTCCGTAGAAGAAGCGATTAATAATGCGGAAAGTAAACATGCCAGCCAGCAGGCGGCCGGAGAGGCCCAAAAAACAGACACGGAATAAGCGGGAGAAATTCCTTGCTGTATATTTGTTGCATGTATACTTTGTTATTGCATCACGTAGCCCGTTACATTACACTGGAAGAACCCGCACAGCAACTTTTCTGTGACGCGCTGGAAGTAAAGAAACTGCGCAAACATCAATACCTGCTGCAGGAAGGAGACATCTGCCGCCGGGATTATTTTATTGTCGCCGGCGGGGTACGGCAATATGAAACGACTACCGATGGCCGCGAACATACCGTACATTTCGGCTTTGAAGATTGGTGGATGACAGACCGGCATAGCCTCCTGACCCATACGCCTTCTGTGTATAATATCCAGGCACTCGAAGCCACTACGGTGTTACAGCTTCATCAGGAGACACTGGAAACCCTCTATCATACCGTGCCACAGCTGGAACGGTATTTTCACAGGGTATTACAGCAAACCTGCGCGATGTGGCAGCAAAGAATATTGTTGCTGCAGAAAAGCGCTGCAGAACGGTACGAGGCTTTCCTGAAAGATTATGGTCCCATCGAACAACGCCTCTCGCAACAGCACATAGCTTCCTACCTCGGCGTTACCCGCGAAACCCTTAGCCGGCTGCGTAGTCAGCCTGGCCGCCTTTCACAATAAAACAAGGACATTCCGCACAGGAATTTTTTGATAAATGTCACAATATAACAGCTGCCTGCTGCTGCAACTTTGCATCAAAAAAAGATGTACAAAGAAGTAATGAGAGAGCTATTGAGTACCGGCAACAGCTGGGTGCCGCTGATATTAAGAGTGACCATTGGCGGCGTATTATTCCCACATGTGGTGCAGAAAATGTTTGGCTGGCTGAACGGGCCGGGGTTGTCCGGCGAAATGAAATTCATGACGGAAGTGGCCGGACTACCGGCATACGTGGCAGCCTTGGCCATCCTGGTAGAATGTGGTGGTACAGTCCTGCTACTAACGGGGATGGGTACACGTATAGCTGCCATCGGTATTGGCGGACTTTTCATCGGGATGATTATTTGCATCCATGGCAAAAATGGCTTTTTCATGAACTGGTTCGGGAAGCTGCCAGCCGGACAGGAAGGCTTTGAGTTTCACCTGCTGGTACTAGGTATGTGTCTGGCGCTATTGATCACCGGTGGCGGGCGCTATTCGCTGGACCGCTGGCTCGCATCGTAGGAACAACACGGGCCAGGGCAGCCCGTGTGCTTATATACTTCGTATTGCGTCAATGAAAAAACGGATTGCGTTATCATCCCTTCCGCTTCCTGTTGCAACTTTGCTGTCTAATCCGGAAATGATGTACAGGAAAAAAATTATTCTCTTTATTTTATTGATCGCCGCCGTCTTATCGCCACTGGATTTTTACATTGTTAACCTGGCGTTGACGGCCATCCAGCAAGACCTGCACGCCGAACCGGCGTCGCTGCAAATGATCGTTTCATTCTACACGGCTGCCTATGCCGTATTTCAGATTACCGGCGGCCGGCTGGGAGATCTGATGGGGCGCAAGCGGATGTTTCTTTGCGGGCTGTTTGGTTTTATTACTGCTTCTTTGATCTGTGGTTGCGCGCCAGATACCACCGTACTGATTGCCGGCCGGGTGTTGCAGGGCATTGCCGGTGCTATTATGGCGCCACAGGTATTGGCCATCATTCAGGTAGTGTATACCCCGGAGGAAAAGATCCGGGTGATGGGATATTACAGTTTCACTTTCGGCCTGGCTGCCGTATTAGGACAGCTGCTGGGCGGTTTACTGATTGCCATGAATATAGCGGGGCTAGGCTGGAAGGTTATTTTTCTCATTAATGTCCCTATTGGTATCGTGGCGTTGATCGCCGGTCTGAAATACCTGCCGGAACATAAAAGTGAACAGCAGGGACCTATAGATTGGTTGGGTATCTGCCTGTTGTCGGCCTGCCTGTTACTGGTGATATACCCGCTGACCTGTGGATTTGACCTGTACTGGCCTTTGCGTATAAAAGTGATGTTGGGGATGAGTATACCGGTATTGTTGTTGTTTTTCTGGTATGAAAACAGGCTGATGCAGCGTGGCCGCACGCCGCTGATCGATATGCGGATACTCCGCTACCCGCAGCTGGCGGGTGGTATCGGTACGGCTTTTTTATTTTATACCAGCGGTATCTTCTACCTGGCACTGGGGCTTTTCCTGCAAAATGGTTTGCATTGGCAGGCTATGCAGGCCGGCCTGGCGATTATCCCTTTCGGGCTGGGATTCCTGATTTGTTCGCTCGCTGCTGCCAGCATAACCCGTTATATCGGTGACCGCATATTATTGCTGGGTATCAGTTTGTATGCTGCGGGATTTACGTTGATGATCGCTGCATTATGGCAGCCGGCCGGGCAGTCGGGTATCCTGTTTTACGTAGGACTATGGGTGGCTGGTATGGGCATGGGATTTACCCTGTCGTCGATTGTACGTATCAGTTTAAACGGTATTCCGCAGGCATTTATAGGATTGGGTTCCGGGTTGATCAATTTTGCGCTGCAGATAGGATCTGCCCTGGGTGTGGCTTTGATCGGCCAGGTGTTCTTTGATGTGGCAGCCGGAAATAATTATGCCATCGCCTTTCGGGAGACGCTGATGGTAGTGGTGGTGTTGTTATTGCTGGCACTGGTACCGGGGTATCGCCTGGTACGCAAACAGGCGGCTGTCAAAAAGGGACAGGCATAAACTGCGCAGAGCATACCCTTCAGATATTATTTAAAGGTAGCACCAGGAGTGCTCCGGTTTTGCCATAGATGCAACAAACCAATATAGCCCATTACAGCCTGAAATGTCCACATATAAAATCCCCGTTACCTGTGGGGAAGGTAACGGGGATATCGTGGCTGGAATCATTGTTTTACGAATACATACGGGGTTGTTTCCACGTCGTCGGCTACCCGCACAGTGACAGACACTACTTTTCCGTCTTTTACCTGAGCAGGTAACAGCTTCACGCCATACAGGGATGCATTGTAAGTGCAGATGAATTCGTGGTTGCCTACCGGCTCCAGCTGGCCCTGTAAAGTTTTATGATGCTGAAAATGCATGACCAGTCCTGTTTTTTCCAGGGTGATGTGCATGCCGCCATAAACTGGATGTTGGTATGCGCCGGTATAGGCCTGCAATGGTAAGTTGGCGGCAGATTGCGTAGGTTTTTCCTGCCGGCGTTCCTGCAGCAGCTGCGCCTGCCGGGCTTCTCCGGCACTCACCGCCTCTTTGAGTACCCGGCTGTAATTACGGTAGGGTAACCCCAGGAAGGCATCGCGGATTTCATCGCGCAGCGCCACATAAAAGGCATTGTTGTCGGTGTTGGTGAGTATGACGATGCCCAGATTTTCTTCCGGCAGCAAGGTAACGCTGGAAACAAAACCATTCACGCCACCGGTATGGGACACGATTTTACGGCCATCATATTCTTCTATGATCCATCCCAGTCCGTATAGTACAAAATGCCCGGTGTTGTACCGCGGGCCGCCATTGCCCAATACGGCCTGTGGCTGTCGCAGTGCCTGGATAACGGATTCCGGTATGAGTTGCCGGTCGGCTGTTTTGCCATTATTCAGTTGTAACAGTACCCAGCGGCTCATATCATACACGGAGGAGCTGATCGCTCCTGCCGGCGCGAGGTTGTCGATTTTACAATAAGGGATGGTATGTAGTTTTCCGGCGGTGACAGTATGCGCCAATGCTTTGTCGGATAGCCCTTGCAGTTCCTGTACGGTAGTAACGGTATGCGTCATTTGCAGGGGAATGAAAATTTTTTCTTTCAGATAAGCGGCCCACGACTGACCGGTTACTTTCGGAATAATTTCTCCCGCGGTAAGATAGCCGGCATTACAATAGCCCCACTGCCGGAAACCCAGTGCCGGTTTTATTTTAGCGAGGGTTGTTCGTATCTGCTGACTGGTCAGGTCTGAATCGAAGAAAGTGAAATCGCCCTGAAAGGTGTCGAATCCCAGGCGATGGCTGAGGAGGTCGCGGATATTGGCTTCTCTGGCAATGTAAGAATCGTATAAGGTGAAGTCCGGCAGCCAGCGTTGTACCTTATCGTTGAGCGATATTTTCTTTTCTGCCTGCAACAGGGCGAGGGCAGTAGCGGTAAAAGCTTTGGTATTGGAGCCGATCATGAAGGCGGTATGTACACCTACGGGTTGTGCGGAACCGGTGGCCTTCTCGCCATAGCCTTTCATCCATACCACTTTCCCATTTTTGACAATAGCAACGGCAACACCGGGAATCTGCCAGTCGGCCAGCCCACGCGTCACATAATTATCCAGACTATCTTTCACAAAGGAGGGAACAGCATCCTGGGCAAAGGCCAGCTGTGAGGCAAACAGGAATAAGCATACCAGTTTTTTCATGTTGATGGGTTTAACGGTTTGTGGGATCAGCCATTTATCAAGCGCTCCGTCCCGGGGTGGACTGATTTGCTGACTAAGATAAATAAATCAGTGTGCAATCGTGTCTCGGCAACGATTATCTATGCTGTCCCAAAAAAATAAAAATAATTATGGGAGAGATGTCCTGTTTTGAATGATCCGGTCATTATTATATCAAAGGCCGGAGATGCCGACAGGCAATACGGCTCCTAATCTTTATCTTCAATCATCTTTTAAAGAAAAAATCATGAAAGACTTTATCTTGTTATTCCGTCAACCAGACTACGATCACCTTCACCTGTCACCGGAAGCCATGGAGGCCCTGAAACAGCAATGGCAGGACTGGATCGGCGGTATCGCCGCACAGGACAAGCTGGCAGGTAGGGGGCCGCGTTTATCGCAGGAAGGAAAAGTATTAAAAGCAGGTGGTGTTATTACAGACGGCCCCTTTGTGGAAATAAGGGAACGCCTGGGCGGTTTTATAATGATAAAAGCGGCCAGCGAAGAAGAGGCAATTACCCTGGCTCATGGTTGTCCGGCGCTGGCATCCGCCGGCAGCGTGGAAATCAGGGCTATCAGTTAAAGTATTATAACAGACAGGAAGGCATGCTGCGGGGCAGCATGCTTTTTATACTTATATATGAAAGCAGCAGACATCTCTTTAAAACAGTTATTCCAGCAGGAATTTGCCAAAATGGTAGCGGTTATCAGTAACAAGTTCGGCCTGGCACATATTGAAACCGCAGAAGATATTGTAAGTGAAACCTTCCTCACGGCCGCGGAAAACTGGGAAACGAAAGGGATACCGCCCAACCCGGCAGCCTGGTTGTATACTGTAGCCAAACAGAAAACCTTGTACCATTTCAGGAGAAATAAAATCCTGGAACAAAAGGTCATGCCGGCATTGACCGCCCGGCAGGAAAGCACAGAGGAGGCCAACCTGGACTTTTCTCATGAGAATATCAAAGACAGTCAGCTGCAAATGCTCTTTGCGGTGTGTGATCCTGTTATTGCCAGCGAAGCCCAGATCGGATTAGCCTTGCGTATCCTGTGCGGTTTTGGTATAGAAGAAATTGCAGAAGCCTTTTTGTCTAATAAAGAAACCATCAACAAACGTTTATTCCGGGCGAAGGAAAAGCTGCGTACCGCCGGCCTGAAAATGGAATTGCCACCGGCCAGTCAGTTATCGGCCCGTTTGGATAATGTGCTGCATATCATCTACCTGCTTTTCAGTGAAGGGTATTATTCGCAGACGCAAAACGAAATCCTGCGGAAAGACCTTTGCCTGGAAGCCTTACGCCTGGGCCTTATGCTAACGGCTGCGGAACTGACCAATCTGCCTAAAACCAATGCACTCATTGCGCTGATGTGTTTTCATGCTTCCCGCTTTGATGCCCGGGAGGCGGGTGATGGACGGGTGGTACTGTACGAAGAACAAGATGAAACATTATGGGATACAGCCCTGATCAGCCAGGGTATTCATTTCCTGGATTTGTCGGCCCGGGGCAGCGAAGTAAGTTCCTATCACCTGGAGGCCCGTATTGCCTACTGGCATTGTATGAAAGAAGATGCTGCCGAAAAATGGGAGCAGATCCTGCAGCTATATAATCAGCTGCTGCAAATCAATTATTCTCCCAGCGTGGCCCTCAACAGAACCTTTGCCCTGTATAAGGCAAATGGCCGGGAAGCAGCCCTGATAGAAGCAGAAAAGCTAAAGTTGGAACATAATCATTTTTACTTTTTACTGCTGGCAGAATTGTATAAAGAGATAGATCCCGAAAAAGCGCTCCGTCATTTAAAGCAAGCGTATAGCCTGGCGAAAACACAGACCGAACAACAAGGCATCCGGGAAAAAATAGATCGTTTGTCTGCATAACCGGATAACATAATTATCCCGGGTAACTGACCACACCAGCTACCCGGAACGATTACCCGGAGTGGATTACAGCGCCGTGGTACGCTGTATCCAACTGGCCATAAAAGCCATTACTTCCGGTGCCATGGTTTCCGTGATGGTAGCATATTCACTGATCGCGCCTGTTTTTGCCGTCTGGAAGAGATGATTTTTCCCTTCAAAGGCTTTGATAGTAACCTGTTTGTTGCCTCCCTGTCGCAGGGCGCGTTCTATTCTTTTTAACTGCGAAGGCAGTACCTGTACGTCTTTGGTACCGTTAATGGCCAACACCGGACACTTTACCCGGCTGACGATGGCAAACTGGTCCCGTTGGAAATCTGCCCGCCGGGGTTTGGATAGAAATGTCAGGAACTCATCTGATGCAATAGGAACGTGTAAATCCAGGATATCCTGGTCTTTTGCGGAAAGACCAGCCACCGCTTTATCCAGTGTACGCAATACCTGTGGGATCTTCACCCGGGCAATGCTGTCGGAAGGTTGTTGTTGTATAATGTTGAAAACGGCTGCCAGTACCAGTTGGTTTACCTGTACGCCTTTAGGGGATACGCCCTCCAGTGGATAGGCGGCGGCGCAATGCTCATAGTAACAGGTAGCGATAGGTGCTGCACTACCGGCCATCAGTACAATAAAGTTGACATCCGGCGACAGGTTCGCGGCAATCGGAGCAATATCGCCACCCAGGCTATGACCTATTAATCCGATGGCTTTGGGATTTATCTCCTTTCTGGTATGCAGGTAGGCAACGCCCGCTACGGCGTCTGCTGCCAGGTCTTCGTTAGTCGCTGAGTCGAAGTCGCCGGTACTTTCTCCGATACCACGATCATCCACCCGTAATACCGCAATACCGGCCCGGGTGAGGTAATCAGCCAGCACCAGGAATACTTTATGCGTAAAAATATTGGCATCGCGGTCGTTGCCTCCGGAACCGGAAATCAACACCACCGCAGGGAAGCGGCCACCGGTAGCCGGCCAGCTCAGTGTACCCGACAACGTTATACCGGCGGCGGCATGAGGGAACCGGACATTTTCTTCCAGGTAGGGCAGGGGGCCAACCGGCTCCTGAGGCCGGAGGGTTTTAGGCGCGGGTAAAGCAGCCTGCTTCTTTAACTCCAATACAAAACGTTGCTGGTCATTCATGACAATGAAACCCTTCAATAGGGTATCATTCACCAATGCGCCTTCAAAGCGGCAACTCAGGCGGCTGATGACCATCCGTACCTGCTGGTTGTTTTGCAGGATACTGTCTACCGGGATGTTGTAATTTTGCTGATTGGTAACATGCATCACCGCGGTGAGGCTGCCACCCGTCGCCTGGCTGATTTCAAAGGCTACATCCGGTGCATCCGGATGCAGGGTTTGTACAGTGCCGGTCCAGGTACCTGTGAGGGTAGGTATACCGGCAACGGTACGTAGGTGCATACCCGTTACGAAGAGGAATAATAGGAGATAAAAACGACGCATGTTTTTTTTAGGGTAAAACTAGCCGCAAAAAAAACAGGCCATACACCCGATTGACGAACAGGCCTGCTGGTCTTGTATACAGTGGATAGGTATGTGTGAACAACGTTCACATAAAAAAAAGGGGGTTGATCAATTCCCGTTTTTCCTTCTCCCCGGTAATCCTATCTTCACGAAAAAAAATTGAAGCGACACTATTGGGAAACAGGTATGCATGTAGTCATATGGCTCACCGGTTATTTACTCATCGCCTTTTTTGCCAACTATATTGGCACTTTCAGCAATACCTCCCGCAACTTTTTTGCCCCGCTCACTGTGGGTACACTTATTAATGCTGGTTTATTTTATGGCTGCGCGTTGAGTATTATTCCCCGGTATGCCGCCTACAAAAAAATACCGCAACTACTGGGACGTATCGGGCTGTTATATACAGTGGCTACGGCAATTGAATCCATGGCAGACTATTGCTTCGCCACCAGCATTTTTTCTTCGGAAAAAGAAACCTTTACCGAACAAATCTGGATCAATGTAGTCCTGAATGGTATACTCGTATGTGTGGCCGCGGGGTATGGCTTCACCCGGCACTGGTTTCGCCGGGAAGCCCGGCAGCAGCTGCTGGAGCGGGAAGTGCTGATTGCGGAACGGAACTTCCTGAAAGCCCAGGTGAATCCCCATTTCCTCTTCAATAGCCTCAATATGGCCTATGCCAGCGCCTTGCTGCACCGGGACGAACCTACGGCCAACATCATCGATAAACTGAGTCAGCTGATGCGCTACATGTTATACGAAAGCAACGAAGACCGCGTACGGCTGCAGCAGGAAATCCTGTACATGGAAAATTTCATCGACCTCCAGCAACGACGCCTGGCCGATGAGATAGCGGCAGATATCAGCTTTCACCACAGCTACGTATTGCCGGAACATCAGATTGCGCCCCTGTTACTCTTGCCATTCGTGGAGAATGCTTTCAAACACGGGATACAGTTGGATAAAAAATCGTTTATTCGTATCATGCTGGAAGTAGAGGGCGCGCTCCTGTATTTTTCCGTTAAAAACAGCCGGGGGCTGCCCCAGCCGGAAACAACGGTGCGGCACGGCGGCATCGGTTTGGATAATGTACGGAAACGTTTACAGTTGCTGTATCCCGGCGCGCATGTCTTGAATATTCAACAGGATGCCCGCATATTTCAAGTACAGTTAACCATTAATTTAAACGGATGGAATCATGAAATGCATGGTCGTAGATGATGAGCCTTTTGCATTGGCCCTTACCAAACAATATATTGCCCAAACGCCTTCACTGCAATTATGCGGCGACTTTACCAATCCCTATAAAGCCCTGGCGCACCTTCAGGCAACGCCGGTAGATCTCCTGTTGCTGGACATCAATATGCCCGGATTATCCGGATTGCAGCTGCTGGCTTCCCTGCCTGTGGCGCCTATGGTCATCTTCACCACTGCCTATGCCGAATTCGGCGCCGAAAGTTATGAGTATAACGCTATCGACTATCTGCTGAAACCCATCAACTATCCCCGCTTCCTGCGAGCCGTTAATAAAGCTATTGCGGCGGCTACGCCCCGCCTGCAGACAGCGCCGCCTGCTCCAGAAATCATTGTGAAGAGTGGCTCCCGCATCCATAAAATTCCTACCGACACGATTTATTACATCGAAGCCGCCGGCAACTACATGCGTTTTCATACCGCCAGCGCCAAAATCCTCTCCCTCCTCAATATGCAGGAACTCCTGACACTCCTGCCTGCACAGGACTTTATCCGTATCCACAAATCCTATGTGGTGGCGCTGAAACATATTTCGGTATTTGAAAAAAATCAGGTAGAGGTGAATGGTACCGAACTACCGGTGGGCCTGACTTTCCGGCAGCAGTTCCGGGAGCGGATGTGTCAAAAATAAATGAGTGGTGTTTACCCTGCTGCTTCCATCATGAAAAAAAGAGAGCATCGTACTACCGTTCTGGTTATCACGCCAATTCGCGGGGGGAAACAGGTATCAGGAAATACAAACGGGGCTGACACAATATTTGGCTACCTTGTTTTTTCCATGCTGTGATATGGCAGTCATCATAATATTACTACTTTTTTACCTTAACTTATGAGGAATATTGTCCAATTTAGCTAAATTGTTCATAACGGTCATGTTTAAACGAGCAACGATTTACGTAGATGATAAGCAATGGATGCTGTATCTCCGGGGATTGGAATGTCGGGAAATTGGACAGCTATGCATGCACGATAACTACGTATTACATATGCAACGAAGTAATGCCTGTCCCTGTTTTGTTTGTTCATTATAGTCATCTTATCCTGCCTATTTACTCACTTTAAAAATAGCACATGCAATTCAGCAGCATTTCACAGACAGCTCAAGGTATTGAGCATCTACAGGAACAGTATGCCCTGTTCAGCACCCGGGAAAAAATTTCCCTGAGTACCCTTTTCAATGACGGCGATACGAATATCCGGGAGTATTGCCGCACTTACCGGCCCAATGCCGGCAATGACCAGCTTACCGCTGCGGTGAAGTCGTGGAGTGAATCGTATGGTATCTGGCTGAAAAGCGGAGAACATTATTTGACCTGCGCCACCTATCTGTTTCCGGCGGCCGACTTCCGGCGGGGAATAGCTGTGGTGCAGAATTGTGCGGTGGACTATTACCTCAATGAAATCATGGGGCGTGATGTATTCCGGTTATTGCCCCGGGAGCAACAGGTGGAAGCCCGTTTGATCATTGACCGTATGGCCGGACTATCGCCTGCACTCACAGTGATACCGGAGGCGCATGCCGTGGAAAAAGCCAATGCGGAAATGCTGCAGGAAATCCGTGATACATCGCCAGGGGAGTGGTTTGCCGCGTTTTCTAACATGTATGCCTATCACATCGGTGTTACGCATCAGGACTGTAATGCCAGCGGGCTACATTACCTGCCGGATGTGGAGGAGTATATACAGCAACGGCTGCATACCTCGGGTATGCCCCACATTATTCTGCTGATTGAATACTGCGATGGCGCGTTTCTGGACTGGTCCTGGCTGGCCGCGCAGCGGATGGCAGCACAGCTGAAAGACCTGCAACAGGCGGTGGCTATGTTCGGCTGTTTGTCTAACGACTTCTTCTCTTTTGAAAAGGAAGTAATTGATAAAAGTGCCGACTCCAACCTGGTGGCCAGTGTAGCGCTGAACCATCCGGAGCTGTCGTTTGAAGCGGTGCTGGAAAAGGCCGCGGTGATTGTCCGGTTTTACCTGTCGGAATATTTCCGGTTGCGGGAACGGATTATCACGAAAATGCGCCGCCTGGCTGCGACAGCCGATCCCCGTTTGCAGGCGCTGGAAAAACACCTGGTAGGCCTGGAACGCTGCGTGCAGGCCAGTTGGATGTGGCAGGCCTATACGAAACGGTATAAACGTTATGATTCCGTATTCCAGGAAACAGTACTGGATACAGACATTGCTGTTGCCGTATAGCCGTTGGCTTTAGGGCCGGGACATTCCCGTCAGCTGGCCGGTCACGGGTGGTATGAGGGTGTTGAAATGTTTTTTCAGCTCATTGATGGAATAAGGCTTGGTCATGATGGCATCTGCACCGGATGCTTTGATCTGGGTGAGTGTTTCTGTCAGACCTTCTGCCGTGGCGATGATGACGGGAATGTCTTTTGTTCTGGCGTTGGCTTTTAAATGCCGGACGGTTTCAATACCGTCCATTTCCGGCATCACGTTGTCGAGGATGATAATATCCGGCAGGTACCGGGCAGTAGCTGTGAGTACCTCTTTGCCGTTATGGACACTTTTTACTTTACATCCGATGCGTTGCAGTGCCTTTTCCAGGATGCTGGTATTCATCGGATCATCGTCGGCGAGTAAAACATGCAGGGATACATCAAAGAATTCCGTGATAGAGGTATCCGCATCTTCTTCCGGTTGTATGGCTGCCGGATCGCCGGCTACCAGCGGCAGGGTAATGGTGAAGGTGGTAACGGGCCCGTTGCTGTCCAGCCGGATGGTGCCGGACATTTGTTGCAGGGTATTCTGCACAATGAATAATCCCAGGCCGGTTCCTTCAATGTATTGGTGCCCTTTGTGTGTGGTAAAGGCATGAAAGATTTTTTCCTGTAAATCCGGCGGAATGCTGTAGCCGGTATTCGTAACAGCGAGTGTCAGTACACTATCGGTGGCAGTCACTTTCAGCAGGATCGTGGTTTCCCTGAAAGAATATTTCAGGGCATTGCCGAGGAGGTTCGTCACAATTTCCTTTAAGCGGAAAGCATCGGTGATCATCACTTCGGGTACTGCAGGATCTATTTCCGGCTGTATTTTGATAGACCTGGACCGGGCAGCAATATTGTCTACCGCGATGATCTTTTGCAGAAAATCTTTCAGCACTACCGGGCTACGCTGGATATCATCGGGAATACCGGCTTCTATCTGCGACATGCTCAGTACACTATTGACAATATTGGCTGCATTGGAGGCGGCATAGTTGAGCAGTTCCACCAGCGGGGCAATGGTATGAATGGGTTTATCCAGCTGGATGTCTTGTTTCAGCAAACCGGCTATCCATTGCGTTTTGGCGAGGGAGTTCCGAAGTTCATGCGATATTTTCGAGATGAACATCCGTTTGAAATAGTTCGATTTTTCGAGTACTTTATTGCTGTCATTGCTGACCACATAGGTTTTGCTGACCATCAGTATCAGGATCATCACACCGGTAATGGCCAGGGATTGTATCACCAGTGCATCAGAGCTGCTAACGGTGATGACATTTGTATAATAATAACTGGTTTCCAGCAGTACGAGGGTAAGGATGGCAGCGGCCAGACAAATTTTCCGCAGATAGGTTTCCTTGAAGATCAGATAAATGATAGAGATCAGGAAGAGTACCATAAACTGCAGTTGCAGCATGGCGCCCATGAGCGTACCAAAATAGACTACTGCTGCGCACTGCAGGAAAAAAAGGGTGAGCGCTGCCGTTTTATACCACTTTTTATAGTTGAGAAAAAGCACCATGTTGTTGACCAGGAACTCTATCACAATAGCTATCAGGATAGATGTTTTGGGCGTAAGAAAATATACCACCGGTGCAATAATGAGGATGCAGACGCTGATGACCACACATATTTTATTGACAAAGGTGATTCTGGTAATCATTTCTTCATCTTCCAGGGAGGCCGTACCTGTTTTTATCATGTTGGGAAAAAGTGTAACAATACTGTGTAAAAGCATAGGAGTTGCAGGAACTAAAAAATGAGATTACAAAAATGCTGAATAATCGTATCAGGGTTCATGATCAGGTGTCTTCCCAAAAATAAAGCGGCGCGTTACTAATCAGTTGTTGGCAATAGTTTCAGTTGTACCCGGCTAATATACTATTTTTTGTGTTCAAAACCGGTAATAAAAAGCAGTGCTACCGTCGTATTACTACACTATTTTGTATTTGCCGCCGATGACCTCGATGCGTCTGATATCGTTGCTGTCGGGTTGATATATATCCGGGATCAGGCGCACGGTTTTTTGGTTCGTGAATTATCCGGGCCGCTTCCATAAGCGTGAATTTCCGGACAAGGAAAGGACACCTATAGATCCATCTCTGTTTGTACATTATTCCTGATCAATCCCGATATCATCATCATAAATAAATAGAAAGATTGATCTCATAATGTTGATGATCGTCCTGAACGAACAGGTGGTATTTTTCTTTATAAATCAGTTGCAGCCGCCTTCGCAGGTCTTCCATGCCAACATCTGCAGGAGGGGTATGCGGAACGATTGTTTTTTCATGGCTGATAAACAGCTGTAGCAAAGCGATACAGGGATCGTAATTCAGTTTTATCACCAGCGATTTGCTGTGTAGCAGCTCTCTGTGTTTAAAAGCATTTTCTACCAGGGTTATCAGTATAAAAGGATTAATCTTCACATGCGTATAATCATCTTCCGCAATGAAAGTAACTTTCAGCTCCTGGTTAAAACGTAGCTGATGGATGCGGATGACATTATTGATCTGTTCTATTTCCTTATACAGCGGAATACGTTTCAGCTCATTGCCTTCATTGTTGATAATGTAACGCATGATATCAGCGAGGTTCAGGATACCATCTGCCAGTTCTGCGGAAAGATTGAGCGCCCGGGCATAAAAAAAATTCAATACATTATAGAGGAAGTGCGGATTGATCTGTGCTTTGAGATAGGCATATTCAGCGGCCATATTTTCATTGACCAGCAGCGATTTTTCCCGCTCTCTGGCGAGCGTGGTTTTAACAAACCAATAGCCGAATCCCCATAAGGTATATTGGTACCACCACCAGCTATTCATCAGATACAATGACGGCAGGCTATCCGACATCGCCGGCAATCCGAACAACGGTAATATTTTGAGGTACAGGATTAGTTTAATGCCGAAAGAGAAAAATGATAACAGTATTACAGCAAGTGCGAAAGCGCGATAACGTTTACGGGCAAAAAATACCGGTAGTGTGTAATTCGTATTGCAATAGAAGATGAGGGCCGCTACCAGGTACTGGCCAATACTATCCTGTATATAGGCATGACCGTTATGCCGGCTGAAAGTAATAAAATGATTCAACAAAGTATAGCATACCCAAAACAGGATATGGTAGCCGATCTTTTTTTGTTTGGAAGAGATAGAATAAGCAGAATTCATTTGGTCGTTGATGAAATGAATGAATACACAGCAGGGTAATCCTGACTGGGATTGCTGGCAGGTGTATTTCGGTATAGATTAGCAGAAGGCCTCCGTACATCAGCAGTGGTGCCTGGCACTGATAAATAGGTACTTTCCGGGATGTGCGCTGGCCAGGTGAAGGTCGTTTTTCAATTACTGGGCCAGGCAGGTAACAATAAAATGACGTATAAGCCTGATATTGGATCTGTCTTTTTGTTGTAGTGCATGGTGTGCAGACGATTGGTAGCAGACATATGAGACAAATATACAGCACCTGGTTGTTCCCGGAGAAACTGATGGACGAAATCAGCTACGGTAGGTATGAATATCCGGATCGTACCTACCAAATCCTAAAACAAGGCCGGCCGAAGGGAGTATTATCTTGCCCGTTATAGGGTAAAAGAAGGATATCCGGAGGCATCATATATGGATATTAGGGGCTTTCGCACCGCGCAAGTCCGGTTTGGTCAATTAATCGTGTTCCACTGCGATAATTAATGATAGTTTTGTTTAAACGATCAACGGACAGTAGTAAATGTGAATGCTGTATATAAGTTCTTATTATCCCTGTATCCATTAAGAACGATAGTTTTTGTACGGCTGATTGTAAAGCGGATGACTACAGGCAGCCGGTTTACCGTTGCCTGTAATGTAACGGTCGCTATTCCGGCGCGTCTGCATGGTGCGCGCCGACTCCTTCCGCCAAAGGAGAGGTATCCCTTATAGGCTGTTTGCTGATAAGGATGCCCCTGTTCCGCCTTGTCAGCACCTTAAGCCCGGGAATTCCCGGGCTGGGGATGGCGGGCTGCTATGACGTTGCCTGATCTTGTCCGTTTACCCCTATAAAACAGCTGGGATGAAATACTTTAGAATCGTGGATATCCTCCGCGTTATGTCAGCGGGAGTATTGCTGGAGCTACGCTTTCACATCAGCCTTGCAGATACCCGACATGCTTTCACACTGGCCATCCGTGACGATCATGAAACCCTTTCATTTACCCGCACTTCCTCCTGGACTTCCTCTTTTACGGGGGAGTGTTACGACGTGGTATCTATAGACCGTCAGCAGGATGCATTGGGCAGATTGATCGGCAATGAAATCCGGCATACCCGTTATGGTATTGGCCGGTGCGGGAATACCGGCAGAGAAGGACTTTGTTTTTTCCGGTTGCAGACAGACAGGCATGCATGGCTATGTTTTAATAACGGCCGGGAAGTAGATTATTCTTTTGAACGTCCAGACCAGGTTACTACACATGCCGTATATACTATTGAATGGCTATGATAATAACTGTAACGGCTAAAGGTATATACCGTCAAAAATGGCCGGACTGGCAACTTATCCAGTTGTAGATGCGGCAGATATCCGTATTATTATAGAACAGCTGGAATCTTTAACAAACGGATATGTTAGCGTAATCATACGGACATGCAAACAGAAGGGGTTATTTCTTTTAACAAACATTAAGCATTTTTTGGTGACAGTTCCAGACTACTGGCATTTTGATTGCATGTTTTCACGGACAAAAATTATTGATGGTATAACCGGAAGTAAGGCTATATTTTTCTTCAACGTGAAATGAATTGGTATATGGATCAGTTTCTGACAAAAACAGGGGAACGAAAAAAACATCCGGCGGTGCTGGTAGTAGGGGATCTGATACTGGACGTGTGCATGAAAGGCAATAACGGCGCCAGGGTATCATCGGCTGTTATACCTGCCGTAGAGGTGGATGAAGTAGCATATATACCGGGTGGGGCCGCGTTTACAGCCGTTTGTCTGGCGCGTGCAGGCGCCAACGTTACACTACTGGGTGCGGGTGGCAACGATCCCGAAAAAGAACGACTTGTTTTATTATTGCAGCAGGAGGGGGTGGCGCCTGTTATCATTACTTCGCCGGAAAGCCGTACCTGCAGCCGGACTTATATCATGGCCGGGGAGCAGCTGATAGCGCGGTATGATACGGGTACAGCAACCGCAATGGGGGCAGCTGCAGCGCAGCACCTGCAGGAAATACTGGCTTCTTTTTTTTCGGCCTATGATGTGGTGGTATTGGCAGATTATAATAAAGGGGTATTGACAACAGGCGTGATTGATTGTCTGGAACAATTGAAAAAACAATATCCGGTTTTACTGGTGGCAGAAACGGGTCGGCCAGATCGTTACCGTTCCCTGCAGCCGGTGCTGGTAAAAACAAGTGCCGTGGAAGTAGCGCCGTTGTTGCTGCCCAACCGGCACAGGGAGGAAGATATCCGTACCTGGGAGGTAGCAGGAAAGACCGTATATGCGTTAACGGGAGCTGATATTACTACCATCAACAGTAGTAAAGGAGATGCCATGGTATATGCAAAAGATGAATTGTTGGGATATTACGCAGCCAGCGGTCCTGTGCGGCCGAAATTACCAGGCGCCGGTGACCCTTATCTATGTACTTTTCTGATGACCCTGTTGCAGGGAAGCCCTGCGCAGGCAGCCGCAGTAGCGGCGGCCAGTCATGGCAGCGCGGATAGTGGAATACCTGCCGGTGCTGTTACGGCTACCGGTCAACACCCACATATGGTGGGTATATGGACGAATTAAATAAACAGGTAATTCCCGGAAGGCGCCAGTGAAGGGCCTTCCGGAATATACCACGTCGGAGGGATAATATTAGTTGCTATCATGCACACACAGCAACTGCTTGGCTGTGATCCGTGTTTCCTCCGGATAGCCGAAAGCGTTATTGATATAAAAGACATCATCTATCGTACGTTTTACGTTTACATGACTGTGCCCGTAAATATGTATGATGGGATTTACTTTTCTGATTTGTGCTTCCAGACCATTACTGCCCAGGAACGGATAAATAATACGCCGGTCTGCTGGTATATAGTCCGGCATCAGGTCTATCCTGGGAAGAAAATGAGAAAACGTGATGGTAGGAATACCTGGTCTGTGTAAGGCCAGGTTGGTTTCATTCAGCGCGAGAAAGTGTTGGGTGATGCCTGCTACGCTGTTGAAGCCTGCCCAGTTACAGGCATAGAAATCCTGCCAGCTTTGTATGGCAATTTCGGTAGGTTGACCAAATGAATAATCATACCATCCCAGCAAAGGAATGATGGTGACGTTGTCGAGATATAACGTAGAGGTATGTACGCCATAAACTGCCGCCATCCGGCGGATCTGGTCAAACTTCTGCAATGATGTCAGCTGCCGGTTGCCGGCAATCCAGAGGTCATGGTTACCCGGAACAAAAATAACTTCCTTGAAAATTTTCTTGAGATGATAGAAAGCAGTTTCTATTAATTTCATTTCATGAGAAATATCTCCGCCCAGTATCAGGGTATCCTGCTGATAATCCAACCTGGACAACCCCTGTAGCCATTTTAGATTTTCGCTGTAATCGATGTGCAGATCCGAAAGTGCCTGAATGCTCATATTGATGGTTTAGTGCGCGTATCCTTATTTTTTCTTTCCGGGAGCCAGCAGGCCGTTTTTGAGTAACAGGGCAAAGCCGGCAGCTGCCTGTTGAATATCTTCTTCCGGCAGGGAAAATGCTTTTTTCTTCCGTCTGACATTTTTCCGGGAATCCATTTTATAAACGAATGCCAGATAGTTGTACAGGTTTTGTTGTACCTGTAATACCTGGAAGGCCATCAGGGTGGCAGGAATATCTTTCCGGATATGTCCCAGTTTAATCTGCTCTTCGATAGCCGGAATGAGGGGTTTCATCATACTGGCTGTCAGGTATTCCTGGATGTTGCCCAGCTCGTCGCTGTTTTTTTCCTGTGCCACATTGTGGAGGAAACTGCTGAAGCCAGGGTAGGCGAGGTCAAACCTGATTTCCGCTTTGAAGCGTTCCGTGAGTAGGGCAAAGAAGTCTTTGGCCGGGGGCTGCAGCCATTCTTTTTCTTTTTCCAGCCGGAAGTCGACGACGTAGCTCAGTAGATAACGATACAAGTGCTCTTTGTTTTTGAAGTACCGGTAGAAACTACCTTTGGCAAGGGCCAGCTTTTGTACAATGGCAGACAGGGATGCGCTCTCATACTCTTTCAGGGCAAATTCTTCCACAGCGGTGTTAATGATTTGCTGTTGGCGTTTGTGTGGCAGATTGAGGAACGTTTGCGTTGCAAACATGTGATTTGGGTTTAAGTAGGCGTTTGTAAATTTTTTATCGGACAATTTTACAAAAGGAAATAAGGTTGTCGCTATTTTATTTGCTTTTTGTAATCAATTTTAAGCGTACGGGCTAAGTGTACAGTAGTTAAAAATAATACTTTCTTGTTTATTTTGTACAGATTATAAAGATATTATCACAGAAGATACCTGTGAGCTGGATAGGTGACCATCCGGTCGCTATGGCGTAAAATGCCCCTGCATCGCTGTATCAGCAAGATTTTACCATTATCCGGATGCCGCCGGAAAAAAAATAATGGGCCTTTACTTTTTTTCGGATGTTTTATTGTTTAAGTGATATACAGGCCGGCTGAAAAGCCGGTTTAGCGGTATGTAAGACAGCAATCACCGGCCGGATCCGGGTAAGCCGGGCTTCCTGTCACCCGGATAACGGCCTATTCCCGGGCCTGGCATAAAAATTCGTATAGGCTTGCAGGGTGGAAGCCGATAACAAAGATTAACCATTTGAAAGATAACAGGGGCGAAGATTACCCGCCAGCTACGGGAATAAAATATTTGTCAGTCAGCCGGTTGTTGTTTAATTTCAGGATACATTGAGAAACCCGTTTTGAATGCCCGCATATCTTTTCCATGTATGAAAAAATGAGATGTGCAGTAGCCGTAGTTGACCCGTGTGTAACCTGACATAAACCATTTTCACCTGCACCTTGCGGTAAAGCCATGCCTGATCAGCTACATGATGACCCGGCTGTTTGCTGCCATCGCTGCAGATCACACAACAACAGGAGTATACCACTGTATGCCGGTGGTAAGTATAGTTTTCATTTTAAATACGCTATCAATGACCCGTTACAAGTTAGTGCCTGTAATGCTGTTTGCTTTGTTATTGCAGGCAGCCGGCGCATGGTCCCGACAGGCAAGCCCCGTTGCAGCTGAAAAGACCCTCTCCGGCAAGACCGGAAAAGCCACCATTCTTTGGGACACCTATGGCGTTCCCCATGTATATGCAAAGAACCTGCAGGAAATGTACTATAGCTTCGGCTGGGCACAGATGCATAATCATGCGGACCTCCTGTTACGCCTGTATGCGCAGGCAAGAGGCCGCGCCGCCGCTTATCTGGGTGAAAATTATCTGGCAGAAGATAAGTTGGTGCAATTGTATGATGTCCCCGAACTGGCGCGGCAGCACCGTAGCCGCCAGCATAAAGAGATGAACAATTACCTGGAGGCTTTTGTGGCAGGTATGAATGCTTATGCCACCGCCCATCCGGAAGCCATCGGAGCGCCTTATAAACCTATATTACCGATTACGGCGAATGATGTAATGGGGCATAAGATCCGGGTGCTCTACCTGAAATTTCTGGCAAGGGGCGAACTGGGAGCGGTTACCGCTTCCCTGAATCAAGGCTCCAATGCCTGGGCCATCGGGCCTTCTAAATCGGCTTCTCACCATGCCATGTTACTGGCCAATCCGCATCTGCCCTGGAAAGACTTATACCTGTTTTTTGAAGCGCACCTGAATGCGCCGGGTTTTCATACCTACGGCGCTACCCTGATTGGTATTCCGGTGCTGGCCATTGCCTTCAATGAACACCTGGGCTGGTCGCACACCGTAAATACCATTGATGCGGCAGACCGTTATGCACTCACCCTGCAGGACCAGGGATACCTGCTGGATGGCCGTACGGTTCCTTTTGTGGAAAAGAAAATAACCCTGCAGGTGAAACAGGCAGATGGCAGCCTGAAAGCAGTACCGCATGTACTCCGGTATACGCAGCACGGACCGGTACTGGAAAAAGGGAAAAAAGCCTTTGCTGTTCGTATAGCCGGTATGGATAGTCCCGATCTGCTTTATCAGTGGCACCGCATGGGGATGGCTACGAACTGGAAACAGTTTGAAGCCGCGCTGAAATTGATGCAGTTACCCATGTTTAATGTGATGTATGCAGATGATGCCGGTAATATCAGTTATACGTTTGCCGGTATGGTACCCAAACGGGATACCGGTGACTGGTCGTTCTGGCATCAGACCGTAGATGGTACCCGCTCATCTTATATCTGGCATAAAATACATGCTTATGCAGCTATGCCGAAGTTATTGAATCCCCGTTCCGGTTTCCTGCAAAACTCCAATGACCCACCCTGGAGCTGCACCTATCCTGCAGTACTGCAATCCGGTGACTATCCGGCTTACATGTCGCCGCTGGAAGTGGGCTTGCGGCCGCAACGCGGTATCCGCATGTTGCTGGCCGACTCGCTGATCACCTTCGATCAGCTCATCGCAGATAAACATGATACCCATATGGAAGCCACCGACCGTTTGCTGGATGAGTTGCTGGCCGCTGCACAGGCACATCCGGATGCAACGGTACAGCAGGCAGCTGCTATCCTCAAAGCCTGGGATCGTACTGCTGGTGCAGAGAGCCGTGGGGGCGTATTGTTTGTGACCTGGTTCGATCAGCTGAAAGGAAAAGGATACCGGCAGGCCTGGAATGTGGCTACGCCGGTAGGTACACCTACCGGATTGAAAGATCCGGCACAGGCAGTGGAGCTGTTGAAAACGGCTGCTATAGCTGTAGCGCAGGATTATGGCAAAGCAGATGTAGCCTGGGGTGAAGTATATCGGTTGCGGGGCCGCAACGGAGAAGATTATCCGGGCAATGGCAGTGAAGACCGCTACGGTGTTTTCCGGGTCATAGAATATACCCGCGGCGCTGACAAAAAGAAGGTGGCAGATGCAGGAGATAGTTATGTAGCCGTATTGGAATTTGGCAAACAAGTCAAAGCCAGGGTATCGCTGAGTTATGGAAATGCCACCCAGCCCGGCAGCCGTCATGCCTGGGATCAGTTACCTCTGATATCCCGGCAGGAATTGCGTACGCCCTGGTTGCAGCAGGAAGAGGTGCTGCAACACCTGGAAGAGAAAGAAGAGCTGCAGATCAAACAGATAAAGTAGCCTGCATTTTTCGTCAGGGAATTGTTAAAGCGTGCCGGGTGCTCCTATGTTGCAGCGAGCTTGCCTACTTTACTGCTGATAACCTGGATTCCACGAATGGTGCGCGCATCATGATCAACTCCATTCTGTGCATGATCCGATTCCACTTACGTTAAAACAGTAAAAGATGAAACCTGTAAAATCCTTTGGCAAAACCATGAACCGTACTGCTATGAAAAAGGTACAAGGTGGTGCCGGCAATGATGTGATCGTATGCACCAAAAGGTATTGTGATATGATCTGTATGGCACAATCCGGATTCGGTGGCCAATGTCATAATGGTCAGTGTTACTGCCTCGGATAGCAGGCAATCCGGCAAATGTATCCGATGTAGTCGGAGCAGCCAGTTGCCATAAGCCATTAAAAATCCTGGTCACATAGGCGTGGCCAGGATTTTTTTTAATGAAAGAAAACGAATCACGGACAAGTATCGTTCTCACGCAGAATGGGTATGTATCCGTATCCGCTGCGGCCGTTGGTGGCAATCCCGCTGATATTGCAGGAGCGTTTGCCACTGAAAGTATATGCTTATGAGTAGTCAAACCGTCATAACAGGCATACCGGTAATCTTTTTTTAATAATGAAGATGAACACACGTTGCTTACCTGGCTGCCCGTGGTGACATGCAGCAGTGAAACTTTAGAATGTGGCTGTATTACAGGCTGTATGGCAGCAGGTGATACAATAACGTTGTATCACATGAACGGTTATACGTAATAAGCATGGCACCGTGTGTTATAGTGTCCCTTTGGAGTAAAAAAGACGCTGAAATATTTCTGGTCAAAGGGACAGGCCGTGATGTATCAATACCATTGGAACAGGGGTGATGGCTAAAGGCACCTGTTTTGGAAACCGCATGCAGGAACCGCGCTCACGGGTGTCTCTCTCCCTGATCCGGTATGACACATCATCCGGCAGTATCATAGGTATACAGATCATCTGCAGGAACAGGTAGTTCTTTTGTAATCAGTATCTTCCTGGTGTCCTTTGCGTAACAGCCTGTATAAAAGTATCCGTAGTGAAACCGTACCGGGGTATTTTTTCCGGTTGCCGTTATGAAAAATGTTGAAGGTAAAAAGTCCTGGCTGCTTTTTCATTTTGGTGATACTTTTAGGTGTTAAATGGATGTTTTGCAGGGCACTATCGGGTCAATCATCATCTTATCTAAAACTACTATATATTTACATGGCCACAGTCGTTGAATCTGTCAGTGGCGATATTTTATCTGCGAAAGCCAGACTGTCTCAGCGACTTAAAAAGATGACAATGCTATGATTAGAAATGAAGTGATTATTGGCGTAGCTGCCGTAGAAAAAAGCTCCCGCTGGTATCAGCGTTTATTGGATTGTCACAGCCAGCATGGTGGAGATACTTTTGAAATCCTGACGGATGACGATGGTACCGTGGTGCTTTGTCTGCATAAATGGGAGGCACACGGGCATCCTACGCTAATAGCGCCTGTTGCAGCCCCGGGGAATGGATTGATCCTGTTTTTCCGGGTGAGTGATTTCGAAAAAAAGTGGACAAATGCCACTGCGCTGTCAACGGAGATAGCAGCTCCGCCGCATTTAAACAACAACTCCGGATGTATGGAGTTTTCATTGAGAGATCCGGATGGCTATTATGTGACGGTTTCAGCTGCCCGGTGAGTTAAAAAACCTGTAAGAGCGTAAACAATTTTTCCCGGATAGCTTCCCGCGGTTGTGGTGTATTCGCCAGCAGGATATAACAAAGCTGCTGATCCGGTAGCCATTGATAATCGCATTTAAAACCACCCTGGGATCCGGTATGCCCGATCATGCGGTAAGGCGTATCTGCTATGAACCAGCTTAATCCCATAAAGGGTGGGTAAGCAGCCGCCCAGTTATCAAAAGTATAGACCTTCCTGGATAAGGCCAGCCAGCTGGAATCGAGTAGCCGTTCCTGTTGGATAGCCTGTTCATATAACCACAGCTCTTCTACATTGCTCCATACACCACCGTTACCAGCGGCGGCAAACGTAGGTGCTTCCCCGTAATCATACTCCGTATAGCCATGTACGCTATCAGCTATATAACCATGTGCCACGCCGGTTTGCGGGTAGGCGCCATCGGTGATAAGGGATTGCTGCATGCCGGCAGGCCGGAAGATTTGTTCCCGGATGAACTGCTGCCATTTTTGGCCGCTGACTTTTTCTATAATTAGTGCCAGTCCGTTGAAAGCGGGATTGGAATATTCGAACTGACTACCTGGCGAAAAGTGTAGCTGCTGCGTTTTTTTAAGCGGTGCGAAATTGGCGGTATCAGTGGCGGTAAGATAGAATACGGGATGCTCGGCTACCTCTCTGCTGTCCGGCAGGCCGGAGCTATGGGTGAGCAGGTGACAGATACGGATGCTGTCGGCAATACTTTTATTGTCAAAGTCGGGAAAGAAGCGGGAGAGGGGATCCTGCAGGGAGATACGCCCTTGCTGCGCCAGTTTCAGGATACCATAGGCCACAAATGTTTTGCTGATGGAGCCGGTGTTGAAAATGGTGCGGGGTGTTACAGGCTGACGGGTAACGATGTCGGCTACACCAAATCCCCGCTTGTAAATAACTTTCCCTTTTTTAGCAATGAGTACCGCTCCGCCGGGAAGACCCGGCGGAAAGAGGGTACTGAAAAAGCTGTCCAGCTGTGCAGCAGACTGGCTATTGGCCTGCAGGGCCGGTAGCAGTAATAGTAGCAGCCAGCAGGCGGTATGTTTGTAGTCAATGATAAGGCGATACATGTTTCAACAGAACGGGGTGGTCATTATAAGGTAGCCGGTGCGGTGTTATTATCTTTATATACCACGCCGTCTTTCATCACAAAAACTACTTTACTCATTACCTGTATGTCGCGTAAGGGATCACCGTCTACGGCTACAATGTCGGCCAGTTTACCGGCTTCTATACTGCCCAGTTTATCTTTTACACCCAGGAGGTCTGCGGCGCTGATAGTGGCCGCCTGTATCACTTCCATCGGTGGCATGCCTGCTTCTACCATGTAGGTAAATTCGAGCCAGTTTTTACCATGGGTGTATACGCCGGCATCGGTGCCGAAGGCAATTTTTACCCCGGATTTATAGGCTTTTGCAAAGGTGCTTTGTATTTTAGGTCCGATGGTGGCCGCCTTTGGTTGTACGATAGCAGGGAAATAACCTGGTGTTTTTGCAGAATCACTTACCGAGTGGCCGGCTATAATGGTAGGCACATACCAGGTACCATATTGTTTGGCGAGGGCAATACCTTCATCGTCGAGATAAGTGCCATGCTCAATAGAGTTAACACCCGCGCGGATGGCGCGTTTAATACCTTCTGCACCGTGTGCGTGTGCCGCTACCCGCAGCCCGTAATCTTTGGCAGTGGCTACCAGCGCTTTCAGTTCTTCGTCTGTAAACTGCGGACTGCTGCCATCTTTGGCCACACTCAATACGCCGCCGGTAGCAGTGATCTTGATCACATCGGAACCGTTTTTATAGGCTTGTCTCACTGCCTTGCGGCATTCATCCGGACCGTTTACCACACCTGCTTCCGGACCGGGATTGCCCATCAGATCGCTGCGGTACCCGTTGGTAGGATCGCCGTGGCCGCCGGTAGTGGCAATGGCTTTGCCGGCAGTATATACCCGCGGTCCTTTGATCAGGCCTTTATTAATGGCGTTACGCAGCGCGATGTTTACCCCGCTGCCACCCAGGTCTCTCACAGTGGTAAAGCCTCCCTGCAGCGTACGTTCTGCAAATACCACACTTTGGTAGGCATAGTCCGCCGGGTTCATGGTGTACTTGTCTGAATAGGACGTTTTGTTGAATTCTGTTTCCAGGTGTACGTGCATGTCTATCCACCCCGGCGTTACTGTCTTTTGCCGCAGGTCAATCACTTTGTCATTACGTGTACCATTTACAAAACCTTCCTTGATGGCGCTGATCCGGTTACCATTGATGATAACAGACACATTGTGTCGTGGTGCATTGCTGATGCCATCTATCAAACTACCACAATGCAGAATCGTGGATTGCGCGGATATTGTCTGCATGCCAAGCAGGAGCAGAAAGGTAATAAGAACAGGGAATTTCATAATTTTTGGTTGAGGAGCTGAAAATACGATTTAATCTCTCTACGGGCAATAGCTACCTTACAGGTATTTATTGTATGCTGCTGCTTTAAAACTACCCCGCATGACTGCTATGAAACTGCAGTGTATAGGTAATAGTTATCGTATAACCATTACCGTTATATCCCGAAGAACGGGCAGGGAGGCTATTGTCATGACAGTCTCCCTGCGGGCAGTTACCGGTGAAAGGAACGGGTCGTGGCCGGAAAATTAAGAATGTGGTATCTTTATCACCGGAATCTATAAACAAAAACCTTGACAGACCAATTTAATACGATTCATTATCTGCAGACGGGGACCTTGCGGCAACAGCAGGCCCACGCTGTATTGCAGCAATATCAGGTCATGGAAAAACTGCAGCATTTTGATCCGTTGCTGGCTGGTACGATACCAATCGGGGTGGATATCGACGATAGTGATCTGGATATTATTTGTTGTTATCAGGAGCCGCAGGTCTTTCAAACCTGCCTGGAGCAGTACTTTTCGGGATTTGATGATTTCCGGTTGTATACAACTGTGATTAACGACACCACATCTATCATTGCGCAGCTGCAGATGGGAGGCTGGCCGGTGGAGATTTTCGGGCAGGGGGTACCTTCCCGGGAACAGGCGGCTTTCCGCCATATGCTGATCGAATATCAGTTACTGCAACAGCACGGAGAACCGCTACGGCAGGAGGTTATCCGGTTGAAAAAGCAGGGATATAAAACAGAACCTGCTTTTGCCCGGGTATTGGGGATTCCGGGAGATCCCTATCAGGCATTGCTGCAACTGACGATATCTCCCGGATATTAGCCCATGTATAATCAACCGCCGGCTCTTTTCTTTTCATCATCCGCACTGCCGGTTTTCCGCTTCGAGCCATTGGACTGGCCGCCGAATTTATAATTGAAACTCACCGTGATGACACGGGTATCTCTTTGCTGGAAGAAATGTTCGCCATAACCGGTTAACCGGGTAATCGCGTTTGTTTTATTGGTAAAGAAGATATCACTGCAATTGATTTTTATGGATGCTTTTTTATGCAGGATTTGTCTTTGCGCACCAATATTGACAAACCAGATGCTGCCTACATCCAGAAAGCCATAGTAAGACCGGCTGGTATAGCTGCCAATGATTTCCAGCGATGTTTTGGGATCAATGGTGATGGAATTGTTGGAGCTGAAATTGAAGGTGGTTCTGCCTACATTCAGATCGGTATTCACCAGGTTACCATTGTATTTGCTGTAAAATACCAGGGCAGTATTGTTGCTGGTCAGCCAGTGTCCGATAGTGATCGGAACATCTACGCTGGCATTGTAGTATAGAAATTCAGCCAGGTTACGGCCGGTTTGTATGATGGTGTTGGGTTTCACATCCGGTGAAAGTACCGTGAGGATGTTGTCGGTGGTTTTGCTGAAACCTATTTTGGTAATATATTTTTGCTGGAAGGTATGTACCAGCTCAAAGGAGTTGGTGATTTCCGGATTCAGATAAGGATTACCGGTGGAATAGGTAAACGGATCCAGGAACATGGTAAAGGGATTCAGCTGGCGATAGGAAGGCCGGTCGATCCTGCGGCTGAGAGAGAATCCCAGGTCATGCCGCTGATTGAATTCGTAGCCGATAAATCCGCTGGGGAAAAGCTGGGTGTAGTTCCGGTCAAACTGATCGTTGTTGGTCAGCTGATTGCCTTTAGCAATAGTATTCTCTACCCGGAGCCCCGCTTGTACCGTCAGTTTACGCCATTTTTTGGTGGCATTCAGATAGGCGGCATTGATATTTTCTTCATAGATGAAGTGATTGCTTTTTCCTAAATCCAGTTCGTTTTTACCGTCACTTCTGTCGTAGAATTTTACATCATTATCGGCCGTTACCCAACTGCTTTTAACCCCTGCTTCTATTTGTACATCGATGGGTTTAATGGGTTGTGCGTAATCAATTTTAAATGATTTGATCCGCAGGTCTCCATTGAGATTCCCGACAAGTACATAAGGTTTTTGGGAAGGGTGGTGAAACAGGTCAAAGAAATCGGTGGTGTAATTTTGTAATTCGTCGGAAGCGTACCGGGCATAATCGAAGTCGGCACTGAGTTCTTTACCGCTGGAATCCAGCTTGTGCCTGTAGTTCAGGTTGATGCTGCCGTTGTCGCGGTTGGTATTGTTGCTGCCCCCGGTTACAAATGAGCCGGTTTGTTGGCTAGCGGCATTGAATGTTTTAGCGGCGCTGTTGGAACGTACTTTACCATCGTTGAAAATACCATTGGCAACTACGCCGATAACGATATTGGAGTTGATGTTGTAATCTGCACCAATACGGGCGTTGTGGTTTTTATTATAGTATTTGAAATAGTTGTCGTAGTTGTTGCTACCGGTGATCTTGTTGGCTTCATTATAGAAGTCCCGCAGTATTTGCAGCTTGGTTCTTTCCAGCCGGTCGGAGTAGCTGTAGGAGGCAAAGAGGTTTACCTTGCGGATTTTGCTGTTGATATTGATGGAAGGATTGAACTTGTAATATACGCCCTGGCCATAGCTGAGGGTAACATTACCGTTGGTACCTTTCTGCTGTCCTTTACGTAACCGGATGTCGATAATACCGGCGTTACCGGCGGCATCATAGCGGGAAGAAGGGTTGGTAATGAGGTCTATTTTTTCAATCTGGTTGGCAGACATGCTCCTGAGCAGGTTCGCCAGTTCCTGGCCATTCATGGGTACCAGTTTGCCATCAATCATCACCAGTACGCCTTGTCTGCCGCGCATGGCAATATTGTCGTTCTGATCGATGGTGATGCCGGGCGCTTTTTCCAGTACTTCCAGGGCGGTACTACCAACAGCGGAAATGGAGCTGGCCACATTGAGTACCGTTTTATCGTATTGCTGCTGGATAAATGGTTTGGTGGCCACTACAGCCGCTTCTTTAAGGGTAGTGCTGGAAGCTTGCAGGGTGATGGTGCCGACGTTGGTGTTTTTATTATGTATAATGGCGTCTGACTGATACTTTACAAAGCCCATGCTTTGTGTAACGAGTATATAGGTACCGGGGGGTATTTTATCAAAAGTAAAATTACCTTGTTTGTCGGGATATTCCATTTTCACCAGTTTTTTATCACTGGCTTGCAGCAGGTGAACAATGACTTCATCCAGATGGGCGTCCTGTCCGCTGCTGAGTTTACCTTTCAGCTCGAAAGTGGTGGGTTTCTCCTGTGAAAAAGTACTGTTTGCGTGGAAGATGACAAAAAACAGCAGTAGAAAAAAACGGGCATACAGCTTTCTCATATTGGGTTGTTTGGTTGCTAAAAACAGATGATGTGGTTTTGGTTAATGTCTGAATTACGTGATTTATCGTTTCAATTTAGGTATTTCTCCTGTATAATGTTATGCCATATCAGTGAAAATGACAACAGATATGTAACAAAAAGGGAGGGGAGAATAGCTGCAAATACTTGCTGGTATTTCGTTTGGTACAGGTGCTGTCTTGTCTTATTATTTGATGGATGGTCGGTTGCCGGGTTAATCGTATCGGTGGGAGGTGGCAAAAAACAGGCAGGCAACGTTTTCGCCGGACAGGAGCGGTTGCCAGGCAAACGGGCATATCCTGATCTGTTGCCGGTTTGCTGTAGAAGTGGCTGCGGTGGCTGGCTGTACGAATGCGATGATTTAGAAATAAATAGCTTTTTTATGTAGGAATGTTTGGATTTTCACGGAAAAAAAAATAAGTTTGTGAGAAGCTCCGCTACATTTGTATGCTATAGCTTTTGTCAACAAACGCAGTCCGGAAAGATATGTTTCTCATGAAATATGGATAGATAAACGACCGCTGGATAACCCGCTTTCCCTATCTTCATGCAGAACCCAATAACTACCTTGATAACTATTGCAGCCCGTTGTTTTTGTAGTTACCACAGTTGCCCGACATTACTTCCCCGTTTTTTTTGTCTGCGTTATTATTGATAATATTTGAAATCATGCCGTATTTAATTGTGCTGATATAAAACTGTCCTGTTGTTATATAGCAGTATAATGTTTAATAGTTTTATTAAGGATAACCAATGTGCTTGTAATAAGTAAACCCATGCTCCCCAGTAACGAAATCAATATACGTATATCGGGTTAGTCACATGGTTACCTGAACCCACAAATGCATATTTTATGAGCGACAAACAACTATATCTTAAACCAAATGTCGTTATTGAACCGTTGGTAGACAGATGGTATGCCTGGAGTCATTTGATTTCTCCGGCTACGGCGGCTATGAATATTACTGGCCGTCATATGAATATTATGGAATCTTTTGTGATGGCGCCGGCTATACATGTGGAAGCAGTGCTGAACCCTAAAATGCGGGGCGGCCCTTTCATGGATATACCGGAGAAACGTGTAAATGAAGTAAAAGCAATTCAGCAGCAGACACTGGATAAACAACAGCCATTGATCCAGTTTTCAAAGGCCATCAAAGAACTCGACCGGTTGCTGGCGATGGAAGGAAAAGGGTTTGGCATGGAAGCCCTGTACGAAAAAGTGCCGGAAGAACTGAAAGGATACATTGAACTGTACTATGACCGGCATAATAATCCCGGTTTCCGCTTCTTTGAACCCCTGCTGTATGAAAGCAAGTATTACAATAAGAGCATGCAAAGCATTGCACTGTGGGTAACAGATAATGACCACCGGCCTTTTGCCCTCAGTACACCGCGCCTGGATGAACCCAATGTACTGCACCTCGAAATTCCTTTTGATCATCCCGGCATCGATGAACTGGCCAGGATGAAACGGAATCCCAAGTCATTAAAAGACATCAAGGATTTACTGGGGATCACGCCGGAGCAGGAGCCCCTGTTTGAAACGCTTTTCACGGATACTCCGCCGCCGCCTTATCAGCGTTATACCGGTGATAAAATCCGGATGCGTTACTTTGGCCATGCCTGCATCCTGATAGAAACAAAAGATATCAGTATCCTGGTAGATCCGCTGATCAGCTATTATGGCTACGATTCAGAAGTAACCCACTACTCTGATGTGCACCTGCCGGATAAAATTGATTATGTACTGATTACCCATAACCACCAGGACCATATTCTGTTTGAAACATTATTGCCGTTACGGCATAAAATACGCAATATCATTGTACCGCATACCAACAGCGGTAAGCTGGAAGATCCGGATCTGAAACTGATGTTTAATCACATCGGCTTCAATAACATCGTGTCGATGGAAGAAATGGAAACCCTGCGTTTCTCTGACTCCGTGATTACCAGTTTACCTTTTACCGGTGAGCACAGTGATATGAACATCCTCACGAAAGCCTGCTACCTGGTTCGCATTGGCGACTTCAAGTTATTGTTCCTGGCTGATTCCAGAATTGTGGAGCCGGCCCTGTATAAACATATCCAGAAAAGTATCGGCAATGTAGATGTCATGTTCCTGGGAATGGAATGCGATGGCGCCCCACTGTCATGGCTATACGGTCCACTGTTAACCAAGAAGTTATCCCGTGAACAGGACAACAGTCGCCGGCTTTCCGGATCGGATTGCGACAAAGGCATGTCACTGATCAATATCTTCCATCCCAAAGAAGCTTATGTATATGCCATGGGACAGGAGCCATGGGTGGAATTTATCAGCAGTATCAAATACACGGATGAATCCAATCCGATTGTACAATCGAACAGATTAGTAGCGGAATGTCATCAAAAAGATATTATCGCAGAACGGCTTTTTGGAGAGAAAGAATTGCTGTATGAAAAAGAAGCCAGTGTAGCAGTCTGAATATAGCTACCTTAAATATAACATCAGCGCGCCACAGGTATTTCCGGGCGCGCTTTTTTTATTGAAAAAAGATGTTGAGGCTATTTTATCTGGTGTGGTTGGGGCCATACCTATAACAGGAGGGGAACTATTAAATACAAGTGCCTGTTGTAAAACTGCAGTGACGTAACCCAGGTCCTTCAAATAGCCGATCATGTGGCAGCCTGTTTGAAGGGGTGCCTGCAAATGCATTTCCCTGGCAGGTATCTCTTCACATAAAAACGTATAGGCTTATCAGTAAGCGTTGTATAAGAGAGGAGATCGTATTCAACTTTCCAAGACGGGCATCCTGCTGTGCTAATGCCCATAAAGGAAGAAAGGTATAGGTAGATGGAATAGGCGGTGGTAGTGTGTTTAGCGGCAGGGGGTTAGTTTGAGGGAAAAGGTAAGGAGACCTTTATCTCTTTAAATTATGGGAATGTGCTAATATTTCCAAACTATTTTAGCAAAACTATTTAAACATCTTTCCCGATCCATAAACTGCTATAGTAACGCAGTAATAACTGCGTGGTAGCTGCCGTAAAAGTGGGCGCGCAATCACCTGTTGATTAGTATTTTTTATAGTAGATCAGCTCTCCTGCTTCACCGGGAGCAGCACCTTTGCCGGGAATAAATAAGGTGACCAGGATAGCGGGTTGTCCACCTATCTGCAGGCGGGTAATGGTTGGATTGGCAAATGCTTTACTCCCATGATCTGTAATGATATGTAAGGTGTCTGCATTACCTGTCTGATAGTCATAGAGGAAAGTGCGCCAGCTGCCGAAATCACCTTTGAGGTATTGACCTTCTATCACGCCAAACTGATAACCGTTGAAAGTGGTGACATCCCGGTCGCCGATATTTCCTTTTACACCCCAGTATAAAAGCGCATTGTCGAAATCAGGTTGCCGCTGCGTCGTCCAGGTGCGGAAGTTGGTGAGTATCCCTCTTGCCTGCCGGTCTGTATCGCAGTTGGCATAGTAGTGGTGGCCTGTTTCCACGCGGGTACTGCTGGCATAGTAGATGTTCGGCGTGCCTTCTGCACAGGAAGAGAGGGTGCGGGGCGCATCGAAGCTTTTGCTGACGACGCCGTTTTTCAGGTTGTTCCAGCTGCTGAAATAGGTGAACTTCAGGTGATTGGAGGGTTCCTGTTCCCATACCATGACGAAGCCCCCATCTGCGGCTACGGCGATGTCGGGCTGTGAAGCGCTGCCGGTATTACTGCCGGCCAGTTCCCTTACCCAGGTCCAGTTGAGTATATCCGTTGACGTAGCCAGATTTACTTTGGCTTCGCCGTTCACATAGGTGTGATATACGGCAATATAACCACCTGCCGGATTCGCAATGATTTTGGCGCAATCCATGTTATGACCGGCATTGTCTTTGGCATCATAACGGCGGGCGTCTGATAGCTTCACCTGTTCAATATATCCGCGCAGTATAGCCCGGGCGGGATCAGTAGGTGTACCGGCAGCCATGGCTGCGGTGGGATTGTCTGTTGGGAGCTGTACTGCAGCGGGTTTACCGCAGGAAAAAGCCAGCAGGCATATGCCCAGTGTGTGGGGAAATCTGCAATGCATACACGTGAAATATAAAAGGGTTTATCAATAAAGGGAAGTTACTGCTTTCATTTTTTCGCTGGCGGCTAATCTTTCTGCTAAATGGCAATAGCGGGAAATCCGCCCTGCATCAAGGGTTCAGTGATCATCATCTGTGTGCTGAAAATTAATTGCGGGTCCGCCTGTATTACCCTAATTTAGATGGCTTAACCATAAATGTTTTAACCCATGAGAAAAACCCTTGTATCAGGTTTGTTGTTCACTTTTTTTTATGTGCAAAGCCATGCTGCACCACACAACAAGGAGAAAAACCGGGAGATGATTACCCGCTCATCGTATCATCCTGTCAACAACAACATTGCTACGGCATTTAATGTCCGTATTGGTCTGGTTACCATCAATGGTACCCCTGTTTCAGGTAGTGCCGGATTGCGTGGTTTCTGGGCGAAAAATGAACAAACCGGTGTGTACATAGATGCGACTAACCGGGATGGCAATGAGTTTGAAGGATTACCGGCAGGCACCTATACATTTGGCGCCTATAATGGGAACTGGGATGGTGCGGTACCGCAAACCGTTACCCTTAGCCACAGCCAGGAAGGTCCTGACGGGTTTATTCCCGTAACACTCGTCTACTGGGTGGAGTAACATCCGGACAAAAGTTGTCGGAAGCCGGCTGTGAGGCCGGCTTTTTATTTCTCTTAAAAGCACTACTTTCGCTTTTTAATATATTAAAATATGAATTTACGTACAGCTTTAGCTTTACCGGCATTTATCCTGGTGCTGCAACCAGGAAATATTTATAGCAAGGAAAAGTATAGCGACGCCCGGTTGCCGCTGGTGATAGTTGAAAGTAGGAACGGTACCGGACAGGCAGCTGCGCCGAAAAAGAAAGTCAGTGTTGCCAGAGGCATTGAGCTGATTGTAAAGGGCCTGGATTTAAATATTAACAACATCCGGTTTATCAAAGCACCCAAAGCAACCGACTACTATGTGTATGCCAATAATAAAGCATCCTACGCGCCATCGCTGATTATAGCCGCCAATAATGGTATTCAGCTGGAGCGTACGGTACGTCTGGAAAAACCACTTACCCGTGAGCAGTTTGCGCAACACCTGGATGAAGCCATTTTATCTACCGGCGATTATGTTACCAATGCTATGTGGCTGACCATTGGCGACGAAGCGAAATTCTCCCAGAAGGCTTTGACAGCCGTACAACAGCTGATCAAATTCAATGTGGTGAAACTGGAAAAAGGTAACTTCCGCCCCAAAGCTTTTATTACAGAAGCTGAAGCGACTGAGATGATTAAACGTGCCGCTGAATTTGTACAATCTCCTAAAGAAGGCAAAGAATAATATAACCGGAGATCATCCGCAAAGGAGATATATGGGAAGATGATCCCCATATATCTCCTTTGTTTTTTAGGAGGGGATTTACCGGCGATATCTGTGGTTTCGCCGGTTGGGAGCAGCGATTTACCTGCCGATTGTTTACCAGGCAAATACCAGCCAGTAAATTTGGGGCTGTCAGCAATTGTAAATACCGCATATGCACGTTGAAACCCGTCCCAAACACGTACTGATTTCCGGCGCCAGTATCGCCGGCCCCGCCCTGGCCTACTGGCTGAACAAATACGGATTTAAGGTCACCATTATAGAAAGACAGCCAGCACTTAGCCGCGGCGGGTACCGCATCGACCTGAGAGGAGTGGCCGTGACGATAGCCGAACAAATGGGAATTATGCCACAGATCCGGCAGCAGCAGACATTCGTCCGGTCGGCTACCCTGGTCAATAAAAAAGGGAAAGAGATCGCCACCTTCCATCCCGATACATGGGGGATGCGGATGGATAAAGACCTCGAAATCATGCGGGGGGATTTGGCCCATATCCTCTATGAAGCTACCCGCGGGGAGGTCAGCTACATTTTTAACGACAGCATTACCAGTGTGCTGCAACACGAAGACAGCGTAACGGTAACCTTTCAGCGCAGTGCACCGCGCACCTTTGACCTGCTGGTAGGCGCCGATGGCCTGCGCTCCAATGTACGGAAGCTCGTCTTCGGCAATGAAAGCAGCTATCTGCGGCACCTGGGCTTTTACATCTCTATCTTTTCCCTGGAAAACTACCTGCAGCTGGATCATGGTGAAATGGGTTATCCGCTACCCGGAAAACTAATCAATGTATTTAATGCCAGCCGGCAGCAGGAGGCAAAAGCGGCCTTCCTCTTTGCCGCGCCGCCGTTAACCTATGATCACCGTCATCCGGAGCAACAAATGGATATTGTAACCGATTACTTCCGGGATGCCGGGTGGGAAGCCCCCCGGTTGCTCGCGGCCATGCGGCAGGCGCCGGATTTCTATTTCGACGCCATCAGCCAGGTGCATATGGAACAACTGTGGAAAGACCGGGTAGTACTGCTGGGCGACGCCGGGTATTGTCCGTCGCCGGCATCGGGGCAGGGGACCAGCCTCGCCATTATAGGCGCCTATGTACTGGCCGGAGAACTGGCCAAAGCACAGGGCGACCATACAGCCGCATACAGTAGCTATCACCGGCAGATGCAGCCGTTGATCAGGCTGAATCAGGAACTGGGACAAACGGCCTTAAAAAAGATGATTGCCCGCACCAAAAGAGAAGTATGGATACAGGCATTTTTTATCCGGATTATGTTACGTCTGCCGGGACGCAACTGGTTGTTCACACGTTTCCTCAGCAAACTGCAGCAGCAGGTAAACAAAGCGGCCAATGGTATTACCCCCGAAGACTATCGGGCCTATGAGCAGGCAGACAGGTAGTCGCTGTACTGCTGTGTGTTTTCATTTACCTTTGTTACCGCCAAAAATGCCACTTATCATTAAAAAGATGACATCGTGTTGCATTTTTTTTATTTTGGTTTGTCAACCGGTAACAGGTAGTAGCAAATCGCTGCCTGTTGATGATGAAATATCAAGACATGTTTAAACGCTTATGAAGAGATTCTTTTTCACGTGTGCAGCCTGGCTGCTGGCGGCAACTTCCTATGCGCAGGACAACGCGCTGTGGCTTCGTTACCCCGCCATCTCTCCTGATGGTAAAACCATCGCCTTTGGTTATAAAGGAGATATCTACAGAGTTCCGGTAAATGGCGGTGTAGCCGTTCCCGTTACCATCCATGAGGCACAGGATATGATGCCGGTATGGAGCCATGACGGCAAATACATCGCTTTTGCCAGCGACCGTTATGGCAACTTTGATGTATTCGTTATGCCTGCGGAAGGCGGTACGCCGGTAAGGCTTACCACCAACAGTGCAGCGGATTATCCGTATGACTTCACGCCAGACAACAAACAGGTATTGTTCGGCAGTGCGCGTAATGCGCCTGCAGCCAGTATCCGTTTCAGTTCCCGCCTGTTTGCCAACCTGTATACCGTACCGGTAACCGGTGGCCGCCCCGTGCTGCTGACAGCAGCAGGTGCAGAAGCAGCGCACTATAACAGCAAAGGAGATCAGGTAATTTTCCAGGACCGCAAAGGATATGAAGATCCCTGGCGTAAACACCATGTTTCTTCTGTTACAAGAGACATCTGGCTCTACGACCTGAACAAACAAACCTACGAACAGATATCCGGCTATGTGGGTGAAGACAGAGAACCGCTGTTCGGTAATAACAATGAGGTATATTATCTCAGCGAAAACGGTGGTATCTCTCAGAACCTGTTTAAGGTATCGCTGTCGGATAAAGGGAAAATGCAGCAGCTGACGCATTTCGACAAACATCCGGTACGTCACCTTTCCAGGGCTAATGACCAAACACTTTGCTTTACCTATAACGGTGAAATATATACGCTGAAAGAAGGCGGCAAACCACAGCAGGTGGCCGTGAAAATATTCAATGATGGCCGTAATGCCGTGGAGAAACGTTTGCCGGTAAGCAGCAACATTACCGAATTTGCACTCAGTCCCAATGGGAAGGAGCTGGCTATCGTAGCCAGGGGCGAGGTATATGTGACCAGCGTGGAAGGTAACATGACCAAAAGAATCACCAATACGCCGCAGCAGGAAAGAATGATTGAATGGTCGCCCGATGGCAAAAAACTCCTCTATGCCGGCGAACGCAATGGCAGCTGGAACATCTACCAGACTACTGTAGTACGGAAAGAAGAACCTTACTTCTATGCGGCTACCTTACTGAAGGAAGAACCGCTGATTGCCACGGCTGCAGAGGAATTCCAGCCGATATTCTCGCCGGATGGAAAAGATATCGCCTACATTGAAGACCGCAACATCCTCAAAGTATATAACCTTGCTTCCGGTAAAAGCCATACCCTGCTGCCAAAAGGAAATAACCATTCCTACGCGGACGGCGACTGGGGTTTCAGCTGGAGTCCCGATAGCAAATGGATCGTAACAGATGACCAGCAGGGGTATTACATGGTGAAGAATGCGACTGTTCTGTCTGCAGATGGGAAAGGCGCGCCTATCTATCCGCTGGGCAGCGGCTTCGGGGAAGGGGCTACCAAATGGAGCGCCGACGGAAAAATGCTGACCTGGCTGAATGGCCGCGAAGGTCGTAAATCCCTCGCGAAACAAGGTAGCCGCGAAGTGGATGTATATGGCGTATTCTTCGATCAGGAAGCCTATGATAAATTCATCTTATCAAAAGATGAATTTAACCTCCTGAAAGAAACAGAGGAAAATGCGAAGAAGCAATCCGGTAAAGACTCCGCTGCTGCTAAAAAAGATACGACCACGAAAACCAAATTCTTCCGGCCCGATTTCAATGACCTGGAAAACAGGAAAGTGCGTTTAACCATCAACAGCGCTTCCATCAGTGACTATATACTGAACAAAGACGGCAGCAAATTATACTACCTGGCAGCTTTTGAAAAAGGATTCGACCTGTGGGTAACAGAGCCCCGCACCGGTGACACCAAAATACTGGCTAAACTGGCAGGAGGCTACAGCAGTATCACCCTGAGCCGCGATGGTAATAATCTCTTTGTCATCAACAAAGGAAATGTGGTTAAGATAGATGCTGCTTCCGGCAAAACCACCCCGGTAAGTGTGGGCGGAGAACTGGAACTGGATCTGGAGGCAGAACGCGCCTACATCCTGGATCATGCCTGGAAACAAGTGAAGGAGAAATTCTATGATCCTACCCTGCGTAACCTCGACTGGAAGATGTACCACGACAACTACGCCCGTTTCCTGCCGCATATCAGCAACAACTACGATTTCCAGGAATTGCTGAGCGAAATGCTGGGCGAACTGAATGGCTCCCATACCGGTGGCCGTTACTCTCCACAGCAACCTACCGGCGATAATACCGCTGCACTGGGACTGCTCTTTGACGAAACCTATCGCAAAGACGGACTGAAAGTAGACGAAGTAATCGGTGGCGGACCGTTCGATAGAGCTGGTACTAAAGTGAAGAAAGGTAGCATCATCGAAAAAATAGATGGTGTAACGATTGATGAAAAGGCTGACTGGGCATCGCTGCTGAACCGCAAATCCGGCGCCAATGTGCTGGTAAGCGTATATGATGCAGATACCAAAACACGTTGGGAAGAAACCGTGAAACCCATTACGGCTGGCGCAGAAGACCGGCTGATGTACAAACGCTGGGTGAGCAACATGCGTAAGATGGTCGACAAACTCAGTGGCGGCAAAGTAGGTTATGTGCACGTAGAAGGTATGAACGACGCCAGTTTCCGTTCCATGTATGAAGAAGTAATGGGTAAAAACCGCGATAAAAAAGCGCTGATTGTAGATACCCGCTTTAATGGCGGCGGATGGCTGCATGATGATCTCTATAATTTCCTGAGTGGTAAAAGATACCTGGATTTTGCTCCCCAGGGAGATCGGTTGAAAAACGGAGAACCACAGGGCCAATGGCAAAGCCCCAGCTGTGTGCTGATGAGCGAAGGAAATTACAGTGACGCCTTTATCTTCCCGTATATCTATAAACAAGGCAACATCGGTAAGCTGGTAGGGATGCCGGTTGCCGGTACCGGTACCGCTGTATGGTGGGAAAAACAGGTAGATCCTACCCTGATATTCGGTATCCCGATGATTGCCACCATTGGTAAGGAAGGCCGTCCGACCGAGAACATGCAGGTAGAACCGGATATCCGGGTGCCCCTGCGTTATGAGGAATTCCTCGCCGGCAAGGATGCCCAGCTGGAAGCAGCTGTGAAACAAATGTTGCAGGAAATAAAATAACTACCGGTGGCAACGGATAGCCGTTGCCGGTAGTAAAAATAATAGTATCCATAACAGGTAATACCAGTACGGGCATCTTCCCGGAAAGGTATTACCTGTTATGCTTTTAAGACAGGAGCGGCAGCAATCTGTCGGTTTTGTTCTATTTCTCCGGCCATGGCCGGCCTAATTTTGTCCTAAAAAAAAGATGAAACCGTTACTGATTTTATGGGTGCTTTTGTTATCCTGCCATCTCTTGCCTGTGGCGAACTGTTATGCTGCCGCCGAAGATGAGTTGCAGGAGAAAGCCTTGCTGGTATTGAAGACGAAATGTAATACCTGCCATATCCGCAATAATCCGTTTAAGGTATTCAACAGCCGGAATATGAACCGGCATGCCGCCGCTATTTACGAGCAGGTGTTTGTGAAAGGCCGCATGCCTAAAGGCACGGAAGTGACGCTGACGGCTGCGGAGCGCGATATCCTGCGCAGCTGGCTGGGACCCCGGTAATATAGCCGTACCCGTGAGTGAAATCCCTGTTTACGACTATTTTTTAAATGAATCTGCCGGTTTAATTTTGCCCGCTGCTATGGATACCTGATTACCGCCATAGCCATAAATATTAAATCAACAACGATGGAAGCTGGAAAGAAAAACACCACACAGGTAGATGCATCATCCGCATCACATACGCCCGTTCCCGATAAAACCTATTCACCGGTATGGGTGGGGCTGGTGATGCTGGGGGGCGGTATCGTGGCGGCTTATTTTTTTATATACCGGAATTATGCCCTGATGAAGGCCGGCGCACGGGAAATTACCTATTCCGTGAAAGGAATGATGCTGGGGCCGGTGGCCATCATTTTTGGCCTGTACTATCTCCTGATCCGCCCGACAGCCCTGAATCCGGTAAGCCGGCGGGACAGAGGATGGCTGTATGTATTTATTGTGATCATGATGGCAACCATAGCAGGACTCTACTTTGCTGAAAAAAGTTTTGCCGCTGAACACGGGTATTTTTTTAACTAGCGGATGTATATAACCCTGTCGGCTATACGGCCGGTATCCCGATACATCCACCTCCTGTTACCAGCAAAAATTCCTGAGCCATTCAACAAAACAGATTGAGCTTTTGAACAAAACAGCGGGTAAGGAACCGACGTTACTTTGCATCAGATAAAATTGATATCATGAAAAAGCAAAAAGTTTGGTTCATTACCGGTTGCACCAGGGGGCTGGGCCGCAGCCTTACCGCGGCCGTACTGGCGAATGGAGACCTGGTAGCTGGTGCCGCCAGAACCCCGGCGCAGCTGCAAGACCTGGTAGCCGCCTATCCGGATCAGCTGTATCCCTTACAGCTGGATGTAACGGATGATGCCCGTATACCGGCAGCGGTAGCGGAGGCCATCGCACATTTCGGCCGGATTGATGTACTGGTAAACAATGCCGGCTACGGCATTGCCGGTGCTACCGAAGGATATACCAACGAACAGGTACAGGGGCAGCTGGCGACCAACCTCTACGGACCCATAGCGATTACCCGTGCTGTACTGCCTTATATGCGGGCGCAACGTGCCGGTCGTATCCTGCAGATCAGTTCTATCGGCGGGCGGGTAGGCAGTATTGGTTTATCTGTTTATCAGGCTGCCAAATTCGGTCTGGGTGGTTTCAGCGAGGCATTGTCTAAAGAAGTGGAACCCCTGAACATCAAAGTAACCAGTATAGAACCCGGTGGCTTCCGGACCGACTGGGCAGACAGCTCTATGAGCTTTGCCCCGCATGTGGACGGGTATGAAACCACAGCAGACTGGCGGAAGCAGGTGTTTATTGATAAGGCGTATGTGCCGGCGGGTGACCCGGATAAAGCGGCAGCAGCCATTATCACGGTGGCCGAACACCCGGAGCCGCCGGTACACCTGTTACTGGGCAACGATGCTGCGGGTATTGTACAACAGGCGGATCTGAAACGACAGGCTGAAATGGAAAAATGGTTGCCGGTTACCACGTCTACAGATGCCGATGATGCGGAGAGCTTCCTCGAAACGGCTGCCGGAAAAAGATTCCTGAAATAACCCCCATGCGGTTGAGGAAAACGGGCTTTCCTCAACCGCCTGTTTATGATTATATTTGATATGATGACCGGAGCAGCAACACAGCAACAACCAGGAAGGATCCTGTATTCGTGTTACCAGGCGAAGAGCCGGGTAGGAGAGCATTTTGTACCTGACCATGTATTGGGATATATTGAATCAGGGACCTACGAAGTATTTATCGATGGGAAAAATCATGTTTTTCAGGCAGGCGATATCCGTTTTTTCCGGAGAAACCAGCTGGCCCGCTTTACCAAAATACCACCGGAGAACGACACGTTCAAATCCATTTCGATTTTTATCGACCAGGCAACGTTGCGTAGTATCGCAGCCGAATACCAGTTGTATATGGATAAACCCTATACCGGTGACAATGCATTACACCTCAAACCGGTAAAACTGTTGCAGCATTATTTCGATTCCTTGCTGCCCTATCTGCAGGAAGGCGGTACGTTCCGGGATACACTCATGCACCTGAAAATGCGGGAAGCCGTATTGATTCTGCTGCAAACAAATCCGGATCTGAAAAACGTGTTGTTCGATTTCAGCGAGCCCGGTAAAATAGACCTGGAAGCCTACATGAACGAACACTATAAGTTTAACGTGGATCTGAACCGTTATGCCTATCTGACCGGCAGAAGTCTGGCTACGTTTAAGCGGGACTTTGAACGGATTTTTCATACGTCTCCCAGCCGCTGGTTACAGCAAAAACGCCTGCAGGATGCCCATTATCTGCTCCGGGAAAAGGGGTGGAGGGCCAGTGATGTTTACCTGGAGGTTGGCTTCAAAGACCTTTCTCACTTCTCCTATGCGTTTAAAAAGACCTTTGGTATTCCGCCTTCTTCTCTCTCTTCCGTATAGGCATTAACGTTATTTCATATTTATACATCACTGAAATTTTTGTACCGGTGAAAGGTAACCGGAAGTGATGACTTTCTTCCTATAAAAGTAACTACTTATTAACTGCTGTGAGCAGCGGTTATACTGGTTTTTCCGAACAGTTGTTTTTTTCAGCAAACAGCTTTGTTACACGACGCGGTACAGTTGCATGGAAAAATATTTTTTTTGAAAAATGCGTATATTTAGTTCGGAACATCTTTGTTAGAATCCCAGTGTATGCATGGTGACCGGAGACCGGGAAAAGTTGCATAATATGCCTGTGTGACAGTCATTTTATTTTCCCGGAACGGCCGATGTTGCCGGAAATGCCGACACCCATATATATGTTTTTCATGGGCTGTATTCCATTCTGTAAAAACATGTTATATCAACTCAGTACGCAGCGAAGAAGGTGGAAACTTACTGGAACAGCCACACCCGGCCGGATGCTATAAATGCCAATGTAAATAGTTCCGATAGTGCGGAAATGTAGTAATATCAGTTTCATGGCCAACAGCGTGGCAGGATCTGAACCATCATACCATCCCGTATAAATGGTGATATGCTCCGGATGTTATCGGGTACACCTCCATGCGTATCACTGCTCTTTCTTGCTGTCCCGGGAGTCATTCATACCGGTATCCACGGAAGCTGGCGCTATTCAAAATAAATATCATGCTAATAGCCTTTCCGTTCGTATCTGCATGTTTCAGCGAAGAAATTACTGATCGGACATTTTAACCATAATAAAGTAAATCAATCACTGATGAAACAGAAGATAATTGGCGTTGCCATTTCTGTTATTTGTTTTGTCGTACTTACCCTTTTATTTTCATCATTTGAAGGCGGACATAACGGGTATACGAAAATAGGTTTTCCTTTTACTTTTTATCTCAGCACGGGAAGCAAAGCAACAGATCCGGAAACCGTTGTATCCCCTTTTAACTATCGGCACCTGATATGGGATATTGCCGTTTTTATCATATTTACCTGGTTAATGGTATTGTTATTAAAAAGAACACAACGTCCTCATTAGCGCTGTTGCCTTTTTTCACTGTCATATATGCTACCACTGCTCCGTTACCTGCCGGCCTGATAAGCACCGCCGGCACTTCGCAGTGATTGACTGCGCAGTGAAGCCAGCTTGCAGGCAGACAAAATATCACCTGTTATCCCGGCGGGTTGTAAAAGTTTCGGCGAATAGTTATATTGGCGTGGCTTTCCATCAATCTTGCTATGAAAAAGACAATATACGTTACCATATGGCTGTTGGTAACACAAACGATGCTATTGCGGGCTCAGAAGGCTGAGCCCCGGATGATTACCACCGATATTGACCATTTCTGGCAGGCCTACGACAGTGTGCGTACCACCAATGATAGCCTGCGGCAACTGGCGTTTATCCAGACACTTTACATCGATCGGGGGACACCCGGATTGGAAGCCTTTATGGCGTTGAAAAGATATACCGCTCCTTTATGGGTGCATCAGTTGCGCAGCTACCCAAAGTTCTGGAACAGTATCCGGCCCAATACCGAAAAGCTAAAAACCTTGTCGGCGGCCTTCGAACCAGGCATCGACAAATTGAAAAAACTGTATCCCGCCCTGAAACCGGCAAAAATATATGGCTGCATCGGCGCGCTGGCATCCAGTGGTACGGCGCAAGAGGGGAAGGTATTGATCGGAGCGGAGATGGTGACCGGTGGTCCGGAAACAGATCTCTCCGAATTTCCGGAAAATATGCGGGCACGATTATCGGCTTACTATGGAACATTACCTTTTAACAGTATTGTATTGCTGAATATTCACGAGTATGCACACACGCAGCAGTCACTCCCGGAAGATGACCTGTTGTCGCAATGCCTGTATGAAGGCGCCTGTGATTTTGTGGTGAAGCTGGTTACCGGCAAAGAGGTGCCGTTACCTTATATGGAATATGGTCCCGCGAATGAAGCGGCGTTGAAAGAGAAGTTCAAAGCAGAGATGTACGGTACTTCCTACCGGAACTGGTTATATAATAGTGGGGGCAAAGGGAAAGTCGGCGACCTGGGATATTATATGGGTTATACTATCTGCCAGGCTTACTACAATAAAGCCGCGAATAAAAAGCAGGCGCTTAAAACCATCCTGGAACTGCCTTACGGCGATTCGGTGGCGGTGGGTAGATTCCTGGCACAATCCGGATATTATGGCGGCGCTGTTGATAAAGCCGCGCTGGTAAAAGCCTATGATGATCGCCGGCCGTATGTGGTACAGGTATCGCCTTTTACGAATGGAGACGTGATGGTAGATGCCTCCATAAAAGAGATCCGGGTGGAGTTCTCTGCGGAGATGAATCCACTGGGTATTTCTATCGATTACGGCATAGGAGGTAAAGATAGTTATCCGGTAGTGGGTAAAGGCGTGTTTGCTGCAGATAGGAAATCCATGTCATTCAAAGTAGAGCTGCAGCCAGGACGTATGTACGGTTTTTTGCTGACAGACGGGTCTTTCCGCTCGACGGATGACTATCCGTTGAAACCGTTTATGGTGACGTTCCGGACGAAATAATATAATTCCTTGTATAAAAGAAAGCGGAGCTATCTATAGATAGCTCCGCTTTCTTTTATACAAGGAGTACCGTGTTTAACGATACTGTGCATTTTGTTTTTTCTTTTTCTGATGATCGATAATAGCACCAGTAGCCGCACCGGTACCTGCTCCAATCAAACTACCGATGATAGCGCCTTTGGCCCGATCCTTATTCAGGAAAGCGCCGGTGATGGCGCCTGCTCCGGCACCTACCAGGGCGCCTTTTGCCGTGTGGCTCCAACCTTTTTTCTTCTTTACTGCCGGCGCTGGTGCAGGGGTAGCTGTAGCTACAGCCGCAGGCTGACTTACTTCGGAGCTATTGCCCTGAGGTGCTGTGGTGTGGTTATGACGGCTGTTGTAATAATTATTGGTACCGGCAGTGGAGAAGTGGTTCCGGGTGTCTTTATTATCTTTTATAGCATTCATGGAATCAATCACCTGTTGCTTAACGGTGTTGATGGCATTCATGGAATCGATGGTGGCTCTTTTGGCATTTTCCACTGCAGTGGCGGTATCTGTATGTTGCTGGCAGGAAAAGAGGATGACGGTGGCGGCGAGTGCTACACTAAGTTGTTTCATGGTTAAAATTTTAAAATTGTCAGGTTATGTCAGCCTCTATCGAAAATTATGCCGATTCTTATTAATACGCTGGAATGCCCTCCTGGCGGTAACATTATTTGGCAAAACAAGGAAAGACGAATATATTCGGGCACTGTAATGTCCAACTTTATGATAAAAAGATTTTTTACCGGATTAGTTTTACTGGCGATGATCAGCCAGGTGTCGAAAGGCCAGCAGGCCGTACCCGTACAACGGATAGAAAGCAGCCAGTTTCAATTGGGGATCATCGATAAAATACCTTCTGCCCGGCTGGGTGAAAACCGTACTTTAAATATTTATCTGCCGGATGCCTATAAAAAGGATACCACTACGGCGTATCCCGTGATCTATTTACTGGATGGTAGTGAACAGGAGGATTTTATTCATATCGTAGGCCTGGTAAATTACATGAACATGATCAACGTGCTGCCACCTACCATTGTTGTAGGCATCGCCAACGTTGACCGGCGCCGGGATTTTACCTTTCCTACCCAGAATATCGAAGACCAGAAAGCCTGGCCTACTACCGGAAAGTCTGAGAAATTCATCAGTTTCCTGGAACAGGAGTTACAGCCTTATATTACACAGCATTATCGTACTACCGCTGAAAAAACACTCATCGGACAGTCGCTGGGAGGATTGCTGGCTACGGAAATACTGCTGAAGAAACCGCAGCTTTTCAGGAACTATATCATTGTAAGTCCCAGTCTGTGGTGGAATGATGAATCTTTGCTGGCAGAAGCACCTGTCCTCATGAAGATGCATCCCTATAAAGAAAATATCCAGGCCTATCTGGCGCTGGGTACAGAAGGGGCGCAGATGCAACGGGATATGGATGCGTTGTTGAAAATATTCCGGGAAAAAGGCGACAAAAAACTGAAACTAACGTATGTACCCTTTCCGGAGGAGAACCACCTGACGATATTACACCGGAGTGTATACAAAGCATTTGAAGTGCTCAACAAAAAATAACGATGCCATAGCGCATAAAAAAAGCACGATCTGTATACAGATCGTGCTTTTTTTTGATTATAATAGAACTATTTGGGGGCGATGATTTCCGCAAGCTCATATGTATAAGCGCTGGCGTCCTGTAATTGTTCAGCACGCGGCGTACGTTTTACTTTAATCTGATAAACCTTGCCTGGTTTGTAATCGAAGCCTTTGATGTCTTCAGAAAATGCCTGCCACTCGCTGGCTTTTGTTGGCGCTACTTTTCCGTAAGCCACTTCCAGACATTCGCGGGGGCCGCCGGGAGGAACCGTGCAGGTGGTTTTCTTTTTATTCACCCACATCACGAGTTCTTTTTCTTTCGCAGCAGGTTTATCTTTTTTGGATAACTTCAGGCCTTCGCTGCCATAGTTACTGCCCTGGTAGGTGAGTACTTCGCCTTCTTCTTTAAATACAAGTGTATCTTTTTTGCTGTTGCCACTTCCTACAGTTACGAGCGAGAGGCGAATCAGGCCACTGTCCAGTTTTTCCCAGGGTCCTATTTCCACGATTTCCGGATTGTAATCCTGGTAGTCTGTAACCAGTTCTGCATCGCCGGTTGGTTTAAGACTGAGTCCGATCGTTCTGCCGGGGCTGGAGGCAGCTGGTAACGCTGCTTCATAATAAATTTCGGTGGTAGACGACGTTGCAGCGGTCGTATCTGTGTTGTTTGACTGTTCGCTGGTGCTTGCCCCGTTGTTGCAGGCAGCTAAGGTCAGGAGCGATAATCCGGTGGCACAAAAAAATTTTACAGACATAGACTATAGTGTATTGATTAATGTCGGATTAACACATATAATGCCAGTTTTGTTTATTGTACCGGAATTTTTTGCAGACAGATAATGTTATGAGAAGCCATCAGGGCTCTAGTACGCCCGTGCTGTTACCCTGATGCCGCTCATTTTTGTGACTATTTTTCTATGCATTGATCACAGCTCACCATCCATTGCACACCAAATTTATCGGTGAACATACCGAAATAAGAACCCCAGAATGTTTTACCGATAGGCATAATGATAGTGCCGCCAGCAGAAAGCCCGTTGAACAATTTATCCGCTTCTGCATCGGTATCGGTGCCAACAGAGATAGAAAAACCATCGCCACTGATAACGGGACCAAAGGAGGCTAGCTTGTCGCTACCCATCAGAATGGATTCCGGACCTATCTGTAGCGCGACATGCATTATTTTGTTGCTTTCTTCCGGTGCACCCTGGCAATCAGCCGGCGCTTCGCTAAACCGGGAGATGGTGAGGAATTCGCCTCCAAATACGGATTTATAAAAGTTGAAAGCGGCTTCACAGTTGTCAGTGAACGTTAAATACGGATTTAATGATGCCATTTTTTATTTTTTGAGTGTTGACGAGATGGTTGCCGGAAGTTTGTTGCTTTGATACCTTACTGATGGAACATGCCAGCCATCCGGCCTGCAGGGTTGATGGAAAGCCTCTTCATATTATGGATCTTACCTGGTTTTATACCCCGTTACCGGGCAACTTGACAACTCAAACTTACGGCAATAAAATAATTTGGAACGAGGCTGTTTCAGACAATCTGGAGGGTTGATTACGACAATCTTACTTTCATCCCAAAAGATGCCTTGTGGGCGTCTGTGCCGTGCTTAGTTACGGTTCCAGAAAGCCGGTGGGGTAATGCCTAATGCGCGGAGATATACATAGCCCTGGCCGCGGTGATGTATTTCATTGTCGATCCAGTAAAGAATGATACTATATACCGGACCCTCGTAGGCGCCGAAAGCCAGTACGGTTTCCTGAAAACGTGCGGGCGACAGCTGTGCCCACAGTTCGTTGATCATCTCCGTTTGTTCATCCCATAGCTGGAGGATAGCGGCTTGTGTGGCAGGAGGGTTGTCCTTGTTAGCCTGCTGGAGATTGGGCCATACACCGGTCACAATGCCTTGCAGGCCGGCAGCGAGTCTCAGCATTTCCAATGCCAGGCTGGCAAAAGAACGCATGCCGCCAATGGAGAAGTCGAAAAAATCGGCTTCCGGGAAGGCCGTGATCAGCTGGCGGGTGAGCCTGCGGTGGCCTTGCCAGTGTTCCAGCAATGAGGCGGAAGAGAGCACCGTGGCAGTTGATGCGGTAGCGGAAGTAGTAGTGGTATCTTGCATTGTTTAGAATTTTAATAGTGATGATTGCTGATTGTTACACAAAGAAAATCCGGTGTAGTGACAACCTTATGTCAGCAGGTAGCGCCGGGCATAAAAAAAACTTCCGGGAGATATTTCCCGGAAGTAAGGGCATCAACATGAAAAAAAATCAAGTGAGGGGAGATCTTCGCGCTAACCGGGCAATAAGCATGCCCGCAGCGGTATCACCGGTAGCATTCAGCAAGGTGGCAATAGGGTCTAATAAGGTGCCTATAATAATAATGACGGGTAACACGGCCGGCGGCAGACTATAGGCAGAGACAATCAGTAACTGTCCCACGTAGCCGCCATTGGGGATACCACCTTCCACAATACTCACCAGTAAGGCAATCAGCAGGGCCAGCAAAATATGATCGATGCCGGTCAGCTGATGTGCGACCATCGCCAATGCTACGGCAATCTTGATGACCGCCGCAATAGCAGAACCTTCTTTATGCAGGGAGGCGCCGATAGGAATGACCACATCCGCAATGGCGGGGGGAATGCCCATCTGCCGCGAAGCATGCAGGTTGGCGGGTATGGTAGCTACGCTGCTGCAGGTACCCAACGCCGTAGCGGAGGGCAGGATATTATGTTGCCAGTAGGTTTTAATGCCTTTGATGCCACTACCGATAAAGGCATAAAGACTAAAGAAAACAAAATAGTAGAAAAAGGCAATGCCGTGTCCAACGATCAGTGTTTGTGCATAGAGACTCCATACGGAGCTGCCGATCGTGGCCAGCTGGCAGGCGAAGTAGGCGCCCAGGCCTATAGGCGCCAGTTTCATGATCCAGGTAAGCAGGGCCCGCATGACTTCATTGCCGGCATGCAGCCAGTTGCGGAAAGCGGCGCCTCCCTCACCTGCCTGCCGGGCGGCAATGCCCGTCAGCGAAGAGAAGATGAGGAAGGCCAGCATATGCTGCCGCGACAGCAATTCGTAAAATTCGCCTGTACTGACCAGCTGTACTATCTGATCGCCGATAGCCAGTGGTTGTACTGTCTGTGGCTGCACCAGCGGATGTAAGCCTGGTGTTACCGGAAAGATACGTATACCCACTATCGTTATCACACCTGCCAGCAGTACCGTACCTGCAAAAACGAGTGTCATGTGGCCAGTGAGCCGGTTTTTGGCCCCGGCAGCGGCCATGGCGGAGGCAATGGCAAAAAATACCAATGGTATCACTGCTGTAAACAACAGGTTCAGGAAAATATCGCCGACAGGTTTAATCACCAGGATTTTTTCTTTCCACAACAACCCGGACACACTACCTGCCAGTATACCCACCAGTAATCCAATGATATTACCATAGTGGCGTAAGAAATTAGTTTGGGAGTATGGCATTGTAAAAAGGAGGGGTTATCGGGTGAGCAGACCAGCATCCAGCACAAAGGAACTACCGGTGACGAAGCGGGCTTTGTCGGATGCCAGGAACACAACGGCATGGGCCACGTCTTCAGGTTCTATCCAGGGTACGTCTATCAGGTTGCCGGCAGAACGTTCTGCAATTTCCTGCGGCGTAGCGCCCTCCAGTGCGGCAAGGCCGTCGTTCATGGGTGTATTGACGCCGGTAGGGTGCAGGGCGATCGCACGGATATTATGAGGCGCCAGTTCAATGGCCCATGATTTGGTCAGACCGGTGAGTCCCCATTTGGAGGCGGCATAGTGGCTTAACCTGTTCATGCCTCGTAAGCCTGCTATGGAAGAATTATTGATGATCACCCCGGAGCGTTGGGCAATCATCACGGGAATGACCCTACGTCCTACGAGGAAAGCGCCTTTCAGGTTGATGTCGATCATCGCATCCCATTCTTCTTCCGGCATTTCATGGGCTACACCATAGGCGCAGATACCGGCGTTGTTAAACAGGATGTCGATACGTTCCCAGGCGGCTGTAACGGCATTGACAGCGGAGGTAATGGCAGCATCATCCCGTACGTCGCCGGTGAAGGTGAGGCAACGTACCCCTAGTGCTTCGCATGCCTGGCGGAGGGTGGCTAATTCACTTTCTTTGCCCAGCGTATAGCCGGGATAGGATAGCTGACGGGCAATGTCGAAGGCGGCGATGTGTACGCCGGCGGCAGCCAGTGCCAATGCGGTAGCCCTGCCTTGTCCGTGGGCAGCGCCGGTAATAAATGCTACTTTACCAGTTAAATCAGTGGCCATAATTATTTATTTGAAAATGGTGGGAGATACGAGAGCAGGTAATCATCAATATCTGTTTCGATGACATTGCTGAATACATTGGTGGCAATCATTTGTCCGGCAAAAGCAATCAGGGTGACCAGTTGGGCGGTGTTGTAATGTTGTTTTACCTCGTCGAAGAGGGTGTCGGAGATATGTCCTTTTCCTGCGGAGATAGCGCCGCCGAAATCCAGCAGCAACTGTTCATGTGCCGTAAACGTGATTTGTTCCGGTTGTTCGCCGTTATCGATAATGATCTTGCGGAAGAACGTCGTACACAGGGGGCAGTTGCTGCCAACAGATACTGCATAGGCAAAAAGATAGGCCAGCCGTTCGCCCAGTATTTCCTGGGTGCTGATATAGAGGGGATACCATTGCATGTATACCTCAAATGCCAGCAGTGAATGTCCCAGGGTAGCTTTCATATTGGTGATGCGGGCATGATACTGTTTTTTGTGGTGTTCAAAGGCAGTCTGCGTTGCTTCGGTTGTTTCGCTGATTGGCAAAGGGTTAATTCTGGCCATGATGGATTTTTATTAGAAGGGTTTAAAGGTCCGGGAGTGTTGAATGTACGAATTTATTAATAATCTACAAATTTTGTAGACTAATTGTGTGCGATAAAAATTGGTGATAATCAGGAAGAAAAATTTGGAAGTAAGGATTAAATGTTTACTTTTGCGTCCCGTTTAAATGATTCCGTAGCTCAGTTGGTAGAGCAATACACTTTTAATGTATGGGTCCTGGGTTCGAGTCCCAGCGGGATCACAGGGAAGTTTCAAACCTCCACGCAAGGCGTGGGGGTTTTGTTTTTTTACTCTATAATTTACGCTATAAAGATCTGATGCTACATAGGATTTTACTGCACTTTACATAGTTGCCATCTATCTTTACGAATATTAATGGATAGCTCGTCGCAGATATAACCCCGATTTCTTTCCCGTACTTTATACAGGTTAATCAGCTTTTACTAAGATATGAAGTTTCTATGAGTATTGCTATGCGGAAAATTACTAGGAAATAATTCAATGGCAATGCTAGTTGGTATCTTGAGAGTTGACTAATTTATCAAACTGATATACCACTGAGGTCCTCCCATATTTAAGGCCAAATACAGTAGCAATAAACCGCTATATAGAACCAGTTTTCTGTACTATATTTCACTGAATAAGTATTGCAGGAATTCTAAAATTTCTGCTCAGTAAGCTATGACTGTATAATTATCATTTAAACAAACCAAATTATGATACAAAAAAACTATCGCATCTGAGCAATTCTAACTATATTAGATTTGAGTACCCCGTCATTAAACCCTAAATTATATGTTAGCCAATTCTTCTCAACAGAAATGCGCCCAAGCAAAGTTTATATACTTACTGTACGTCTTTAGTTTATTTTTTTTCTCCTGCAAAAAATAAGATGCTGTTCCCGGAAAGATGAATGGCGAAAAGAAAGCAACGGATGTTTCCATATTAATACTCTTTTTGTCGGATATCACCGGAGCTGAAACAAACAAAATTATTTTGGATAATGTCAAAAGGCAATTTATGATTGATGGAGACGTGGTAATGCCTCTTAAAGAGGCCTGACAACATTATGCAAAATCTGATCAAACATACAACAATTCATCAGTTGCCCGTCCGGAACAGCGGCTGTACACTCAACCCTCAAACCGTTATTATCTATGAGATGAAGAGATTTAGACAGGAAATGCTTCACCGGTTTAACCTCATGTGTTTAGGTACGCTCATTTTTTTCGACCAAATTAAACCTCAAATAAATCATTGCGTATGAAGAGTCTATTTAAATTAAGACTATGTATTCTTACCTGTATCTTAATCTTTATTTCCTGCCGGAAAGAAAAAGTACAGGTGCAACCCAAAACTGAAATATCCAGTGATCTGATTGCACAGATCAAGGCAATGGGATTCAATACTAATGAAATCAGAAGAGTACAGGATGGCTATGTGGTGGAGGGGGATATTTTCCTGCCTGATAAATCACTCACACAGCAAACAGATAGTAAAAAACTTCTTGTTGCCAAATCGGAGCAGTATCGCACTAACAACCTGATAAGTATTAGTGGCACGAGGGAAATTACTGTTTCTGTAACTAATCTTCCCCCGGTATATGTGGCCGCCGCTGATGAAGCCATTGCACGCTATAATGCACTAGGTTTGCGCTTAACTTTCAAAAGGGTGGCCAGTGGTGGTCAAGTAGATATTATCAACGCCAACCTGGGATGGGGTATCCTGGGTCAATCCGCTGGTTTTCCTGATGCCAGCGGGAATCCTCCGAGTCCTATAAAACTTAATGCCGGGTACATAGGTAATAGCCCGGATCAAGCATACATGGCTACCATTATCGCCCATGAAATAGGCCATACTATTGGACTCCGTCACACGGATTATTTCAACCGAGCCTACAGCTGCGGTTCTGGCGGTAATGAAGGTGATGCGGGTGTTGGTGCAATCAACATCCCCGGCACACCTACGGCCGGAGATCCTGATAGCTGGATGTTAGCCTGTGTAAGCACCAATGTAAACCGCCCCTTTAATACAAATGATCAAATAGCCCTGAGAGCTTTATATGGAGGATCACTGCGATATGGAGGGGCTGATGCACATCCTGTTCCTGCTGACTATGATGGAGATGGGAAAGCAGATTTGAGTGTTAAAACTGATGCCGGGGATTGGTATATTGATTACGCAAACAATGGCTTTGGCAATTGGGATGCAACATACCTACAATATGGAGGGGTTGGTGCACATCCTGTTCCTGCTGACTATGATGGAGACGGGAAGGCAGACTTGAGTGTTAAAACTGATGCCGGGGAATGGTATATTGATTACGCACGCAATGGCTTTGGCAGTTGGGACGCAACATACCTACAATATGGAGGGGATCCTGTCCCTGCTGATTATGATGGAGACGGTAAAGCCGATTTGAGTGTTAAAACTGATGCCGGGGAATGGTATATTGATTACGCACGCAATGGCTTTGGTGCTTGGGACGTAACACTCCTACAATATGGAGGGGCTGGTGCACATCCTGTCCCTGCTGATTATGATGGAGACGGTAAGGCGGATTTGAGTGTTAAAACCGATGCCGGGGAATGGTATATTGATTACGCACGTAATGGCTTTGGCAGTTGGGACGCAACACTTTTACAATATGGAGGGGCTGGTGCACATCCTGTCCCTGCTGATTATGATGGAGACGGTAAGGCGGATTTGAGTGTTAAAACCGATGCCGGGGAATGGTATATTGATTACGCAAGCAATGGCTTTGGTGGATGGGACGCAACACTTTTACAATATGGAGGGGCTGATGCGCATCCCGTCCCTGCTGATTATGATGGAGACAGGAAAGCAGATTTAAGTGTTAAAACTGATGCTGGAAGATGGAATATTGATTACGCACGCAATGGTTTTGGTAGTTGGGAGGTAATATACCAATAAGATATATGGAAAAGGGGGCCCCGTAGGCCTCCTTTTTTATTTTTCACTGCTCGATACCTACAAACTCAACACAGTACCATGGATTACTTACAGCAGGTATTTCCCTATTAAAGCGGGTAATCAGGATCTCTTCTGCTATATCCCGCAGTGGAATAACGACCCAATGATCTGATTTTTCCTGTTTTTATACAATGACCCTTTCCGTACGTCCTCCGGCTGGATGGACGAAAAATCGGAGAACCTCAAGCCGGTAAGGCAGCCGAGAATAAACAAATCCCGGCATTTTGCCAGGTATGGGTATTCGGAAAGGTCGGTTTGATATATCCGGGTAATTGCTGCCCATGTCAGGTACACTACATCTGCTTCTTCGTCCAGTATTTTAAAATCGGATAAATCAATAGGGGGGATGATCTTACGGCGTATGCTATCCCGTAGGAATATACGTAGCTGTTTAATAGTTTTGCCGACGGTAGCGGTTTTTAGTCCTTTTATCTGCTCCTTTTTACCGTCAATGACCTCCGATCTCCGGCGCTGAACGTAATCGTAAGTCAGATAATTGATAAGGCTTTCATATAGGTTGAAATCGAAGGAGTCGAATGTGATAGTGAGGCTCCGGTGTTCCTGAAAGGCTGTCATGTGGTCTTTCATATTCTTATACACGTTCAGCATACCAGCTGAAACCTTACCCCGCTTACATTTGATATAGTCTTCTATCTGAAAAGTCAAATCTAGGTTTGTTTTTGGGTTGAGAGCCGCCGCCTGTTGGGCTTTCTCTTCTAGTAGGGCCGTATCAAATGCCGGGTGAAAGGTTTTCTTTACAAAGGTGGGTATATCCAAAACTTTCTTTTTCACAGCATGGGTGATAATGTCGCTTGCCTTCCGTAATAGGGTGGCCAGTTGACCATTTAGGTCGTCGGTTCCATATGTGGCGGGGAGGTCGGTGGTGATTCGCCGAAACTTGCGGTTCCAGTATTTAGGAGGAACGGCAAGTTCGGTGTTCAAAAGGACGGTTTTATCCCCGCAGTATTGGATAAAGATAATACAAGTACTATCTTTGCGCACTTTGCCCTTTGGGCAAATTAATTTGATTGGTAACAGCATACTCAAAAACTTTTAGTCGAGTTTTTAGTCGAGTTCAATGCTGTTAACCGTTATAAAGGTGGGACTTTAAAAAATGATCGGTGTTATAAAATATTGAAAATAAACGAGTAAAAGTAAGGTTGATTAAAGTTGTGTGAGGTTTTTTCTGACTTCTGTAATCCCAGCGGGATCACAGGGAAGGCTTCACAATAATGTGGAGCCTTTTTTAATTTCCGGTCCATCCTGCTCAACACATTTCTGGTTCTTTTTTTAATTCCACACACTATTGAAAAACTACAATCTCTGAGATAAAATGTACCAGCCTTCCTGACTGGTAAAACAGTTGGGAGCATTATTGCACGATGCTCCCGAAAGCCATCAATTACAGATTTCTGAAATGGTGGAAACAAGATCTTCATTGTTAAAGATTATCCGCTCATGGTTGTACTGACCGTAACTGTATATGGTATGGCCGTTGTACACAGGCATGCAGATCAAATGATGGAAGAAATTATCTTACCCGCAGTTATTGATAAATAATTTTTTGCAGGCTTGCGTGTCAGATTTTTGCACTACCTTGCCGCAGTTCAATTTCACGTATTGTATTTTTACGTAATATTTAAAATAAAATCCTAAACAAATTACACTATTTTGAAAAAAACAATCCTCTTATCCCTGATTATTACACTTGGCACTATTAATTATGTCTCGGCAAAAGCGAAAATTCCACTGTGTATTCCTTGTCAAACTTTACAAACTATTGAAGAGTTACCCACCGGTGCTGAAATTCAAAAATTAGCAGGACAAAAAGTAAATCTTTCTTACATCAATGATGAATATGGTTTTTTTTGGATTCCGGTCTGGAATGCCAATGGCAGGTATGTATTGAGTGATATTTCTAACAATACATTTTTAGAAATTGATGAACAGGCAGCCAGGCTATTGAAAGAAAAGCATGATTTTTCTATCGAAACGGCTGGAAATCCGTTGTCTTTCTGGAAGAAAATTGGAGGAAAACTTGTTTTCCTGTCAATAATTCTATTATTAATCTGGGGAAATGTGTCTTCAAAAAACAAGAAGAAAGAACCTCAGCCCACTAATATCTAAAATTTATATCCCTTATGAACCCATTATTTTTAATCCCTGTAGTCTTAGTTATTGCAGGGGTGTGTTTCATGATCTATATGAACAGGAAACACAAATCAACAAAAGCGGAAATTGATCTGGATGCAGAAAGAGCTAACTATAATATTTACAAACAAGAGTTATTGACCCAGGATTTTTCTCAGGTCAAGCAATGGATGAAAGGAAAACCTATTGATGCCTTTACCGCTGCTTCTGTACCTCAATCAACAACCAGTAAGGTACAGGAAATGGTAGCAGATGGAATCAAGAATGTTGCACTGTCTGCAATTGGAATAAAACTCAAAAGAATTGAAACTGATTGTTTTTGGGTCTTAAGTGGAAAGGATCTGCATTTTTTGAGTACCAATACAGTGGGTGAATTAGACGAACATATCGTGTTTGACAATTTTCGCATAGAGAGCGCCCGGCTTCAATACGGTGGTATCTTAAAATCGCAGCTGGGTGTTTATGCAAAATCTTCTGAAGAGTATTTGCCCAGAACAACTGTCATTACTTTTGACATCGATGGCAGCCCTCTGGAGCTTGAAATTCACGACAGGTTGAATTATGTCCCCGATCCATCTGACATGCTGAATTTGAAAAAGCAGTTGTTGACAAGAGCTAAATATCAGGTAGTTGGAGAAAAGTTTGTATCGGCTTTACAAAGTAAATTCCCTAACCTTAATTTATCTTAATTTTTTTCTGTTTTCGCTCAAGTAAAAAAAATAAAAGACAGTGGCTGGAATTATGGCAGAAGTGTGTTTTTAGCACGTTGCTGTTATGAATTAGGTTATCTTTCAAAAAACGAACTTCAGGAGTATATCGCAAAATCATATTCAGAAATTAGAATATTCTGCAGCACCTGGCAGGATTACACCAGCAGCTATATTTGGGGTAGAGCTAATAATGAAGGAGTGATTCAGATTGCGGATGACTTACTGAATGATGAAAGTAGTCCGTTAAAGGATAAAACTTACCTGTAACCACCCCGGTTGAATAAGATTGCTCTCAACAACAGATCTTCTTGTCAGACCTGGTTCGAGGTTTCGATCCTTGGGGGTATTGCTGCTAATTTTTGTAGATCAAATACAAAAAGGTTCGAATTTTGTACCATAAGGTTCACATATAAGAATATCAAAACAAAAAAGCCGCTTAAATCATAGGATTTATGCGGCTTTTCTGTTTTGAGCATTGAAATAATTACATGCCCGCCCTTCTTTCTTCGTCATTTTTACTTTCACCTTTACTGGTGTGGGTAGATTTTCCGAAACTATAATTCAGTGTTAATGCTATTTTATGGTTGCCATACCTATGCTGTAGTTGGTTATTGATGATCATTTTCTCGCGGAATGTCAGGTGGTAACGATAGGTATCAAATACATCATAAAAATTGAATCTGGAATTGAGTTTTCCTTTCAGCCAACTTTTCCGGATGCCCAGGTCCAGGCTTCCCATCGGCTTGAAGGTATATAAACCATTCCCGGAAGCGGATTGATAGAGATAGGAAATATCGAATGTGATACCTTTCGGCAAACTGAATACCTGGCTGCCTGAAAGTGTATAGTCAAATATGGGAATAGCATACACTTTATCATGATAAGGTGTTACCTCTTTTTTATACTTACCTCTGATATTGTTATTCATATTCCACCAGCGGTTAATGGTCAGTGGAAGACTGACTTCTATACCACCGAAATCATTGTAGGGCAGGTTGCGGCCGAGATATTCCAGCACATTGGTAACGGGGTTGTATTCAGGATAGCGCCCCATTGGGTCCGTTTCCCTGCCTGCGAATAGTGTAACGCTGAGATCGTGCCGGTTATAGGCGAGGCTTAGCATATCCGTTTTGGAGGGCTGCAAATAGGGATTTCCGACGAAATAATTAAGCGGACTATTATAAAACCGGAAAGGATTTAGTTGGGCAAAGTTGGGTCGGGTAATACGACGACTATAAGACACATGTAACTGCTGCGCATGTTCCAACGGAAAAGTAACACTAAAGGAAGGCAACCAGGTCAGGTAATCCCTGCTGGTCAGCAGGTGTTGGGTTATGGCATTGCTATGAGTATGTTCTGCACGCAGGCTGGCGCTATAACTCCATTTATTTATTGTTCTTTCGTATGCTACATATGCTGCTGTAACGTATTCATCATACTGAAAGCTATTAGAGCGACTGCTATCCGGTACAAAAGCGGACAGCGTATTGAGCGTGTCGTAACGTAATTGATTGTTGGTAGTGGTAACGGCAAACCTGGCGCCGGTACTCCATTTCCCTTTTCCTGGATTGCCGGAAAGATCTGCCTGTACTGAGCGTATCAGGATATCATTTTTCAGGTCCGTTTTCCAGTAATTGAGAAGACGGTGCCCATCAAGGTTTTTCGTCTGTATATCCTCGTTTTGCCGGTTACTGATCTTTAAAAACGATGAAAGTATTTCCAACTGGCTTTTACCCGGTTTTCCGTTATAATTAAGATGGACAGCATACGTCTGTTGCCGGGGAGAGGTATTATTGAATGTATAGATATCTGATACCGGTTGCTTAGCAGCAGCTGTTGTGTGGAGCGTGTTAAAGGAATTGACGTGACGATTCGACTGATATGTGCGGCCTATGATTTCTATGTGATGTGTTTTTGAAAAATTATAATCAATTCCAAGCTGATAATTAAAGTTGTTATTGTTGGTGGGAGTGTTGTTTTGGGTAGCCATGATATTCGTATTAGCCAGATGTTGCAGGGCCGAATATCTGTAAATACTTGTTCCTGCAGTATATCCCAGCCGGGCCGTGTAGGAGAGTTTTTTTGTCTTGTAGGTCAGCAGCAAGTTATTATCCGCCAGTGTATAGGCATTTTGCTGGATATTACTACTGATGTTACCTTTCCATCCTAAAGTGCGGTCACGTTTCAGACGGATATCAATAATACTTTTATGTTCACCATTGTATTTGGAAGAAGGATTGTTGATTATTTCAACAGATGCTATCATTTCAGGCGTAAGGCCGGCCAGATAATTTTGTAATTCCTCCGGGCTCATAGGTACCTGTTTCCCGTCAATGAATATAGCGGGGGCACTGCCTCCGGTCATTTGAAGGGAGCCATCGGCATTTATTTGCAGACCTGGTATTTTCTTCAGGATATCGAACGTATTGGCGGAAGCAGCGAATAATGGGTTGCCGGAAACATTTAATATCAGTTTATCTGCCTGGCGCTGCAACATTGGTTTTTCTCCGGTTACAATGACTTCGTTTAATTGACTGGATATAGTTGTTAGCGCAATGGTGCCCAGATCCAGGTTACTTCCTCCGGTATTATCCAGTATTACATCCTGATAAAACTTACTATATCCAAAAGAAGAAAGTAATAAGGTATATCGACCGTTCTGCAGATTGGATAACCGGAAGATCCCGGCGGTATCTGTCATCTGTCCTGTGATAAAAGTGGAATCAGGGGATAGTAAACTAACCATAGCATACCCCAGGGGCTGGCGTGTCTGGTTATCCAATATTTTCCCTTTGATTGTTTTTTGGGCAGTAGCAAGAAATGATAAGCAGATCAGCAAACAGAACGCCATGCTAAATTTTGTCATATGTAACGGTTTCCTGCAAACCTAAAAAGAGCGTGTACAGGGCCGGTCTGATATTGGCAAATCAGGCGTTCGGATTTATAAATCCGAACTGTAGACTATTGATTATCAAAGGATTTCTTGTAGAGCGCGGGAGTGGTGTCCTTGACTTTTCTGAAGGCAGCATAGAAAGTTGACTTCGAATTATAGCCTACTTCGTATCCGATGGCTTCGAAAGTAAGATGGGTATTAGTGGTAATTAATTTGCAGGCTTCCTGAATCCGGTACTCATTAATGTAGGTAGAAAAACTTTTTCCCAGGTTATCGTTCAATAATTGTGATAGCTGATGCGAGGTTATCTTCACCTCCTTTGCCACATCATTTAATTTAATATTGGGATCCTGGTAAAACTTCTTATCATGTATGATTTTTCCCAGCTTTTCTATCCACGCAGCCGCATCGGTATCCGCAATCTTCTTTTTTTCGGTCTTGACAAATAAACGGGTAGGATCGGATTTTTTTCCCCGGAAATGATAAAAAATAGTCAGGTAGAATAAAACAGACAGTGACACCGGCCCGCTAATGTATAGATGACAGCTGATGCCAGCCCAGGAAAGCATGAAAATAGAACAAACCACACAGTTACTGCCGTACAGAAATAGCCAGAATTTTTCCGTTTCTGTTAGTGTTGCAGGATTTGCAAAGAGCGTTTTTAGCGGATTTTTTAGCACGAATCCTGTAGCCACCAGGTATATCACCCACTGACAGTATATAATGGAAATCATAGGCCCGTTCCATAGATCAGGATAAGTTTGATAAGGAAAAAGGATACCGGTTAATAGCAAAGCTCCCAGAAGCCCTCCCCAGATCCATTTCCAGGAGGAGGGAAGAACAGTTACATTTTGCAATGTAGACCGGAAAAAGTAATATAAAGAAGGCCCGATCAAAAAGCAGGCGGATATCCCTATCTGTGCATATATTTTAGGTAACGAGTGATCGAAGTATAAAAAGACCGCTTTAATAATCCGGAGGCTAAGCGCCAGCAATAGTATACAAAGGAATAAGGTAGATAGTGTTTTCTTCCTTTTACTAAAGAAAAGATAAAAGCTGATCACTATCCCATTGAAAGCACCCAGGGAACTGATAAAGAATAATATTTGCTGACCAATATTCATAAGGACAATACAAGATTTATAAGCGAAATATAAGGGAATTTTTCAGTTCTACATTCCCCCACAATATACAGCGCTACGTCTTTTCGATTGAGGTTAATGCAGGTTCCTGTTGTAATTCAACGCCGTATTCAAAGCGTGTGTATGTTATCATTTCAGTTTTCCAGTATATTTTTCCCCGGTTTATGCTGATTTAGCAAGGGGTTTCGTGCCCTTGTACAGGTTATAGGTTTTTCAGATCCTCACAAAAAAAGCTAATGCAGAAGGCTGATACTATCAAAAACGTATCCTTGCGACCAGGATTCCGAGGGAAGTAAACGCTTATAAAAACTCGGTTTATAAGTAAGTCCGTACTGCCGGGGGATGATTTCTATAGATATGTAAATGAAGGTTGGCTGCAATCAGAGATCCGGAAATAAAAGGCTTCAGAACAGGTTTGTTTTGAAGCCTTTTCATTTCTGGGAATACCAGGGTTAATCATAGCTTATTTTTGCCATTCAGTATACAAACTCCTCGCCCCTGCATAATTTTCCGATTTGTCATAGATTATTCAAAAAGAGAAAGACATAGAAGGGAGATGCTGGTTCTATGCGTTACTATCTGAGAAGGACCTCCTGTTTATTGAAATCTACCGGTACATACTGGTCAGTAACGCAAATAGCGAACATCACTTTAATACTTAGTATATGTTTGTACCAATTAACCATATCAACATTCCCATGTCAGGCATCAGACTTATGTTATTCCTACTGATCGCAATCACCCTGGCCAGTTGCACCAAAAGCCGTTCTGCCATTCCCGTACCTATGGAAAATAGTAAGGGTAATCTGAATAAGGGGGATACGATCCGTGTGGCTATCTACAGGGGGATTGCTTCCTGCAACAGATGTTCGCAGACTGTGAAATCCGCAATCGAAAAAATGGGTTTCATATCTAAGATCGATTTTGTGGGACCCAATGAGCAGATCGACATTACGGATAAAACGTTGAGCCGTTATGATATATATGTGCAGCCAGGAGGAGGGCAGGATATTGCGGGTGCATTTGGTGATTTGGACGGCGTGCGTGCCGTAGCGATCCGCAATTTTGTGGCACGTGGTGGCCGCTATCTTGGTTTATGTATGGGGGCATATCTGGCAGGAGTATCCTATATAGGACTGATTGATGATGATCTTGACTCAGAAGTAAAACGTCCGGGATTCCCGGTGAGAACCATTGAAGATGCATCGGTGGTGGTAGATTGGCAAGGCCATGAAGAATATATCTTTTATCAGGATGGACCCTACCTGTTTCCTAAAAGTAATGATCATCAATTTCTAAAAATTGCGACATATGAAAATGGCGATCTGGCCATTGCACGGTATGCTTATGGAAAAGGATTGGTTATTTTAACTGGTCCGCATCCGGAAGCAGACAATTCCTGGTTTGATGATGCAGAGATCCCATCAACGGAAAGGCCTACCCGTAATCTTTTTAAAGATATCATTAATAGTTTTTACCAGTAAATCTGCTGAGTGCATCGGATAACCGCCAAGCCTTCAAATCGAAAGATTTGAAGGCTTTTTATGTTTGGGTAATCTTTTAAAACTATATTATCCGAGGGAGAGCGACTGGTATAAGGGCGTGCAATAGTAATTTTTTTGTTACCAGGATGATGTGGAAATCAGCATGCTTTACATCATATTGTTATGAAAGCTACGATAACAGGTAATCTATAATATTATGTTTAGGTTGTAAGCGGTTTTTACGGATCACAAATGATTACCATGTCTTTCCTATATCTGTATTCGTATTCGTTGTTTGGAAGAAGCGTATTCATATCTTTTGTAAGAGGCGTTATGTCTTACTGATACTGCTTTTCATGACATGTTGTTAACTTTGTATAGTATGCGAAAAAATTCCATGATATCGTGGTCCTTTTGCTCAACAATATGCCGGCACCAATGGATGTACTATCCAATTGTTGAATAAAAGGTGTTGATGCGTATAGAAAATAGTATGGCATAGTACCAATCAATTACAGGAAAAAGGATAGCAGTAGTTGTTTACAGTAAGCTGCAGCAGGTAGACAACACAGGCCTACTTCACTATTCAAAAATTATTGCCTTATTAAACAATAAAGACTTCCCTTACCATGACAAAGCTAAAATTTACCTTAGCGGCTGTTGCTGCTATTATGGGGCTTACAACACTCTCCCTGGCCGCTGGAAGTAAATGGTCAAATATTACCTACAGAACAGTTAACGGAACTCCTATACCAGGATCCTGTTTGCCTGTTAATCCAACGAAGTCGCAATTAGAAGTTTTTAAACAGATACATTGTATGCCTGATAATACGGATATCTGTATAGTTGAATATAGAGATGGTCGGAAGATGCCAGATATCATTATAAAAGGCCACTACATTCCATGTAAATGATGTTATCATACGCATATGATATGCGGGCATTAACTTATTACTTATGCTATCGTTTTAATAAAAGATATTGATACGTATAGAAAATAGTATGGCGTAATAACAATCAGTTGTAGAAAAAGAAGAATAGTGTCTGTTTACTATAAGCTAATATGAGTAGACAACGTAGATGTACTTCATTATTCTTATCATCCAAAATTTATTGTCTTTTAAATAAAAAAGACTCCTGTTGCTATGACAAAGCTAAAATTTACATTAGCAGCTGTTGCTGCTATTATAGGATTTACAACACTCTCACATGCTGCCGAAAATAGAAGATCAAATATAACTTACAGGACGGTTAGAGGAAAGACTGTACCCGCTATTTGTTTACCTGTTAATCCTACAATGGCGCAATTGGAAATTTTTAAACAAATTCATTGCAGGCCCGCACCTGAAGCAGTAATCTGTGTAGTTCAGTTCAGGGATGGTAAGCAGACAATTCCAGTTGTCCTTATAAAAGGCCTTTATGTTGCTTGCAGTAAGGAGTAGTACTGTTTTAAACTTAGCATCGTTTATATAAAAAAAAGTGTCTCTTATTTAAGAATGAGAGGCACTTTTGTATAAGAAGATGTTTATGTCCTCTTAGTAATTAGATAATAGCGAAGATTGAATTGAAGCCTCCTCATCTCTACAACTCCAAAACATACACCAGTTCATCTGCACTTACACCATCCGGCCACATCACTTCCTTCGCATGGGCATATACAAACCCAAATCGCTGATTGGCGGCTTTGGATACATCGTTCCCAACTCGATGAGAGACCGTAATAGTCTTGCAGTTTTGGCTGCGTGCCCAGTCAATACGGGCTTCATAAAACAAGGTGGACAGTCCGTTGCCCCGGTGTGCCGGCTGAATAAAAGAGGCAAACAAAACGGCGTTTGTTGCAGCTGCTTTATCCAAGGTTACTCCTGTCAGGCCGACTAATGATTCGTTGTAGTATAGGGCAAACTGGGCACGCCTGTCATTTTGCAGAAAAGAGATCCATTCATCTGGTGTATAGGTAGCTTCCTTTTTATAGTTGCTGCCAAACATATCAGGATTGGTTTGTAATGCTTCCAGTCTTATTGATTTATATGCCTCCCATTGGGCTGGCAGTAGCCGGCGCAACGTGTAATTATCTCGTATGTTGTTTTTCATTGTCGTCATTTAACAGCTCTTCCGCATGATTCAAATATATATTTTTTGTCGTAACCCGACGATGCTTTAATAGCGTAAAATACGCATGCGGTATGATGTATGCCGCGCTCCCGGCCGGGTAGCAGCTTATTGTTCCTTATATTCCAGTATGTCGGCAGGCTGACAATCCAGTACTTTACAAATAGCCTCGAGTGTACTGAAACGTATGGCTTTTGCCTTCCCTGTTTTAAGGATGGAAAGGTTGGATAATGTTAAACCTACTTTCTCTGAAAGCTCATTCAGTGACATTTTCCGCTTTGCCATCATGACATCAAGATTTACGATAATCGGCATGTTTTAAATCGTTAATTCGTTTTCTGATTGTATTTCAATTCCTCTCTTAAACATCTGGGCGATGATAAAAAGTACGATCGCCATAAACAGCCATACATCCGCGCCGCCTATTTGTAAATGTTGGGTGTCGGGCATCGGTACGCCCTGTTTCACCAGTCCTTCGGTATAGCTGACGCCGTACCCGGAGAAAATAGCAATCATTAACGCCACATAGGATAAATGAAAAATAAAACGCCTGACTTGTTTGTTGAAGGGCTGAGACATATCCAGGTCCTTACGGTGCAGGATTTTTATGATCAGGAAAAACAACCAGGCTTTCAGTATCGCCACAATGCCGAGTAGTAAGGTGACTACAAAAAAATGCCCCTGGTCGTATTTAAAAAGGGCTGATAAGTCTATTTGCCGCCAAAGATAGGGAACAGCACTCGGCCTGGCGATGGCAAAGATGGCATTCGCAATAAAGCCACCGGCTTCTATGCACAGACCTATAAATATGATCCAGGAAAGGACCAGCAGTATCGTTAAGGTCTGCTTGATGGTAATTTTAATTTCCATAGCTACATTATTTTAAAGGTGAGGTAAAAATAATAAATATTTATTGAAAAACAATAAAAATAGTTTGAGGGTTGATAAATTTATAGGGACGCTAACCAGCATGGGAACATTAAATAATGTAATAAAGGACTGACGAACGGAATGTTTTAGATAAAAAACATAGGACTATAGCGGGTTTCTCCAGAGGAGTACTCATATAAAAAAGGAAGGCATGGGGTGCCTTCCGGTATGTGATGGTGAATAGGAGAACAGGGAGAAATGAGGGCCGTAGTTGGTTAGATCTTTATCCAGCAACGGAATCCCCTGGCTGCATAATATGATTCTGCGCCGTTGTGATACACAAAAACATGATCATAGCGCCGGTCTGAAAAGAGGGCGCCGCCAAGTTTCCTGATGGCAGGCGGTGTGATGATCCAGCTCGACGTTTTCAGATCGAAATTGCCCAATTGCTGTAATTCCCGGTATTGCGCTTCGCTTAAAAGTTCAACGCCCATGTCGGCCGCCATTTCCACGGCGCTGTTTTCTGGTTTGTGCTCCTTCCTGGATGCCAGCGCTTCATGATCATAACAAACACTTCTCCGGCCCTTGGGGCTTTCAGTTGCACAATCATAAAAAATATATTCACCCGTACTTTTATCGTAACCCACCACATCCGGCTCTCCACCGGTTAATTCCATTTCATCGAGCGACCATAGTTTGGCAGGATTGGCTTCCAGTCTCGCTTGTACCGGATCCCAGCTAAGTCCTTTATGTCGTTGTGTGTTTTTCTCAAAGCGGGTCTTTAACACGTTGAGCAGTGCCTGACCCTGTTCTGGTGACAGTTTCTTTTTGGTGTTTTTCATATGGTGGCTATATTTTTCGTGAATATATAAAGTTAATTACTATGCTGCAAGGACAGGGGCCGATAAAATCGTAAGAGAAAAGGCAGCTCGCACGAAAGTGGAAACCAACGGAATTAATCACTAATTTTGTCTGCTAACTTATTCCGTCATGAAGCAACGTGAGGATGTACATATTTTCTATCAGCAATACCTGGAGAAAAAACCGGTAGCAGAAAATAGTTTTCAGGGATATTTTGATACCTTTTCGTGGCAGCAGCTTAAAGATGATTTATCTGCGTGTGATCAGCTACAGCGTAAGCCATTCTACAAGATTGCCTTACTCAGGGGAGAAGCCCGGTATCATGCGAATGAAGAAGAGATTCATGTAAATGGCCATACGATTGTTTTTATTGATCCGATGACCAGGTGTCGGTTTACTACCCATGACCAACATTTTGCTGCGGAATATTGTGTGTTTAGTGAAAGTTTTCTCAGGGGATCCGGTAAAATTGCTGTGGCCAACTGGCCTGTTTTTGCTGGTAACAGTATCTACACACAATCATTAACCGATCAGGAATATGAGCACTTGCGCCATATATTCCATGAATTGGAAACGGAGCACCAATCTGCTTATCAGTTTAAAGAAGAGGTGATCCGGAACCGGATTTTTGATGTCATTCATTTTGTACAAAAAATGGCAGGACATCGAAAGAAAGAGAACGATGTGCAGGATGAAAAACTGACCACGCTTTTCTTCACTAACCTGGAGCATATCTTTTTCAATATCAGCCCCGACCGTCCATTGGAACATAAAACACCCGCCGGTTTTGCGCAACTGCTGCATGTTACCATTGATAAACTGAATAAAACACTCAGGAAAACAACTGGCAAAACCACCCAGTCACTTTTGCATGAACGTATTTTACAGGAAGCCAATGTTTTGCTGCGCCACACCTCTTACAGTATTAAAGAAATTGCCTGGTGCTTAAAGTTTCAGGAAACTGCCCACTTCCAGAACTTTTATAAGAAGCATGCCGGATGTACGCCAGTGGAATACAGGCAGGCGTAGTTTTTTTGCAATCATTCGCTGTTTATTTGTAATCATCGCCCGCCAGTGCAGATTTACCTTTGTGAAAACATACATAAAAGGTAAAGCAATGGAACAATCATTTTTAATTATTGGAACAGGAGAAGTAGGGCTGGCCATGTTGAACAGCCTGTACGATTACCGGCAACGTCATGCCGGCACGTTTGGTATTGCGGTACTCGTACAGCCTTCGCGGTTAGGTACGGATGAAGTGAGCCAGGATCCTAAATTTAAGGAGGTGGTATTGGAGGCCGCAGATTTAAAGGACGATAGTATCCATGCCCTGGCGGCTGTTTTCAGGAAGTATGATACCGTTATTTGTTGCAGTGGGTTTTCTATAGGCACAGGTATACAGGTTAAGATTACGGAGGCTGTGCTGGCAGCTGGGGTAAAAAGATATGTCCCCTGGCAATTTGGGGTCGATTATGATAAGATCGGCCGGGGAAGCGCGCAGCCGGTATTCGACGAGCAGTTGGATGTGCGGGCGTTGTTGCGGGCACAAAATAAGACCCACTGGATCATTGTTTCCACCGGCATGATTACCAGTTTTCTGTTCCGGGAGGATTTTGGCGTGATCAGTCTGTCCGGGAAAGTAGTGCGTGCATTGCGCGATTGGCAGCACTCCCTTACGCTGACGGCCTGTGAAGATATTGGCGCATTGACGGTGGCGATCTTATTTCACCAACCGGAGATACTGGACCAGGTTGTTTTTGTAGCCGGAGATACGGTAACGTTTGAAGAGATGGCGCATAAAATGGAGCAGCTTTTCCAGACAAAATTTGAAAGGGTCTTATGGAGTACCGACCATCTGGAGAACGAGCTGCAAAAAGATCCGGCAGATCCGTTTAAACGGTATCGGCTGGTGTTTACCAACCCGGGCGTAACCTGGCCTAAAGAAGAAACGTTCAATGTAAAACACCAGATACCTACGGTGGATATCATGGAATGGGCGAAGCAGCATATATTACAATAATTGTGTCGTAGAATAAAATGTAAAATTTTGGTTAACAGGTTTTAACTTGTTAGCCAAAATTTTATATTTGATGGCAAGGGAAGATAAAGGAAGCGGGAAATGAGCTGCTACCCACGTTAAGGTGAAACAGTGATTTTATCAGTAAGGAAAATTCAGTTGTTGTATGATTTGCAAAAGTACATATAGCTATATGTGGTTGTTGGTGTTGTTATGTCTTTGTTCCTGTGCCGCGTTTTATCCGGTTGGAGGGAAAAAAGGAAAGTTGCAGGGAAAAGGTGATTTTATTTATGAGAAACGGGACCAACAGCGCCGGCCTGTTATAGATACGCTCCGTAACCAGCTTGTAACCGGCATCGTCCGTTTTAAAGGTATCAATTATCAGTTCGAATTTGGGTTTACAGACCAGGATGGTACAAAACAATATATTCCTTTAGGATCTGTCATCCAGGCAAAGATTGTATCCCCTGATAACAGGGATTCGTTGATGTATACCAGGTATCGGGGAGAAACGTGGCAGATAATAAGAGAACAGCAGCCAGTGCGTATTCTTTTCAGGAGTGAAGAAAATGAATACACATCCTATGATGCCGCTAATAACCTCCAGGAAACCTCCAGATCAAACTACAGTGCAGTGGTGGTATTACATAACGGCAAAAGAGTGGGGGATGACCGGGAAATATTTTATAATAAAAAAAGACTGCTGGAGTTTATCAATAAACGTTATACGCAGCAGTTTGGAAAGAGAAGCTTTAGAGATGAAGCACAAATGCTGGATTATATTGTGAAGGAAGAGAGTAAGACAGGCAACCCGAAATAAGGCAGAAGGGCCATTTATAGCACGACGAATTTTCCAGGGAAATAGTGAACGCCAAAATAAAGATATGAATGAACAATACTCGCGGCTATTGCAGGAAGTAGAAGAGGGGGAGGTCCGGATAGACGATACTGCTATCGCCTTACTCAATGAATTGCTGATAACTCCCGGGCATTATCAGCATCAGGCAATAGCGAAATTACTGCAGGATATTAAAAGTCCTACTACCATTCCATTTGTAAAGCAAGCACTGGAAAGTCATTTCGACTATCTGGAATATACCTGTTCAGATGATAATGTCATTGCAAAGTGGTTTAGCTGGCTGCTCTATGAAATAGGCACCCCTGATGCTATACATCTCATCGCACAATATACACAAAGCACAAATGAAGGTATTCGGTATGAAATGAGCTATCGGTTAAATAAAATAAAATCTACGACTAACAGCTGAAAAGGTGTGTTTTAAAAATGTAACTTTGTTGCAAATTTTTAAAAGATGCGAACCGGAAAGAAAGAATTTTGGGAAGCTGCCTTTGCGGAGAAGCGGGAGATGTGGGGTTTTGAACCGGCCCGATCTGCGATATTAACAAAGGATTTTTTTGTGCAGCAATCCGTGAAGAACGTCCTGATTCCTGGCATTGGTTATGGCCGGAATGCGCAGGTTTTCATAGAAAACGGCATGAAGGTAACAGGCATAGAGATAGCTGAAACAGCGATTGAAATAGCCCGGAAGCATTATGGAACAGGCATGCAGATCTATCATGGTTCCGTAGCGGATATGCCATTTGATAACAACCAGTATGAAGGTATCTTTTGCTATGCGCTGATCCATCTATTAGGCACGGAGGAAAGACAGCAGCTAATTCAGGCCTGTTACAATCAGTTGGCACCGGGTGGCGATATGGTCTTCACCGTTATTTCAAAGGAGGCATCCACTTATGGGCAGGGTAAATGGGTGAGCAAAGATCGTTATGAAATATTCGATGGTGTCAACATGTATTTTTATGATCTTGCATCAATCAATACTGAGTTTGGTAACGCTGGTTTATTTGAAATCACAGCAGTTACAGAGAACTATCCGTTCTTTTTAATTAAATGCATAAAAGACAATAACCACGCGCTTGTTTAACGGAAATGCATTTAAACATCCTCAGGAACACCAGTTACAATAATCCGTAATCAGACTATTTAAATCTGTAATGACATACCCCTCCGGTAACTTTTGTTATTTTTACAAAAAATAGCGGCTCATGGAGATAGTTATTAACTTATCCGGTAAAATCAGGATAGCCGGAATAATCGCCTTGCTTGGTTTTTCTATATACAGTTGTAAACAGACTGCTCCTGCAGGTGATCAGACAAAAACTGAAACCGCGAAAGTAGCGCAGCCGGAATATTTCCAGCTCCGGCCGCAACTGGAAAAAATGTATGGCTACACACAGGCTGTAAGAGTGGGAGACATCGTTAAGGTAGGCGGCGTAATTAGTATAGATGATCAGGGTAAGCCCATCGGGAAAAATGATTATCAGCAACAAATGAAAAATTGTTATGCCAGTTTAGAAAAGGTATTAAAGCATTATGGGGGCACTTTTGAAGATGTAATACTGGAAAATATATATACCACCAGTATGGCAGAGCTGCAAAAAAATGCTGCATACCGGCACAAAATATACACGCATCATTTTCCGACTGGCAGCTGGATAGGCGTGAAGGAGCTGGGATTGCCGGAAATGATGGTGGAGATAGAAATAGAAGCACTCATTCCCGAAAAATAATAATGATCCATGAAACCCATCTTTAAAGAATTATTTGACTACAATAACCACTGCAATCAAAAGTTAGAAGAAGTTTTTCTTGAACATACAGACAAAGTAGCCGGAAAAATAATAAAGCTGTACAGCCACATCCTGAATGCGCATCAGATATGGAATCATAGAATGGCGTCCAGGGATCTTGTTTTCAGCGTCTGGGATATGCATACTGTACAAGACGTTCCAGCTATTAATAAAGTCAATTACGAACAGACACAGCTGCTCCTCGATAAAATAGATCTGCATAATACCATTCAGTACAAAATGAAAGACGGAAGGGTTTTTAGTAAACAGACCTGGGAAATATTGTTTCATGTCATTAATCATTCCACTTATCACAGAGCGCAAATTGCCACTGCATGCAAAGAGAATGGACTCACTCCTGTAGCAACGGATTATATATTATACGAAAGAAAGTAATGCTATCCACCTTCGCGTTACTGGCGAACCGTTTGAGGAAGACATTGCTGTCTATCGGACTATTTTCCTGTCTTACATGGCTATTTTGTTTCGTACAATATTTTCACATTTGAATACCGTATTTATAATACATATTATGACCTATACAGAAAACAAGCACCTGATTACTGTTGACGCAAATGACGGCCCCTGTATTTCAGTGGTAGGAGATACCTACAGGATAATTTTGGGAGGGACAGATACCCAGGGCGCCTTTGCCACATTCGATATGCTGATTCCCCCTGGCGGTGGTCCTCCTCCGCATGCGCATGCTGCTGTGGAAGAGTCGTTTTATGTCGTGGAGGGTGCCATTGAATTCAGATCGGAAGCAGGTGCCTATACCGCGGGTAAAGGAGCTTTTGTACACATCCCTAAAGGGGGAATGGTACATAGCTTCCGGAACAACACGACGGAGGTTGCCCGTTTGTTATGCCGGGTAGCTCCCGCCGGTCTCGATGTGCTTTTCAACGAGATAGGTACGCCTGTGGAATTTGGTCAGTTCCTGCCTGCTCCGCAGATAGATCAGGCATCGATGGAAAAACTAATTATCCTGGCCGGGAAATATGGACAGGAAATTTTTCCGCCTGACTTTCTGGATTGATCCGCCTGCATGTAGGCATGAAAGTTAGCATCAGGAAAGATGTGGATATACTTTTCTGTCACCTGAAAAATCAGTAAATGGAGTAGAAGACCATAACCGGATAAGCCACTGTAGCCAAGGTGAATTACCTGCCCCTGATAGTCGTCCGCTTGAAAATTTGAAGCTGCGGTACCCTGTAAGAGCGCCTTACACTTATCATAATCATTTGGCGGGTTTATCCTTTTTATCTATATTCAGTTATCTGTACACAACCTGTATTTGTTTATTGTTAATCTGATCACTTATAATCAACCCACTTATGAAAAAGAAAACAATTCAACTGGAAAAGAAATTATTCCTCGGAAAAACAGCGATCGCAGATCTTAGCACCCATCAACTGGAACAACTCAAGGGCGGAGCCCGTACCGGAACTGGTCCTTTTGAACCAGATACGATACAGATTACTAAGTGTGTAGAATCGACTAGCCCCGCTCCTGATAGACCTTGTGAGCTCTTCCCGTGCTGGTAAAAATTGCACCGTGATTAAACGGTAATGTATCTTATTCAGGCAGCCGGCTGATGTTGGTCCGGCTGCCTCGTTTTGCCCCTGAATGATAATAGGTAGTAATGATCATACCTCGTCTGCGATAAAATTCCCATTTTTCCGTTTATCAATCAGGCGGGTTTTATCCTGTTTAATTATATCCGGTTATCTGTTTATTATTCATTTGATCACTTATAATTAACCTCACTTATGAAGAAGAAAACAATGCAGCTGGGGAAAAAATTGTTCCTCGGAAAAACAGCGATCGCAGATCTTGGTATGCAGCGCCTGGAAGCAATCAAAGGGGGAGCGCGTACCATCCCTTTTGAACCGGACAGCATACAGATTACCAGATGTGTAGATATTACCAGTCCTGGCAATGGTGCCGTTTGTCAGCAGTATCAATGCTGGTAGCCGTTACGGTAATATATCTTTTTTCAGGCAGCTGGTACGGATGTCCGGCTGCTTTGTTGTAATGCATGATAGTGGCTGGTTATCTAGCCTTAATAGCATAGAAATACATTATTTTCGATCTGCCTCGGATCCATATACGTAATCATCATCTCTCCGTTCAATGAATACGCATGCCGTTGATGGAAACAGGCTGATTCCTGGTAGTTAATTTTCCTGTTGCCGTATACCCCTTCCTGATAGTGCCGGTGAGGTAGCTTGTTTATTCTTCACATATTAAACCTATCATCTATGACAAAAATGTATGGCAGGGCCATCCTGCTACTGTATGCGGCATGCTGCTTGCTCCCTGGTTGCAACAAACATTCGATCGCTGTTCCCGGTGCGGAAGATCGCGGCTTCTGCCAGATTAAGACCATGTATATGCATATGCCGGGCCGCATTGAAATAGCAGACTTCTATTACGATCACCAGGGGAAGCCTACCCGTGTAACCGTGACCACCACGGATGCCAGCTATCAGGTGCAAAATACGCCTTACTATTTCAGGTATGATCAGCAGGGGCGGCTGCATGATTTTATTATCACCTCAAAACCTGATCCGGGTAATCCCTTGCCTTACCATGAAGATATTATTGGCTGGCACCGATATGGATATCCTGATGCAGTAACGGTACTGGATACAGTTTATTTCTATCTGGGCTGGTATGCAGATAGTTGCAGGGAGCCGGGTGTGCTGGCATCGCCAGGTGCTTATTATACCCATCAACTCGATTATAAAGGCAGAATTGTTGAAACAAAAGTAGGCGGCTATACCTATACTTATAGCTATAATCCGCTGGGAGATAAGGCAGGATTTACCTATGATCATCAACCAGGTATCTATCGTACCAACAAAGTATGGCAGTTTGTTTTCAATGATTTCAGTACCCATAATATACTTGGACCTACACCACCTGGTGTTGGTAAAATCGTAGCCTATAACTATTTTGGATTGCCTGCCGTATTAAGTGAGCATGAAAATGATGAAGGCTCCCGGGTAAACAGACTGAATATGGTAGGAGATACCCTGCGCATAAAATACTTTTGTGATGAAGGAACGCATACAGATAAAGATGCGTTGCGATAAACAGTTACAAACAGTAAGCGCACCGGGTTCAGCGGTGCGCTTACGCGTGAAAATAAAGCCATGTGTGGCAGGAAATAAAGATAGCTTACCGCTGACATCCGGCATTTCAGCGTGCCGTATATGCCGCTAACAGCCGAATTCAACGGAGGCGCAGGTCCTGATAGTGAAATTACAAGTCCATTCTCCAAGGGTAGGACGTTTTTGGCATACCGTAGTTTCGTTGAGTTTGGCCACAACAATTTTTTTCAGTGCGAGCTTTTTGATAGATTTTTTCATGACAGTGGTTTTTGGGTGATAAATTTCAGTCTGTTACCAAATATAACTAAATCCTGTTATCGTATAGGCGCTTCAGCAGTAGCGATGATATAGACTTACCTGGATGGACATAGCTGATCATATGCTGCCGGAGTTCGCTGACAGGTGGTGTGGAGCCAGTCATAAACAGCTGTGAGAGGTAATATTGGCGGCACTATGCAGGTTCTTTATCCATAATTTCCTAATATTGCGATACCGGAGGAGGGTATCCGTCGCCGGGAATAGTCAGACGTTTATGCGGTTCGCAATGCCTATACATATGAAGTTATATTTAAAATCAATCGTCACATTTTTACTGTTATCCTGCCTGTACATCCCCGTCAACGCCGGCATGCTTTCAGATACGGCAAATATATTTTTTATTAACAGGAATGGCTGGTTGCCGGCCGGCGCCAGGAAGATAAAAGACCTGAAAATAACCGATGGTGGTTTTAAAATCAACTGCGACTATGAAAGCATCATAGAGGAGGCAAGGGAAAAAGCCATCAAAGCAGGAGGCAACATTATCGTCATTAAAGAGTTGAAGTTTCCGGATATGTTCAGTACCTGTTACCGGCTGTTTGGAGAAATTTATTATTATCTGGATACGGTGGCTATGTTTGCTGAAAAAAACAAAGCCCATGATTCCGTCATGAGAACATTATTACCGGATACAGCTGCCTATGCGCTTTTGTACGTGTATCGTTCCAGATCCTCCCTGGGCGCCGCTATTCCCTATAATGTTATGTTGGACGATTCGGTTATTTGCCGTATCAAAAGGAATTCCGCGCATGTCATAAAAGTTACTAAAACGGGGCATGTTAAAATATCGGCCAGGACAGAAGCACTGGAAGAGATATTTATGAAAATTCTCCCGGGGAAGGCCTACTTTTTACAATGTGACATAGGCATGGGCGTCTTCATTGGCCGGCCGTTGATCAGCCTCATTGATCCCTACGCGGGACTACAGGATTTTAATAAGACGAAAGACAAGCTCAAATCCGAAACGGCGGATCCGATGTATTAACGAGTGGGATAGCCGTTAAGGTAATGTGGGTATTCCTGCAGAAAAGATGGCATTACGTTGTTGGTATTCCCTTTTTAAAACCATAGTTAATAAAAGTTGGCAGCTGTCATGATATGCCTGCGGTACAGTTGCATCGCTGCAGGAGCGCGCATTTCGGATACGATAAATAAAGAAGATGTAAGTACCGCTGTTTAAATTATTTTTATCATGTATAGGCGAACTAGAGAATTAAATTTTTTGCCTTATATTTATTTTAATATCTTTATCACTCAACGTAATAAGTTAACCAACCCTGCTGACTTGAGTATAGATTTGTAGCCCAAATGGGGGAATGTTGGTGAAATTTAACATCAAAAGTATATTGCTAAAATTCAACTGATAAGAGACAGCACAAAACATTTTCGGCAATTATACAGCGATAGTACAATGCATATGGCCATTTACTGTAATGATGGAAATGCGCAGCATAAATTTTAGAGTAGAATATAGAAATAAAGAAATGAAGACTCGTGGCATTGTTTCGTTAAATAGTAAATGTCTAATCCGGTTTCATTAAGTAACATTTTTTAATTAAAAGACTGTCACAGTATTGCACTTGTTATCATTGATAATGAAGGGTTCTATCACTGTTAACCAAATCAGTCCATCAGATAATTTTATTCAACCAAAAACAGTAAGTTGTTACTTACAGTAGCGATAGCTTTATCCTGTTATAAGTAATAAAGTAACTTTTTATAATTAACTCGTGATGCGTCCTGTATTGAACAACACCTAAACAGTGAATCATGATATGACACAGGCCGTAAGGTGTATGTTGAGAAGACTAAAATAAAAAAGATTGCATCTTATCTTTCAGATTTCAAGTAATTGCTAAAAGGAGAAAAAGAGACGTAATGTTTCAGGAAACCCGGTATGATACTGATATACCGGGTTGGAGTACGGCTTTAGTTTAATACGCCATTCAGATAAAGACAATCAGTATCGTAGTAAAGTATATATAAGTAGTATCAGTATTAGCATGACTGAAAAGGATAACCTGTGCGCCGACGCGCTGGCTGAAGAATCAATAGCACAATAAAGAAGTAGTTCCCCGGCATCAACCGAAAAAAATGTTAACTGTTAAACTGATAGGTCGCTTAAACGCGATGACCATTTATAACCTTGTTAATCTTTACTATTAAGCATGCCGGATATGGTGCATGAAAATGCCTGTCCATACGACCACCGGTCATACTTTAAAATCTGTTAACCTGCTGTGGGATAACGTGTAACCCTTTGCTTTTAAACAGATGATTGTTTGTTGTCATTAATGTGCTATTTCACTTGTGTACTTATTTATAACCCTATAAAAAGGTGTTCTCTATGCTTGCTTTTGCCTCTGGATGGTATGTTGTTTACACTGGTCCCCGTAAAGAAAAAAAAATCTCAGATGAACTTTTTGAAAAAAGCATCACCCATTATCTGCCATTGATAAAAACTGCGCGACAATGGCATGACAGGAAGAAAATCCTTTATATTCCTGCTTTCCCCTCTTACATATTTGTTTATTTAAATAAGCAGACGGAGTATCGTGAAGTACTGGATATTGAAGGGGTACATTGTTATGTAAAGATCGGGAAAGTACCGGCGATAGTAAAACCAGCAATAATTGACCAGATCAGATTGGTGATCAATAGTGATAATGTAATTGTTTCCGCTGCCCATTTTGAAGTAGGCGAGAAGTTATATATACAGGAAGGACCTTTCACAGGATTGCATTGTGAAATGATTAAAATAGAAGGGAAAAATAAAATGCTCGTGCGGGTTAATCTATTGAACAGGAATATTCTCGTGGATATGCCCGTTGTTTGCTTATCAAAACAAGTGAGTTAAATGCAGCGACTGATATCGGTAATATACCAGCTCAGTCGCCTTTGCCAACATACTACCCGGTCTTCACATCAATAGTGCCTCATCATACTGCAAAGTGATGCAGCCGGAGCAATCAATCAACGTTGATGCCATCGTCAGTGAGGTATTAAAAAAATACCCGGTTTTAATAGATGCGATTTTTTCTGCTAGGGGATTAGCGGTGGCTATTCTTTTGCCGGCAGACTGCATCAGGAATGCGGGTATTCCCATGTCCGTGCTTACAGAAAAGGACGTGGGAGATAGGGACGCAGGAATATTATTAATAAAAACCAACAGGACTTGTTGAAAAATACAACAGCGGTGTAACGGTTATAAAACGAATAAAATTCAGGAAAGAAAATTAGCATACGCATACATAGGAAATATTCGCAGCGCTGCATACGGAGGGGCGTGAAAGCCCGATGAACCGCAATCTCACCCGTATGCTCAGCCAATAAAGGGAGTGTACCCAATACCTTTCCCGTGTTTTAAAAATTATTTATCCAGGTATGAAAGATGTTTTATCCATACTGTCATCACTTAAGTCTAAAGGCCTAGCCATTGACGTGGATGACACCGGCCTCAATATCCGTTTAAATGGTCCTTTAAGTGCGCTGACGGCATCCGACAAAGCGCAGCTGAAAGACCACAAAGCCGCTATTCTTGATTTCATTAAAGCAGAGCGGAAAAAGAAACAACAACAAGCGACCGGCAATATTCCCCGTATTGCAGACCAGCCATTGTATGTATTATCCAATGCGCAGCGTCGCCTGTGGGTACTCAGCCAGTTTGAAGAAGGTAATATAGCGTATAATATTCCGGGTATTCATGTGTTTGAGGGAACGCTGAATAACGCGGCGTTGGAAACCGCTTTCCAGCAACTGTTGCAACGGCATGAGAGTCTCCGCACAGTGTTTGTACAGGATGAAGCCGGCATAGTATGGCAACAGGTATTGGCGCCGGAAGCTACCGGATTTCAGGTGGAATACCAGGACCTGCAGGGAGTGCCGGAAGCAGAGCAGCCGCTGAAAAGTCTGTTGCAGGGTTTTTGTACCCGGCCTTTTGACCTGGCGGCAGGTCCGCTGCTGCGGGTGGCCGTATTTCGTATCGCCGCACAGAAATGGGTATGCTGTTATGTGTTGCATCACATCATCAGTGATGGTTGGTCGATGGGTATTTTATTGCAGGAATTATTCCGGTATTATGCGGTACACCTGGCCGGCGAAGCGTTGCCGCAGACGCCGTTGTCTATCCAGTACCGGGATTATGCCGCCTGGCAGCAGGCATTGCTGGCAGGAGACGCCTTGCAGACGCACAGGGCCTACTGGCTGGAACAGTTCAGTGGCGCTTTGCCGGTGTTGGACCTACCCCTGGATTTTCCGCGCAGTGCCATCAAAACCTATAACGGTGGATTGGTGACCCATATCATTGCGCCCGATAGCTGTCAGGGTATGCTTCAGCTTTGCCGGGAGCAGGGTGCTACCTTGTTTATGGGACTGCTGGCTGTACTCAACAGTTTATTACATCGTTATACCCAACAGGAAGATATTATTATTGGTACCCCGATTGCGGGGCGTGAACAGGCCGAACTGGAAGACCAGATTGGTTTGTATTTAAATACCCTCGCGTTAAGAACACAGTTCAGCGGAGACGATACTTTCCTGCAGCTGTTACAGCAGATCCGGCAAATAACCCTGGCAGCCTACGATCATCAGGCTTATCCGTTTGATGAACTCGTTGAGGCGTTGCCATTACAACGGGAGATGAGCCGCAGTGCCTTGTTTGATGTGATGCTGATTCTGCAGAACCATGCGGCGGGGCATACGCCCGATCCGGCGCAGACAGGCGGACTGCAGGTAAGTGAATACAATGGCATGGAACACCTGTCCAGCAAATTTGATCTCTCTTTCAATTTCCTGGAAACGACCAGTGGCGCTTTACAGATGGCGATTGAATATAACCGGGACCTGTTTGGCGAAAGCACCATTGCCCGCATCGCTGCCTGTTTTATGCAGTTGCTGACAGCTGCCATCCATCAGCCGGATACGGCGGTGAACCGGCTGCCTGTATTGAATGACGCCACCATACAACAGCTACTGACCGGTTATAATGATACCGCTGCCGACTTCCCGGCCGATCGTTCCATTGTTTCCCTGTTTGAAGAACAGGTACAGGCAACACCGGACAAGACCTCCCTTATATTTGAAGATATACAACTTACTTACCGGGAACTGAACGAACAGGCCAACCGGCTGGCCCGGTTCCTGCAAACCACTTACGGCGTAGAATCCGGCATGCTCGTAGGCATTCAGTGTGCCCGCAGCGAATGGCTGATGATTACCATACTGGGTATCCTGAAAGCTGGTGGCGCTTATGTGCCGGTAGATATGGCCTATCCGGCGCAACGTATCGCACATATTGTGGCCGACAGCCAGTGTAAGGTATTGGTGAATGAAGAAGTACTGGCAGCCTTTAAAGCGGTCAGCCACGCCTATACGCCGGACAATTTGCAAGTGGACATCGCGGCAGACCAGCTGGCCTACGTGATATATACCTCCGGCTCCACGGGGCAACCCAAAGGCGTGATGGTAGAACAACGCAGCGTGGTACGTTTGGTGAAAGGCGCCAACTACTACCACTTCACCGGCGATGAAATATGGCTGGCTACCTGCGCCGTCGCTTTTGATGTGACGACGTTCGAGTACTGGGGCGCCTTGCTGCATGGCGGCAGCCTGGTATTTTGCACACAGGAGGTGCTGCTGGACACCACCCAGCTGGCAGCAGTGTTGGAGGAACAGCAGATCAGCATCGTCTGGTTTACGGCCGGCTGGCTGCATCAGCTCATCGAAGAAGACCTGGAAATGTTCCGTGGCCTGAAAACCATCCTGGCCGGCGGCGATAAATTATCGCCCGATCATATCAATGCCTTGCATGCCCGTTATCCGGACCTGGAAATCATCAATGGATACGGGCCTACAGAAAATACAACTTTCTCTTCCGCCTACCGGATTACCGGTGCGCTGAGCGATATTCCTATCGGGAAACCGATCAGCAACAGCACGGTGTATATCCTCGATCCGTTGCAGCAGTTATCGCTGCCGGGCGCCATCGGCGAAATCTGTGTAGGTGGGTATGGTTTATCCCGGGGATACCTGAACAATCCGGCGCTGACGGCGGAAAAGTTCGTGGCCAATCCGCTGGTGCCTGGTACGCTGATGTATAAAACCGGTGACCTGGGTCGCTGGCTGCCGGATGGCAATATCGCTTTCGCCGGCCGGAAGGATGACCAGGTAAAGATCCGCGGATTCAGAATTGAACCGGGAGAAATTGAAAATGCATTACTGGCCTATGCGCCGGTGGAAACGGCTATCGTGGTAGTACATACCGATGCCGCGGGTGAAAAACAACTGGTCGCCTATATAACGGGCAAGGACCAACTGGATATTACGGCATTGCGGGCCGCGCTGGGGCAAACCCTGCCTGGCTACATGATACCAGCTTACTTTATGCAGCTGGAGCAGCTGCCCCTGACGCCCAATGGTAAAACAGACCGGCGTAATCTGCCGGACCCGGTAGGCACGGCAGTACTTTCTGCGGTGACTTATATCGCACCGCGGAATACCACGGAAAAACGGCTGGCTGTTATCTGGGAGGAAGTGCTGGGGAGAACAGAGATCGGAGCAAAAGATAACTTCTTCGACCTGGGAGGTCATAGCCTGAAAGCTACCCGGCTGGCCGGACGTATCTATCAGGCATTTGAAGTGAAATTAGCCCTGAAAGAGCTGATTATTAACCCGGTGCTGGAGCAGCAGGCAGCCCTGATCAGAAAGGGCCTTAAAACGGCTTATATCGCGATTCCCAAGGCGCCGGAGCAGACGTACTACCCTTTGTCATCGGCACAGAAGCGCCTTTTCTTTTTACATGAATTTGCGCCCGGCAGTACCAGCTACAATATGCCGCTGGTCAACTACCTGGGAAAAACGGCCGACAAAGAACGCATCGCCACAGTGTTGCAGCAGCTGATCAACCGGCATGAAAGCTTCCGGACGGCTTTTGTAAAAATAGACGGCATCGCGATGCAGCAGATCCACGCAACGGTGCCGTTTGAGCTGGAAGCACATCAATGCGAAGCAACGGATTTTGCGGCTTATTTAGATGCCTATATACGTCCTTTTGATATCAGTCAGGCGCCTTTAATGCGCTCTTCGCTGGTGGAAGTGAAAGGCCTGGGCTATGTCTGGGTAGTGGATACCCATCACCTGATTTCAGATGGTACATCCCGGCAGGTACTGGCCGAAGATTTTATGCAGTTGTACGGGAACCAGTCATTACCGGAACTACGGCTGCAATACCGCGATTTCTCCACCTGGCAGAATGAGTTGCTGGAAAGCGGAGAATTGAAAGCGCAGGAAACATACTGGTTATCACAGTTTTCCAAAGGGATAGCTAAACTTAATTTTCCGGCAGACCGTCCCCGGCCGGCTGCTTTTACTTTTGAAGGTGATGTATATACGTTTACCCTGGATGCTTCCCTGACGACGCAGGTAAGGAGGTTCGGCATACAGCACCAGGGCACCTTGCAGATGACCCTGTTGGCGGTGTTGAATGTATTATTACATCGGTATACCGGGCAGGATGATCTGTTAATCGGCTGCGGTATTGCGGGGCGTCGGCATCCCGAACTGGAACGTATTGTAGGCATGTTCGTCAATACGCTGGCTATCAGGAACTATCCCCATGCGGAGCAACATTTTGCTGCGTTCTATAAAGAAGTGGCAGATGCCTGTATCGCCGCCTACGAAAACCAGGATGTGCAGTTTGAAGACCTGGTGGATATGTTGAAGCTGGAGCGCGACCCGTCCGCCAATCCCATCTTTGATGTGGCGCTGGTCGTACAGAATTTTGTGGAAACGACAGGCGATACCTCCGTATTGTCAGTACCGGTACCGGAAGATAACAGGGATATCTTATCGCAATGGAATGGTACCCGCACGACCAAGTTTGATATGTCGTGGTTTGTAACGGAAAGAAGTGAGGATATAGTTATTAACCTGGAATATTACGCCGCTATTTACGATCGTACCAGCATAGAACGGCTGGCAGCGCATTTCATAGAGGTATTAAAAACCGTATTGGCGCAACCGGATATTTTCTTATCCGGCATCAGTTTATTGACGCCCACAGCTGCCGAAGCTTTATTAGCGGATTATGTCAGGGGAGAAAGGCAGGACGTGTCAGACCATGCCACCTTCCACGAGATCTTTGAAAAACAGCGTGCCGTCAGCTCGGAAAATACGGCGGTAACAGATAAAACAACGTCGCTGACCTATCAGGCGTTGGGGCAGCGTGCAGATGAGCTGGCGCATTTCCTGGTGCATAGCGCCGGACTGCAGCAGGGACAAAGGGTGGGCGTATTGCAATCCCGCAATGCGGCCTTGCCGGTATCTATATTGGCTATTCTGAAAGCAGGTGGTGTGTATGTTCCACTGGATGCCAATTATCCGGAAGAGCGCTTGTTATACATGCTGGAAGATGCGGCTATCCATATTCTGTTGACAGAAAAAGACCGGATTGAATTTGCCAACCGCCTGCAATGGCGGGGCAAAGGGATACAGCAACTGGTGTGTGTAGACAGTGCTGATATCTATCAGGAGCGTGGTTTGTGGCGGAATGACCTGATGCGCAAAGACCTGTGGGATCACGTGGGCAGCACGGCCACCGATGCGATATCTCAGGGTGGCTGGATGAGCAGTTATACCGGCGAATACCTGTCGGAACGGGAAATGCAGGAGTATAGCGAGAACGCTTATCTGAAATTGAAAGATTATCTGCACCCGGCCATGCGGGTGCTGGAAATAGGTTGTTCTTCGGGATTGACGATGTTTCAGATTGCCCCCTATGTAGGCGCCTACCATGGAACAGACCTCTCATCCGTTATTCTGGAAAATACCGCTAATGCCGTTACAGAGAAAGGATATACGCATATCACGCTTTCCTGTATGCCGGCGCATGAAATAGATCAGCTGACGGATGAGGGTTTCGATCTGGTGATCATCAACAGTGTAATCCAGAGCTTTGACGGACATAACTACTTACGAGGGGTATTGGAAAAGGCCATCGGGAAAATGAAAAATACCGGCTGGCTTTTTATCGGAGATATCATGGACGAAGACAGACGGCAGGCATTGATTGATGACCTGACTGCTTTCAAACGATCCCACGAAGGAGCGGGTGTCCGGACTAAAACAGATCTGTCGGCAGAATTATTTGTATCAAAAGATTACCTGGATGACCTGATCCGCGACAACATAGGAATAGCGGATATTCATTACAGTGATAAGATCTATACCATTGCCAATGAATTAACGGACTTCCGTTATGATGCCCTGCTGCATATCAATAAGGAGCGGCCTTTGACACGGAACGGTAAGCACCGGTACCAGCATGATCTCCGGCATATCGGCGCGCATGAGGGAAAGGTCTTACGTACCAATGTAAGCAATACAGACCTGGCCTATATCATCTATACGTCGGGGTCCACCGGCAAACCTAAAGGGGTGATGGTGGCACATGAAAACATCGTATCCTTTCTGGAAAAATGCCGCAAAACATTCCGGCCGGATGGAACGTTGGTGATGCCGGTATTGGCATCGCATGCATTTGACATTTCGCTGTTTGAACTGTTCCTGCCCTTGCTGGCCGGAGGTACAGCGATGCTGATACATGAGGACGACGTGAAGGATATACCGTACTTAATCACACAATTACAACAAGTCACCGCCTTCCATACGGTACCTGCACTGATGTCGCAGGTGACCGGTTACATTACTGAAACCGGCATAAAAGAAAAATATCCGGCTATAAAAGAATTGTTTGTAGGAGGAGATGCCGTGCCTACCAGTGTACTGGAAGCGATGCGGGACGTATTCCCGCAGGCACACATCCATGTGCTGTATGGCCCTACGGAAAGTACCATCTTTGTAACGGCTAATCATTACGAAAGTGGAGCCACCACGCCGTTCAGGGGCACGCTGATCGGAAAGCCCAATGCCGGAACGGAAGTGTATATACTGGACGAATACCAGCAACTGGTGCCGGTAGGGGTAATAGGAGAGATCTGTCTGGGCGGTAACATTGTGTCGCAGGGTTATCTGAACCAGCCTGCACTGACGGCAGAAAAATTTGTATCCAATCCCTTTAATAAAACAACCCGCCTGTACAAAACCGGTGACCTGGGCAGATGGCTGGCAGATGGTAACATCGAATTTGCCGGTCGTAAAGATGCACAGGTGAAAATACGAGGCTACCGCATAGAGCTGGAAGAAATTGAACATGCTTTGCAACGGCATCCGGAAATAGCGGCCAGCGTTGTAATCGCCCGGACGAATACGGCAGGAGAAAAGGAACTGGTGGCATATATTGTTAGTAAGACGGAGTTGAATATCGCCGACATGCGCGCGCATTTAGGGAAGTCATTGCCGGATTATATGCTCCCTACGCACTATGTGCCTTTAATGGCATTGCCATTAACGCCCAATGGTAAAGTAGACCGCAGGAATCTGCCTGATCCGGCAGAGATGAGTCTCGCTACCGGCGCTGCGTATATCCCTCCGCGTAATGAAACAGAAGCGAAGCTGGTACAGATATGGCAGGAGATATTAGGCCGCGAAGGCATCAGCGTAAAAGATCATTTCTTTGAGAGAGGAGGCCATAGCTTAAAAGCCACCCGCTTATCCAGCCAGATACATAAAGTCTTTGATGTTAAGGTAGCGCTCAACGAACTGTTCTCAAGAGTCATACTGGAAGATCAGGCATTGCTGATTGCAGCTGCACTTAAAACAACTTTTACTACGATACCGGTAGCAGACCCGCAGCCTGCTTATGTACTGTCGTCGTCGCAGCGCAGACTATGGGTGTTGAGTCAGTTTACCGCTGGCAATATTGCCTACAACATGCCGGGGGTACAGGTCTTTGAAGGCAACCTGGATCGGGAAGCGCTGGAAGCTTCCTTTGCAGCATTGATTGCCAGACATGAAAACCTGCGTACTGTTTTCAGAGAGGCAGACGAAGTATACCAGCTGATACTGCCGGCAACAGACATCCGGTTTAGGGTAGGCTATGAGGATCTGCGGCAGGAGAAAGAACAGGATACAGTCGTAAAACAACGGGTGGCAGCCGCTGTAGCGCAACCCTTTGACTTGGCTGCCGGGCCTTTGTTGCGGGCAGACTTATACCAGGTGACCGATCATACCTGGGTATTCAGCTATGTGATCCATCATATCATCAGCGATGGCTGGTCTATGGAAGTGTTGATCCGTGAATTGCTGCAATTATACAATGGCTTCGTAAAAGGAATGCCGGTAGCATTACCGCCTTTGCGCATCCAGTACAAAGATTATGCAGCCTGGCAGCAGGCGCAGTTGAAAGACGAGACGGTAAATGCGCACAGAAATTATTGGCTGACACAGTTCGCAGGACCTTTACCGGTACTGGAATTGCTGGCAGATAAACCACGTCCGGCAGTAAGAACTTTTAATGGAGCGATGATCGACTGGCAGATACCAGCATCACTAAGTAAAGGTTTACTGGCCTTGAGCCACGGGCAGGGTGCTACCTTGTTCATGGGGTTACTGGCCCTGGTGAAGGCACTGTTATACCGGTATACCGGTCAGGAAGATATCATTACCGGCACTCCTATCGCCGGCAGGGAACATGCCGACCTGGAAAACCAGATAGGCGTTTACATCAATACGCTGGCATTAAGAACCCGCTTTAGCGGAGCTAATAGTTTTGAAACATTACTCTCCCATATCAAAACAGTCACCCTGCAGGCCTACGAACATCAGGCATATCCTTTTGATGAACTGGTAGATGAATTGCCACTTAAAAGAGATATGAGCAGGAGCGCCTTGTTTGATGTGATGGTGGCATTGCAGAATGCTAAAATGAATGAGGGTACGGTACTGCGTCTGGATGGCTTGCAGGTAAGCGCTTATGCAGAAGAGGTGGCTGCCGGTAGTATGTTTGATCTGATCTTTAACTTTATAGAAGAAGGGGAAGAGATCCGGGCAAATATTCAGTATAATACAGACATCTATACCACCAGTGCGATAGAACGGTTAACACGGCACTTATCGCAATTACTGGTTGCCGTCATCGCACAACCTGCTGCTCCGCTACAACAACTGGACTATTTAAGTGCAGCAGAAAAAGATACGTTGTTAACCGGATTTAATGATACCGCAACAGCGGAAGGACCACACCCTACGCTGCTGCAAATGTTTGCAGAACAGGTACAGCAAACCCCCGATAATATTGCCCTGGTGTGGGAAGATACTTCGCTTACCTATAAAGCACTGGATGAAACATCCAACCAGCTGGCGAACTATTTGAAACAGCAATATCATATACAGGCGGAAGAACGGGTAGGTATTATGCTGCACCGATCGGCTGCATTAATGGTGGGGATATTAGGCGTACTGAAATCCGGTGGCGTATATGTGCCTGTTGATCCGGAACATCCTGCCGGCAGAAAAGCCTTTATCACCAGTGATGCCGGCATCAAAGTACTGATTACCGAAACAGCAGCTGCTGTTGACGCGGCATATTACGCTGGCCCCGTGCTGGACATAACTGCGGCATTGGCAGCTTCTGCGCATGATACAGCAGCCCCGGAGCTGGGGGTACAGGCAGATAACCTGGCCTACATTATTTACACATCAGGATCTACGGGAACACCTAAAGGAGTGATGATTGCGCACGGGAGCATCATATCCTTTTTGGAAAAATGTAGAAAAACATTCCGGCCGGATAGCACCATGGTGATGCCGGTGTTGGCATCCCATGCATTTGATATTTCCTTGTTTGAGATGTTCCTGCCCCTGCTGGCGGGAGGTACAGCCAGGATGATAGCAGAAGAAAACGTAAAGGATATCCCTTATCTGGCGGCGCAATTGCAAAGCGTCACGGCATTTCACGCTGTGCCGGCATTGATGTCGCAGATAACCGGACACATTACTGAAACCGGCACCCAGGAAAGCTATACGGCCATAAAAGCGCTGTTTGTAGGCGGAGATGTGGTGCCTACGAGTGTACTCGAGGCCATGCGGGACGTATTCCCGCAGGCGGCTATTCATGTGTTGTACGGTCCTACGGAAAGCACCATTTTTGTGACAACCCGGCATTATGAAAGTGAAACCAATACACCATTCAGGGGTACGTTCATTGGAAAGCCCAATGCCGGCGTGAAAGTATACATCCTGGATGCATACCGGCAACTGGTGCCCACCGGCGTTACCGGAGAAATATATGTAGGAGGTACTATTCTGGCGCAGGGCTACCTGAACCAGCCTGTACTGACAGCAGAAAAATTTATACCCAATCCCTTTAATACAGCAGAGCGCTTATACAGCACCGGCGACCTGGGACGCTGGCAGGCAGATGGCAGTATTGAATTTGCCGGCCGTAAAGATGCGCAGGTAAAAATACGTGGCTACCGGATAGAGTTGGGAGAAATTGAACATGCGCTGCAACAGCATCCGGCCATAACAGATACGGTAGTAATAGCGTGGCCGAATGCTACCGGAGAAAAAGAACTGGTGGCATATATCGTCGGAGAGGCAGACCTGCATATCGCCGGACTGCGTGCGCACTTAAGCAAATCGTTACCGGATTATATGGTACCTGCGCATTATGTACCATTAGCGGCCTTGCCGCTGACACCCAATGGTAAGGTAGATAGAAAAAATCTGCCCGATCCGGCGGAGATGAGCCTGGCTACGGGTACTGCGTATATCCCTCCGCGTAATGAAACAGAAGCGAAGCTGGTATTGATCTGGCAGGAGATATTAGGAAGAGAAATCATCAGTGTGAAGGATAATTTCTTCGATATCGGCGGCCATAGCTTAAAGGCTACACGGCTGTCCGGTCAGATACATAAAGTGTTTGACGTGAAATTATCCTTAAACGAACTATTCTCCCAGGTGGTGCTGGAAGACCAGGCTACACTGATTACACAGGCTGCGAAACAGACCTTTATTACGATACCTCCTGCACCGGTACAAACCGACTACGTATTATCTTCTGCACAACGCCGGTTATGGATATTAAGCCAGTTCACGGAAGGGAATGTGGCTTATAATATCCCCGGTGTGCATGTGTTTGAAGGCGATTTAAATATCGCTGCGCTGGAACAGGCGTTTAAGGTATTACTGGAGCGGCATGAAATACTGCGCACGGTATTTAAGGAAGATGAACAGGGAGAACTGCGGCAGGTGGTACAATCATTGGCCGGTATTAACTTTCAGATTACGCAGCAAGACCTGCGTGCAACGGCGCAAAGTCCGGAAGAACAGGTACGCCTGGATCAGCTCCGGCCTTTTGATCTGGCGGCAGGACCATTGATTCGCGCCAGTCTCTTACAGGTAGCAGATGAAAAATGGATATTCAGTTACGTGATGCATCACATCATCAGTGATGGTTGGTCAATGGGTATATTGATCCGGGAACTGCTGCAGGTCTATAACGCCTGTCTGCAGGGAGAAGAGTTAACATGGTCTCCCTTACGTATCCAGTATAAAGACTATGCCGTATGGTTGCGCGAACAGTTAAGCGGCGCCGCCTTACAGGCACATAAGGATTACTGGCTGACACAGTTTGCCGGCGCATTGCCGATACTGGATTTGCCGGCAGATAAGCCTCGTCCTGCTGTGAAAACCTATAACGGGCATGTCATTCATCAGTTCATTCCTGCTGCTATCAGCCAGGCTTTAAAAGCATTGTGTCAGGAAGAGGGCAGTACCTTGTTTATGGGCTTGCTGGCTGCCGTAAATGCTTTATTGTATAGATATACCCATCAGGAAGATATCATTATAGGTAGTACCATTGCCGGCAGGGAACATGCCGATCTGGAAGACCAGATCGGATTTTACGCACATACACTGGCATTACGTACCCGGTTTAAGGGAGATAATAGTTACCGCGAATTATTGGCATTGGTAAAAGCGTTAACCCTGGGTGCCTATGAACACCAGGTGTATCCTTTCGACGAATTGATAGATGCGTTGGATATGCCGCACGACATGAGCCGGCATCCTCTGTTTGATGTAACCGTGGTACTGCAGAATACGGATACGCATATACCCGGTGCGGCACCAACGTTGCAGGGCCTGCAGACAACCGGTTATGAAGCAGCTATCAATCTGCAAAGTAAGTTTGACCTCTCTTTTAATTTTGTAGAGACAGCAGATGCCATACAGGTAAGTCTGATATATAACACAGACGTCTATACGGAGCCAACCATCCAGCGCCTCTTCCGACACCTGGAGCAATTACTGACGGCCGTAACCGCGGCGCCGGACGTACCCGTGAACATTGTTAATTACTTAAACGAGGCAGAAAAGCAGGAGCTGTTAGTGGCCTTCAATGAAACCGCAACGGTCTGGCCGGCAGATAAAACCATACCAGCCCTCTTTGCCGCACAGGCGCAGCAAACGCCTGATCGCATTGCCCTGGTATTTGAAGCCACCACTTTTACGTACAAAGCGCTGGATGAAAAGGCCAACCAGCTGGCGCATTATTTACAGGCGCAGTATGCGATACAACCGGGCGACTTTGTTGGCATCATGCTGGACCGATCCGCGCAGTTAATCCTCGCTATATTAGGGGTACTGAAATGTGGTGGCGTATATGTACCGGTTGATCCGGAATACCCGGCAGCGCGGAAAGCCTTTATCACAAAAGATACCGGCGTTAAAGTCCTGATCACCCAGACCGATTATATTTTTGACCTGGACTATTACGAGGGTCCTGTGTTCGCCATCGATGTGCAGCTGGAAGAAGCGAATGGTAGTGTGGTAGCACCGGTGGTTGATTTGCATGCCGATCATTTGGCGTATGTGATGTATACCTCCGGTTCTATGGGAGTGCCGAAAGGCGTGATGGTACCACATCGGGGCGTCGTGCGTTTAGTGAAGCCTGCCAGCTTTGTGGATTTAACCGGTTATGAAACATTGTTGTCTACCGGCGCGGTGTCGTTTGATGCCACCAGTTTTGAATACTGGGGCATGTTGCTGAATGGTGGTAAGCTGGTGTTGTGCCGGAAGGAGGTATTGCTGGATAGCCGGCAGTTGGCGGCAACGATTCAGGCACACGGCGTAGATATGATGTGGTTTACAGCTGGTTGGTTAAATGAATTGGCAGACAGGGATATTCATTTATTCGCCGGCCTGAAAACGGTACTGGCCGGGGGCGACAGACTATCGCCGGCACATATCAATGCATTGTTGCAGCATCATCCACACATCCGTATTGTCAATGGTTATGGTCCTACAGAGAACACCACGTTCTCGCTGACTTATCCGGTCATGACTGCCTGCGAGGATGTGCCGGTAGGAAAACCCATTGGCAATAGTACGGCCTATATCCTGGATAGTCAGCTGCAACCCGTGCCCATAGGCGTGGTGGGGGAGATCTGTGTAGGCGGCGCCGGTCTTGCGCAAGGCTATTTAAACCAGCCGGATCTGACCGCCGCGAAATTTATAGCACACCCTTTCATCGCTGGTGAACGGCTTTATAAAACAGGTGATCTGGGCAGGTGGTTACCGGATGGAAATATTGGTTTTGTGGGCCGTCAGGATGCACAGGTCAAAATCCGGGGATATCGCATAGAGTTAGGGGAGATAGAAAGTGTGTTGCAGCAGGATGCAGCGGTGACGTCTGCAGTAGTGGTGGCCAGATCCAACCGTGCGGGAGATAAGGAACTGGTGGCTTACCTGGTAGGTAAAACAACGTTGCATATTGCAGCGATACGCGCCGCATTAGGTAAACATTTACCCGACTATATGGTGCCGGGCTATTTTATCCAGCTGGAAGCCTTACCCTTAACCGCCAACGGTAAAGTAGACCGTAACAATCTGCCAGATCCCGAAGGAATGGATATGCATACCGGTGTGCCTTACATCGCGCCGCGCAATGAAACAGAAGAAAAGCTGGTGTTGGTATGGAAAGAGATACTGGGCAGGGAACAGATCAGCGTAAAAGATAACTTCTTTGAAATAGGCGGCCATAGCTTAAAGGCAACCCGTTTATCGAGCCAGATACACAAAGTGTTTGATGTAAAGGTTTCTTTAAACGAATTGTTCTCGCTGACGGTGCTGGAAGAACAGGCCGTATTGATTGCACAGGCAGTCAAAGATACTTTCGTTACGATACCACAGGTGCCGGAACAAAACGGATATGAGCTTTCTTCTTCCCAGCGCAGACTATGGGTGTTGGGGCAGTTTACCGCCGGGAATATGGCTTACAATCTACCGGGGGTATATGTATTTGAAGGCGATTTGAACAGGGAGGCCTGGGAGCATGCTTTTTATGCTTTACTGGAACGGCATGAAATACTGCGTACCGTATTCAGAGAAGATGAAACGGGCAAGCTGCTGCAATTTATACTGACCATACCCGAGATTGGTTTCAGAATTTCCTACAGAGATCTGCGGCAGGAAACCGCGCGCGAACAGCTGGCCAATACGCTGGTGCAAAATGCGTTTGTACAACCCTTTGATCTGGCCGCAGGCCCATTGCTAAGAGCCGGGCTGTATCAGTTAACCGATCAGCAATGGGTGTTTAGCTATGTGATGCATCACATCATCAGTGATGGCTGGTCCATGGGCGTGTTGATCAAAGAGTTGTTACAGTTGTACAATGCCTTTATTAAAGGGGAAACGGCAGTACTACCGCCTTTACGTATCCAGTATAAAGATTACGCCGCCTGGCAACAGGCGCAGTTAAGTGGGGCTGCCTTACAGTTGCACAGAGACTATTGGCAGCAGCAGTTTACAGCGCCACTGCCGATATTGGATTTGCCGGTAGATAAGCCGCGTCCTGCTATAAAAACGTATAACGGTGGAGCCATACACGGGGTGATTAATGCCGCTGCCAGCCAGGGATTGAAGGCATTGTGCCAGGAACAGGGCAGCACGCTGTTTATGGGCTTACTGGCTATTGTAAATACCTTGTTTTATCGGTATACCCGTCAGGAAGATATGGTGATTGGTAGTCCGATCGCCGGCAGGGAACATGCCGATCTGGAAGATCAGATCGGGTTTTATGTGAACACGTTGGCATTACGTACCCGTTTTAAAGGAGGAAATAGTTACCGCGAATTACTGGAGCTGGTAAAAGCGCTGACCCTGGATGCTTATGAACACCAGGTCTTTCCTTTCGATGAGTTGGTGGATGTGCTGGATATACCTTATGACATGAGCCGGAATCCATTGTTTGATGTAACCGTAGCGTTACAGAATACGTCTATGGATACCCATAAACCGGGTGAGGCACAAACCCTGGGTGCGTTGCAGGTCAGCAGTTATATTGAGTCGGTAAGTCCGCAAAGCAAGTTCGACTTGTCTTTTGATTTTGAAGAAACGGGAGCCACCATCCGTACCACCCTGGTATATAACACCGATATCTATACGAAAGATACCATGGCGCGCCTGTTTCGTCATCTGGAGCAATTGTTGGCCGCTGTCACCGCTACGCCGGATATACCTATTGATACCATTCGTTATTTAAGCCAGGAAGAAGAGCAGGAGCTGCTGGTAGCCTTCAATAAAACAACGATGGCTTATCCCGCAGACAAAACCATACCGGCCCTTTTTGCGGCACAGGCACGGAAAACGCCTGATCGCACCGCCCTGGTATTTGAAGATACCACGTTTACCTACAACGCACTGGATGAAAAGACGAACCAGTTGGCGCATTATTTACGGGCGCAGTATGCTATACAGCCCGGTGATTTTGTCGGCATCATGCTGGACAGATCCGCAGATTTAATCATTACCATATTAGGCGTACTGAAATGCGGTGGGGTGTATGTGCCGGTTGATCCGGAGTACCCGGCAGCACGGAAAGCCTTTATCACAAATGATACCGGCATCAAAGTGCTGATCACGCAGGCTGCTTACATGGCCGACCTGGACTATTACGAAGGGCCTGTTTTCGCCATCAGCGCACAGCCGGAAGACGCAGCTGGTAGCGTGGATGCGCCGGACCTTGATTTACAGGCCGATCATTTGGCTTATGTGATGTACACCTCCGGTTCTATGGGGGTGCCGAAAGGGGTAATGGTACCGCATCGGGCGGTCGTGCGTTTGGTGAAGCCGGCCAGCTTTGTTGCCTTAACCGGTCATGAAACCTTGTTGTCTACAGGGGCGGTTTCCTTTGATGCCACCAGCTTTGAATACTGGAGTATGCTGCTGAATGGTGGTAAGCTGGTGTTATGCAGCAAAGAAGTATTGCTGGACAGCGGGCAATTATCAGCTGCTATCCAGGAACACGGAGTAGATATGATGTGGTTTACAGCCGGTTGGTTAAATGAGCTGGTAGACAGGGATGTGAGTTTGTTCCGTGGTCTGAAAACCGTATTGGCCGGAGGCGACAGATTATCGCCGGCACATATCAATGCGTTGTTGCATCACCATCCGGGCATCAGTATTATCAATGGATATGGCCCTACCGAAAACACCACCTTCTCTTTGACCTATCCGGTCATGACTGCCTGTGAAGAAGTACCGGTAGGAAAACCAATCGGCAACAGTACGGTCTACATCCTGGACAACCGGCAACAACCCGTGCCCATAGGTGTAGTCGGTGAGATCTGTGTAGGTGGCGCCGGTCTCGCGCAAGGCTATTTAAACCAGCCGGATCTGACCGCCGCGAAATTTATAGCACACCCTTTCATCTCAGGAGAACGACTTTATAAAACAGGTGATCTGGGCAAGTGGTTGCCGGATGGAAATATTGGTTTTATCGGCCGTCAGGATGCCCAGGTAAAGATCCGCGGGTATCGGATAGAGTTGGGAGAGATAGAAAGTGTGTTGCAGAGCGATGCCACGGTGACGTCTGCCGTGGTGGTTGCGAGGTCCAACCGTGCGGGAGATAAGGAGCTGGTGGCTTATCTGGTAGGCAAAACAGCGTTGAATATTTTAGCGATACGTGCTGTATTAAGCAAACATCTGCCCGACTACATGGTGCCGGGTTATTTTATCCAGCTGGAGGCTTTGCCATTAACCGCCAACGGTAAAGTAGACCGCAACAACTTACCGGATCCGGAAGGAGCAGGTATGGAAACCGGCGTAGACTATGTAGCGCCGCGCAATGAAACAGAAGCGCAACTGCTGCTGATCTGGCAGGAAATATTGGGCCGGGAAAAGATAGGCGTGAAAGATAACTTCTTTGAAATAGGTGGTCATAGCCTGAAAGCTACCAGAATGGTGATGCAGGTGAAAAAGACATTTAAAACAGCGATAGAACTGAAAAATATTTTCCAGGAACCAACGATTGAAATGCTGGCAGATAAAATTAATAATGATATCTGGCTGCAAACAGCTGTGGTAGCGGAAGATGATGACTACGAAGAAATCAAAATATAACTTAATTCAATACACCATGAGAGCGTTGTTATCTGTATTGCGGGAAAACAACATCAACCTGAAGTTAGAGGCAGGGGAATTATCTGTCCGGTTTCCCAAAGGGAAAGTTGATCCTGCGTTGCTGGCAGCAGTTAAATCCAATAAAGCAGCGCTGATCAGCTACCTGACGTCACTGAATCAGCAAAGCCATTTTCATATTCCGCAGATCAAAGAACAGGCAGGGTATGTACTTTCTTCTTCCCAGCGCCGGTTATGGGTGTTGAGTCGTTTTGGAGAAGGAAATGCGGCCTACAATATACCAGGGGCCTATGTATTTGAAGGAGCGCTGGAGCCGGCTAATCTGGAATATGCATTCCGGGAATTGCTGGAGCGACATGAAATACTGCGTACGGTATTTAGAGAAGATGAAGCGGGAGAACTACATCAGGTTATCCGATCAGTGCAGGATAGCGGTTTCACGATCACCTGTCACGACCTGCGTAAGGAAGATGAAACAGCGCAGCGCCTGCGGGACCTGATCAACGCTTCCTTTATCGCGCCTTTTGACCTGGCGGCCGGTCCGCTGTTACGTGCGGATTTATACCAGGTCGCCGATCATCAATGGGTATTCAGCTATGTGATGCATCATATCATCAGCGATGGGTGGTCTATGCAGGTGTTGATCCAGGAATTGCTGCAAAGCTATAATGCCCGCATGACCGGTAAGGCGGCTGCATTAAAACCGTTGCGTATCCAGTATAAGGATTATGCTGCCTGGCAACAGGGGCAACTGAGTGGCGAAAATTTACAGGCACATAGCCACTACTGGCAGCAACAATTTGAAGGTCCGTTGCCGGTATTGGAACTGCCGGCCGATAAGCCCCGTCCTGCTATCAAAACCTATAACGGCGGCAGTGTACAGAAAGTCCTGGACCCGGAGGTGGGTAAAGCATTACAGGCGTTTTGCCAGGAGCAGGGTACGACCTTGTTTATGGGATTACTGGCGGCTGTAAAGGTATTGCTCTACCGGTATACGCAGCAGGAAGACATCGTTGTGGGCAGTCCCATCGCGGGTAGAGAACATCCCGACCTGGAAGACCAGATAGGGTTTTATGTAAATACCCTGCCATTGCGGTCCCGCTTTTCAGGCGACACCTGTTACCGGGAATTGCTGGCACAGGTAAAACAGGTGACGCTGGGCGCTTACGAACACCAGGTATATCCTTTCGATGAGCTGGTAGGGGCATTGCAGATTCCACACGATATCAGCAGGCATCCTTTGTTTGATATCGTAGTCGTACTACAGAATGGAACGGGCGGTGGCGGCGCTTCTCAACAAACATTGGGCGCATTGAAAGTGAGCCATTATGGAGGAGAAGTAACCACCATGAGCAAGTTTGATCTGGTGTTTGATTTTATAGAGATAGCAGGGGAGATACATTTGAACCTGATATATAACAGTGACATATATACGAAAAATACCGTGGCACAATTCACCCGCCACCTCGAACAAATATTGGGTGCCGTGATGGCCCGGCCGGATCAACCCATTAGCCGTGTCAGTTATTTGACTCCAGAAGAACAACAACAGTTGTTACAGGCATTGCAGGCAACCAGCGTGACATATCCGATGGATAAAACATTGGTAGCGCTGTTGCAGGAGCAAAAAATGAATACGCCGCATCATACCGCTGTTGTTTTTGAAGACCGGACATTAACGTATAGTGAACTACATGCCCGGGCTGCCCGGTTAGCTCACTATCTGCGGCAGCATTATAAAATACAACCCAACGACCTGGTAGGTATACAGCTGGAACGTAGTGAATGGATGATGATAGCCATACTGGGTGTTTTAAAGGCTGGTGGCGCCTATGTGCCCATCGATCCGGCATACCCGCAGGAACGTATTGATTATATCATCACAGATAGTCAATGTAAAGCGGTCATCGACAAACAGAAACTATGGCATTTCGCGCTGGAAGAAGAGCAGTATACCACGGAAGAACCGGCAAGCGTCAATAAGCCCGATGATGTGGCCTATGTTATTTATACTTCCGGTACAACCGGGCATCCTAAAGGCACTTTAATCACGCACAGAAACGTAGTCCGCCTGTTTAAAACCGGTAAACCCTTGTTTGATTTTGGTGCGCACGATGTATGGAGCTTGTTTCATTCCTATTGCTTTGATTTTTCTGTGTGGGAAATGTATGGCGCCCTGTTACACGGTGGTAAGTTAATCGTGGTGCCACTACTGACAGCGAAAGATCCGCAGGCATTCCTGGAATTATTGTATCAGGAGAAAGTAACGGTATTGAACCAAACGCCTGCTGCATTTTATAACCTCATAAAGCAGGAACAGGCCAAAGCAGCAGCTGGTCTGCAGTTGCGTTATGTCATCTTCGGCGGAGAAGCGTTAAGTCCGGCGAGATTGGCGGCGTGGAAAATACGATACCCCCATACCCGATTAATCAATATGTACGGGATTACAGAAACCACGGTGCATGTTACCTATAAGGAAATTACGGATAAGGAGATAGCTGAAAACAGCAGCAGCATTGGCAAGCCGATTCCTACGCTGAGTTGTTATGTGCTGGACCGGTACCAGCAATTGGTACCGCCTGGAGTACCGGGGGAATTATATGTAGGCGGCGCCGGTGTAGCCAAAGGTTATCTGAACCAGCCCGAACTGACCAGCCAGCGTTTCATTACCAGCCCGTTTAAAAATAGAGAACAATGGTATCGCTCCGGTGATCTGGTAAAGCTCCTCGATAGCGGAGAGCTGGAATACCTGGGACGAATAGATGCGCAGGTAAAGGTGCGCGGCTACCGGATCGAATTGGGAGAGATAGAACACGCGATACAGGCGCATCCCGCCATTACCGCTACTGTTGTAGTCGTGAAAAACAATGCAGCAGGCGAAAATGAGCTGGTGGCTTACGTGGTGAGTGCCACCACCTTTAGTACAACAGCACTGCGCACGCATTTAAGCAGTCGTTTGCCCGACTACATGATACCCGGGTACTATATACAGTTGGATGCGTTGCCGTTAACTTCCAACGGGAAGATAGACCGCAAGCTGCTCCCGGAGCCGGAAGGGATAGGCATGGAAACAGGTGTTGCCTATGTAGCACCGCGTAATGAAACAGAAGAAAAGCTGGTATTGATCTGGCAGGAAATATTAGGTAGAGAGCAGATTGGCGTCATGGATAATTTCTTCGAAATAGGGGGGCATAGCCTGAAAGCCACCCGCCTGGCCAGCCAGATCCGGAAAGAATTTGAAGTGGATCTGAACCTGCTGAAGTTGTTGAGTAATCCTACCATTGAAAGTATTGCCCTGGAGATAGAAAAAACCTATTGGGCCAATAAAGGACTGTTTGGAGTGGACAATGTAGAAAGGGTTTCCATATAAATATTTACCTGATGGTTCATCTGCAACGAAACTGCATCCGCATAAATAATTAATCCTGAAAAATAATAACATGGAAAATCCCAACGGCATTATACCTTCTGATTTCCTGACAATGGAATACGACTACATTGAATATTATGTAGGCATGGCCAAAATGGTGGTGTACTGGCATGTAAAAGCATTAGGCTTTAAGGTAGTGGCTTATAGTGGACCAGAAACCGGAGCACCTGACAGATGTTCCTACTACATCGTCAAGAACGATATCAAACTGGTGATCACGGCTGCTTCGCAACCCAGTTCCTATAAGATCGTTTCTTTCGTAGACTTACATGGCAACGGTATCAAAAAGTTAGCTGTGAAAGTGAATCAGGTACGGGAATTTTTTCAGCGTGCCTTGAAGAACGGCGCTATTCCGCTACAACACCCGCATACACTGACGGACGAGCAGGGCAGTGTAGAGATGGCCTCCCTGAAAATGTTTGATGATAATGAGATCGTACTGATCAATTATGATCAGTATAATGGTGATTTCATGCCGGGATATAAAAATATTGAACAGGAATGGGATGAATTCGGGGAAGATACCGCACTGGAAAAAATAGACCACGTCGCCTGCGCGTTGCGCCTGAATGAAATCAATCTGTGGGAAAACTATTTCAACCATATTTTCAATTCAAAAACCGTCAAACAGTTTGATGAAAGGAAGAAAGATGGTGAAAAGAAGATCGGGATGCTCCTGAAAGTATTACAGTCAGAAAATAAACAGGTGAACAATGTACTGGTAGAGCCGGATCATGAAATCAAATCGCAGGTATCGCTGTTCATTGATCAGCACTATGGCGCTGGTATCCAGCACATCGCTTTCAGCTCCGGTAACATTTTTAAATCAGTGGAAACCCTCCGTGCAAACGGGGTACGGTTTACCTCATACCCGGACTCCTATTACAAAAAGCTGTCTGCAAAATATCCTGACCTGGATATCACTCTCCTGAAAAAACATGGTGTGCTGTGCGACGTGCTGGATGGCGCCTTGCTCTTCCAGATTTTTACCACACCCATTGGAGACCGCGCTACTTTCTTCTATGAAATAGTACAAAGAGTAAATAACTACGAAGGTTTTGGACTGGATAATATCCATGCCTTATTTGAAGCCATGGAAACAGAACTGATGGCGAATAGTATTTCATAAGTTAAACACATAATCTTTCCTTATGTTATCGGATTTATATGTAAAGCTGAAACAACTCAAGATCGACGTTCAGTTAGTGGATGGCAACCTGGATGTATTGGCCCCTAAAGGCGTTTTAAATGAGGAGCTGTTAAATGAAATCAAGTCTCATAAAGCGGAGCTGATTGATTTTCTCCATGCCTACAAAACAAAAATGAATGACTATGTTGACATCCATAAAACAGCTCCGCAGGCAAACTACGTCCTGTCGTCTTCTCAGCGGAGACTGTGGGTATTAAACCAGTTCCGGGAAGCCGGCAGCGCATATAATATCCCCGGTGTTTATGTGTTTGAAGGGGCGCTGGATCAGGCAGCACTGGAGTATGCCTTTGCTGCGTTGCTGGTACGCCATGAAAGTTTACGTACTGTGTTTAAGGAAGATGAACACGGACAAATCAGACAATTTATCCTGGAACCGGCAGCAACAGGCTTCCGTATGGTGTATAAAGACCTGCAGCAGGCAGGGGAGGCGAAAGTAAAAGAACACGTACAGGTAGCCTTCAATACCTTGTTCGAACTGGGAACGGGGCCGCTGATACGTGCCAGCTTGTTTCAGACCGGGCCGCATAAATGGGTGTTCACCTACGTGATGCACCACATCATCAGCGATGGCTGGTCTATGGAAATTCTGATAAAGGAATTGCTGCAGTTGTACAATGGCTACCTCAAAGGAGTGACCAATGTGTTATCGCCGCTGCGTATACAGTATAAAGACTATGCTGCCTGGCAGCAGGAGCAGCTGGGCAACGGACAGATGGCCGCACATAAAGCGTATTGGTTGCAACAGTTTGCGGAAGAAGCACCGGTGCTGGCATTGAGCGGCGACAAGATCCGGCCGGCTATTAAAACCTACAATGGTGCGGCGGTGGGCCGGCTGCTGGATACTGCCACTGGTAAAGACTTTAAAGCCTTTTGTCAGCAGCAGGGTGCTACATTATATATGGGCTTACTGGCCGCTGTAAATGCCCTGTTATATCGGTATACCAGCCAGGAAGATATTGTGATAGGTAGTCCGGCAGCAGGAAGGGAGCATGCCGATCTGGAAGACCAGATTGGTTTTTATATCAACACAGCAGCCATGCGAACCCGCTTCAAAGGAGCTGATAGCTTCAAGGCATTGCTGGCTGCAGTAAAGATCAATACTTCCGATGCACATGAGCATCAGTTGTTTCCGTTTGATGAATTGGTGGAAATACTGCAGCCCCAGCGGGACCTGAGCCGTAACGTACTGTTTGATGTATGGCTGGTATTGCATAATGCAGCTACGGTCAGTACCAACACGTCACAGGAACTGGATGGCCTGAAAGTAAGCGGGTATGAAGTAGCAAGCGGGGTCTGTAAGTTTGACCTGACCTTCAACTTCCAGGAAGTAGGAGAAACCATACAGGTACAGATCGAATACAACACGGATATTTATACGCAGCATAGCATCGCGCGGATGGCTGATCACCTGAATCAGCTGGTGGCAGCAGTGATTGCGGCTCCGGATACTGCCCTGCTGGAAATAGATTACCTGACAGCAGCAGAAAAGCAACAACTGCTGCAGGCATTTAATGATACCGCAGCTGCTTATCCGAAAGATACCACACTGGCTGCCTTGTTTGAAGCGCAGGTGCAAAAAACGCCGCAGGCGCCGGCCCTCGTATTTGAAGACCTTTCACTGAGTTATCAGGAAGTAAGTGAAAAGTCGACCCAGCTGGGTAATTATTTAAGAAAGAAGTACCGCATAAAGGTAAATGACCGGGTAGGCATACAGCTGAAAAGAAGCCAGTGGATGATCATCGCGATACTGGGCGTACTGAAAAGCGGCGGCGCCTATGTACCTATAGACCCGGCGTATCCGGAAGACAGGATCGACTTTATGTTGGATGACAGCGAGTGTAAAGTGGTAATAGATGTGCATGAACTGGAATGTTTTATCCAGGAGGCAAAGCTGTATAGCCACCAGTGGGAAGGGCCGGTGAGTGAGCCCCTTGACCTGGCCTATGTGATTTATACCTCCGGCTCTACCGGCCAGCCTAAGGGCGTGATGATCGAACAGCATGCCATTGTCAATACCATTCTGGCACAGCGCAGTGTTTTTGACTTAAAGGGACAGGAAAGAGGATTACAATTTGCTTCCTGTTCATTTGACGCCTCTGTATCAGAAATATTTACCATCCTTACGTCGGGTGGTACCTTATATGTGATCGGAGAAGAGACACGGAAAGATCCCCAGTTGTTTGAACAATATATAGCAGACAACAGGATTGATTTTGCAACCATTCCTCCGGCATGGCTGCAAATGCTGTCCATAGACAAACTGCAACCCATCAGAAAACTCATCTCAGCAGGGGAGGCGGCTGTAGCAGCGCATGCCGCAGCTATTGCTCAGCAGGGTACCTACTATAACGCCTACGGCCCTACGGAAGCAAGTATCTGTGCAACCGTATTCACGATCGCAGCAGGAACACACCTTACAGAGGAGCCTATTCCGGTAGGAACGCCTATTCCCAATACGCAGCTGTACATACTGGATCCGCATATGAACCTGGTTCCTCCGGGTATAACCGGTGAAATATATATAGGCGGAGCCGGACTGGCGAAAGGATACCTGAATCAGGCTGCTTTAACAGCAGAACGTTTTGTGCCCAACCCATTCCATAAAGGAGACCGCATCTATAAAACCGGCGACCTGGGTAAATGGTCAGAATCCGGCAACATCGTCTACATAGGACGCAACGATGACCAGGTAAAGATCCGGGGCTATCGGGTGGAGCTGGCCGAAATCGAAAGCGCCTTAAACACCTATCCCAATATTGATGCGGCAGTGGTAATCCTGGGTACCGGCCATAATGGTGAAAAGGAGTTGCTGGCATATGTAACCGGTAAGGAAGAGCTAACGGTAACGGCTATACAGGAATACCTCGGCAATATACTGCCGGCGTATATGTTGCCGGATCATTTTATGCAGCTGACAGCATTCCCGTTAACCGTCAATGGTAAAGTAGATAAGCGGCAGCTGCAACACCCGCAGGGCTTGGAAATACAGACCGGTGTGGAGTATGTGGCGCCCCGGAATGAAACGGAAGAAAAGCTGGTGCAGCTGTGGGAAGAGATCCTGGACCGGAAAGATATCGGCGTAAAAGATAACTTCTTTAAAGTGGGGGGCCATAGCCTTAAAGGTACTTTACTGCTCACCCGCATTCGTAAAATGTTCGACGTCAATCTCAGCTTGTCAGTTTTATTCAGCCATCCGACTGTAGAAGAACTCTACCACGAAATCGAAAAAACCTACTGGGTCAATGATGACACCGTAGCTACAGAAAATGAAGAAAATATTTCTATCTAAAATTTGAACCCATGGATACGCAATTAGTTTACTTAAGGAACAATGTGAAAGTAGAACCATTGATTAATAACTGGTATGCCTGGCATCATATCATCCCGCCGGTACTGACAGGATTCAATGTGGTAGGCCGGTATATTCCTATTATGGAGTCTTATATCAATGATCCGGAAACCCACGCGAAGGCGGTAAAAGACCCCGCTTTTAAGGGAGGTCCGTTCATTGACCTGGAAGGTAACTGTGCAGAAGAAGTAAGCGCCTTGTTAGAGCGAACCAAAGAGCTGTCCAGGCCATTGTTCGATTTTGTGGCAGCTATCCGTGCCCTCGATAAACTGTTGAGAAGAAAAGCAACCGGGTATGCGATGGAGTCCCTGTATCGTGAAATCCCGGCAGAGCTGAAAGGATATGTGGAGTTGTATTATGACCGGCACCACCGGCCAGACTTCCGTTTCTATGAAGCACTGATCTATAACAGTCCTTATTATATCGAATCTTTTCAGTGCGTAACCTTGTCTTTGATAGAGAAGGATGCCGACAGACCTTTTATATTTTCTACGCCACGCTTATCTAATCCGGACACCCTGGAATTGAAATTGCCATTCCGTGCAACTGCCCTGGACGAACTGTTTAAGATGAAGCGTACCCCGCAAACATTTGACTATATCAAAGAACAGCTGGGCATTACACCGGAGCAGGAACCTTTGTTTAAAAGCCTCTTTACCACGAAAGAACCTGCTACTTACGATAAGTACAACGGGGATAGTATCCGCATCCGGTATTTCGGCCATGCCTGTATCCTGATTGAAACAAAAGAACACAGCATATTACTGGATCCGGTATTGAGCTATACCTACGAGTCTGATATCTCCCGTTATACCTATGATGACCTGCCGGATGAAATTGACTATGTGCTGATTACCCATGGTCACCACGATCATATTCTGATGGAAACCATGCTGCAGATCCGGCATAAGACCAAAAATATTATTGTCGGCAAAAACATTGATGGCGCCCTGCAGGACCCTTCCCTGAAACTGATGCTCAGGCATCTCGGATTTAAAAATATCATTGAACTGACAGACCTGGAACAGGTAGTATCTGATTCCGGCATCGTCATTACCGGCGTGCCTTTTATCGGAGAACACCACGATCTGCATATCAACAGCAAGCTGGGTTATCATATCAGATTGGGAGAATACACCCTGCTGGCTGTGGCAGACGCCTGCAATCAGTCTCCGGAATTGTATGAGCAACTGCATCACTTTACCGGCGACGTAGATGTATTGTTTATGGGCATGGAATGCGACGGATCGCCGGCATCCTGGGTATATGGGCCGGTATTTACCGAAAAGCAGGAACGGGAAAAAGACTTTTCGCGCCGGGGCCGTGGCAGCAATTATAACGAAGGTATCGAGATGGTGCACCGTTTTAATTTTAAGGAAGTGTATGTATATGCCATGGGAGAAGAGCCATGGGTACAGCATATTCTGGATGTGCATTATACCGAACATTCCAATCCGATCATCCAGTCTAATATGTTGATTGAAAAATGTAAGGAAGAAGGTCGGATCGCTGCCCGTCTGTTTGCAGAGAAAGAATTGTTCAGCAGTAAAGCTTTGTATGCTTAAAAATTAGTTATATGATATCAGCGCTGTATACAAGATTAAGGAAGCTAAATGTAAAGATCAAACTGGTTGATGGTAAGCTGGATATTACAGCGCCTAAAGGCGTTTTGACCCAGGACCTGTTAACAGATATCAAATATCATAAGAACGATCTCATTGATCTGATCAATACCTATAAAGATAAAAAAGAGGATTATAATGCTATTCATAAAGCTCCTCTCCAGGAAAGCTATCCTTTATCATCTTCCCAGTTCAGGTTATGGATACTAAGCCGGTTTGAGGATAGCAATGTAGCGTATAATACCCCCGGGGTGTATGTGTTGGAAGGGGAACTGGAGGTAGCCGCACTGACATACGCGGTAAATGCATTGATAGACCGTCACGAGAGCCTGCGCACGGTATTCCGGGAGAATGAACGGGAAGAAGTACAGCAGCTGGTATTGGCGCCATCCGGCCGTGATTTTCACATTGATTATCATGACCTGCGTGGCGAAGCGGCGCCGGAGAAACAAATGCATAGCTTAATGGAAGCTGCCGTTGCCCGTTCTTTTGATCTGGCAGAAGGCCCTTTGTTTCGCGTTGCTTTATACCAGGTAGCGGCACATAAATGGATACTGGGGTATGTTATCCACCACATCGTGATGGATGCCTGGTCGCTGGAAGTGTTTATCCGGGAATTATTGCAGCTGTATAATGCGCAGATTAAAGGAATACCGGTGCCGCTGCCACCCCTGCGTATTCAATATAAAGACTATGCCGTGTGGCAACAGGCACAGCTGAGTGGCGGTAACCTGCAAGCACACCGGGATTACTGGCTGCAACAGTTTGCCGGGTCACTGCCGGTGCTGGACCTGCCGGGCGATTACATCCGTCCGGTTATAAAAACCTACAATGGTGCTACAGTACACAAAAGTATCCGGCCCCGGGTCAGTACCGCACTGAAATCCCTGGTGGAAGCAGAAGGAGCGACCTTGTTTATGGGCCTGCTGACAGTCGTAAATATCCTGCTCTATAAGTATACAGGGCAAGAGGATATTATTACCGGTACACCCATCGCAGGTCGGGAACATGCCGACCTCGCAGATCAGATCGGGTACTACGGTAACACGTTGGCTTTAAGAGCTACCTGCAAAGGAGAGGATAACTATCGCGAAGCATTGGCACTGGCCAAACAAGTGGTACTTGGCGCTTATGAACATCAGGTGTATCCTTTTGATCAGCTGGTGGAAGAGCTGCGCCTGCAGCGGGACCTGAGCCGCAATCCTTTGTTTGATGTACAGGTAGTGCTGGATCACAGTCAGGTAGTGAGTACAAAGGATCCGCAACAAATGGGAGACCTGCAGGTGAGCCCGTACGATCAGGAAGTGAAGCAGGCCTGCCGGTTTGATATCATCTTTGGGTTTAGTGAAACAGGGGATGGGATGCTGCTGAGTATACAGTATAACAGCGATATCTATACGAAAAATACGATTGAACGGATCGCCGGTCAGCTGGAGCAATTGATGGTGGCTATTACCCTACATCCTGCCCGGCCCCTGCAGCAGCTGGAGTTGTTAAGCCAGGCGGAGAAAACGCAGTTGTTGCACACATTTAATGATACCGCTGGTGCATTCCCGGAAAATAAAACGGTAGTGGACCTGTTTGAAGAACAGGTGCGGAAATATCCGGATAATAAAGCGCTGATCTTTGAAGGCACTACGCTTACCTATAAGGAACTGGACGAACGGGCCAGCCGGTTAGCCGGTTATTTACGCCGGGAAGGCAATGTCAGACCAGGTGAGCTGGTAGGTATCATGCTGGAAAGAACAGAAAAGATGTTCATTGCTGTATTGGGTATCTGGAAAGCCGGTGGGGCTTATGTGCCCATCGATCCGGAATACCCGGATAGCCGGAAAGAATATATTATACAGGATACGGATATCAAAGTGCTGATCACACAGGCTGATTATATTTTTGATCTGGCTTTCTATACCGGTAATGTTTTTGCCATAGATGTGCAGCTGGATACGCTGGAAGATACGGTGGATACCCCTCTTGGGTTGAGTCTTCCCGGGAATCCGGCCTATGTGATCTATACGTCCGGATCTACCGGTCAGCCGAAAGGCGTGATGATCGGCCACAGATCGCTGGTGGATTTGTCGGCCTGGCAAAGGGCATATTTTGAGCTGGACGAAACAAAGAAGATCTCCCAGATGGGGCCTATCAGCTTTGATGCTTCTGTCGGAGAGAGTATTATGGCGTTAACCAATGGTTGTACCCTGGTGATGATCAGTAAGGGAAATTTCCTGGACCTGATCGACCTCATTAATCAATATGGTATTGACGTAGTGGTAACGGTGCCGTCTATGCTCAGACAGTTAAATCCGGCTGCTATTCAGGGGATGCCAAGGATTGTATCCGTAGGAGAGAAGTGTACCGTGGAGTTATATGAGCGATGGAAAGATCATTGCCATTTTATTAACGGTTACGGCCCTACGGAGTATACGGTGTACTCTCATGTATGGCATGGCCGTGAGCCCATGGGCGCCATTCCTATTGGGCAATCGCGCACCAACCTGAAAACATATATTACAGACAGCAATATGGATCCCGTGCCGGTAGGAATAGAAGGGGAGGTATACCTGAGCGGACCCGGTACAGCAGTGGGTTACTTCAAGGATCGCAGAAAAACGTTTGCCTCTTTTTTACCCAACCATTTTTATCTAAACACCATCTATCAGGAAAAAGGAGAGGTCATCAATACAGAGGTTTTCCGGAAAGGAAAACTGACAAAAGAAATCAATGTACTGTTTGAAAAGGTGACCGATAGCATCGAGGCCGCAGTAGCCGTAGAGGACATTATTCCTGAAATTGAAGCACATTTTACCGGTGCTTTAAAAGAGCGGGCGATTAAAATCCTCCAGGAAAATGCACCTGATGCGGAGTTCAAAAAAACATTCCTGCGATATTACTATGAAGGCATGTTTGATACCTATAAAACAGAGAGTCTCTCCTGGAAGGTATTCTCAAAACTGGCAGGCAGAGAGATGCCGGCCGATGCCAGCGGCGTGGATTTCGGCTGCGGTAGCGGAGAGCTGCTACAAAATATCTATGATAGTGGGGTGAAGGATGTAACAGGCATCGATATCAACCCCTATTTCATCGATAACCTGATCAAAAAGAATATCAATAGTATTATCTCCCGTATAGATACACCAACGGATATATTTCTGCAGGATACCAGGCTGGCGCGGAACTCCATGGATTTTGCCATCAGTACTTTGACGCTGGACCGGGTACAGCATCCTGCCAACCTGTTGCAGAATATGACAGCCGTATTGAAAGAAGGCGGGCGGTTGATCCTGGGCACCTTGTTGCCTATCATCGAACATGAGGATGGTACCAATCAGAGTGCGTTTAGCTATACAAAGTTCGAGAACAAACTAACGCCGGGGATTACGGTAAAAGAAGACAAATACTATTTGCTGGAAGCGCTGGTAAGTAATGGCATAACGGATATTGAACTCTTTAAGGTGAAAACCCGTGTGCGGAGTAAGAACGGTGTACAGGATTATGAATTGTTTGTATTCTGCGGGAATAAGTTGGCCCATGTGGATGTTGCCGCTACCGATTACATACGCATGTATAAAACCGGTGATCTGGGTAAATGGTTGCCGGATGGTAACATCATCTTCACCGGCCGTAAAGATGACCAGGTAAAAATACATGGTCACCGTATTGAGCTGGGGGAGATAGAGAATGTGCTGCTGGAACATGATAAGGTAGATGCAGCCGTAGTAGTGGCCAGGCCTAATATCAACGGAGATAAGGAACTCATTGCCTATGTGGTGAGTGAAGCACCTTTAGCGTCGTTGGACCTGCGGACCTATCTGGGGCAAACCCTGCCTGTGTATATGATACCGGGCTATTTTCATCAGTTGCCACAGTTGCCTTTGACCTCCAGTGGTAAAATAGATAAAAAGAATCTGCCGGTTCCGGAAGCCGCAGCGTTGGGCACCGGAACGGTATACGTAGCACCCCGTAATGATACGGAAGAGAAAGTAGTACTGATCTGGCAGGAGATCCTGGGAAAAGAACGTATAGGCATCAGGGATAACTTTTTTGAGCTGGGAGGTGATTCTATCCGGATACTGAAAATAATCAGTGAAATCCGCAAGAAACTCGATCTGGAAATACCCCTGACGGATATCTATAAGCATCAAACCATTGAAGCATTGCTGGAGCATGTGCTCAGTAATAAAGATATACTGGAAGAACAACATAAGGCGCAGCAGGAAACAGCCATATGGGTACAGGCGGAACTGGATGCACTGAAAGAACGGATCTTATCTTCCCCGGAGATCAGGGATCCGGCAAACATCGCAGACGTCTATCCGATGAGCGATATTGAAAAGGGGATGGTGTTCGAATCCTTGATGGACAAAGGGTTGGGTATCTATCATGATCAGATGGTCAGAAGGAGATCCTTCGTTGATTTTGATGTGAACCGGCTTTGTGCGGCATTGGAGCTGATGGTGGAAAAACACACGATCTTAAGAACAGGGTTTAATATAAGCGACTTCGAAACACAGGTGCAGATCGTCTATAAAAAGGTGAAGGTAGCCGTACGCTATGAAAACCTGATTGGCATGCACCTCGCGGAACAGGAAGCCGTTATACGGGAGTTCATGAGAACGGAACGCAATCATCCGTTTGATGTGACGCAGGCGCCGCTGTGGAGAATGGCCGCCTTTAACCTGGGTGGGAATGATATCGTATTCATCTTCCAATGTCATCATGCGATCCTAGACGGATGGAGTGACGCCCTGTTCATGACGGAATTAAATAACCTGTATCTGCAGTTGCAGGAGAATCCGGATTATCATCCTGAAAAATTAAAATCAGGATATAAAGACCTGATCATCCAGCAGGAGATAGATAAAAAAGATGATTCGATAAAAGATTTCTGGCAAACAGCGCTGGCAGACTACAAGCGGCTGAACATTTTCAAAGAAGAAATTGCTGTAAGCAGTTATGGGCAGTTCCTGGATATGGCCGAAGTAAAGCAACTGGAACAGCTGGCAGTTGATTTAAAGACGACCGTGAAAGCCATCTCTTTCACTGCGTATTTATTTATGCTGAAAGTCTTGAATGATGATCCGGAGGTAGTGGCAGGATTGGTCACCAATACACGGCTTTCACGTGAAGATGGCGACAAGGTACTGGGATGTTTTTTAAATGCAGTACCATTTAAAATAGCAGTAGGGGAAAACGTACAGGTGGATGAGCTGATTACGCAGGTGCAGCAGCAATTGGTGACATTAAAACGCTATGAACGGATCAGTGTATTGGAACTCTCCAAAATACATCCGCAGCAGGATAAAGGCAATCACTTTTTTGATACCTTTTTTAACTATGTTGACTTTCATGCGTACGAATCTCTGGCAGACAGTACGCCAGCAGGAGCATCCACTTCTGCAGTACCGATGCTGAATCTGGATGGACATGGTCTTACCAATACCTACCTGGACTTTACCATCAATAGCACGGGTGGCAGGTATCAACTGGGATTACACCTCACCCGTAAGCTGCGTTCCGGATTGACCGCTGAAAAATTAGGACAGCTTTTCTTTGCCATATTAACCGGTATCATTCGCGCTCCCCAACAGCGTATCCACCAACTGGAATATATCAGTGCTGCAGAAAAAGAACAGTTGTTGGTAACGTTTAATAATACCCACACCGCATATCCCCGTGATAGCACTATTGCCGGCCTGTTTGAAGTACAGGCAGCAAAAACACCGGATAACATAGCGATTGCATTTGAAGAACAGGCGCTAACCTATGCGCAATTGAATGAAACAGCCAACCAGCTGGGCAATTATTTAAGACAGCAGTATGATATCAGACCGGATGATTTGATAGGTATAAAACTAGCGCGTAACGAACAGATGGTAATAGCCTTGCTGGGCGTATTAAAATCGGGCGGCGCCTGTGTGCCTGTAGACCCGGCATATCCGCAGGAGCGTATCGACTATATGGTCGCCGACAGCAACTGCAAAGTATTTATTGATGAGGACTGGTGGCAGGCATTTAAAAAATCGGCCAACAACTATGATAAAGCAAATCCGGTATCGATCAATGGCCCGCGCGACCTGGCCTGTGTGATTTATACTTCCGGATCTACCGGAAAACCCAAAGGAGGTATGCTGGAAAACAGCGGTATTATCAATCACCTGTACAGCAAAATTGCCTTGCTGCAGCTCAACGCCGAAAGTGTGATCTGTCATAATTCCCAATTGCATTTTGTAGGTGGCATCTGGCAATTGTGGGCGCCGCTGATAGTTGGCGGAAAGTGCGCACTGTGTAATGAAGAGGAGTTGAAAAGTGTCAGTAAACTGATACATAAAGCGGGTGTTACCGGTGCTACGATGCTGGAGGTAATCCCGTCCCAGTTAAATGAACATCTTTTTTATGAAAAGAAGATAGACCTGAGTGGTATAAAAACCTTCATCCTGACCGGGGAAAAGCTGAATACCTATTTTGTAGAAAGATGTTATGCCGGCAATGAACAGGTAGAGATCATCAACACCTATGGCCAAACAGAATGTTCTGATGTAACCACTTACTATAAAATTCCCCGGCACTCCGCGGAAGGTAAGGTACTGATAGGCCGTCCGATACAAAATACGGCGATCTATATTCTCGCTCCCGGCGGCGCCTTATGTCCTGTAGGGGTGATTGGTGAAATCTGTACCAGCGGAGATGGCGTAGGCAGAGGGTATCTCAACAAGCCGGAGCTGACGGCCGAAAAATTTGTGCCAGACCCTTTTCAGCAAGGACAGCTCATGTACCGGACGGGAGACCTGGGCCGGTGGTTGCCGGATGGTAATATCGAAATTACCGGTCGTAAAGATGACCAGATCAGCATCAGGGGATATCGGATAGAGCTGGGTGAAATTGAACATGCCCTGCAACGGCATCCTGATATCGATGCGGCTGCCGTAATCGCCAGATACAATGCTGCCGGTGAAAATGAACTGGTCGCTTATATTGTAGGAGACGCGGCTTTAAATACAGCCGTGCTGCATGCCCATTTAAGAAAATCCGTACCGGATTATATGTTGCCTGTTTACTATGTACCCTTAGCTGTTTTACCACTGACGCTGAATGGAAAAGTAGACAAGCGTAACCTGCCCGACCCGCAGGGTATCAGTATCGATACCGGTGTGGCCTATGTGGCGCCGCGCCATGCAACAGAAGAAAAACTGGCGCTGATATGGCAGGAAGTATTAGGCAGAGAAAAGGTGGGCGTAAATGATGGCTTTTTTGAAACCGGTGGTCATTCGATTTCCATGATCCGCCTGCTGCATAAAATCAATACGGTATTTGAACAGGCAGCTATCCGGCTCATTGACCTCATGCAGCATACCACTATTGCGTTGCAGGCTGCATTGATCGCGGCCGGCAGCGGAAGACTGGCCGGATCAGATCCGCATATCCTGACACTACGGGAAGGCACACACGAAGCTCCCACTTTTATTATACCGGGTATGCCGGGTATCGCTGAAGGCTACCTGGAAATGGCACAGCAAATACCCACGCAGGGCGTTGTTTACGGCCTGCAGATGAAAGGCGCGCTGGCAGGAGAAACTCCGCTGGACAGCATTACGGATATGGCCGCCCATAACATCGCTTTGATCCGGGCGATCCTGCCATCCGGGAAGATCAGGCTGTATGCCCATAGCTACGGTGGCACCGTTGTGTATGAAATGTTGCAGCAACTGGCAGGTACGGATATAGCAGTCCTGGAGGTAGTGCTGATCGACAGCGCACCGATCGGAAAGGGTGATGGCTGGGCAAAACAGGATGCCGGCTTGTTCCTGGATCATTTCTTCACCGCGAATGGCCTGACGGCAGAAAAGACACGCTTTTATCACTTATGGCCCTTATGTGAGCACGCACTGGCCGTACAATATAATTATGCCAGCCAATTACCCTATACCGTTACGCTGATCATAGCAGATGACCAGGGCGTATGGGCAAGTCCGCCGGATCGCACCGGCTGGCAGGAACACTATCAGCAGGTAAACGTGATACATGCTGCAGGCGATCATTTTTCCATCGTAAGAGCACCCTATTGCTCCGGCTGGCTGGCCAATACATCCACTAACTTATAAAACAGCAATTATGAAATCATTAATTCGCTCAGCAGTAGTATGCCCGGATGCTACCAAAAAGTACCCCGCTATTGTTTACGGGAAAGGCATTTATTTATACGATGAATCCGGGAAAGGCTATCTGGATGCTTCCAGTGGTTCGGCGGCGGTATCCAACCTGGGGTATGGCATCCCGGAGATTGCAGAGATTATCCGGGAACAATCGTTGAAAGTAAGTGTTTTGCCTACGCATGTTTTTAGCTCCAGGGTAGTGGATGATTATTTTGATGCCCTGGTGGATTTTGCGCCACCGGGTTTTAGCAAAGTATGGACGGTGACAAGTGGTACCGAAGCGGTGGAAAGCGCCATCAAACTGGCTTTACAGTATCATCGCGTAAAAGGAGATGAGAAACGGTATAAGATCGTTTCCAGGCATACCTCTTACCATGGCAACTCTGTTTTTATGCTGGACATTGGCGGTATGCCCATCAGGAAAAAGATCTACGATCAATGGATGAATCATTTTCCCCACATTTCAGCTGCCAATACCTACCGGAAGCCAGATCACCTGGATGAGGAAGCGTATGTGGATATGCTGGCCGATGAATTTGAACAAACGTTGCTGGAGGGGGACCCGGGCACATTTGCGGCTTTTATTGCAGAACCGGTAGTGGGAGCTGCAATGGGCGCGGTACCTGCCCCTCCCGGCTATCTGGAGCGGATGTATCACATCTGCCGGAAATACGGACTATTATTTATCTCAGATGAAGTACTCGCCGGATTCGGCAGGGTAGGCACCCGTTTTGGCGTAGAAAAGTTCAACGTCATACCCGATATCATTGCTGCCGGAAAAGGTATCAGTGGCGGATATTTCCCACTGTCGGCCGTGCTGGCCTCCAGGGAGGTGATGGAGCCTTTTGTACAACAGAATCTACCCTTCCTCGGTGGCCATACCTATGCCTGTAACCCGCTGGGTGCTGCTATCGGCCGGTTTGTACTCACTTACATAGCAGAACAAAACCTGGTACAGAAGGCCGAAATCCAGGGCCGTTACCTGAAAGAAAAACTGCAGTACCTGTATAAACATGATATTGTAGGAGATGTACGGGGCGAAGGATTATTGCTGGGCATTGAGCTGGTACAGGATAAGGTCACTAAAAAACCATTTCCGCCTGAAATGAATATCGCCAAACGGATCGGGGAGCTGGCCATGGAAGAAGGAGTGGTATTATACCCGGGTAAAGGTACCAATGACGGATTTACCGGCGATCATATCCTGATCAGTCCTCCGCTGATCATTAACCAGGAAGAATGCGATCAGATCGCAAATGTACTGGATCTGTGTATTGAAAAAGTAGTAGGCGTACCTGCTTAACATCATGCTTTAACAAACAAACATGCAGCGCGTATTAAAACTAATATTGCCCCTTGCCGGGAAATGGAAACTGGGCATGAATATATTACTGGGCATCATTTCCGGTCTGTGCAATTTTCTGTTCATTCACCTGGTGACCAGGATCATTGGAGAGATAGCAACGGGGCAGTATACTGTCATCAGTCAGCAGTACCTGTTTATTTTTGCATTGATTATCCTGTTTTTTATCTGGACAAGAAGAACACTTTCCTATAGTATCATCCAACTGTCGCAATTATTATTCTGGAGTCTCCGGAAACAAATACTGTCGCAGGTACTCCAGGCAGACTACCGGCAGTTAACAGACCGAAAGCATAAAATCTATGCGGCACTGGTACATGATGTGAATGTATTAACACAGACATCACTGAACATCATTGATTTTTTTACCGCTTCCATCCTGGTATTTTCCTGTCTGGTTTACCTGGGCTTCATTTCCTGGATATTGTTCCTGGCTACGCTGGGAGTAGGCATCGCCGGTACGGCCATCTATCATCTCCGTACCCGTAAAAACCTGCAGCAGTTTGCCCATGCCCGCGATCTGGAAAATAAATTTCTGGAGCATTTCGACACGATTCTGAAAGGCTTTAAGGAAATATACATGGAGCCTAAAAAAGGCAAAGCTGTCTATGAAGGAAAGATTCTGGGGATTGCCGACGAGACTTGTCGCGATAATACTGTGGCCTTTACGGGGTTTCTGAACAACCAGATTGTGGGGCGGGTATTGTTTTATATATTAGTTACTGTTATATTGCTTGTTTTTAGTGTGACCCTGAACATTGGAACCGGAAAAGTGGTGAGTTTTGTTTTTACGTTGCTCTATTTATTAGGCTCTCTTGAAATAATGATGTCACTATTGCCCACACTGGCCAGGGCTAAGATCGCCGCCAATCATCTGGTAGATCTGAAAGAGGAGCTGGAAGCGGCGCGGTTTAGTAATCCCATGGCTAAGCAATATATTTCAAAAGCAGCATTCGACCAGATTACTGTAACAGATTTAACCTTTCATTACAGCGAAGCAGCAGGGACTTTTGGCATAGGCCCCATTAATTTTAACGCCAGAAAAGGAGAAGCTGTTTTTATTTATGGTGGCAATGGTAGTGGTAAAACTACCTTTTTGCATACGGTATTAGGTATACATCTGCCAACAGCCGGTGAAATCCGGTTGAATGATGCCCTTGTCAATGAAGATAATTACGCGGACTACAAAACAGCATTTGCGGTGGTATTCAGCGATTTTTATTTGTTTAATGAATTACATGGCGTAGATAAAGTAGACGAAGAAAAATGGACCCGTTATCTCCGCCTGTTTGAACTGGAAGGCAAAGTGACCCTGGAAGGAACACGGTTTTCTACTACAGCGCTATCTGCTGGTCAGCGGAAACGGCTGGCATTGATCGCAGCGTTGATGGAAGATAAACCGGTACTGGTGCTGGATGAATGGGCTGCTGACCAGGACCCCTATTTCCGAAAACGATTTTACAAAGAGATCCTTCCCGCACTCAAGCAGGAAGGAATCACGATTATCGCTATTACCCATGATGACAAATATTACACTTGCGCAGATAAGCTTTACAAAATGGATGGCGGGAAACTGATGGCGGAGGCCGTGAATATGCACGAATCCGGTTTTGTTGCCTGATCAGACCGGAAGAATGCAACGACCTGACTATTGACCAGAGAAAGCATGGCTATACGTAACAACACAAACAATCTATCTATACTTATTTTATTAACATCATTATTATGAAACAGGAACTGTTCTACCTCAAACCCAACGTGATTATCGGACCTTTAGTTGACAGGTGGTATGCCTGGACCCACCTTATTTCTCCTGCTACCGCAGCCATGAATGTGGTGAACCGGCATTTAAAGATCATGAACTCGTATATCCAGTCACCCCAGATCCATGCTGCTGCTGTGCGTAACCCTAAAATGCTGGGAGGACCCTTTATGGATTACAATGGTCAACGTGTAGACGAGGTAAAACAATTACGGGAGGAGATCACTACCAAACAAGCGAATGCCATCGCTTTTGCTGCAGCCGTGAAAGAACTGGACAAGTTGCTGAAAGGCTACCCCAAAGGGCTTTCGCTGGAACCACTGTATGATAAGGTACCGGATATCTTAAAAGGTTATGTGGAACTGTTGTATGATATCAATAACAACGCCTCTTTCCGTTTTTTTGAATCCCTGTTGTATAAGAGTGAATTTTATGCAAAGGACTCTCAAAGTGTGGCACTGTGGGTCACCAACAACGACGAACGTCCTTTTTGTTTGAGTACGCCGCAGCTGGATGAAGAGCATATCTTACACCTGCAGATTCCTTTTGATCATGCCGGATTGGATGTGTTGAGCCGTATGAAAAGAGAAGCCGGCAGCATCGATGAAGTAGCCGCGTTGCTGGGTGTGCCGGAGGAGAGCCGCGCCCTGTTCGATACCTTCTTCACCAAACAGGAACATCCCCGGTACCGCAAATATGAAGGAGATAAAGCCCGGATGCGGTACTTTGGTCATGCCTGCATTTTAATTGAAACAAAGGAAGTGAGCATTCTGGTAGATCCGTTGATCAGCTACTATGGGTATGAATCCGGTGTCACGCATTTTTCTGATATTGATTTACCCGACCAGATCGATTATGTGTTGATTACCCATAATCACCAGGATCATATTGTGTTTGAAACACTGCTGCCGCTGCGTCATAAAATCAAAAATATTATTGTACCGGCTACCAACAGTGGCTCCCTGCAGGATCCTAGTCTCAAACTAACATTCGAGAATATCGGATTCACCAATGTGATAGAAATTGATGAACTGGAAGCCATCCGGTTTGAAAACTGTACCATCACGGGTTTGCCTTTTACCGGCGAGCATAGCGATCTGAATATAAGAACGAAAGCCTGTTTCCACATCGCGATTGATAAATTTACTTTCCTGTTTGTAGCAGATTCGCGGGTGATGGAAGCACGTCTTTACCAGCATGTTCAGCGTATCATCGGAGATGTGGATGTGTTGTTCCTGGGTATGGAATGTGAAGGCGCGCCGCTTTCCTGGCTCTATGGCCCGCTTTTGACAGAAGACCTGTCGCGCGAGAACGATCAGTCCAGAAGACTGGCGGGTAGCGATTTTGAAAAGGGAATGCACCTGGTAGATATCTTCCATCCCAAGGAAGCCTATGTATATGCGATGGGACAGGAGCCCTGGCTGGAATTTATCAGTAGTATCAAGTATACCCCGGAATCCAAGCCTATCGTTCAGTCAAACATGCTGGTAGCGGAATGTTTGAAACGTGGTATTATAGCAGAAAGATTATTCGGAGAAAAAGAATTATTGTATGATTATGAGCAGCAGGCAGTAGCCGCAGCATTGTAATCCTATACCAGTATCGCTTGAAAAAGAGGAACCGGGTGTTTGGAACGTATGTTGGGTATATCTACCTTTAATACCTGTTAGCAGGGTAGGTATGGGTACCCAATGGCATGCTCCGGAAGTACAAAGGATAATGGTATAGATCCATGGAAGCAGGAACTGTCTGCCGAATGGTTTTTATGATAAGGAATAAGTAGCAACAGGAAAGCAAAAGAAATACAGATAGTGCAAAAACCTACAGCAAGTATATTGATGATGCAATATTCGTGAATACCAACGTCAAAGACAGTTTCCTGCCCCGGTTTACAGCCCATGATATAGGTAACAGTCATGGGTACACGAAATAAAGATAAAGATAGCAGCAGCACGGACCGGGTAAATAACAATAATGTATATACGCCGTGCAGCTCAGGAACAGGCAGAACAAGCCCATATAGTCAACCCATCACCTGGAATAATCCATTATTGCCGGGATTGTAAATAAGTCAGTAATCAACAGCTCGTATGATGAATGGTAATGCCTTTGTGAAGACCCTTTTTAGTATTGCATTTATTTTCTTCGTCGTTCCATGTACGACATATGCCCAGGATGCGGTTATCCGGGGTGTGATCAGAGAAGCCGGTAACCAGGCGGGGCCGATTGCGGGTGCTTCCGTTAGTATTACCCGTAAAATAGACTCCGTACTGGTGAAAACAGCGGTATCTGATAAAGAAGGAAAGTTTGAACTGATCGGGGTGCCGCCAGGCAACTACCGGCTGACGGCGTATGTAATCGGCTTTAATCCGTATACATTAAATGCACTATTGGTGAGTGCCGGCAATAGCGCATTGCAGTTGGAAGAAATCAGACTGGTGGCCAATACGAAGGACCTGAAAGAAATAGCCGTGATCGGGCAGAAAGCATTCATTGAGCAGCAAACAGATAAGTTAGTGGTAAACGTTGACGCATCTGTTACCAATGTAGGCAGCAATGTATTGGAGATCCTGCAGAAGTCGCCCGGCGTGGCGGTTGATAAAGACGGCAATATAAGTCTGAGAGGAAAACAGGGCGTAACCGTTATGATCGACGGGAAGCCCAGTTATCTATCAGGTGCAGACCTGACGAAACTGTTGAGTAATATGAATGCCAGTCAGCTCAGCCAGCTGGAGATCATCGCCAATCCCGGCGCCAGGTTCGACGCGGCGGGTAATGCAGGTATCATCAACATCAAAACAAAAAAGAATACAGCTGCGGGCTTTAATGGTTCGGTGACATTGGGCTACGGGCAAGGTAGCTACTGGCGTACAGACAATGCGCTGAGTCTTAATTACAGGAACAGGAAGATTAATACTTTCCTGAATTATAACTATGGTATCAGGAACGGATTTACGGAGTTGAATATCAAAAGAAGGTTCTTTGAAAGCGAGGGGAAAACGACGGGTTTATATGATCAGCCTTCCCGGATGACTTTCCGGAGTACCCTGCACAATCTTAAAGTGGGGATGGATTATTTTGTATCAGCTCGTACCACCATCGGCTTTGCTGCCACCGGCCGGATCCAGGTAATGCCTTCGGATAATGCCAGTGATGCGCATTTTCTGGATCGGAAAGGGGTATTGGATTCTATCGTACAAACCCGCGCCAATACAAAAAGTGAGTTGAAAAACGCGGGCGTCAACCTGAATCTGTCGCACCAGTTTGATTCAGCAAAGATACTCACCGCGGATATTGACTATTTACGCTATCATTCCACGAATCATCAGTTCTTTACCAATAGCAGTTTTGCGGCTGGTACACAAACGGCAAAAGAAGCCGTACAGGGAGATTTACCGGTGAAAATTGATGTCTACTCCCTGAAAGCAGATTATACCCAAACGTTTCGTAATCTCCTGAAAATGGAAAGCGGCTTGAAGATCAGCCAGGTAAAAACGAATAACCTGGCCGGGTATCTGCGCCGGATGGCAGATGACCCCTTCTTACCGGATTATGGGATCTCCAACAACTTTCTGTACGAAGAGAATATCAATGCCCTTTACCTGAACTTTGCCAGAGAGGTGAAGCAATGGACGCTGCAGGCCGGCTTACGCTTTGAGAATACGAATTACAAAGGCCACCAGTTAGGGAATCCGGAGCGAACAGATACCACCTTTACCCGCCATTACAACAACTTATTCCCGAATGTTTTTGTCGGATATAAAATTGACAGTCTGAATGAAATCAGTTTTTCCTATGGCAGGCGGATAGACCGTCCCGCTTACAGAACCTTGAATCCGTTCCTGTATTACGTCAACAAGTATACTTATGAAGTCGGGAATCCTTTATTGTTGCCGCAGTATACCAATAACTTCAGTGTCAGCTACGGGCATAACGGGAAATTCACGGCTACTGCCAGCTATGCAGCGACCAGCAATTATTTCGCGGTTGTTTTCAGGTCCCGGAATAAGGAGTCCATCTACACGCAGGACAACCTGGGTAAATTGCAGACAATCGGACTATCGCTGAATCAGGCTTTATCCGTAGGAAAGTGGTGGACTATTAACCTGAATGCAGATTTGTTGTATAAAAAGGTAACAGGTTTCGTCAATGGCGCTGATCTGGAAACCAGTGCCTATACAGCCAGGATAGGCGCCAGCAACCAGTTTGCCATCGGAAAAGGGTGGGCTGCAGAGCTTTCCGGCTATTATAACAGCAAAGATGTAGATGGGCAGTATACAACAAAAGGATTTGGCCAGGCGGATATAGGTATATCCAAACTGGTATGGAATAATAAAGGAACATTCAGATTAAATGCCAGGGATATTTTTTATTCCCAGATCATATACGGCACCATTCTGTATAATAATGTAGAGGAAAGTTATGTGCAAAGCGCCGATACCAGGGTCGTGAATCTTTCATTCACCTATCGTTTTGGCAAGAAATTAAATGCGCCTGCCAGGAATAAAGGCAACAGTACAGAACAGGAGCAACGAAGAATCAATTAAACAACAGCGGCGCCTATACGGGGCCATCAGCATAGTGCCCTTTGCTGAGCCAATAAAAAAAGCAGCCTTCCGGTCTTTGGATCGGAAGGCTGCTTTTTTTATTAGGTGGATTTGCTAATCTCATTTTAATCTGAAGTGATTAAATATCGGTTTTATTCGTTTTTGGCACAATAGGCCCGACTTTTGATAGGGGTGGGGCAAAAAATAAAAAGGTCTCACATGTCAGAAATTAAACATTAATTTATTTTATGTGTTAAGATAAAGAAAAGTAAAAGAGCATTGTAGGGTCAGGGGTGTATAATGGATAGCCGGCCAATTTGGAAGCAGGATATTTTCTCCCTATGGATACGATGTGTTGAATTTTGTATTAAAGATATTCTATCGATGAATATCTATCTCTGGATTAAAATTTTTTTTCATCAATGAAGAGTAAGCTGTTTTTCCTGCTCCTATCACTTATATTCTATAATTTTTGTAAAGCTCAAACAGCGCCTGGCTTTAAAGAATTGCTGGATAGCGCTATGGTACGGGACGCAGACCTGAAAGGCCAACTTGCCAAAAATAAGCTAACCGGTCTTGATCAGCATAAACTGAAGGATATTTATCTCCCTACGCTGGAAGTCAGCGGGATGGCGGGTTATCTCAATGCTACCACACGTCTCATTTCCCCGGAATTGAATTTGCAACCTTTTCTGGAAATACCGGAAGGGAAATACAACAATAATATCAATGTATCTGGTTTCTCCGGCCTGGCCAAGGCAGATGCCAAGATGTTGCTGTATTCCGGCGGAAAAGTAAAATATCTCAGCAAAGCTTTGGGAGAGAAAAAATTATCAGAAGATGTGTTGCTGGAAAAAACAGCAGATGAAGTGGCGGCTGTTATTTCCAGGGCCTACGATCAGCTGGCATTGGTACATCAATCGAAAAAAGTGCTGGATGAAGGTAAGCGAAGACTGGATGCCAATCGCAAAACGGCAGATAAGGCATTGGGCTATGGCCTGATAACACCGTATGATCATAAAAAAATTGAACTGGCACAGGCTACCCTGGATGCTAAAGTAGCAGAGTACGAAGGGAAAAAAGAACTGTTGCTGACCCAACTGGAGGTATTAACAGGTATCAGCAAGGAAAGGCTTCGGCTGATTGATCCGGTGCTGGCAGCATTGGCCCTCAATACACCCGGAAAAACAATTGAAGACCGCGCAGAGGTACGGGCATTAAACCACGGTATCAACGCCTCCGGCTATAAAATAAAGGCGGAACAGACCTGGTGGATTCCCAAGGTACAATTGATGGCATCTACTGCGTATATGGGCCTGTATGGTGCACGGGTGAAATCGTCCGACAACATTATACCCGCTATTCCGGCTATCAATTATCCGGGCCGGAAGCTGGACTGGCGGCCTACGAATCTGAATGTTTTTCCCGTGTTCATGGGAGGCATTGGATTTAAGTGGGAAATTTTTGATGGCAGGGAAGGTAAACATGCCATTGAAAAAGCCCGTATAGACCAGGAACTGCTGCAAAATCAGAAATATGATGCCTTGCGTAAGCTCACCTTAAACCAGGCGAATAATCAATCTAATTACGATATCGCCAACGCGCAGATTGCCCTGAAGAAAAAACAGAAGGAAGTGGCTGGGAATGCGCTGGTACAGGCAGAGAAAGAGTTTCGGTATGGGATGACAAAATCTACCCAGTTGATAGAAGCGGAAAATGACCTGGAGATGGCGGAACTGGATTACCAGAATGCCATTTTCAATCAGCGCAGGGCGGCGATAGAAGTGATGCGCTCTACCCAGGAACTGGATATCAGCAAGCTGTATTAGCCGATGTATACCGGCCGGCATTCAGAAAGGAATAATGATTACTAAAATTAATGACTATAAAATGAGAATAACTACCTGCATATTATTTATCAGTTTACTGGCACTCATGAGTTGCAGCTCCCGGAAGCGGGGGGCCGACAACTTCGAGGGAAAAGCAAAAAAAGATGTGATCTCTTTTGCGCCAAAGATCACGGGCAGGATACTGAAAATTTATGTAGCCGAAGGGCAGACGGTAAAGAGAGGGGATACCCTGGCTTTACTGGATGCACCGGAAGTTTCCGCGAAAATAGCGCAGGCGGAGGGGGCTGTCAGTGCAGCAACCGCACAGGAGCAAATGGCGCGTAACGGCGCTACTGCTGACCAGATGAAACAACTGCAGGCGAAGTACAAGGGGTTGAAAGAGCAATATGAATTTGCACAAAAATCATTTGCGAGGGCCAGTAATATGTTTAACGACAGTCTGATGGCGCCCCAGGCGTACGATGAAATCTATGCGAAGCTGCAAGGAGCCAAAGCGCAGTATGATGCTGTGGTCGCAGAACTGGATGATGTCAAAAAAGGTACCCGCATTGAAAAGGTAAACATGGCTGCGGGCCAGGCTTCCCAGGCCAAAGGCGCTTTGCAGGAAGCCAATGTGGCCTTTGCCGAACGATATGTCATTGCCACCAATGATATGGAAATAGAAACGATCAGCCTGAACCCGGGAGAGCTGGCAACAGCAGGTTTTGCGCTGTTCAACGGATATATTCCGGGGAGTACCTATTTCCGGTTTACCATACCGGAAAGCAGGATCTCAAAGTATAAAAAGGGAGAAGACGTAAAACTGGAAGTTGTTTACAACAAGGAAGAACTGGTGGGTACCATCGCCTATATCAAACAACTGACCCGTTATGCGGATATTACGACTGCCTATCCCGACTATCAGTTGCAGGATGCAGTGTATGAGATTAAAGTGCAACCAAAAGATATCAATAAGACCAAAGAGATATTGGTAAATGCGAGTGTTATACTGAAATAATTAGGCATGAAAGAATTTATCCGATTGTTGAAACGTGAGTTCAAGTTATTTATTGGCAATGCTACCTTGCGCACAGTATTCTTTCTCGCACCGGTTTTTTACGCTACACTACTGGGGTTTGTGTATAAAAGCGGGAAAGTGGAGAGTACGCCCGTCATCGTGATTGATAAGGATAATACCCCCTTATCCAATCAGCTGGTAGAAATGCTGGGAGATAATAAGACGATTAAAATATTGAAATATGTACAGGAGCCTGCCAATATCAATGATGAAGTGATCCGGCAGGAAGCATCCGCGGTGGTGATGATTCCCGCCCGGTTTGAGGCGGGCATATTGCAGAAAAAATATCCGGAAGTCAATGTATATGTCAACACCGGAAATGTGTTGACGGCTAACTTTGCATCCAAGGCATTGCAGCTGACCATTGGTACCTTTTCTGCAGGGGTCTCCATCAAAGCGCTGCAAAAAATGGGAATGCCTGCTACCAGAGCGGTTACGCAATATGAGCCCTTTAAAACCAACTATATTACCCTTTTCAATACCACCAGTAATTACCTGATATTTATGTGGCCGGCTATGCTGGCAGTGGTATTGCAACAAGTTATTCTGCTGGCGATGGCAGTTAGTTTTGCGGCCGAGTTCCAGGGTGGTTCGTTTGTGCAGGAGTATGAGCGTTTGCGGCATTGGGCTTTCCCCACGATGCTGATAAAGGTGATCCCGGTATGGGTTTTCTCTATCCTCATCGTGTCGATATACTATGTCATGCATATACTGTTCCATGTGCCATTGCCGGAAGGGATTTGGAATTTCATCTGGCTGACGGCCTTTTTTGTGGGGGCTGCTTCTTTCCTGGGTGTATTTATCAGCATCCTGATTCCGGATGCTTTAAAAGCTACCCAGATATTGATGGTCATCGCTTCGCCGGCTTTCATCATCAGTGGTTTTACCTGGCCACTCAATGCCATGCCGGGTTTCGTACAGTTTATCGCTAACATTATTCCATTGACGCCCTTCCTGCAGGCCTTTAAAATCCTGTTGATCCAAAAGGGAGGCGTTGCACTTACGTACCCTTACATCAAACACCTGGGTATTTTATTGGTGGTATATGCTTTCATGGGATGGCTGGCATTGAAAATAAAATTATGGCTGTTGTTCCGCGCGGCATCAAAAGGAAAGACAGATCGGATCAGCTAATGCATTACTATACGATGTTGTCGCTGCCCTTAGCAGGATGATGGTATAAAAAGTAAAATACAGCAACAACATATACCGATAGTCCGATAAGTTATTAAAGACCTGCGCCCGGCGCGGGTCTTTATTTGTTTGTACCCTATCAAAACAACCACAATTATGTAGCGGGCAATAGAAAAAGTATAACAAAAATTACGTAAATTCAGAAAGGTATCTGCTGGCAATCAATACAGTCTTTATGGTTATCCATCTTGAGCTGTTAGCAAACAATTATTATCTCTTCCCTCAAAAAAATCTACATTATGTCTAAGCTATTTGTTTTTATCCCATTCAAAAAAAGTAAACTGGATATGGGGAAAGACCTGCCTCCGCAGGCGATTGATTTTCAGAATACCTTCAACAAAGTATCCAGCAAACTTATCAGAGAAAACATTAATGCAACAATTGATAGCCTGGAAGTGGTGTATTCCGGCACTAAGTTTACCGTAACGAAAGATGATTATATCATCGTTTTTGCACACGGCAGTAAAAAAACAAGTGATAAATTATTTTCCAATGAACCGGATCTGGAGGTAACTACGGATGCTGTTATAAAAGAGCTGGTGACCTGTAAAGCCAACACCGCTAAAAGAATACTGTTTATGTGCTGTTACAGCGCTGTTACGACAGATTCAAAGAAACATGTCGCAGTACTTTGGAAAGAAAAGTACCCGAATCAGGTAGTATATGGTGGCGATGATGCCATTTCTTATCTGTTTGCTGCTACCAGCACACAAATAAGGGCTTGTTGTATCGCGCTTTTCACCATTTAACATAGCTATAGATTGCCGGCAGATAACGAAAGCCGTATAGCTCCGGGAGCTGTACGGCTTTTCTTTTGTACGTATATAGGTAACCGGTAGTCCTCACAGTGGAGAACAGGCATCAGATATTTTTAGAGGGCATCGTTACCAGCCCTGGTAATATTGTATGGGCCGCCATCAATGCTCATGATGAGTCGCTTTGTTTTGAGCCTTTTAAATAGCTCCAGGTCGCACTTATCCAGGTGATTGCCTTCTGCACTCAGGCACAGTACTTCCACAATTTTTCCTCTTTCATCTTTATAGGAAATAACCCGGCCGCCTCTGGATAAGGCTTCTAATACACGTCTTTCCGTTTTGGATATATTGGTTACTTTTCTGTCTTTCTTTTTAATGTTATTCATGCTGTATGCGGTAATTACACATGAACAGCGTCTTCCAGGAGCTTTTGCAGCGCAGCGTTCCGCTGTTCTTTTGTGAAGGGTGTCTGGTAATACACCTCATATAGCTCCAACCCTTCCAATGCTGCCCAGATAATGATGGCGCGCACGGGGTCCTTTACTTCGGCCGTAATCCTTTGCCAGTAACGTTCGTAGAAGCCGGTATATAAATCGGTGAGGGGAGGATCTTCCATAATACCCGCGTTGAACATACCTTTCCACAGTTGTATGAGCTGTCCGGATGGATCAGCGATGGCACGAATGAAGCCTGTAAATACCGGGTTGTTGCTATCCGGTGTTTTCGCTATTTCTGCTTCAATGATTGTTGCTGCCCGGGCCAGTGTATCTTCTATCATTGCCACCACCAGGTGACGTTTGGTAGGAAAATTATGGGTAATTGCCCCTCTACTGGCCCCTAACCTGACGGAAACCGCCTGGAAAGAGAGATTGTGCGCTCCTTCCGTTTGTACGATCAGCCGGGCAGCAGTGGTATATTGTTCACGGGTGAACTGCCGCTTTCTAGTCATGGTACATTATTTAACAAACAGAACGTTCTGTTTTTTTCAAAGATAGGACTTTTTTTGACATTAACTCATATCAGATCATCGGGCAGCATCAGTATAATAGCAAGCTAGCCCCTTCACCAATAATACTACCTGCTTACAGGTAAATGGGAATTACCGTCTTACCTGTAGTGAAACAAGTGAAAAAAGCGCTTATTTTTATCGGGAAAATGATTGTCTGTGGATATAAGAAAAGGATAAAAGCCATAAGCCTACCTGTCAGCGTCGCAAACAGTTACCTATATTTTAGAAAAGCCATATTGTACCAACATGATAGTAAACATGCCTAAGCCCACCCGGACAACGGGATTTTTTTCTGCATTACTGCTCACCGCAACAGCAGGAATATGTACCGCACAAACAGCCACCACACCGGAAAATATTCCCTTTGAAAAGAAATGGCTGAAAAGCGGGAAGTCTGAAATGGCTTGTTTCGTACTCAATGGCGGCCGGCAGATAGACATTGGCACATTTGCCATTGATATCCAACTCAATAGTGAACATTTATCTATCTACACGACTTTGCATCTGGCGGGAAACAATGGCCAGCGGATAGATACCAGTATTGCTGATGCCCGTACTTTCAAACCCCTATATCGTTCTTCCTTTGATAAGAGCAAGGAAGTATTACTAAAGTATGGAAAAGAAGTCACCGGTTATTATTACGAAAAACAAGGTGCCAAAAGAACGAAGGTGAAGGAACCTATTAATGAAAGCTTCCTGGATAGCTATTGTTATCCTTACCTGCTGGGATTACTTCCGCTGTCTTCGGGATATAGTGTAAGCATGCCCGTATATGATTACCGGCCGGAGAATAATCAGCATATCAGCAAGGCAGTGGTACAGGAAGTGAAAAGCAATATGTATGTCAGCAAACTGACCGGTGCACATAAGGTTTGGCAGGTGAGTGTTTTTGAAGAGGCTACCAATGATAAGTACATCTATTACCTGGATAAGGAAACCCGCAGAATGTGGAAGGTAGACATATTTTCAAAAGGCCAGCAACTGCTGATGGTGGATAAGGAAATTGATTTTAATCCCTTCAAAAGTACTTTTGATAAAGTGGCCACTTTAAAACTGCTTAATGAAGGTACAGCGGTGATCACCGGGCAGGCTTTTGCCAGAGACAACGAAAATGAAGGGATGCTGAGTGGGATGGCAGTACTCAATGTAAACAAGAAGCAATTTGCCCCGGCCGGCGTTTCCATTGTTTTAATTCCCTACACCGATTTTTTCAAAGAGTGGCTAAAGTTAAATGAATCATCCAGAAAGAAAGGCATATCTATTCCACTGCCACAGGAAGTAGCGGAGTGTATAAAAGTAACTACTGTCTATGATGACAAGGGGCATTTTGAATTCGTGAACCTGATGCCGGGAGACTATTTACTATACACGGAATTTGGTTATAAGCATACTTCCAAACGTACGGAGGTCGTGGGTTATACGGATACTTACATCAATGGTTTGTTTCAGGGTACATCCACTAATACGGTCAGCAACAGTTATAATGTCAATGCGTCGGCCAGTGTAAAAAAGGTGGTAAGTATAGATAAAGCCGGAGAGAAGGTAGAGGTAAAATTAAAGAAAACACTGTAGCCGCGTCAGGCAAAGGATATCAGCTTACAGTAAGCAGCATGAACCTCCAAACAGTTTGTTTGGAGGTTTTTCATGGTGGTGAATCAGGATTATGCCATAAACGTTGCTGCCGGGATTACCTGCGCATACAGTCCGCCAAGGGCAGTCATACCGGCCAGATAAGCCTGGTGGATGGTGTCAGCATTGATGGTCTGGCCATACAGCTCCCGGTTGCGGGTAGCACAGGCATCGCCAATAACTGTTGTCGTAAAGCCCAGATCCATGGCTGCTCTAACCGTAGCGTCTACACATACATCTGTCATCATACCGCAGATAACCAGGTGCGTGATGTGGTGTTCCTGGAGATGTGCCAGTAATGTGGTAGCTCTGAAACTGTTCGGATAGTTTTTGGTGATGACTGTTTCCCCGGGAAGCGGATTTGCACAGGCATGTATATGAGCGCCGGTAGTATTGGGTAGAAAGAAATCGGCGCCTTCATTAACAGCAAGGTGTTGGATATGTACGACCGGCAGTTGTTGTTTTCTGGCGGTCTGTAATACCTGTTGTACCTGTTGCCCTGCCTGCGCGGCATTTACCAGTGTGTGTGCGCCACCTTCAAAGTAATCATTTTGTACATCAATAATCAGTAAGGCTGTTTTCATTTTTCGTGTCGTTTAAGACCGTAAAAGTAGCAGTTGGCAACAACCTGACCTTTGAACTAGTTCAAAAAATGGATTTACTTACCAGCCAGTTTTTTTCTGATCTTGCTTAAAAATTCGTGTGATATGCCCAGGTAGGCAGCCAGCTGTTGCTGGTTGAGGCGTTGCGCCAGATCCGGATATTTTTCGATGAATTCCAGGTAACGTTTGTCGGCAGTCTTGCCCAATGAAGAAATGATCCGGCGCTGTAGTGTCACCAATGATTTCTGGTTCATGATCCGGAACATCTTTTCTACTTTAGGTAAGGTGTCGTATAAAATATCTTTATGCGGTTTATTAATCAGTAGTACTTCACTATCTTCCAATGCTTCAATATTGAGAATGGAGGGTCGCTGGTTGGTGAAACTGTCGATATCGGTGGCCCACCAGCCTTCTACGGCAAAGTAGAGGATCTGTGCATATCCTTTTTCGTCCAGATAGTAAATGCGGAAACAACCTTTGGTGACAAAGGCTTCATATTGGCAGATGTCATCTTCCCTTAAAAGGAAGGCCTTTTTCTTTATCTTCCTGTGATGGAAGTTGGTCGTAAACTGTTCAAACTCCTGATCCGTGATGGGAATGTATTGTTCGATATGTTTTCTGAGTAGTTCAAGATTGGTCATAACATATATTTCCGGTCATACACCTGCTGTTTGCTTTATCAATTGAAAATTGATAAAGCAAACCGTAAAGTTATGATTTTTCAGGAAACAGTTGTAAAGAGGAGCCGAGGCGTCAGGTGAATCATTACCCGCTATATTTTTCGAATGCCTGCAGATCTGCTTCGATCGGAGTATGATCGGTTATTTTTGTCAACAGCTCCTTGCCTTTTATGGAAAGCGCGGCGATCAATGTGGTATCATTTTGTCGGTCGGCAATATCTATGCGTAACGACACGACCTTAAAGAGATGCAGCAAATCTGTTTCATCAGCCGCTTGCAGGGCTGCATCCAATACTTTTGCTGCTTTATCGATATCATCTTTACCATTAGCTAATCGGTTTCCCAATTCATATGCTTTTTGCAAGGGCGTTCCGGCCATCGGCTTTTGTCCGTTCTCTTCAAATAAAAGACTTTGTTCTTTTTTAATGGGTTGTCCTATGCGGATATAGTTACCGGATGGGTCTACCACTACAAATTGCCGGACACCATAACTGGGCATATCTTTCAGTGGATTAATCCGGGGGATACCTTTCACCGGTACTTTACCGAGTTTTTCCTTTAACCCGGCAGTAAAGGATTGGAATAAGAGATCAATATTGTCTACAATTAAGTAACAGGTACTGAAGTTACTTTCCGGTTTAATTTGTTTTAAAGAAAAGAAATGGAGTTCAATATCCCGTATTTTCATGCATACATAGGTATTGGGCGCCTGCTGCTGATATGTGATGACGAATCCCATAGCCGTGTAAAATGCAAGGGTTTCTTTCATCGCAGTACTCGGTAACATAGGAATAGCATATTCTTTCATATGGTGTGTTTTGTATTTATACTTATACTTATGATGAGTGCGGCTATCATAAAACATGGCAGCAGGAGGCTTCGAACACATGGATAACTGACCTGGCGAAAAACAAACAGTGATTGACATCCGCATGACTGGTCTGGATAGCATGCCGAAGATAGTCTTTTTTCAACAGGATGTTACTTGCGATTGCTGGTGGTAGTAGGAAGGAGGTTTGAACGGGAATAGGTGACAGGGTACTTTCAAATATCATCCTGTACACATAGGTGGCCAGCATGATATTTGAAAGCAGCATTTTATTGACCCGATATCTGTTATGAATTAACAGATCATACCTTGGGCATAATTATGGGAAAGCATAAAATATAACACCATCAAATTGTGTCCAATAATTGGGATATCCAATGGATCTGCTGGGTGTATAATAATGTTCAATTCCCTGGGAACTATAATGGCCATAAATGGGGATGGATCCGGGTACTTGTGTGGTATGGGCATAAAAGGAGACGCCTTGATAGCTCCACCAGTTAAGGTCATCCACCCAATTAGGTGTGTAGTAATGATCCACACCGGCATCACTGTAAAACACATGTATGGGAACCGTTCCGGGAATATTTTTTGTATATGCCCGAAAGCTGGATCCTTCTGATTGCCAGTAATTCCAGTCGTCTATTACGCCAGGTGTTAAGTAATGATGCCCCCCGCGGCGGGCAGAGAAAGAATTAATGTTTACCAACTGTCCGGAACAATCCATGGTGGTGTAATCACCGTTGATGATCGTTTGGTAAACCCCATGATTTTTAGCATTACGCAGTTTGTAGGCGATTACCTCACCTCTGGAGTTGGGTCCCATGTTGGCGCCATTGATGACGTAATCACGAAATGCCTGAATACCTTGTATCGCTGTTGCAGCAGCTGTAGAGGAGCCTCCTATCAGCACACCACTGATTTTTAACTGGTCCATTACTACTTTATGTTCATTGGAGATAGTAGTGCCTCCGCCGGTCAGCCATACATTAAATGAGGCTTCTAACGATTTGTATACCCTGGAAGAGTCATAAGTACTTTCCAGGAGGAGGTAGGCGCTTCTGCCGTAATCAATGGTAGATATGTATACAGGTGCAGTAGTGCCTGTGAAATCGTTGGGTTTATTGAACAGATTGCCATCAGCAGGAATATTGATATCTGCACTGAAGAATTTTTGGAAAACTTTCAGTACAAAGAAATTTTTTCCGCTATACCCGCTTTCATCATAATTCATGGTAGCATTGAAAAAAGTGCTGAATTTAAGATTGGCACTGATCTTCATCTCCATTTCCTTTTTTGAACGGGTCTGTACTAGTGAAAAAGTAAAATTTGCAGGTTGCTGACCTGTAATGTTGTTACGCATAATATCCTGCATGGAATTTCTGAAGTCAGATAGTGTAGGCGTAATCGTTTTACTGATAGGACCAGAAGATCCCTGTATGGAAACAGAATAAGTAATCGGCTTCCGTACATAGTCAGCAGGATAGATTAATGGCATATAGGTGCCACTTTCCATCGTACTTCCATCTAGCAGGGAGCCAATGTACATTATATCTGTAGAGGGATCCAATACGCTTAATTTATCGAATGTAGCAGATTGTGTATGCCGTACGGGAACGCAGCCCGTGTTGTCATTGGCAGGATTAGATGAATGAGTTTGATTTTTATCTTCGCTGGCAGCGATGGCTGTTTGCGGGATTTTTAAATCCTTAAATTGATTGTGGCTATTGGTGATGGTGGGGTCCGTTGCCTGGTATGGTTTGTCAGCTTGTTTTTTACAGGCGGATAACAGGATCATTAATCCGGCAATAAACAAAAGGGTTTTTCTCATAAAGGTGGTTACGCTTTAGGTAAAATGAGGGAAAAGTTACTGTGGCTAATTTATTGTGTACGTTGATTTATTGTGGCACACATCGTCTGGCCGCAGCCTCCAAACGAAAGGTACATTTGCAACCTTGAATTTTGAAACAGGTGTTGCCACCGAGCGGATTCCAGCATTTGCCTGTTCCACAGGCTACATTTTCGGCACTGGTACCACCATTGATTTTTTTAAGTGCGTTTCTGCTGAGAGAAATAGCTGTTTTCATTTTCATAAGTTATTGGTTTAAATAAAAGATGACGGGAATGTGCACAGTTTATCGGCCTGATAAGGATCTGTACATCCTTTTTAGGTAATATTTGCTGCTGGTTTTTGGGGCAGGCGATCGTTAGAACGGCTGCTGCCTGATCTTACGGGCTGCTAAATACGATTATAGCATATTTTCAACGTCGTATAGCAGAAACATTCAGGATGGCATTCATATCCATAGTTACAGGGCTTGCCGAAAACGAGACAATAAGCCCTGGCGGAATTTCCTCCGCCATTAACATGCTTCATCTGATGTCTGTTGAGCATCTTGCCGGATGGCATTATTTTTTTCATAACTAATAAAGATTACAGGTTGAATACGGGAGTATGACATGATTTAATCATCAAAATAAAAAATACTACTGCTGTAGCCTGACAGGAATACTTATTTACTCATACTGCAGCGACGGATGGGGGCGCTCATACCATAACGATGCTTCGATGGATGTTGGAAAATACGCACCAGGTGATATTTATTCAGAAGAGATAATAACGTCGGAATAGCTTTTGAACGAGAAGGTGATATAGGCGAATGAAAAGCACGTTGCTGCAAGGGCTGGTTTTTGATGGATGATAACGTAAATGCTATTTGGAGTGCCATAGATGGTATGTGTTTTTCGTTTATACATCCGGCATAGTCATATGCAATAATAAGTGTCAGCAGTTGACGAATGCAGGAAGCGATAGCTTGAAAAAAATAGGCGACTACCAGGTTTTAAAATATAGTATATGATAGCAAGAAAAATAGAAAGGATGATGATTTATCTTGAGGGTAGTATAATGTCAAACCCACATCAGTGAACTCCGGTATAACCCGATATTGCTGATCCCGGTTTTGATACGCGTGCATAGCTGCTATGCTAAAATGGCCAACTGAATGAACTTTTCTTGTTGCAGATGGAATCATATGAAAGAAGTAATCAAAGTGTGCTAATACAAGTGTTGGAACAGCTTTCTGACTGCGATTTGAAAGGAAATTTTGTGTGGCGGATTATTTTGTTAATTAAAATTAGTTTCTTAATTTCAGTCGTGTTGACCTAATTATGAGGAGTTGCATTGATGGAAAATTACATGGAGGAGTGATCCGCATAACCCGATTAAGTGTACGCCATCAGCCAGGAAACAGCCCTTTTATTATAGATGACCTGATAGCGTCATCGCTTTTAATCAATAGATAATTATTAATATTTGATTTGATATCTGAGCGCATCTGTTGCAATAATGATAATAGGGTATCGTTATATCAGAAATGTGCTAGGAAAATGAAAGCAGACTGCTTTCAGACACCATGCGAAGATCTCTTAATGACCAGCTGTACAGCTGGAATTACTGACTAATATTTATTATCGGATAGATATCAAATGATACGCTTTGCCAATTTAGATGAATAATGTTTGTTAGCCACGGCTTATATTAGATAGGTTGTTTTCCGATAATCCCGCTTTGTTTACATGGCAGCCAAAAAGTAATCCATAGATGGAAGATGTAACCATATTCAGCCTTTAGCTATTCTCGTCGTATTGTAGCCGGTAAATGTTATTGACCCGGGTTTACAGTATTCCATCAGAATTAGCGCTGTATTGCTTTTGCTGATAACGACCAATGATAGCCTGTTTAATTCATCGTTGCAATATTATATAGCTATTCCCTGCTGTTGTGCCAGGGTTGTAATGAATCGTTTGCTGTAAACGAAAGGATAGGTGTATGTTTTGTATCCTAACTATCATAATAATTTCAATCATAAATATTGAAAAATGATTTTAGACCTGATCAGACGTCTTAATGAAAATAATATTGGCCTTTCCTTATCCGGATCCCATCTGGAAGTTAACTACGATGGAAGCAGCTTGCCGGAAGCATTGTTGAAGGAGATAAGAGATCATAAAACAGCGATCATTTCTTTTCTGCAGCAACTGACGCCGGAAGCAATTATTCCTGCGGCGCCTCAAACGGATGATTACCCCTTGTCGGTTGCCCAGCAACGCTTATGGACGTCTACGCAAATGAAAGGAGGAGCAGTCGCGTATAATATGTCATCCATTTATAGCTTTGAAGAAGAGCTTAGGATGGAGGTACTGACGCAGGTTTTTGATGCCATGCTGGAACGGCATGAGAGCCTCCGGACTGTTTTTCGCAGCAATAGTGCCTATGAAATCCGACAGGTAATACTTGCACGGGAAGCCATTGATTTTAACATTCGTACTTACGATCTACGGGAAACTGCCCATCCGGCAACCCGTGTGAAAGCAATGGTCCGGGAGGAGTTATCGCACGCATTTGATCTGGAGAAAGGCCCACTGATCAGGGGAAGTTTGTACAGAACAGCAACGCAGCAATGGATACTGGTAGTAGTCATACATCACCTGATCGCGGATGGTAAATCAATGGAAGTGTTGATGACGGAATTATTTCAGTTGTATGACGCCTATCTGCATAACAAAGAAGTGGCACTTCCACCATTGAGTATCCATTATAAAGATTATGCAGTATGGGAAGCGGAACAATTGCGGGATGGTGAGCGCAACGTGTCGGAACAGTATTGGCATAGCCGGTTTGAAGAGCTGCCTGCATTGTTGGAGCTGCCGGTAGATAAACCACGACCTGCTGTCAGAAGCTATAGTGGTGATAAAGTAATCAGGGGCCTGTCTCCTTTATTGGTAAAGGATTTTAAGGCATTTTTACAGGAGCAGGACGCTACATTGTTTATGGGGTTGCTGGCATTGCTCAATGCGTTATTGTATAGGTATTGCCGGCAGGAAGATATTGTAGTGGGCTGTTCTGTAGCAGGCAGAACGCACGCTGCGCTGCAGGGACAGATTGGATTATACGCCAATACCATTGCTTTGAGAACGCGTTTCAGCAGCGGGGAAAGTTTTGCGGCGCTGCTGCAACAGGTGAAAGAGGTGGTGCTGGGAGGGCTGGAACATCAGTCCTATCCTTTCTATCAGCTGCTACGCGTATTGAATCTGCAGAAAGATCCCAGCAGGAATCCGTTGTTCGATGTAGGGATGGTACTGCATACGATGAGGGATCAGCCATCAGGAAAGCGGCCGGATGACCTGCAGGACCTGCAGGATCTGGATACGGCTACCAGCAAGTTTGAGCTGTTTTTTGACTTCGTGGAACAACAGGATGAGCTGGTGCTTCGGTTGGAATACAGCACGGATATTTATTACAGCAATGCTGTTGTTAATCTGGCCACTCAGCTGGAACGATTGATGGCTGCGATTTTGGAAGCGCCGCAACAATCACTGGAGGATTTAAGTGGTGCACCGGTAGCCAGACGATATCCGCTACCGGACGTATCGTTGTTGCGTAAAACAAACTACCGGCAATGGATACACTACAACAGAGCGGCGGCAGACCGGCTGATAAAAGAAGGTGAATTTGACTTCTGGGTGGCACAATGCCCTGCCGCGGTCATTCCCGCCAGGCAGCCAACACGGAATTTTCGTACGGGAGTGGATATAGACAGCCAGGGTAATACCTCTACGGAGGTGCAACATATTATTATTGCAGGTATGGTGCAGGCTTTGTCAAAGGTGTTGCAGGTCCGCGAAATTGTTATTGAAAGAGAAGGACACGGTCGGAATACCCTTGCAGGCTATGATGTTTCATCCAATGTAGGATGGTTTACCAGTAAGTTCCCCTTGAAATATACCGTAGAAAATGACAGTATACAGGTATTCCTGGAAAAAGTGAAGGCACTGAATAATGCTGTTCCCAATGCCGGTGTCGGATATGGGGTGCTTCGGTATTTGTCGGCCGGAAATATAGGACGGCGGCTGGATTACATGCCACATTTCTCGTTTAATTTTCTGGGCGAACTCTCCGGAGCGCCGGCTACCGGTGAAAGAAAGGGGCTGATCAGATCTGCACATTATGCCTATGGGGCTGCGCTGGAACAAACAAATAAAGACGAAGCTGAAAGTCCGTATTGGCTTGACCTGAATGCCTGGCTCGATCAGGGCATGATAAGAGTGGGTATCGTGGTTAACCGGGAGATGGGGCTAACAGCCGATGAACTGGAGCGTTTTAACGCCATCCTGACAACAACTATAACAACCATGCTGGCTGGTCCTGTAGCGGAAGCACTGACGCCTTTCCAGCAGGGACTGGTGAGCTTTGTGAAAAATAATCCCGAAAGTTCCCGTTACGTTGTACAATATGCATTCCGTATCAATGAGGTGGTGCACTTTAACCTTTTTCATACCGCTTGTAGTATCCTGACGGCCCGTCATGAGATACTGCGTACCGCTTATGATTTTGATGAAGATACAGGGCGCTTCATTGCCAGGTTGCTGCCGGAAGAGGCCATGTTGTGTACAAGCCTGGAGATAGCGCCGGAAGAAGATGACCGGTCGTTGCTTGCATTACTACAACAGATACAGCACGATGGATTTGATATCTCCCGCACGCCACTGATCAGGTATACCCTGGTGAATACAGGACCTCATGCATGTGTGGTGGCTGTTACCATGCACCATATCATTATGGATGGCAGTGCTGCTACGATATTATTTCATGAATTATTGTCCATCCTGACAACACTTAAAGCCGGAAACATGCCGGAGAAAATACTCCCCGGCAGACGGCAGTTCTCTCATTATGTGCACTGGTTGTATAACCAGGATCGTCAGGCGGCGGTTACTTACTGGCGGAAGTTGTTGCAGGACACTGCACCGGCAGAAATGAAAACGATCGGTGAAACAATGGCTGCCGCAGAAGAATTTGGTACCTGGGAGGGGGATTATCCGTTGCATCCGGAATGCCTGGAGTTGTTGAAGGCGGAGGGCATCACCTTGTCTGCGGCCTGTAACCTGCTTACTGGTCTGGTGTTGTCGAAATATATAGAAGCGGCAAAGTTTGTATGGGGGAATATGGTCAGCCTGCGTCCGCCGGAACTATCGGAAATGGAATATATTATTGGCCCCTGTATCGCCTCCATTCCTGTAGTGGCAGATTTCCATGCAGATCAGCCATTGGGTGTGATGATGAAAGCCCTGCAGCTACAGGTATTGCAGTCGCGGGAACAGGCCTTTCTGCCATTGCATGAAATGGTGGCGGGTACAGGATATCCGCAACTCTTTCATGTATTGTTCACCTTTCAGAATTATAATAAAGTACAGGCCGGAATTACTTATGATATTAGCCCGGTAGGTAACGAGGTGCGGATTTCTTCGCACTTCCCGCTTACTGTGATGATCAACGAAATGGATCAGGCGCTGAATATCAAACTGAGTTTCCGTAAAGATATGTTCGCAGTATGGGTATTGCAGGATATAACACGTGCCATAATGGCCTTGCTGAACAATCTGCCGGTACATTTCAATAGCATGGTTTCAGCTATTGGTATTCACGATACGGCCTGTTCTGTACCGTCGGCTGTACTGAGAGGTATCCGTGAATCGGATGAAGGTAAGGGACAGACGCTGCATGGATGCTTCGGCGAGGTCGTAAAACGTTGCCCGGAAAATATAGCCGTTATCGTTAGTGATACGACTATCTCTTATCTGGAACTCGACCAGATGAGTAATTATGTGGCGGCACAACTGTTGAAGGAGGGGGTAACAGGCGCCGTGGGGCTGCGCATGAAACGTTCACCAGGTATGGTCGCCGCCGTGATAGGCGTATTAAAGGCGGGATGTTATGTGGTTGGTCTCGATAAACATTTCCCGGAAGACAGGCTGTTGTGGATAGGAAGAGAGCTGGGAATGACTGCACTGGTGTATGATACACCGGATACGGTACCTGCGGGTTTTGCGCAGGCGTTCTGCCTGCCGTTGGAGGAGCACATCCCCTTGCTGGCTGTTCCGCCGGTGTTTCCTGTTACCCTGGGAACAGATCTTTGTACGATTAACTATACTTCAGGATCCACGGGAGTGCCCAAAATGGTACTCATTGACCATGCCAGCCACCTGAACAGGATCAACTGGCTGCAAACGCAGTTCCCTGCGGAGGGGCATGACCGTTATTGTCTGCGTACCGCCTTATCCTTTGCACCTGCATTGCGGGAAATATTCGAACCGCTGCTACAGGGAGCCGCGCTTTGTATACTGCCGGATAATTTTAATGAAGACATGCGTGTATTTGTAAATACTATACAGGAGCAGCATATTACCCGTCTTTTCCTCACGCCTACCTATTTACAGTTGTTGCTGGATGAAGGTAAAACAGCAAGTCTGCAGGGACTTCGTAACCTGGAGGTCAGCGGTGAACCAGCGCAGTCAGCACTGATAGGCCGTTTGCGGGAGGCGTTGCCTGATGTACATATATTAAACAGATATGGCGCTACGGAGGCCGCCTCTGTGGTGTATCATATGCTGGCGCCGGAAAACAGGCTGAGAGAAGGAAACCGGTATTTTCCGCTGGGGAAGCCGGTACGCAATACCACCGTATATGTAGTGAATAACGCCCTGCAACCGGTGCCCAGAGGGGTTGTTGGGGAGATATTAATTGAGAGCATGAGCAGGGCAAAAGGGTATGTAAATCAGCAGGGAGAGGAAGGAGTATTCACCGAAATAACATCCGGCGGCGGCAAGGTATTGAGAACAGGGGACCTGGGTTTTGTAAATGAAGATGGCCTGCTTTGTTATTATGGCAGGAAAAACAGGATGCTGAAAGTACGGGGTTTCCGCGTAGAACCGCGCGAAATAGAATACAATGCAGAACTATGCCCTGGTGTCGGGAAAGCTGTGGTGTTGCCGGTGGAAACGGTTTTTGGTCAGCGCATCCAGCTGTACTATTCGCCCGAAGCGGTGGCAGAGCCAGTACCTGCAGGCAGCGTGGTGCGGGCATTCCTGTCGAAACGCCTGCCTTCCTATATGGACCCTCATGAAGTTATTCCGGTAGAAAAAATTCCGCTGACAGCCAATGGTAAGATCGACTACATGCGGCTGCGTGCACTGGCAGCTACCGGAGCCGATCACCAAGACACCGATGCACAGACGGAAACAGCGCAGATATTGACAGCTATTTTGCGTAGCCTGCTAGGAGCTGCAAGATTTGATGTATATACCGATTTTTTTGAAATAGGATTGGATTCTATCCTGGCGTTGCGGGCTATCTATGAGATCAAGCGTAGTTTTGGTTTGTCTATAGCCGTATCTGCACTTTACAGGTATAGTAACATCAGTACACTCGCAACCCTGATCGATGCGCAGCAACAGCTCTCTAAACCTGCATTGCCAGGTCATACCCTGCTCGGCGAAGGGGAGGGTAACAGGCTATTGTTTGTTATTCCGCCTGCCGGATTAAACGCCTTTATATTCCTGGATGCTGCACCCTATCTCCCGAAGAAAACGACTGCCATTGTATTTGACCCGGCAGACCTCACCCGGCAGGAAGCGGAGAATAGCACGCTGGAAAGCGTTGCCACCGGATATCTGGAGGAAATACTGCGTATAGCTGCCGGCCGCGAAGTAAATATCATGGGCTGGTCGCTGGGTGCTACGCTGGCCTTTGAAGTAGCCAGGCAGCTGGAAGGTCAGGGTGTAAAAGTGCCATTGCTGATATTGATAGATCCGGGCTTTAGCAACCATAGCTATGATAATGATTTTACCAGAGAAAAATTACAGGACATGCTGCAGCGGATGATACCGGTGGAAGCGGCGTATCAGGTGAAAGAAGAATTGCTGACACTTTTATACAATGCAAACCGGTTGATCAGGGATTACCAGCCGGGTGCTTTCCGGGGAGATATCTGCCTGGTAAAGCCGGCCGTGGTAATGTCTTCTGAACGGAACTATAACCGGCCTTTTAATGGCATGGATGTTTTCTGTAGCGGCGAGATAAAGGTGGTGACAATAGCGGGTAACCATATGACTATGATGGATCAGTTTTTCCGGGACCCCGACATCAGCAATAGTGTATTTGGATCCGGAGCCCCTGAATAGATAAGACAACCATGATTTAAATGATTCCATATCCAATTACCCAAAAATATATGTATATGAGGAATACGGCGGATCACAACAGGCAGGAGCCGGTGTCAGGTAGCTTCCTGCCTGCTGAAGAGGAACAGGCGCTTCCTGTAGTTTTGCAACAACAACTTTCTTATTGGAAAAAATATGTATTCAACGAAGATATTACTCCCCTGGAGTTACCGGCAGATTTTCACCGGCCGGCAGTGAAGTCGCTGGAAAGTGCCGCCGCCAGGTACCTGTTTACCGCAGCAGATACGGCGCTATTGCTGGAAACAGCGGCGCAGCACCGGGTTTCACTGTTAACGGTTTTAACGGCTGTTGTGTCGGTACTGCTTAAAAAAACAGCTAATCAGGACGACATTATATTGGGAACTGTCACCACCGGTGTTGCTGGTCTCATTAATAAGTTGCCGCTGCGTGCCCGCATAAGCGGAACGATGCGCTGTCATGAGCTGTTGTTGTACTGGCGCGATATTATTCAACAGGCGTTCAGCAACCGGGAAATACCTTTTGATGAATTGGTGAAGGAGTTGGATATATGGCAGGATCCTTCCCGTTCTTCGCTGTTTGATGTGATGGTGGTACTGGATATGGCCAGTATTACGGAGGTCGCAGCGGTGCCTCCGTCGGCAGTACCTGCTGCTACAGCGGGATATGACCTGACCTTCTTTTTTACTTTACAACGTGACCAGCTGCAGCTGGAGCTCACTTATAACACCACCTTATTCACCGCTGCTACGGCAGAACGTTTTATCGGGTACCTGGTCACTATCGCAGGTATTACGTGCCGTCATCCGGATAGCAGTATAAAAGCTGTTTCCGTATCCGACGCGGAAGAACTACAGCAGATTTTTTCCAAGGCAGATCAGACAGCGGTAGGATATCGGGAAGAGGATACTATTATTTCCCTGTTTGCCCGGGCCGTGGCAACATATCCGGATAATATCGCGCTGACGGCAAATGGCCGGCAGCTGACTTACCGGGAGCTGGATGTAAAGAGCGGGCAGCTGGCCCGGTTGCTGAAAGAACAATACCAGGTATTGCCGGAGGAGTTTGTGGCATTACACATGGATCGTACCGAGTGGATGGTTATTGCCATCCTGGCTGTGCTGAAGGCCGGCGCCGTATATGTGCCGGTAGATCCGGTTTATCCGGCTCCACGGATAACCTATATTTTGCAGGATGGCGACAGCCGGTTGCTGCTGTATGATGTGCCGCCTGCACATCCGCTGCCGGAAGAAGTGATACCGGTAGACATTACCCAGGTCAATACTGCATTGCTGACGCCTTATACGGCAGCGGTGACTCCCGGTCAATTGGCGTATGTTATCTATACTTCCGGCACAACGGGACATCCCAAGGGGGTACTGATTGAGCACCGGCATGTGAACAGACTGCTGTTTAATGATGCTGACATATATGATTTTAAGGAAACAGACAGTTGGTCTTTGTTTCATTCCTATTGTTTCGACTTCTCCGTCTGGGAAATGTATGGCGCATTACTGAAAGGAGGCCGGCTGGTAGTGGTGCCTAAGGTAGTAGCACAGGATGCCCTGTCATTTTATGATTTCCTGAAACAGGAAAAGATTACGGTGCTGAATCAGACGCCCACCGCTTTCCGCAGTCTGCTGATGAACAGCGGGCGGTTTGTGAAATCAGATCTGGCGGTGCGTTATGTCATCTTTGGCGGGGAAATTCTCCTGCCTGAAATATTGGTGCCATGGAAGAAAGTTTTCACGGAGTGTCGGATGATTAATATGTATGGCATCACGGAAACGACGGTGTTTGTGACCTATAAGGAAATTACGGGGGAGGAGATTATAGTCAACAAAAGCAACATTGGGAGAGTCATTCCTACTCTCAGTTGTTATGTGCTGGACCGGGATTTATCTATATGTCCCGTACAGACGATTGGCGAAATATATGTAGGCGGCGCCGGTGTGGCAAGGGGATATCATAACCGTGCAGCGCTTACGGCAGAACGGTTTATTGCCGATCCGTTCCGGCCGGGAGAAAGGATGTACCGTTCGGGCGATTATGCCCGCGTATTGCCCGATGGAGATATTGAATACATTGGGCGGAAAGATGAACAGGTAAAGATACGCGGTCACAGAATAGAGTTGGGAGATATTGAAAGCTGGCTGGCAAAACATACGGCCATCAAAGATGTATTGGTGCTGGCGGGAGAAAAAGACGGTGATAAATGTCTGATTGCCTACTATGTGGCCGATCAGAAGATAAAGGTGTCTGCCTTGCGGGAATATCTGGCAGACAAATTACCGGCTTATATGATTCCTGCTTATTTTATGCATCTGTCTCATTTTCCAATGACCCCGAATGATAAGGTAGATAAGAAAGCATTGCCGCCCGCAGCGATCGAAACAGACCATCAACCTGTAATAGTAGTGGGCAGCAGAGAAGAGGAGATGGCGACCATATGGTCTGAAGTATTGAAGATCGATAGGGGACAGATTAACAACACCACCAGCTTTTTTGAACTGGGGGGCGATTCGCTGAAAATGTTGCGGGTGATCAGTATGAGCCGGAATGCAGGTATGGCACTGACCCTGGATCAGTTCATGGAAACGCCGTATATCACGGTAGGCAGTAAAACTGCTGGTACAAATACAGCGGGGAAACAACGACTGGAAGATATGTTGAGGGATATATGGGCAGCAGTACTGCTACTAGATAAGAAGGAGATCAGGGCAGACAGTAACTTCTTTGAGTTGGGTGGAGACTCGCTGAAGATGCTGCGCGTAATAGCCATGTGCCGGGAAAAAGGCGTGGAGCTTACCTTGCAGCAGTTTTTGGATAAACCGTATATCACTACATCTGGAGGGGCAGCTAACAACGTAGGGATATCACCGGTAGAGCCGGAATATATAGTGGCAGATGATGTCAATGACGGGCTGAACTTTATGCTTTCACCTATTCAGCAGTGGTTCTTTGATCAGGACAATAACGGACGGAAACTGTTGGTGCATTCATCCTGGTATATAACAGCCGATTATGATATAGAGAAACTCCGTTTGTGTTTCATCAAAATACTGGAAACACATGATGCACTGCGGTTATCATTTGTCAAACATCATGGGGTCTGGTTTCAACGTTACCGGCCAGTTGTTGAGGTGGCCGCGATGCTGGTCGTCAGAGAGCTGAAAGACCAGCCGGATGTGGATTTGCAAACTTGTCGTGAAATGGCTTTGCAGGAAATCAGTACTACAGGTCAGACTACATTCTTTGCTGCCATCTACAGCGAAAATGACCGGCCGATACTCTTTATGTGTTGTCATCATCTGGTAGCAGATGCTGTTTCATGGCAAATTGTATTACAGGACCTTGAGTATTATTATTACAACATGCAATTTGCATTTGAATTGGATTCCGTGAACAGGTAAGGGTTACAGCATGGGTAATAATTATTTTTTTGTATGATGATTGTTGAATACAATATCTTTCTTTATCTTCAAGCACCGGAATGAAAAACCTTGAAAGCAAAAAGCAAAATGAACCATTACATTTTTGTAGCTAATAAAACTGAATGAATACTTCAGGAAACACATATCTGTAATTTATCTGATCGTTTGAATAGGAAGCGTAAGGCGTGATGGATAATATAAGCCCTGTTGTTTCAACTCAATATAAACCATTTCATTTAGCCCTGGATAAACCAGTTGCATGACTGTAATCCACAGGATTTTAATAGCCACCATTTTATTTCCAAATCATTTCCTTCACGGATCAGCGGTATGAGAAAATTACTTGTATACATATCAGTATTGTTATTTTTTTGCTATCATGAAACTGTTGCACAGACGGCAAAAACAATTGCAGGTGTTATTACAGATGCTTCATCGCGTAAGCCGGTATCATATGCCAGTATCACGCTGCTGGCATTTAGTGATTCTTCCAATGTAAAAATGGCTGTAGCTGATAGTACCGGAAGATATGAACTGAAAGATCTGAAGGCAGGCAGGTATTACCTGTATACAAAATGCATGGGGTATAAAGACAGGTGGGATACCATTAATGCATTACAGGAAAGTGATCGGGCCATCATCCGGGATATCGTGCTGGCATCTTCGGAAAATCAGGTGAAAGAAGTAGTGGTGGCCGGAAAGATACCGCCAGTGCAGGTAAAGGCAGATCGCGTTATTGTAAATGTGGCTGGAAGTGTGAATGCAACCGGTAGCTCAGTATATGAGTTATTGCTCAAATCACCAGGTGTGCGGCAGGGAAACGACGATGCCATCACCATCAATGGACGTACCGGTTTACAGGTATACCAGGATGGCCGTCAGCTTACCTTAAGCGGGAAAGAACTGACAGACCTGCTTAAAAGTATGCAGTCTGCTGATATCGGTACCATAGAAATCATTACCAATCCATCCGCCAGATACGAAGCCGCCGGTAATGCCGGTATTATCAACATCAAAACCCGTAAAGGGCAGGCGCTGGGCTTCAATTCCAATGTTACCCTGACCGCAGGATTTGGTTCCTATAATCCCAAATATGATGCAGGTATCAATCTTAATTACCGGATAAAGAAATTTAACTTCTTCGGCAACTATAATTACTTTACCGGAAACAGCCTGTGGACAATAGACTTTTTTCGTATACAGAACAATAGTAAAAATGAGCCGGTACATTTTGACCAGCGCTATAGAAACGTTATCCACAGCAGTATACACACGTTTAAAGCAGGAGCGGATTACTTTATTTCTCCACGTAGCCGACTGAGTGTGATTGTAGACGCCAATATTCCGGCTACGAAGAGCAGTGCCAATAGTATTACACCTATCTATAAAATACCCGGTAAGATCGACTCCACATTGCTGGCCGGTAACGAAGAGCGGAAAAGCAGTCATCTGTATAATTACAGTGTCAATTATCGCTACGCCGATAAGGACGGAAGGGAGCTGGTAGCTGATGGCAGCTATATCCGCTACAATATGGATGCAAACAGCTTTCAGCCTAATTATTACATGAATAATGGCGGTAATGGTACCAGCGCTGTCTTGTTTCATAATTTCAATGCTGCAAAAATTGATATTTACGCAGGTAAACTCGATTATCAGCAGCCACTCTTTGGCGGAACATTGAATGCCGGTGTTAAAGTCAGTGGAACCAGAACAGACAACAGTGTACATTATTTTAAGGTGGATAAAAACAACCTGCCGGAAACAGATACAGCGCGTACCAATCAGTTTGTGTATGATGAAAAAATATACGCTGCCTACGTTAACTATAACCTGGCAGTGGGTAAATGGACGTTTGTAGCAGGGCTCAGAGGAGAACAGACGAACGTAGATGGCCGGTTACGGACACTTTCCGGCAAAGGAGAACAGGCACTCGATAGCCAGTATATCAACCTGTTCCCCAATGTAGCGGTTACCTATGATATTAATGAGGATCATACACTGGAGTTATCCTACAACAAAAGGATCGACCGACCGGTTTATCAGGATCTCAATCCCTTTGAATTTGTATTGGATGAATTGTCTTACATGAAAGGCAACCCTTTCCTGAAACCGCAGTTTTCCAGTACAGTTAAGTTATCTCATGCGTTCAGGAAGTTTCTCACTACTTCGGTGAGCTACACAGATGTGAGAGATTTTATGGTGCGCTACCGGGATACGATTTCCGCTGGCAGAACTTTCCAGACCAACATTAACGTCGCTCACCAGTATACCTACAACCTCTCCACTACTGTGCAACTGGCTCCCCTCAAGTGGTGGAATTTTTACTATACACTGGGACTCTTCCATCAAAAAGTATCAGGAGTAATGGGCGGAGGAAAGGTGCCTATCTCTACATCCGATAACTTCTGGAGCATAACCGGCAGCAATACCTTTAGTATTGGTAAAGGCTGGAGTGCTGAATTATCGGGATTTTATAATTCAGATTTTCCGGACGTGCCGGCAACCATTTATGCACAGTGGCAGCTGGATGCGGGCATACAGAAAAAAATACTGAAAGACGCAGGCGTGTTGCGGTTAAGTGTATCAGATATGTTTAACTCCTTTGACTATACGTTGAAGAGAGATTTCGGAGGACTTTATTACACCGGGAGAAACAAGCGAGAAACACAACAGGTAAAAATATCATTCACATACAGGTTTGGAAATAATCAGGTGAAAGGCTCATCAGCAGAAGGCAATGGACTAAAAGATGAAAAGAACCGCATAAAATAATACGACCACCAGATAACATAGTTCAAAGCAACGATCAAAAACATATTTCGATTACCGGCATTTTAAGCAAAAAATCAGCTTATTGTTTAACCCGCTTGTCTTAAAATGCTAACGCTATAATTTATTGGGAACAAGATAAACTTTATTCGGCCTGTTTTTAAAGTAACTGATACAATATTGTTTACAACAGTTGTTTGTAAGCCTATGCATGATAACCCAATCATTTAACCCGATTAATACGATATACACCCGGCCCGGCATCATTTTCTGTTTACGGCGAATGCCTCCCGGATACCAGGGTGCTTCAACAGTTTGATTACTATAATGGACTGAATATACTAATGGATAATAAAACAGACATCTCAGTCATGTCTGTGATATATTATTCCGGTAGGGATATGCCTGTCAAATAGCGGCTGGATTTCTGTGCAAGCAGGAGACAGTACCTGATTGTTGTCTATTGTCTCGCATTTATGATGAACGATGGAATAACGCTTGTGGTATTTTTTTTATGCGCTGTTTCGCTGTCATTGGCTTTTAAAACCATACTGCTTTTGGAGCGCATGTGCATGTAAGGAACGCAACATCAGTGTGTCAGCAGACAGAAATGACTGCTATGAAAAATAATGCCATTCCGGGGAATACGCTTGTACGAACATCCAAATATTACCGCAGTACCGGTCGTGCTTTTTTACAGCAGGTATCCTGTATATACCTGTTGCGTATGGAGATAATTCGCTGCTCACCGTAAAGACAAACGGTTTCGCGAATACCCCTTTGCCGCCGGGAGTTCAGCATGCGGCCGGCGAATGGCAGGTACAAAGCGGACTTGAAGTGTGTAAGTAAATAAATACATCATCATACAGTTAACCTGCTAAGCGGCATGATGGAACTGCCGGCATAGCTTCCAGGTATGTCTTATTATTAACGCCAACGATTTTTTATGGAGTATAGCTCATATGGAATTTTCAGGCAGATAGCTGCACTTAACCCGGACAAAACGGTGTTTCATGCTGTGGAACAGCATGGAACATGTATTACATGTACAAATACCGCCTTGTTTTCAAATGTAAAAAGACTGGCTGCCCGGTTGGAACACTATGATATGACCAAACCGGTATTGCTGTTGTATACCGGCAGTATCGATTTTGTAGTCGCTTTTCTGGCTTGTCAGGCAGTGGGGGCTATTGCAGTGCCGATGTTCTATCCCAGAACCCAGCGGCACTTCATGCGCCTGCAGCATATCATAAACGATTGTTCAGCAGGACTGATCCTTTGTGAAGCCTCCAATCTTGCCGTGATCAGAGAAGGATTGGCAGCATTGCATATCCCCGAAGAGAGGATTGCCGGAACAGATTGGTCTGATGAAAACATGGACTCAGCTGCATTTGCTGCTGCAACAGGCGATAATAACATTTCTTTTATTCAGTATACTTCTGGTTCTACCGGCCTGCCTAAGGGAGTAGTGGTAACTCAGGAAAACATAGTAAGCAATCTGCAACAGATACAGGAAACATTTTCCTGTGACCAGGATACTGTTGTGTTATCATGGCTACCCTTTTATCATGATATGGGCCTTATCGGCAACCTGTTACAATGTTTGTATACCGGCTGTACCTGTGTGCTGGTGTCGCCCGTAGCAGTGGTGCAGCGCCCGGAAAGCTGGTTGCAGCTGATATCGCAGTATAAGGTAACACATAGTGGCGGCCCCAATTTCATGTACGACCTCTGTATAGAAAAAGTAGATGCCGATCGCCTGCTGGAAGAAGGAGTAGACCTCCGTACCTGGAAAATCGCCTATAATGGTGCGGAGCCGGTGAAGAAAAGAACGCTGGATGCATTCGCGGAAAAGTTCGCCAAACTGGCTTTCAATCCCGATGCGTTATTTCCCTGTTATGGCCTGGCAGAAGCCACCCTGCTGGTAGCAGCAGGTACCTATCGGCCAACAGCCGGATCGCTGGTATCTTCCGGTAAAATATGCCGCACCTTTGAAGTAGCCTTGTTAAATACCGAAACCGGAGAAGTTGCAGAAGAGGAAGGTGAGATCGTTATTCATGGTCCTTCTGTTACCAGCGGTTACCTGGGCCGCGACAACGATAGTTTGTTCTGTAATATAAATGGAAAACAGTTCCTGAGAACCGGCGACATTGGCCGGATACAAGCAGGAGAGCTATACATTACCGGCCGGCAGAAAGAGATGATCATCATCAACGGGAAAAATTATTTTCCCTACGACCTGGAGCATGAAATAGCCGCGGCAGTAGAAGCCTTATCATTTAACAATGTCATTGTATCCTACCTGGCTGATATAACAGAGTTACCCCTGGTGTTTGCCGAAATCGGCCGCCATACCAATCCGGAAGAAGCAGCGGTTATCCTGCAGCAGATCGATAGCGTAGTCATTGCGGTCACCAATATCAGTTGTATAGATATTGTGCTGTTGGGCCCGCGGAGTATGCCACGCACTTCCAGCGGCAAACTGCAGCGCATCCGCTGCCGGAAAGACTATCTCGAAGGGGCCTTGGAAAAAGTAATCGCCACTAAACGCGACATACCGATACCGGTAGATGCGTTGGCCAATCTGGCCATAACAATTAATCCGGATAACCTGGAAAAAATAGCAGACTTCCTCCGCTTGCTGATCAACCAGACCCTGAAACTGGAACTGAAAACATCCGACTTTAATGAAAATACAGAACTGATAGCGCTGGGCATTGATTCGCTGAAAGGAGTGGAGATGGTGAACCTGATCAATCATTATCTGCAACTGAATATGGAAGCCACCAGATTATTGTCTTTCCGTTATGTAAAAGACCTGGAAGAGTTTATTGCTAACCTGATTTGGCTGAGAAATGTGGAATCTGCCGGAGAAAAAATAACTATATGAAAGTATTAGAATTATTAAAGCAATTAAGGACCATTGGAATTGTGCCCCAGGCCGATGGAGATAACCTGAAGCTAAGTGGTAATACCAACGCTTTCACCCCGGCGCTCCGGCAGGAAATACAGGCACATAAGCAGGAACTGATAGCCTTTCTGACAGAAAGCAGGAACGCTGCAGCCATGGAAGTGATTACACCTGCCGGGGAAAGAACACATTATCCGCTTTCCAATGCACAGCGCAGGCTATGGGTACTAAGTCAGTTTGAAGGTGGCAACCAGGCATATAATATCACCACAGAATTTCATCTGAAAGGAACGGTTGTCAGAGAAAAATTTGAAGCAGCTTTCCGGCTCGCTGTTCAGCGGCATGAAAGCCTGCGTACTGTTTTCCGGGAGGTGGAAGGAGAACCCGTACAATTGATCCTGGAAGATATGCCGTTCGCTGTTTCGTATAGTGATATCCGTCATGTTGCTGATCTGAAGCGCAAACTGACGGAGGAAGTGGCGGCAGCCGGTAACTGGCTGTATGACCTGGAAAACGGTCCCCTGCTGAAAGTAAAGCTGTTGCAGATCGCAACAGATGAATATGCCATGATCTTCTCCATCCATCACATTATCAGCGATGGATGGTCTATTGGTGTATTGGTACAGGAGGTCATGCAGCATTACAAGGCATTGTGCCTGGGGAATAAAACCGATCACCGCCCGCTACCTGTTCAGTATAAGGATTATGTGATATGGATGGAAACAAAGCTGAGTGGCGACAGTACCAGTAAGGCAAGGGAATATTGGCGCAGCCGGAAACTGGGAGAAGTGGCCCCGATTACGTTACCCACAGATTTCAAAAGACCTGACACCAATTATTTTGAAGGGGCCAGTCTGAAACTATACTTCGAAAATGGGCTATACGCTTCCCTGGAAAAGTTTGCCCTGGACAACAAAACGACTTTATTCAATGTCTTCCGCGCCTTGCTGGGTGTACTACTGCATAAATTGTCCGGCCAGGAACAAGTGATTATTGGGGTGCCGGTAGCGGGAAGGCCCAGCAGTCAGCTGCACGAACAGATAGGGCTATACGTAAATACGCTGCCTTTGTTGTCGGTATTCGACGGAAGCCTTACCTTCCGCGAATACCTGAATCAGATATCAGCCGACTCCGTGCATTCACTGGAATTTCAGCACTATCCGCTGGACAGGATCATTGAAGAATCGGCCGTTAGCCGTAATGTGTCGCATAATCCGTTGTTTGATGTCATGATGGTATTACAGAATACCTCCATCGGTGATGGTACGATCAGCTATCAGCACCAGCACGGTTTCAGCCTGACACCGCTGGATGATTACCTGTATGGCGGCGACAGACGTCACCGGCCGGATGTAGCTGCAAAATTTGATCTTACCTTTAATTTCTCCTCTGAACCAGACCTCCGCTATTACCTGGAAATAGAATACAGCACCAGATTGTTTAAAGAGGAATCGATACGCCTCCTGTATGATATCTTCCTGTATATTATCCGCCAGGTAATGACAGCACCTGCCATTACGCTGGCGGCTATACAGCTGGCAGATGAGGCGGCCCGGAAACAGATACTGCATACCTTCAATACACTGGTGGGTACGGTGGAGGAGACAACGATCCTGCAATTGTTTGCCGCAAAGCTGCATAGTGATGAGCCGGTATTACTGACAGTAGATAAAACCTATAGTTATGCTGAACTGGATACGTATGCTACAGCGGTAGCCCATAAAATATATAACAGGCTGGCCGGCGGGCGGTGTACCGTAGCATTGCTGCTGGACAGAACGGAGAAAATGCTGTTTGCCGTTGTCGGATGTATGAAGAGTGGTTGTACCTATGTCCCGGTAGACGTTAATTATCCTGATGAGCGTATCGCCTACCTGCTGGATGATGCCGGAGCGGGCATCCTGTTGGTAGATGAGATTGGGAAACAACGTATCCCGCCAACTTATACAGGAAACATCATTGAACTGGACCTGCTAACAGCGGAAGACGCCCCGCTGCTCCACCTGCCGGCGGTATCACCGGATGATACGGCTTACCTGATTTATACTTCCGGTTCTACCGGAAAGCCCAAGGGAGTGGAAATCACGCACAGGAACGCCATCGCGTTCCTCAAATGGGCCGCTGATGAGTTCCGGAACACGCCTTATGAAATATTATATGCGGCTACTTCCTATTGCTTCGATCTGTCTGTATTCGAATTTTTTCTGCCTCTCATCCAGGGAAAAAAAATCAGATTGCTCACCTCCGCGTTACAGATACCGGAGTGGTTGCCTGCTGATGATAAAGTATTGCTGAATACAGTGCCGTCGGTGATCCGGAGCTTGCTGGAACAAAAGATAGACTGGACAAAAGTGGTAGCGGTAAATATGGCGGGAGAGGCAGCCCCGCTGATCTTTAAGGAGCAGTTGGATTATCACCGGATCGCCATCAGAAATTTATACGGCCCTTCGGAAGATACTACTTACAGTACCGTATACCGTTTCAGGGATGATAGATATGATACCGTGCCTATTGGTAACCCTGTCGGCTATACGCAGGCGTATATTCTTGATAAAGATGCCAATCTGCTGCCGGTGGGGGTGGAAGGCGAAATCTGTCTTTCCGGCCTGTCGGTGGCAAAAGGATATTTCAATAACCCGGAGCTGACGGCAAAGAAATTTGTGCCCAACCCATTTGTACCGGGGTTGGTGATGTACCGTACCGGAGATACCGGCAAATGGCTGCCCGACGGGCAGCTGGCATTTACCGGCCGGATGGACGACCAGGTGAAAGTGAGAGGGTTCCGCATTGAACCGGGTGAAATTCAATACCAGATAGAGAAGGTAACCGGTGTAGAACAGGCGGTAGTCACCATGCAGGAATTGAACGGTGAACAGGCCATTGTAGCCTACTGGAAAGGAGATATGGCGCTGGATAGTGTGGTCATAGCCACCACGCTGAAACAATGCTTGCCCGGGTATATGCTGCCATCCTGTTATATCCGGCTGGAAGCTATTCCTTATAACAGCAACGGCAAAGTAGATAAGAAAAAATTGCCTGCTCCGCAACACGGCGCTGCGGAAACAATTGTGCTGCCTGCTGATGAATGGCAACAGGTTCTGTACGACTGCTGGCAGAAAGTACTGGGTACTGGCGACTTTGGTATCACGCATAACTTTTTTCAACTGGGTGGTCATAGCCTGAAAGCCGCCCGCCTGCGTACACTGATTGCAAAAGAAACCAGCCGTGAGCTCACCCTCAACGAAATATTTCTGGCGCCTACCATCGCACAACAGGCGACCCTGCTGCAAGAGAAAACGCAGCATCGCCGGCAGGTTATCGCGCGTGCCGGAGAGGCAGCTGACTATCCTTTATCTTTTACACAGGAACGTCTTTGGGTGCTCACCGGTTTTGAAGAAGCATCCAGGGCTTATCATATGCCGGCGGCCTTCCGGGTGCAGGGTGCTATCAATCATACTACCCTGGAAGCGGCTTTTCGCATGGTGATGGCGAAACATGAAAGCCTGCGTACCGTATTCAGAAAAGGCACACATGGGCCTGTGCAGGTGATACTGCCTGCAGCAGACATCCGGTTTGCAATCAATATTTATGAACAACCGTTACAGACAAAAGCGGAACAGGAAGCCTTCCTCAGAAAACAATGGCAACGCGCCTTCGATCTGGAGCAGGGGCCATTGCTCCGTTGTTTGCTGCTGATAACGCCGGAAACGACTATTCTCTCGTTCTGTATGCATCATATCATCAGCGATGGATGGTCAATAGGCGTGTTGTATAAAGATGTGGCGGCTGCATACCGGCAACTGGAGGAGAATGATGCTACTTCATTGCCATTGCCCGACGTGCAATACAGAGATTTTGCCGTATGGCAGCGGGCACATCTTACAGATGAGGTCTTGCAGCAGCAGTTGTTATACTGGAAAGAAGCGGTGTTTGGTAATGAGATCATTCCGTTGGAACTGCCGGCGGATTTTCATCGTCCGGCGGTGAAAACCTACAACGGAGCCACTTACCGGCAGTTGTTTACAAAAGAAGATACCAGGTTGCTGCAGGAAACGGCATTGAAACACGACGTGAGTCTGTTTATGAAATTGATGGCCGCTGTTTCCGTATTGCTGAAAAAAACAGCCAACCAGGAAGATATTACGATCGGCACGCCGGTAGCGGGGAGAGACCAGATGCAGTTGTACGATCAGATAGGTTTCTTCGTCAATACATTGCCGTTACGCATGAAGGTAACCGGAAGCCTGAGCTATAGTACCCTGCTGGCACAGTGGCGCAGCCATATATTACAGGCGTTCGACCATCAGTATTTCCCCTTCGAATTACTCGTGGAGGCCTTGCAGCCCCGGCGTGATCTTTCGCATTCTCCGCTGTTCGATGTAATGGTGGTGTTGCAGGAGGCAACCGGTATCAGCGGATCGGCGACTACGTTTTCAGATGGTGTGGTGCTGGAACAGCTACACCTGGATGCCGGGGTCACTAAGTATGACCTGACTTTCTCCTTTGAAGTGAAGGAGGAGCAGCTCTTACTGGAACTGGAATACAACACCGATTTGTTTGTGGAAGCAACGGTGGCAAGGTTTGTGGGCTATCTGCAGAAAATCATACATACAACCTGTCTTGCCCCCGATATCCTGATAAAGGATATTGCCGTGTCCGGGCAGCGGGAGTTGCAGCTGATATGTGACAAGGCAGATCAGACAGCAGTAGGATACCGTAAAGATGAAACCATCGTATCCCTGTTCAGGCGGATGGTGGCCGCTTATCCGGACAATATTGCCCTGAAGGTAAAGGACAACAGTATCAGTTATCAGGCATTGGATGAAAGCAGCGGAAAGCTGGCCAGGCTGTTAAAAGAACAATACGAGGTCGCCTCACAGGAGCTGGTGGCATTGCATATGGATCGTTCCGAATGGATGCTGGTAGCCATACTGGGCGTACTGAAAGCAGGAGCAGCATATGTACCCATAGATCCGGCCTATCCGGCTGCGAGGATCAGGTATATAGTATCCGATGCTGGAAGCCGCCTGCTATTGTACGATATATTACCCGTGCATGCATTGCCGGATGACGTACTGCTGGTAGATGTTGCCCGGCAGCCGGATGAAACGCTGACGCCCTATGCAGCCGCTGTACAGCCGGAAGATCTGGCATATGTGATCTATACTTCCGGTACAACCGGTCATCCCAAAGGGGTATTGATAGAACACCGGCAGGTGAACAGACTGTTTTTTAATGATGAAAATATTTTTGACTTCACCGAAAAAGACAGTTGGTCATTATTCCATTCCTACTGTTTCGATTTTTCGGTATGGGAAATGTATGGCGCCTTGTTGAATGGTGGCCGGCTGGTGATGGTACCGAAAGAAACAGCGCAGGATGCGCTTTTGTGCTACGATTTTCTGAAAGCGGAAAAAATTACGGTACTGAATCAGACACCTACTGCTTTCAGAAGTCTGCTGTTATTGAACGGACAACGTCTCGCACAGGAGGACCTCCGGGTGAGGTACGTCATTTTTGGTGGAGAAGCCCTGATGCCAGAACTATTGGCGCCCTGGAAAAAAGTATGTAGCGAATGCCGGCTGATCAACATGTATGGTATCACCGAAACAACGGTGCATGTCACCTGGAAAGAAATTACCGATGAAGCGATTGCGTTGAACAAAAGTAATATCGGCATACCTATTCCCACACTCAGTTGTTATGTACTGGATCAGGACCTGACTTTATGCCCGGTGCAGACCATCGGTGAACTATGTGTAGGGGGCGCAGGAGTGGCAAGAGGATATCATAACCGGCCGGAACTGAGCCGGGAAAAATTTGTACCGCATCCGTTTAAACCGGATGAACGCATTTATCGCTCAGGGGATTTCGCCAGAATATTATCCAATGGTGATATAGAGTATATCGGCCGGAAAGATGAGCAGGTGAAGATACGCGGTCACAGAATAGAGATGGCGGAAATAACCTCCGCTTTGCTGGCACTGGATGAAGTAAAAGATGCGGTGGTACTGGCGAAGAAAAGTGCCGGCGATGCGTATGAACTGATGGCCTATATCATTCCGGCAGCATCGGCAGATGTACCTGCCGCCAGCTGGCGCGGGCTGCTGGAAAACCGCCTGCCTGCCTATATGATACCTACCTGCTTTTTCCTGCTGGAAGCATTCCCGCTCACGGCAAACGGTAAACTGGACCAGCAGGCTTTGCCTGCATCTCTACAGGCAACAACTATCGGCAGTACTTATATAGCACCCAGGAATGAGATAGACAGACAGATTATTGACATCTGGAAAGAGGTATTGGACAGAGAGGTCATAGGACTCCGGGATGATTTCTTCGACCTCGGTGGCCATAGCCTCAAAGCAGCCCGGGTGATTTTAAAGATCCAGGAGATATATGGCGTAAAGATAGATCTGAAGAATCTCTTCATCTCACCTACCGTAGAACATCTCTCCAACTTTGTGGAAACGATGAAGTGGATGGAGGATGAAAGTAACAAAGCAGAAGAGAACCAGGAAGAGCTGATACTGTAAAATAAGTAACCATGCTAACGATTTTCAATAAATATAAATCCAAGGGTATCATCATTTCGCTCGATACTCCCGGCGAAAACCTAAGTCTTAAAGGTAATCTGGCCAGCCTCACCGCAGCCGACAAGGACGAGCTGAAACAACATAAGGAGGCGCTGATCAACTTCATGAAGGCGCAAAGGCAGGCCAGGCAGTTCATTCCGCAGGCGGTATCGCGGGATGCCAGGTATCCGTTGTCGCCTGGCCAGAAAAGTATCTGGGTAGATGATCAGCTGGCAAATGGTAAACATACCTATATCATCCCTGCTGTATATCGTTTCAGTCTGCCGGGCTTTACAAGGGAAAACCTGATAGCTGCTGCAGGCGCCCTGGCGGCGCATACGGAAATATTACGTACGGTTATCCGCAGTGAAGGAGGAGAACCCTATCATCTTACGCTGGAGCATATCGATATAGATCAGCACCTTTCTTTTATAGACTACAGCAGTCACCCGGATCCTGAAACGCCTATCCGGGCAGATATGACTATGATCCTGGCAAAGCCGCTGGCATACGAAGCGTTGCCGCCCTGGCAGATGACCTGTTTTATGCTGCCGGGAGAGGAGTGCTGCCTGCTGCTGAAGATTCATCACCTCATTGCAGATGGTGAATCGCTGGGATTGATGGTGCAGGAAATGATGGGGAAGTACGATCTGGTGTTGTCGGGAAAAGAGATGCCTACCCCAAAGGATACCTTTCAGTTCCGCGATTTTGTGAACTGGATCAATGATAAAAATCTGTTTACCCCGGCTGCGGCTTTCTGGCAACGGGAGTTATCCGGTTTTGAAGAAAATGCCGAACTGCCGGCACTATGGCCGGAGGCAGGTGCTATGGGCGCTGGTAATGAATATGCAGTAGTACTGGCAGCGGAAGTATATGAGCAGGTGATGCACTACGTGCAGGAGCAACGCATCCATCTTTCTGCTTTGCTGACGGCCTGCTACAGTATTGTAGTCAGTAAGTATACCGGCAGCCGGGACTTTGTTATCGGTACGCCTGCTGCCGGCAGAAGCCATGCACAGTTGCAGACCGTGATCGGCGATTTTGTAAACGTATTGCCGGTGAGGGTGAAGATGGATTATACACAGGGACAACATGCGTTTATTGCTGCGGTGCAACAAACGTTTTATCAGGTGCTGGAACACCAGTTGTATCCGTTTGAATATATACTGGAAGATATTGGGTATCAGCATAAAGGGGAAGGCTATCCGCTGTTTAATGTGATGATATCCTTTCCGAATAACCTGTCGTTGGACATAGAAGAAAGCGGACTGCATGCTACCCGTAACAGGAGCATGTATGATCTTACCTGCACGGTCATTGCGGCGCCGGCAGGATTGAAGCTGGTATTTGAATATAAAACATCGAAGTTCAGCAGCCAGGCTATTGCCCGGTGGGCGAAAGAAATGGAATGGGTGCTGACGCAACTGATACAACCTGTATCTGTACCATTGTCGGCTATTAAGTTGCTGACACCGGAAGAAGAAACGGCCATGCTGCTGCTGGGAAAAGGACAGGAGAAAGTGGAGGTGCCGTTTCTTTCGGTACCGGCGGCTTTTGTACACCAGGTACTGATAAATCCCGCTGAAACGGCGGTGATAGCGGGAGAGAGAAGGAGTACTTACGAAGAAATTTACCGGGAAGCCACGAAGCTGGCTATCAACCTGCAGCGCAATGGTGTTCGTAAAGGAGATAGGGTGGTCACCCTGTTACCCGCTTCCACGGCGCTGATTGAACTCATGTGGGGGATATGGTTTGCCGAAGCCGTATATGTACCTGTGGATCCGGAAGGCCCGGCAGAGAGAACAAAGGCAGTACTGGAAGATTGTACACCGGCACTGGTGGTAGACGGCTCCGTACTTTCCGGACTACGGTCTGTCGCCGTGATTCCTGATGTGGCGAACGAGTGGTCGCAACCGGACGATATGGCTTACCTGTTGTATACATCCGGCAGTACCGGTATCCCCAAAGGGGTGATGGTATCTCATCGTAACCTGGTCTGCAAGCTGTTTGAGGAGAAAGCATTGTTGGCACATGCCGGAAAAATAGTGACGCTTTCACTTACCAGTCCTGTATTTGATGTTGCTTTTCTGGAGACGGTTTTTCCGCTGATATGCGGAGGTACCGTTGTCGTGACAGGCAAAACCACAGCAGTGCCGGCTGATATTATTATCCGCGAAAAGGTAACGTTGCTGCAGGGGACGCCGACCTATTTTACCCATTTTATATCAGAGCTGCAGGCAGCCGATGCAATAAAGCTGAATGCCACATTGAAAATCATCTGTATCGGAGGAGAGTCGCTCAATGAAGTTTTATTGGGTAATATAAAGAAATTGCTTCCGGACGTTTGTGTGAATAACCACTACGGCCCTACAGAGATTACGATAGACGCCGTAGTGAACAGGAATGTAACTTCCTTTCATCAGAATATCATTGGAAAGCCTATCGGAAATACCGGGGTGATGATCACAGACAGTTGTGGTAACCTGCTACCTGTCGGGGTGGCCGGCGAATTATTGATTACCGGACCATCGGTGGCAGCAGGCTACTGGAACCGGGATGCGCTGACGGCAGCGCAATTCCGTACGCATCCGCTATCTGCCGATAAGGTGTACTGTTCCGGCGACCTGGCCAGATGGACTCCTGACGGTAATGTTGCCTTCATCGGCAGAAAAGACAGGCAGGTAAAACTAAGAGGATACCGTATAGAGCTGGAGGAAATTACCCATGTATTAAAACGGTATCCATTGGTGACAGATGCCTTTTCCGGAGTGATTGGACAGACCCTGGTAAGCTGGATAGTATGTAGCGGGGAAACAGATGAAACACTTATCAGGCATTGGTTAAAACAACAATTGCCCGATTACATGATCCCATCCGCAATTGCTTTCATCGACCATATGCCAGGGAATAGCAATAATAAAGTCGATACCCGGCAGCTGCCTGTACCTGCAACATTACAGGTAGCCTATGTTGCGCCGCGCAACAGACTGGAAGAAGAGATCACCGCTATCTGGCAGGAAGTATTGCAGCAGGAACAGCCGGGCATCTATGCCAACTTCTTTGAACTGGGCGGACATAGCCTCAAACTCATGAAGCTGATCAACCGTTATGCCGCAGTCTTCAATGTAGCGCTCAACCCACGTGAACTGTTTAACCGGGTAACGATAGAAAGTCATGCCTGGCTGATAAGCCGCACGGGCAAAGTATACCAGGATACTATTGAACGTATACCGGAGGCCGCAGATTATGCTGTTTCCTTTGCACAAAAAAGAATATGGGTGTTGAGCCAGCTGGATGCCGGCTCAAAGGCGTATCACATGCCAACAGCCATGCGCCTTGCTATGCCCCTGAATGTACCGGCCTTCCTGGAAGCCATGGAACAGGTGGTGGCAAGACATGAAATGCTCCGCACGGTATTTCTGCAGAATAGTCAGGGAGAGCTAAGGCAACGGATATTGCAGCCGGCGGAAACCGGGTTTAAAGTAGATTACGAAGATTACAGTCACCGGGCCGATGCCATCACCTATCTCACTACTACCTATTTCGATCGTATCAGGGAAGCCGTATTCCCGTTGGATAAAGGACCACTGCTGCGTGCCGGTCTGTTCAGGACCGGACCGGAAGACTACCTGTTCCTGCTCAATATGCATCATATTATCAGCGACGGCTGGTCTATGGAAATATTGATCCGGGATGTGCTGCATACTTATGGGGTGCTTACAGGCAGTATAACCACAGCGCTGCCACCATTGGAGATTCAATACAGGGATTATGCCGCCTGGCATAACCAGCAGTTATCCGGTGATTCGCTGCAGGCACACCGCTATTACTGGCAACAGCAGCTGGCAGCACTGCCCGGTGTGCTGGACCTGCCTGGCTGGCAGCAACGGCCTGTCATGAAAACCTATAATGGCGCCATCATACCATTTGCCTTCTCCGAAACAACTACCCGGCATATACATACCTTTATCCGGCAACACGGAGGCAGCCTTTTTATGTGTCTGCTGGCAGGATTGAATGGCGTATTATACCGTTATACGAGACAAACAGACATGATTATCGGTACGCCGATGGCTACACGCAATCATGCTGCACTGGAAGACCAGATTGGTTTCTATATCAACACGCTGGCACTGCGTTCCCGCTTTGCGGCAACAGACAGCTTTGCGGCACTCTATGAACACGTAAAGCAAACCACCCTCGATGCTTATAATCATCAGCAATATCCTTTTGATAAACTGGTAGATGATCTCCGGTTGCCGGTAGCCATCAACAGAAATCCGCTGTTCGATATCATGCTGGTATTGCAAAATACAGAACAGGAACAACACGATGCCAAAGCCACCTTCCGGCAGTTTGCTGCCGGCATCAGCTATATAGCAGATCATACCACTACCAGTCATTTTGATATTACGTTGCTGTTTACAGAAACGGAAGAAGGGATATCAGGTACGGCTGAATATAATACGGATATCTATCAGGAAGCATTTGTCGCACAGTTGCTGCGTCACCTGGAATCCTTTATCAATAAGGGAATAGTGGAGGAAGACGAGGCAATAGCCACACTGGATTACCTGCAGGAGGAAGATAAAACCTACCTGTTGCAGACACTCAATAATACCGATAGTGATTATGCCCGGAATGGCACTGTCATTTCTCTCTTCGAGTCACAGGTAGAAAGTACCCCCGATCACATCGCACTGGTTGCCGGTGAAATAACCCTGACTTACCGTCAACTGAATGAATGGTCGAACCGGCTGGCGTATTATCTGGTGACGCATTATCATATACGGCCTGACGACCTGATTGGGATGAAGCCGGACCGGGATGAATGGATGATCATTACCGTGCTGGGGATATTGAAATCCGGCGCCGCATATGTACCCATTGATCCGCAGTATCCGGAGGAAAGGATCCGCTTTATGGAACAAAACAGCGGCTGTCGTACGATTATCGACAGCCGGGAGCTGGCGGTTTTCAGAAGCCATTTTTCGGATTACAGTGAGCGTAATCCTGAAAAAATGTACACCGCAGCTAATCTCGCTTATATTATCTATACCTCCGGGTCTACCGGTAATCCTAAAGGCGTGATGATGGAGCACCGGCAGCTGAATAATCTCATTACCTATCACCGCCGGCTGGATATCAGCTACGAAAGGGTGACGCAGTTTACCAGCATCAGTTTTGACGTTTCTTTCCAGGAAATATTTTTCACCATCACCAGGGGCGGTACCCTGCATGTACTTAGTGAAGCCACAAAAATAAATCCTGAGTTGCTGATAGCGTATGTACAGCAGCATGCGATTACCACTTTGTTCCTGCCTACTTCATTTTTCAGGAATCTGGGGAACGATCGTCATTTTCTGACCGGGTTGAAGACGGTCAGCGACATCGTAGTGGCGGGTGAACAGTTGTTGTTGTCACCAGCCGTACAGGATTTTTTACAGGAAAATACTGTGAGGTTACATAATCATTACGGCCCGGCCGAAGCACATGTGGTAACTACCTATACGATCCCGGCTGCACAGGCGGCAACAGTGCCCCCCATCGGAAAACCCATTGCCAATACCCGTATTTACATCCTGGATGAACTGCTGGGATTACAACCCAACGGCACTTTCGGGTACCTGTACATCGGCGGCGATGCCGTTGCCAGGGGCTATCTGAACCGGGAAGACCTCACGGCAGAAAGATTTATTGCAGATCCTTTCGGACAGACGGCCCGCCTGTACCGGACCGGTGATCTGGGGCGATGGCTGCCGGATGGCAATATCGAATTCCTCGGAAGAAATGATGATCAGGTGAAGATAAGAGGATTCCGGGTGGAGCTGGGTGAAATTGAAAGTCAGTTGTTACAGCATCCTTTCATTACTGCCGCTACCGTGATGCTCCGGAAAAATGAAGATAGCGCGGAAGGTAAACTGGTAGCGTACCTGGTAAGTATACAGCCGCTGACGCCCGGAGACGTAAAGGCATTTCTGCTGACCCGTATGCCCCGTTATATGGTACCTGACTATTATAGCAGGATAGATAGTATACCGCTTACCAGCAACGGGAAAGTAAATCGTGCCCTATTACCGGAAGTAACAGCTGAAAACGGTGCTAACGATATCGCCTATACGCCACCGGCGACAGCTGCGGAGAAAAAGCTGACAACCATCTGGCAGCATATTCTCGGTATCGGAACCGACAGGATAGGCGTAGATGATGATTTTTTTGAACTGGGAGGACACAGCCTGAAGGTCATCAGCCTGTTGACTGCTGTCAGAAAAACATTTGGGGTGGCGCCGCCGCTCACGGGATTTTACCGGCATACCACTATCAGGAACCAGGCACTCCTGATCAGTCACACCACCACCGGGCAGGAAATAGCGATTCTGCCCGCGGCACCTGCTGATGGCTATACGCTTTCGCCTTCACAGCTGCGAATATGGCTGGTAGAACAATTGACAGATAACGCTGCCGGATATACGATAGGCGGTAGCTACCCCCTGGACCCCGACATCAACCCCGAAGTGTTGCGTGTAGCGCTGGACAGTGTGATACGCCGTCATGAAATACTGAGAACCATTTTCGGGGAAAAAGAGGGCGTTCCTCATCAGCTGGTAAAGGAAACCTACGATATCAACGATTATCTCGACATACATCTTGCTACTGCAGATGAAGAAAGTGTAACGGAGGAGATAAAAAATAACATAGCCGGTACCCGGTTCAACCTGGAAACAGGGCCTTTGCTGAAACTGGCTTTCGTAAACAATGGAAAAAAGGCGGTATTGTTTTTCAATATGCACCATATCATCAGCGATGGCTGGTCGATGGAAATATTGCTCCGCGACCTGTTTACTTATTACGATGCAGCGATAGCGGGTGAAATACCGCAGTTACCGCCCCTCCCCATACAGTACAAAGACTACGCGGCATGGTTGCCGCCATATCTCGCTGGTGAAAAACTGCGTAGCATGGAGGAGTACTGGATCGCACAGCTTTCCGGTACATTGCCGCTACTCCGGTTGCCGGCCGATTTTGAGCAGGATAACGCTATCTCCGCTACAGCCGGTACATATGAAGTAGTAGTAGATGCTACATTACATAACCATATCCGGCAGTTCATCCTGGAGCATAACAGCAGCCTTTTCGGCCTGTTCATTGCGGCCTGTAAAATTGTACTGAGCCGGCTCACGGGCCTGACAGACATCATAACCGGCATACCGGTGGCCAACAGAGATCCTGATGAGGTCAAAGACCTGATAGGTTGTTTTCTGAATACGTTGATGTTAAGAGATAAAGTGGATGCACAGCAGCCCTTTGTCGCCTTTCTGCAAGAGGTGAATAATACCCTGGTCAACGGATTGGAAAATCAGGCCTATCCGTTTGAACAGTTGCTCGATAAACTGCAAATAGATAAGCACTTTCATCATTTTCCGGTAAGCCCCGTGTTCCTGAACATGCTGAACTTCAACAACACGGTTCGGGCCCTGCCGGAAAACTATGTACCCGTCGATAATCCACATACAGGCTTTACCAGATTTGATCTGGAATGTTACTTTGAAGCAGTGGAAAACGGCCTGATAATCAGTTGTACCTATAAAAACAAATTGTTTAAACCGGCGACTATTGCTTCCTGGATGAATGCTATAGTGGATGTCTTACAGCAGGTGATGGTGCATCCGGCCATCCTGATAAACGAGGTGGCGCTTTTCCGGGAGCCGGTTGAGCGCACCTTGATGCCGGTACCCCGGCAACCATTTGTACCTTTTGAAGCCACCGCTGTGAACCAGTCAGTGGTGGCCCGCTTTGAGGAGATCGTGCAACGCTGCCCGGATAATGTAGCAGTAAACGAGGAGGGCATCATCTTCACCTATGCCACGCTGAATGCCTGCGCCAACGGACTGGCTACGCGATTGATGGAACAGCGCATGGCGGATCGGTACAAAGTGGCATTACTGATGGAACACGGCATTGAAGCGATCATCGGTATGTTGGCCGTATTGAAGGCAGGCCTGACTTATGTACCATTAGATCCTCACTTCCCGGTGGAAAGGCTGGTATATATCCTCGAAGACATTGACTGCGGGTTGATGATTGCTTCACCGGGAGAAATGGAACTGGCTGCCACCATCACAGCAAAGCTGCCTGAGGTGCCCGTATTGGTGTATAAGGACATCGCACCGGAAGAGGAAAATATAGGTGTTGACATCGCGCCGGATAGTCCGGCTTACATCCTGTATACCTCCGGTTCTACCGGCCAGCCCAAAGGAGTGATACAGCTGCACGGCAATATCCTGCATTTCATCAGGGTGTACACCAATAACCTGCATATCGATGCTGCTGACCGCCTCAGTCTTATGCCGGCATATACCTTCGATGCTGCCGTCATGGATATATATGGCGCATTGCTCAATGGCGCCTCGTTGTATCCCTATGATATCAAACAAAGAGGTCTGGAACAGCTGGGAGACTGGCTTACGGCCTGCGGCATTTCTATCGTTCATACCGTGCCTACGATCTACCGGTATTTTATATCCAAACTGCAGGAAGAAGTATTTGAAAACATACGACTTGTTGTACTGGGAGGAGAGGCCGTTTATAAATACGACTTCGACAACTTCAAAAAACATTTTGGCAGTAATGCCATCCTGATTAACGGATATGGCCCTACGGAATCTACCATCACCTTGCAGAAGTTCCTGGATCACCACAGCGTGGTAACAGCAGGAAGTATCTCGATCGGATATCCGGTAACGGATACGCAGATATACCTGTTGCACGCAGATGGCCGGCTGGCAGGGATATACGAGGAAGGGGAAATTGTCTACAAAAGTAAATACCTCGCACAGGGGTATCTCAACAAACCGGAACAAACGGCAAAAGTATTTACAACCGATCCGTTTACCGGAACAGAACGGGTATATCGTTCCGGAGATCTGGGCCGGTTGCTGCCCAATGGGGAAATTGAATTTATCGGGCGTAAAGACAATCAGGTAAAGCTCAACGGACAACGGGTGGAGCTACCGGAAATAGAACTGCAACTATTGAAGATACCCCTGATCGCAGAAGCAGTGGTGGTGGTGAAAACATGGAATGGGGAAGATACCCTGGTTGCCTACCTGCGGGTAGTCGCTCCGCTGGAAACAACAGAGGTGAAACGCAGCCTGGCAGCAACCCTCCCTGCTTATATGGTGCCGGCCAGGTATGTGTTGCTGGAGCAGTTTCCCCTGACGGCAACCGGAAAGATCAGCAGAATGGACCTGCCGGAACCTGCGGAAACAGCAGTGCCCTTAGCTCCTTATGTGGCTCCGGTCAATAATGTGGAAGCCACATTGGTGGATATCTGGAGTGAAGTGTTACAGATAGCGAAAGAGAAAATCAGTACCGGATATTCCTTCTTCGATCTTGGGGGTAACTCCATAAAACTCATAAAGGCCAATGCCCTTATCTCGCGGGCATTCAACAGGAAACTGCCGGTTACCACACTTTTCAATTACCCCAATATTCATTCACTGGCGGCCTGGCTGGGTGGTGGCGAGCTGGCTGCTGTATCGGCAACAGATGAAGAGTTGGATACAGCTGTAGGCAGGATGGAGGATCTGTTAAAACTTATAAACGATAATCATGATGAAGCATAATCATCCTCTTACAGGACTTGAAATTGCTATTGTTGGTATGGCATGCAGATTTCCCGGTGCATCCGACTGGCGGGAATACTGGCGGAATCTGGTGGCGGGAAAAGAGTCCGTATATTTTCTGTCAGACGAAGAACTGGCATCGATGGGGGTGGATAAGGAGGTGACAGAAAGGAAGGATTTTGTGAGAGCGGTATCGTATCTAAAAGACAAAGATCATTTTGATGCCGGTTTTTTTAATTATACACCGGATGAAGCAAAATTTCTGAGTCCGCAGATAAAGGTTTTTCATGAGTGTGTATGGCAGGCGCTGGAAGATGCCGGGTTTAACCCCGATAAAAATACTGTGCCTGTAAGCCTGTATGCAGGTACCCGGGATGATCTTAACTGGACGATATATAGTATGCTGGGGAATACTGCGCAGGAGGTAGATGAATTTACATTGAGTCATTTGAATAATAAAGATTATCTCACGTCTTTACTGGCGTATAAACTGAATCTGCGGGGGCCTTCCTTTGCATTGCATACTGCTTGCTCCACATCGCTGGTAGCCATTCACGAGGCTTGCAAAAGTTTGCTGCTGAGTGAAACGAAAATAGCAGTAGCCGGTGGTGTGAATATTGTAACGCAGCAACAGGCGGGGTATTTTTTTCAGGAAGGGATGATCAACGCGGCGGATGGGCACTGCCGTACCTTTGATAAAGATGCCACAGGCACCGTATTGGGCGAGGGGGCTGGCGCGGTGGTGTTAAAACGGCTGGCAGATGCCATAAATGACGGGGATCATATTTATGCAGTGATTAAAGGAAGTGCTGTCAATACAGATGGCGCCCGGAAAATAGGCTTTACAGCACCCAGTGTGGAGGGACAGGCGGAGTGTATCCGGAAAGCGCTGCGGTTCAGCAAGGTGGAGCCGGAAACAATCAGCTATGTGGAAGCTCATGGCACGGCTACACCGTTGGGCGATCCCATAGAAATTGCTGCCCTGAATATTGCATTCAGTAAGGCGATATCGCATCGTTGTGCCATTGGTTCCGTAAAAACAAATATGGGGCATCTTGATACGGCTGCCGGCATTGCCGGACTTATCAAAACAGCCCTCAGTCTGAGGTTCAGGAAAATACCTGCCAGTCTGCATTACAACGAGCCTAATCCGGAAATAGATTTTGCTTCCGGTCCCTTTTATGTAAATGCACAGCTGGCAGATTGGACGCCGCAGGGAGATACGCCATTACGTGCAGGCGTTAGTTCATTCGGGATCGGTGGGGTCAATGCGCATGTTATACTGGAAGAAGCCCCGCCGCAAACACCGGTGGCAGATGAAGCGCAGTCTTCTCCGGCTATCAACATCCTGACCTTATCTGCCAAAACAAAAAATTCGCTGGACCGCTATACGGAAAGTCTGAAAAGATTTATACAGCAAGATCCGGCTGTTAACCCGACAGATATTGCCTACACCTTGCAGACCAGCCGCAAGCATTTTGAATATAGAAGAGCGATTGCATTCACTCATCCGGAAACGTTGATGGATACGTTGCAGACAGACGAGGTAAGTCCGGTGGTGAGAAGGCTGGACGGCACACCGGACGTGATTTTTATGTTTCCCGGCCAGGGCTCGCAGTATGTAAATATGTGCCGGGAACTGTATCTCAACGAACCTGCCTTCAGGGCTACTATGGATAACGGATTTGGTTTGTTCAGGCGGGTTACCGGCGAAGATTTGAAAGCAATTCTTTATCCGGAGGGGGCTGATACAGGTGTCATTAACGAAGCGGCGTATGCGCAGTCCATCATCTTCCTGATAGAATATGCATTGGCGGCGCTGTTGATGTCGTATGGAATAAAGCCGCAAGGCATGATCGGGCATAGTGTGGGTGAATACACGGCGGCCTGTCTGAGTGGGGTACTTGATTTTGAAACAACCCTGACACTACTGATAAAACGTGGGAAGTTAATGCAACAAACCCTTGCCGGTAGTATGTTCAGTGTTTCGCTGACGCCTGCTGCTGCGGCGGGCTATCTGACTGTACGTATTGCGCTGGCGGCAGTGAATAGCCCGGACCAGGTGGTACTTTCCGGCGAGCAGGCTGCGATGGCAGAACTGGCGATACAGTTGGATACTGCTGGTATCTCCTATACAAAATTACACACGTCGCATGCATTCCATTCTCCTATGCTGGACCCTATGCTGGACGATTTCAGGCAGGAGGTAGCACGGTTGGAGTCAGGTGCGGCAACCATCCCATATATCTCTAATCTGACCGGTATGATGATGCGCGACAGCGATATCAGTGAGGGTGATTACTGGGTAAAACATATGAGAGACACAGTGCAGTTTTCTGCCGGCATAACAGTGCTCCGGGAACAATTCCGGAACCCGGTATTTATCGAAGTGGGAGCGGGGCATGCCCTCATCAACCTCGTCAGGCAGCATCCGCAAAATAATCAGGCGCCGGTTGCCGTGAACCTGGTGAGGAGTGTGAAGGAAAGCGTTGCGGACGACTGGTATTTTACAACCCGCATAGGCCAGCTGTGGGCGCTGGGTGTTCCGGTAGACTGGAATCGTTTTTATCCCGGTGGAAAAGGAAAAAAGATTTCCCTGCCGCCTTATACTTTTGAACCCATCAGGTATCCTGCAGAAGTGAATGCCTGGAAAATGCTGACAGATAGCGGTATGCTTACCGGTGCTGAAAGCAGGCAGGTAAATGACTGGTTTCACCGCGTGCAATGGAAACAGGGCTGTCGGTTACCGGGTCAGAAAAAGGATTTCTCTGCACAGCCTATACTATTGTTTGCAGCGCCGGGTGATGAAGGTATAACAGCATCCCTGTACCAACAGCTTACAGCCGTAGCTGCAACAGTTACGCTCATTAATAACGGTGATTACTATACGCAGCAGGGCGACGGGTATCTGAAAAAGCCCGGGGATGAAAGCGATATGAATGCCTTGTTTGCAGACTTGAAACGCCGTGGGATAAGGCCGGCGGGCATCATACATTGCGGGGCATGTACGGCAGCCGGTGCGGATGTTTATAAAGAGCTGCTGCATATCGCACGGAGTTATGTACAGTATTTTCCGGAGGACAATCTCCATATCGATGTCATAGGAAAATACTGGTATAACATATCCGGGAATGAAACCATTGTACCATTGAACGCATTGGTGCTGGGAGCCGTAAAGGTGATTCCGCTGGAATTTGAGCAGATTACCTGTCGCGCGGTAGAGATAGACGCTGCAGACAATACGGTGCAGGCGTTGATGCAGGAACTGCATACCCTGCCGGAAGACCAGGAAGTGGCGCTGCGGGGTCGCAACCGGTACATAAAAGGGTTTGAGAAGATCAACTTTCAGCTACCAGCTGCCAGCCCGGATATCCGGGTGAACGGTACCTATCTCATCACCGGAAGTGGCGGCATGGGCCGGCTGTTTGCCCATTACCTGGCCACGGAATACAAGGCCTCCCTGATTCTTGTCAGCCGGGGAGCAGAAGATACCGCCTTTGCTGAACAGATCAGAGAAAAGGGAGGTAAGTGGATATACATCCGTACCGATTTTACAGATGAAACATTACTGGCTGAAGGGATCCGGCAGGCGGAAAGTATACTGGGGCCGGTGAACGGAGTATTGCATACCGCAGGCATAGGCGATTACGCCGGGATGATTTTCCGCAGATCGGACGCCGATGATGAAAAGATATTTGCCGCCAAGGTAGGCGGAACGCAGCTGCTGAGCCGGATATTCCGGGAGAAGGAGCTGGATTTTTTTGTGAATTGTTCTTCACTGGCCGCCTCATTCGCACATATAGGGCAGGTAGGCTATGTAGCCGCCAACATCTTCCTCGACACCTTTGCGGAATGTGGTCAGCCTTCTTACCCGGTGATCAGCATAGAATGGGGCGCACTGAAAGAAGTAGGGATGGCGGTTGACGCCACCAGGCATCTTAATCAAGAAGAACAGCGGGAGCAGCTGAAATATAGCTGTACACCGGCAGAAGCTATCCGTGCGCTAACGGGCGCCCTGTATCTGAAACTCCCCGTGCAGCTCATTGCTACCAGAAGTATTAAAGCACTCTCAGAAAGGCATCTCCGGCGTCCTGATAACCATCAGGGGCATACGGAAGAAAAACTGTTACAGGAAAGACCTGCTTTATCTACTGCATACATTGCTCCGGAAACAGCCACAGAGCATCAACTGTCCGAACTGATACAGCTGGCACTCGGTATTAGTCGTGTAGGCGTCATCGATAAGTTCTTCGAACTGGGCGGAGATTCCCTGAAAGGCATGACGTTGCTGAAAAAAATAAAACAGGAAATGAATATAGAATTTCCAGTCAGACTTTTTTTTGAAAAGCAAACGATCCGGCAACTGGCAGCTGCCATAGATGATATCAGATTTGTACTCGAGAAGAAAGAAAGAACCTCAAAAATAACGATTTGACAATGGAAAATGAAATCTTAACCCTGATCAGAAATCTGAAAGAGAGCAACGTAGACCTGACGCTCGTTGGTAATGACCTGGAAATAAATTATGACGGGACATTATCCGAAATACTTTATGACCGTATAAAAGCACGCAAATCAGAAATCGTAGGATTTTTGAAAGCAATCCAGGAAGAAGCCGGGACGCGGGAAACGACAGGTATAATGGAACAACTCACCCCTTTCCAGAAAGGAATCGTGAGTTATGTCAAAAACAACCCGGATAGTAACCGGTATATCCTGCAATTCACCTTCAGATTCGATGAAACCTTACCCTTTACTTTCTTTCACCAGATATGTAGTATACTGGTATCACGGCATGAAATACTGAGAACCATTTATGATTTTGATGATAGTCAAGGTATGTTTACCGCACAGGTGCTGCCGGCAGACTGCCTGGTATGCAACAAGATCGAAGCCGGAACGGCAGCAGAGATAACCCGGCAGCTGGAACAGTTAAGTACCCGGAAGTTTGATATCAGCACCCGGCCGCTGATAAGATTTCATCTCCTGGAAACACCTACCGGATCTATCGCCGTCATCAACATACATCACCTGATTATGGATGGCAATACCGTATCGCTGTTGCTGGAAGAATTATGGCAGATAGGAGAAGACCTGAAAGCGGGCCGCCCCGTGCCTGTTTCCCTCGCAGACAACCGGCAGTTTTCCACTTATGTGAAGTGGATGAATAATCTTGACAGAAAGAAATCAGTCGCCTACTGGAAACAGCAGCTTAGTAATTGCAGTCCTGCTTTACCGGAATCCTGCAGTGTGGGAGAGGTACCGGCTGCACAACAGGTATATAGGGAACTAAAACAGGAATATACTTTAGATGCAGCTAGTCTCCGGCTGTTGAAAGCGGAAGGGTTATCCTTGTCTGCGGCATTCAATTTTTTCACGGGACAGGCACTCGCCGCCTGCTTTGGCTATCAGGAATTTATATGGGGTAATATGGTAACATTACGCCCTTCGGAATTGCACGGGATAGAAAATGTAATGGGGCCTTGTATCGCTACCATTCCGGTGAGAATGAACTTCGGTACAGACAAACCGGTAACGGACATGATCCGGGAGTTGCAGGCACAGGTGCTGGTGTCCAGAGAAAATGCCAACCTTTCGCTGAGTGAAATATTTAATGCCGGCGGCAGTCATAATCTGTTCAGTGTATTGTTCAGCTATCAGCATTTCAGTAAAACAAACCAACCGGCTACCGGGCAGGAAATCAATATCAGCGATGCCGGCAGAAGTGTAACGTCTCACTTTCCGCTAACGGTGATGGTGTACGAAAGAGATACGGCCGTGAACCTGATCGTGAGCTATCGGGCAGACCTGTTTACCGGATGGGTACTACAGTCGGTCATGCATACTGTGGCAGGTAATTTCAATCAACTTACTTCATTGGCGGAGCAATCTGTCTCCGCTTTGGATATTTTCACTGCGCCGGCAGCCATCAGCCCTGCAGTACTAAGGGGAGAGGTAGTGCCGGCGGGGGCATATCCCGTATCGCTGACAGACTGGTTTATGCAGGCCGTGGAACGGTATCCGCAACAGATTGCCGTTCGTGATCACGATGGTAAGGAGGTTACCTATGCCGCATTGGATCAGATGAGTAATTACATTGCAGCGCGATTGATCAGTCATCAGATCAGCGGAGCGGTGGGCATTCACCTGCACCGTTCCGTGAAGGCCATTGCAGGCGTCATCGGCACACTGAAAGCAGGTTGTCATGTCACGAGCCTGGAGAAGGATTTTCCGGAAGAAAAATTATTGTGGCTGCATGCCGCCATTGGTATAAAAGCAGTGATTGCTGACGAACAAGCAGTTTTGCTGCAGGCATTACCGGCCGATATCCTGCAGATACCACTGGGCGTGGAGGTCCCCTTGTATGATACGGCGATCACCTTCCCAGTGATCACAGCAGATATGGTCTGCGCAGTGAATTATACTTCCGGCTCCACCGGAGAACCCAAAATGGTATTGACTTCGCACGGAAGTCATCTGAACCGGTTGCAGTGGCTATATACACAATTCCCTGCGGAGGGCCACGACGTTTATTGCCAGAAGACATTGCTATCGTTTGCACCGGCTATACGTGAAATATTTGAACCGCTTGTGCAGGGGGCAACCTTATACTTATTTCCGGAAGCAGCTACCAAAGACCTGGAACTCTTTGAGCAAACCCTTGCCAACAGCGCTATTACAAGAATATTTCTGACACCCACCTTCCTGCAGCTGCTGGCAGATAACCATAAAATTTCCTGTTTGTCAGGACTGTCCATCCTGGAAATCAGCGGAGAACCGGTAAAGGTGACACTGTTGGAAAAAATTCGCGGGCAGCTGCCTGCTGTAAGGTTGCTGAACCGCTATGGCGCCACGGAAGCAGCATCAGTGGTGTATTATGAATATACGAATGCAGACAACAGCCCGTCCTCCTTTGTACAATTGGGAACACCTATTGCCAATACCCGGGTGTATGTCATGGATGAATCCCTGAAACCCAGACCGGTAGGAGTAGTCGGTGAAATTGTACTGGCCGGTGATAGCCTTGCCAGCGGTTATAGGGATGAGGTGCCGGAAGCAGGTGTATTTATTCGCGGAGTAGCTGAAAAAGAACCGGTGTTGCTGAAAACAGGTGACCTGGGGTATATAGATAACACTGGTAAACTTTGCTACCAGGGCCGGAAGAACCGGATGATAAAGATACGTGGGTTCAGGATCGAGCCGGGTGAAATAGAATTTAACCTGATGCAGCATACGTCTGTTGAACAATCAGCTGTGATACCGTTGAATACCAATGGGGGGCAGCGCATCATCGCGTTCTGTGTGCCGGCAGAAAAAGAAGTACAGCTGAATAACATCGCTATCAGGGCTTTCCTGCAGGAGCGGATGCCATCTTATATGTTGCCGCATGAAATCAGGAAGATAGACAGCATTCCGGTAACGGCGAGTGGAAAAGTGGATTACAGACGTCTGGAAAGTATGGTGGCTACTGATGTTTCGCGCAACACGGCCAATGCCCCGGTAACTCCTACCGAGCGCGCGATATATGATATTGTGAAGCTGCTCCTGCCGGAGATACAGCTGGATGCGCAGACAGACTTCTTCGAACTGGGGCTGGACTCCATTCTGGTGATGCGGGCAACCTATGAAATAAGAAAGCAGTTCGATGTAAAAATAGCCGGATCGGATATCTATAGCTGTAACAATATACAAAAGCTGGCCGGACTGATTGATAAAGTACGCAGGTCCGGCGATCAGGGTATTGGCTATTATACCCTCAATTTCAAAGCAGCAAACGAACATGTTATTTTCCTGATACCGCCCATTGTTACCAATTCACTCATCTATCATGGCCTGGGACCATTTGTGCCGGAAGGATTGTCTGTTGTGGTGTTTGATCCGTTTGACGTGGAAAAATACAAAGCCCAGAGTGATACCCTGGAAGAAATGGCGGCGGTATATGTAAACAGTATACTGAACATAGGTAAAGAGAAAGTGATACATCTGGCCGGCTGGTCATTCGGCGCCAGTGTTACCTACGAAGCTGCCGTACAGGTGCAGAAAAGCGGGGTGGAAGTGAGGTCGCTGATACTGATAGATCCTGGTTTTAATACCTCCGATTATGACGATGATATCAGCAGGGAGAAACTGGTAAACATTCTTAACCAGCTGTTGATACAGGGAGGAATCGACCCCAAGGCAGAAAGTGGTGTGGCAGAAACGTTCACGGAGCTGATGTATAAAGCTAATTTCCTGATAAAACAGTACCGGCCGGGTGATTTTGAAGGAGAGATCAATCTGGTGAAACCAGCGAGTGTATCCTCTTTTGAACGCAACTTCGACAAACCCTTCAATGGTATTGAAAAATTCAGCGGTAGTAAGGTGCAGGTAAGTACTATTACCGGCAACCATATGACGATGATGTTCAAACCATTTGAAGAAATAGCCGGGATTTTCTTCGGAAATATCAGGTATGATAAGCGTTAGTTGTTTTTCATAAAAAGATCAGCACATGGATACTATTCCCCAAATATTATTACTGGACACAATTGCCGATAAAGGTACAGCAGCGATACGCGAATTTGCCCATATTGTTGACGGAAGGTCCTGGTCGCAGGAAGAGATCAGACAGCGGATCGCCCCTTTTGATGGCCTGGTGATAAAAAGCAATAACTGGATAGGAGCCGATCTGTTGCGGGCGGCGGTCAATCTCAAAGTGATTGGCCGTGCCGGCGCCGGATTGGATAATATAGATGTGGCCGAAGCGGCCGCCAGGAATATCGAAATTATTTGTTCCCCCGAAGGAAATGTCTGTAGTGTAGCCGAGTACGTTATATGTATGGCGGTGTTACTGGGGCATCAGCTGCAGGAGGCACATGAAGGCTCCAGGCGGAATGATTTCAGAAGACATAGCTGGCAGGGCAGGAACCTGCAGCAGATGACAGTGGGCATTATTGGCCTGGGAAATATCGGACGCGGCGTACTTGAAAAAATAGCGCCCCTCTGCCGGCATGTATATGGTTATGATCCTTATGTCAGGCAACTGAATGGCCCATGGGACGAACGTTTTACCATGATGGAGCACTTGCATGAAATATTACAGCTGTCTGATATTGTTACCTTACACCTGCCACTGACAGCAGAAACGACCGATATGTTTGATGATACAGCTTTTTCGTATATGCGGCCGGGTAGTATACTCATCAACTCTTCGAGGGGGCGTATTATCAACGATCAGGCTTTGCTGAAAGCATTGAAAACCGGCGTCGTCGCCTCCTGTGCGTTAGACTCGCTGTATCCGGACCCGGTTTACAACAAGGCGCCGGAAGATGCCACCTATAGCCATTTCTTTGTGCATCACCCCAGGGTGTATTATACGCCACACATTGCTGCAGGAACCAAAGACGCCCTGGAAGAGGTGGCTTGCAATCTTGCCAGGAAAATGAAAGCCTGTTTATACAAGTCACATTCATTTGTTCACCCTTTAAAATAACGGCCATTAAATCCAAGATCCATACAACCGCAGCCCCAACGCCGGGGGGTAAATACTCTCAGGCAATCAAGTCCGGTAACCTCGTGTTTCTCAGCGGACAACTTCCCATGAATGCAACAACCGGCGTCATTGAAATGGATGATCCGCATGAAATGTACAGGATATGTTTCCGTAACCTCGCCGCTATCTGTGCAGCAGCAGGTGGGCATCTTAACCAGATCGTCAAATTACAGGTGTATTACACGGATATCTGCTACGCCTCTTTTCTGGATGAAGTAATTCCTGAATTTTTTCAGGAACCTTATCCCGCAAGGATACGATTGGTAGTAAAAGAAATATCGAAAAAAGCAAAAGTAGAAATAGATGGGATCATGGACCTGGAGATAGAAAGCGGTATTTGAACACTCTAAAGGTATTTTTATGATAGGAAAAGGATTTGAAATAGCAGACAATACCGGTATTGCTGATTATGTACTTGCTTTACTGCAAAGCGAGGAACAACTCAGCAGCGAAGCGCTGCATATGACGGCCAACGAAAATGTGTTGTCGAGAACTGCAGAAAGAGCGTTGGCCAGCGTGCTGTCGCAACGTTATCATATCGGCACTTCAAATGACTACCATTTTAATCATATTGCCCAGAAATCCAGCCTGCTGTTCAGAGGTCTGCCCAATATCTACCGGCTGGAATCATTGTCGCATGAAGTGCTGAGAAAATGCCTGAAAGGTACAGTTTCGGATACCCGGATGTTGTCGGGCATGCATGCCATGATGAGCGCTATCTCCAGCCTTACGGAGCCCGGTGATATGGTACTCTCCGTTCATCCGGATGGGGGCGGGCATTTTGCGACCGGAAACCTTATCAACAGGTTGGGACGCAGGAGTGTTTTTATTGAACATGATCCCCGGGAATTACTGCTTTCCTTGTCTCATCTGAAAAAACTGAAACAGGAACACAAAAATATCAAAGCGGTTTTTCTCGACGACAGCGCTCCGCTATATCGCATGCCCGTGGCAGCAGTAAGGGATATCCTGGGAAAGGAAGTAACTATTGTATACGATGCCTCCCACACGCTGGGACTGATCATGGGAGATGCCTATATCAACCCGCTGAAAGAAGGCTGTGACGTTATACAGGGAAATACGCACAAAACATTCCCCGGTCCGCAAAAAGGGCTACTTCATTTTGCAGATAAAAGTACCGGTGAAAAAGCCATGGAAGTAATCGGCAGTTCCCTGGTATCCAGTCAGCATACGCATCATGCAATTGCCTTGTACATCACGATACTGGAAATGGAAATGTATGGCAGAAGCTATGCGCAGACGACCATCGAGAATGCCCGGCTGTTGTCTGAGTACCTGGCCGGACATGGTTTACAGCTGCTAAGCAACGGAAAGTCATTCACCGACAGTAATCAGTTTCTGTTGCGGGTGCAGGAAGGAATGACCAACCATGAGGCATACCGGCGACTGCATGAATCACATATCTGTGTAAATGTCAAAAATGTGTTTCATCAGAATGTGATCAGGATAGGCGTTCAGGAACTGACCAGATGGGGAATGAAGGGCGATGAAATGAAAGAGATTGCAGATATACTTCGGATTATACTGCTGGAAGGAAGTTCACAGCATACGACGGCAAGAGTGGATGAACTAAGAAAAACATATAATAGTGTACACTTTTCTTTCGATAGCGATCTGGAGAAAATTTCAATGATGCAGTAATATTATCACTGATAACCCATAGTTGATGAAAGCACCCCATTTTGTCCCGTTTCGTTTTGTTGCCGGCTGGCAACTGGTCCGCATCATATTAAAAGGCGTATTGTCCGGCCTGGCAGGTTTTCTTTTTCTGGTGATGGTAAACCGTATGATTGCGTTATTGCTGGCAGGCCAATACAAACAGTTCGACGTTACACAGGTCCTGATATTTGCACCGCTTATCCTGGTTTTTATCCTGGCCAGAAAAAGCTTTGCAACGGATGTAGTCCGGTTTTCTCAAGGTGTTTTCTGGAAAATAAGGAATGAAATCCTGTATATCCTCATCCGGTCGGATTACGCACAGCTACAATCCCGGAAAGAGCAGGTCCAGGCCGCATTGGTGTATGATGTGAATGTACTGACACAGGCATCCCTGAATATAATCCAGTTCGCGATTTCGCTGGTGATGCTGCTGGCTTGTATGGGATATATGGCGATCAGGTCACTGCCACTTTCGGGGATTACATTGGGGGTGGCCGCATTGGGTGTTGCAGGATACCTGCTGAGTACAAAACAGCATAACGGGCACCTCCGCCGGGCACGCGATCTCGAAAACGACTTTATTAAATACTTTGGCGCCATTATGGGCGGATTCAAGGAAATACAGATGGATCCCGCCAAAGGAGACGATATTTATAACAGCAGGATACTGCCGGTGGCGGAAGCCGCATACGATAGCAATACCCGGGCATATACCGGGTTGCTGCATAATCAGATGAGCGGACAGGTACTTTTTTATCTGCTCATTTCCTTTATCCTGATCTACTATAGTGTGGCATCGGGTATAAGTGTATCCGTTACCGTTGGTTTCCTGTTTATATTACTCTATCTGCTCTCTTCCATTGAAACAATTATGGTATTGTTACCCAGCCTGCTGCAGGCGAGGATGTCTGCCAGAAGAATCGCGGAGCTGAAACAACAACTGGTGATGTCAGACAATAAAGTATTCCCGGAACAGCAGCCGGCCACCACAGATACCTTCAGTAATATCAGGATCACAGCGTTGACCTACTGTTACCATAATAAGCAACTGGAAACTACCTTCCGTTCCGGTCCTATCAACTTTCAGGTCACAAAGGGAGATGTTATCTTCATCTATGGCGGTAATGGCAGCGGTAAAACAACCTTTATCCTTTTGCTGCTCCATCTGCTGAAAGCGGATACAGGAACGATTACCTTTAACGGCCAGTTATTGAAAACAGAAAATGCCAGCCAGTATAAATCCCTGTTTGCTATTGTATTCAATGATTTCTATCTGTTCGACGAATTTTACGGACACAGAAATATGGACCGGGAGAAAGCGATGCACCTGATAACATTATTTGAAATACAGGAGAAGGTGACGATAACAGCAAACGGATTTTCGTCCATCGATCTTTCTACCGGGCAACGAAAGCGGCTGGCGTTGATTGCGGTACTCCTGGAAGACCGGCCGGTAGTTATATTGGATGAGTGGGCCGCTGACCAGGACCCTGGTTTCAGGAAGAAATTCTATAGAGAGATCATACCTTATCTTAAAGGGGAAGGCATTACGGTAATCGCTATCACACATGATGATGCCTATTATCATTGTGCAGATAAACTATTTAAAATGGAATACGGGCAGCTAACGGATGAAACCATGATCTTCCAGGAAAAGCGTATGGTAGTCTGATGCCGGGATCAAATTATTTTAATTAACCGCCACATTTATTTATACAACTATGCATTGGTATACCATTACAAATGTTTCAGAGATAGATTCACCATCATTGGTGCTGTACAGGGATAGAGTGAAAGATAATATCCTTGCATTGAAAAGTATGCTCAATGATACGGACCGGCTACGGCCGCATGTGAAAACGAATAAAATGAGCGAAGTATGCCAGATGTTGCTGGAAGCAGGTATCCACAAATTTAAGTGTGCGACCATCGCGGAAGCGGAAATGCTGGCTGCTGTCAAAGCGCCGGATGTATTACTGGCGCATCAGCCTGTAGGCCCGAAAGTGAACCGCTTTTTCAGCTTGATGACGGTCAGTCCTGATACCGTTTTCTCTTGTATTGTTGATAATGCAGGAACCGCTGATATCCTGTCGGCTGCAGCCAGTGAAGCTAACCGGCAGCTGGAGGTGCTGATCGATGTGAATGTGGGGATGAACAGAACGGGTATCAAACCTGAAAAGGCGCTGGAGCTGTATCGTTACCTGCAAACATTACCGGGGCTGATATGCAGAGGACTACATGTATATGATGGGCATATCAGGGATGTGGATCTGGCGGCGCGCAGCAAAAGAGTGAATGAATGTTTTGAAAAAGTGACACCGGTGATAGCTGGCATTACAGCCATATCCGGTGAGCCGCCCCGCATTGTTGCCGGCGGATCACCTTCTTTTCCCGTACATGCCGGCAGAATGGGCGTAGAGTGCAGTCCGGGCACCTTTGTTTTTTGGGATGGACTGTATAAACGTATACTGCCGGATGAACCGTTCGATCATGCGGTATTGATTGTTACCCGGGTCATATCAGTACTGGATGACCAGTTGTTATGCCTGGACCTGGGACATAAGTCTGTAGCGGCAGAGAATCCGTTTCCGCGGGTACATTTTCTGAATGCACCGGAGGCGGAAGCCGTGTCGCAAAGTGAAGAACACCTGGTGATGAAAGTACCGGATACCCGTGTTTATCAGGTAGGAGATGTATGGTATGGGGTGCCGCTGCATATCTGCCCGACGGTAGCATTGCATCAGCATGTGCATGTGATAGAAGCCGGTATGGCGGGCGTTAAATGGAAAGTGACGGCAAGAGACCGGATGATTAATGTATGATTTTTTTCGATGGATAGGTAGATATTACTGCCTCGTGAGGTGATATATGTGGTAATACCATAAAGAATATTGATGGGGATGATAGCCTTTCAAACGACACTTAATGAAATAGGTGGTCGTTTGGGAGGCTGTTATTGTTTATAGCATACCTTTTTTTTGATAAAGATAGCATCGGAGAGGAGAGGTACAGGTATGGTATAAATGCAGGTTGTTAATATGGTTGGAAATGGTGTACTATTGATCGGTAGTATGTTCAGGTGGTGTAATAAACGAACTTTATGGCGCGAAGCCGGGACAGCAGATATGTCCCGGCTTTTAGTTTAATATGACTGTATGGTAGCTCTTGGAAATGGAAGCAGAAGGTGTCGTATTGGGGGATGTCTGTCATATTAAATCAAGTGATTGGGGTATAATAAATAGGTGTCATTTGGACAATTTAATACTTTATTAGGAGGGTCGGATAAATAGCAGACGTAGTAGAGGAATGCGTGTAGGCGTAATGGGTAGTCGCTACAGGCGTGTTTTATTAATGGACAATATGACACTTGTCGTAGTGGTAACGGGTTGGCAATAATGCAGGCTGCGTTCGCTGTTGTGTGTGCGTGTTGGTGGGAGCGGGTAAGTGTTGATGGGTAGGATTGATGGAGGGGTGGAAAGGTGTAATGTGCAGAAGAAATGCAGTATATGTTTATTTGAAAAACATATTGCTGAGCAAATATTGATTGGCGGCCTGGGGTTATTACCATTGGCGCTGCTTACACAAACACAGGAAATACATATAGATACCAGCTTTATATTTTCTTTATGCTGGCTGGTTTTTATGATATCCATTGTAACGATGGCATTGTGGTTTTACCTGCTAAAAAAGGATATTGTAAAAGCCAGTCAGTGGCTATATCTGACACCTGTAGCCGGTTATGTAATGGGATACCTGGTACTGGGCGAACCCATTACCAGGTATTCACTGGCAGGCACCTTGCTGGTATTGGCCGGGCTCCGTATCAGCCACATAAGGTGGCGGGAAAAAAAAGTATAAGCGGCAGGCACTTTATTGTTGTTCCAGCGCCAGCAGGCATATTTTCTCGCACAGCGATGAAAAATCTATACCTGCAGCAGCGGCTGATTGTGGGAAAAGACTGGTTTTGGTCATGCCGGGTAACGTATTTACTTCCAGGCACCACAGCTGTCCGTCTTTGTCCAATCTGAAATCAGATCTGCTGTAGCCTTTTAATTTTAAGGCCTGGTGTACGGCTACTGCCAGTCTTTTGGCTTCCTGTTCAATGGCTGCAGGAATGTCTGCCGGGAATTTTTCTTTGGCAGCACCACTGTATTTGGTTTCATAATCGAAGATGATATCAGATTCCAGGAATATTTCTCCTACGCTGAGTGCCTGATTATCCAATACGCCCACAGATAATTCCCTGCCTGGAATATATTCTTCCAGCAGAATTTCAGCGCCGTATTGCCGGGCCAGTTCAACCGCGGCAAACAGCTCCTGCTCATTCCGGACAACAGACAGTCCCACGGTGGACCCCTGGAAATTCGGCTTAATGACAATCGGGAATGCGGAGGGCAGCTTTAAATCCTGTATGTTGGGCGGTACCATAGTCCAGCTGGGAGTAGGAATACCTGCTACCGTAAATAACCGTTTGGATAAATCTTTGTCCAGTGCGAGGCCGCTGGGAAGCTGAAGACTACCCGTGAATGCAAAGCCTGCTGCTGATAGGATTGCCTGTATAGTACCATCTTCTCCGGTACCGCCATGCAGTGCAAGAAAACAAACATCTATATCTGAGAGCAGGGGGGAACTGATGGCCTGGTGCAGATCATGTCCAAGCGCTGCCAGCGCTGCATTGTCCGGTGGAATGTCGCCCACTGACGTGGCAAACAACTTGTCCTCGGCAGCTGCATCTAAAGGACCTCTGGCAGTATCCACACTGATGACGGTATGACCGAGCTCCCGCAGTGCTTTTATTACCTGTGTACCACTGGCAATTGATACATCCCTTTCCTGGCTGGTACCTCCGAATAATACGGCTATTTTTAATGGCTTCATTTTTAAATAATTGCTTCCGGATTCAATTTAAATAAAAATATCAAACGCCGGAAAAAGTTATCTTGATATAAGATGAAAGCGAAGGATATAAGCGGGATGTATTGTGTCTTGTTTTACAGTACAAACATCGTCAATAATTTTATGCCCTGATATATCCTTTTATAAGTCACTGCCTGCTTAATAACGAATGCTTAACGGAATAACACAAACTGCAATCTTGGTAGTATCGTAGGTAATTGTAACCGGCTATTATCAAAAGCAATTATGTTGTACCCGTCTGGCTTTGCTTAAATGCATGAGTGATATATTGGACAACCTTTAAATGAAGTGTTATGGAAAAGAAGTCTGCAGGAATAATGATCCGGCTTTCCCACGAAGAAATGTATGGCATAAAGGGAGGAATCTCTATCGGTGTTACCTTACACGAGGATCCGGGAAATAATATACTGGGCAATATCATAACATCAAATGCCCTTAGCGTTAATCGGGATTTTTATGGGGATTTACATAATTTTGGCCATGTTGCGATCAGTTATATTCATGAACCTGATGGCAGCCTGGAACAAAGTATTGATATAAAATTAGGGCAGTGATCTTTCGAGGTAATTATTTTTAGCAGATTGTTTGTCGCAGGCAGGAGAGGAGACTGACCAGCCGCAACAGGGCGTATATATCCAGGCATTGGCTGATGTATATACGCCGTTTTTATTTAATGCCGGAATAAATAATGACCCAATATCCTGATTGGATAGTGGGGAATAACATATATGCGGACGATAACGCGTATATAATTATCGTGTTTGTTAACGGGAGTAATGGCTATCATCTCCCTATATATCCGCAGTGAAGAAAATTACTTTTAAATAAAGAAATACGTTATGAAAAAAATTCTCTTCCTGTTGCTGTTCTTTGTAACAGTAGCGCAGATTCCGTTGACCAGGGCGGGTATTCCACCGGTTGCACCTGCGTTCACTGTTTATACCCTGACATTTGAAAAAGAAAATTACATGATTATAGTACGACTTGCAGCAGACAAGGCAACTATTCTTGGGGTAAATGTATATACCCGAAAACCTGATCTGCTGATGTATGAATGCCCTTATCTGACAAGTCAGCTCACTACTTCGGTGGTAGACGCCACCCACAACCGGCTCACGGGATATGTGCTGTTCAGGGAGCTGAACTGGAATAGTAAAACAGTGCATGTGGATGACATCCTGGACGTCCGGTGATTTAGGAGAGTAATTATTTTTGAATGATTGATATTGGTTAAAAAAGACAGCGGGTACTCATTTATTGAAGAGATATCCGCTGCTATTATGTTGTTTAAATAGTTATGGAGGAGGTATATACACTGGATAGTGTGATGGAAAAGCAGTTAACTTTTGAATAAACCGGCGTGAGGAAATTTTCCGGTGGTAAGGAAAGTAATAATACCATAGGTAATATCATACCACCATATCTTCAACGGGCTTCCGTTCGTCTTCATTCTGAAGTTGAGGAAATGTTCTTTGCTCTTCAGCTGAAAGTAGATGTTATGGCGCAGCAGAAAGTCCATGTCTTTTCCTGGCTGCTCTGTAAAAGAATGCCCCGGCCAGAACAATGTATCCTTATGCAGGTATTGTTTCATGAATTGTATGGTGTTGTATAGTTTGTAGATATCTTTGCCCGCACATATGCCTACACCTTCTATGAAGATGCTGTCACCAGAAAAAAGGTGCTGGTCTATTAAGTAGCAAACACTGCCAGGTGTATGGCCCGGCGTGAGTATTGGCGTAATGTTGAAGCCAGCGAGTGATATTTCCTGCATGTGTAAAACCCTTTGCAGGTTGATGCAGTCAAATTGAAAATGATCTGTTTCTATTCCTGATAGGAATACAGGTACCCGATATTGTCTGGCAAATTTTTCTGCAAGATGACTGTGGTCTATGTGGGAGTGAGTGAGCAGGATGCCTGCCAATGTAATTTGGTTGTCCTGCAGGTATCGATTGATCAGTTTGTAATTCCATGCGGGGTCAATCAGTATGCCTGTATTGTTTTCATGGATCAGGTAACATTGGTTTTTAATAAAGAACCTGGAGGTATGAAATGTTTTAACAGTCATTAGCGGTATCTTTTGGGGTGATTATTTGCATGTGAAGGTAGTAGAAAACAACTAACGAACTTTCCACGAAAGTATATTTAAAAATTATTTTTTCGTTACTGTGAAAATACTACAGTTATGAATTATAATTTGCAATCGAATTAATCATTAACCCGTAATATTTTAAAAATATTTGTGAAACCCGATTCCTGCTATGTTTGCTGCCTTGATAGCGCAGCAGTTATAAGTGTATTGATGTCAGTTAATATCAGCCCTGTTAATTTAAATGAAGTATTTATGCATTTGATTTGAAAGATGCACATGCTTATTTTTATTTTATCTAAAAAAATAATCTTCGGTTTTTTTTGTGTAGAATTACAGAAGTGAAAAACCTGATTTGAAATTTAGTTGCATCCTATTTTTTAACAATTAAAATCCTTATGAGTCATCTGCAACTCATTTTACCATTAGCCTTTTCTGTTGCACCTACGGCCGCGAATGATATAGATTGTAATCACTTTGTGTCCATTCAGTAACGGACGGAAACCCCTGTGCTGTAGTACTGTTAGTTGAGAAAATTGAGCGGACAATGTAAAGAATTCATGCCCTTTCCCTTTCCTGTATAGTGTTGCTGCTGCCTGAAAGGCGCCTGCAACAGGGAATGTGTTGCCTGGGAAAGCGGATGATGTATGTCGCTTTATTGCCGGATGAATCGGGGATGAAAATGCCTGTCATGATTCATGCGTATGCGTAGCTTTTTTCCTGTAAAAAAACAGGTATGTGCTACTCATGCCGGTAAAGGCCTGTGTGATGGGTATTTGCTGCTTAATACCACTACCTTTTTAATGTAATTCCAGGTCAGTTTGCTTTTGAAATACAGCATCCGGATACGCTGTGCTTTTAAAAGCGGAATAGGAAGCTTATGCCTGATTTTTTAACCCATGGTAAAATAAATCATCTTGGTAAAGTTATTAAATGCATGGAGCAAAGGGTACATAGTAGTGCCGATACTCCTTTCAATGAGAGCTGCAGGTATTTGGGACCTGTTGATAAATGAAGGATTGTTGTTTGATGAGTGGAGAAAACAGGCGGGTTATAACGCCTCACAGCTGCATGCCGTTATCCATATGCTGCAATCGGAAGGGTGGCTGAGAAAAGAAAATAACGGAAAGTATCACCTGAAAGAAAGTGTAAGTGGACAACAGATTCCTGCTGCCATTATATCGCTTATCAGAGAAGATACCATCAGCTTACAGGCAGCCGATGACAAGGCGACAACTTTTCTGGAAATGCTAAAGGCAGCGCAAGCGCATTGGTTCATGAAGGATCATTCCTTGCGGACCATGCTGGATGGGTTGCTCTTAATGCCGGTTATCCTGCATCTGGGACTGCACCTGCGGGATATGGATAAGATATTTGATGGCAGGATATTTCATAGGAATATACAAAAGGAACTAACGTCGTTTTTGCTGTTGCGAAAATGGATTACCAAAGAAAAGGATACCTGTCTGCTCACGGATACAGGTAAGGCTTTTATTGAACAGGCGACAGCTGTTGCGCCGATAATAGCCGCTGCCAGATTAACCAATATGGCTGACTTTCGCAGTGAACAATACCAGGAGACTGCGGTGACCTGCATCAGTAAGCTGTTTGCACAGTCATCACAGGATAGGCGACCACGTTATATAGCAGAGATCGGCTGCGGTGATGGTAGCTTTTTAAAACGACTTCATGAAGCAATCATAGCGGTAGGAGAAAAAACGGGACAACCGGAAATGGATCCATTAATAATGATCGGAGTGGAGCCCGACGTTATCAATATCAGTGCCGCCAGAAGTAACCTGGAGGAAGTACCTCATTTACTGGTGCAGGGCGAACGGAATGATCCTGATAAAGTAGCGGCCTATTTGGCGGCGAATGATATCGATACCAGCGAAGTATTGTATGTACAGCTGTTTCCGTATCATCCGATCCATCATCCCGTTTTTACCTGTGCAGCGGAACAATCACTGCTACCGCATAATGAATGGCAGCCGGAAAGCTGCGATGTATTTACACCCGGGATATCATCAGCAGATGAGATCCGGCAGCAGTTGAAAGTATGGGCGGCCATGGAAAATAAACATGGCTTAATATTGTTGGAGCGCCATTGCCAGACACCGGAGGAAATATATTTATCACTGGAACAGGCTACTACAAACAATAGTGAGCTACTTCCAGTTTTTGATACCACATCGCCGGCAGCTGCTGCGTCATTAATGATGTATGCAGCCAATGCCGGTTTGTTTTTAATAAAGCCAGCTGAAAAATTCCCACCGCAACAACCAGTGACACAGGTCACCCTGGGGCATTATCAGCAAAGGGATTATCAGGTGCGTTATGCACTGCATAGCGACTTGCCGGTATTAATGCAATTGGAAAATGCCTGCTGGCCACCGGATATCTGTTTGCCTGAATCGGAGATTAAGAGAAGGCTGGAAGTATATCCGGAAGGACAATTGGTATTGGAAGAAAACGGTGCGGTGCTGGGTGTCATTTATTCACAACGCATACAGGATGAAGCCGATCTTTATACAACTACAGTAGATACGGTGGGTGCGTTGCATGATCCCGCCGGAAAAATAGTACAGTTATTATCCATCAATATTTTTCCTGCCTGTCAAAGCAGGGGACTGGGCGATGAATTGCTGGAATTCATGCACCAGCGTACGGCATTAATGAAGGGTGTAGAAAAGGTGTGTGCGATTACCAGAAGCCGGGATTTTAAAGGAAGTACGGATGCGGAATATGCTGCCTATATCCGTCAGGTAGATGAATATGGTTTTTATGTAGATCCCATTGTACGGTTTCACCAGGTGCATGGTGCGGCATTAAAGCAGGTCGTAACCGGTTACCGGGCAGGAGACAAGGAGAATTTAACCAATGGCATATTGGTGACCTATGATGTGCTGAACCGCGTTCCGTTTAGCGGAACAGGCCCGCACCTCGAAGCAGAAATTACGCAGCGGGTAAGCCGGCAGGAGGTATTGGATAGTATCAGCAATTATGTAGCGGGTATGCTAACCGCTGCCTCGGTAGAAGAAGACCAGCCACTCATGGAAATGGGCCTGGACTCCGGCGACCTGATGGGACTAACCCTCTTCTTAAAAAATGCGTATCGTTTAGATGTGCCTACTTCCTTTTTCTTTGAATATAATACCATTCATGCAGTAGTAAATAAACTGACTGCAGATATGGACGTGATGACCGAAGTACCATCGCATCCTGTGCTGCGTGAAACAGACATCCCTATTCAACCTATATCAACCGCCATACCTGCACCTGAAACTATGCAACAACATTTACCCGATTCCGGTACAACAAACGATATTGCTATTATAGGCATGGCATTCCGTGTGCCGGGCGCTCATACCAAAGCAGCACTATGGGATATGCTGATAACAGGCCGTTCCGCCATTACAGCAACACCGGATGACCGCTGGCAATGGCCGCAATGGGTAGACCTGGATGGAGATCATAAAGGAATTAACCAGGGCGGCTATCTCACAGATATTGATAAATTCGATGCCGCTTTTTTCAGGATATCAGCCCGGGAAGCCGCGTTGATGGACCCACAGCAACGACTGCTATTGGAGCTTACCTGGGAATTACTGGAAGAAGCGGGTTATAAACCGGCTACACAAAAAGGAACAAAAACCGGTGTCTATATTGGCGCCAGTGGCAGTGATTACGACCTGCTACTAAATGAGAAACAGGGCAGGGAATTATTAACGGGTACCGGCACATCACTGGCTATATTGGCCAACCGGTTATCTTATTTCTATGATTTTGAAGGACCCAGTTTGTTGATAGATACGGCATGCGCCTCTTCGCTGGTCGCCATCGATGAAGCAGTGAGTGCCATCAGGGCGGGGAAATGTACGCAGGCAGTAGTGGGAGGTATTCACCTGATGTGTCACCCTTCCCGAAGCCTGTCTTACTACCAGTCAAATATGTTGAGTAAAGATGGCCGGTGTAAGACATTTGATGAAAGTGCCAATGGATATGTAAGAGCGGAAGGCGCCGTAGTATTGCTGTTGAAGCCTTTATCTCAGGCGATAGCCGATAAGGATCACGTGCATGGCGTCATCAAAGGTACTGCTGTGAATCATGGCGGGCAATCCGGCGGCTTAACCGTGCCTAATCCGGAGAAACAAAGTAAGTTACTGGAAGATGCGTATAGCCGTGCCGGTGTGGATGTGCGTACCGTCAGCTATATAGAGGCACACGGAACCGGAACAAGCCTGGGGGATCCCATTGAAATAGCCGGACTCATAACCGCATTTAAACATTTGCAGGCTGCCACTGCTGCATCAGCAACGCAGGCGATAACAGGTAACAGTGAACCCTGGTGCGGGCTGGGATCCGTTAAAAGCAATATGGGACATCTGGAGGCGGCAGCAGGTATGGCAGGTATACTGAAGGTATTGCTGGCGATGGCCCATCAACAGTTGCCACCCACTATTCACTTTCATACGTTAAATCCCAAAATCGATTTAGATGGAAGTCCGTTTTATATACAGGCTGCCGTAAAGCCATGGGAGCCATTTTTCGCCGATGTACCCCTACGTGCAGGGGTGAGTAGCTTTGGTATCGGTGGCGCCAATGCACACATTGTACTGGAAGCTTTTGAACAGCCTGCCCCGGTAATCCATAATACGGCAGTAGATAATACACCCCATATTTTTGTGTTGTCTGCTAAAAATAAAGAACGACTAAAACACTATGCCGAAAGCATCATCGATCATATTCATAAAACCCCGGGGATAACTATTTCCGGGCTTTGTTACACGTTGCAAACGGTGCGGGAGGAAATGGAGGAACGGCTCGCATTTGTTTGTACCGATTTGCAGGTATTAAAGGATAAGTTGACAGACTACATCACGGAGCGCCCTGCAGCAGACCGCTATACCGGCAATATAAAAACGGATAAAGTGCTGGCCGCCGAACCGGCCGCCGTAAATAAATGGTGGGAGAAAAGAGACCTGGAAAAGATCGCGCAATACTGGTGTTATGGTTTGGCGGTTGACTGGCAGCTGTTTTATACCACTGATAAACCGCAAAAGATAAGTTTACCGGGATATCCCTTTGCCCGCAAAAGATATTGGTTCGATACGATACTGCCACAGGCAGCCACACCGGTTAATAATCAGCCATTGCCCGTTGTTCTTGACCTGCCGGAGATCCGGCCTGCGATACGTGCGGATGAAAAAGTTGCTTTGTCAGATCTTTCAACCGTAAACCTGTCTGCACGCCCCGGCTCCCGGGAAAAATATACCGGCGCTGAAATAACAACCACTGGTGCAAACCAACAGCAGCCATTAACGGAAAAATCAACCGGGCAACAGGTATTACCCCAATTGCAACAATTGCTGAAACAAATCCTGTATTTGGATAGAGAGGTAGTGGAAGAAGATGTTTTCCAGGAGCTGGGATTGGATTCTATTTTAGGCGTAGAGCTGATAAAGCAGGTCAATGAGTTATTCGGGCTGAAGATAGCGGCCGTAAAATTATATGACTATCCCACCGTAAAAAGAATGGCAGGGTATATCCACGAACAATTACAGGCTGCTGTACCCGTGCAGGATAAAAAAGTACAACTGCCAGGTGTAGGATATACTGTTGTGCCGGAAAGGACAAGTGAGCATAAAGTGGTATTGGAAAAACAACCTTATGCCAATGAGTCGGTCGGATCAAAAACGATACTGCAGGAACTGAAAGTATTGCTCAAAAATACCCTGTATCTGGATGATGATATGAATGAGGCCAGTACTTTTCAGGAACTGGGCCTGGATTCTATTCTGGGGGTGGAATTAATCAAAAACATCAATGAGCAATTCCGATTAACATTAAGTGCAACCAAACTATACGACCATCCGACCTTACATGCCCTGGCAGCTTATATTATAACACAGCAGTCAGGTGCGCCGGTACAGGAAATGGCAGCTTCCTCCCGCAGTGTATCAGCTGCTCCGTTAACTGTTGGTACTGAACCGGTAGTTGTCAGACATACGCCGGTGAATCAAGGCGGAAAAGAGCTGGAAGAAAAAGTAGCCACCCAACTGAAAATACTGCTGAAACATACTTTGTACCTGGAAGAGGAGATGAATGAAACGCAAACTTTTCAGGAACTGGGATTGGATTCTATTCTGGGAGTAGAGCTGATAAAAAATATCAATGAATATTTTGGCCTGCAGCTGGCTGCTACAAAGCTCTATCACTACCCGGGATTAAAAGAACTGACTGCTTACATCGTCACACAATTGCCGGTAGCAGCTGTACCCGTTGTACCGGTATCTCCTTTGCCGGAAGTACAACCGGCTGCACCGGCGCCAATGCAGAGAAAGCAGGAAGTGCCTGCGGCTGTTGACAATAATATTACCGGCCATACGGAAAAGATAGCGATTGTAGGCATGAGTGGCCGTTATCCGCAAGCCGCTGACCTGCGTGCGTACTGGGACAATATCGCAGCCGGCAGGGATTGTGTCACCACTATCGAAAAAGACAGATGGGATGTAGACGCATATTATAAAGCGGGTGGTGAAAAAACCGGCGACGTATATTCAAGGTGGTTAGGTGCCCTGGAAGACATTGATAAATTTGATCCTTTATTTTTTAATATTTCTCCTTCCGAAGCGGAGCTGATGGATCCGCAACACCGGATTCTGCTGGAAGAGTGCTGGAAGTCGCTGGAAGATGCCGGCTACAGACGGTCGCAGTTAGACGGTATCAAATGTGGTACCTATGTAGGCATCATGAGTAATGAGTATGCCGCCCGTATCAGACAACCGGGCCTGCAGCCCAATCAGGCGCAATCATTAACCGGTAATGCGCACTCTATTTTTGCAGCCCGTATCGCCTATGTATTAAACCTGAAAGGCCCCGCCATTGCAATAGATACGGCTTGTTCCAGTTCATTGGTGGCCATCCACCTGGCCTGTCAGGCTTTGCTGCAAAAAGAAACTGATCTGGCCCTTGCAGGCGGTGTAAGTCTTTATCTCGATGTGGAAGCCTATCAGCAGATGTGTGCAGCGGGCATGTTGTCTAAAGAAGGCAAATGCAAAACATTTGATAACAGCGCGGATGGTTTTGTACCGGGCGAAGGAGCGGGCGTAGTGGTGTTAAAGCGCCTGAGTGACGCTGTGCGGGATGGTGATGATATTAAAGGTGTAATACTGGGTACTGGCATCAATCAGGATGGAAAAACAAATGGAATTACAGCGCCCAGCATCAGTGCACAGGCAGACCTGTTAAAAGATATTTATACAAAGTATGCGATCCACCCGGAAACGATCAGTTATGTGGAAGCGCATGGTACCGGTACCAAACTGGGAGATCCGGTAGAAGTGGAAGCCCTGACCAGCGCTTTTAATGCGTTTACAAAGCAACGCGGTTATTGCGGCATTGGTTCCGTGAAAAGTAACCTGGGACATACCTCCGCGGCTGCGGGCGTAGCGGGCCTGGAAAAGATCCTCTTACAGTTTAAACACAAAAAACTGGCGCCGAGTATTCATTACCGGGAAGAAAATGAACACCTGCAATTGTCGGCCAGTCCGTTTTATGTAGTTACATCCTTACAGGATTGGGAACCTGCTCCACATACCCGCCGGCGTGCAGCCTTGAGCAGCTTTGGTTTCAGCGGTACGAATGCGCACCTGGTGGTAGAAGAATATACCGCTGCACCAGCCACACGGGCAACAGGCCTTCCTGTACTGATGGTATTATCTGCCCGTAATACCGACCGCCTGAAAGCGCAGGCACAGGCCCTGAAAGATTTCCTGCTGGCCGAAAACAATGTACTGCTGGAAGATATAGCCTATACCTTACAGGTCGGCAGAGAAGCGATGGAAGAGCGGTTGGCCTTTCCGGCAACAGATATCGCAACGGTCATCAGCCGGTTAGCTGATTATCTATCCGGAAAAGAAAATGACCTGTTTATCGGTAATACCCGCAAAGATACCCCCGGTATTTTACTGACAGGAGAAGCTGGCCGGGCTTATATTACCAGTGCCGTGCAGCATCATGAATTGCCTTCGTTGGCGCAGCTATGGATAAAGGGGGTAGACATTTATTGGGAAGTATTGTATGAAACTACCAGGCCCCGTAAAATCAGTTTGCCCACTTATGCGTTTGCCCGTGAACGTTATTGGATACCTGCCATGCCTGCATCGGCAGTAGTGCCAGTGCTAACCGGCGATCAGTTGCATCCCCTGTTGCATCGGAATAATTCTACCCTGAAAGGACAGACGTTTACCAGTATTTACACAGGTAAAGAATGGTTCCTGGCAGACTATAAAATAGGCGGCGAAAAAGTATTACCAGGTGCGGCACAGCTGGAGCTGGCGCGTGCGGCGGGTGTTTATGCGGCAGAAGCGCCGGTAACCCGTTTAACAGATATTACCTGGCTGGCGCCACTCCGGGTGAATGATGTACCTACTACCGTGCATATTGATCTTTTTACAAGCGAAGACGCAATCGCGTTTGAAATTTATACCCTGGCAGGATCCACCGTACAGGTATATAGTCAGGGACAGCTGCACACCACACCACTACCGGTGCCGGTTGTACAATCACCCGATGCCATCCGGCAAAGGTTACCTCACGTAAAAGAAGGGGCGGCCTGCTATGATCAGTTCAAAACAGCGGGATTAAATTATGGTACGGCATTCCGGGGTATAACAAAAATATATCACAGCGAAACGGAAGCGTTGTCGCAGATTACCGTAGCGCCAGCAGCAGGATATGGTCTTATTCCCGGTGTATTAGACAGCGCCCTGCAAATCTGTATGGGATGGGGAACTGAAAAAGATGTGGCGACGCTATCGCTGCCTTACAGCATGGGAGAAGTGATGATCTACCACGATCTGCCAGCTGTGGTATGGTGTTATGTCCGGCAGCAGGGCGAAGCTACCCCCACTTATGATATTGATCTGCTGGGAGAGGAAGGAGTAGTATTGGTGCGTATAAAAGAGTTGATACTACTGCCGGCAACTGATATGACACGGGAAGAGACACCGGTAGCTGCCAGCTTGTATACCTATAACTGGGAAGAAAGTTTACCGGCGATACCAGCACCGGAACCTACCGCTGTACGTCATCATATTGTATTGGCAGGTGGTGCTGCCGGTTTGGCCGACGCGCTGCAGGCAGCACTGGATGTACCGGTAACCGCTTTACCGACACAGGATGCTACCGAATATTTCATACAGGTGCTGGAAATTGCACAGGCAAAATTAAAAGAGAAAACAGACACACATATCCTCATCGTTTGCAGTAATGCAGATTATGCAGAAGAGAGTTTTGTATCCGGATTATTACAAACAGCCGCATTGGAGCGGCCAGGTATAAGCGGTAAGGTTATCGGGGTGGATCAGCTGTCGCTGCATCACCTGACCAGCCTTACAGCTGTATTGGAAGCAGAACTATATACAACGGATACGCAGGTACGCTATGTGGCCGGCAAGCGGATGATAAAGCAGCAGCAGGCAATACCGGATCTAACGTCAACGCCTGATGGCGTAGCTGTCAAAGCCGGCGGCGTGTACCTGATAACAGGTGGGGCCGGTGGTTTGGGAAAAGTATTTGCCACGCACCTGAGCCGTACCGCCGGTACAAAACTGATCCTGACCGGCCGTAGTGAATTGACGGCCACGCAGGCCGCATTCGTAGCCACGTTGCCGGAGGCGGTGTATCACCGTTGTGATGTGAGTAATAAAGCAGCAGTGGCCGCATTGATAACACTGATTAAAACACGGTACCACCGGTTGGATGGTATTATACACAGTGCAGGTGTGCTGCGCGATAGTTTGATTATCAACAAACAGGCTGCGGGTATTAAAGCCGTACTCGCTGCAAAAATACAGGGTACAAAAAACCTGGATGAATGCACAAAAGAAGAGCCGCTTGACTTCATGATATTTTTCTCGTCGGTAGCTGGAGTGCTGGGAAATGTAGGCCAGGCGGATTATGCAGCGGCCAACGCTTTTCAGGATAGTTATGCATTTTACCGGAATGAAAAGCGGGCAAAGAACGAACGACAGGGAAAAACACTGAGCATCAACTGGCCGTTGTGGCAGGAAGGCGGTATGCAGATAGATACTGTCAACGAACAATACCTGGAAAAACAATGGGGACTACAATCCTTACCTACCACTGCGGGTCTGCAGGCTTTCGATGCCTTGCTGGGCGGCGTATCCGGACAGGCAACTGTGATGTACGGAAAAGTGCAGCCAGCTGCTTCGGTACAGGTTACCCCGGCAGCAGCCCGTCAGCAGGAGGTATTGCCGGTAGCCGTGGAAGCCGGTCTGTCCGAAAAAGTAACCCATAAGATCCTGGAGGTAGCGGCCGCATTGCTCAAACTGCAGCCACATGCCATAGCCGTAAATAATAAATTGGGTAGTTATGGTTTTGATTCGATTTCATTTACCAGATATGCCAATGAGCTGAATAACTATTATGATCTCAACCTGGTACCTACCGTTTTTTATAATCATCCAACGATAGCAGACTTAACAGCTTTTCTGATCAATGATCACCGGGATCAGGTGGTAAACAGACATGCTGTAACATCATCGCAACAGGTAGCACCTATTGCCGTAGCAGACAGGAAGCAACGGCGGGTGGAGCGGATAGCTACCAGATTATTGCGGTCGCCACAAAAGCTGCAGGTGCCGGATCATACCGCGCAGGCAGCGGCCCCCATTGCTATTGTGGGTATCAGCGGCCGTTTCCCGGGTGCAGAGAACCTGGAAGCTTTCTGGGAAAACATAAAAACTAATAAAGACCTTATTGTGGAAGTGCCTGCAGACAGGTGGGATTGGCGCGAATATGATGGTGACCCGCAAAAAGATAAAAGTAAAACAAGGGCTAAATGGGGCGGCTTTATCAAAGATGCAGATAAGTTTGATCCCTTGTTCTTCAACATCTCGCCGAAAGAAGCAGCGCTGATGGACCCGCAACAGCGGATCACGCTGGAAGCCGTATATCATGCACTGGAAGACGCTGGTATCAACGCAGAAGAGTTGTCAGGATCTGATACCGGTGTATTTATCGGTACTTATTTCAATGATTATGCGGCCATCATCCGGCAACAGAAAGCAGGGCATGAAGCGCAGACGGCCACCGGATTATCGCATGCTATTTTAGCCAACAGAATCTCTTATCTGTTTAATCTGCACGGCCCGAGTGAGCCGGTAGATACAGCCTGTTCCAGTTCTTTGGTAGCCATTCATAAAGGCGTGGCACATATCCGGCAGGGAGCCTGCAACATTGTCATCGCAGGTGGGGTAAGCCTCGATCTGATACCAGATACTTTATTGCCACTCAGCCAGGCAGGGATGTTAAGTGAAACCGGCAGGTGTATGACCTTCGATCAGAAGGCCAATGGATATGTAAGAGGAGAAGGCGTGGGTATCGTCATACTGAAATCATTGCAACAGGCGGAGCTGGATGGCGATCATATTTATGGTGTTATTCTGGGTACTGCGGAAAACCACGGTGGAAGAGCCAATACATTAACCTCTCCGAATCCGCAGGCACAAAAGGAATTATTGTTGAAAGCCTACCGGTCAGCGCAGGTGCATCCGGAAAGTGTCAGCTATATCGAAACACATGGAACAGGAACCGCGATAGGGGATCCGATAGAAACAGAGGGATTGAAGCTGGCCTTCCAGGCATTGTATGAAGAACACAATATCGTATCGGCAACAGCACATTGCGGAATCGGCAGTGTAAAAGCCAACATCGGTCATCTGGAAGCAGCAGCGGGTATTGCAGGTGTAATAAAAATGCTGTACGCATTAAAATACCAGACCTTACCAGGTAACCCGCATCTGGAACAACCCAATACCTATTTAAAATTGGAAGGTAGTCCCTTCTATCTCCAGAAAGATACCCAGGAATGGCAAACCGTCAATGGCCAGCCAAGAATAACAGGTATCAGTAGTTTTGGATTTGGGGGCGCCAATGCACATCTTATTATCAAAGAATATCTGCCCAAACCGGTACCGGTGTATACCAGCACAGTGCCAGCCATCGTGGTATTATCTGCTAAAAATACAGACCGGCTTCGGGTGCAGGTAGAACAGCTGAAAGGTTATCTGGATACACACCCGGATGCGCATCTCTATGATGTGGCCTATACTTTGCAAACCGGCCGTGAGCCAATGGAAGAGCGGGTAGCCTTCCTGGCAGCAGATAAGACTGCATTACATGAACAGCTACATCATTATCTGTCCGGAAAAAAACAGGATTATTTCACCGGCAACGTAAGAACGGATCAATCAGATTTCCTGTTGCAAAGTGGCGCCGGCAAGGCTTATATTAAACATGCACTGGAAAATAAAGAACCGGCGTCTCTTGCACAATTATGGGTGAAAGGGGTAAGCATGGACTGGCAGCTCCTTTATGAAGGAAATAAGCCTCAAAAAATCAGTTTACCCGGGTATCCTTTTGAACGGAAGAGATACTGGGTAGAAAATAAAGCATCCCACATTACCAGCAGCTTCGTGAAGGAGGAAGTGACCGTTTCCGTTACCGCAGTAGCACAGGCGGTACCCGTAAAAACAGTGGCTGTTGAAAACAGTCGTCCGGTAGCGGAGAAAATATCCTTGTCCAATGCATGGGATGCAACGGCATTGGTGAAGCCTGCCCTGGAAAATGATCCGGTACGTTTAATGAATACACCTGTGGAAGTACCGGTAAACAGCCCTGCTGATATAAAAACCACCGCAAAAGAAGTAGGGGCTACGCTAACGGATATCCTGAGAAATACCTTGTATCTGGAAGGAGACATTGATGCCACAAAATCTTTTCAGGAGTTGGGGCTGGATTCCATTTTAGGTGTAGAGTTCATTAAAAGCATCAATGAGCAATTCCGTATAGGCATGGGTGTTACCAGGCTGTATGATTATCCGAACTTAGATACCCTGACAAATTATATTATCACGCAGTTGCCAACTGGCCCTGCGCCGGTCGTTGCTCCCCTGATTGTATCGGAGCAGCCGGTAGTTGCCCCGGTGGTGGTATCGGCGGAAATAATAAAGCCCCGGCAGATACCCAATAAAAAAGAGCTGGAAGCGGCGGTGCTGGCACAGTTGAAAAAGATACTGAGCGATACCCTGTATCTGGAAAATGAGATAGATGAAAGCCGTCCTTTACAGGAGTTAGGCCTGGACTCTATTCTGGGCGTAGAATTGATAAAGCATATCAACGAGCATTTTACGTTGCAGTTGAGTGTAACGAAGTTGTATGATTATCCGCTGTTGCGGGAACTGGCCGCATATGTAACGAGTGTGCTCCCGGTAAGTGAAGAAGCTGCACCATTGCCCGTTAACACGCTGCTACCGCCGGCAGCTCCGGCACCCGTTGTGGCATTGCCGGAAGCAGCCCCTGTTATAGCCAATACCGGCGCCGGAGATATAGAAAAGATCGCCATCATCGGTATGAGTGGCCGTTATCCGAAAGCCGCCAACCTGCAGGCTTATTGGGATAACATCGCCGCTGGCATGGACTGCGTGACCACCATTGAAAAAGACCGATGGGATGTAGCCGCCTATTATACACCTGGTGGCGAAAAGACCGGCGACGTATATGCCAAATGGTTAGGTGCGCTGGAAGACATTGATAAATTTGACCCCTTATTTTTTAATATCTCTCCGGCAGAAGCAGAACTGATGGACCCGCAGCACAGGATTTTCCTGGAAGAGAGCTGGAAGTCGCTGGAGGATGCAGGATACAGACGATCTCAGTTGGATGGTATCAATTGCGGTACCTATGTGGGGATATCCAGTAATGAATATGCCGCGCGTATGAGGCAACCGGGTTTGCAGCCCAATCAGGCACAGTCGATGACGGGTAATGCGCATTCCATTTTTGCTGCCCGCATCGCTTATGTATTGAATCTGAAAGGTCCGGCTATTGCAATAGATACGGCTTGTTCCGGTTCATTGGTAGCCATTCACCTGGCCTGTCAGGCCTTGCGGCATAAAGAAACGGATATGGCCCTGGCAGGCGGCGTAAGTCTCTACCTGGATGTGGAATGTTATCAGCAGATGTGTGCGGCCGGTATGTTGTCTAAAGAAGGCAAATGCAAAACATTTGATAACAGTGCGGATGGTTTTGTACCGGGAGAAGGAGCAGGTGTAGTTGTGTTGAAACGCCTGAGCGATGCGATCAGAGATGGTGATGATATTAAAGGTGTCATACTGGGTTCCGGCATCAACCAGGACGGTAAAACCAACGGTATTACGGCGCCGAGTGTGAGTGCACAGACAAAATTGTTAAAGGATATTTATACGCAATATCACATTAATCCGGAAACCATCAGTTATGTGGAAGCGCATGGTACCGGCACCAAACTGGGTGACCCGATTGAAGTAGAAGCCCTGACCAATGCCTTTGGCGCCTTTACATCGAAAAAAGGCTATTGTGGTATTGGCTCCGTTAAAAGTAACCTCGGACATACTTCCGCTGCTGCAGGGGTAGCTGGTTTGGAAAAGATCCTGTTACAGTTTAAACATGGCAAACTGGCGCCTGGTATCCATTACCGGCAGGAGAATGAACACCTGCAGCTGGCAGCAAGTCCGTTTTACGTAGTTACGGCTTTACAGCATTGGGAAACCAACGTACATCCCCGCCGCCGTGCTGCCTTGAGCAGCTTTGGTTTCAGCGGTACGAATGCACACCTGGTGGTGGAAGAATATGTGTCTGCAGGAAAAACAGCTTCCGCCGGATTGCCGGTACTGATTGTCCTGTCGGCGCGTAATACAGCCCGGTTGAAAGCACAGGTGCAGGCGCTGAAAGATTACCTGTTAACAGCACAGCACATTACACCGGAAGAAGTAGCCTATACCTTACAGACAGGCAGGGAGCCGATGGAAGAACGACTGGCTTTCCAGGCAAACGATATGGCTACGATCATCAATCACCTGGCTGATTATCTGGCAGGAAAAGACAGTAACGTATTTATTGGTCATACCCGCAAAGATAAGCCTGGCAACTCGCTGACGGAAGAAGTAGCAGAGGCGGCGCTCAACACCTTACTCCGAAACGGGGAGCTGAACACCCTGGCGCAGTTATGGGTAAAAGGTGCGGAGATTCCCTGGGAAGGGTTGTACGCCGCCGGCAAACCGGGTAAAATCAGTTTACCCACTTATCCGTTTGCCCGTGAACGTTATTGGATCGATGCCGTACCGGCAGGAGGTGTGGTTACCCTGCACCAGTTGCATCCATTGCTGCATGCGAATGAATCTGACCTGACAGCACAAAAATATACAAGTGTATTTACCGGCAACGAAACTTTCCTGGCAGATCATCAGGTACAATCCGCAAAAGTATTTCCGGGTGTAGCTTATCTGGAGCTGGCCAGGGAAGGAGGAACGCGGAGCCTGCACCAAAAGGTAACCCGGCTGCAGGATGTTACCTGGCCTGCTGCATTGCAACTAAAAGATACCGCTACAAAAGTATATACCGGTTTTTATGTTGCCGGGGAAGATACCCGGTTCAGGGTGTACACAGGAGCAGGTGAGCAGGAACAGGTGCATAGTGAAGGCCGGCTCAGTACCACCTTATTGTCAGCGCCGGTAAATCAGGACCTGACTGCCATCCGGAACCGGATGACAAACGAAAAAGACGGGGTAGCCTGTTATGAAATATTTACCACCCTTGGACTGCAATATGGTCCTGGATTTCAGGGAATAAACAAGCTGTATTATAATGAAACAGCAGCTTTGTCCCGGATTACTTTACCGGTAGCAGCGGGCTATCAGCTGTCGCCCGGAGTATTGGACAGTGCTTTACAAACAATTATTGGCCTGCAGCTCCATCAGGGAGCAGCCGCCTTGTCGCTGCCTTACAGTGCCGGGGAAGTGGCGATATATCAGGATTTGCCGGCTACGGTGTGGAGTTATGTCCGGAAGCGTAGTGATCATCCGGAAAGTGTAGTGACCAGTTATGATATAGATATCCTGGGGGATGCGGGCGAAGTATTGGTGCGTATCACTGATTTTGTGACGTTACCCATCGGGCTGCAGGAAAAAGCGGATAGCCGTATGGGTTTGTATACCTATAGCTGGGAAGATGCCTTACCAGTTGTGCTGCCAAAGGAAACCACCTACAGTCAGCACCAGATTTTATTGGCAGGTGGCTCCGCGGAGCTGGCAGTACAGTTGCAGGCTGCCTTGGAAGTACCGGTCATTGCTTTGCAGGCAGCTGACGCAGCGGCTTACTTTATTGAGGTATGGGAAAAGGTGAAAGCGATCTTACAAACGAAATCAAATACCCATCTGATCGTAGTGGGCAGTCATACCGGCTACGTGCAATACGGATGTGTAGCTGGCTTATTACAAACCGCTACGTTGGAGTATCCGGGCATCAGCGGGAAGGTGATCAGTGTGGACGAATTATCGCAAGATGCGATAACAGACCTTACAACGATCCTGGCAGCCGAATTATATACTACGGATACGCAGGTACGTTATGAAGCCGGAAAACGGGCGGTAAAGCGGGCAAAAACAGCCAGCCTGACAGACGATGGAGCAGGGATCAAAGCAGGTGGCGTATACCTGATCACAGGTGGCGCCGGTGGGGTAGGGAAAATCTTCGCCACCCACCTGAGTCAGACGGCGGGCACAAAGCTGATCCTGACGGGCCGCAGTGAGCTGACAGCAGCCAATGCCGCCTTTGTGGCCTCATTGCCGGATGCGATCTATCACCCATGTGATGTGAGCAACAAAGCAGAAGTAACGGCGCTGATAGCGATGATCAAAACACGTTATCAGCAACTGGATGGTATCATTCACAGTGCAGGTGTGGTGCGGGATAGTTTGATCGGCAATAAACAACTGGATAACATACAGGCAGTATTGGCCGCTAAGATCGCCGGCACGTATAACCTCGACGAATGTACGAAAGGAGAAAACCTGGACTTCCTGGTATTTTGTTCATCGGTATCAGCCGTCATTGGTAATGCAGGGCAGGCGGATTATGCGGCCGGCAATGCTTACCAGGATCACTATGCCGCTTACCGGCAGGAACTACAGTTGAAAGGAGAACGACAAGGGAAAACACTGAGCATCAACTGGCCATTATGGGAAGAAGGCGGTATGCAGGTAGATCCGGCACGGATAACATTCATGGAGAAACAATGGGGGCTGTTACCCATGCCTTCGGCAGATGGGATGGCAGCGTTTACCACCTTGCTTCGCAGTGGCTTATCTCAGGGAATTGTGTTGTATGGCCAGGCCCACCGGTTACCGGAATTATTGCAAGGCGTAATGGATCCGGTAGCAACAGTGCCGGTAATAGCGCCGATGAAGGCAACCACACAGTCGGGGTTGAAACCGGCGGCTATTCGTTTCCTGCAAACCGTATTATCTGCAGAACTCAAAATACCGGCAGACCAGCTGGAACCAGCGGTGGCATTGGAACACTATGGTATAGATTCCATGTTGATCACCCGGCTGACGAACCGCCTGGATGCGTCATTCGACCGGATTCCGCGCACCTTGTTTTTTGAATACCAGACACTGGATGCACTGGCAGACTATTTTGTGGCTGCGCATCCGGCCCGGTTGCAGGCATTAACAGGGCTGGATAAAGTATTACCGGATGTTATCCCTCACCAGCGGCAACGTTTTACGACGTTACCGGTTCGGCAGGCAGCTCCGGCAGTACCATTGCCTGAAGATATTGCGATCATCGGCCTGAGTGGCCGTTATCCGGGCGCGAAAAACATCGCGGCCTTCTGGGAAGTGCTGAAAGCAGGCCAGGACTGCATTACAGAAATCCCCGCAGAACGTTGGCCCATCGCCGGTTTTTACGATGCCGAAAAAAGAAGTGCCGGTAAGAGCTACAGCAAATGGGGTGGCTTTATAGCAGACGTAGATAAATTTGATCCGTTATTTTTTAATATATCGCCGCGGGATGCCGAATTGATGGACCCGCAGGAAAGATTGTTCCTGGAAACGGTATGGGAAACCATAGAAGATGCCGGGTATACCCGAACAGGCATATCGGATACCGCTAGCGGAAAATCAGCGCTGGGTGATAAAGTAGGGGTATATGTAGGCGTGATGTATGAAGAATACCAATTGTTGGGAACCGCAGAAAAACGGAATGGCCAACCCCTCATTCCCGGTAGTAGCCCGGGCAGTATTGCCAACCGGGTTTCTTATTGCTTCAATTTCCACGGCCCCAGCATGGCGGTAGATACGATGTGTTCTTCGTCATTGACAGCCATCCATCTGGCTTGTGAGAGCATCCGTAATGGCCACTGTGAGCAGGCGATTGCCGGAGGCGTGAATATCAGTATTCATCCCAATAAATACCTGTCTTTGAGCCAGGGACGTTTTGTATCGGCATCCGGCCGCTGTGAAAGCTTCGGCGCCGGAGGAGAAGGGTATGTACCCGGTGAAGGCGTAGGCGCCGTACTCTTAAAAAGATTAAGTGAAGCCATCGCGGATGGAGATCAGATCTATGGCGTGATTAAAGGAACAGCGATCAACCACGGTGGTAAAACGAATGGTTATGCCGTACCTAATCCCAAAGCACAGGCGGCTGTTATTAAAGCGGCGATGAATCGTGCAGGGGTACAGGCGGCAGACTTTAGTTACATCGAAGCACATGGCACCGGTACCAGCCTGGGCGACCCGATAGAGATAGCCGGATTGAATCAGGCATTTGCCACCACACAACAACAATATTGCAGCATCGGTTCGGTGAAGTCGAACATCGGGCATTGCGAATCGGCAGCAGGTATATCCGGGCTGACGAAAGTATTACTACAATTAAAACATCAGCAATTAGTGCCTTCGCTGCATGCAGCTACTTTAAATCCGAATATAGATTTTGCGGGCAGTCCGTTTAAAGTACAGCAACAGCTGGAAGCCTGGACGACCACCGATAATAAGCCACGAATTGCTGGTATCAGCAGCTTCGGGGCGGGTGGTAGTAATGCACATCTCATCGTAGCAGAATATCAGCCGGCAACCACCACCACCTACACCAGCTCTGCACCAGCTATCATTGTGTTGTCTGCCCGGGATACCGATCGGTTGCGGGAACAGGTCACCAATCTGAAAGATTACCTGGAACAGCACCCGGACAGTAACCTGTATGAAGTGGCTTACATGCTGCAAACAGGCCGGGAGCCGATGGAAGAACGATTGGTTATACTGGCACAGGATAAGGCAACAGTAATAGCCGGATTAACAGATTATCAGCAAGGAAAAACAGACCGGTTGCTGACGGCCAATATCAAAAAAGTAAAGCTGGATTTTGCACCGGAGGGAGGCGCCGGACAAGCTTATATCAATCATGCCATGGCACATAGAGAATATGCGGCACTGGCCCGGCTTTGGGTGAAAGGTGTCAACATCGGCTGGCACCAGCTCTACGACAGACAACTACCCCGGAAAATCAGTTTGCCCACGTATCCTTTTGCCCGGGAACGGTACTGGATACCGGAGCCGGAAGCACCGCGGTCTTTAAACGGCAACGGGAAATTACATCCGCTATTACATTTTCAGGAAACGCATCCGCTTTCTCCTGTTACACAGGCATAACCAGGTACATAAGTTCTAAATAAAACAAACAATGAAACAACAATTTATAAGCATCTATACAGGTCAGGAATCTTTTTTAACAGACCACCGGATAGGCACAGAAAAAGTACTGCCTGGTGTAGCTTATTTAGAGTTGGCCGCCGCGGGAGCGACGCATCTGAGACAGGAGCAGGTTACCCGGATAAAAGATATTACCTGGCCTGCTGCATTGCAGATCAGAGACACGGCTACGAAAGTATATACCGGCTTTGAAATAGCCGGTGAAGAAACCGGTTTCAAGGTGTATACCCTGGAAGGGGCCACGGCACATGTGCATAGCCAGGGACGACTCAGCACAGCAAAACTGACAGTGCCGGCGAATCAGGACCTGGCGGCTATCCGGCAGCAACTGACAGCAGAGAAAGATGGTGCGGCCTGTTATGAACTGTTTGCTACACTGGGCCTGCATTATGGTCCCGGCTTTCAGGGCATTCAAACGCTTTATTACAATGATACGACTGCTTTGTCGCGGATTGCGTTACCGGTAGAAGCGGGCTATCGCCTGCCTCCTGGTATATTGGACAGTGCTTTGCAAACATGTATCGGCATACATATGGCAAAAGGCACACCCGCGTTATCGGTTCCCTACAGTGCCGGAGAAGTTACTATTTATCAGGATTTGCCGGCAACGGTGTGGAGTTATGTCCGGAAGCGCAGCGATAACAACGGCAGTGCGATAACCCGTTATGATATTGATTTGTTGAACGAACAGGGCGAGGTATTGGTGCGTATCACCGATTTTGCGACACTCCCTGTTGATTTGTTTACAAAAGCGGATAGCCGTACCCGTTTGTATACTTATAACTGGGAAGAAGTATTACCAGTTAGCCCGGCAAAGGAAAACCCCGATAGCCGCCATCAGATTTTATTGGCGGGTGGCCCGGCTGGTCTGGCAGATCAGTTGCAGGCAGCACTGGATATACCGGTAACGGCTTTACTGGCAGATAATGCAACGGAATACTTTATCCGGGTATGGGAAATCGTTAAAGCGGAATTACAGACAAAAACTAATACCCATATTATCGTATTGGGCAGCCATGCAGATTATGTGGAGTATGGTTTAATAACAGGCTTATTACAAACAGCCGCATTGGAACATCCGGGTATCAGTGGTAAGGTGATCAGCGTAGAGGCGTTGTCGTTACATGCGATCACCGACCTGACCGCCATCCTGGAAGCCGAATTATATACTACGGATACGCAGGTACGTTATGCCGCCGGCAAGCGGTCTGTAAAACGCGTAAAAGCAGCCTCCCTGACAGAAGAGGGCGTTGCTGTTAAAACCGGTGGCGTATACCTGATCACCGGTGGTGTGGGTGGTTTAGGGAAAATATTCGCCACACACCTCAGTCAGACGGCCGGTACAAAGCTGGTCCTGACAGGCCGTAGTGAGCTGACGGCAGCCCATGCTGCCTTTGTGGCATCCTTGCCGGATGCCGTCTATCACCGTTGTGATGTGGGCAATAAAGCGGAAGTGGCTGCATTGATAGCGATGATCAAAACGCGCTATCAACAACTGGATGGTATCATTCACAGCGCGGGTGTGGTGCGGGATAGCCTGATGGGCAATAAACAGATAGATAATATCCGGGAAGTACTCTCCGCTAAAATAGCCGGTACCTATAACCTGGACGAATGTACGAAAGGGGAAGCCCTGGATTTTATGGTGTACTGTTCTTCCGTCGCTGCTATAGCAGGGAATGTAGGTCAGGCCGATTACGCAGCCGGCAATGCTTACCAGGATCACTATGCAGCTTACCGGCAGGATAAACAATCAAAAGGAGAACGACAGGGGAAAACGCTGAGCATCAACTGGCCGTTATGGAAAGAAGGTGGGATGCAGTTAGAGGCAGTCCATGAAAACTATCTGGCGCAGCAATGGGATATTTTACCATTGCCTTCGGCAGATGGGCTGGCGGCGTTTACCACTTTGCTCCGCAGCGGTTTATCTCAGGGCATCGTGTTGTACGGTAAATCAGAAAGGGTATCGGCCGTATTACAAGCCGTGACAGATACCAGCGCCACAAAGCCGGCCAGTCCTTCGCTGCAGGTAGCAGCGGAAGCCTTGCTGAAACCGGCCGCCATCCGTTTCCTGCAAGATATTTTATCGGCAGCACTCAAAATACCATTGAATAAACTGGACCCGGATGTTGCCTTTGAGCGGTATGGGATTGACTCTGTTATAATCACCCAACTGACCGGCTTATTGGATCAGTCATTCGACCGGATTCCACGCACCTTGTTTTTTGAATACCAGACACTGAGTGCGCTGGCAGATTACTTTGTCACCTTCCATGCTGCCCGGTTGCAGGTATTAACCGGATTGCAGCCAGCAGACCCTATACAACCGGAAGTGAACAATCAGCCGCAGCCTGTAGTAGTAGCGGTACCTGCAAGGGAGGAAACAGCGGCGTCGTCATTATCAGAAGATATTGCGATCATCGGCCTCAGTGGCCGTTATCCGGGCGCGAAAAACATAGCCGCCTTCTGGGAAGTATTGAAAGCTGGCAAGGACTGCATCACCGAAATTCCCGAAGAACGCTGGCCCATCGCCGGTTTTTATGATGCAGAAAAAGGGAGTGCCGGTAAGAGCTACAGCAAATGGGGTGGCTTTATAGCAGACGTAGATAAATTTGATCCGTTATTTTTTAATATATCGCCGCGGGAAGCCGAATTGATGGACCCGCAGGAAAGATTGTTCCTGGAAACGGTATGGGAAACGATAGAAGATGCCGGATATACGAGAACGGGTGTGTCCGGAACGATAAACGGCAAAGCGGTATTGGGTGACAAGGTAGGCGTGTATGTAGGGGTGATGTATGAAGAATATCCGTTGTTTGGGATAGAAGAAAAAAGAAAAGGACATGCTGTTTCCCCCAGTGGCAGCCCTGCCAGTATCGCCAACCGCGTATCTTATTATTTCAATTTTCATGGCCCCAGCATGGCGGTGGATACCATGTGTTCCTCGTCATTGACAGCCATCCACCTGGCTTGTGAAAGTATCCATAATGGCCATTGTGAGCAGGCTATCGCAGGTGGGGTGAATGTGAGTATTCACCCGAATAAATACCTGGCCCTGAGCCAGGGACATTTTATGTCGGCTATCGGCCGGTGTGAGAGTTTTGGCGCCGGTGGTGAAGGATATGTACCAGGGGAAGGAGTAGGCGCCGTACTCTTAAAAAGATTAAGTAGCGCTATCGCAGCTGGTGATCATATCTATGGGGTGATTAAAGGAACAGCCATCAACCATGGCGGTAAAACGAATGGTTATGCCGTACCTAATCCCAAAGCACAGGCAGCTGTGATCAAAGCAGCGATGGACCGGGCAGGAGTACAGGCAGCAGACTTTAGTTACATCGAAGCACATGGCACAGGTACCAGTCTGGGCGACCCGATAGAGATAGCCGGATTGAGTCAGGCATTTGCCACTACACAACTACAGTATTGCAGCATCGGTTCGGTGAAGTCGAACATCGGGCATTGCGAATCGGCAGCAGGTATATCCGGGCTGACGAAAGTATTGCTGCAATTAAAGCATCAGCAGCTGGTGCCTTCTTTGCATGCCGCTACTTTAAATCCGAATATAGATTTTGCAGGTAGTCCGTTTAAGGTACAGCAACAGCTGGAGGCATGGACTACCATAGATAATAAGCCTCGCCTCGCCGGCATCAGCAGCTTTGGGGCAGGGGGGAGTAATGCGCATCTCATTGTAGCAGCATATCAGCCGGCAACAACAACTGTCTACAGCAGTACGGCGCCGGTTATCATGGTGTTATCCGCCCGTGATACCGACCGGCTGCGGGAACAGGTGACCAACCTGAAAGATTACCTGGAGCAGCATCCGGAAAGTAATCCCTATGAGATCGCCTATACTTTACAAACAGGCCGGGAGGAAATGGAAGAGCGTGTAGCCTTCATTGTTAAAACACCGGCTTTCTTTATCAACCAGCTGACCGATTACCTGGCGGGCAAAAAGCATGATTATTTTACTGGCAATACAGAAACGGCGCCTGCGGGCTTTTTACTGGAAGGAGAAGCAGGACATGCATATATCACCACGGCCATTAAATGCAGGGAGAGTGCTTCGCTGGCGCAATTGTGGGTAAAGGGCGTGCATATTGACTGGCGTCTACTGTATGGAGGTCATCTGCCTAACAGAATCAGTTTGCCGGTATATCCGTTTGCCCGTGAACGTTATTGGATTGCAGTAGCAGCGGAACCCGAAAGCTTTGCTGCAAACGGTCATCATCAGCTGCATCCGTTATTGCATTATAACAGCTCTACCCTGAGGGTACAGGAGTTTACCAGCATCTATACAGGAAAAGAATTATTCCTGTCTGATCATCAGGTGGGAACCGAAAAGATATTGCCTGGTGCGGCACAGGTGGAACTGGCCCGTGCTGCAGGTAGCTATGCTGCAGAAGTGCCGGTGACGCGCTTCTCAGCGATTAACTGGTTGTCGCCGGTGAAGGTAAATGGTACACCGGTAACAGTGCATATCAGCCTGACTGCAGCCGGGGAAGATATCGCCTATGAAATTTATTCCCGGGAGGCCACAGCAACAAAGATATACAGCCGGGGAAAAATGCATACCACAGTGCAGGAGCCGCCAGCAGCGCAACATCCGGATAGCATCCGGCAAAGATTACCATTGGTAAAAGACGGGCCTGACTGTTATGACCTGTTCAAAACAGTAGGATTGAATTATGGTACTTCTTTCCGGGGGATAGAAACAATTTACTACAGTGAAACAGCAGCATTGTCGCGGATTGTGTTGACACCGGCCGCTGGCTACAGCCTGATTCCCGGTGTGCTGGACAGCGCCTTGCAAACATGTATAGGATTAAGTCTGGACGAAAAGGTATTGGGATTGGCGTTACCTTATAGCGTAGGCGAACTTATTATCTACCAGGATTTACCGGCTACTGTATGGAGTTATGTCCGGAAAAGCAGCCAGGAGAAGATAAACAGCAACGGTACTGGTTATGATATTGATTTGTTGGGAGAGCAGGGAGAAGTATTGGTACAGATAAAAGATTTTGTAACGCTGCCTGTCAATCGTACGGAACAGCCGGCAACACCTGCTGTTACCCGTTTATATACCCATCGCTGGGAAGAAAATCCGGCAGCATCGCCAGCCGTGAACCGCACAGATACCAGCCGGCATATCCTGTTGGCGGGCGGCTCCGCTGAGTTGGCCGGTCAGCTGCAAACGGTATTGCAGGTGCCGGTAACCGCTTTATCTACAACAGATAGCACCGACTATTTCATCCAGGTATTGGAAATGGTGCAGACGAAATTGAAGGCACGTACAAAGGCACATTTTATCGTAGTATGCAGCAACGCAGACTATGTAGCAGGTGGTTTCGTATCCGGGCTATTACAGACGGCGGTGCTGGAATATCCGGGCGTAAGCGGTAAAGTTATTGGTGTAGCGGAGCTATCGTTGTCTACCCTTACCAAGATCCTGGAAGCAGAACTATATACTACGGATACGCAGGTACGTTATGTGGCCGGAAAGCGGGAGGTGAAAAAGGCGAAAGAAATCCCGGCCGCTGCACCGGCACCTGATGACATGCACATCAAACCAGATGGCGTATACCTGATAACAGGCGGTGCAGGTGGTTTAGGAAAAATATTCGCCACGCATTTGAGTCGTACTGCCGGTACAAAATTGATTCTCACCGGGCGCAGTGAACTGACGGTAGCGCAGGCCGCATTTGTAGCGGCATTGCCCGATGCCAGCTATCACCGTTGTGATGTGAGCAACAAAGCGGAAGTAGCCGATTTGATCAGCCACATCAAAACACAGTATCAAAAGCTGGATGGTATTATTCACAGTGCCGGCGTCGTGCGGGATAGCCTGATTGTCAACAAACAGACTGCCACCATTAAAGAAGTACTTTCCGCTAAAATAGCAGGTACCACTAACCTGGATGAATGTACGAAAGATGAACCATTAGATTTTATGGTGTTCTTCTCTTCCATTGCATCTGTGTTGGGCAATGTGGGGCAGGCCGACTATGCGGCTGCCAATGCCTGGCAGGACCATTACGCGTTGTACCGGCATGAAAAACAGTTAAGCGGAGAAAGGCAAGGTAAGACACTCAGTATGAGCTGGCCCTTATGGAAAGAGGGAGGCATGCAGCTGGATGCCGACAGTGAAAGATATCTGGAACAGCAATGGGGACTGCAGCCATTATCTACGGCTGCCGGCTTACAGGCTTTCGATACCTTATTAGGTGGTGATGCCGGACAGGTAATGATTGTTTATGGGAAACCAGCAGCCACCGCGAGCTTGTTTGAGCAGGCTGTAAAACAGACTACACCCGTGTCTGGTGAAGCCGCACAGGCATCGTTGAAACCGGTGGCTATCCAGTACCTGCGCACCTTACTGTCCCGGGAATTAAAATTGCCGGCAGGGAAGCTGGATCCGAAAGCACCGTTGGAACGGTATGGTATCGATTCGGTAATGATTACCCGCCTGACCAATTTACTGGGAGAAGTGTTTGCCGGCATATCCGGCACCTTATTTTTTGAATATCAGACCGTAGAGGAACTGGCGGGCAGCTTAGTGGCAGATCATCCGGATACGCTCCGGAAACTGGCAGGAGAAACGATATCTGCCGGCCACAACATCGCCGGCGACATTCACCAGCAGCAGGGAACACGTTTCAGACCGCTGCCGGCAAAAACAGCTACGGATACATCTGCGTTTGAACCGGAAGATATTGCCATCATCGGATTAAGTGGCCGTTACCCCGGTGCCGCAAACGTGACGGAGTTCTGGGAGAATTTAAAAGCAGGCAAAGACAGTATTACAGAAATTCCGGCAGACAGGTGGCAGATAACCGGCTTTTATGATGCTGAAAAAGGCACTGCCGGTAAGAGTTACAGCAAATGGGGCGGCTTCCTCCAGGATATAGATAAATTTGATCCGTTATTCTTTAATATCTCGCCGCGGGAAGCCGGATTAATGGACCCGCAGGAACGCCTGTTCCTGCAAACCGTTTGGGAAACCATGGAGGATGCGGGATATACCAGTGAGGCGTTACAAGGCCGCAAAGATCGGTTGCCGGGAGAACCGCCTGCACGTGTAGGCGTATACGTGGGTGTGATGTATGAAGAGTACCAGTTGTTTGGCGCAGAAGAACGGTTGAAAGGTAATTTTATCACACCGGCAGGCAGTCCGGCCAGTATCGCCAACAGGGTATCCTATTGTTTTAATTTTCAGGGTCCCAGCATCGCCGTGGACACGATGTGCTCTTCCTCGCTGACAGCCATCCACCTGGCCTGCAAAGACCTGCAAACAGGAGATACCGCAGTGGCGATTGCCGGTGGGGTAAACCTGAGTGTACATCCGAATAAATACCTGTTGTTAAGCCAGGGAAAATTTGTATCCGGTAAAGGAAGATGTGAAAGCTTTGGTGCAGGCGGAGAAGGTTATGTGCCGGGAGAAGGCGTGGGAGCCGTATTGCTGAAAAAATTAAGCCAGGCCGAAGCCGATGGCGATCGTATCTATGGGGTGATCAAAGGAACAGCGATCAACCATGGCGGTAAAACAAATGGCTATACGGTACCGAATCCGCAGGCACAGGCGGCTGTTATCAAAGCAGCCATCAATAAGGCTGGTGTAGCAACGAAAGATATTAGTTACATCGAAGCACATGGCACGGGTACCAGTCTGGGTGATCCGATAGAAATTACCGGGTTGACCAAAGCATTTGCTACAGAAGAGAAACAGTATTGCAGCATAGGATCTGTAAAATCCAACATCGGGCATGGCGAGTCCGCCGCCGGTATATCGGGGTTGACAAAAATATTGTTGCAGCTGAAACATCAGCAGTTAGTCCCTTCTTTACATGCCGCTACCCTCAATCCGGTGATTGATTTTGCGAATAGTCCGTTTAAAGTACAGCAACAGCTGGCGGCATGGCCTACAGCCGATAATAAACCCCGCGTGGCGGGTATCAGTGCCTTTGGCGCAGGTGGCAGCAACGCGCATCTGATAGTGGCAGAATACCAGCCCCGGTTAAAGCCGGCATATACCAGTGATGATCCGGTTATTATACTGCTGTCGGCAAAAAATGCAGAGCGCCTCAAAAAACAGGTACAGCAGCTGGCCGGATTTCTGGAAACCCAGCCGCATACCAATTTGTATGACATCGCCTATACCCTGCAGATAGGCCGGCAACCGATGGATGAACGCCTGGCTTTTATCGTAAAGGATAAAGCGGAACTGGCTGCACAATTGCATAACTACTTATCCGGTACGCCAGGAGATATCTTTACCGGTAATACCAGAGAAGAAAAACAGGATTTCCTGCCGGATGATAATGCCGGGCAGGCTTATATAGATCAAGCCCTCAAAGAGAAAGCACTGGAACAACTGATCCGGTGGTGGGTGAAGGGAACAGACATTGACTGGCACTTGTTGTATGAGGAGCATACCCCGGATAGAATCAGTTTGCCCACCTATCCTTTTGCCAGAAAGAGATACTGGTTTGATCATAAAGAACAACGAACAGACAGTCGTCCTGCACAGCCGGCAACCGTATCTGCGACTACTGCCATACAATTGGCGGAACTGATAAAAACCGCGGAGATGTTTAACCACCCCGTTGAAATAGCCGGCATGCAAAAGAAAGTGGCATTAACCAATGTACTGGAAGCCGTAACAGTTACAAATCCGCTTATAGCAAGTGAAACCCCTGATCCTATGCAGAATAACATACAGGTTGAGCAAGACAACCGGTTAATGGAAATGATCGCATCCAATGAAGTACACGCTCAATTGGAAACACTGCTGAAAAATACCTTGTATATCGAGGAAGATATCAATGGTGAACTTACTTTTCAGGAACTGGGTCTGGATTCTATCCTGGGTGTAGAATTGATTAAAAGTATCAATGAACAGTTTGGATGCAGCTTTAGTGCCACTACACTATACGACTATCCCACATTGCATTTGCTGGCAGGTCATATCACGGCACAGCAGTCATTTGCACCGGTGCAGGAAGCAACCGTACAACGGGCGCCTGTTGTTGCTACCCGCGTTGTTTTAGACAGTATTGCAACAGCGCAACCTGTATCCGCACCAGTACCGGATAAGAAGCCTGCAAGGGAAGCCACGGAAGCAAAAATATTATCCCAACTGAAAAAGATGTTGGGCGAAACTTTGTACCTGGATGAAGAGATGGATGAAAACCTGAGCTTCCAGGAACTGGGCCTGGACTCCATTCTGGGGGTAGAACTGATTAAAAGCATCAATGAACAATTTGGATTGCAATTGCCGGCAACCAAACTGTATGACTATCCGGCGTTGAAAGAACTGACAGCTTACATCGCCAATCAGTTGCCGGCGGAGCAGGTCGCGGCAACGTTGCCAGTATTTCGTGAGGAACCACAGCAGCCATTACCACCTGCAGAGCCGGCGCCCATTGTAGCAGTGCCACAGGTGAAAGCAACACGTGAAGAGCCGGTAGCAGTAGCCACCACCACAGAAAAAATTGCCATTGTAGGTATGAGCGGTCGTTATCCAAAGGCCGGTAACCTGCGTGTTTACTGGGATAACATCGCCACCGGTACCGACTGCGTAACGACGATTGCCAAAGACAGATGGGACGTAGAACGTTACTATAAAGCGGATGGAGAAAAGACCGGTGACGTGTATTCCAAATGGCTGGGCGCCGTAGATGATATCGATAAATTTGATCCGCTGTTCTTTAATATTCCTCCCGCTGAAGCAGAAATGATGGACCCGCAGCATCGGATTTTCCTGGAAGAATGCTGGAAAGCCCTGGAGGATGCGGGATACAGACGCTCGCAGTTAGATGGTATGAAGTGCGGTACTTACGTTGGTATCATGGGTAGTGAATATGGTAACCTGATGTTGAAATCAGGAATCGCCCTGAATCAGGCACAATCCATGACCGGCACCGCTCATTCCATTTTTGCCGCCCGGATGTCTTATCTGCTGAATCTGAAAGGTCCCGCCATTGCGATTGATACGGCTTGTTCCAGCTCACTGGTGGCCATTCACCTGGCCTGCCAGGCATTGCTGCAGAAAGAAACGGATATGGCCCTCGCAGGTGGCGTAAGCCTTTATCTGGGGGTAGAGTCCTATCAGCAGATGTGTGCGGCAGGCATGTTATCTAAAGAAGGTAAATGCAAAACATTTGATAACAGCGCAGATGGTTTTGTACCGGGAGAAGGAGCGGGTGTAGTGGTATTAAAGCGTCTGAGCGACGCGATAAGAGATGGTGATGATATTAAAGGGGTGATACTGGGTTCAGGTATCAACCAGGATGGAAAAACAAATGGCATCACGGCTCCGAGTGTAAGTGCACAGACCGCGTTGTTAAAAGATATTTATACAAGATATGCGATCAATCCGGAAACGATCAGCTATGTGGAAACACATGGTACTGGTACTAAACTGGGTGATCCGGTAGAAGTAGAAGCCCTCACCAATGCGTTTAATGCCTTTACAGATAAAAGTAGTTATTGCGGCATTGGTTCCGTGAAGAGTAACCTGGGGCATACCTCTGCTGCCGCAGGTGTGGCGGGCCTGGAAAAAATCCTGTTACAGTTTAAACATAAAAAACTGGCGCCGAGTATTCATTACCGGGAAGAGAACGAACATCTGCGCTTGTCGGCCAGTCCATTTTATGTAGTGACTGCATTACAGGATTGGACAGTTGCTCCTGCTACGCGGCGGCGCGCGGCTTTGAGCAGCTTTGGTTTCAGCGGCACGAATGCGCACCTGGTGCTGGAAGAATATCCTGCTGTATTACCAGCGCAAACAGCGGGACTCCCCGTGCTGATTGTATTATCGGCGCGTAACACCGCGAGGTTGAAGGCGCAGGCGCAGGAGCTGAAAGATTTCCTGTTGGCAACGCCGGATGTAATGCCGGAAGCAGTAGCCTATACGCTACAGGTAGGAAGAGAACCCATGGAAGAGCGATTGGCGTTACTGGCAAAAGATACGGCAGCTATCATCAGGGGATTGTCGGATTATTTATCAGAGAAAACAGCAGATCTTTTTGTGGGTAATACCCGTAAAGAAAAACCGGCTATTTCCCTGACGGGCGAATCGGGCAGGGCCTATATCACCAGTGCGGTGAAGAACCGCGAGCTGGGCGCCCTGGCGGAGTTATGGGTGAAAGGTGTCAATATTTCCTGGGAGCTGTTGTATGGCGCCGGTAAACCACCTAAAATCAGTTTACCTACATATTCGTTTGCCCGTGAACGTTATTGGGTGCCGGCAAATCCTGCTGCGGTATCATCTGCACACAGAGAACCAACAGTAGCGGATAGCAAAGCTTCGGTAGCTACTTTGCAGGAACCGGAGCCACTGATATATAAAAATGATGAAGCTGGTGAAGCCGCTTTTAAAGCTATTTGTGGCAAAGGATTGTTGCAGGTATTATTGGAATTGGGCGTAGCTACCCGGCAAACCGCCGGTCAGTCGTTGGATGAATTGAGAAAGGCACTGGATATAGAAGATAAATATGCGCGTTTGTTTACGGCATTTATTTTGGAGCTGGAAGCACTGGGGTATGTAAACATCACCGCGGAAGGACTGCACATACCGGCAGCTGTCAGGGAAGTGGCGGCTACTTTCCGCCTGGAGGTGGCGTTGCAGGAACTGGTAAAAGACCGGATAGCCTATGCGCCGCATGTGAACCTGGTGAAAGCTTGTCTGACAGCGTTGAGCGGCATCCTGACGGGGAAAACACGGGCAACCGATGTCATCTTCCCGGATGGTAGCCTGGAGCTGGTAAGTGGTATTTACAAAGGCAACTATCTGTCGGACTATTTTAATGAACTGCTGGCCAACATCGTTCGGGATACGGTGGCAGATATGACGAAGGAACTGAAACCCGGTGAAAAGGTACGTATACTGGAGGTAGGCGCAGGTACCGGTGGCACGAGCGAAGTGATCTTCAAAAAACTGATACCTTATAAAACACAGGTGGAATATGTGTATACAGATCTCTCCAAAAGTTTTTTATTCCATGCAGAAAGTACCTACAAAAACCTCGCTCCGTATCTGGTAACGGCGTTGTTGAATATTGAACAACCGCCGCACCGGCAGGGATTTTCGGTGGCTGATTTTGATATCGTGATTGGTGCGAATGTAGTACATGCCACGAGAGATATCACCAGCAGTCTGTTGAACATCAAAAACCTGTTAAAGAAAGATGGGATACTGTTGTTGAATGAAATCGCCAGCAGAGAATTATTTGCCACACTCACCTTCGGCTTGCTGGATGGCTGGGGACTCTATGAAGATACGGCGATACGGCTGGCTGGCAGTCCGGGACTATCGGCAGAAAGCTGGCAACAGGTATTGACCACCGCCGGATATGAACAAACACAAAGCTTCCCGGCAAACAATACATTATCACAGCAGATTATCCGGTCCAGGAGCAACGGTATCATCCAGGCAGTACCTGCGACTGCTGTACCTGTGAGTACGCCGGCCACGCAGGTGAAAGTAGCTGCACCGGCTCAGGATAATGGCTGGTTAACAGAACAATTACTCAACATAGCCGCAGATACCATCAAATTACCCAAGAAAGAATTTGATATCGATGAACAATTCAGTGATTATGGATTTGACTCTATCCTGGGTACTACGCTGGTAAGAAATATCAATGAGTTGCTGCAGATAACGTTGAAGCCTACTGATATTTTTAATTATCCCAATATCCGGCAGCTTGCCGGCTATATCGGGGAAACATTCCGCGAAGAACTATTTCCGGATACACAAAACAAGGAGCTGGTGGATGCTGGCATTGTACAGCCGGAGGTAGTTGTTCCCACTATTACGTTTACAGAAAAACCAACGGTCGCCGTAAAGGAAACGCGTACAACTGCGCCGGCACAGGTAAATGATATTGCCATCGTAGGGATCAGCGGCCAGTTTGGCTCAGCCGGCGACATCGCTGCGTATTGGGAGGCCCTGAAAGAAGGAAGAAGTGTCATAGAAGAAGTACCGGCAGACAGATGGGATGCACGGGAGTATTTTAGCACCGACCGGAATGAGCCGGGTAAGACCTATAGCAAATGGGGCGGTTTCTTAAGAGACATCGACAAATTTGATCCGTTGTTTTTCAGGATATCCGGCAGTGAGGCAGAAGTGATGGACCCGCAGCAACGGCTGTTTTTAGAGCATTGCTGGAAGGCGATAGAAGACGCAGGGATTAGCCCGCAACAGCTCAGATCGGGTAGATGCGGGGTGTATGCAGGGGCCAGTCAGGGCGATTATATCACCAATACCTTAGACAGTACAGAAGCGTCGGCGATGTGGGGCAACTCCAGCGCCATCCTGGCATCCAGGATTTCTTATCTGCTCGATCTGAAAGGACCTGCCATATCCATAGATACGGCCTGTTCCAGCTCACTGGTAGCAATAGACCTGGGATGCGCCAGCCTGCAGCGCGGCGATACCGATGTAATTCTGGCGGGTGGAATATCCATTATGACCTCCTCCGGATTTTATGTGGTGGCCAGCAGGGCAGAAATGTTATCTCCCAATGGAAAATGTTATGCATTCGATAAACGGGCAGATGGCTTTGTGCCAGGTGAAGGAGCGGGGGTAGTGATCCTGAAACGCCTGGCAGATGCTGAACGTGACGGTGATCATATTTATGGGGTGATTAAAGGCAGCTTAACGAATCAGGATGGTACCTCCAACGGGATTACAGCACCCAGTGTGGTTTCCCAGATGAATCTCGAGAAAGAAGTCTATGCAAAATTCAATATCAATCCGGAAACAATCAGCTATGTGGAAGCGCATGGAACCGGTACCAGTTTGGGAGATCCGATAGAATTTGATGCACTCACGGCGTCTTTTAGCTACTATACCAAGAAGAAACAATATTGCGGCCTGGGCAGTGTTAAAACCAACATCGGGCACACGCTGATGGCTGCAGGCGTAAGCGGCGTAATAAAAGTATTGCTGGCGTTGAAATACAAACAGCTGCCACCTACGCTGAACTATGAGGAATGTAATCCGTTGATAGACCTGGCCAACAGTCCTTTTAAAATCCAGGATAAACTGGAAGACTGGGTAACTACTGACAATGCGCCCCGCAGAGCAGCGATCAGCAGCTTTGGCTATAGTGGTACCAATGCACACCTGATTATCGAAGAATACCAGCCATCGCCCCGTCAGCCATATGTGGGTACGGCGCCGGCCATCGTGGTGTTATCTGCTAAAAGTGCGGATCGGTTGAAAGCACAGGTATTGAACCTGAAAAACTTTCTGACCATTCATCCGGATTTGCAGCTATACGATGTCGCCTATACGTTGCAAACCGGCAGAGAGGCCATGGAAGAAAGACTGGCTTTCATCGTAACAGACAAAGCCACGTTACTGACGAAGCTTTCCGATTATCTGGCGGGCAAACCCGGCGACTGGCTTACCGGTAATACGCGGAAAGATAAACCGGAATTTTTGAGTAAAAGCGGCGCCGGACAAGCATACATACAATATGCGATTACCAACAGGGAATCTGCTTCGCTGGCACAGCTATGGGTAAAAGGAACCAGCATCGACTGGCACCTCCTGTATCCGGATAATACGCCGCAGCGGATCAGTTTACCAGCCTATCCTTTTGCGCGGGAACGTTACTGGGCTACCAACAAAACCATAACAACACCGGTATCAGTTGGGTATCATCAGTTGCATCCGTTGTTGCATCGGAATGAATCTGATTTCAGTAAACAATTGTACACGAGTACCTATACCGGTCAGGAATCATTTTTGAAAGATCATCAGGTAGGAGCCGATAAAGTATTACCGGGAGTGGCCTACCTGGAAATGGCACGGGAGGCTGGCGCAAGAAGTACCCGCCGGAAAATCACGCAGCTGAAAGATATTATCTGGCTGGCGCCTATCCGGGTAAATGGTACGCCTGAAACGGTACACATTCGTTTACAGGCAGAAGCAGATGATGCAGCGTATGAAGTGTACACACAAAACAGCGGCAGGGAAAAAATCCATTGTCAGGGTAAAATCAGTACCGAATTACAATCCGTACCTGTAAACGTGGCGCCGGCAACCATCCTGGAACGATTGTATCAGGTAAGAGAAGGGGCTGCATGTTATGCTGCTTTTAAAGAAATAGGATTACACTATGGTACCAGTTTTCAGGGACTTCAGATGTTGTATTATGGCGAACAGGAAGCTTTATCCAGGATTACGTTGTCTGCACAGGATGGCTATGTGTTAAATCCCGGTATACTGGATAGTGCGCTGCAAACCTGTATCGGATTACATCCGGGCAAACAAACAGCCGCGTTATCGTTGCCTTTTAGTATCGGTACCATGACCATCTACCAGGATATTCCTGCAACGGTATGGTGTTATGTAAGAACGAATAAAACGGCCACCGGCAATAATGGTGCGACCTGCTACGATATCGATTTATTGGGAGAACAGGGAGAAGTGCTGCTGGCTATCAAAGATTTTGTAATCCTGCCATTGGATAAAACAGTTGAGGCAAATAAAATAACACCAGGAAACCATACTAACGGAAAAGCCGCTACGGAGTTATTATACGTGCCTTTCTGGGAGCGGGCTACTGCTACAGCAAATGCGTGGACGCCAGCAGCCGGAGAACACCTCATTATCACCGGCGATGCCCCCGATTCACTGGTAGCAGACTTAAAAAATATCCTGACGGCGAAGTATGGAAAAGCCACGGTTGTCAAAACACTCACCACCATACCTACAGATATAACAGCGATATACCTGTTGCAAGGATTATCTGCCGCTGCTGCAGATCATTCACTCAGCAACGGATTTGAACGCAGGGAACTGTCCGTGTTCAATACCATTAAAAAATTACTGGCAGCCGGTTACGGAGACAAAAAGATCAGTGTAAATGTATTCACCTGTCAGACGCAGCAAGTATTGCCTGCTGATACCATTCAGGCGGCGGGCAGCGGTATCATCGGCCTGACAGGCGCCCTGGCGAAGGAACAACCCTTGTGGCAGATCCGGACGATAGACCTGGACACAACGGCTATTACACCGGCAGACCTGGAAAAAGCCATACAGGCGCCGTATGATAAAAGTGATACTTTAATCAGTTATCGCAACGGCTATTTTTATCAGCGCAGTTTGTACCCGCTAACGCTGTCGGCTACACAGCCGGAAAAATTCCGGCATCAGGGCGTATATGTGATGCTGGGAGGCGCCGGCGGATTGGGAAAAGTAACCACTGCGTATCTGGTGGAGCAATACCAGGCGCAGGTGATCTGGTTAGGCAGAAGACCCCTGGATGCGACTATTATGGCGGCGCAGGACGAGATAGCGCAATTGGGTGTCCGCCCCTTGTACATATCATGCGACGCCAATAATGAGGCAGCTATGCGCAACGCCTATCAGGAGATTAAACAAAGCTATCCTGCCATACATGGTATATTCCATACGGCTATTGTGTTGCATGATATGCTGTTGAAAAACATGCAGGAAGCAGATTTCCTGCAATCCTTTTCGCCTAAATCGTTGGGAAGTCATCACCTGATAGCCGCCTTCAAAGAGGAACCATTGGATTTCATTTGTTTTTATTCTTCTGCACAATCACAGTTTAATAATGCCGGGCAGGGTAATTATTCCGCCGGCTGCACTTATAAAGATAGCTATGCCGGCAGCCTGCAACAGCAAATGCCGGCGCCGGTAAGCATTATCAACTGGGGATATTGGGGAGAAGCAGGTATCGTGGCTTCTCATGAATACCGCGACACCATGGCATCCATGGGTATCGACAGTATATCGCGGGAAGAAGGCATGCAGGTCCTCGAAACAGTATTGGCAAACAAACTCCATCAAGTAGTTACTATAAAATTTAATCAGGTATGAAATTTATTAAGCAAAAAAGGGAAATCATTACGGTAGATGCGATCTCTTTGTTAACACCAGCAGCGCCAGGAAATACCACTTATGAGCATAAAGGACAAGCTGAATTAAATTTTGAGCAGGTTTGTTGTAAAGCAATATTGCAGGTACTACTGGATTTGGGATTGGAAACCAGACAGGAAAAGGGGCAGACCTTAAGTGAAATCAGAAAGCGGCTGGAAATAACAGAGAAATATGATCGGCTGTTTGCAGAGTTAATCAGGTCGCTGGAAAATATCGGTTATGTAACTACAACTGCATCCGGACAACTACTGATAGCGGCTGATGTAAAAGCTGAATTGGCCGGGTTTCAGCTAACGGCAGCATTGCAGCAGCTGTTGGAAGAACGGCTGGATGATCAGCCGTTGATTACCCTGTTAACGGTTTGTTTAACGGCTTTCAAAGCTATCCTCACAGATAAAATAGCGGCAACAGATGTGATCTTCCCGGAAGGGAACCTGGATTATGTAACCGGGATATATAAAGGAAATTACCAGGTAGATTATTTCAACACCTTACTGGCAGATATCATCCGCAATAGTATCGCCGGTGTCATTCAGCACCTGAAAAAGGGAGAGAAGATCCGGATACTGGAAATAGGTGCGGGAACAGGCGGTAGCAGTGAAGTGATTTTTAAGCAATTAAAACCTTACAGCGAATATATCGAATACGTATATACGGACTTATCGAAGAGCTTTTTGTTTTATGCAGAAAATACCTATAAGGAGCTAGCCCCTTATCTCAAGACAGCCGTGTTTAATATTGAACGGTCGCCTTATGCACAAGGCTTTGAATGGGGCACCTTTGATATGGTGATTGGCGCCAACGTGGTACATGCCACCCGGAATATCAGCGCCAGTTTAAGAAATGTAAAAGGGCTGCTGAAAAAAGAAGGGTTATTGATCTTGAATGAAATTGCCGGAACCGTATTATTCAATACACTCACTTTTGGTTTGCTCGATGGCTGGTGGTTGTATGATGATCCCGAGCTCAGACTGGAAGGCAGCCCGGGATTATCGGGGGCCAGCTGGCAGGTAGCTTTGACAGAAACCGGTTACGGACAAATACAGTTTTTCCCCGATGACCGCTCGTTGTCGCAGCAGATTGTGCTGGCCAAGAGTGATGGGATAATTGTAGTGGCGGAGGAGGCAGAGAAAACAGGCATACCGGAGGTAAATACACCTAAAGTGCCGGTAGCAGCTGTGAAAGATACCGAAGATGTATTGCTGGCGAATGCGGAAAAATACCTGAAAGGGGTATTCGCCCGGGTATTGAAGTTTGAGGAGAGCAGGATAGATGTGCAGGCACGTTTTGATGTATTAGGGATCGATTCTATTTTAATAGGCACCTTATCTAAAACCTTATCGAAAGAATTTGGTGCGATACCGCCTACCGTATTTTTCGAATATGGTACCATCAGTGAACTGACCACCTACTTTACGGCACATCATCCGGCGTATTTTGCGCCTAAAGAAAAAGCAACGCCGGTGGTAAAAGCGATACCGGAGGCGCCGGCGGCGGCAAAATCTGCCGCACCTAAATTGACAGCACCCAAAGTGCAGCCGGCAGCCACAAAAACAACGAACGTCACAGAAGATATTGCCATCATCGGATTAAGCGGCAGGTATCCTGGCGCCGATAATGTGGCGGCATTTTGGGAGAACCTGAAAACCGGAACAGATAGCATTACCGACATTCCTGAAGATCGGTGGGATATACAGCGTTACTACGATGAACGGAAGGGTACAGCAGGGAGGATCAGCACGAAATACGGCGGTTTTATCAATGGGGTAGCTGCCTTTGATCCCTTGTTTTTTAATATATCGCCGATTGAGGCGGAATGGATAGATCCACAGGACCGGTTGTTTTTACAGACAGCCTGGGAAGCGATCGAAGATGCCGGTTATGATGTGGGACGTCTTTCACAAAAGCATACTGGTAAAGATGCCGTCAGAACAGGCGTATATGTAGGCGTAATGTATGGCGAATATCAGTTGGTAGCAGCAGAAGCAGGTACGGCCACCGCTCCGAAAGCGGTGAGTGTAAGCGCCAGCAGCATCGCCAACAGGGTCTCTTATTTCTGTGATTTTAATGGCCCCAGCATGGCGGTGGATACCATGTGTTCTTCTTCCATGACTGCCATTCATCTGGCCTGTAGAGATCTTTGGTCGGGCGAAACAGATGTGGCCATTGCAGGCGGCGTAAACGTAAGCATCCATCCCAATAAATATTTGGTATTAAGTCAGGCTACCTTTTTATCAGGGAAAGGCCGGTGTGAAAGCTTTGGCAGTGAAGGCGACGGATTTATTCCCGGAGAAGGCGTAGGAGCCGTAGTATTGAAAAAATTAAGTCAGGCAGTAGCAGCTGGTGATCATATCTATGGGGTGATCAAAGGAACGGCCGTCAATCATGGCGGAAAAACCAACGGCTATACGGTGCCGAATCCCAGAGCACAGGCCGCAGTTATTCAGGCAGCTATGCAACGGGCCGGCGTGAAAGCGGAAGACATCAGCTACATAGAAGCCCACGGCACCGGCACCAGTCTGGGTGATCCGATAGAGATAGCCGGACTGGTCAGGGCATTTGCGACCACCCAGCAACAATATTGCAGTATCGGTTCCGTGAAGTCGAATATCGGCCATTGTGAATCTGCAGCGGGTATATCCGGACTGACGAAGGTATTACTGCAGTTGCAACACCGGCAACTGGTGCCTTCTTTGCATTCCGCTACCCTCAATACACAGATAGATTTTGTCAACAGTCCGTTTAAAGTACAGCAAACGCTGACGCCATGGACTACGACTGATAATAAGCCCAGAATAGCCGGTATCAGTGGATTTGGGGCTGGTGGCAGTAATGCCCATATTATTATCGGCGAATACCAGCCGTTATCTAAACCAGTGTATGTTGCCACAACGCCCGCATTGATATTGTTGTCAGCCAAAAATGCAGATCGTTTGCAGCTACAGGTACGTAACCTGCTGCAATACCTGCATACCAATGCCGATAGTCAGCTGGCGGATATAGCCTATACCTTACAGGTAGGCCGTGTGGCCATGGATGAGCGGGTAGTATTCATCGTGGAAGATAAAGCCACGTTGATAACACAGCTGACCGCCTGGCTGGCCGGCCATGCTACCGATGCGATCACCGGCAATGTGCGGAAAGATAAACAGGGCTTTTTGCTGGAAGGAGAAGCTGGGCGTGCCTATATAGAAAGCGCGGTTAAAAACAAAGAGGTAGCGGCGCTGGCGCAGCTATGGACAAAAGGGGTACAGATAGACTGGAGCCTGCTATACACCAACGGTACGCCCCATAAAATCAGTTTGCCTACTTATCCTTTTGCGCAGGACCGGTATTGGATTGCCGGGAAGAAAGCGGAAGAAAACAGCTTGCAACAAAGCGCTATAACAGTAACAGCAGATGAAAAAAATACAATAGCACTACCGCGGGTAACAGCTGCTTCACCGACGGTATTATACGTACCCGTGTGGAACAGATTGAATACCGTAGCAACGGTGCCATTGAGTAAAGGAGGCAAACACCTGATTATAACTGGTAAAGGCACTACGGAGGTATCGGCCTTAATCGCGCAGGCATTGGAAGCCGCGGGTAACACGGTTATCATTGCCGCAGCAATAACAGATATACCTGCCGGTATCACGGGGGTATATTTATTGCAGGGGTTATTACCGGATGAGGGTACTTCCCTGGAAGCCACCCAGGCAGAAAGAGAAGGAGCGGTATTCGGCATCATCAAAAAATTATATGCTGCCGGTTATCAGGATCAGCGTATAAGCATGACCGTGATCACCGCCAATACGCAACAGGTATTGCCGACGGATGTGGTAACAGTACCAGGTAGTGGTATTGTTGGCCTGATTGGTTCCCTGGCAAAAGAACAGCCTTTATGGAATATCCGGATGATAGATATCGCAGCAGGGGAAACAGGTACAGCAGCTATCGCCAATTGGTTAAGCGCCCCTTATGATAAGGAGGGGACGGTAACCGGTTATCGCAACGGTAGCTTTTACCGTCGCAGCCTGTGTCCCATCACTTTACCACAGGTTGCAGGCAGCCGGTTCAGGCAGCGCGGTACCTATGTTATTTTAGGCGGCGCCGGTGGTATCGGGAAAGTAACTACTGCTTACCTGGTGGAGCAATACCAGGCGCAGGTAATCTGGCTGGGCAGAAGACCCCAGGATGCAGCTATAAGCCAGGCCCTGGATGAAATAGGCCGGTTGGGGGTAAGACCCTTGTACATACCTTGTGATGCCAGCAAGGATGCCGATATGGCCCATGCTTACCAGGTAATTAAAAGTGCCGGTTACAGCATCAATGGATTGTTTCATGCGGCGATTGTACTGAATGATAAGCTGTTGAAGAACATGAGTGAAACAGATTTCTCGATATCTTTTTCACCCAAATCGCTGGCAAGTCACCGGCTGATAGCTACATTCAAACCGGAGCCACTGGATTTTATCTGTTTTTATTCTTCTGCACAATCCCATTTTAATAATGCCGGTCAGGCTAATTACGCTGCCGGATGTACCTACAAAGACAGTTATGCGCTAAGTATTCAGCAGCAGCAGATCGCACCGGTGTATATCATCAACTGGGGCTATTGGGGGGAAGTAGGCATTGTGGCGGCAGATGGTTACCGGCAGCAGATGGCTGCAAACGGGGTGGAAAGTATCACGCCAGCAGCAGGGATGCAGCTACTGGAAACCACATTGGCGGGTAGTCTGCAACAGGTAGTGGCGATGAAATTAGCGCCGCAAACCGTAGCAGCCATACCTTTTATTGACGCCCGTAAAACATGGTGGCAAACAGACCAGGTATCCTTACTCCGTCCGCAACAACCAACGCCGGTGTCGTATGTGTATGAGGAAGAGGCGGTGCAATTGTTCAATGATATTTGCAACAAAGGCGTACTCCAGGTACTGCTGCAACTGGGATTAACAGTAAAACAAGGTACGGATGCTTCTTTAAGTACTTTAAGACAGGCATTGGGAATATTGGAAAAATATGATCGTTTGTTTGCAGAATTGATCCGGGTATTACTGGCCGAAGGTTACATCTATGATGAATCGGGCAGACTGCTGGTAGCAGATCCGGTTAAAGCAACCCTGCAGAATTTTGATCCGCAAACCGCATTGCAGCAATTAAGTGGCGAAGGTTCCACCTATCAGTCGCTGATACAGTTGTTAAGCGTTTGTTTGCAGGCATTCGGCGCTATATTAACCGGAGAGAAACGTGCGACGGATATCATTTTTCCGGAAGGCAGCCTGCACCTGGTAACAGGTATTTATCAGGGTAACTATCAGTCTGATTATTTCAATACACTGCTGGCAGATATTGTATATAAAAGTGTAGCCGCCGCCGTTAGTACATTAAAGCCCGGTGAAAAAATCCGCATACTGGAAGTAGGGGCCGGCACAGGTGGCACCAGTGCATTTGTTTTCAATAAACTGCTCCCTTACCAGCAACAGCTATCCTATGTATATACCGATTTGTCGAAAAGCTTTTTGTTACATGCTGCTACCAACTATAAAGGCATAGCCCCTTATCTGGAAACAGCGGTATTCAATATAGAACAACCCGCAGATGCGCAGGGATTTGCACCCGGCACATTTGATATGGTGATTGGCGCCAATGTGGTACATGCGACCAAAGATATCGCCACCAGTTTGCACAACATCAAAAGTCTGTTAAAGAAAGAGGGTTTATTACTGTTGAATGAGATTGCCCGAACCGATCTGTTTAATACGCTCACCTTTGGCTTACTCGATGGCTGGTGGTTGTATGAAGATCCCGCCATCCGTTTAACAGGCAGCCCGGGATTGTCTGCCACCAGCTGGCAACAAGTACTGGCCGAAACGGGTTTCCCGGTTACCGCCATCTATCCGGAAGTAGCTCATTTATCACAGCAGATTATACTAACCAGCAGTAATGGCCTGATGCAGCTGGCCGGAGCACCTGCGCCGCATACCAAGGCGCCTGTTCGGGCCGCCACACCGACTAAAGTACCAGTCCGGCCGGTAGATAACGAATGGCTGATGACCGCACTGATCAACATTGCGGCGGATACCATCAAATTGTCCGGTGCTGCCTTTGATGTGGATGAACAGTTTTCTGACTATGGATTTGATTCGATATTGGGAACGGCGTTGATAAAAAATATCAATGAGTCGTTACAGATTACTCTAAAGACAACGGATATTTATAGCTATCCGGATATTCGCCGCCTCGCGGCTTACATACACGAAACCTTTAGTGAGGTACTCGCGCCAATAACAACAACGCCGGATACAGTGGTGGTACCGGAAGTAGCTACGTTGACAATGGCTCCGCCGGCAGCTGCAGTGGTAGATAAGGTCATACCTGCACCCGTATCATCACCCGTGAATAACGATATCGCCATCGTAGGTATGAGTGGCCAGTTCGGTGCTGCCGGCAACCTGGAAGCCTATTGGGATGCCTTGAAAACAGGAAAGAGCCTGATCGAAGCTGTACCGGAAGAAAGAGGGGCTATTGATAGAATCGATAACCAAAACGGATCTCAGAATAATTACAAGGGTGGATTTTTAAGAGATATCGACAAATTTGATCCGCTGTTTTTCCGGATCTCCGGCAGCGAGGCCGCCGTAATGGATCCGCAGCAACGACTGTTCCTGGAACAGTGCTGGAGTGCCATAGAAATGGCGGCTATTCATCCGCAGCAATTACGTGCCGGCAAGTGTGCGGTATATGTAGGCGCTACACCCAGCGATTACATCAGAACCATCGATAACAAAGAAGCGGCGATGATGTGGGGCAACTCCAATGCGATTCTGGCAGCGCGGATTTCGTATTACCTCGATCTGAAAGGACCTGCCATATCCATTGATACGGCCTGCTCCAGCTCTCTGGTGGCGATAGACCTGGGTTGTACCAGCTTACAACGGGGAGATACAGATGTGGTGATCGCCGGTGGCGTATCGGTGATGACAACGTCTGATTTTTACACGATCGCAGGCAGGGCAGGCATGTTATCTCCCGATGGAAAATGTTACACATTCGATAAACGCGCCAATGGTTTTGTACCGGGCGAAGGTGTTGGGGTGGTGATCCTGAAACGTTTGGCAGATGCAGAACGCGACGGCGATCATATCTATGGCGTGATCAAAGGCAGCTTAACCAATCAGGACGGCGCTTCCAATGGTATCACGGCGCCGAGTGTGGTGGCGCAGATGAACCTGGAAAAAGAAGCCTACGCAAAATTCAATATCAACCCGGAAACCATCAGCTATGTGGAAACGCATGGCACCGGTACCAGCCTGGGAGATCCCATAGAATTTGATGCACTCACAGCTTCCTTTAGTTACTATACCAAACAAAAACAATTCTGTGGTCTGGGCAGTGTTAAAACCAATATTGGTCATACCCTGATGGCAGCAGGTGTAGCCGGCGTGATAAAAGTATTGTTATCATTCAAACACCAGCAACTGCCGCCTACCCTGAATTATGAAGAATGTAACCCATTGATAGACCTGGCCAATAGTCCTTTTAAAATCCAGGATAAACTGGAAGACTGGACTACCACCGGTACTGCACCGCGAAGAGCCGCGATCAGCAGCTTTGGATTCAGTGGTACCAATGCCCACCTGATTATAGAAGAGTACCAGCCCGCGCTGCGTCAGCCATATGTTGGTACCGCACCTGCTATCGTGGTATTATCTGCCAAAAGCACCGACCGGCTGAAAGCACAGGTACTGAACCTGAAAAATTTTCTGGAAGTCCATCCGGATACAAATGTATACGATGTCGCCTATACGTTGCAGGTAGGCAGAGAGGCGATGGAAGAAAGGCTGGCTTTTATCGCTGCCAGCAAAGATGCATTGCAGGCGAAGCTATCCGATTATCTGGCCGGCAAGCCCGGCGACTGGGTGACAGGCAATACCCGCAAAGACAAACCGGAGTTCTTAGGTAAAAGCGGCGCCGGACAAGCCTACATCCAATATGCCATCATCAATAAGGAATCTGCTTCACTCGCCCAATTATGGGTGAAAGGTATTACACCCGACTGGACTTTGCTGTATCCGGCTCATGCTCCGCGACGGATTAATTTACCCGTTTATCCGTTTGCCCGTGAACGTTACTGGATGCCTGCAACAACACCGGTGGTACCAACACCTGGCCAGGCGCCTGTAGTACAGCCGGTTATAAAGAAAGACGTGACTTCGCCGGTAGCAGCAACAACAACAGCTGCGAATATGCACACGCATTTATTCGGATATAACTGGCAGGACACTGCCGGCGAAACAACCAGCGCGCCGAATACGGCAGCAGACCAGTTGGTATTGCTGGCCGGCGCTCCTGCGAGTCTGGCGGATAAACTGAAAGATCACTTAGGGGTAGAGGTGATCGCCATACCCGGAGAAGACGCCACCCAATACTTTATGGCCGTACTGGAAAAAGTGAAAGAAAAACTAAGTACGAAAGCCACTACACATATCATCCTGGTGTACAGTAATGCTGACTACCTGGATCATGCCTTTGTCTCCGGGTTATTGAAAACTGCTACCCTGGAAAATAATAAGGTAACCGGTAAGATAGTGGGAATCGATCATTTATCGTTGCACAATATCGGAGATGTCATCCGGATACTGGAGGCAGAACAATATACCACGGAAACGGATATACGCTATGTGAACGGAAAACGACAGACGAAACAACCTGCCAGTCTGCCCGATCAAACCAATTCCGGTGCGGCGTTATCAGTAAAGCAAGGTGGGGTATACCTCATTACCGGCGGAGCCGGTGGACTGGGAAAGATCTTTGCCACCTACATCAGCCGTACGCCAGGTACGAAAGTAGTACTAACCGGAAGAAGTGAATTGACAGCCAGCCACCAGGCATTTTTAGCCACACTGCCGGATGCCAGCTATCATCGTTGCGACAGCAGCAATAAACAGGAAGTAGCAAAGCTGATAGCAACGATTAAGCAACAGTATCAGCGGCTGGATGGGGTGATTCACAGCGCCGGTGTTATCCGTGATAGTTTTATCGCCCATAAATCAGCGGAAGAAATCCGCAGTGTGCTCGCGCCTAAAATTGCCGGTACCAAAAATATCGATGAATGCACGAAAGACGAAGCATTGGACTTTATGGTGTTCTTCTCTTCGGCATCTGCTTTATTCGGTAATGTTGGTCAGGCAGATTATGCTGCGGCCAATACCTACCTCGACAACTATGCCGCTTACCGCCACGAAGAACAGGTGAAGGGAAAACGACAAGGTATAACATGCAGTATCAACTGGCCTTTATGGAAGGACGGTGGTATGCAGATAGACGCCGCCAGTATACAATACCTGGAGAAACAATGGGGCATGTTACCCTTGCCGGTGCCGGAAGGTATCGAAGCATTTGAAGCACTGTTGCAGCGCAACGTGGTACAAGGCATCGTGGTGTATGGCAAAGATGAACGGATCACCGCTGCCTTTAACAGCGCAGCAACTGCCACCACGGCAACGATAGAAAGTGCCGCGTTACCGGCAGCAGATCAAGCTACATTGACAGCAACCGCCATCCATTTGTTGCAGACACTATTGTCGGATGAATTAAAACTACCGGCAGACAAACTGGATCCGGCAACACCTTTTGATGCCTTCGGTATTGATTCTGTTTTAATCACCCGGATCACCAACCGGTTGGATGAATGGTTTGACAATGTACCCCGTACCTTGTTTTTTGAATACCAGTCATTGGGTGAACTGGCAGGATATTTCGTCACGGCACATACCAGCCGGTTGCAGACGCTCAGTACGACTGCTCCGGCAGCAACAACGACCGCTGTTGCAGCCGATCCGGTTATACTGCCGGAAAGTGCGCCAATACCATTGGCAGCCACACCGATACCTGCCACTGCAGCTACTGCACCCCATATGTCGGAGGATATTGCCATTGTGGGATTAAGTGGTCGTTACCCGGGTGCGAAAAATATCCCGGCCTTCTGGCATAACCTGCAGGCTGGCCACGACAGCATCTCAGAGATTCCGGCAGACAGATGGGAGCTTACCGGTTTTTACCACGAAGAAAAAGGCCTGGAAGGGCATAGCTACAGTAAATGGGGTGGTTTCATCGCAGACGTAGATAAATTTGATCCGCTGTTTTTTAATATATCCCCGCGTGAGGCAGAGATGATGGAACCGCAGGAGCGCTTGTTTCTGCAAACAGTATGGGAAACCATAGAAGATGCCGGCTATACGAAAACAGGTGTGCAGGAAGGTGGCCCGAATGCAGCCGGTCTCAGAACCGGCGTATACGTAGGCGTGACCTATGAAGAATACCAATTGCTGGGAATAGAGGCAAAATATAAAGGGCAGCATATCATACCTGGCAGCAGTCCTGCCAGCATTGCCAACCGGGTTTCCTACTTTTTTAATTTCAGTGGCCCCAGCATGGCGGTGGATACGATGTGTTCTTCTTCTTTGACAGCGATCCACCTGGCCTGTGAAAGTATTCATAATGGACATTGTGATCAGGCCATCGCCGGCGGGGTGAATGTAAGCATACATCCCAACAAGTACCTGATGCTGAGTCAGGGCGGATTTGTATCCAGTGCCGGCCGCTGCGAGAGCTTTGGTGCCGGTGGCGATGGATATGTACCCGGTGAAGGAGTGGGTGCCGTACTGCTGAAAAGATTAAGTCAGGCGGAAGCCGATGGAGATCACATCTATGGTGTCATTAAAGGGTCAGCCATTAATCACGGTGGCAAAACCAACGGCTATACCGTACCCAATCCCAAATCGCAGGCAGCTGTTATTCAGGCGGCCATGCAGCGGGCCGGTGTGCAGGCGGAAGACATTAGTTATGTAGAAGCCCATGGTACGGGTACAAGCCTGGGTGATCCGATAGAAATAGCCGGTCTGGTGAAAGCCTTTGCGACGACGCAACAACAATATTGCAGCATCGGCTCTGTGAAGTCGAACATCGGCCATTGTGAATCGGCAGCAGGTATATCCGGACTGACGAAAGTACTCCTGCAGTTAAAACACCGGCAGCTGGTACCGTCTTTACATTCCGCTACACTCAATGCCCACATCGATTTTGCGAATAGTCCGTTTAGGGTGCAGCAAACACTGACGCCGTGGACGACTACCGGTAATAAACCCAGAATAGCCGGTATCAGTGGCTTTGGTGCAGGTGGTAGTAACGCGCATCTCATTGTTGCGGAATACCAACCTTTGTCTAAACCTGTGTATACGGCAGTAACACCTGCGTTGATCGTGTTATCAGCCAGTAATGCAGATCGCCTCAAAGAACAGGTGCGCAACCTGGAAGCATTCCTGCAAACCGATACCAACAGCCTGCTGGCAGATATTGCCTATACGTTGCAGGTAGGACGGGTAGCCATGGACGAACGGATCGCATTTGTAGCGCAGGATAAGGCAACGTTGAAAACCCGGTTGGCCGCCTGGCTGGCAGGAAATACGGCCGATAGTATCAGCGGTAATGTGCGGAAAGAACAATCCGGTTTTTCGTTGGAAGGAGCCGCCGGCCGCGCCTATATCGAAAGTGCCGTGCAAAATAAAGAAGTAGCTGCGCTGGCGCAGTTATGGGTAAAAGGCGTAGCTGTAGACTGGCAGCTGCTGTATAGCAATGGCACACCGGATAAGATCAGTTTGCCTCCTTATCCTTTTGCACAGGAACGCTATTGGATAACCGGAGGTACACAGTCAATCCTTGTACCGGAAAACAGTCAGCTCCATCCGTTGTTGCATAGCAACGAATCGGATCTCTACGAATTGAAATACACCAGCACCTATACCGGGAAGGAAGCATTTTTAGCGGATCACCAGGTACAGGAAGAAAAGATATTGCCTGGTGTCGCTTATCTGGAACTGGCGCGGGAAGCCGGCCGGAGAAGCACGCACCAGCCAGTTACGCAACTGAAAGATATTACCTGGCTGACGCCCGTACAGGTAAATGGTACGGCTAAGAAAGTACATATATCGCTTGCTCCGGAGGGCGCCGCCATCAACTATGAAGTCTTCAGTGAAAATACGACAGGAAAGCAAATTCATAGTCAGGGCCAGCTCAGTACGGCGCCACAGGCATTGCCAGTCACCCTGGATCTGGCCGATATCCGGCAACGGGTATCAAAGGTGAAATCCGGAGAAGACTGTTATGCATTGTTTAAAGCAAGCGGATTAAACTATGGCGCTAGTTTCCGGGGGATAACAACCCTTTACTACAATGAAAAAGAAGCATTGTCCCGCATCACATTGCCCAAAGAAAAGGAGTATGTATTGTCGCCCGGCGTATTGGATAGTGCTTTGCAGACCTGTATCGGCCTGAATTTTACGAAGGAAGACCAGCAGGGGATTTCATTGCCGTTCAGCGTTGGAGAAGTCAATGTTTACGAGGAGTTGCCGGCATCGGTATGGTGTTATGTCAGGAATAGCCGGAAAGCATCAGGTGAAGAATGGAGCAACAATTATGATATCGATTTGATGAATGAAGAAGGAACGGTGTTGCTGAACTTTAAAAACTTCACAGTACTGCCTTTAAATGGCGCTTTACTTTCTCCGCAGGCTGCCCGTTCAACCCCATCGGGAAATGCCTTATATACGCCTGTATGGACCCGGCAGCACACCACAACTGCATTGCCTTTCCATGCAGCGGGTAAACATATCATTGTAACAGGTCCGGTAGCACCGGCATTATCAACAGCCATCGCCGCTGCATTGCAGACGGCAGGAGCGGAAACGTCCACCGTAGCTACATTAACAACCGTACCTGCTGATATCACCGCCTTGTATTTGTTGCAAGGTTTGTCTGCCAAAGGGGAAGAGGAGGTATGGGATAATGGAGCCGGAGAAAGAGAGCTACTGGTGTTTAATACAATCAAGGCGTTGTTGAATGCCGGTTATCAGGATAAGCGGTTGAGTATAACGATACTGACCGTCAACACACAAAAAGTATTGCCGACAGATCACGTAACGGCCGCCGGCAGCGGCATCATCGGACTGATAGGTACTTTGGCAAAAGAACAGCCTTTGTGGTCGGTCCGGATGATAGATATTACCGCAGTAACGGTTGCCGAAGAGGTGACAAATCTCTTGCAGGCGCCTTATGATAAAGAAGGGGCGGTGATTGGTTACCGGAACGGACATTTTTATCAGCGGAGTCTTTGCCCGGTAGTATTGCCATCAGATAAGGCTGGTAAATTCCGGCAGAACGGTACTTACGTGATATTAGGTGGCGCCGGTGGCATCGGAAAAGTAACCACTGCCTACCTGATAGCGCAATACCAGGCGCAGGTGATCTGGCTCGGCAGAAGGCCCCTGGATGCCACTATCAGTCAATCGCTGGACGAACTGGGTAAAGCAGGGGTAAGGCCCATGTATATGCAGTGCGATGCCAGCAATATCGCTGATGTAGCCAGAGCCTATCAGGAGATCAAACGTAGCTGTCCGGTTATACATGGCGTATTTCATTCTGCCATTGTATTGCACGACCGGTTGTTGAAGAATATGAGTGAAGCAGATTTCCTGCAATCATTTTTACCTAAATCACTGGGTAGTCATCACCTGGCAGATGTGTTCAAAGCAGAGCCGCTGGACTTCATTTGCTTTTACTCTTCTGCACAGTCACATTTTAATAATGCCGGCCAGGGCAACTACTCCGCCGGCTGTACGTACAAAGACAGCTATGCCTGGAGTTTACAGCAACAGCTGACCATTCCGGTTTATATTATCAACTGGGGATACTGGGGCGAAGTAGGCATCGTAGCCGCAGATAGTTACCGGCAGCAGATGGAATTGATGGGCGTGGAAAGCATTCAGCCCGCAACAGGTATGCAGCTGCTGGAAACGATACTGGCCAATGAACAGGAACAGGTGGTGGCAATGAAACTAACAGCCCGCACAGCAGCGGCTATTAAATCTGTGCATACCGATAAAGAGATCATTCCTGTTCCGGTAGTTTCATCATTACACCTGCAAAAAACAGTACCGGTGTTTTATGAAAATAATGCGGCGGAAGAAAAAGCTTTTAAGGAAATCGGCAGCAAAGGCGTATTGCAGGTATTACTGCAACTGGGATTATTGGATAAACAGGAAACAGATCAGTCAATCACGGCGCGTCGCCAAACGTTGGGTATACTGGAGAAATATGAGCGGTTGCTGGCGGAACTGATCCGGTCATTGATGGAAGATGGATATCTCACAACGGTAGCAGGCAGACTGGTGATAACAGCGGATAATAAAGCAGCACTGGATCGTTTTGAGCTGACCTCCTTATTGCACCGGTTGAAAAATGAGAGTAAAGAACATGCGCCCCTGATTGCATTACTGGAGGCTTGTCTGGCTGATTTTGGCGACATCTTAACAGGTACGAAGCGGGCAACAGATGTCATTTTCCCGAATGGTAGTTTACACCTGGTGAGTGGCGTGTATAAAGGCAACTATCAGTCTGATTGTTTTAATACTGCATTGGCAGCCATGGTACGGGAGCTGATAGCAGCAGGCATCTCCCATTTGAAGCCGGGAGAAAAGATCCGGATATTGGAAGTAGGCGCCGGCACAGGTGGCACCAGTGAAGTGATCTTTAAACAACTGATACCGTATGCCACACAGGTGGAGTATGTGTATACCGACTTGTCGAAAAGTTTTCTGCTGCATGCGGAAACGGCTTACAAAGGTATAGCTCCCTATCTGGAAACAGCCATATTCAACATTGAGCAACCTGCGGCTCCGCAAGGTTTACCGTTGGGCGCCTTTGATGTGGTGATAGGGGCGAATGTGGTACATGCTACGAAAGATATTGCCGTGAGCCTGCAACATATCAAAAGTGTATTAAAGAAAGGAGGCGTATTGCTGCTGAATGAAATGGCGAGAACAGACCTGTTTAATACCCTCACTTTTGGCCTGCTGGATGGCTGGTGGTTATATGAAGATGCTGCTATCCGGCTGGAAGGTAGTCCTGGCTTGTCTGCAGGAGGCTGGCAGCAGGTACTCACGGAAACAGGATTTACACAGATACAGTGTTATCCGGAAGCGCAAAACCTGGCATTGCAGCTGATAGTAGCGCAAAGTGATGGTAACATTACAACAACCCGGCATATAGCTGAAAAACAAGTACCGGATGCAAAGATCGGAGCTATCGCCCCGCAGGAAAATAAAAACGACCTGCATGCCCGTGTGGTAACCTTCCTGAAAGGTGTTTTCTCCACCGTACTGAAACTGGAAGAAGGCCGGATCGATACGGAAGTCCCCTTTGAATCTATGGGGGTAGATTCTATTATGATCGGCACCTTATCCAAAAACTTATCAAAAGAATTCGGATTGATTCCGGCTACCATATTCTTTGAATACAGAAGTATTGATGAATTGGCTGCCTATCTGTTAACACAGTTCGCGGATGAACTGACTGCGCGTTTGGGTGGAAGTACGCCTGTGAAAGCGGAAGCCCCCTTGCGCAGGGAACGTTTCCTGCAGGATGATCCGCGTACAACCACCACACCGGTAGCAGCAACTGTTTTACCGGTTGCCGCACCATTACCTGCCAGCACAACGGAGATAGCGATTGTGGGTATCGATGGGTTGTTCCCGGCAGCCGATAACGCTGCAGCGTTATGGACACAGGTGATCACGCATAAAAGAATATCCTTTGCTGGCAATGGAAAAAATGATAACAGGTATAGTGTGCATACAGCGGCTGTAGCACCCTATGCACTGGAATTTACAGGTACAGATGGCCCCGTGAATCGCCAGTACCAATTGGTATTCGGGGTGTTGGGCCGGTTACTTAAACAGGCTGGCATTACAAAAGAAGAACTGTCTGGCAGCAGAACAGGTGTTTTCCTGGCTATTGCACAGGAGTACACATTAGGTAGCGAAAAAAGCACCTATTCCTCAGACAGTATCGCTACCATGATTCCGGCAAGGATCGCCTATGAACTTAACCTGACAGGTCCGGCGGAAGTGATTAATGCTGCTTGCGTAAGTACCTATATCGCGTTGCACAAAGCCGTACAGAGTATTCAGCTGGGAGAATGCGACCAGGCCATTGTAGGCGGCATAAATGTGCTGGCAGAAGATACGGCTAATTATGAAGGCGTAACCGATATGCAGAAACTACTGAGCAGTGACGGGACCATGAAAAGCTTTGATGATGCGGCAGATGGTATGGTACGCAGTGAAGGCATCGGTATGATGATCGTCAGAAAGCTGGAACTGGCGAAGCTGGCGGGGAATGAGATTCATGCCCTGGTAAAGGGGACGGGCTTTGCACACGGTGGAAAAAATATGTCGTGGGATGGTCCCAATTTCAAAGGCATTAAAGACGTCGCCCGGAAAAGTCTGGAACGGGCCGGTATCAATCCTGCTACGATTGATTATGTGGAGCTGCATGGTATTGCCAATCGTGTAGCCGATGCCGTAGAATTAGGCGCCGTGAATGCTGCTTTCAGAGAAGAGAGCGACGACAAGCAAAAGAAGTGGCGGATCAGTTGCATTAAGCCTACCATCGGACATTCGGAATTAGCCTCCGGTATGGCGTCGTTGATAAAGGTGATCAAAGCCTTTGAACACCGGATTATTCCGGGTATTCCCGGCCTGGGAGTGATTAACGCGGAATTAAGTCCGGGCCATTCCATGTTGCTGGAGGCAACAGCCAGTGTCTGGGAAACGGGCAGTCATCCGAGAAGAGCGGCCCTGAACAGTTATGCGGTAGGAGGGGTGAGTGCACATGTTATCCTGGAAGATTATAACACGGATAGAAAGGCGCCGGAGAAAGTACCACAGGTAGCAGTATCCATAGAAGTGGCGCCGATAGCTGTAACCGCACCGGAAGTAATACCGGCAGCGGCGCCCGTGGCAGTAATACCAGCAGATATAGTAGCAGCGCCGGTGGAAGAATGGGTGCCGCTCCGGGAAAACAAAAGAACCCGTACTACCGCTGAATTTAAAAAGCTGTTATCGGGGCTGACGATGGAAATATTCAGGAAAGAGGTGAATCAGTTAGACCGCTCGCAGTCTTTGTTTGACGGTGGTTTGGATTCTGCCAGCATGATCCGGTTTATAGTAGGCATCAAAAGAACATTAGGCCTGTCTATTACCACCGGACAACTGGTAGAAGCAGAAACCCTGGGTGCCTTCTTTGATTTGCTGCAACAAGCCTGGCTCAGTGAAGAAGACGAAACACCGCTATCGGAGCCCAGGCCGGCTACCACAGCTAATGGCCACTACCGGGAAACAGTAGTTACCCGCTATGCTCCGCAGGAAGTGGAAGAGAAGAAGCGGCCGGGTTTGTGGCAAAGAATTTTCCAGGGTAGAAAAAATTGATTCCCTCAAAAAAAATAATCGTTCATCTGTATTCTTTAAAAGTATGAAAGCAATCATGTTTCCCGGACAGGGCTCACAATACAAGGGAATGGGTAAGGATTTGTTCCCGCTGTTTGATAAAGAGACACAACTGGCCAATGAAATATTAGGGTATGATATCGCCGAACTGTGCGTCAAAGATCCCAACCGGTTACTGGGACAAACCGCTTATACCCAGCCGGCATTGTATGTGGTGAACGCCCTGCAGTATTACCGGCAGGAAAGTAATGATCGTCCGGATTATTTGCTGGGCCATAGTTTGGGCGAATATAATGCCTTGCTGGCGGCTGGCGCTTTTGATTTTGAAACGGGCCTACGGCTGGTACAAAAAAGAGGTGCATTGATGGCCGCAGCCAGTGGTGGTGGGATGGCGGCCATCCTGGGCATCGGTGCAGCTGCTGTTAAAGAACAGTTGCTGGAAGAAGGTTATACGGATATTGATGTGGCTAACTATAACACCCCTACGCAAACTGTGATTGCCGGTCCGCAGCAAACAATCGACAAAGCAGTGAAGTACTTTGAATCCAAAGGGACCAAAGCGGTGTTGTTGTTTGTCAGTGCACCCTTTCACTCGCGGTACATGCAACCCGCGGCCGATGAATTTTCGGTATTCCTCCGGCAGTTTACTTTCTCTCCGCTTACAATACCTGTGATCGCAAATGCCACAGCAGCCGTATATGCCGATCATCAGATTGCAGCCTTGTTAAGCCGGCAGATTCAAAGCTCTGTACAGTGGACAGATACGATCCGTGTATTGATGGGGAAAGGCGTCGCCACTTATGAAGAAGTGGGCGGCAAGGTGCTGACCAAAATGGTCAATGAAATTCTGGAGAAATGTACGCCGCTGGAAACAACAGACACAGCACCGATACAACCCGTAGCCATCACGACGCCTGATGTTCCCGTTGCTGCCACCACAGCGGTGATACCGGCTGACTTGTCGGCCCGGCTGGGTAGCCAGGCTTTCCGGGATGATTATGGCGTAACATATACGTATGTAGCCGGGGCGATGTACGGTGGTGTGGCCTCCAAAGAAATGGTAGTACGCATGGCTAATGCCGGCATGATAGGCTTCCTGGGTACCGGTGGCCTTTCCTCGTCCGTCATCGCAGCCAACATCCGGTATATTCAAAGTAAGCTGGCTGCAGGGAAAGCTTACGGCATGAATTTATTGCATCAGCTGACAGACCCGGCATCAGAAATGATCACCGTGGATCTCTTTCTGGAACATGGTATCAAAAACATAGAAGCAGCCGGCTATATGCAGATAACGTCCTCATTGGTGTATTACCGGTTAACCGGATTGCGGAAAGATGAGCAGGGTAAAGTGGTGTGTGACCACAGAATAATAGCCAAGGTATCCAGACCGGAAGTAGCCGAAATATTTATGCGGCCGGCGCCGGAAAAAATAATCAATAAACTGCTGGAAGAAAAACGTATCACAGCAGCGCAGGCAGCGTTGGCCGGTCAGGTGCCGATGAGCCATGATATATGCGTGGAAGCCGATTCAGGCGGACATACAGACAGAGGAATCGCGATGGTATTGTTACCGGCCATTCAACGGCTAAGAAGCGATCTGCAGGCGGCATATCAGTATACTACTGCCATCAGAACCGGACTGGCAGGAGGTATCGGTACCCCGCAGGCAATTGCATGTGCTTATCTGATGGGCGCCGACTTCGTACTCACAGGTTCAGTTAATCAATGTACCGTAGAAGCAGCAACAAGTGATACTGTGAAAGACCTGTTGCAGGATATAAATGTGCAGGATACGGATTACGCGCCTTCCGGCGACCTGTTTGAAATAGGCGCGAAGGTGCAGGTATTGAAGAAGGGAGTATTGTTTCCATCGAGAGCCAATAAATTATTTACGCTCTATAACCAGTATGAATCACTGGAAGATATACCCGCCAAAACAATTGCCCAATTGGAGAAGAGCTGCTTCAATAAGCCGCTGGCCGCCATGTGGGAGGACATCAAAACACATTTAAACAGCAAAGGAGAACAGGCAGAAATCACGCGGGCGGAACAACATGCGAAAAATAAAATGGCCCTCGTCTTTCGCTGGTACTTCGACTATAGTGCGAAACTGGCGTTGGAAGGAAATATCGATCATAAAGTAAACTTCCAGATTCAGACAGGACCGGCGTTAGGCGCCTTTAACCAATGGGTAAAAGGTACAGCGCTGGAAAACTGGCGTAACCGGCATGTGGATGAAATTGGCATCCGGATGATGGAAGCCGCCGCACAGCTATTGAAAGAAACACTTTTGCATATAAACAATTGATTAAAACTAAAAACCATTGTGTAATGAGAAACGAAGTAATAACCCTGATTAAGGAAAACCTGGTAGAGATTATTCCGGAATTAAAAGCAACGCCCATTGAGTTGGATGAAACATTTGTAAACCTGGGCGCTAACTCTGTCGACAGAGGAGAATTGATTACCCTCACCCTCGAGCGCCTGAATCTGGAAGTATCCCGCATTGAATTTGTAAGTGCACAGACCATCAATGAGCTGGCAGATTTAATCATCGAAAAAACGCAAAAGGTATGACCCCGGCATCCATTCTTGACATCATTGCTACAAATATCAGGCAGATCGTTCCGGGATTGGAACAGGTGAACATCAGCCGGGAGGATATGTTGTCGCCATTAGGACTGGACTCCGTTGGCCGGGCAGAACTGATCGAAAAAACGTTGGAAGACCTGGATCTCAGGGTCTCGCGTTTTGATTTTCATTCGGCCGCCAATTTAGGGCAACTGGCAGATCTGCTTTACCAAAAACTGGAGGGGGCACAGCTATGACGCCATCTACGAATGTTGCGAAGGTTACCGGAATGGGCGTAGTGACGCCCACGGGAACAGGTGTGCCTGCCTGGACGGCTGCATTAAAAACAGCTGCTACCCATTATAGTGTGAAAGCATTTCACCAGGGGGAACGTGTTTTCAGCTTTCCGGTTGCTGCCGTCAATGATGTCGACTTGTTATCATTGACGGCCGGTCTCCAGGTGAAAGAAGCGCTCCTGGAAAAGATCCGGCGGTTACGGCATATATCCCGGAGTACTTCCTATGGTATCTACTGTGCTTTGGAAGCCTGGACAGATGCCGGTTTTAATGACGCTGATACCGACTTAACCCGGGTGGCTATTATATCCGGAGGTACCAATATCCAGCAGGCTGCCTTACAGGCGGAGCAGGAGAAATACCGGGAAAAGCTGCAGTTCATGAACCCTAATTATGGACTCAACTTTTTTGATACAGACCTGGTAGGCGCTTTATCCGGTTTACTGGGTATCAGAGGAGAAGGGCATACCATTGGTGCTGCCTCCGCCAGTGGCAACATGGCTGTCATCCAGGGTTGCCGGCTGCTGGCAACGGGAGCGTATGACGTCGTAGTAGTGGTGGCTCCTTTAATGGATTTATCTGTTTACGAATACCAGGGCTTTACTGCATTGGGTGCAATGGCGCCCTGGACGGAAGGCGCCACTGCTGCAGACATATGCCGGCCATTTGATGCGGCACACCGCGGTTTTGTATATGGGCAATCTGCCGGTTGCATCATCCTGGAAAGCGCCGCACATGCTGCCGGAAGAGGTAAAACAGGTTATGGCGACATCACAGGTTATGGCATCAGTCTGGATGCCAACAGAAGCCCTCATCCTTCTGCGGAAGGCGAAACAACCGCCATGTTAAAAGCCCTGACAGCAGCCGGAATAAACGCGGCGCAACTTGGCTATGTCAATACACATGGTTCTTCTTCTGCCCTGGGCGATGCCACAGAAGTGGCGGCATTGCTGGCAGCGGGGTTGTCGGGCGTGAAAGCCAACAGTACAAAATCACTGATCGGGCATGGTTTATCTGCTGCGGGATTGGTAGAATGTATTGCCACGCTGATACAAATCAACCATGGATTTGTGCATGCAAATCATAACCTGGAAAATCCGATCAGCAGCGACATAGACTGGATACAACAACAGGCGCGGGAAGCAGTGATCGATTATGCCCTGACGAATAGCTTTGGGTTTGGTGGTATCAATACGGCCATCATCCTTCGGAAAAATTAATTACAGTTAAACAAATATCAATCTTCCTAAATAATGAAAGCAGGAATAGAAGCCTTAAATATTTATTGCGGTTCCGCCGTATTGAACGTAGCAGAATTAGCCCAGGCACGGAATTTAGATACCGGTAGGTTTGAAAATCTTTTGATGAAAGAAAAAACGGTACCAATGCCCTATGAAGACCCCATTACCAATGGGGTGAATGCGGCAAAGCCGATTATCGACAGCTTAACAGCGGAGGAGCGGAGCCGGATTGATATGGTCATTACCTGTACAGAATCAGGAATTGATTTTGGTAAGTCCATGAGTACCTATATGCATCATTACCTGGGCCTGAACAGAAATTGCCGGCTTTTTGAATTAAAAGGCGCCTGTTATTCCGGCACCGCCGGTTTGCAGATGGCTGTTAATTTCATTCTCTCCGGTAATGCACCCGGTAGAAAAGCCCTGGTGATTTGTACGGATATTATGCGGGTGAATGCGGTAGACGGATCGCTGGAAATGTCTTTTGCAGAACCCAGCACAGGATCTGGTGCAGTGGCTATGCTGGTGAGCGACTATCCGGTCGTATTTCAAATAGACAATGGTGCAAATGGTTATTACGGCTATGAAGTGATGGATACCTGTCGCCCGGTACCAGACCAGGAAGCAGGCGATGCGGATCTGTCGTTGTTGTCTTATCTGGACTGTTGTGAAAATGCCTTTAAAGAATACCAGAAGAGAGTAGAGGGCGCTGACTATGAAGCTACCTTTGGCTATCTCGCTTTTCACACGCCTTTTGGCGGCATGGTGAAAGGTGCCCATCGTACCAATATGCGTAAGTTCAAACAGGCTAGTCCTGCGCAGATAGAAGCGGACTTCCAGAAAAGAGTGATGCCTTCACTGGCCTATTGCCAGCGGGTTGGTAATATCATGGGCGCCACTGCACACCTGGCATTGGCCAGCACCATTGATCATGGCGATTTTGAACAACCTAAAAGAATCGGCATGTTCTCCTATGGATCCGGTTGTTGCTCCGAATTTTACAGCGGTATCGTTACGCAGCAATCCCAGGAAAAGGTAAGACAGTTCCAGCTTTCCAAACACCTGAGCGATCGGTATAAGTTATCTGTCAAAGAATATGAAAACACCTTTGCTGCCAACGAAAATTTAAAATTCGGCACACGGGATTATAAAGTAGACCTGTATCAGTTCCCGGAAACATTTAAACATGTGGAAGGAAAAAACAGGCTGGTCTTTTCAGAAATAAAAAACTTTCACAGAATTTATAAATGGGTATAGTCATGACGATACTGGAAGCAACATACGAAACCATTCGGATCCGGGAACAGAGAGGTGTGCTGTACTTGCAGCTATATCGGCCGGAAGCGAATAATAGTATCAATGCAACGCTGATCAGAGAGATGAAACAGGTGTTACTGCATCTCGAAAGCGTGGCAGCGATTAAAGTAGTGGTACTGGAAGGACTGCCGGATAGTTTCTGTTCCGGCATGGACTTTCAGGCCATCAGTGATGGCCGGGCAGATGGGATGATTGATGACGATCCCCAGGCCTATTATGCCTTGTTGCAGCATTTCTCCCGTTGCTCCAAAGTGATTATTGCGAAGGTGGAAGGAAAAGTAAATGCCGGAGGAATCGGGCTGGTAGCCGCCAGCGACCTGGTCATTGCCGATGAAAAAGCAACGTTTGGCCTGTCGGAAGCTTTGTTTGGTTTGTTACCGGCTTGTGTGATGCCTTTCCTGATTCGCAGGATTGGCTATCAGAAGGCACAATGGATGACGCTCATCACCCAGGGCATTCCCGCGCTGCGCGCTTTTCAGATAGGATTGGCCGATGAGCTGACAACAGATGTAAATGATGCTGTAAGAAGAAATGCGCTGCGGCTGAATATGCTGGAAACAGACACCATCAAGGATTTGAAAAACTATATGGATGAACTGTGGATCATGAATGATAGCACGCGGCAATTAGCTGTGGGGAAACTGAGTGCCCTGATGAAAACAGAAAGGGTCCAATCAAACATTAAAAACTTTATTCAAAACGGAAAACTCCCATGGAACAGGTAGTAAAATTAACCGAACTGGAAGCAGGTATTGTACAGGTCACGATGGAAGATAAAGACTCCCGGAATACCTTTACGAAAGAATTAATGAGTGCATTGATCACGGTATTTGCAGAGATAAGGCGACATCCCGGCTATAAGGTGGTGATACTGACCGGATATGAAAATTACTTCTGCTGTGGTGGTACCAAGGAAGAGTTGATCCGGATTCATCAAAGTGATGCAAAGTTCAATGAACTCAATTTTTTTACCTGTCCGCTGGAGTGTGAGATACCCGTTATCTCCGCTATGCAGGGACATGGTATCGGTGGGGGATTCGTATTCGGATTATATGCCGATTTTGCGATCCTGGGAAGAGAGAATGTATACACGACCAACTTCATGAAATACGGTTTTACACCTGGTTTGGGCGCCACCCTGATGGTGCCGTTGAAATTGGGTGAAGTGCTGGGTAATGAAATGTTGCATTCCGCGAAAAACTACCGGGGAGAAGAGTTAAAAGAAAGAGGCATTCCTTTTAAAGTAGTACCGAAGGCACAGGTAATGTCAGAAGCAATGGCATTGGCAAGAGAGCTGGCAGAAAAACCACGTTTGTCACTTGTTACCCTCAAAAAACACCTGACTGCACACATCAGGGAAAAGCTGCCCATAGCGATAGAACAGGAATTGCATATGCATGAAATTACTTTTCATCAGCCGGAAGTAGGCGAGCGGATAGAAACTTCTTTTGGTAAATAAATCATTGTGATCATGACAACCGGTTTTAAAACGGTATTCCTGTTTTCCGGGCAGGGCAGTCAGTACAGCGGAATGGGGCGAAAACTGGCGGAGCAGCATCCTGTTTTCAGGCATAGCCTTGAACAGAGTGATGCCATCATCCGGCAACAGCTGAACCGGTCGCTGATAGCAGAACTGCACGCCACCAAACAGGATACGCTGGACGATCTGCTGATCACACATCCTGCTATTGTTGCCGTGGAAATAGCCATGTATGAGGTGTTGCGGTCAATGGATATACAACCTGATTACTTGTCAGGGAATAGTCTGGGGGAATTTGCGGCCGCCGTAGCGGGTGGCGTGTGGAGTGCGGAGGTGGCTTTGGAAGCGGCTATTGAGCAGGCAAAGGCAATAGTGAGCAGCGATGCTGCAGGTGGCATGCTGGCCGTTATCCATGAAAGGAAAGACCTGGAAGCTATTTATCTCCGGCATCAGCTTTTCCTGGCAGCGGATAATTTTGAAGGGCACTTTACCCTTTCAGGATCCATCGCCGGACTGAAAGGTTTTCAGGAAGAATTGGACCACCGTGGTATTCATTATCTGCGGCTGCCGGTGAATCATCCTTTTCATGCGCCGCTGATTGAAAATGGCCGCCAGCGGTTTCAGTATTATACAGCAGGTATGCCGCCGCTGTCGAAGCCACAGCCAGGGTTTATTTCCGGCATACAATGCCGGGAGCTCACCACACTCCCCGAAGATTATTTTTGGGAAGTCATCCGGCATTACACGAATTTTTCACAGATAGTAACCCTGCTGGAAGAGCAAGGCCCTTGTCTTTATATTGATCTGGGCCCTTCCGGGACGGCTGCTACCTTTGTGAAATACAATTTAAAACCTGGCTCCGGCTCGCATGTTTTTCCGATCATGACGCCTTATCAACAGGAAATACAACAACTGGAAAAACTGCAGCAGTGGCTGGCCGGAAAATAAGTGCAGGTGGCTGATAACCGATAATACTGTTCAGGTAAATAAATTTTCTACGCTTAAATGCTATTCAACAATGACAGGACCAGATCCGGAACTGCTATATCCGTTACCCAACAATAAAAACCTGGTGTTTCTTAAAAACCTGGTTAACCGCCCCAATATAGAAGTAGGTGATTACACTTATTATAATGATATAGAGGCGCCGGCCAATTTCTTTAAGAATATTTTGTATCATTATGAGTTTTTAGGCGATAAACTGCTGATCGGGAAATTCTGCGCCATTGCTTCCGGCGTTAAATTCATTATGAATGGTGGCAACCATGTAATGGAAGAATTTTCTACCTATCCTTTTTATGCATTCAGACAGGGCTGGGAAAAAGCCATGCCTAAAATAGAACAGATGATGCCGAAGGGAGATACCATTATCAAAAATGATGTATGGATCGGTTTTGATGCGATCATTATGCCGGGAGTAACCATTGGCCACGGCGCTATTATAGCAGCAGGTGCTGTGGTGACAAAAGACGTAGCGGATTATAGTGTGGTAGGAGGCAATCCGGCAAAAGAGATCAGGAAAAGATTTGATGAGGTAACGATAAAGAAACTGATACGCATTGCGTGGTGGGATTGGCCCGTTGATAAAATTACCCGGTACCTGACGCTGATCGTATCTGCAGATATAGCTGGTCTGGAACAGGTGGCCTTGGATTGACCAGCCTATAACGCCTGCTGATGACAGCTTTCAGATGGCTGTCTGGCAGGCGGTATCAAAATAGCCAACATGAAGATTAAAACATTTCAGGTATCTTATTTTGTGATTAAAAACCAATGTTACCTCATCTATAAAAATGGTATGGGTATTTTAATAGACCCTGCCTGGGATTATGAGCTCATCAATGATTTTATGGTCAGCCAGCAGATTGTGTTGAAAGGGGTTTTATTAACACATGCACATATCGATCATACCAATCTGGCAGAGCGGTTTGCCATCGCACATGATGTACCTGTTTTTATGTCGGGGCAGGAAATTGATTACTATGGATTTGATTGTGGTAACCTGAGAAGAATAAATCATTTACAGGAAGAAGTAATAGGCGATTTTGAAATCATTCCGATTGTTACGCCGGGACATACCTTTGGGAGCTGTTGTTATTTAATAGACCGGCATCTTTTTTCAGGGGATACCATCTTTATAGAAGGCGTGGGTATCTGCGACGGTAAAGGGGCTGATGCCAGTAAGATGTATGACTCTGTGCAGCTGCTGAAACATTTTTTACCGGAGCATACCTTATTCTGGCCAGGACACTCCTATGGTCAGACACCGGGAAAAGATCTCCGGTATCTTTTAATAAACAACATTTATTTCCAGTTTGATAACCGCGCACATTTTGTCAACTTCAGAATGCGGAAGGGACAGTCTCATTTGTTTGGATTTACTTAAGGAATAATCATCGTCAGAACAGGGGTGATGCCTTCATACCGAAGGTAATATACATGTGGCTTTTATGCACATCACCTTTTTATATGATTCGTATCAGCTGGCCGGGAATAATATTTCCGGTTTACTGCCATAAAAGAACGACCTTCGTAAGGCTCCTCTCTTTCACTCCTTTTTTAGCCAACGCGATCAGGTGTAACAGTATGCAATATGAAAATGAAAAAAATAAATATCGTCCGTTTTGCGCCTAAAGGTAGTAACAGCTTTATAGAAACACTGACCGCCGCGGTACATGACTATTTTCGATCCAATAATATTTCCCCCTATGCGAATGCTGCCATGTGGCTGAAAACTGCCATCATGCTGCTTTGCTACTTTGTACCCTGTATATTTATCATTTTGGGCGCAGGCGCAAGTAACCTGTGGTTGTTCTGGGGGCTTTGGTTTCTGATGGGATGGGGAATGATCGGGATCGGTACCGCTGTTATGCACGATGCCAATCACGGTACTTACTCTCCGCATAAAAAGATCAACATTTTTATCGGGCATATACTGGAAGTAATAGGCGGATATTCTGTTAACTGGAAGATACAGCACAATATGCTGCATCACACCTATACCAATATAGACGGACTGGATGAAGATATCAGCAGTACTGTTTTGTTACGGTTATCTCCGCAACAGCGCCGGTATTGGTTCCACAGACATCAGCATATATACGCATGGTTCTTCTATGCACTGATGACCCTCTACTGGATGACCGCCAAAGATTATCTGCAGGTAATACGTTTTAAACAGCGTAATCTTTTGCACAAACAAAAGGTGTCATTACCCAAGGCTTTAATGCATATTACCTGGTCCAAAATGTTTTATTATGCCTATATCCTGGTATTGCCTTTATTGTTTTCCGGGCAACCCTGGTATTTTGTACTGACCGGTTTCTTTATTATGCACCTGACCGCAGGTCTTTTTCTTTCCTGTGTTTTTCAACCCGCGCATATCATGCCCAATGCAGCTTTTGCCGCACCGGTAGTTTCGGGCGACAGCCGGCAAATGAAAGATAGCTGGGCGGTTCATGAGCTGGTAAATACCATCAATTTTGCGCCCCGGAATGCCTGGTTATCGTGGTTTATCGGTGGATTGAACTACCAGATAGAACACCACCTGTTTACTGATATCTGTCATGTGCATTACAGAAAGATAGCCCCCATTGTAAAAGCTACTGCTGCTTCCTTTGGATTACCCTATCAGGTGCAGCCCACCTTTTTGAGAGCTTTGCGCGAACATTCCCGGATGTTGAAAATACTGGGAAAAAAATAGCCTGTTCTGCGAAGCTGCTACCTGTAAAGTAGCACCAGATCTCCATATTAAATCAGCGGGAGAAGTAGACGCTGTTGTTTGCCTGATAGGTAGCAGCGCTACTTTACGTATGTCCTGATTACAACAGGATGGTTTGCTGAAAGTAGTAACAGAAAGCTGCTTTGTTCCTGCAATATCTCCACACTAAAAAACGCATTTGCTGGTTGGCCATAATAAATCCTGTTTACCCGATTAATAGGACTACCTTACAGATAGCTGCTGGTTATTCTACCCGCACATAAATCAAATATCATGTCAAACGTTGTGGAAGTTGTAGTGGCCGACAGAAATCTAGCCACTATGTCGAGAAGTATAAAAGCTGCAGGACTGGATATGGTACTATCAAAAAAAGGCCCCTTCACTATATTTGCCCCTACTGATCTTGCATTTGGTAAACTGCAACCCGGCCGCATACCTGCATTGCTGCAATCGGAAAACAAGGAAAAATTGATTGAGTTGTTGAATCATCATGTCGTGGAAGGGTTGACAAGTTTTAATGATCTCAAAGATAACCAGAAGCTGGTAACCGCTAACGGAAGGGAACTGGCGGTAAAGGTGAATGCCGGTAAAGTAACCATCAACGGCGCTACTGTACAAGGCCGTGATAACAGAGGTACCAATGGTGTGGTACATTCATTGGATACTGTGATTGAAATGAAGTAACAGTCAGAGATTAACTCCGCTATCGAAATACAGGCGCCACTGGTAAAACACCAGTGGCGCCTTTGTTTTTATTATACAGGTTATAGACGTTTTTACGGGAATCAGTTGAAAATATCAACAGGAAATAAGATATTGCAACCGCGTCGCATGGAAAATATAAAGGATACACGATGCTGATCCGGATGAATAATAGAAAAGCCCACGTTACAGATAAGCGAACTCCTTTACTGCTGTTATGAAAACATTATTTACGTTCAACTAAAAAAAACGATCATGACTTCCACCAAACAAGTAGCCAAACATTTCAGGGATGTACACTTTGGAGGTAACTGGACTGCCGTGAACCTGCAGGATACTTTAGCGGGCATTAACTGGGAGCAGGCCACTACAAAGGTATATGACCTGCATACCATCGCCGTGTTGGTGTTTCACATCAACTATTATGTAGGCATTATTTTAAAGGTACTGCAGGGCCATCCGCTGGAAGGAAGTGATAAATTCAGCTTTGATCTGCCTCCGGTATCATCCGAGGCAGCATGGCAGGCGTTGGTGAATAAAGCATTGCAGGAAGCGGAGCAGCTGGCTGTATTGATGGAGGCACTGGATGATGCAATACTCCCGCAGGATTTTACGGATGCCCGATATGGTAGTTATCACCGGAATTTACTGGGTGTTACAGAACATACCCATTATCACCTGGGCCAGATTAGCCTGATAAAGAAGATAATCAACGGAAGTAAAACAGTCAACGGATGATATAATATCAGCTGCTGGTTGGCTGATACATGCTGCTGCACCGGGAGGGGTAGCAGCATTGTTATTTTTAGTAGCGGTGTCAGTATTGTATTTACCAGAGAAGCCGTTATTTTTTTCTGCAGCAGGTATGTCATGCATTAGCGGTCCTATAGTGTAAAATTGTATGCATTAAGCTGGTACTTCAACAGATAATAAGCCTGTATTAACATGTCTGCCCATACCAACAGCCTGTATTTAACCCTATTGTCTTCACTGTAAAACTGTTTTTCATGCAACGTTTAATGTACTGTTACCTAAACATCGCCATAGTATGTCTTATGGCTTGTAAAAAAGAAGCTGCTACACCGGCGGATGATAAAACCAATAAGATACCGGAATCCGTTGCCGGTGTGCCTGTATTGCCGAATTATTATCAGATACCCGCGCCGGGACATTCCGCTGATGGTGCTAATATTGCTATTACGGATATTAATGGTAATGGCAAACCGGATATTTTTCTGATGATAGAAGATGCTCCTGTTGGCCCTAATCAATATAGATATGTTGTCGCATATGATGTCAATGAAAATGGCGTCGCTACTACTGTTTCCGGGGTTAAATATGTGCAGGCGCCGGGTGATTATGCGGAAGGATCCGGCATGGCCATTGGCGATATTGACCGGAACGGGGTGCCTGATTTGATATTGATGTCGTATGATGCGCCTCCCGGCCCCAACCAATTCAGGTATAAAGTAGGACTTAATCTGAATATAAACGGCGATGCTGCCTTGTGGACGAATTACTATACTATTCCCGGTGTGAGCGACGATGGACAGGGCGCTGCCATTGCGCTGGGGGATATTGATGACAATGGTCTGCAGGATCTGATATTGGTAGCCGGAGACGGACCCGCTACGGGAGAACTCCGTTATCAGATTGCTTTCAACCTGAATAACGTGGGACAAGCCAGCACTGTATTACCTGCCGGAGTGACCCTTAACCATGTTGCCTCTTATATGCAGGGGGTAGGTGTGGCACTCGCCGATTTAAACGGAGACCGCAAACAGGAAGTGTTCTTTATGGGATATGATAACCCACTTGGTCCGAATGAATTCAGGTGTCTCACGGGCACATTTAATAAACAGGGTGTACTGGAAAGCCGGTCCAATGGTTATGAAAGTTACACCGGCATATGTGATGAATCGCAGGGTGCTGGTATTGCTGTTTATGATATAGATCGGGATGGGATAAAAGATATGGTGTTTATGGCAGATGATAATCCTCCCGGTGCGAATGCTTTCCGGTATTATGTCGGCTTCCAGCTGACTAAAAACCGGATCCGGAATACCTGGGTACCCGCCTATTTTAATTAAACCATTTGCATCAGGCAGACAGGGTACCTATGTAAGCGTACAGGGAAAAGGCCTCTTTCACAGGAGGCCTTTTCCAGCTATAGCTATACGTTGGTTATTGCCTGCCATTTTCCGGAATTGATAAGGGGGGATTTTCATCTCCCGCTTAAAAAAACGATTGAAGTATGCCGGGTCTTCGAAACCCAGCTGATGTGATATTTCCTTTACGGTCAGCACACCATGATACAGGTATCGTTGTGCTTCCAGTAATATGCGTTGTTTGATCAGGTCTCCGGCGGAAGAAAAGGCATATTTTCTGGTCAGCAGGTTTAATTGTTTCAGGGAGATGTGCAGCTGCGCCGCGTAATCGTGTGGCAGATGTAAGGTCCGGTAATGCTGTTCTATCAATATTTTGAACTGCCGGAACTGTTGCCGGCCGGTATGAGAACCGGTTTCGGATATCGTAGATAAGGTTTCTCTTAACTGATAGGCCTGCAACAGGAATATCTTTACATACGACAACAGAATGAGCTTACGCATACTGCCGTCAGCCTGGAAGCTGCGTTGTATCTGACGAATGGAGGCATCCAGTGCCGTTGCTGCCGCGTGGCCGAACTGCAGAAAAGGAATCCGGTCCGTATTATCAAAAACATCTTTCAGCACAAAGGCGCTTTCCGGTCCGCTGTCGAGTGCAAAGAAACGCTCCGGCAACATGAGTATATGTCCGCGTGCATCCGTATTGATATCCATCTGGTGTACCTGGTTGGGCGACAGCAATATCAGCGTAGGTCCGTTGAAGGTATATTCCTGGAAATCCACCCACTGGGTGCCATAGCCTTCCCGGAAGAAGATCACCTGGTAAAAGGTTCGGCGGTGTGGCGACAATTGCCGGATATTGGCCTGTTCAAAACAGGCAACATACACATCATCCGGCATCGGTGTGGCTGGTTCACCGGTTTCGGTATACACGGGTATACTGGTATCGGCAGTCATCTTCATGTTGCTGCATTTTAATGATGCTACAATTTATCGAATTATCGGATGCCGTGGTGAATGCCTGCAGCCAGGAGTGCACCCAACAACGGCCCTGCTACGGGTACCCAGGCATAGCCCCAGTCGTTGCCGGCTTTGTGTGGTATCGGCAACAGGGCATATACGATCCGGGGACCCAGGTCCCGCGCCGGATTCATGGCGCAACCGGTAGGCCCGCCCAGACAAACGGCGATAGCCAGTACAATAAATGCTACGGGTACGGAACTGATGGCGCCGAGGCCGATGTCCGGTTTGGCCAGATTCAATACGGAGAAAATCAATACAAAAGTCGTGATGATCTCCGTTACCAGATTACTGAAGGGACGTGGTATAGCCGGATCGGTACAAAAGCAGGAACGGGTAGCCACACCGTCTGTCGTGGCATTGAAATGTGGCTGATAGGCGATATACACAAGAAAAGATCCGCACATGGTGCCGGCGAATTGTCCGGCCAGATACGCCGGGATGTCGGCATAACCAATGGTACCGTTGAGTACAAATGCCAGGGTAGCAGCGGGGTTCAGGTGTGCCCCGCTGATGGGGGCGGAAATGAATACCGCCACAAATGCGGCCATTGCCCATCCCATGGCCACTACGATCCAGCCGCCGTTATGCCCTTTGCTGGCTTTCAGCAACACATTCGCTACTGCGCCGTTACCCAATAGTATCAGCAGGGCGGTACCAATAAATTCTCCTGTGAAAAGCTGCAATGATGACATAGGTGGTAATTTTTCCCTTTAGTAGACCCGGAGGATCTGGCCATTGATAATTCCTTCTACGCTCTTAATATAGGCCCTTACCACCCGTTCTATCGATACCGGCGTATGGCCGATCATGTTAGGTCCGTTGCGCTCGATGGTATTGTCTGTGACGCCGGGACTGACAGCATTGATGCGGATACCTGGCGGCAACTCCTGCGCCGCCGCCGTAACAAAGCCATGGATGCCGGCGTTGGCGATGGCGTAGTTGACGGAGCCGGCTACCGGGTCATCTGCCAGCACGCCGGAGGTCAGGGTAAAGGAACCGCCGGGGCGTATATAGTTTAAGCCTATACGTACCAGGTGGATCTGTCCCAGTAATTTGTTTTCTATACCAAAGCGCAGCTGTGCTTCGGTAAGTCCTTGCAGCGGCCCCCAGTAAGCATCGCCGGCGGCGCTTACCAGCGCGTCGAAAGGCCCTGTTTTTTCAAAGAAGCTTTCAATGGAGGATACGCTGGAGATATCCAGCTGGTGTACGCTGTTCCGCAGACTGGCGCCTGTAATGTCGTGTCGTTTACCGAGTTCGGCAGACACTTCTTTCCCGATAGCGCCGGAGGCGCCGGTAATAATGATCTTCATGTTTGTAAGGTTGAGATGATACCAGCAAAGCTAAGGCAGGAGCGGCCTGCGAAAAATGGATGTTTGGCCGTAAAAATTGCACTTTCGGGAAAAGGGCGATAACGCAATCACAAAAATGGTTGCTACCTATACCAACAGTTAATATATAAAATCGCAGAAAAATGATTAAGTTAACGCTTCATTTTAAAAACAATACTATGTTCTCCCGGCTCAGCTATTGCCTCCTATTCCTGGTTATAATTGGTTTGCCAGCACTGGCGCAGACTCCCGCCAATAACCTGCATTTTACCAGTGGAAAAGGGCAGATGATTGCGGTGTATAAAGGCACCATCTTCGTAAATGGTAAACGCAGTTACGAATTATCATCCGATAATATTGTCTACAAAAGCAAACGTAACCGGCTGGTAGAAGATAAGGGAAATGTGTTTTTATTCCTGGAGGTGACCGCTGCTCCCAGCAAGAATAGATTATACGTATTCGGCATTAATTATTCCAAAGCCGATTCCCTGATGAGTGCCATTGCCTCTGATATAAAAGATTTCGATCAGGATGGATACCTGGAATTCGGGGGTAGTGAAACGGTGCCGGTGCATCCAGCCGCAGATTCGTTGTATTATGCGCCGGCTAAATACTACGAAGTCAAAAAAGGCGCCATTACTTTCGATGCGGAGTACACCGAAAAGGCAGATAAAAAAGCGAATGGCGTGTATATTGCTACGCCAACAGTCACTAATGCGAATGGCTTTATTTCGATTCCAAAGCGCAAAGGACGTTCCTGAGCGCATAGATGGATAAACAGATAAATAGCCTGTCTCTTTCAACAGAGACAGGCTATTTGCATGAAATAAATGATGGGTAAAGCAGAAAGATTATCTATCTCACGTTATCGTATATACGTCAACCGGTATAATCATAGTTATTAGAGAGAAGCCATGATGGCATCCGCTATATCGCAGGACTGGTGACAGGCCGGACAGCTGGCTTCTCCAAATAAATACGGAATAAGCGGCTGCAGGGTATCGGCTTGCAACTTGTCTGCGTAAAAAGTTAACCACCCGCAGTCATTGTCGGCGGAAATAACTGCAGTGGGTTGCAGCTTGTCAGCCGACCTGGGTATCACCGGAAAACCGGTTTGTGTTTTGTCAAAAACCGGATCTGTTTTGTATAATACCAGTTTTTCTTCCTGGTTCCATAAAAAGAATTCGGTATCACAATGCGGGCAACTACCCATATATTCTTCGTTTTCTATAAAGGTAGAAAAGAGGTAGGCTATGGGGAAGTTCTTATGGGCCACGGCCAATGCTGCCAGGAAGTATCGCTTTTCCGTTTCTTCTTTTTCCATCACCACTTCAAACAGGGATTGCCCGATCGGCTTTAGTTGTCCGAATGCCTGCTGATAGCTGGCAATAATGGTGGCCACGGCAGCGGGATCGCATGCACTGTTGGCGAATATGTTGTGTAATAACTGATCTTCCGGGTCCAGTGTGGCGAGGATAACGGCCAGGTTCAAATAGATGTGTAGTTTGTAATCCGGATCCTGACTGGTTTCGCAAAATTGTATCAGATAGGGGACGGCAGCAAAGGTTACTTCATACACCGTTTGTTGATGATAAATATGTTCCCAGCAAATTTCATCTAATATCTCTCCGGAAGCTGTTTGTTCCAGCTGCGCCAGCAGGCCAGGGACCTGCGCTGCGTCTTCAAAAGGACTATCCAGTTTTTCCCAGATAGCTATATTGTCTAATGTCAGCATGTTGTTTGCCGGTTAAGGATTTATCCGGCAATAATACGCAAAAGTTAAGAGAGTAGGGTATCAACCAGCTCTCCGTAAGCTGGTTGATACGAGTGTGTGACCGGCCGTACCGATCACGATTCTCCTACTACCTGATAGGAGTAGCCAATGTAATTGGAAGGCCCGATGCCACTGACCGTACAGCCAATATAGATATCTCCGCCGGCAGGAATATTCACCACCCGGGTAGAGTAGGTAACATTGGCGTGGTAGCGTTGCTCCACTTGTATGGTCACTGCATAGGCTTTGGAAGGGTTGTTGTTATGCAGCCAGATTTCATAGCCGCGTTCTCCGTAACGGTCCTGGAAACAATAAATACTTTTTTGATAGATAGCCGTGTAAAACAACCATGGTTTTTCATAAACGGCTGTGGAAGGTTTCGGTACACCTGCCTGTACCGGGTGAAAGCAGGAAAGGGCGGCGATGCCCAGGGAAAGTAAAAGGGAATTGCGCATAATCGGGGCGTTTTATGGGTGAATAATAACTAAGGGACGATTGCTACAGGGTTGATTTAACGGGACGGAATAATAGGTTCATGCGTGTGGAATATTCATCTTCTCCGTACTTAAATGTAGGTCTGTCGACTGATACGAGCTGACAGCCGATCGTAGTAGTGCGCTATGCTTTCGAAAGCAATCAGGAAAAGATAGGACGCGCGCATGTTACCCCACTGCGGTGACAGCAGTGGGGCATAAAGTGTATTAGTATTTGTAGATAATGGGCACCCATTCATAGCTTTTTCCAGCGGCGCGGAGATGCCCGATACCCGGAAATGAGATATGGGCTGCGGCAATCCAGTAGCCTTGTCTGGCGGCATCTGCATAGGCTTTTTTGCGTTGTTGTGCGGCGGCTGCCGGATCTACATCAAAAGCAATGGTAACATCCGGTTTTACAAACTGTACCTCCGCTACATGCATGATGTCTCCCCAGAACAGCATTTTTTCATTTTTACTTTCGAGTGCATAAAAGGTATGGCCGGGTGTATGACCGGGTGTAGCGATTGGGGTGATGCCGGGAAACAGGGCCTTGCCATAGGTAAAGGTGCGTACTTTCCCGGCTTTCAGGTAAGGGCCCACTTTGGCGTCGGCCTCCCGGAAGAACTTTTTCAGCCGCTCCGGGGCATTGGCAGCATTGTTGGCATTCATCCAGTAATTGACTTCCGGCTCACTGGCATAAACGAGTGCATTCGGAAATACCATTTTATCTCCCATCATCAGGCCGCCGCTGTGGTCTGTATGAATATGGGTGAGCAGGACGGCGTCAATGTCTTCCGGTTGATAGCCTGCTTCCCGGATGCTGTTGGGCAGGAAGCCGAGCGTAGGTCCATACAGTTCTGCGCTGCCGGCATCAATTAAGATCAGTTTGCCGCCGGTTTTGATTAAAAATGCATTCACGGAAGCCTCTACCGGTGATGTTGTATAGGCGCGTTTCAGGAGTGCCTGTACTTCACCTGGTTTGATATGGGTGAGTGCTTCCGTAGCTGCCAGCGGCACAGTACCGTCCGATAATGCGATCACTTCTATGTCTCCCACCTGCATGCGATAAATACCGGGCTGGTGCTGCCGCACCGGGGTTTGGGCGCTGGTATGGCTGGCCGTGCCGGCAAGCAAAGTGATGGCTGCTGCATAGAGGTATCGTCTTAAGACTTGTTTCATACTGCTATAATTTTTTAAGAGATTACGGATGGAAAATCCATTTTTATTTACAGGGGCAAAGCTAGTGCTGTCAATGGTTACAGCCAATATGGGCGGATGTTGTCACATAGTGATAAATTTCGCACATAGGCACTTTAAGAAAGCGATCCCTTAACTTTATTGTTTAAATGAGTGGGATATGTATGAAAGGAAAATTCCCAAACCGCTGGATTGTGGGGTAGGGATCATGATGGAAATAATCGGCGGCAAATGGAAACCTTGCCTGATTTTCAATATACATAATGGGATAAGGCGGCCTGGTGAGTTGCAGAAAATGAATCCGGCGGCTTCCCGCAGGGTATTAACGCAGCAGCTGAATGAGCTGGAAGAACATGGGGTCGTGAGACGGGTGGTGTATGCCACAGTGCCGCCTAAAGTAGAGTACTATCTTACCGATTTCGGAAACACCCTGGTACCGGTTATTGTGAATATGGAGCGCTGGGGATTGCAGCATATGGACAAGGTGCTGGACTTGATGGCTGCAAAAAAAGAAAGTCGTGTGGTGGATAAGCAGCCATATTAATCCGAATGAAATTACGGCGTCAGGTTGTTGTCCGTCAGAAATCTCCGGATGAAAAAGCGCGCCAGTCCGGCAAAAGGACGTTTATCATCCCCATATGCTATTAAGATATTCAGTTCATCCTGAAAAATTTGCCGCTGCGCTTCGTGCTGATCACGATTATATCTTTCCAATTCCCGTTTGGTCACTGTCATCTGATGAAGTACAAGTGCGATATGTTCTTTTCTGTCTTTCACTAATTCGGGGCGCTGTAAGGCATATACAGCGATTGATGTGGTGGCTTTGGGAGATCTCGCGATGATAGTACCGTGGTTGATGTCGTATTCAAATTGTGCTTCCGTATCCTGATCTGTACAAGGATCTATTAATAGTCGCGAAGGTTCTTCTCCATGCAGGGTATGCATATGGTGAGCTATCCGGTGGCCTTCGTTCAATAGGGGAAACTGATCGTGTTTGCCTTGGGTTGTTTGTACGGTGGTACCAGGCAAGAGGTGTTTGCGTTTCTGATTGCAATGCTGACAGGAAAGCACCAGATTCGTCCATTCATTGGCCAGCCAATAATATCCCGGCGTAGGCGGTATTTTTTCCAGGACGCGGCCTTTAGGCCTGAAATGTTCTACATCACCATCAAAAACAGCGCTGTACCTGCTTTCACAATAAGCGCACTTCGTGAAGGTTTTTTTTAACTCTTCTTTTAACAGCGGATCTTTATATAGTTTAAACTCGAAATCACCTTTCACCGGAGTGATGCTATAGTGTTGGATAGCCTCATTGGTTTCTGCCTGCCATTTATTACCGGGAGCTGTAAGGAAGGCCGGAGCAGGCGGTCTGTTAATTTTTATCATAGCCAGTCCAGGTTCTTGTTTGCCAGTATTGCTTTCACTGCTTCCTTTGTGCTTTCTTTGAGGGCAGCTTTGGTAGCGTGATGATTGTCGGTCAGTTGGCGGGCATACTGCTCGTGAATGATTTCATATAAGATCTGTAACTGCGGCGTATTGCCGGAAAGATCTTTTCCCGCTAATTCCCGGGTATATGTGTTGATTTTTTCCTGTTCTTCTTCCGTTCTTGCTGCTGCCTTTATCGCCAATAGCCGGTAATATTCCTCAAATTGTAAGGTCGTCGCTTCATCCAGGGTATGCATCAACCCAAACAGGTCGGATGTCAACAATTGATCCACCCGTAACAGCGTATGATCGGGGAGGTCTGCTAATGGAACAATGTTAGATTGCTGATCTTTCATCAGCACCACGGCTTCACCGTGTTTGATGCCGCGCAGGCAAAGTGGTTCGTGTGTGGAAACAATAAACTGCAGCCGGGGAAAAGCGTTTCTCAACGCAGGCACAATTTTCATGCGCCAGGCCGGATGTAAATGATTCCCCAGTTCGTCGATCAGTACGATGCCTTTTGCGGTGTGATATCCCGCCTTTTCTACCGATAACGTTTTCATGATGTCGCAGGCAATCGCGATCACGCTTTTATACCCATCACTGATTCTTTCAATGCTGAATTTTTGTACGCCATCATCGATCTTTAATTCCCTTTCTTCATAAATTAATTTCCGGTCGGGAGGAAGATTCAGCATGTCCAGCAACGCCGGGAAAATGCGTTCCGTCATTTCTTTTGGGTCCACGGTGGCCAGCCATTTGTTGGCGTCACTTAAGGAGTAACTATAATCAAACAGGTTGTTGATATTGACGCGCCGGTCTACGTTTTTCCTGGGTTGCAATAGGCCTTTAGGCAGTAGTCTGGTAGCACCGTATCCCAGCAGAAAAGTAGGCGGAGCGGCTAATTCCGACATAAAACCGTCCTGATTAAATCGCAGTATGACCGGTTCATCATTTTCAAAACTCTGGATGTAAATGCTGCCATCCTGTTGCCCGTATTTCAAAAACTCATGTGCGGTTAATCCGAGTTTATGCAAGGTTTCCGCGCCACAAAGTGTCATGGCGATGGCTTGTAATACAGACGTTTTGCCAACACCATTATCTCCCAGCAATAATAACCAGGCTTCGCCTTCCTCTCTGGTGGCTGCTTCCGGAATATCCAGGGTTAAGTGGGCTATTTTTTTAAAGTTCCGGATAGTAATACTTTTGATGGAGAAGCTACGGGTAGTGATACTTTCATTGACCAGTGCTTCATCAATGAGGAGGTCTGCATGATGTTGTGCAGCAACCGGTGGAGGCGGGAAGGCCCGCTTATTAACGGCATGCGACGAGGATAGCTTAAGTATTTTATTCCATTCCTCCTCATGGTTGTCATACCAGTCTGAATACGCGGTTTTTACGGCGCCGGCAAACTGTTGGGCGCCACCACTGCCATTGAATAAATCCATGACCAGGAAGACGATGGCGCTAGCTTGTTGAGGTGATTGGTCTCTTAAAACATTGTCGAGTGTTTGCAGAAAAATATCAATTTCCTGTTTTCTTTTTTCATTGAGTTCTTCCCGGTCTAAAGCCAGTAGTTGAATCGTGGCAAGCCCTTTGGTGGAAAGCGCTACGATTTCGCCCGTATTCCTGAAAGTGAGATGTTCTTCCGGGTGCTCCCGGCAGGGATCTATCAACAGCGTAGCTTCATTCCATAAACCGAAGGAGGTGTCGCCTATGGGCGCTCTGGAGGCCTCTTCGGATAAAGGAAACTGGTTGCCTTTGACCCGGTTGCAGGTAGAACAGGATAAGTATAGATTGTCCCAATTGTAGGCCAGCCACCAATAGTGATCCTTTAAGTATTCCTTGTTGCCGGCCACACCACTTCTCGGGCGGAAATAATCGATTTCACCCTGGTGAGGCTGATAGAGTCTTTGTTCACAATAAGCGCATTTATGATGAAAAGCCGCCGCCAGGTCTGGTTTGATAGGGATCAGTATCTCTGGTAGAAACCGGATCCTTTCTTGTCTTTCGTTATAATAGAAATTGTTTTTTAATGCTTCGATGGCTTTCAGCACTTTGGGAGAATCCAGGTATGCTGGTTTTGAGGGCCGCTGGACAAAAATCATGTAATAAGGTTTGAATAGCTAATGTATTGCTTCTATGATATATTTTGTCAGATATAAGTGGAATTTATGCTTTTTTCTGTATTTATAAATAACCAGGTAATGCAGGAGCCTTGTGCCGTAGTAGCCGGAACGATAAGGCTTTACATGGATAAATACCAGCGCTGCCCAGACGCCGGTTCATCGCTGTCAGGCTGCAGGAGGTCAGTCGCCAGGCATTTGCATAATGGAACAATACATTAAATAGCTTCCCGAATATTCCGGCCCCATTGGTGGTACCGGCATACGACCATATTTTTTTCAGTTGTAAAAAAGACCTATTTTAACCCCGAAAAACCGAACGGGGAACAAACGGTGGCCCCTGTACGAAAAATACGGCTGGCAAATGGAGATCGTTCTCCATGTTATCAACTGATCATCACTAAAACTGAGAATAATGCATACACAAAATGATTTTATTGTCGTGGCTTATCCTGAAATTGAATCAAAATATGGTATCCTTATGCAGGATTATACCGGCAACATATATTTTCAGAACATCCCTACTGCTGAGGAGGTCTATGAAGATCCCTATCTGAATACCTTTGCCGTGTATAATGGGAATACCCGCTTAAAGGACCTGGACCTTTCCGTGATTGGCCCCGGACTTTCCCAGCCTCAAAACAGAGCGGTATTGGTGATCGGTGATCTGGAAGTGGAAGAAACCATTCATATGCATGGTACCGATGTGGGCTACCCGATGTACCTCTATGTGACCGGGAATGTACGGGCAAAAAATATCGTTATTTCCGGATTGGCAGATGTCATTATACGGGGGAATACCACGTTGACAGAAAGCCTGTTTGCTTTGGATCTCAGCAATGGGCAGTTAAGTTTCTATGGCGATTTTTCTGCTAAATACGTTTACCTGGAAAAATTCCCGCTTCATATTGCGGGTAAAGCAGATATTCCGCACCTCTATTATTATGATACGGCCGATAATGGGGACGATGCGGCTACGCTGGCGGAACTGGATATCGACCTCGCACATACAGTTGATGTACATCCGGTTCGCTGTGGAGAATCCGGCATTGCCTACTTCGAAGAAATGGGACAGCTAAACACCGGAGAAATAGATATGGATGATTTAGATAAAACGGAACAAAAAAAACTGGAACAAAAATTTTTGCAACACAGGATTTTCGTCGCTGCTATTTATAAAAGAGAAGATAGTTATGATGTAAACATACATCAGGTTTATAAAGAGATAATAAAAGGTAATCCTGTTTTTCTTTAAACGATACCGGCATAAAGCAGGAACCCATTAAATGATCGTTAGTGTGGCATAAACGACACACGTGTAAGTTGATAAATAGTTTACAATGGCAGAAAATGAAGTATTCTTCTCCGAAGCAGAAGATCCCGGCATGTTAAAAGCCTTTCAGCAGGCACAGGAAACATTTAAATATTTCTGGAGAGAGCTTTCCTGGGAAGCCCGCAGAATTATTCCCGCGCTGGACCTGGCGTGTGTAAAAGTAGCTTTTTCAGAAACAGTAGCCGATCAGCCGGAACCGATCGTTGAGCACATGTGGATCAACGACATCGGATTTGATGGGGAAACAGTGAGCGGCGTACTGGTGAATAATCCGAACAGGCTGACGAATGTACAGAACGGCGATTTTGTAACCGTACCGTTGCAACAGATCAGCGATTGGCTGTTGGCCAGTCAGGGTAAAACCTGCGGCGGATTTACCATCCAGCATTTAAGAGCCGGTATGGAAGAAGAAGAACGGCAGGAGCACGATGACGCATGGGGACTGGACTTTGGAGACTATCAGGATATTTCCGTAGTAAACGGACAAAAAGAACATCCGGAAAATCTCATAGAGCACCCAATGAGCATTAATATGAGAGACAGTTTCATACAGTTCCTGCAGGAGTATCCGCAGGAAGCTACCAACCGCGATGACGCAGGGTATACGCTGTTACACAAGGAGGCAATTGCCGGCAACAAAAATGCTGTGGAAGTATTGTTACAGTTTAAGGCAGATAAAGACAGTAAGACAAATGACGGAAAGTCTGCGTTGGATTTTGCCCGGCAGCTGGACTGGGCTCATATTATACCTTTATTGGAAAAATAGGAATATACAAATGGGGGAGAGGTGTCAGTCGGTACAATGACTGGCACCTCTCCCTGCTTTTTGGGAAGTGTCATCATCTCCCCGGAAAAATCTTTAGGCCATACCACTTGCCGGTATTCCAATATATTTGACACATGAAACCGCTGACCATTGTAGCATGTCCCAGCAATCTGGGTTTGAAAGAGCCGGCGCCAGGAGTAGAGCCGGGGGTAAAGCAATTACCTGTCTGGCTGCAGCAACATGGATTATGTGAACAGCTGGGCGTAACAGCCATGCATACGCTGGCCGCTCCGCCTTATTCCATGGAACTGGACCCCATATCCGGTGTCAGGAATGCCGACGCAATTGTTGCCTATGCACAGCAACAGGCAACTTATCTGCAAACACTGGTTACCGGTGGACAGCTGCCGTTGGTGATTGGTGGCGATTGCAGTATACTGATCGGCCATATGCTCGGGCTAAAAAAGCTGGGTCGTTATGGCTTGTTTTTTCTGGATGGGCATACTGACTATATACCGGTTTCGCTGTCTGCAACAAAAGCCGCTGCTGGTATGGACTTAGCCATCGTTACCGGCTACGCACATCCTAAGCTGGCAGATATAGCAGCAGCCGGTCCTTATGTGCAGGAAGCAAATACCTGGGCTGTTGGCAACCGTTACCTGGAAACCGCCTATGTGCAGGAAATAGAGCGATCGGCCATCCGGTATGTGGCGTTGCAGTCGCTGCGTCAGCAGGGGATAGCTGCCTGTGTGGCAACATTCCTGAACAGCGTGACTACTGCTGACCTGGATGGTTTCTGGATTCATGTAGATGCAGATGTGTTACACAACGATATCATGCCTGCCGTAGATTCCCCGCAGGAAGACGGGCTGGCTTACGCAGAGCTGGAAGCATTGCTGATGCCTTTGCTCCGGCACCCGAAAGCAGCCGGTATCAACATCACCATCCTCGATCCGGATCTGGATCCAACGGGTAAGTATACACGCCCGTTTATAGATAGCCTGGTAAGGATCTTCCAGGCGCGGTAGCAAGCTGCTTTATTTTTCCGGCAGCTAAATAATTGATGACCTGTTCGTAGCTGTATTTTATCTTCACAAGATAACTTTAAAAGAAAAAGTGCGTATACCTATTATATTTTCAACTGATTATCCGGGATACAACCTTTGCGGATCAATAAATTTGCTATTTTTAGCCCGATCTAATCTGTAGGCATGAACGAGGAAAAAGAAAAGAAATCATCCGGGATACTGAGCAGTCTTAAGAAGCTTATTTTCGAAGATGCGCCTGAACCGGAGGCTGTCACCCCTAATCCATCTGTAGCTCCTGTAATACCGGCAAATAAGGCGACTGCACCGGCCACCCCGCCACCGCTGCCTGTTCAACCGGCGAATACAGTAGAAGCACCTGTGTCAGATGTCAAACAAATGAAACTGAAAGTGCTCGAAATGCTGGAGAAGCTGAATGAGCCGGGTATTGACTTTTTTGAGGTATGGAATGCGGCAGCAGAAATGGGTAACGTAGATGCCTCTACGTTAAAAGCGGCTTTTACCTCCCTGAAGTATGTAGACAAAAGCCTGAACAAAGAAAAGCTGACCAGCTCCGCACAACGGTATGTAGCAGCCCTGCAAAAAGTAATTGACCGGGAAACCAGTCAGAAACAGCAGCAACAACAGACGCTCCAGCAAAACCTGGTACAGGAAAAAGCCAGTCTGAGTGGAGAGATTGCACAACTGGAAAAACAACTGGAAACACTGCGGGAACAACTCCGGAAAAAAGAAACCGATTTAAAGGAGATCAACAGCAAATACGAGCCACAGCTCCGCGAAATCGATAGTAAGATAGCGATTGGTAATTCCGCAGTAGCCGAAGTAGTGAAAGATATACAGCATGCATTGCAACTGATTGAAAGCAGTATAATTTAATATCCCTATGGTAAACAAAAATGAACAGGTAAGTATTCCTGCAGAATTGAAGAGCCAGCTCCCGATTTTCCAGGTATTGGGAGATCATTTACCCCGCCAGCTCCAAACACCGGAAACCAAAAAGAAGGTGGCCGCTGTGTTCTTCTGGGCGCTGATACTGGGTGGCGCTTTTGCTTTTTTTAAGTTCCTGCCCATTATGCTGGCATATGCCGCCAAAAGCATATTGCTGGTGATTTTCAGCATTATCCTGATTGTACTGTTGTTACTGGCGCCGCGCATTATTGCCGTATTGCACCGGTTAGGTACCATCTTGCTTTTTAAAGGCGAGAAGGCCATCATTCGCAGCAACCCGGTTGAAACCCTGCAGTTGTTGTCGAAAGATGCGAGAGATACCCTGAAAAGAGTAAAAGAGAAAATTGCGAATGTAGACGGCGTGCGTATTGATATGATTCAGAGTGGGGAAGCTGCACAGAAAACAGCGGAAGAAAAATATACCTACGCCAAACGCTTTACGGTGGAAGCAGCCAGCCTGGAAGAAAAGAGCAAACAGGAAAGCAGCAACAATAACCAGGAGAAGGCGAATGAATATACGCGGGATGCAAAAGAAACCCGTACCAAAGCATTTCTGCTGGGTAAGGAAGGCGAAGCAGAAGAACAGAATGCCAGAAGTTATGTGCAGTATGCCAATCAGTTTGCCAAAGTACTGGAAGTGCTGAAAGACAACGAAAGCGCGGCACGTATTTATGTCAGCACACTCGATAGCAGTATTTCCATCATCTCCAAAAAACTGGAGGCCACGCAAAAGATGAAGCATGCTACAGAAGGATTGGCGGAAGTCTTCAATATTAAAGACGGCTGGGTATTCCAGGAAGCGATGAATGCCGCTACCGGCGCCATCAGCCAGAATATTGCCTCTATTCGTTCCAACCTCGATTTTCTGGATCAGAATAATAATATCACCGTGGGTGGTACGCCTTCACAGAGTGAACTGGAGGCATTTATTCATAAGGTAGATGAACGTAACCTGAAAATGCTGAACGTCAGCAAAATGGCAGATTCCTACTATGATTTAAAACCTGAAGAGAAAGTAGATAAAGGCTTTTCCTTGCTGGATTAATTAAACGAACCCAAATACAAAACACCATATGGAACAAAAATCTACCTGGGCAAGACTGCGTTGGCCAGTCAAAGCAGTGATCATTGCGATTCCTATTATAGGCATCGGGTACTGGGCATTTGAGAGCGGTAAACTGGATGCGGTTGCCGGTAAACCCGAGACCACCAAAACAGATAGTGGCTGGGCGGCCGAATCCGGTACAAAGCCTCAGCCATCCAAAGCCACCAAGGCGACGGAAGACAGACGTACCTTCAACTATAGCCCCGAAAAACCGGTAGACGGTGAAATGAAAGGTGTGGTGGAAGTAGGCGCTTCCGGCTTCAACTCCTTTGTAGTAAATATCGATAAGGATAAACACTGGGAAATTGTGTCTAAAGATTTCGGTAAGTCTTTCGTATACGAGGGGATGGCTACTACCGCCGATATCCGTATGGGCCTGAAAGACTATATCGGTGCGATGTTCGATAAAGGCGTGAAATCCAGAAACGTTCATTTTGTGATCAGTTCCGGCGCGCAGAAAGATCCTAAAACGGCCACTATCTCTGCTGAGTTGAAGAAGATGGGTTATGTCGTAAACCTGGTAACAGCAGAACAGGAAGGTAAACTGGCCCTGAAATGCGTATTACCGCCTACCTATGCAGAGAACTCCTTTGTTGTGGATATCGGTTCCGGCAATACGAAAATCTCCTGGATGGAAGGGAATAGTATCAAGTCGCTGGAAGGACCTGGCGCCAAATACTATGAAAAAGAAATGAAAGATGACGCGGTATATGCCCAGATCAAAGCGTTGGCGGAAAAAATACCGGCCACAAAAAGAGAAATCTGCTTTATCATCGGTGGGGTACCTTTTGAACTGGCCAAACAGATCCGTGATGGAGAAGAACGGTTTACGGTACTGAATGAGCCGGCAAAATATCAGTCCGACAAAGTAAAAATCAAAAGTGGCCTGAACATTTACAATGCCATCAAAGCTACTACCAATTGCGATACGTTCGTATTCGACTGGGATGCCAATTTTACCATCGGCTTCCTGCTGTCCCTGAAATAAACGCTTTTGCCTGATAAGCAACCGGGTATCCTGTTTAAGGGGTACCCGGTTTTTTTATTAAGGGTTCTTCAAAAAGTAATCAGCAAAAAAATACAGGCATGATATGCCTGCAGGCAAGGAAGTAAGCCGTCTGCGGGAAACGGCTCACGGGTCATTTACTTTGCTTCACAGCGTCTCCACAGCGTGCTGCAATAGCAGGTGAAGAAGCAGTCAAAGTCAAATACACAGGGCTTCTGGAAAATACAGGGAGAATAACCACCGCCACCATTAACGGATTTAATCTCATTACGGGAAAGCCTTTTGCCTAAATTTTTCATAACGACTTTTTTAAAAGTGAGGAATACCGGAAGATAAATGCCGCCACTGCTGTAATAGGGGGAATGTGTACGTATGGCGTAAGAATAATGCCGGTATAACCCCCAGGTATATACGTTGGTATCAGATATGGTGATCTTTCGGTAAAATCATCAGTTTGGGTATCCGTACATGCGCAGGCTGTTGCAGGATGTATAATACAGCGGCTACAATATCAGCTGTTTGCAGTGGTTCGTGAATACCCATACTATCTTTCGGATGAACTTCCCAGTCTTTGTGTAGTTCCGTCATCACCAATCCTGGTTCTATGCAGGATACCTGGATAGCGGTACCGCTAAGTTCCATGCGAAGTGCTTCGGATAAGGCTTCAATGGCAAATTTAGAGGCCGCATAGGCGCCGGCGGTAGGGCGTACCTTTGTGCCCAGTACACTGGATATATTGATCACATGTCCGTAGCCCTGTTGTTTAAAACGTTTGAGGAGCTTATAGGTCAGCGTAAAAGTAGCTTCTACATTCAACCGGAGCATGGCGGCAACTTTTTCGATCTGAATGGTCTCAATGGGCCCTGTTTCCAGCATGCCTGCACAGTTAAATAAATAGTCGAGCCGGCCTGCTGTTTCAAAGATGAAGTGTTCCAGCTGATCCTGGAAGGCCGGCGAGGTAAGGTCGCCGGGAAATACTTTTACCTGGGCAGCGGGGAAGTCGTTGAGCAGAGCTGCCCGTCTGGCGGTAACGATCAGTTGGTAGCCTCTTTCGGCCAGTGCATGGGCGATGGCATAGCCGATGCCGCTGCTGGCGCCTGTAACTAATGCCACCGGAGAGGTATGGGTCATAGCTGTTTATTTTAAGGAAGTGGTATTTTGATAGCCGGGACCCAAGATATTAAAAAGATAGTAGGGTTTTATATTAGATAATAAAATGCCATCCCGCTGGCTGCAAAGAGAAAGGGTGGGAGAAACGATTTTATGATGTATAGCGCAGCAGTGGAAGCAAACATCCGCCGGGATAGTTATCCGGAGGAACCATCCTTTGCCTGATCCATAAGGCCGGATGGTTCCTCACAGGGCTTAATCCTGAACAACCTTATAGGTCGGATCTTCCATAATATTTACCTCAATGACAGCAGCCGCATTTTTCAGTAAAGCGATGCAGTCTGCGCTTAAATGACGCAGGTGTAATGTTTTGCCGGCCTGCTGATAACGCTCGGTTAATTTATGCAGGGCTGATATCGCGCTCATATCGGCAATCCGGCTCTCCTTGAAGTCGATGATGACTTCCACCGGATCGTTTTGTACATCAAATTTCTCTGAAAAAGTACCTACCGCACCAAAGAATAGTGGGCCGTAAATTTCGTAATGTTTTACGCCATGCTCATCTACATATTTGCGGGCCCGTATTCTTTTGGCACTTTCCCAGGCAAATACCAGAGCGGAAATAATAACGCCTATCAATACCGCGAGGGCCAGGTTATGCAGCCATACGGTAATGAGCGCCACCAATATGCCTACGAATACATCATGGCGGGGCATTTTGTTGATGATGCGTAGACTGATCCATTCAAAGGTGCCAATAGCCACCATGATCATGACGCCTGTCAACGCTGCCATCGGTAGCCTTTCTATCACCGGTGCGCCGAATAATATGATCAGCAGAATCGTCAGGGCAGCAATAATGCCGGACAACCGGGCCCTGGAGCCGGCAGAGAGGTTTACAAATGTTTGGGCAATCATGGCGCAGCCACCCATACCGGTGAAAAAGCCATTCAATACATTGGCCGTTCCCTGTGCCACACACTCTTTGTTGCTGTTGCCTTTGTTGCCGGTTATTTCATCTGCCACATTTAAGGTAAGTAAGCTCTCAATGAGTCCTACACCCGCCATCACCAGCGAATAGGGGAATATTATTTTTAGCATATCCAGGTCAAAAGGAACGGAGGGAATATGAAAAGGAGGGAACCCGCCGCTGATGGTGGCGATGTCCCGTACTGTTTTGGTGTCAATGCCCAATCCTGCTACGATGCCAAAAATAACGATGATGGCTACCAGCGAAGCTGGTACTGCTTTGGTGATCTTCGGAAAGAAAATAACGATCAGCATGGTCAGTATAACCAGTGTCAGCATGATCCATAGCGGTGCGCCTGTCAGCCACGCAGTACCGGTGCTGGTTGTTATTTTGAATTGTTGTAGCTGCGCCATGAATATAATGATCGCAAGTCCGTTGACAAATCCATACATCACGGACTGAGGCACTAAACGAATGAACTTCCCTAACCGGCATACCCCTACGATGAGCTGTAAAATGCCCGCTAATACAACGGCGGCAAAAACGTATTCGACCCCATGCGATTGCATCAGGGCGATCAGTACCACCACTGTGGCGCCTGCACCACCAGATACCATTCCTGGCCTGCCGCCCAGGATGGCGGTCACCAGTCCCATGATGAAAGCGGCGTATAAGCCGGTAAGCGGAGAGAGGCCTGCGAGTATGGCAAAAGAAAGGGATTCAGGAATCATGGTCATGGCTACGGTAAGCCCGGCTAAGATCTCTGTGCGGTAGTTTACTTTCTGTTTGAAATCAAATAAATTAAGGTAAGCCCTCATGAATGATGGTGTATTAAAAAAAATAAAGTAATGAATTCAGCCAGGAGCCCCACTTTTAATAAGCGGAGCCTTAAAACAGGAAAGTCTGTTCATCAAGGTGGAGTAACCACAGAAGTGAGAAGCATGTTCGTCATAGCGGAGGCAAAGGTACAAAAATATGCTACGGCAGTCAATAGGACGGGATAGGAACCCATTTTAAGCATATTATTCCGTCTTGTTTTTTTAGTCAGATCGTTTTTAAGAAAAATTACTATTTTTGTAGTGAATAACACAAAATTAAATATCCGCTGTCTGATACCAGACAACAATAAGGGTATCATTTCGTAACACCTTTATACCAGCAGGATGAGAGGCAGACCAGTCATATACAACAATAAAGAGGTAATAGAGAAAGCCCAGCAGGTTTTCTGGACGAAAGGCTTTACCGCCGCTTCGCTGGAAGAGGTATTGGTGGCAATGGGCATGGGAAGCGGTAGTTTTTACAACGCTTTTAAAGGCGGTAAAAAAGAATTGTTTAGTAAGGCTATTCAGCAACGACGGGAAGCCTTTCAGGCATTTAAAGCGGAGCTGCAACAAAGTGAAGCGCCGGTTGAGCTGATCAAGGATTTTTTCCGCAGCATTGCAAAAGCAGATCAGCAGACGCATTTACAGGGTTGCCTGATTGTAAATACCGTCGTGGAAATGGCCTGCCTGGATGAAGACCTGGAAAAAGAAGCCGTCACTATTTTGAAAGAAGTAGAAGCGCTTTTTACCGCTACCATTGCACAGGCGCAGAAGAAAGGGACTTTGAAGAATCAGACAGACCCGGTGATACTGGGCCGCTACCTGATTACTTTCTGGAATGGCTTAAACATTACCCGGCGGATGTATCCTAACCGGAAAGTGCTTAGTCAGCAGATCGAAATGCAGCTGGCAATCATCAGCTGATTTTTTTTGCCGATTTTTGTAGTGATCAACACAAAAATAAAAATAAGCTATGCAAAGGTGATTTTATCCTTATGCAGCAACGTATTTCACGGAAACCAGACAAATAATATTTATGGATTTACAATTGAAGTCAAAGGTCGCTTTTGTGAGTGGCTCCACCCAGGGCATTGGTTTTGCCATCGCCAAAGGTTTGTTGCAGGAAGGTGCAACGGTCATCATCAATGGCAGAATACAGGAAAAGGTAACAGCCGCCATCGCCCGACTGCAGCAGGAACTACCCGGTGCACCCGTATCCGGCATTGCAGCGGATTTTGCCCATGCTGATCAGGTCACGGCCTTATTAGATAAGCTACCCGCCATCGATATACTGGTGAATAATGTAGGGGTCTTTGAACTGAATGATTTCTTTGACATCCGGGATGAGGAGTGGACGCGCTTTTTTGAGATCAATGTACTAAGCGGTATCCGCTTATCCAGGGCGTTGTTGCCAGGAATGCTGACCCGGAATCAGGGCCGGATTATTTTTATCAGCAGTGAGGCCGGCGTGAATATTCCGGGCAACATGATACACTATGGTATGACCAAAACCGCAATGCTGGCCGTAAGCCGTGGCCTGGCGCAGCTAACAAAAAATACAGCGGTAACCGTCAATACGATTTTGGGTGGGCCTACTTACTCCGATGGTGTAGCCACGGTGGTAGAACAGATGGCTGGCGCACAGCAACAACCTGTGGCAGACATAAAAAATAATCTGATGACTACTATGAATCCAACTTCTTTATTACAGCGCTTTATTGAACCGGAAGAACTGGCACACCTGGCAGTATATCTGGCGAGCCCTTTATCAGGTGCTACGAATGGAGCGGCACTCCGGGCAGATGGAGGAGTGCTGAACAGTATACTATAGACTATACCTGTTAAAACCAGGATGTGTGTTGGAATATAAGTAACAAATAACCGGTACAAGTAGCTACAGCAGATACTTGCACCGGTTTAAGAAAGAATAGTTCCGGTAATGTCGCAGTTATGTGAAAGGATTAAATACGACCGGGACTATTGCAGGTGAAAGCTTACTTAATACAGTCGGTGGAAAGAGCACTGGCGTTGTGGTTAAGTGCCCTGCAAACACATTGGTCATTTGAATTACTTTCACACACGCCCGGAGAGCCGCCGGGGTATCCCGTAACACTGATGATACAGGAGCCATGGCGGCACCTGTCTTCCTCGAAGCCCCTGTTAAGGTCTTGCCCACCACTAATGTGTTGTAATTGCGCTCTGGTTAACACTTCTTCCGCGCCCAATTCCAGCGCTGTTAATTTTAGTTTTTTCATGTTGTTGACATTTTAAATGTGGAGATATACAATTTTGGTTCAGAAAAACAGGGTATTGAAATGATTCATTCATTTTCCGGGGACACTCATAGTGGCAACAGGTAACCAGGATGGGTGGCTACATAGCGGGGGCTATTATGATGTATGTCTACCGGTTGCTATTTTCAAGAGGGCTGTTATTATATAGAAGTTACCTTATCCGGAGTAACGATCCGGATAAGGTAAGGAGATGCTAATTCAGACATTCGTTGGAAATGGAACTAGCGCCATGGTCTAATGCCCGGCATACACATTTGTTGCGGGAGTTGGTCTCGCAGGCGCCGGCAGCGCCGCTTGTGCCTGGCACGTCAATGCTACAGGAGCCACTGGAACACCTGGGGGTGATACAATAACCATCAACGCAGATGAAATCGTAGGCACACTCCTCGTCTACCTGACACCGTGCGGCTGCCATGTTCATGTTTCCTCCGCTAACCCCGCGGAGCTGATCTCTGGTTAATACTTCCTGTGCGCCGAGTTGCAGCGCTGTAAGCTGTAGTTTTTTCATGTTGTTACAATTTGAAATGTAGGGATACACGATATTGATTAAAAAAGAAGATGGTTGGTATGGATCAACTATAAAAAAAGTATTTCAGGTCGTTGACAGTATAGATTTCAGGGAGCTGATGAAAGTCAGCTACGCCACCATTGATGGTTGCCGGTGAGAGAAAGAAAGTAGGCGTAAAACTGACACCCACCTGCTGACACCAATTACGCATTTCCTGTACCCGGGTTTGCTGCGCTGATAAAGCGGCGGTTGTTATTGGATGCCGGACAGCAAAGGCATCATAGTCTTTTTGCGCTGCCAGATACCAGTCATCCAGCGCCTGCATCAATAGCTGCGGATTGCCTTGTTCCGCGATGGCCAGAAGATGCTTCACCGGTAGCAACCGGGCATGATCTTCCTGAGCCGCAACAGAAAAAATAATTTGTATCTGCAGGTCTTCGTTGTGATGCAATAGTTCTTCCAGCGGCGTATGTGCTCTGGAACAAGGCCCGCAATAAGGATTACAGACTTTGATGATTTTGTTGGCAGCCTTGGGATTACCGAGTATGATGCCTAAACCATCGGCTGTATGCGTGAGGTGCTTTTGTTTAACCAGCAACGATTCAAATATCATTGCGTTGTGTTTGAGCCGTTGTAATTCGGTACCCTTACGCTGATTGTTTTTAGCGTTACGAAAAACCGGTAAAAACAAGGAGGCCGTTAAAGACGGAAGCAGGTAAGACAATAGCAGCGGAATCACACTGCTGGTAGCTGTTGGTAAGGAGATATGATGCCAGCCTCCCGTCAGTACTGTCAAAAATTGTAATACCAGTATTCCCTGCACACATAAGCATAATACACACCATTGCCGGGCAATGCTATACTGATAGTATAAAGAGAAAAACACATAAGGCACTGCCAATGTATTGATCCAGGTAATGACGGATAAAGTGGTGGGCGAAAAGAAACCACCGGTCAGTAAAAAAAACAGGCCGCCGGTGAAGTAGGTGAACCCAATCACACTCCAGCTGACACCCGCTATTTTGGATGCTTTGGAATGGAGGATCGCACTGCAGTTTACTTTTTTGCCGGCACTGCATATCTGTTGTAGTAAAGGATTGTGCAGGTCCAGCTCATACCAGATAAGTAGCCCGGCAATGAGGCTGCCCGCCAGCATTTCTACCAGCAATAAAAAGGGTAGGAGTACCGCTGCTCCTGTCTGGAAAAAAGCGAGGAGACCTGCCAGTACAACAATCGCTGGTATACTGAACAATGCCAACAGAGAAAACAGGGAATGTCGTTTTTCCTGTTGCTGATTTTTGATATAATCCCGTTCTCCTGCTGAGGGCTTCGGTTCGGCCATTAACACAATACCGGAACAACGGGCACTAAATGCAGCGTGGGAAAGCGTGGCCCAGACACGCTTTTCCGGATCAAAGAAAACAAAACTGTCAGCAGTAATTGTTTTCACCACTGTATAGAAATCCATATCATGTTGCTGGCCTTTTATCAGCGTGATGAAAGGCACGGGTACCTGTATTAGTTTATCGGCAGAGAACCTGGCAGAAAGATTGTCTACACCGAAACTATGCAGGATATCACTGATACTGATGATGCCAGGATAATCAGGATGTTCGGAGATGTCTTTTTTAAGTGTGGTGGTGGTAATATTAACCTCCAGGAGATGTAATAATAATTGCGTGATCTCAACGGCATTGCTCTTCGGCTCAAAAAGCTGATGGATATAGGATAACATAAGGGAAATAAAATTATCGTGATGAAAACCAGGCATGTCGCGTTTTTACAGGTTCCGGTGCCTGTATGGTATGTGGTCAGGTATTAGTATGAGTATTATTCGTTTATTCGTTACAGTTAGTATTTTTAAAATGATTAGTCAGTTCGTGGAAATGATGCATAGCGTTAAACAGGATGTAAATGTTGGTTGTTAAAATGATGACAGCATTGCTCGTATGTGATGATCTAATGTAGTAAGATATATTTAATAATTGTATCCATTTAAAGGGAGGATTTTTTTTGAACAAGAAAAGCGTATAACGATATCTTCCGCAGTATTGCTGGATTTCCTGCCGTAAAAAGAAGGAGCGTCTGCATAGACGATGAGGTGAATTTTTTTTATTAAACATATCAAGCCCCTGTTTGATATATCGTTGTGCGTACTTTAGGAAATATTATGATGGATGCCTTCCTGCTTTTTTAAACCATTAGATAAATACAACGTTGTACTGCACTGAATCGGACATTTGGCTACAAATTAAGGGAATCTGGCTACAGCGATATACAACACCATGCAGACCTTTGCAATAGCGGGGAGACCAATAGTCTACCCGTTATTTTAACATTTTAATGTGGAAACTTTATGAGAACCATTTTGATAACCGGCGCCAATAAAGGTATTGGTTTGGAAACAGCCCGGCAGCTGGCGCAGTTGGGCAATTTTGTGTATGTAGGCAGCAGAGATATACGTAACGGAGAAAAAGCAGTTGCGGAATTGAAAGCTACCGGCATTACACAGGTGGCGGCGATTCAAATTGATGTAACAGACATCGCTGATATCCGGCGGGCGCAGGAGGAATTAAGTAGTCAGATCGATGCACTGGATGTGCTCATCAATAATGCAGGTATTGCAGGAGAACAGCCGCAGGAGCTGTCTGTAGATAGTATGGAAAATGTGCGCCGTTTATTTGAGACCAATTTTTTTGGTGCGGTGCAAACCACACAGCTGCTATTGCCGTTGTTGAGAAAATCGGTAGCATCTGCCATCATTAATGTATCGAGTGAAGTAGGGTCATTAACGATGAATATGGCGGTAGACAGACGTCCCAATTGGCGTAACTATTCGGCATACGGGGCTTCCAAAACGGCCTTGAATGCTTTCACCGTGATGCTGGCCAACGAATTGCGGGAGCAAAACATCGCAGTGAATAGTGTTACACCAGGTTATACCGCTACGGATCTCAATCAGTTTAAGGGTTTCAAGCATGTTTCGGAAGGGGCGAGGCCGATTGTAGCACTGGCGATGGCTGCAGACAGCAGTATCACTGGCAGATTCTTCCAGGATGGGGGAGAACTTCCCTGGTAGTTGTCTGCCTGCCTGTTGTTTGATTACAGCGTTTTTTTATTGCAATTTTATCAAGAGAATTTTCCGCTGATAAGGGTCGTTATGCTATGGGCTTTACCCATAATTTTAGTAAATTAGGCGTAAAGCCCTGTACCATGAAGACAACACGTCCACTCATTGTATCCATCCCTCATCCCTGCTCGCAACGCCTGCACGATATGACACAGGTAAAGGAGGGGAGGTATTGCAGTGAATGCCGGAAAACGGTCATCGATTTCTCCCTGCTGACGGATGCTGCCATCAGCCACCGCTTGCAACAAGCCAACGGAGAGGTATGTGGTATGTTTCTGCCTTCTCAGTTAAACCGGCCACTGGAAGTTGCTCCCAAAAAAAGATGGCTGCCTGTAGCCTTACTGACAGGCCTTTTATCCGGCGGAAGTCTCTTGTCCCTGCAGGCTAAAAACCTTTCTCCGGCTTCATTGCTGATTCCCGGTTCAACAGATGCATCAGCGGCTACCAGCGGAGAACCTGATTCATTAAGGGTAATAAAAGGTAACGTAAGCGCAGAAAATATACCCCTGGGAGGAGCTACTGTAGTATTAAAAGATACAAAACATGGTGTGGTAACAGATAGCGCCGGCAATTTTACGTTAACGATACCAGATACGACTCAAGGCAAGACCTTTACTATAATTATTAGCTTTGTCGCCTTTTACCCGATTGAATTGACAGCAACGACTGATATGCCTGTTGCAGCAGTACTCCAACCGTATTCTCCTGCAGATAGTGCCAAGATAGGCTACGTTGTCAGGGTAGTCAAACCTACCAGGTGGGGACAACTAAAAAGAGATTGGCGTCGCCTCTGGCATATCCGCAAGGAACCACATTAATGGCTATACGCTGTCTGTTCACAGAGGGCGGGTATTGTAACCCTACTGCAATTCGGTTACAGGGAAATATCCTTTTTACCATAGCCGTTTAATCGGGGAGATTTTTTGCCTGGCAAGGGTCGTAATGGTATAGGTTTGCAGCCATAATTTTAGTAAATTAGGCGTAAAGCCTTGTACCATGAAGACAACACGTCCCCTCATCGTATCCATCCCTCGTCCCTGTGCGCAACGCCTGCAAGATATGACACCGGTAAAGGGCGGAAAGTATTGTAGTCAATGCCGGAAAACAGTCGTCGATTTCTCTCTGCTCACAGATGCCGCCATCAGCCACCGTTTGCAACAAGCCAACGGAGAGGTATGTGGCAGCTTTCTGCCTTCCCAGTTAAACCGGCCACTGGAAGTTAACCGGAAAAAAAGGTGGCTGCCGGTAGCCTTACTCACCGGTCTTTTATCCGGCGGAAGCCTCTTATCTTTGCAGGCTAAAAATTTGTCTCCGGCTTCATTGCTGATTCCCGGTCCGACCGATGCGCCTGTGACGACCAGCGGTGATCCCGATTCTTTACGGGTGATAAAAGGTCACGTCATTGCGGATAGGGATAGTATGGCTGTGGCATTTGGAATTGTAACACTCAAGGGCGCCAAAAACATAGGAACGATGACTAAGACGGATGGTAGCTTCACGTTAACCATACCGGATAACATACCAGGCAATACCTTTACGATACACATCGGGGGGATAGGCTACGAGCCGCTTGAATTGACCGCTACTACCGGTATACCCGTTACGGCCGTACTCCCGGTATCGTTGTCGACGCTCGATAAGGTGGTGATGACCGGTGGTATCTGTTGCTCCCACTTAACCCGGTGGCAGCAACTAAAAAGAGATTGGTATCGCCTCTGGGATGTCAGCAGTTGGTTACGTTAATGACTATACGCTGTAAATGGACGCCTTAACGAAGAGGGCTAATGTTGGCGATGTTTTCAAAGTGTATATCCGCATGCGGGCAGGCCAGCATGCCTTCCACGTCATAATGATGGTGAGTGGTTAGGTAGGTTGCTATAATAGCTGGAGCGTGCATTGTCGTGTTATCTGTTTGCATTGCGCTGATTAATATAACCCCAAGTAATCCATAAAATGCAGGTAAATGCCCGTTGTTCATCTCCCGTAAAATAACAGATAAAAAAAGGAAAATAAAATATCCCGCTATGCATGCATAGCGGGATATTTTGTAGGAGCCGAAATATTATAACAGGATTAAAGATTCAACCGTAATCCCGCAGAAAGATTCAGGTGGGAGAGGTTTTCCTTTTCATCGTCTTTGAGGGTCACTTTTACCCTGGAATAGCCATCATATCGGGTGTAGCTGTTCAGTTTTCCTGTGATCAGCGACAACTGGGCGCCGGCAGACAGTTTACGGGCTATCCGGATATCATAACCCATGTCCCATCCCAGTCCTACAGTGCCACCGGTTAGTTGCACTTTTTGAGCAGATACGGCGCCATCATCCCGGAAGCCCAGATAGCCAAGCGATATATTGAGATGAAACGAATTCGTTTTTTTGGGATTAAATATACGGGCCGCAAAAGTAGCCGCAATGAAGTTGATCGCAATATTATCCTTTACGATCTGTCTTGCCGGTCCTACAGCTGTATTCACCAATAAAGCCGCGCTTTGGGAAGACTGAAACCGACTGTATTTAATACCGGTTCCCAGTGTCTCATTAAAGTAATACAAGGCATCGGCGCTGATGTTAAAGCCGGATTTCATTTTTTTCATGTAATCCCGCGCCTCTCCGGTGAGCTGTGGCGAGATCTTACCCAGGCGGTAGCCGTAACCACCGGTGACCGCTAAACGAAAATGAGGAATGTCTGTAGCAGTAGTAGTGCGCGATGTCTGGGCAGCCGCCTGCAGGGCCAGCAAACTGGCAGAAAGTATAAGGACCAGCCTTTTCATGATGATGAGATTAAGTGATATATAGTTGATAATGTGTCTCAGGTATAGTGAGCGGTAAGGGTACTTTTAGATCGGGATAATGCCTGCCTTGATGCGTTACAGATATAGGTTGCTGATCTGATGGTTTATTCCGGCCACATATTTAATGATATTGTCTGACATTTCCATGATTTTCCGGCAGAACGTCTGATAAACAATGATTATGACCGGCTATCTAAATTATCAAGCCTATACGAAAATAACAGGGTGTAAAAATACGGCAGGGGTATAGGACCGGTGATTCCTTTATTTAACTTTACACTTCGATGCATATCGGGCAAAACCGGACATACCGGTGTATCAAAAGCGGACAATCTGATCACTATGCCGTAAATTAAAACATTGATAATCAACCAAAATGTAAAATGGCACTATACTGGTTTTCTGCTGAACCGTCCGTACGAAGGAATCAAATAATAAAACAGCTTTAATGATTAAGAATCATTTTCTCATCGCCATCAGAAATCTTTGGAAGCACAAAGGATTTTCTGTGATCAACATAGCGGGTCTTGCATTGGGTATTGCCTGCAGCCTGCTTATCCTGCTCTGGGTACAGGATGAAAGTGAGGTAGATGGATTTCATAAAAATAATACACAACTATACAGCGTATATCTCCGTTATTTTCCGGAAGGAAAAACAGAGGCTTCCTATTCCACACCAGGGTTGCTGCCGGAGGAGTTACAGCAAACAATGCCGGAAGTGGAGCTGGCATCCGGCCTGGCCTGGACCACCAACAATTCGTTTACTGTCGGAGATAAGGTCCTGAAAGAAGACGGTAGTGCCGCAAGCCCCGGATTCTTCCGGATGTTTAGCTACCCATTGCTGGCCGGCAACGCGGCCGAAGCGCTGAAAACGCCGGAGAGTATTGCTATCTCCCGCAAAATGGCTACTGCTTTTTTCGGTAGCCCGGAGTTGGCTATAGACAAAACGATCCGCTATGACAACCGGGAGAACTTCACAGTAAAAGCTGTATTTGAAGATTTACCTGCGCAGGCATCCGAAAAATTTGATTTCCTGCTCAACTGGGAATTCCTGAAAAAAGAAAATGAGTGGCTGACAGATTGGAACAGCAATGGGCCTAAGACCTTCCTGCAGTTACGTGCCGGTACCGACCCGGAACTACTGGAAAAGAAATTGCTGCATTTCCTGGATGCCTACAACAAAGAAAACAAAACCATGCGGTACGAAATGGGCCTGCAGCGTTTTGATGCCCAGTACCTGCACGGACATTTTGAGAATGGTTACCTGCACGGCGGCCGGATTGAATACGTGCGGCTTTTCAGCCTGGTAGCGGTATTCATTCTGCTGATCGCCTGTATCAATTTCATGAACCTGACCACTGCCCGTTCCATGAACCGCCTCAAGGAAATCGGTATCCGCAAAGCCATGGGGGCGGTACGCTGGCAGCTGATCCGGCAGTTTGTCGGGGAGGCTATTATCGTTGCCGTGCTGGCAGCTATATTGGCTATCTTCATTGTATGGATTACCTTGCCGGCCTTTAACGGACTTACCGGCAAAGCCATCGTATTGCCTTTTGGCCATCCGGTATTCTGGCTGATGCTGCTGGGACTGACTCTTTTCTCTGGTATTCTTTCCGGCAGTTACCCGGCGCTGTTCCTTTCTGCCTGCAATGCTATTGAGGTATTGAAAGGTACCATGAAATCAGGCGCCGGTTCGCTCTGGCTCAGAAAAGGCCTGGTGGTATTCCAGTTTGTACTCTCCATCATCCTGATTATTTCCACGATCCTCATCTCCCGGCAGGTACAGTATGTACAGCATACCAATCTGGGCTTCGACCGCGAAAACCTGATTTATGTACCACTGGAAGGCGACCTGATTGCCCGGCAGGAAGTACTCCGGCAGGCTGCTTTACGCAGTCCGTATATCAGTGGCGTAAGTAAAATGATGGGTAACCCAACTAACCTGAAAGCACGTACGAGCGGGGTAGACTGGGAAGGAAGAAACCCCGGCAGCATCAATTACTTTACACATTCCCTGGTAGGATACGATTTTATCAAAACATTGCAACTGGAAATCTCACAGGGCCGCGACTTCTCCCGGAATTTTGCGACAGATTCGAGCGCCTATATTATCAATGAAGCGGCACTCAAAATACTGAACTATAAAGAACCGATAGGCAGGTACCTTACCTTCTGGGGAAAAAAAGGACCCATTGTCGGGGTACTCCGAAACTTCCATTTTCAGTCATTGCACAATAACATCCAACCACTGATACTGCGGTTGGAGCCCGCTGCAAAGACGGGATTCCTCAGTGCTTTTACGGGTAATACCTTCCTGGTCAGAACCCGTCCGGGCAAAACCAAGGAGGCGCTGGCCAGTCTGGAACAGCTTTGTAAGGAACTGAATCCTAAATTCCCTTTCAGCTATCAGTTCGCAGATGAAGAATATGCACATCTTTATAAAAGTGAGCAGGTGACAGACCGGTTATCAGTGATCTTTGCCGTGCTGGCGATCTTTATTTCCTGCCTCGGATTACTGGGCCTGTCGATATTCACAGCTGAACAGAAGGCAAAGGAAATCAGCATCCGTAAAGTCATGGGGGCCAGTACTGCTTCGCTCTTCGGACTGTTGTCCACCGATTTTATGATACTGGTTGGTATCGCTTTCCTGATAGCGGCGCCTATCGCCTGGTGGGCTATGCACCAATGGTTGCAGCAGTTTGCCTATAAAACGGATATCAGCTGGTGGATATTTGGGTTGTCCGGTTTACTGGCGGTATTGATAGCCCTCAGTACTGTGAGCTTCCAGGCCATCCGCGCCATCAACATTAACCTGATAAAAAGTCTGCGGGGAGAATAATCGCATATCTCTCAAACTGTCATCACAACGAGGTATTCATCATCCGGCTGCTCAGTAATGGGCATACAGCCGGGTGAAAGGATCTCCTCATCTCTCTAAACTGTCAAAAAAATAATCACATCTCTTATGAACACTTGTTACACGAAAAACGATTCCACTACGTACAAGGCTATACGCACAGGTATTTTTCTGCTAATATGCTGTATGATGCTGCCTGCTTTATTGGTTGCACAACAATCGCAGCCGCCGTTGACAGACAAGTATGCTGCCGGCAAAAAGGTGATTACTGACTTAAGCAGGATTGTTAACCCGAAAGGCATTCAGGAAAATTATAAAGTAAAAATAGGGGGCATTGATCAATCCGTATATGTGCGCGGGCAGGATAGCGATAATCCGGTATTGTTGTTTGTACATGGCGGGCCTGCTTCCCCCTTATCACCGGTGATGTGGATGTTCCAGCGGCCGATAGAAGAATACTATACTGTGGTAACCTGGGATCAGCGTGGCGCCGGCAGTACGTTTCTGAATGTAAATCCTGATTCGATCAGCCATACCATCAAAATAGACAACTATGTCAGTGATGCCCTGGAGCTGGCTACGTATATCAAACAACGTTATCAGGCCAAAAAGATCATCCTGATGGGGCATAGCTGGGGTACCATTGTGGCTATGAAGGCAGCCCTGAAGCGTCCGGACCTGTTCTATGCCTATATTGGTATCGGGCAGGTGATCAATGTACGGGAGAACGAAGCCGTGAGTTATGATTTCGCGGTAGCACAGGCAAAAAAGTTCGGCAATGAGAAAGCATTGAAAGAATTACAGGCAATAGCCCCTTATCCGGGCAATCAGCCGGTAACCCGCGAACGTATTGTAACGGCAAGAGACTGGGCGCAATATTATGGTGGCTTAACGGCTTTCCGGCATGAATCCACATATTTCTACAACGCGCCGTATTTATCGCCGGAATACAGCCGCGAAGAAGTGAAAGCCATCGATGAAAGCAACGTGTTTACGCTGGGGCGTATCTTAGATGAATTTCTGGAGGTGGATTTCAAAAGTGTGCGCACGTTCCCGATTCCGGTATTTATGTTTATGGGCCGGCATGATTACACCACACCTTCTGAGCCTACTGCGGCCTGGCTGGAGCCGCTGAAAGCGCCGGTAAAAAAAGGAATCTGGTTCGAAAAATCTTCTCACATGATACCTTTCGAAGAACCGGGTAAGCTGTTGATAGAACTGAAAGCGTGTCTGGATCCGATTGTACAGCACCGATAATATCGCTGAAATCCTGCCGGAGAAAAGAAGTGTATTTGCTCCGGCAGGATACCTGCATCCGATAACCGCAACATCCTGTCTGCTTCCTGCTTATGTAAGTCTTCCCTTTAATCCCGCCGGGTACCTCTGGTGATCAGGAAAACAATGAGTCCGAGTACTACTGCTACGGCAATGATCCCGGTCCATACGCCGGCTTTGAAAATACCACCGATGACCTCACAGCTGCTCATACTTACCATTAATAGCGCCAGTAAGAAATAAATGGGTTGTTTCATATGCTACTTTTCAAAAATTCATTGCAAATAGCGGACCTGCCGCAACAATAGTACATCCGTGCTGTACAGGACCGGCAAACAGGGGGCAAAGTGGCTGCAACCGCAGTAAAGCTGTGCATGTGAGGTAACAGGTGGTGTCCGGATATTCCTCATGTTGGGGAGACTGGCTGCGATTATTTTTTTGTTATGATTCCTGCCGGCTATCATATTTATGAGAGTATCGTGTCAATAATTATAGCATGAAGTCCTAATTTTGCGGCGAAAGAATCATCAGCAACTGTAACAATGACGACCAGCACTGTTAAACTAAAGAGAATTAAGAACAGCAATATTGGATTAGCGACCCTGTTCGCCTTTGGCATGATACCCATGTCAGGTTTCGCTACAGACATCTATATTCCCTCACTGCCGGGCATGACCAGCGCGCTGGGCATCACCAACAGCCAGGCGCAGCTCACCCTGAGTTTGTTTCTGATCAGCTATGGATTGGCGCAGTTGTTTATAGGTGGATTGTTGGATAGTTATGGCCGGTACAAAATCTCCCTGATATCGATTTTCATTTTCTGTCTCTCCTGTGTTACCATTGCCAATACCCATAGTATCTATGTCATTTATGCGATGCGCATCTTGCATGGTATTACCATCGCTGCCATGGTGGTGAGTAAGCGGGCATTTTTTGTAGATCTTTACTCCGGTGAAAAGCTCAAACACTATCTGAGCTTCTTTACGATTATCTGGTCTACCGGGCCTATTGTGGCGCCTTTCATCGGCGGCTACCTGGAAGTGAATTTCGGTTGGGAATCCAATTTTTATTTCCTGGCCGGTTATGGCGCTGTGTTGTTTCTGCTGGAGTTGTTTTTCAGCGGGGAAACCATTCGTGAAATAAGGCCTTTCCATCCGGCGAAAATATTGACTATTTATTATGAGATGGTGCGCACGGGAAGTTTTATATTGGGCATTGCGATGCTGGGACTGGCCTACTCCATGGTGATGGTGTATAATATGTCCGGGCCTTTTATTGTGGAGCATCATTTTAATTTATCGCCGGTGATTACGGGCTATGCTTCTCTCTTCCTGGGCTTCGCGTGGATGGCAGGCGGCTTCCTGGGGAAGGGGCTGATCCGGCAACCTTTTATCCCGAAGATGACTGGCAATATTATATTACAGTTCCTCTCCGCTACAGCGCTGTTGGGCTTATCCTACTGGGTGGGGCAGCTATGGGTGGTACTGGTATTTGCTTTCCTGGTGCATGTAGGCGCCGGCTTTACGTACAACAATTATTTTACTTTCTGTCTGCAGCGTTTTCCCAACAACGCGGGTATCGCCGGAGGCCTTACCGGTGGCTTGAGTTATGTGATTGTATCCATGCTCAGCTACGGCCTCACTTATCTGTTGCCTGCAGAGGATGGCCGGAATCTGGCGACGAGCTATATGGTGCTGATCGTGGCCAGTGGGCTGGTCATGTACCGGGTGTTGTTGCTGAGCAGGAAGGCTCAGTCGGAAAGAGGCTAAGTACTACAGGATATGCATAGAATTTATATCTTGCGGAGGTCTGCCGGAAGTGCCGGCAGACCTAACCAGGTATCCCATGTACATCACCAGTCTGCCTGATCATACCGCGCCCGGATTTAATGAAGCGTTGCATTTCGGCCGCTTTCAGCAACAGAATATGGTCTTTAATGCCCTGAGTCGTCGTAGCAATTGCGATAATCATGTGGGCTGTCTTTCCTTTAAAACGGTATTGCGCGGAGAAGAATGGTATGGTATCGACCGGCGTAGGGTAGCCGTGAGGCCTGGACAGTTTCTGCTGTTGAATGATGACCAGCGTTACGCCTGTAAAATCGACAGTGAAGAACCGGTCAGCTGTTTGTCGGTCTTCTTCAAAAAAACATTTGCGACCGCCGTCTTCCGCGAAACCCTGCAGTCGGAAGAAAGCTTAATGGATGATCCCTTTTCTCCTGATGGTCATACGCCCACCTTTTTTCAGACCCTGAATCCGGTAACACCTGTGTTGCAGCGGCAATTGCATGCGCTGATAACCGACCTGGAAAGTACCGGATATGAAGCGGCGAAAACAGATGAGCACCTGGTGTTTTTATTGCATCAGCTGCTCCGCAATCAGGGCGCAGCCGTCCGGGAAATGAAACAGGTACATGCCCTGAAACCAGCTGTCAGAAAAGAAATATATCAACGTTTATGCATGGCCAGAGACCTGCTCCATTCCTGTTATATGGACCAGCCGGATCTGCAAATGATCAGCAGGGAAGTCTGCTTATCTGTGCCGCAGCTGGTACGGCAGTTCAAAGCCGTCTTCCGTGTAACGCCTTACCAATATCTTATCCGCATCCGGTTGTATCATGCCGCCATTTTACTCCGGCAAACGAACAAGCCGGTGCTGGATATCACGTGGATGTGTGGTTTTGAGAATATGAGTGCCTTCTGTCGTGCTTTCAAGGCAGTACATGGTTTATCTCCCCTTCATTTCAGAAAACAGTCCATATCCTGAATTGAGCATTTCTGCACATTTCCCGGCTATAGGAAAGTATACATTTAGGTGGTAAAAAACCAGGGTATTCACACCTAAATACTGAAAAATGAATGCGAGAATTGACAGACGGGTCTTGCTGATAATTGCGTTGATCCTATCTTTCCACCTGACCTATGGCCAGAACCAGGTCATCCCACTCTATGAAGGCATGATTCCCAATGCCCGGAAAACACCTGCTGATTATATCGAGGAAACAGATGACGATGGCCTCATTACCAGGGTGACAGTACCTGCTTTAACGTGTTACTTGCCCGAAAAAGAAAAGGCGAATGGCACTGCAGTGATTATTTGTCCGGGAGGTGGTTATCAGGTGCTATCGACCGCAGATGAAGCGGCGGTAGCCCGGGAGTTGGTGCAGGCGGGGATAACGGCTTTTGTATTGAAGTATCGCTTACCGGACAACAGGATCATGGTCAGGAAATCCATTGGTCCGTTGCAGGATGTACAGGCTGCATTGATGCTGTTACACCGCCGGGCGGCGGCATGGGGAATAGATACCGGGAAAATCGGGCTGGTGGGCCTTTCTGCCGGCGGCCACGTGGCTTCCACAGCGGGCGTAAGTTTTCAGCAGCCGGTGATTCCCAATCCGGATCATATTAACCTACGGCCGGCATTTATGGTACTGTTATATCCGGTGATCATTTTCGACCGGATGATTCCCAGCGGAACACGGGAACGACTGGTGGGAAAAGAGGCGTCGGTGGCTTTATTAAACCAGTTCAGCAACGAAAAAAGGGTTACCGCTCAGACACCGCCTTCCTTCCTGGTACATGCAACCGATGATGAGGTGGTACCGGTAAAAAACAGCGTGGCATTTTTTAATGCGTTACAACAGGCAAAAGTAAAATCAGAGATGCATATTTTCCAGGCCGGTGGTCATGGTTTTGGATTGTATGATCCGGTGTATAAAAATAAATGGCTGGATGCGTGCCTGAACTGGTTGTCCATTAATCACTTTTTAAATGAGCCGGTAAAGCACTGATGGCGGATCTGCGGCCGGTAGTATAGCCGAGGGGAGAAACAGTTATCAAAAAGCCTTTCGCAAATTTATGCGGAAGGCTTTTTTCTGTTGGATTTATTTTATAAGTTTGCCGGCGCCGGATACCGCGTTTAATAGTAAATTTGGGATGACCTTCATTTTATTGCATACATATGCCACTGAAAAATATCATGTGAAGATGCCGTTTACGCAGGTGTTCGGATAAACAACCTTTTTTTATTTTACCGGTATAACCATGGCCTTTACCGGTTTAACGGTGGTGCTGACCGGAATAGGCTTTCATCAGCTATTCGTCAGGTATAGTTTTGCTGCTACCGGTTAAACGGAAGAAGAAGTGCCCGGTGTCATGTTTAACCCTGTTGTGAGAACAATAAACCAAAGCGTGTAGTAGCATGGCCGATCCGACCGCATAGAAAAAAAGGATCAACAGTTTTTATTTCCGGTTTCCAAATCATCATTATGTATACATCCAAGAAAGCTGCCATCAGTTTTATTTTCGTTACGTTGCTGATCGACGTAATGGGTTGGGGATTGATTATTCCCGTTATGGCCGACCTGATTGCACAGCTGAAACACATTCCGGTTAACCAGGCCAGTACCTATGGGGCCTTGTTGTTATCGGTTTTTGCGATTACCCAATTTTTATTTGCACCAGTTATCGGTAACCTGAGTGACAAGTACGGACGTCGTCCGGTACTGTTGTTATCCCTGTTGGGATTCGGGCTTGATTATATTATCCTGGCGTTGGCGCCGGCTTACGGATGGCTGTTTGCCGGACGTATTATCGCCGGTATTACCGGTGCGAGCTTTACCACTGCTACGGCTTACATTGCCGACGTAAGCACCGACGAAACATCCCGGGCCAAAAATTTTGGTATGATTGGCGCTGCCTTTGGGCTGGGCTTTGTACTGGGCCCTGCATTAGGTGCATTCCTGGCCAGCTGGGGTATCCGGGCGCCGTTTTATGCGGCGGCGGTACTATGTCTGGTAAACTGCCTGTATGGTTATTTCTTCTTACCGGAATCTTTGAGTAAAGAAAACCGCCGGCCTTTTGACTGGCGGCGTGCCAATCCGTTTGGCTCCCTGAAGTTTTTAACACGGCATCCCGAAATCGGTGGCCTGGCCCTGAGCTTTTTCCTGATTTATCTGGGCGCACAGGCGGTACAGGGTAACTGGAATTTCTTTACCATCTATCGTTTCAACTGGAGTGAAAAAATGGTGGGTATCTCCCTGGCAGTAGTAGGTGTGCTGGTAGGAGCCGTGCAGGCTGGATTAACACGGGTGGTCAATCCTAAACTCGGGAATGAAAAAAGTATTTACCTGGGATTATCCCTGTACACACTGGGCCTGATATTATTTGCTTTTGCTACGCAGGGCTGGATGATGTTTGTATTTCTGGTGCCGTATTGCCTGGGTGGTATCTGCGGCCCGTCGCTGCAATCTGTTATATCCGGACATGTACCACCTAACCAGCAGGGAGAGCTGCAAGGTGCGCTCACCAGCCTGATGAGCCTCACCACCATTATTGGTCCCCTGATGATGAGCACTACATTTGCCTATTTTACCTCAGACAAGGCGCCGTTCCATTTTCCGGGTATGCACTTCCTGATTGGAGGGGCCTGTATGTTACTGAGTATTATCATTACCAACAAGGTATTGACGCGGGAGAAGAAAGTCCGGCCGGAGTTGCTGGATGTGATTAAAGGCGGTGGAGAACTGAAGGATGCGCCGATGCATTAAGTGATACAGCTGATTAAAGCATAAAAGCATTTTAGTTAAACAGTAGCAGGTGTATTCCTGCTGCTGTTTTTCGTTTATAAGATATGTAAAGGGGGCACGGGAAAGGCGCGCCCTTTTTTGCGGGGTAGTTATGTCTGGTTGGTGAGACCATTCACTTTCGTGGTTGATGTTATTTACCGGCAGTGGGTAATGATCGGCCGGCACGAAAATTTCAGCATTCATGAAGATGAAATTTTAAACGGGTTCATTTAATTCATCATCCGGTAATCACTCGGCGTAACGCCTACCTTTTGTTTGAATAAACGGGTGAAATGCTGCGGATATTTAAAGCCCAGTTCGTAGGCAATTTCACTCGCGGATTTATGCCTGTCAAACAGTCTCGCTTTCGCCACATTTATCACTTTTGATTGAATGTATTCCAGCGCAGATTTGCCGGTTTCTTTCTTCACCAGGTCGCCAAAATAGTTGGGTGATAAATGCAGCGCTCCGGCGCAATAAGCTACGGAAGGTAAGCCCTCGTGCTGCGGTATATCGGATAAAAAATAACCGTTTAATAGGTATTCAAACCGTTCCAGGATTCCTTTATTGGCATGGTCGCGTGTAATGAACTGGCGGTCGTAAAAACGGATACAGTAATTGAGCAGCAACTCAATGTTGGATGAAATCAGTCTTTTGCTATGCTTGTCTATATTTTGATCGAGTTCATATTCGATTTTCGAGAAGCAATCAATGACCATACTCTTCTCTTTATCCGACAGGTGAAGCGCTTCATTGACATCATACGAAAAGAAAGAATAGTCCTGCATGTGTTTGCCCAGCGGAGTGCCGTTTATCAGGTCAGGATGAAAGAGCAATACCCAGCCCGTCGGAGTAAATAGTTCAAGGTTGGGTTGTACACCTGCCACTTGTCCGGGCGCTACAAATATCAGACTTCCTTCCTGGTAGTCATAGTGCCTTCTTCCATAGCGCAATTGGCCACAGTGCAATTCTTTCAGCCCCACGGCATACAAACCAAAGTTGAATGATCGGGCGGGCATCGGTTGCGCTTTCGAGAGATCAATCACTGTAACCAGCGGATGTCTGGTAGTTACGCCCCTCATGGTATTGTATTGCGCGATGCTGCTGATTTTTACAATCTCTTCCATACCTTATTCTTTTATCGCTACAAATCTACAGGTTCCGGCCTGCCTTTGGGATACCGGCCTTCCCGATTAGTAAAACTGGTAAGAAAACCAGTAATGTGTATACAAAGCAGCCTGCCCTTCTTCATAATTTTGGAGCAGAAAACATTTAAACATACAAAATGAAAACACGACGATTGGGAACCGCAGGATTAGAAGTGTCTGAACTTGGTTTCGGCTGCATGGGATTAAGCCATGGTTATGGTCCGGCAACCAATGAAAGCGATGCCATTGCACTCATTCAAAAAGCGTATGAATCGGGCATTACTTTCTTTGATACCGCAGAGGCGTACGGACAAGGCGCCAATGAACAGCTGGTAGGAAAAGGATTACACAAGGTACGTGATAAAGTAATCATCGCTACTAAGTTTGGCTTTACAAGCGGTAAGCATACGGCTGGTTTGGATAGTCGCCCGGAACGTATCCGCCAGGTGGCGGAAAACTCGCTCCGGTATCTGCAAACTGATTATATCGACTTGTTTTATCAGCACCGCGTGGACCCGAACGTGCCTGTTGAAGACGTTGCCGGAACCGTAAAAGATTTGATTGCCGAAGGCAAAGTAAAACACTTCGGCATGAGTGAAGCCGGCGTGCAAAGTATACGCAGGGCGCATGCCGAACAACCCGTGACAGCCCTGCAAAGCGAGTACTCTATGTTCTGGCGCGAACCTGAAAAAGACATCATGCCATTGCTGGAAGAACTGGGCATTGGCTTCGTGCCGTTTAGCCCGTTGGGCAAGGGATTTTTAACGGGTAAGATGAATGCGGATACTGAATTTGACAAGACCGATTTCAGAAATATCCTTCCTCGTTTTAGTAAGGAAAACCGCGAAGCGAATCAAACTGTTATTGACCTTGTAACAAAGATGGCAGGAGTGCACAACGCTACGCCGGCGCAGATTGCATTGGCATGGCTGCTGGCGCAAAAGCCATGGATTGTGCCGATTCCGGGAACCACAAAAACGACGCGTTTGGAAGAAAATGCCGGTGGTACAAACATCACCTTAAGCGAGGATGATGTAGCCAATATCAATAAGTATTTGGACAACATCAGCCTTCAGGGAGCACGCTATCCCGCAGGCATGGCAGACCTGCAGGGCAGGTAAGCAAGTCATACTTCCGGTGAGCGTCCCATACCATCGTTGTGCTCCGGTAACCGTTAGCCGCCCTGGTGCAGCTTCCTGGACGTTCCGGAACTTTATGGTCATCGTGTAATCGCTTTGTTTTCTTTTCACACAATTGGGTGCTGCTGCCATAGCTATATCGCTATGGCAGGACCAGACAACACCATCATATAAAGGGACAGCCCGTATGCGGTCTGTCCCTTTTGGTATATAAAAAGTGTATATCCGGGAGGGTAGGGGTAATAAAAGATATTTTTGTCTTTTATTGATGCCCGGCTTATATTTGTCCTGTTAATTACGACAGATGTTTTCAAAAGCGTGTGAATATGCCATCCGGGCAATGATATATATAGCCCAGAAAGGGAATGCCGGCCATAAGGTGGGCGTGAAGGAAGTGGCGGAAGGCATTGACTCACCGGAACACTTTGTGGCGAAAATATTACAGCAGCTAAGCCGGAAAAATTTGGTGCAGTCCCTGAAAGGGCCCAACGGCGGTTTTTTTATGGAGGCAGATGCCCTGCAGACTTCTCTGGCGGATATTGTACTGGCGGTAGATGGAGACGGCCTCTTTACCCAATGCGGGCTGGGACTGAAATATTGCTCCGAAAAAAATCCCTGTCCCATTCATGAACAGTATAAGGCTATCCGCTGTCTGACCAAAGACATGCTGGAACGTACCAAAGTAAGTGAATTTAATGAGCTGCTGAATAAAGGTGTTTTACATCTCCGGAAATAAAAAAAAATTGTCCTAATAAAAGATAAAAAGGTCTTTAAATATTTTATAAGTATGACAACAGCACAACAACACATGATCCTGGCTACCGTGCCGGTGTTAAGAGAGGCGAATGTATTACTGACCACGCATTTTTATAAGCGGATGTTTCAGCACAACGAGGAGTTGAAACATGTGTTCAATATGGGGAATCAGCAAAGCGGCAAACAACAGACGGCGCTGGCAATGACGTTGCTGGCATACGCAGAAAACATTGAAAATCCCGCTGTACTGTTGCCTGCGATCAACAACATCGCCCATAAACATACCAGTCTGCAGATACAGCCGGCGCAATATGCCATAGTAGGACATCACCTGCTGGCTTCTATAGCGGAAGTGTTGGGCCAGGCAGCTACACCGGCTATCCTGGATGCATGGGCCGCTGCTTATCACCAACTGGCCACCTGGATGCAGGGCCATGAAGCAGCCATGTACGAACAACAGGCAGCTACACCCCACAGCTGGACTGGCTGGCGCACTTTTACCGTCAGGAAAAAGATAGCCGTATCGGCAGAAATCACGTCCTTTTATCTTTATCCGGCAGATGGCGGAAAAGTACCGCGGCATCAACCCGGACAGTTCATCAGCCTCCGGTTATTTTTACCGGAAATCGCCTTATTCCAGATCCGTCAATACAGCATTTCTTCTGCGCCTAACAACGACTATTACCGTATTTCCGTAAAGCGGGAAACAGCATCGCAACCGGATAGGAACGGGATGATCAGTAACTACCTGCATGATGCGGTGAGCGAGAACGACAATGTGGAAATAGCTGCACCGGCAGGCACTTTCATCTTACAAGACACCACGCGCCCGGCGATGTTTATCAGTGGCGGGGTAGGACTGACGCCATTTATGAGTATGCTGGAAACCTTGCTGCAGCAGGAGGAAATCCCACAGGTGATATGGATGCATGGTTGCCGGGAAGCAGCAGTACATGCCTTTAAAGCGGAGCTGATACAATGGGAAAAGGAGCATGAAAGTCTGACACAAAAAGTATTTTATAACAAAGTCACGGCGGCAGACATACGGGAAGGCATACACGAAGGATATCCGGATATTCATCAAATGAATATCGCCCAACATCCGGCACATATGCATTACTACCTCTGTGGCCCGGGTGTCTTTATCACGAAACAGTACCAGGACCTGCTGGCAGCAGGCATCAGCCGGGACCATATCTTCTATGAAGAATTCGGCCCGCAGGTACTTTCGCTGTCCACATCCTGATGTTATCCTTTCGGATAGAAGCCCCCGCTGGAGAAGCAGTGGGGGCTTCTATCCGGAATCAGATCATCGAGCGGTTACAATAAGTCGCTTTTTCAAACTCCTGTACATTCATAGAGATGATGGGCACATCGGGAAACAGCTGTACCAGTTTACTGATGACCAGATGCGAAAGCTCCGATCGCTGGGTAATAGACCTGCCTCCCATAATATTGCCGAATACATGGATGAAGTTTTCTTTGGTAGGTCCCAGTTTAAAATGAGTAAACGGATTAATCCGGACTTTGATATCGCCGTCTGCAAACAGGCCGGTAGATTCGGCCACATCATATACTGCCTGCATAATTTCTTCCGGTGTTTTTTGCTGGAGGATAGCGGCAGAACAATCTATTACGAAATGAGGCATACCTGGTGGTTTAGCTATCAATTTACGGATTTGTTCACGACGGCCAAAATAATCAGCCGGGCTTCCCGTTAGCCGCCGCCTATCTGGTAGTTTCAGGTACCCATTGGTACCCGGTAGCGGTTTGCTGTACATGGCCAAACCCCGGCCATGGCAGGTGATAGCCGAATACGCGTTGCCCGGTGCGGGCCAGGTCACCCAGTACCTGTTCCCGGGTGGCGGCTGCCTGCGCAAAATCTGTGTCGAAAATGGTTCCCCAATCCGGCCGTGAAAACAACAACACCGCTTCATGTACAATATCGGCGATATGTATAAACGGTTTATCCCCGTTGGCTATCGCGAACATATAATGCCCGGGTGTATGGCCTGGTGCGGAGATAGGTTCCAGCACATCAAATAAAGGGGTAGTACCCGTGAATAATTGCAGCTGTCCGGCACAGGCGGCGAGTATTTTCGTTACTTCCTGCTGCACGGTTAACCATACATCGGGGCTGTTTTTACTGCGACTGAAATCCGGAGAAGGAGAAAGCCAGAAATCGTATTCTGTCTGCGACAGATGTACCCGGGCCTGTGGAAATACCAGTTGGTCGCCTGCTCCGATAAGTCCGTTGATATGATCCGGATGGGCGTGGGTAATCACGATATCCGTAACCGTATCCGGATGGATGCCTGCCTGCATCAGGTGTACCGGTAGCCGCCCGGCGGCAGGAGCTGCCTGGTGACCATTGCCGGCATCTATCAGTATAATGCGGCTATCCGATTTTATCACGAGGATGTTGTGGGTCAAAGCAAAACCATTAGCGGCAACAGGACGTTCCTGTAGTACCTGCTGTACGGCTTCACGGGGGATGCCCGGCGCAAAACAATCGCTGTCATAATGTACCACACCATCTGTAACAACGGTGAGGGCTATAGCGCCAGCCGGGTAATGTATAAATCCAGGCGTTTCGATGTGTGTCATATGCTGTTTTTTTCTTGCAATAATGTGCTGCAAACGTATTTATTTTGTCTTACCATCAGGAAACAGTCTGATTAAATATACATAGGCAAAAATTTTAGACCAATGACGAAAACAAAGGCCCGTAAGACGAAAGATTTTAATCCGAATAACTGCGCTGTCACTTATTGTATCAATATTATCGGCGGGAAATGGAAACCTATTATTATACACCTGATTCGTAATGAACATAACCGGTATAGTCTGATGCTGAAAATGATTACAGCCATCAGCAAACAAACGCTCACCAACCAGTTGAGAGAACTGGAAGCAGATGGTATCGTAGAACGGGTCATCTTTGCGGAGATGCCGCCCCGGGTAGAGTACCGGATTACACCGCTGGGTAGTAGCCTGTTACCGATTATCGATGCCATGAAGCTGTGGGGCCGGAAACAGATGAACCAAACAACATAACCGATAGATAGCAGGCAGGCATTTTCCGGAAGTACGCATGCGGGATGCAGTCAGGTGGCTTACTTTTAGCTTCCTGTAATTCATGATGATTATTCATCCCTTTAAACCTGCCTGATGTACCAACTATTGTTAACTGGCCGTTCACTGTGCCGTGCTGCCCTGAAAAAGATACAGGGTGGTAGCCGCCGCGCTACAGATCCACCCACCTGTGGCTTCTGGCTTCTTCCTACGCGAAATTGTGAAACCGACTGTATCCGTAGTGGGTGCGCCTGTTATACGTACGATGAGTTGTACTCCTGGTGCACGATTGGTCCTCCGTTGCAGCCGATACCCTAAATAAGCAGATTTATTTATAGCATCAGTTTTTTGTATGGTTGAAATGGCATCGTACTGTTACAGGTACGATGCCTCCTCTTGTTTATGGAATATCAGCTATGGCTGCAAGCCGTGTTGCTATTTTAACATATGCGTGCTGTAGCTGGATTAATTCAGTAACCGGCATAGATCATTGGTTGTATGTGATGTTAAATAGTGTAAACTACACACGCATAACCGCTTGCGTAAATGATAACGGGATCGGATATGTGAAATACGTGTTAATTCGCTGCATAAAGCACGCGTTGGTTAGCTGGAATTTTTTTTCTTTCTTAAGTTGCGCCCCGTTTATTGTAGTGATGAACCGTCGATAGAAAGCAAAAAATACGAGCATGCATATACGAAAACCCATTTATCTGGCAGGTATTTCCCTGATGGTGCTAACAATGTTATCGATCACCTGCAGAAATGACCGCAGTAAGGCCCACTATGCCCTGACCGTGAAAGTCTGCGATAAGCCCCTGTATGTAGAGATGTTTACCGTATTTGGTAGCGGCGCCTTTGGAAGCGACATCATGGGGCAATACCTGACAGACTCCAGCCACTTCCGGATGTTCGTAGGTACTTTTGATAATGGTGATGAATACTACGCCTACCGCTGTAAGGGGGATAGTGTGATCATCACTAAAACGAAGGAAAGTCCTGTGGGGAATAAGGTGTTGCAGATAAGGGCATACAACCTGCTGGATTTAAAACGGCATGGGTTGTTTGAATGATATGTTATAGAATGGCCGGCCTCAAAGTATTGGATACACGAGGCTGGCCGTTATGTTTTTGATAGATTTAAATACCTGTTTACTTCCGGATTAATTTAATCAGAGACGGCTGGTATACAATCGTATCTCCGCTTTTTACAGACAGGCTACTGTTAACAGTGGCTCGCTCAAACCGGGATTTATACCAACAGGAGATATTTCCGTCGTTGCGGGTGATATCAAAAGTAAAAATGGGAATATATATATCATCGCCTATCCGGTTGATGGGGATCGCTGATCTGGTTTTGCATACTTCTTTGTATCCGGTGCTGGATGAAAGTGGTGAGCAGACAGGTGGAAAGTGGACCTGGAGAAGCGGCCAGACATATTGTTCACATCTGTTCATATTTAGCAGAATCAATATGTTGGTGGAATCATAACCACCGAGTACAAAAGAAGAACTGGTATTACCTGTCACCTCAAAAAGTCTGGTAACTGATGGGGCAGATTGCGGATAAGGGGTGACGATTGCCTGGTTGTTTTCTTTAAAATCAATAGCCAGTGGATGCTCATCTACCCAAGATGTTGTGGTGCCAAATATAAAACCATCGGTGTGTTGGTGCCGGGTCAGGTATGCTTGTATAAACATTTGGTCGTTAATGGTACCATTGCTGGTTAGCATGACTGCCGGTAATACCGATAGGTCGGAAGTGGTCTCAAAACGTCCCAGCAGGCGTTGAGGTTCATTTTTTTTACAGGAGATAATAGCTGCGATTGCCAGTATGACCAGATAGCTTTTCTTGTGTCGTATAATGTTCATGGTATTGGATGTTAGTTTCGTAACCTCAATATATTTAAAAGACAACACTACCCATAAAAATACAGATACTGGAAAAGATGCTGTTCATCTGCCGGGCTGTTAAGGAATTGAAGGCTTTTACTACAATGACATATACCGTTATGTTTGCAGGTAAAGTTGCCTTTTGGGGTAGGAGTGCAGAAGGTCTGTCTGAAAGGGAGCTGCAAAATTATCAAGGAAGAAGAGTACTACCGGAGCCAACTCCGGTAGTCTGTATACAACTATAATTTTGTCGTCTGGATAGCCAGGAAAGCAGGCAGGAAGGAGCTGCCGAAACTTTATCGGGGCTGGAAGTATCCGGTTGGTCTTGCAGGTAAAGGCATTTAACCTGCCGGATTTAGAACAGCAATGGGTATTTGCTTTACGCTGTCATGAATCAAATCGTATATCCGATACCGTGAAGTACCTCCTTCACGAATACCTGTTTACTTCCGGATTAATTTAATCCTGGTTGGCTGGTATATAATCGTATCCCCAGGCGCTACAGATAGGCTATTATTGACAACAGCCACCTGAAACCGGGATTGGCGCCAACAGGACGCTGATTCACTGCGGGAGGTGATATCATGGGTTAATAGGGCGATGTACAATTCACCTGATATCACGTTGACGGGAATGGCCATTCTTTCTTTACACAATTCTTTTACTTCGCTACCCGGTGGAAGCGGTGTACAGGCGGGCTGGAAGTGGGCCATCACCAGTTGCCGGCTATATTGATCACATATGGATGTATAGGCTGGTTTCATAAATGATAAAGAATCGAGACTACCCAATACAAAAGAGGAACCAGTATTGTCTGTTATTTCATATTGTTTGGAAATGGAAGGACCCGATGTCGGATAAGCGGTAACGGTTGCCTGGTTGTTTGCTTTAAAATCGACGCCCCATCGTATGTGATCCGCCGGTGCCGTTGTATTGCCAAATACAAAACCATTCATGTGCTGAGTCCGGGTCAGGTATGCCTGTATGAATGCTTGGTCGTGAATGATACCGTTGGTGGTCAGCATGACTGCCGGCGCTACTGAAATAGTGGAGCCGGTCTCGTATTGCCCCTGCAGCAGCAGTGGTTCCGGATCCCGGTCCTTTTTTTTACAGGAGGCAGTAATGATGATGACTATAATGGCAAGATAGCTTTTCTTGTACCGTATATTATTCATGGTATTGGGTTTGTACACTCAATATATTTAAAATATACCAGCACCGCAGAAAATAAGGATGCAGGAAAAGATCCCGTTTGGTTGTTGTGTCGTAAAGGGATCGGAGGGTTTTATCACAATGATAGCTGTCATTATGTTTAGCGGCAAAGCTACCTTTTTGAATAGGAGAGCCGGGGCATGCCGGACCGGGGAGTGAAGTTGTCAAGGAAGAAGCGTACTACCGGGGCCAGCTCCGGTAGTACCGCCTGTAATGATCGTTTTATCGCCTGCGTAGTCCGAAAAATAGCAAAGTGGATTTTATCTGCAATGGTCTGCTTCGTGTACCGTGTGGCCATTGTTTATATCCGCTTACTTCCGGACTAGTTTAATCATGGCTGGCTGATATACAATAGTATCCCGGCCGGTTACAGTTATCCCCTTATTGGGCATACCTACATAAAAGCCGGTAGCGCGCCAACAGGATGCACCCTGATCACTGTACATGATGTCATAGGTTAAAAGTGGAATGTACATATCGCCTGTTACCCGGCTTACCGGTATGGTAAATCGTTCTTTACAGGCCCAGCTGATCCCGTTAACCGAGGGCATTTCGTAACAGGCCGGTTGTAGCTGGACTGCTGTTATTTGCCTGACATATCGATCACATATACTTTCCGGTAAGGGGACATACCGCTGAAAGGAGTCAATGCTGGCCAGTATAAAGGAGGTACCTGCCTTACCTATAATCTCGAATGGTATAGGATATGTGTTACCGGCTGGACCGTGGTAAATGATGCTTGCCCGCCGGTCTTCTTTAAACTCAATGGTTAGTAGAATGGAGGCCGCCTTTGCCGTTGTATTGCCAAAAACAAAAACATTGGTGTGACGATGCCGGTCCAGGTATGCCTGTATGAAATGTTGATCGGTAATGTTACCACCGGCCGTAATCATCACTGCAGGTGACGCGAATAAAGTAGAAGCGTTTTCATATCGCCCTGCGGATACAGGTGCTTCGGAATCACTTTTTTTACAGCTGATAATGACACAGATGGCCAGGATGGCAAGGTAACTTTTCTTGAACAGTATAGGATGCATGATCATTGGATTTGGGCGCGCAAAGTATTTAAAAAACAACAGAGGCATTTTAAAAAAAAAGGAACAGGAAAAGATGCGGTTCATTTTTTACACAGTAAAGGAGGCATATTTTTTTACCTAAAATGATAGGTGCGCTTGTGTTTGCAGGTAGGGACAGTCTGAGGAAACGGACAGTTGTAAGAAGTGTCGGAATGACACAATAAAACTATCAAGCCGTAAAAGTACTACCGGGGCGTTCTCCGGTAGTACCACTGGTAATTATAACTTTACCGCCCGGGTAGCCAGGAAAGTAGGCAGATAATGATCTACCAGAAACCTTGGCCGGGGCTGAAAATCTTCATAAAATCCTGTGAGGACGAATCCGGCTTTGGTTTGTCCGCCAATCAAATCCGTCAGAGAGTGCCCGAATACCAGGGCTTCTCCGGCGTTTACTTTCCGTTCGATATCCGCCGGTTCCAGGTCTTTGACATCCGCGTAGGGAACTTTATACCGGGGTTTGATGATACCCTGGTCTTTATATTCCGGATTGCGGTCGCCGATAAATACAACCGGGTTGTAGAAGCTGGACAACAGCGCACCGCCGGGTTTCAATACGCGGTAGCAGGCCTGCCATACCCCGTTTACATCAGGTACATAGAGGTTGGAAATCGGGTGGAAAATAAGATCGAATGTGTCGGGGGCAAATGCCTGCAGATTGGTCATATCACCTTGTACGGTTTGCAGGGTGAGTCCATCGCGCTCGGCCACCATCTTATCCTGATTCAGTTGTTCGATAGAAAGGTCATACACGGTTACTTCCGCGCCGGCTGCCGCCAGAATCGGACCTTGTTGTCCGCCGGCAGAGGCCAGGCATAAAATACGTTTCCCTTTAATATTGCCCAGCCAGGATTTATCCAATGGTTGTGGCGTAAGGTGTACTTCCCACTGACCATTGCGGGCGGCTGTGGTCAGCTCGCTGCTCACGGGCCGGGACCATTCGTGTTGCGCCAATGCCTGTTTATCCCAGGCAGATTGATTATGTGTTAAAAAATTGAATGTGGGTTGATTCGTCATAACTGCTGTTTTTCTTTTTCCTTACAGGTGATTAAAAATTGTTTCGTTCGTGCGTGGTATGTGTATGGTCGTTGGCCAGACAGTAGATGCGCGAAGATACAGCTTAATTACTTTTCAGTAGCAGTCAGTTGTGGAGAAGATATTGACAGGTATTGGATGGAAACCACCACGGCTATACGTCAGGAGTGACCAATCTGTTTTAATAGGGGGAGGGTATCGGTGGGAAAACGGATATGTTCCCATAGCAACAGGTCCTGTACATCACCCAGCACTTCGTCTACCAGCCCGAATGCCTTTGCTTCCAGCGCATTCATGAACCGGTCGCGCTGATAAGCGGCTTCAATTTCAGCGACCGTGTGTCCGGTGTTTTTAGCGATCATCAGGAAGATCTGTTGTTCAAGCCGTTCCTGTTCGTGGTAGGCGATGCGCACATCTTCCGTATAGCCTTTGGCGCCGCCGGAAGCCGGGTGCATGTGAATAGTAGCATGGGGCAGGGCATAACGCTGACCACGGGCGCCTGCCGTTAGCAGCATGGTACCGAAGCTGCCGGTGAAACCTACGGCTACTGTGGAAACCGGTGATTTCAGCATCCGCATGGTATCATAGATGGCAAAACCGGCATAGATCACGCCGCCCGGACTACTGATATACAGCCGGATCGGATGATGGTTTTCGCTGTCGAGGTACAATAGCTGTGCTACGACCAGATTGGCGGAATGTTCATCGATAGCGGTGCCCAGGAAAATGATACGTTCTTTCAGCAACAGGCTGTAAATGTCGTAGGCGCTTCGGGTGCTACCGTCTATAACTGTGGGTATAATGGGCATGGCTATTTAAATATTTGTTGTAATTGATGTGCAAAATGCTGATCCTGTAATAAACGGGTATGAAGGGCATCCAGTTGTCGCCGCTTGTCGCGCCGTGCCAGCCAGCGAATCAGCTGGTGCACCCGCGACTGATGGGCGGTTTTTTCCGGCAAATCCGGGATGGTCAGCAACCTGGCTTCATATACCCGGCGTTCGCCTGCTGTCATCTCCTGCAGCAGGTACCGGTCTGTTTCCTGTATGTCACGTAATGATGGCCTCATGTTGGATGGTATTTTTTACCTGTTCTCTCACTTTCTCCAGGCATTTATATTTTTGAACGGTAGCAGAATGACGGCTGCGATAACCAAAGCGGGTGGCTATTTCCGGGATGGATAGCTGATCATAATAGAAGGCTTGCAACAGTTGCCGGCATTTTTCACCGGCGCTTTTTAAATAGCGCAGCAAGGGAGCTTCTGCGGCCGCAGGAGCCGTATAAAAATCTTCCGGTACAGTCAGGCGCTCTTCGAGCGGACCCAGATCCGTATGGCGGCAATCGCTGCGGAACTGTTTGTACCAGAGCAGGCGGGTAATACCTATCAGATAGGCTTTGGCAGACAACCGGATTTGTAAGGTGTGCTGACGGTGTTTCTCCAGATAAATGATCAACGCATCATGGAAGAGGTCTTTCGCTGTGGCAGCATCGCCTCCCAGTTGATGCACCATCCGGGCTACATCAGGAAAGGTTTCCCGGTAAAGCGCTTCCAGGCGTTGGTCCTCGTTTGTTTGCATAATAGTCGGGTTTTAATCATAGTGTCAAAAATGAGGAAAATATCACCGGGAAACAGATGATTTTTTTTCAGACCGGAAGGAGCAGGAGGATGTGTACAATAATAGGATAGCGGAATATCCGGTACTGTCAACCATGGCTGACAGCACCGGATATTTTATAGTATAGCATAAAATAGCCGTGAATAGGAAGCGATAAAAAACGCCATTGACAGCTATTGCTGTGAGCCTTATAACAGTTGCCGCGGCATTATTTTTTCCGCGGGGTGGCTTTCCCTTTCTGTATCAGGATGTTTTCCCAGATCACTATTTTGGTACCTACCCGGGTAATGGCACGAATGTCGCCATCCTGCGATACCACAAAGCCCAGACTGCCTGGATGATAATAGCAATAGGAGAACATAGACCGGTGCCGGGTACCGAAATGATTGGGTACAATGATCGCCGTTTTCTCCGGATTGAAATTGATATTGAGTGACTGATACACCTTTTCCGGACCGTCTTTGGTGTCAATGACCACGCCAAACCCCTTTACAACAAAGCTGGTATCGAGCAATACGAGGCCATCTACGCAGGATTGAGAGGCCACAAAACGGATGGCGCCTTTTAATTCGCGGGTGAGGGCCTGCATATCGGTTTGCTCTTCAGGGGGCAGCTGTTTGTTATAAATGATTTTGATGATGGTTTGGGTAATCCGGTCGTAGGTGATCCCATATTTCCTTTTCAGGTCGGTCTGGCCGGGTGTAATCAGCATGGCGCCGCCGTGTGCGTAGTTTTTGATACGGGTAAGAATGCGCTTGAGGCTCCGGATATAAAGTACGCGGCAGCTGACCACCAGCTCGGGTTGAGGCACTGCTTCCAGGCCGTTTTCCTTCATTTTCCGGGCTACTTTTACAGCCGTATTTTCCGCTATCCGGGTAATCAGTTCAAAGACCTGTCCTTTTCTCGACAGCACGTCCAGGTAATCGGTAATCAGGGTGCCTTTTTTGAAACTGGCGATTACATGCAGGTTTCTCATGACAGTAATGGAACCAATCCCGGTAACAAAAGCCTGAAACAGGCCGGGTTGTTCCGGCCGGGCTTCTTCTTCCAGGTTCAGGTAACTCTGCAGGTGTACTGCCTGGTCGATCAGCCCTACGATACTGAGGGTTTGATTAATATGGGAAACCGCTACGGAACCACTCCAGGGATCAGCCGCCTTGGCCAGTTTCACCAGACTGCTTACATTCAATGGAATGGGCTTATCCAGCTGTACAAAGGACCAGCCGTCTTCTTTATCCTGCCGGGCGGGCTGCGAACGCGGATTGTAATAAGTAACCGTTACGCGGATCTCTTGTCCTTCTTCTCTTTCCAGACTGGCGTAAAACAAACAGTCGAAGAATTCCTCCAGCAATGCTTTGGAAGGACGCTGCAGACCGATATCATGAAAGTGTTCATACACTTTCAACGCAAGATTTTCTGGCTTTTGTACGGCAACTTTGCCGGTATTTGAATAAGGCATGCATTCCGGTTTATAAAAATAAAGGTACGTGAAAGGTATTTGCCGGTAAAGCTTTACAGGAAAGGTATCGGCAGCAAGCGTTTATTAATCCTGGTAAAACTGGCTATATTCTTTTTTGAGTAATGAATAAACAACAGCATTTTCCAGGATATTGTTTTTACAATAATGCTCCCGCATTTCTCCTTCCTGCACAAAATGGAATTTCTCCACCAGCTTGCGGGAAGCGATGTTCTGTGGACCGATAAAGGCTTCAATCCTGTTTAACGCCATCTGCTCAAACCCATATTGAATAATAGGTTTAAGTGCTTCAGACATGATGCCTTTTCCTTTGTATGGTTCATCGGTGACGGCATAGCCGATTTCGGCCCGAAAGTGGGCGGGGTACCAGGTATGATATCCGCATAAGCCAATGACTGCCTGGGTGTGTTTATCCAATAGCTGAAACTGTACCAGTGATCTGTTGAAAGTGGTAAATCCCTGGCGGTACTTTTCCCGCTCTTCCGCTAGGGCAGCAGGCGTGTTGAGGCCGAGCAATTCCATCACAACGGCATCATCTGTCAGCGCGAAAATATACTGATAAGCGGCTGCATCCAGCTTTCTTAAATGCAGTCTTTCTGTAGTGATGATATCAAATGTCTTCATCCGCAGTTTGTTCTGGTGTGCTGGTAATCGTACCTCTTACTGCAGGTAGCCTTTAGCAAATACCTGCAATCGTCAATTTAAGTTTTTTCCGTTGAGAAAAAATAACATCGGATGCCTGTGCCGGAAAATAATTTTTATCTGCGATAGATACCTGTATAGCTGCGGCGAAGTATTGTTTGTCTGCTGGCTGCCCCGTGTATGGTAGTTCCCGGATATCTTTGAAACAACAATAGTCAATATGCAACGCAGTATTTTTATTTTTTTAATGCTCCTGGACCTGGCACAGGCAGGCTATGCACAACAACCGGACAAGACCACCAGAAAGGAACTGGAACGGGTAGTAGCTGATTTTATGAAGAGTATCAAAACCAAAGACAGTACCACCTTCTATCAGCTTTTTCATAGTGCACCGGTCGTTTGGATAGGCGTAGACAAAGAAAAAAGCTTTTTACATTTTCAGCAGCAAAACAGCCAGGCAAAAAAGAATTATTTCAGCAGCAGTCCCCGTAGCTTTTTCAAGGGAATAATAGAAGACAGCCGGCAACAGGAAGAACGATTTTATAATCTGGTGATGACGGGAGATGAACGGGTGGCGACGATCACGTTTGACTACAGTTTCTGGTGGGACGGGAAAAAGCAGAACTGGGGAAAAGAGAGCTGGGCATTGATCCGGGCGAATGGTGAATGGAAAATCACGACGGTGCTGTTTTCCATAGAAATGGAAAATGTAGTGCCGGAACCATCGCCCGTTAAAGGTATGGGCAAACGATAGCCTTCCGGACAGATCACCATCTTACCGGAAATAAAAAGCACCTGCCGGACAACCGGGAGGCGCTTTGAATAAGATACCAGTTCTTAACAGCGGCAGCTGCCAGGTTGCCCGCAACTGAGGAGTGAACACTCGAGGATACGGGTGGCGCCACCCTTTACTTCCTGTTGTGCTATCTGGGTGAGGCTGGCGATTTTAATAGTAGTCAGCTGCAATTTTTTAGAAGCAATTTTTTTCATACTTGACACGAAATTTAGATGGTAAACAGATGGGCACTGCCAATGGGATAGCGGCCATGATTATAGCGGAATAGACAGGTAGTAGCCCGTGACAGCACCTTAAATCAACATTGGTTACAGCGGGATGGCTGTATCGTAAACAGCGCATACCTGCTAAAAAATGCCTGCCAGACCACTGGCAGGCATTTTAATACATTTCAGTGCATTAACAGATACAGCTAGGTGGTTGTCCGCAGCTGATATATCTTGTGCAAAGGGAAGAAGCACCACCTTTTACTTCCACTTGTTGTGGTTGGCTAAGGCTGGCAATTTTAATCTTAGAAAGCTGCAGTTTTTTGGAAGCAATCTTTTTCATACGTGACGTGAGGTTTAAATGTTGTAAATGAATATTCGCTGCCGGATTGATGATTAGGCACGTGTATAAATGGAATTGACAGGTGTCCTGCGACAGTACAACAAATTAAGATTAGTTACTGACGTATCTCCGCACCACGGAATAATCTCTCCTGATCATTACTGTCAGCCTGTTTCAGGGGCGTGTATTTATTTTACAGCCCTGATCAGTGGTTAACCCCGGGAATGAATATACCTGTCCACGATGTAGCAATACCCGCTTGTAATAGTAAACGTTTACCTGTATGGTAGCACAATCATTAACCCAATAGTTTATACGATGAAATGCCTTTATCGCTGTATTGTACCCTTGTTATGTGCCGGAATGATTTTGACCGGTGATGCCTGCCGGAAACCAGACGCCGCTATGCTATCCGGACATCCGCATGCGGCTGCCGGCAATAAGGTGGGAGCGCTCCGGCTGATCAGCAGGTCTGTTACTACCAGAGACAACAAAGAGGAAGACGTTGCTTACACCTATAACACGCAGCGGCGGCTTATCCGTTCAGACATAAAATATAAAACAGATGGCAAGTTAGTAAATACAGTCTCTTATCACTATGGCTACAATAACAGTGGCCTGCTGGCTTACCGGACGAGTAAAACCAGTGATTCTATCCATTTCTACTATGATACACAGGGTCGGCTTAGCCGGATGTCGAGTATCATCATTCCCGGAAATGTATGGCTGCAGTTTGAAACCAACTATTATTACAAGGGAGATAGCCTGGCTGAAACTACCTATGCTACCTTGTTTCCCCTTGGTGGCATTTTATTGTCTTATACTGTGCTGGCCCGTAATCAGTATGTTTTTAATGCCAGTCATCAGCTAACGGAAATACGTTTGAGAGAAGTATTTGATCGCAGAACGAAACCAGCCGGCTGGTTCCCCGATTCCAGCTATACACCTGTCATTGTACAGACAGGCAATGATCAGTATCCCAACATTTTAAGTGGTTTTAACCTGGACAAACCTGCTTTTCTGAATAACCTTTTCTATAATGACCGGCACCTGAGTCAAATGCCGGTAGTGCCGCAGCACAACGTGACCAGTGATAATGCTTACCGGCATGTGTATACCTATGATCAGTATAATCAGGTGAAGGAAATGAAAAGTTATGGCATAACAGATAACTGGCTGTATAGTAGCACTACGTTCGAATATAAAGTTATACAATAATGCGTATAGGCATATAACGGAAATGGTTAAACGGTGTGCAGTCAAAAGTATGAAAGATGATACAAATTGCGCCGCTAACCCATTAAAAAACAACGCCTGCCCATGGTCCGGCAGGCGTTGTTGATAAGATGACTGTACATTAACAGATACAGCTATCATTTGGATTACAACTGATAATTTGTGAACAAGGGAAAGTGGCGGCACCCTTTACGTCCTGTTGTTTTACCTGGGTGAGGCTGGCAATTTTAATAGTAGTCAGCTGCAGTTTTTTGGAAACGATCTTTTTCATACGTGAATCAGGTTTAAATGATAAATAAATAGGCACTGCCGATAGGAAGCTATAACAATTGGAATTATGGAATTGACAGGTTGCCTGCGACAGTATCAGCAAAATAGCATGTATGCCTGTGATATCCTTACAGTTGAAAAATGAAGCGGGGGGTGGCTGTCAGCAGGCAATGGAAGTCCGTTGTGGGATCGCACTTGATAATAATAAACCGGCGGACTGATTTTCTGACTACAGTATTATGCGTATAACCAGGTAAAGAAGGCTGAAAGTGATGGGAAGGAGGATAATTATCTGTACGGGGCCACTGCCCTGGAGCATGTTGCCGTGCAATAGAAATAGTTGGGTCAGGTAGTTATTATAGCTGGCAGGGTACAAGATAAGTGTAACTCATTTGTAGCACCGCATATCGGAAGCCATTCCTTACATTTGTTACCTAAAAAACAGGTGTAGGGTATAACCGGTATGACTTACATCCGGATAAACATATTTTTACCGGACTACATTGATATAATAGCTAAATTTTCCCCATTACTTATGCTACAGACTTTACGATCCCTTACCCTGGCAGCCGCCTGCCTGTTAGTGGCCTGCAAGAAAGAAAAACGGATGGAATCACCAGAAGAGCAGGAGGTAGTTACCGTCACCCCTGCACCCGTACCCACCATACCGCCGTCCAGACCACTTTTGCTGACAGAAATTTCCGGCGATTTTAACAGCGGCTACCCCATGAAATTTTTTTATAACGGCAACCGGCTGACCGGATTTAAACCACCTTTTTTAAGGGCGCCGGAGTTTTTTGTGTATTATCTGGCTGATCAACGGCCCGGGTATGTGGCTGTTTCCTATTATGATGTGTACATCACCAAATTAACTGCGGCTATTTTCCGGTATAACGCCGCGGGAGATGTATGTAAGGTGTACTATAAAAAAGTGACCACTGGTAAAACCCTGGAAGATACCAGCTATTTTAACAGTATTACAGATGGTCAGCTGCAATCGGAATATGACTCCCTGAGTTATACCGCAGGGCATCACATCGAAGCTATCTATACAATACGGGATAATGCCGTCTGGAATTATGTACGTTTCAGATATAACACCCCACAAGATAGTATCCCGTTTAAACTGGACAAGTTTGAAAAAGTGGCTGACAGGCATTACAGTTTATATGATCAATTGCAGCTGACGACCAATCAGGTCCGTAGTCCTTACCACGCGATGTGGTTTTTGGCATATATAAATAAACTGACTTCCGATGTAGGGGGCGGTGGTTTATTGCTGCCGTATCTGATGGATGGTCCTTCTACCTACCTGACCTATTATCTGCCCTTTATCAAAAACTGTATTGTGGGATACCAGGTAAGCAACAACTGGGGAAGCTATAATTATAAGAATAGTGTCTTCCAGTATACTTTCAATACCGATTCTACTTTACTGACGGTAACCAAACAGGGTGACCCTTTTTCAAAGGTGCAACTGCACCTGAAACCAGGCGTATAAAAACATCGTGCAGGGGCATTTTGATAAATGGTAAATTCTTAATATATTGTTACAGTAACCAGATCGCAGGAAGTCATTCGTGTAAAATGACTTCCCCAGCAAGTGAACAATGCCGGTCTGACCTGTACAATGATGTTATCCACGTTTTATCAGCTATCCATTCATGCTAATACCTGAACAATGATCATGAAAATCAAATGGAGGATACTGGCAGCCCTGCTGGCTGTCCTGACTATCCATGTACCTGCTGCCGGCAAAGGAAGAGATACCATTCCTACGGTGTATGATTCTGTTATGACCAACATCCGGCAAATACAGTGGGCCGGTGTGAAAGACACAGCTGCCCTGCGCCTCACGGTAGCCGGATTGCTGAACACCATACAGACCGATGGTTCCTGGACCGACATCAACTATGCGGACCGGGCACAAACCAACTGGACGCCGGTGGCTCACCTGGATCGTCTCCGCAGCATGGCGCTGGCCTATACCCGGGCCGGTGGCTATTACTATGGTAACGCACAACTGCAGCAACGGATTGCGGCCGGCCTGGCTTATTGGTACAGCGCACATCCTACCAGCACCAACTGGTATATGCAGCAAATCGCCAGCCCGCAACGGGTGGGCGTTATATTGATCCTGATGCGCACTGGCCTGTTACCGCTACCCGATACCACCGTACAGCAACTGCTGGGCCGGATGGCAACAGAAGGCGGGCGGCCGGACCAAAGCGGATCACAGGGTACAGGCGCCAACAAACTGGATATTGCTACCCACTGGATATACCGGGGGTGTCTGGCCGGTGATGCCGCAGTCTTATCATTCGGTGTGGCCCAGGCTTATTACCCGCTTTTTATGACTACAGGAGAAGGCATACAATATGATATGTCTTACCTGCAACATGGTATGCAGCTTTACATCGGCGGCTATGGCTCGGTACTGCTGAACGGAGAAGTGAGTGTAGCGCTGTTCACCGTAGGTACGTCCTATGCGTTGGCGGGCAGCAGACTGGCACTCCTCAGCAGTTTTATGCGCAACACTTTTCTACCCGTAATACGTGGCCAGTATTTTCATTTTGATGTACTGGGGCGTGGGGTCAGCCGGAACAATGCCCTGTTGCAATCAGGAATGGCGGGTACCGCCGCCAGTATGAAGTTGCTGGACCCTGCCTATGCACCGGTATATGATTCGGCTATCAGCAGGCTTACCGGCGTACAACCCGCGGAATTTGGCGTACAGGCTGGCCACAGCCATTTCTGGAAGTCCGATTACGCCCTGCATGTAAGGCCTGCCTACAGCTTTGATGTAAGAACAGTATCTGCCCGCACGCTGCGTAATGAAAACGGCAACGGCGAAAACCTGAAAGGATATTTTCTGGCAGATGGCGCTACCAACATCGCCACTACCGGCAACGAGTATTACAATATTTTTCCGGTGTGGGACTGGAACCGGATTCCCGGTGTTACGGCGCCGTTGTTAAACACCATTCCCGTACCTGCACAATGGGGCACAGCGGGTACCTCCACCTTTACCGGCGGAGTATCAGATAGTTTGTACGGCGTAACTACCTATGCTTATACAGATAATAACTATAGCATTAATACGACCGCAAAAAAATCCTGGTTCTTTTTCAATGACGAAATAGTATGCCTGGGCGCTGGTATCACTGCTACGGCTGCAGGGGAAGTAAATACCACCGTGAACCAGTGTTTATTGGATGGGCCGGTAACGGTATCCGCAGGTGGTGCTACCACGGTATTGAATAAAGGAAGCCGTAGTTATCCGGGGAATCTCCGCTGGGCATTGCACCATGGCATCGGCTATTTGTTCCCGCAGGGCGGCGCTGTGCATCTGGCCAACGAACAACAGGCCGGTACCTGGAAAGCGATCAATAATACTTCCGCTGCCGATACGGTACGTATGGATGTATTTAAACTGTGGTTGAATCACGGCGGGCAACCCGTTAATAACAGTTACGCCTATATGATATTGCCAGGCAAACAATCCGCGGCGGATATGGAGGCGTATGATACCACCAACATCCGGATACTGGCAAACACCGATTCGGTGCAGGTAGTCAGACATCAGGGACTGGGTATCTGGCAGCTGGTATTTTTCCGGGCGGCTACCTATACGGGAGCAGGCGTGACGATCCGGGCCAATGCCGGCTGTGCGCTCATCCTGAAAAATATCGGTACGCCCCAGGTAACAGTACACCTGGCCGATCCGTCGCAGCTGAAAAGCAGTATTGCCCTGCGTTTGCAGCTACCGGGTATCACCGGCGAAAAACACCTGGTGATGAACCTGCCAACTACGCCCTACGCCGGCGCCACGGTGAGGGGAGTGGTGAATGCCCAGACACCGGACTATACGGAGCCGGCGCCGGAAAATATACAGCGTATCTACGCGGTAGCAGATGCCTATGTGAATGATGGCGCCAACGCTGCGGTGAACTACGGTACCGCCAGTACGCTGATCATCAAAAAAGATAATACCGGCTACAACCGGGAAGTATATACGAAATTTCCATTGCCAGCCATGGATACCTCCCGGATAGCGCGCGTTACATTTCAACTGCAGGTGAAAAACGCCAATATTTCAGTGACCAATACCAACTGGCAGGTGAATGCCGTAGCAGATAACAGCTGGACGGAGCTGGGAATTAACTGGAATAACAAACCTGCTTCCACGGTTCTACCAGGCCTTTTTCCCGGTAGTCCGGTAGGTACGGCGGTGGAATTTGATATTACTGCCCGGGTGAAGGACGTGATCAGCGGCAGCCAGCCTTTGTTGTCACTGCATACAGTGGCTACTGCCCGGGGCGACGGAAAAACGGATGCGGGTTTCTATTCCCGGGAAACGGCGGATAGCGCTTTGCAGCCGCAGCTGAAGATATACCTGAAACCCTTGTCATCGCTGGCAGGGAAGACATTCATGGAAAATACCGACAAGAAACGTACGGGTGGAACCGTTATAACGGTAACGCCTAATCCGGCTACGGATGTGGTATATATCAGTGGCGGAGCTACAGGGCCGGCCGTACTCACCGACGGCCGGGGACAGGTGCTGAAACGGATACAGCTGACCGCCGGCGCCCGTACGACGCTGGATGTATCAGGGCTGCCACCGGGTATTTATTATTTTAAATCCCTTTCGTCAACGGTGGCGCAAAAACTACTGATTGTCAGATAAGTACAATAAAGGAGCTTTTTCCCGGCAGCTGTACGAGTGGTGTGCTGCCGGGAAAATACGTTGGGTTATACCAGTCCCTGTTGGGTAGCGGCTTTAACGACAGCGGCCATATTGGGCGCCTGAAATTTCTGGATGAGATTTTTGCGGTGGGTTTCTACCGTCAGTGGGCTGAGGTTCAGCAGTTGGGCAATATCCAGTGTTGTTTTTCCTTCCGATACCAGCAACAGAATTTCTTTTTCGCGTTTGGTGAGCTGGGGCGTACCTTTTAATTCGGTCATAGAAGGGCGGGCCATAATTTCTTTCACGGCCTTGCTGAATGTAACCAGTCCGCCGAGTGCTTCCTGTATACACGCTACCAGTTCTTCTCCGGATACATTTTTTAGTAAATAGCCACTGGCGCCGTTTTGCAGCATCTGTAATATCAGACTGCGTTCGGAGTGATTGCTCAAGGCCAGTATCCGCGTGGCTGGCGACAGAATTTTTATTTCCTTACATAGTTCTATACCGTTGATATCGGGAAGACTGATGTCGAGCAGCAGAATGTCTACCGGATTGGTTTGCAGATGAGCCAATGTGGCTGCACCTGTGGTGAAGCATCCACTGATCTGTATATCTTTCACATTTGCCAGCAGCTTCTGTAACCCTTCCAATACAATCAGGTGGTCATCTACAATACAAAGGGTGGTAACTTTAGTCAACATATAGTTCAATGTTTATGGTGGTTCCTTCGTTTACGATGGATTCAATGTCAATTTTTCCTCTCAGGAAACCAACCCGGTTTCTGATATTGGAGAGGCCAATGCCTTTTTGCTGATGGGCTGCCTGCTGATCAAAGCCTTTGCCGTTATCTTCCTGGGTAATAAAAAAGCGGTTATCATCCTGGCTGCATTGAAGAATAATATGAGTTGCCTGGCCATGACGGATGGCATTGCTCAGCAGTTCCTGTACGATCCGGTAAATATGCAGCTGTACTTCTTCCCGCAGGGGCGTTTCCATGTTCAGCGTCTGGAAATCAATATGGGTGGTGTCGTTGATGAGTGATTCACAGAGGTCTTTCAAGGCCGTTTTTAACCCGAATTTCAAGAGGTTTACCGGCATCATGTTGTGGGCAATGCGGCGGAGTTCTGTCACGGAATGATCCAGCTGCTGCGTGATTTTTTCCAGCTCGATGTGCTGCCCCTGGGAAAGGGTATTTTCCAGCTGGGCAGACAAATTGATTTTAGCGCCGGCCAGCATACCGCCAAGGCCGTCGTGCAGGTCGCGCGCCAGTCGTCGCCGTTCTTTTTCTTCCCCTTCCAACACGCCCTGACTGAATTGCAGCAGCTGTTGTTGTTCTACTGCCCACAACTGTTGCTGATAGCTGAGCTCTTTTTGTGCCTGCAATTTCTTTTTATGGCGATAGATGATTTGTGCTAAAACCAGCACCACCAACAGGAAGAGTATCGTACCGCCCATCAGCCAGTTCATGAGCCGGGAATTGCTGACAGACAGGGATTCCTGGAGGTTTTTGGCTTTGAGGGCATTTATTTCCTGTTGTTTCTCGGCATTCCGGTATTTTATTTCCATCGCATGTACATCGTTCTTCAACTGGCTGCGGGAGAGGCTATCGCTTAGCTCACTGTACTTCTTCATCCACTCATACGCCTGCGTCATTTGTTCCAGCCCTTCGTAGGTGGCCGCCATACCGTAATAGAGCTGTAGCCGGTTGGTGGCCAGCTGCATCATTTCGGGCTGTTGCAACAGGTATTGCAACACGGACTTCGCCTTGTCAAAATTTTTATCGTTGTACCAGGCGTAGAATTGCTGGAGTACCAATCGTTGTTCTTCATAACGAAGTCCCAGTTGTCTGGCCAGTGCCACGCCTTTATCCAGACTGGCCAGTGCGGCTTTAAACTTGCCCTCTACGGTATAGTTAAGGCCTGCAGCGGCGTAGAAGTCGAGATAGTAGAAGGAGTCCGGATAGGCTTTGAGTAAGGTCTGCGCCGTATCCAGTATCAGCGATGCTTTGGCACTTTGTCCGGATAACGCATAGTTTTCAGCCAGGGTATGATAAGCCGTAATCAGTTCGGTAGCAGCTACACCGGGTTGTTTAAATTCCTGGATGGCATCAAAAATATAAGCGGCTGCTTTTTCATACTCTCCTCCGTTTTTAAATACCAGGGCGAGCGCCAGATAATCCTTGCCGGTAACGGTATGGTCGCCGGATTGTTTGGCCAGCGGAATGGCCTGATGAATCAGGATGTCTGTAAAGGCTTTGGAGTCATCCTGTCTTTGCATGATGGCGCCGTAATCGTACCAGGTCCGGGCCCTGTAGCGGAAAGCCTCAGGGGTAGACCATTGGCGTAGTAACGTGTCGGCTTGCAGGTAAAATGTTTTGGCTTTTTCCGGCTGTAATTTCGCGAGCAGGTAGCCCTGGTAATAAAGGTGTAGTGCCAGCAGAAAAGGTGTTTGCCGGCTATACTGATAACCTTGCCGGAGGTATTGTGCCGCTTTGGCGGAGTCGGAGACAAAGGACGCTGCCAGCGCATAATACGCCATGGCTTTGGCACTATCGGTGGTGGCTTGCTGCAGCTGTTTTTGCAGACTATCGGCAGCGGGGTTGGAAGCAGCCTGCCGGGAATAACCGTTCATGACAACGATCGAAAACAAACATAACAGGAGGAAGCATCTTCTCATAACACCAAAATAAAAAACAAATGCATAGGCTGTATTAAAAAAATCAGAATACCCGAAAACAGGTAGGTGTAAATCCTGTGCCGTGGGTATTGCCGGAAGCGGGGGCTGTTTTACTTTTGTAGCGGAAATATACCGGATCGCCGGTATCGTTTTTCCAGCTGTGCGGCATTTGCTGACACTTGTTATCAGGCAATCATTATCCCTGCATCATAGAGGGGCACAGCGCCGGCATCGGTACAATTGCCGGATGATGTTCCCGCAAAGGACAACAGGCTGTTTTGAAATCCGCGTTCGGCGCGGATTTTTTTTATGTGGATGATGCATCCGCTTTTTCCCGTCATCGTTCCATTGTTATTTTCTCCGGAAGCAGGATAATTTTTTAATAGATGGTATATTTGCCGGCAGTTATTTTCCGCTTTAAAAAGTTATCATTGCAACATATGGCAAAACAGCTGACAGCATTACAGCAGATACCCGCGTCCGGATTTGATTTTTTAGCCACCTTAAAAGAAAACAATAACAGGGATTGGTTCAATGCCCATAAAGAGGTATTCCTGCAGGAACAGGCACAGGTAGCCGTATTTGCAGAGGCCTTGCTGGCCGGGCTGAATACGCACGATCAGATAGAAACGCCTTCCGGCAAACAAAGCCTTCACAGGATTTATCGCGATACCCGTTTCTCTTCCGATAAAACACCTTACAAAACCAACTGGAGCGGTGGTTTCAGACGCGCCACCAAATATCGCCGCGGCGGTTACTATTATCATTTTGAACCGGGCAACAGTTTTATTGTCGGCGGTTTCTGGGGGCCCTCCGCCGGGGACCTGAAACGGGTACGGGATGATATTGCCTTTGATGCAGCGCCATTGAGAAAAATAATCAATAGTCCCGGATTTACGGCGAACTTTAAAACGCTCGAAGGCGAACAGCTGAAAAGTGCCCCGAAAGGCTTTGATAAAGACCATGAAGCCATTGACCTGTTACGTTATAAGCAGTACCTGCTCATCCGCCGGTTTCCGGATAAAGTAGTATTAAGTCCGCAGTTTCTGAAAGAGGCGGGGCTTACTTTTGAAGCCATGCGCCCTTTCTTTGACTATATGAGTGAAGTATTAACCACCGATATCAACGGACTGGAAATACCATAAATTGTCGGCAGCCGGCATACCGGCGCTACCACTTTTACCGTTAACAATGTAACACCATTCATCTTTTCATAAACTTTCTGTATAATGCTAATCAAAGGACTATCCCGTGTAATACTGCTTATTGCATGTTGTTTTTATGCCAGTCAGGCGGCTGCTCAATCGGCCACTGTAACGGATGTTACCAAAGGCATATTCACCTGGGTAAAACATTTGAATAATGATGTGGATAAATACGCTACGCGGGAAAAATCCGCGGAATTAAATCAGCACCTGACAAACCTGAAACAGGAGTTGAATAATTACCTGAAAACCCGGAAATCCCTTTCTGATAGCTTATTGCGGAATAATATCAAGCCCGGTAAACAATCGCCGGAAGACCTGGAAAACGTGAAGTTGAAGATGCGTAATGTGATGGAACAGATCCGTAATATCAATGACCTGACCAACCGGGAAATCCGCGAGGAAGGAGACCGGCTGAATGATGAAATCTACGATGCATTGTTTGGTGAACAAAGTCATTACCTGTCTCACCTGGAAGCCTTCCTGGATGGAAAGGACGTGACCAAAAAAGACCTCGCATTGGATAACAGTATGGGATACGACCGTTTGCAAAGCATCATGCAGCAGGTAAGTGCTACCCAGGAAAAGCTGGACAGAAAATATAAATAATAACAGCGCCGCTGTTGCAATACCGGTAATATGGCTACGCAAAAAATGCATGCTGAGGAAGCAGATACCAGTATACCGCTGGTAAAACGACTCCTGCAGGCACAGCTGCCCCAGTGGGCGCAGCTGCCTGTGGAGGAGGTGCATAGTGCCGGTACCGTTAATGCCATTTACCGGTTGGGTGCAGATCGGGTGATCCGGCTGCCCCGTATTGAAGAAGGCATGTGGCAGGTAGAAAAGGAACACCACTGGTTGCCGGTGCTGGCGCCTTTGTTGCCGTTGACTGTGCCGGTACCACTGGTGAAAGGAGCACCGGGAGAAGGGTTTCCCTGGTCCTGGTCCGTGTACCAATGGATTGCCGGCGACAACGCTACCATTACCCGTTTTGGCGGAGATACGGCGGCAGCTGTGACGCTGGCAAATTTTGTCAATGCCTTACAGCAAATAGATCCGGGTACGGGGCCCGGCCCGGGTACACACAACTTTTTCCGGGGCGTACCACTGGCCACACGGGATGCTGCTACCCGGGAAGCTATCCGCACCTTGTCTCATACGCAGTCTATGGAAGCCGTGACAGCAGTATGGGACCAGGCTTTATCTGCGCCGGTATGGGATCGCTCACCGGTATGGATACACGGAGATCTGCATGGTGGCAACCTCCTGGCCACCGAAGGGCGTTTAAGTGCCGTCATTGATTTTGGTGGCCTGGGTGTAGGCGATCCCGCCTGTGACCTGCTGGCAGCCTGGATGTTATTTACTGCGCCGGCACGTGCAGCGTTCCGCGCCACCGTCCGGGCCGACGAAGCTACCTGGCAACGGGGCCGTGGCTGGGCGCTCTCCGTAGGATTGATTGCCTTACCATATTATGAAAAGAGTAATCCCGTGCTGGCAGCCATGGCCCGTCATGCTATCCGCGAAGCGGTGGCAGACTACCAGGTGTAAGGGATCAGGACTGCCCCGTAATATCCGATACTGCCATAGATCCCCTGAAATTATTAGGTACCCCTATCACCAGTTCCTTCACGCTGAAATAAGGCGCGGCCAACGTTTTAGACTCCCGCAGATACCCCATCAAGTAGCCGAAGGCCTGCAGGTCGCTCGTTTCAATAATTAAAAAATCAGATACCCCCGGATGGGTAAAGTCAGCGTCATACAACCGGACCTTACAGACGTTGCTGTAATGCTGCAGGATAGGGCGAAACTCCGTTTCTACAAACGTGTCGCGTTCGGTGCGGGGCATACTAAGCCATTGTGAGGTGGCATTGACTAAAATGAGAATGGTGTATTCCATCTGTTTTATTTTTCACAAAACTACCTGGGCGCCGGGAACTAAACATTTACATAGGTTGATGTATGCCATTTTTTTCAGCCGCCCTTATACGGGAGAGCTGTGTAGGGGTAATACCCAGGTAGGCGGCAATATGATGTTGTTTAACCCGTGCCGCCAGATCCGGGCAGGTAGCCAGCAGCTCATAATACCGCTGGCCGGCGGATTTTTGTTTCAGGCTGATCTCCAGTGATTCTTTGGCCACCACCCAGTTGCTTTCCAGGTAGCGGATGTAAAACATCGCAATATCATGGTGGGTAGCTACGAGTGCCAGGAAGTCCTGGAACCGGAATTCCAGGAGGTGGGTATCTTCCAGTGCTGTAATCATAAAATCGCCGGGGGTGTGGGTGAGCAGCGCGGTCATGGAAGCGATGAAGGTATGTTCCGGGAAAAACTTTTTGATAATCCGTTGTCCGTTGTCGTCTGTATAAAAATAAGCCAGCAGCCCGCTGCTGACAAAAGCAGCGCATTGCGGGATGTTACCTTCCCGGAGATATACAGCGTTTTTTTTCAGCTGCTTAGGCTGGAGTAGTCCGTTAATCAGTTCCCTGGAGGAAGCTGACAAAGGGTAATAGTGTCCTGTAACTGACCAGAAATGATCCATAGATGATCGTCTTTATCGTATTTATCAGGACGAATACCACCCGTATTTATTGTGTGATGATGGCCGGCATCCTTTCGGACGCCGGCATGGTATAACGCTATGGGCTACACGTTGACAGACGAAAGTAGCCTGTTTTTCAGAAATGCTGCTGCTTCCAGCTGCGCAGCGCTGGCTTCGGGAAACAGGGCATCCATGAGAAAAAACAAATGGATCATGCCCTCATACAGGGAATAGGTAACAGGCACGCCTGCCGCGGCCAGTTTTTGGGAGAGTAATACACCGTCATCTCTCAACGGATCACAGGCAGCTGCAATGATCAGCGTGGGCGGAAAACCTGCGAAATCATTTTGCAGTACCGCAGCCAATGGCGGGGCTGGTTGCAGCCCGTCGCCCAGGTAGGTATGCCAGCAGTATGCCATAGCCGCCCGGGTCAGGCCGTAGCCGGTGGCATAGGCCTGGTACGAACCGGTATCCATACGGTTATCTACAGGAGGATATATTAACAGCTGGGCAGTCAGGGAGATACCTCTTGCTTTGGCTTGCAACAGGGTAGCAATAGCGATGTTACCGCCGGAGCTATCGCCGCCTACTGCCAGCCGGGTAGTATCTATGTCATGTTCCGGGCCATGGGCAAGGAGCCATTCGAGGGCGGTCCATCCATCTGTGGCGGCAGCCGGAAAAACATGCTCCGGCGCCAGCCGGTAGTCGACAGATACGATGGTACAACCAGAGCCAACTGCCAGGTTCCGGCAAAGCCAGTCGTGGGTAGCGATGCTGCCCCGGATCCACCCACCGCCATGGAAATACAATAAGGCCGGTTGCGGGCAGCTACGATCCATCTGATAGATCCGGATATGCAGGCCCGCCTGCACAATATGGTCGCTGATAAAAGGTACGGCTGCGGGAGCTTTACTCCAGCCGGCTACCGCTGTCAGCAACATTTCCCGGAACACGGTAATCGGTGGCTGGCTGCCGGTTGGGGCAGGGAGGCTGTTCAGGTAAGTACGCACTTCGTGGGTGACGGTAGTAGTATACGATTGCATCTTTTTTTTCGCAAAAGTGCGGGATATATACACACGAAAAGATAGCCTACCTGGAAGTAAGATACTTACATAAAGGAGTGTATGGCTGCCGGCTAATCGTTTTTGTCCTGGAAGAAACGGGCATATTGCTGCAGCATCGCCGCAATATCCGGTTGCTGTACCGCCAGCTCACTCCGGGCAGGAATCACGATGGAAATAATATATCGCGGATACACGATACTGATGCCTTTGTATTGTTTACAGTTGGTAAAGGTACTTTCCCAGATCTGGCCGGATGGCTGCAGGCTTTCCACTTCATAGATGCTGAATTCCATCATCATCCCCGTCCGGAATATTTTAGACATGGCTTCCTTGATGGTCCACAGGAGGGTGTAGCCGGTAGCTACCGGCAGCCCGAAACGGGGCAGCAGGGTAGTGGTTTCATGTGGCGTGAGCAGGGATTCAATAGACGACGCTTTTTCTTCATCAATGAATTCGATGTCTATACCCGCCGGATGTTTCTCCGGGAAGGCCAGTGCCAGCCCTACATCATTGCAATGGCTGATGCTTACCTGTATGCTTTCCTGCTGCAGGAAACTGACTACGGGGAATTCAAATACGCCTCTGTCGATCAGGATACTGGCGGGTAATTGTGGGGTAAGCTGAGAGAGCGCTGTTTTGGCGGCTATTCTGCCCAGCAGGTAGCCCTGTTTGCGGGTAGCATGTTGTAGCTGTCCGGCATAGGCCCTTTCGCGGGTATGGAGCAAATGCTCCCGTTGTAAGAGGGCTGGCAGCGATAAGGAAATTAATCCATAGCCAAGGTTGAAATCTGCTTCTTTTCTGTGCAGGGTTATTTTTCCGGAGATGATATTGTGCGTATCGGTCATTTGATCAGTTAACAAAGGGAATAAAGGTTTTTTAACAGGATGCTAATTTCGTAAAAGTTGGTTAACCTGTGTGGTTTTTTTTGTGGGGGATAATAAAATGTGTCAGTCGTACCACATTAAGTACGTCAGGGTTTTAAGGATTTAGTAAAGTGTTTTAGCTCTATTTACTTTAATACTGAAAAGAAGGTATCGGGCTTATTCCCCAGATAACTGATTGTATCGCAAAGGACGAACATTAAAACGTGTCTTCTAAGCCACTATACTACAATGTACCAACAAACTATCAAGTTCTCCTGGAGCTAAATGATCTAAGCCAAAGGTTATTAAATAATCATTATTGTTTGATTTATAAACATAATTATTAGTGAAATCTTGATCACCGCTAATTTCGGAATTATAGTCATCGCCAGAAAACATAAGTTCTATCCATTTACCATCATTAGCTGATTTTGTATATGGATATGCTCCTAATATATTATTATATTTGTGGTGCTCAAATATGCACATCCTGATTCCCACAATAGTAGATTCAGAAGATCTCAACCAATCAAAAAAGCCTATAAATCCATTATTCTCTTTTGACTCATCATCAATGAAATATGTGGTATTATCAATGCCTAAGGAATCTGCAATGTTTATTTTGGTAAGGTAGTGTAACCTAAACCTACTATCAAGAAATTGAATAATTAACATCTCATCATTGTTTAGTAGCAGGAAGGAATTGATTATTGGTACGCTAAAATATTCTAAAAATAATTCGTTAAAAAAAACTGCCATTTTATTTTTTATTCCATATTTGATAAAATTCTTCAGCTGTAATGCTATCAGATGAGTCAAAATCAAGTTGGTGAAGCGGCTGATCTCCCAATATATGCGCTCCTTCTTCCGGATTATTCTCATCTAGACAAATAACTTTCGAAGGGTAAATTTCTATTTGCTTGGTGATATAATTATCAGCAAATTCGAAATAAAATGTGCCCCATTCACCTGCTGCTGATTCGCCCTCTTTCTTAATATATATATTATTCATAACTGTCTCAGCTAATTAATCAAATTAAGATTTTCTTTCTTGTAATTGTTCTTATCCAGTAAATTCATCATCTCTGAATTACTTAGTTCAATTTGGGTTATATTGAACGAGTTAATCCAATTCGGTGGAGTTATTGATGCTACGGAACAGAAAATATAAATGGTATCATTACTTTGTTTATAGAAAATCGGTGAAAAGCCATTGAAAATATAATCCGTATTTTTACGAGCGCCGATTTTCTCTGCCTTATTATTAGTTATGTATACGAGACGATGATCAGCATTTATTCCCCATATTTTCTGTCTTATAAAAACGGTCATCTCCTTATTACTCGTTGCTACTTCAATAGTTTTATACTGTATAAACGTGTCTTCTCCGGGGATATATACCCACCATACTATGACTACAAATAAAACAAAAAACAAGAAAGAGGCGATAAATACTTTGAGATATTTCTTCATACTGTTTTCTTAAAGTCTTCCTGGGGTCCTCCCATATTTAGGGCCAGTCTGAGGTAGAAAAATCTGTGGTATTGAAAATGAAAAATTTATCCTCAACCTCATTGATATGGCGCTCAGGGATTTTAAAGTAAAAAAAGCACATAATTCATAAAGCAAGAACGCCGCAGATATTATCTTATCTGCGGCGTTCTCATTGTGCGATCTTAATTATTTATAAGAGTATCTTGCTTATATGATGCCTTATTTAGACTATCTTTTTTCAGGTATTGTAGGCTCCCCCTGATTTAGTGCCAAGGGATTTAGAGGATTTGATTATTTTTCATGTTCCTTACCATGTAATTCTGCATAAGCCACCGGAGATAAATATCCTAGTGCTTTATGTGGTCTCTCTGTATTATAGTCTCTGCGCCAGCTTTCGCTATGAGCTCTGACTTCTGAAAGCCGATGGAAAATACAAGTGTTAAGTAATTCCCGCCTGATACTACCATTCTTTCTTTCGATATAAGCATTCTGCATTGGCCTTCCTGGCTGAATATACATTAAAACAATCTCATTTTCTTCGCACCATTCCTGCAAGCGGTGGCTGATAAATTCAGGTCCATTATCCGTTCTTATATTTGCAGGTTTCCCACGCCGGGAAATAATCTGATTCAACACCCTGATAACACGTAAACACGGTAAAGAAGTATCTACTTCTATTGCTAGTGATTCGCGATTAAAGTCATCAAGAACATTTAATAATCGGAACTTTCTCCCATCTGCCAGGCTATCGCTCATAAAATCAATGCTCCAAACCTGGTTCGGGGTCGTAGGAACGGTTAATGGTTGTTTGACCCGTTCCGGAAGCCGCCTCTTGGCTCGTCTTCGAATATTGAGCTTCATAGCGGTATATACACGATAAATTCTCTTGTGGTTCCAGATATGCCCTTTATTCCATAACCTATAACAGCATTGCCAAAAGCCAATCGCTGCATGTTTGTCGGTTAGCCAGGTTAAAGCATCCTGTAATTCACTATCATCTTTCTGTTTCGGATAATATTGACAGGTAGTACGGGATATTCCCATCAATTTACACGCCTTACGGTTACTTAGCCGTTCTTCTGTTGTCAAATAGGTAACAGCCTCCCGTTTCTCCTGTGGCGTCAGAGCTTTTTTTCTATCAAATTTTTCAATGCCCGGTTCTCTAAACTCATTTCTGCAAACATTTTCTTTAGCTCTGCATTCTCCTTTTCCAGATCCCGCATCTTCCCTACATCACTCACTTCCATTCCGCCATACTTGGCTTTCCAATTATAAAAAGTAGCCTCGCTGATACCTAATTCGCGACAGACTTCTTTCGTAGCGATGCCACTTTCCTGCTTTTTAATCGCAGATACTATTTGACTTTCGGTAAACTTCTTTTTCATTGCTGTAAAATTTAAAGATAACAATCATTTCTGTTACCTCTAAATGTCATGGCCGAAATTGAGGGGAGCTGACAGTATTCCTTTACTCTCCTATTGTAAGTATCAATCTGTCTTCTTAGCCTTTCCTCTTTGGAATACCGGAAACAAAAAAATATGACAACAGCTCCAAAAAAGAATAAAAGTATATATTTTACCACTTTCATAAAATTATTTATTAGATACGGCAGACGTTCTAAATCCTGCTTGATACAGCCATCCAGCAATAATCGCCCTAATATCTGCATCAGAATCTTTAGTGTTAAACATAGTAGCTAATTGTTTGGCTTTAAAAACACTATTACCTAATCTATTATTAGCATTACCCCACAGCCAATTGCCAGCATCCATGTGATTATAAGCTATACTATTACTACCTGGAATAAAAAATGGTCCTTTATCAAGATTAAGGATATCATCTCCATCTAGAGGATAATTCCTCCCTGCTTGCTTAGCTATTTCAACTGAAAGATGATATGAAGAAAAATCAAGTTTTCCTCCGTTGGATTCCCAGGCAAGATAAGTCAGCCTAAACAAAGGATTCATATAGTTAGCTCCAGATTCCTTCATCATTTCTTCAATACGCTGATCTGGTAACATGAATACAAATTGTATTTGCTTAAACCAATCTAACCCAAAATAATCTATACTGCTTTTAATGTTTGCAGCGTCCTTTTCAGGGTCATTAAGTTATCAAGTCACTGTATGAGGGGTCAGGCTATCTACTCTGTATCTTATTTATAAGTGATACAAAGTTTATTTTGAGTTACGGGAAAGTTACTCATTTAGAGAGACTATCATTACTATTCTGTAGTTGTCTGAATTTTCTACTTATTCAAGAGACACATACTCTCCATTTCCATTTAAGTAATCCTTAGTGCTTTCAATTTGAGAAACACTTATTATAACATTTTCTTTAATAAAAATGTCATATTCTTCAGCAATATTACTGTTATTACAAAATGGGCATATTGTTGATTCAATAATACCATAGACTTTAACTTCCTTTAAGTCAGAATTTCCAATGTCATTACCTCCCCATTTAATGGGATCTCCAATGTGATATTGAAATTGCCATGTATTACCAAATTTAAATTGGATTTGGGCTTCATGTTTCTCTCCACAATCTGGACATGAAACTTCTACAATTAATGTATTAAATGAACTCATATTTTGTTTTTTAGAACCCTCTCGTTGGATAGCCTATAGCTTTCATGAAATTAGTAAACTTTTTATCGACAGTAAGAACAGCAGCTTTATTATTCATAGCACCTGAAAGTATCATAGCATCATTGTTTCCTAATGCTCGTCCTAAGCTTGCTGCTTTTTGTTGTAAGCCGGCTGCTTGACTAGCCGAACCGCCATTCTTACTAATAGTAGCCCCTATTTCTTTCATAAACCCCTTCAATTCGCCCTTGCTTCCAAAAGAAAGCCATTCTTTCGCCGCTGTCGTTGAAATAATTGGCCTGTCAGAGCCAATTGCTATTTTAACGGCATCCTTTTTCCCTTCTTTGATAGCCGCCACAATAGCATTATTATCTAAGCTAACTACAGATCTTTCTGCTATTTTCGCAGCACCGATTTCCGTCTTTCCTCCTGGAATTAAGGATGCAGCCATCTCAACACCAGATATTACTCTTGACTTGCCTTCTGAAAAACCACTTTCATAGCTTTTGCCAACTGCTAGTTCTGCAGCAGGAACTAATGGGTTTACATATCTGTTTGTGGCTTCTATACCTTCGTTTAAAATTCCTCCTACATATTGTACTGCAAACTTGAGTGCTGATCCTACATCTGTTGGGATGGTCAGATTATACTCCCTACCTGTAACTATTCCAACCTGTTTAATAGGATCTCCAGGACCAGGTTCGTCCCCTAAAAAATCATTATATCTAATCGGATTATCATAGTTAGATACATATGGACTCCATAGTTCCATCTTCTCTATCTTCGGATCTATCTGATTCCATCTTCCTGTCTGTGGATCGAGATTCCTAAACTGGGCATCGTATGTATCAAGATCTAACTCATTCGTATACTCTATTCCGTTATACTTTTTTCGATTTTCAACATAGCGAGTTCCTTTCAACGCATTCGAACTAATCCCTGCCATCGTCAATCCAAATGGATAATAATGTGTTTCTTCCAGTAAAGGGCCATCAGTTTTAGTAACAACAACATCGTCAAAGAACAGGTGGTAGGGGCTTTCGTTGCTCGTATAAACATACATGAAGCCGCTTTTGTTGACAACAATTTTATCGGATTGAAGTATCTGGAGTTGATCAGGGAGTTTTTTTACCTGTTTAACGCCGCTACTTTGATCAACCAGTTTAAATTGGTCGTCAAACAAAATATAGTTAAGATACGCTTTTGGATTTTCCTGATGACGTTGTTCGGGATCTTTTTCTTTCAGGCGCTGGTAGTCGTTGTTGAAAAAACTGATATTGAACGGGGTAAAGTTATCCGTGGTACCAGCGCCATGATCACCATCAGCCGTAGCGTTGCCGCTAAATGTCTGTATCAGATCCGCCAGCATGGTGGCCGCCGGGGTGCTGGTAGCCGCCGGGGCCTGGTCCGTTTTATAGAACGCTTTCGCCGCTATTTGCAGGGTATCTCCGGCCATTACTTTTAATACAAGGGAAGGACCGGTTTTTTTGCCATTGTTACCGGGCGATAGCCGGGCGACGGACTTATTGCTGCTACTATCGGTGGGGTAGCCTGCCGGTCGGGGAACCCGCGTATTGTCGATGTTGCTGAACAGCGTATTTTCCAGGGCCGCCTTATCCGTTTCCATGGTGGCTTTGTAGATGCTGAAATCTGTTTGTTCGGTGAGCACGCTGCGGATATTGCCGAGGTGGTCTTTCAGGAAGTAATCATATACATAGCTGATGGGTTGTTTGTCTCTGAGTACAAGCCTGATCCGGCCTTCTTCGTGGGGCAGGTATTGCAGGGTATCGTTACAATAGACGATGCCTTTGATATAGTCGGTTACCGTGGTGGTAGCCGGGGAGGTGGAGAGGTCGGTGACGGTTTTACGTAGTTTGTTGCCCACGGCGTCGTAGACAAACTGAATGGTGCCTTTACCGGTGACGGTAACGGAAGTGGGCAGATTCAGGTGATTATAGGTGATGCCGTTGGCAGGGATGTTTTTGTTGGCGTCACGGGTCAGGTTACCGTTGTCGTCGTAGCTGTAGTCATTGTTGCCGGTGCCGTTTGTTTCTTTGAAGTCTCCCAGCTGGGAGGAGGGATCATTGGCAGCATCGGCTACGCCTTGCAGTTGATTGCTGTTGGCAGGGTAGGTATAGGTAAGGTTGTCGATGGTGGTGCTGACGGCGCCTTTCAGGCCCTGGTGGGTCATGGCGAGTATATTGCCATTGGCGTCATAGGCGGTGGTGGGATCGGCGCCATTACCCATTTGCATGCTGAAATTGATGCCGGCGGAAGTATTCCAGCCACCGTTGAACTGGGTGAAGTTGCCTTTCAGCAGCCGGTTGGCGCCATCATAGGTGTAGCCATAGGAGCGCCATTGGGGATCTCCTTTGCTGCGCCAGGTGATGCCGGCAATGTTGCCATTATACTGCTGTTGCGTGTATCCGTGATCGTAATGTAGTTCGGTACCGAAAAAATGATTGCCACCGCTGCGGGCATAGTCGGTATTGATACCTTTCAGCCAGCCGCGGATGTTATAGGTGTAGGTAAGACTTTCGAGGTTGTTGCCCAGGGTGGTTGTTTTTAACTGGCCGGTTTCGTGATAGGTATATTGCGCAATGGTTTTAAGGGCGCTGTCGTTGGGGTGTCTGGCTACTTTTTGCAGACGGCCGGCTGCATCGTAGCTAAGGATATTCAGCCACTTTATGTCTGGTGTTACCCGGCTACGCGGATTGCTGTGGCGGTTATAGGTACTGAGTACTTTCCCGTCGAAGCTATACAGGGTGGTGGTGATATCCTGACCGCTGTTGGCATTTTCACTGATTGACTGTACCAGGCGTCCTTTGCGGTTGTAGTAGGAGGTAGTGGTGAGCCAGGTATCGGTGCCGGGTATACGAACTTTGGTGCCGGTAGGGAAACCTTTGGGGGCGCTGACGGGCGCGGAGGCATAGTCCGGATAAGGATAGCCGCCGGTTTGCAACCGGGAGGTATCTACTGGCTGCGAAGGCAGCGCACCGGTATAGTTGTAGTGATCGTAGTAATGATACGTCAGCGGGATGAGTGCCGCCATATTGATACCCGGCAGGGAATGAGTAGCCGTTACCGTAGTGGTGCCACTGGTAAGGGTGGTGTCTATAAAAACATCGGTATCGGTGCCGCCGCCGGTGTCGAAGCCCATTTCCAGGGTGACAGACTCCGTCGCTTTGTATTGCGCACGTCCGTCGAAGTGGTTGACGGATAAATCGGTGACACCCGGAAAGGTATAGCTGATGGCCTGGCTGTTGCTGGTGGCGGTATTAAGACTGTTTTGCAGCGTAGCCCTGGTAGCAGCAGATTTATACAAAGCCGTAGATATAGGCCGGTTCAGGGCATCGTAGAAAGTAACCAGCCATTGTTGTTGATGACGTAGGTTACCATCCCGCGTGAAGGCGGGCCGGTCGCGCACATCATACACGATCTCCGTTGTATCTTCCCCTCGTATCTTTTTGAAGATCGTTCTTCTTTTGCCATCATAACCGTATAGATAACAGAGTCCGGCAGCAACAGCTGGTGTGACGACCCAGTTGCTTCTAATGGCGTCTACTGCTTTCGGTGGGATGACGGCCCGCAGGTTATAGAGGTCGTCATACACATAATACGTGCAAAGCCAGCCGGGATGTCCATCCGCGGCATTGGCCGCGGTGGCCGTTTTACGGAGTAGTATCCGGTCTTCGGCATCTTTAAACACAACGGTACGATTGCCGTTTTCATCGGTGGTGATCTCTTTCAGCAAGGCGCCTGCGGCATAGGTGCGACCGGTATTGCTGGTGGGAAGTGCTCCGGGCGCGATGTCCCAGATACGTACGCCATCGGCAACAGTATTTACCAGGTATTGTTGTGTAACACCTTTGCCGCTACCGCCCCAGCTGTTGCCGGGTGGCAGTGTTTTAGTGACCCGGCTCAGGTGAGAAGGTTCGTATTGCGTTTCCTGGTAATAAATTTGTTCGCCGGGGTATTGCTGCCGCAGGAAAGCCTGTTGCCCGGTGAAAGGAGCTGCTTTAAACTTCCCGTTATTGTCTGCCGCTGTATAGGGCAGATAGGTATAGGCTTCTCTGCCCTGGTCGTCGTATACAACGGGTGTAACGATATCCTTACCGGCAGGACTGGCTCCTTTTTGTACCTGTTGTAATAACCTGCCCAGGCCATCGAAGTATTGGGTCGATTCCCGCACGGCTTTTATATCAGTCGCATTTAATACCACGAGGGTATCTGCAGTGGGGATGGAGGGTTCCCGCTTACGGATGCTATTCACCTGCGTACCGGTATAAGGTAAGGGTAATAAAACCGGCGTAGCGGCAGGTAAACCATTGCCACCGGGTATCTGCCGGGCTTGAACAGCTGTTGTTATACCTGTGAGCAGGTAGCTGAGGAAAAGTAAAAAAACGATCTTCATAGCAGGGGTTTTACCCTATCAATAAAGTCATTTTTACAGCAACTGTATGGCAGTATTATTTATCTTCCGGATGTCCCCAACGTTGCATACCCCATTGATTCAAGCGATGCATAATATCGAGTAATGCGTTACCTTTGGAAGTTGTAGTATACCATGTTTGCGACGGGGTAGTTTCCTGCAGTAAGGTTTTGCAGACAAGTCCTTCCCGGACGAGTTCCCCCAACCTTTTTCCCAGTATCTGATCTGACACATCAGGGTAGTTTTTTTTCAGCTGACTGAATTGTTGTAAACCAATAGAAATACTATAGAGTATCTGCATTTTCCAGCGCGGACTGATATTTTTCAACGCGTCATTCATCGGGCAGGCGGCTGCCAGTACTTTGAGGTTGGCCGCATTGCGGGAATTTTTTTTAACAGCGGTAGCCATGGTGCATAGATTGATTGTGCCGACTCACTTTCGGGTGAGTTATTGATGAAAGATCATCGATTCACTAACATTGCGAAAAATATATTTTATGCAATCAAAGGTAAGTAAATTAATTTTTTGCTGTTTGTTACTATGGGTGATACAGGTAACAATTATGCCTGCACAGGCACAGCAGGGAAAGAAAGGACAGACCTGGGTACTCGTACACGGCGCCTGGCATGGTGGCTGGTGCTGGCAACAGGTAAGCAGCCGTTTACGGGAACAAGGTAATACCGTATATACACCTACGTTGAGCGGGTTAGGTGAATCCCGTCATCTGTCTCATCAATACATCGATCTGGAAACACATATCACGGATATTGTAAACCTGCTGATCATGGAAGATTTACATGAGGTGGTATTGGTAGGACACAGCTATGCCGGCATCGTGATTGCGGGCGTGGTAGACCGTGTGCCGGAGCGCATCAGTAAGGTGGTATGGCTGGATGCCCTGATTGCACGCAACGGCGAAAGTGCGCTGTCAGCGTTGTCGAAAGAAGGGCGTGAATTATTGAAGAAGCAGGCGGCTCCCTATCACAATATCAGCACCGCTATATGGCCGGCAGAGACGTTTGGCGTAGTAGATGCGGCACAACAGAAATGGGTAAACGAAAGATTATTCCTGCAACCTTTCAAAACATTTACACAGCCCCTGGTACTGAAGCATCCTTATGGGAATCAGCGGCCGATGTATTATATCGCCTGTATAGATCCCTGGTTAGAAGGATTGAAACATTTTGCAAAACGGGTGGAGCAGGATAAAAACTGGCATTACTACACCCTGAAAGCAGGCCACGATGCCATGGTGACGGCGCCGGCTGAACTCACCACCCTGTTGCTGGATATAGGTCAGCAGTAACATCAACTCACTACAAACCGGTAGCCAATACCTTTGATGGTAATAATCTGCAGGTTTTCATCTTCCTTTAAACATACCCGTAACCTGGTGATATATACATCCAGGTTACGGCTGTTGAAGAAGGAGTCGTTGCCCCAGATCAGGTCCAGTATATGTTTCCGGTCGATGATACGATCGCGGTATTCGTAGAGTAGTTTAAGCAGCTCACTCTCCCGGTGTGATAGCTTTTTTTCTGTTGTTCCGTTCACCAGTGTTTGCCGCCTGGTATAGAAATGAAACCGGCCGAGTCTTACCGGGTCGGTCAGCGGAGGAGGTATATGCCTGCTTTTGCGCAATACATTGTCGATGCGGGCAATCAACTCTTCCAGGCTGAAAGGCTTACGGATATAGTCGTTGCCGCCCAGCGAAAATCCTTTCACGAGGTCGGCGGTCTGTGTTTTGGCCGTAAGAAACAGGATCGGTACATGTGGGTTGACGGCACGTATTTCGGTGGCAATTTCAAAACCATCTTTATTAGGAAGCATGACATCGAGGATGCATACTTCCGGATGGAGTTGTTTGAACAAGGACATGGCTTTGGCGCCATCGCTTTCCATAATCACTTCAAAGCCGCGGCGCAGCAGACTTTCCTTCACAATCTTACCTAAAGAAAGTTCATCTTCTATATATAGAATCTTCGTGGTCATATCGTTCCTGTTTTAAGCTGGCCGGTATAGTCTTCCTGATAATCGGGGAGGTCTGCCTGAGCAAGGCCCGGCAGCCTGACAAAAAACGTGCTGCCTTTTCCCGGTTCACTTTCTACTGTGATACCTCCCATATGCTGGGCAACGATGTGGGAAACATAGCTGAGTCCCAGGCCGTAGCCTTTGGTGTTGTGTTTGTTGCCGCTGGGGATACGGAAAAATTTCTCAAATATCCGGTGCTGATATTCACCGGGTATACCTATACCGTTGTCGGTTATACGAATTTCGAGATATGGATCCTGCTGTAATAGCTGTACCTGTAGCCGGGGCGCGTTGCCACTGTATTTCAGGGCATTGTCCAACAGGTTGTACAACACGCTGCTGATATGCAGCTTGTCGGCGCTGAGCATAAAATTTTCACCGTTTGTTTCGAGCAAGGTCACGGCCTGTTTTTTTTCAAACTGTAACTTCATCGATAGCATGACCTGCCGGGTAAGGTGTGCGAGGTCGAACATCTCTCTGTTCAACGTAATCTCCTGGTTTTCGAACATAGATAATTTCAATACTTTATCTACCAGTAATCCCAGTCTTTGCATTTCATTGGCAGATATCTCCAGGTATTCGCTGGTTCTCTCCGGATCTTCCAGGGCATCAAAACTTCGCAGGGCTTCAATGGCTACACTGACAGTGGCAATAGGTGTTTTCAGCTCATGGGTCATGTTGCTGATGAAATCATTTTTTAGCTGTGTCAGTTTCCGTTGTTGTTTAAGATTGCGATATAGCAGGAGAAAAGATAATATAGTTACGCCCAGCAGCAGTACGGAAATGAGGATCGATAAACTGATCCGTTGCAACAGATACCAGGTGGTGTTGGCAAATATAACCTGATAGCCCACGGGATTAGTGAAGCCGATGCGGACCATGTTGGTGGCCGGGTCATCTGCGGGCAGGAAAGGCGGTGTGGCCGGCTGGATGGGCGGCAGTGGTAACATACGGATCTGAAAAGCGGCGTAGATCTTCTCTTTTTCCAATACTTTCCGGTACTGGTCTGCTATCTGTGGTATTTTAATGGTGCTGCGTAACGAGTCTACGTTGGCGAGAAATGCTCTTACCTGTTTTTCGGGTATGTTTCTGGCGTTCGGCGGCAGGGCCGTCAAGGAGTCTTTGCCCGGTAAGTGGGTGGTAAAGATCATGGTACGGGTACCGGTCTTCCTGCGTGCGTCGGCGGTATCCCGCAGATTTTCTTCCAGTACGTTGGAGATACTGAGCACATCTTCCCGGTCTTCTATCCGGATATTAATGTTGGCGCCCAGGTTTAGCTGTGCTGCCTGCAGGCGGTAAATGGTCTCCCGGAAAAGCAGATGCGTGCGGGCATTGAATAACCTTTTTTCTTCCTGGTAGTTTTTGTAGAGCCAATAGCCCTGAAAGGTGGTGATCACAACAATGGTCAGCACAATCAGGATAGTAGTTACTGGTATGGAAAGCTTGTATCGCACGTATCAGCAGCATTGGATTGGACCATAATGTTACAACAATTGTGGCATACCTGGAAGAGCTGTTGCCCGGTTATTAACCTTAATTAACATTAAAGCAAGGGCTGTTAACCTGTGTGCCTGGAAGGACGCTTTAGTTTTAGTGCTTTAAAAATATACCGTATGAAAAAAATGGTTTTAACAGGTTCCCTGATGTTGGGATTGCTGGCTGCCAGTGGCCAGCAGCAACAAGGCAGGGTAGTTTATGAGCGCACCATGCAGGTGCAGGCACGACTGAAAGGCCTGGGGGCAGGAGGGGAAGACCGGATATTGCCCAATACCCGGAGAGATAAGCTGGAAGTGTTATTTGGCAATAACCAATCGTTGCAGCGAACGCTGGAAGAAGAAACACCGGAAGATCCCGGCGGCGGGGAAAATGGGATACAAATCAGGTTTGTGGCTGCCGGTGCCAGTGATGTTACTTTCATGGATTTTGGCCGCAACCGGAAAGTAACCCAACAGGAACTGGCGGGGAAAAACTATCTCCTGACAGATACGATCTCCCGGATGCATTGGAAGCTAACGGGCGAAACCAGAACCATCCTGAACTATCCCTGCCAGCAGGCCATTACCCGTGAAATCAGTAAACGCAGTGCGCTGACACTCATAGACGGAACGATGAAAAATGAGACGATAACGGATACGGCTACGGTTACCGTGTGGTTTACACCCGCGATTCCTGTATCAGCCGGCCCTGCTTTCCAGGGCCAGCTACCAGGGCTGATACTGGCCATCGATATCAATGATGGCAAAACCGTTTATCAGGCAACTACCTTCACTGATCAGATAAAGCTGACGGATATCCGGGAACCTGTGAAAGGAAAGCAGGTGACCCAGGCCGTATTTGAGCAGGAACGTGAAAAAATGATCCGGGAAATGATGCGTAACAACCCTGCCGGGAGAACGACCAGTCATTGATACCGCACTTCATCAGGGCATCCGCATAATCCGGATGCCCTCTCCCTGTTTATTTGCCGCCAGCCCGTTTTTGTGAAGACTATACGTAAAGCCCAGCTGGAAGAAACGTTGCAGATTTTTGGTCTGGCTGTCTTCAATATAATTCTGATTACTGGTCCGGTTGATGCCAACGTTTTGATTGAAAAGATCGTATACACTGAGTTTCAGTTCGGCTCTTTTGAAACGCAGAAACTGCCGGCTCACCGATAAATGCCATAAGGGTATATTGCGGTTGTAGCCCGCTGCCCGGCGGCTGTTGATGGTATAGGTGATGCTGGTAGACAGGCTGAAATTTGCCGGTAGCTCACAGTTAAAGTTACCTTCATATTGCTGGGAAAGATATTGGGTATTCAGCGCGGGTTGTAATGAATAGGTGCTGCTGTAATAATCAATGCCGGCGCTGAAGGAGAGATCTGTTTTATCTCCCGGTAGCAGATCTGCCCGTATCGATGGCCCGATACGCAAAGTATGAATGGTATTGGGAACGGTATTGATGAACTGTTTATTTTTGCTGTAACCTGTATTGGCGCTGAAATGTAGCGTACCCTTAACGAAACGGAGGGGTAGGGAGAGTTGCAGGTTACCGGTGATGTTATAGACGCCGTTCACATTCACAGGTCGGCTGCGTTTCACGCCCAGACTATCTACGGTATCGTAGTTCACAATCTTCTGTTGCGTTTCCTGTAACGTAAAGAAAGCAAACAGGTTTTTATTACGGAAAGGATTTACTGCCATAAAATTGAGTTGCAGCTGATAATTGACTTCCTGTTTCAGATCAGGATTTCCTTCGCTGATATTGAGCGGATCCGTAATGTCCGGTACGGGTTGCAGTTGAGCCAAGGTAGGTTGATTGGTGGTCGTGTTGAACTGAATATTAAGGTGCTGGTAGCGCGTGAAATCATATTTAAACCGGACTACAGGCAGTATATTGTAAAAGGTGGTTTGAATGACAGAGTCAGTATTGCGGGCAATGATCTTTCCCTTTAAGGCGGCTTCCTGCCAGGCGGCGCCAAATGCCAGACTGAATTTTTTCCGTTGGATACGCAGGCGTAGTCCGGCATTGGTATAACCGTAGGTGTTTTCAAAGTTGTTGGTCAATGCAGGATTCAACCGGTCATAGCGGCCACTTTTAGGATCATAGTCATAGGTGGTTTTGTCGGATGTACTTAGGGTATGGCTGCGACTTAAACTGAATTCCAGCAGAACGCGCCGTGATAACGGTTCCGTATACACGCTTTGAACAGTATAGCTGTTGAGCAGTCCCGACGTCTTGTTTTGCTGATGGATGGAATCTGTATCGGGCAATGAAGCGGGTCTGTTGAAGAACCGGTTTACGGAAAGCAGTGTGCCGTCGCTGTTACTGCTGTTGTAACTGTTTTGCAGCTGGAAAGAAAACGTACGGCCTTTACGCCGGAATTTTTTCCTGAATAACAGACTGCTGCTGAAGTTAGTACCTTGTCCGTTGGTAGCATTGTTGCTGTAGCCCTGGTTGATGAGTTGCTGTTTTTCAGTTAATGTTTCATAACGGTTGTTGCTATGATGGCGGGTAGCCTGATAACCCGCTGTTGCGGTGACTTTAAGCGAGTGAAAGGAGTCCAGTGGAATATCGGCCCCCAGGTTTAACCGGTGCGAATTGCTGCGATTATGCGTGTTGCTTTGCTGGTTGTAATAATAGGAGGAATCGGGCAGGAAGTAATGGCGTTGTAAGGTGTTTTCCAGTTGGGGCTGATAATGATTGTAGAAATAGTTGCTGGTAATATCCGTTTTTTTACCAAGGGTATTGTTGTAATTAATGCCACCGCCGGCAATGGTTTTAATGCCATTGTTGTTATTGCCGCCGGCAAATGCCGCCAGTGGATCATCGGCATTGATAGTAAAGTTAATATTACCCTGGCCGTTTTGCCGGAGCCGGTTTAGCTCTCCGCTGAAATTCATCAGGTCCATAAAAGAAAAACCTTCCGCATTGGTGTTGTTAGCCATACCGATAGCGGAGAACTGCCGGTTCCCTTTAAAGGAGTTCACATTAAAGCGGCCTTCATATCTCCCGGCGGTGCCACCTCCGGCCATTGCTTTCCCGAAGAGACCTTTCTTTTTATCGGGTTTTAGCTGCAGGTTCACAGTTTTTTCGCTGTTCCCGTCATCCAGTCCGGTTAAGCGGGCTACATCACTTTGACGGTCATATACCTGTACTTTATCAACGGCGTCTGCAGGCAGATTTTTAGTGGCCATTTTAGGATCTGCACCAAAAAATTCTTTACCATCCACGAGTACCCGGTTTACTTTTTGTCCCTGGGCTTTTACGGTACCGTTTTTATCTACTTCAAGGCCCGGTAATTTTTTTAATAGTTGTTCTACAGTGGCGTTAGGAATGGTTTTAAAAGAGGCGGAATTGTATTCGATGGTGTCGCCGATGAGGGTTACAGGTGGCACTGCTCCGCTGACGACTACTTCCCGTAATACGGTACTACGGTCATACAATAGTATCGTATCCATATTGCCGGTGGGTGCATCCGGTTTGATGACTACCTGGCGGTTGGTGGCATGATAATTTACATGGGTGATCAGTAGCCGGTAGGTACCACTGGTAACGCCGGTGAGCGAGAAATAACCTTTGTTGTCTGACATGGTAAAACTCACCAGCGAAGAATCTTTTTGCTGTAGCAGGGTGATCGTGGCCGCTGCTACCGGATGCCGGGTAGTAGCATCAGCTACATAACCTTTGATCGTACCATGCTGCCGGGCATTGGCTATCAGGGTACAGCAACAGCATAGCAGGAATAAACAGTTTTTGAACATCGTATACGTTACTTTAGGAACAGGCTACGAAAGTAACGTTGGGGTATAAGGCAATAGGTTAATGATCCTTGCATTAAGGTGAAAGAATGTTAACAATGCCGGGTAGTACGCAGGAGATAGCGATACTGCTGATAGGGTAAATGGCCGGAACCAGCGTATATAGCCGGTCGGCGGTTGTACCGTATGCAGGTTAGAGCAGTGTTGTACCTTTCATCTGTATGAAGGATTGCCCGTTAGTTTGTATCCAATTTTCCGGTTATAGGTAGCAGGTTTTATAAAGTGTAGGCAGTTATTTTTCCTCTTGTGTTGTTTTGTTGTAGTAGAACAGGAAAGTTCCTGTGTGGCGGATAGTTTCGAAACGGCACGCATAAATGCTGATCCGGAACATTGGATGCTGTAAAGATAGTGAGCCGGGCTGCTGTGTTGTTGCATATTGCTAAAAAATAAAGATATAGCATCGGAAAGCAGTGATGTATACAGGTTTTCGAGATGGATGTATCGGCGTATATAACAGGATGATGATAAGTATTGAGCTGTAAAAATGCAGGTATTTGATTTTTTTTTTGAGCAGATGAAATATTTTTTTGCGCTTTTTTTACCTCTTTTTTGATTTTATCTGGTAGGAAGATAATTTATTCATTCTCTATACATGGAAAAAATAGCGCACTGCAGAATGCTCATTTTTTGTCTTTGAATTCCGCTTTTTTGACTGCAGTTAGCATGGCGACATTGGCTGTATGTGCAATGTTTTCAATGGTTTGGGAGAAAAAAAGTTGTTCCTGCAAGTTTAATTCAGGGTTGCCAGCTACATTTGTTTTACCATTTAAAAAGCTGTGAATGCAGTCATATAAGTGGTGTATTCTTTGGTGTTGTTAATTATAAACTCATTTTAATGAAACGTCCTATTGCGTATTTAGCATAATCAACGGTTTGATGCTATTTTTAAAAGTAAGAGGTATAAATGGTGCATGCATGTTTTTATCTGTAGTCGCCTATATTGTGTGTAGAATGATGATGGATGTTATTGCTCATTATATCGGGAAACCATTCTTCAGGAAAGGATTTTTATTGCAGGACGGCTATACGAAATGGATGCTGTTAATCCGGTGAACGTGATATGTCGAACAATCACTTTTTGCGGAAACGTTGAAATAGCCCCCTGATATGTTTGCCCAGTTAATTTACAGAGGAAACGAAGCTTAGTATTTCTGATACAATAAGTAAAATTTATTGTCTGCACACTTTTACGCTGTAGTGTTATGGATCATCATCCCTGACATATATGGTAGTTGTTCTATTGCATATTGTAATTGACGCTTGCACCCGTTTTTGTTCGCTTCACTTTTAAATGATTGATTACAGGTATACCCTGTAACAGGCTTGTTCTTGCCTGTTGTACCGGTATACGTGGAAAGGGGGGATTGCTGTGTCATCTCCTGCAAAATAGCACATCAGCTCACCGTTTTACGGATGTCCTTTTTATGTACATCGGGGTTTCCCCTTTGTAACGGGGATGTCTTGTCTGTTATCATCATGGATTTCATCTGAACATCTTGTCAACCGGTACTTATCCGGCAGGTTAACCAAAAATAATTGCGTCTATTATGGAAAACAGAAATCATCTTACTGATACCTTGAATAGTGAATTTTTATCTTTCAAAGCAGAACTGACCATACTTCAAAGAACTTTCTATTATGAATGGTTGTTGCAACCAACACGAAGTGATTACCATATTGTATGGGATCAGATTTTATCCGGCGCATTCAATCCCGTTCGGCTGAATGAAAGCCTTGTCAGACTAGTGAATGATTATGGTATTGTCAATAGTAATGTTCGCAGGGAAGAAGATCTTTTATACTGGTCCGGCAGGCCTGCATTACCACCAGATACGCAATTGCTGGTATACTATAATAATCCGCTGCCGGCAACGGAGTTGTTGTCATTAATAACACGTCCTTTTGACCTGGAGCAAGACCTGCTGGCAAGATTTTATCTCATTAAATTAAATGATGACCTGTACCGCATCATTTATATACTGCCACATATCCTGACGGATGGAATGGTGTTCGACACATTTATAACGGAACTGGGACGATATTACAATGAAGAGGGGTATCATTATCTGCCGGATATTGCCGCGCAAAGCAGCCATCACCAGGAGGCGGCACTGGAGCTGAATAGCAGGGTACATCAGCATCAGCAACCCATACACGCTTTCTGGAAATCTCATCTGGCTGATGTTGCCGGTGCAGACTTACAATTCCTGGAAAAAGTACATCAGCCGGCAGATAATCATCTTTCCACTATTTATCATCCACCTGCGGAACAACGTTTTCGGTTAAACGAAAATCTGACCATTGCATTGGCGGCTTTAAGAGAACAATACCACCTCTCTTTCTTTGCGTTCGGGCAACTGATATTCGCGATCCTGCTGTACCGGATAACCGGTCAGGAGAACATCGGCGTGGCTTATCCGGTATCGGTACGGCGGGATGATACGCCGCTCTTTGGCGCTGCCATCAATACAATTATCCGGGCTTACCGCTTTCATGCGGGAACAACGTTACAGGAACTGATCACCGCTACCCACGATTTTATCCGGGAACTGAATGACAGCCAGGCAAAATACCTGCCCGTAGCAGAGATTGTGCGACATACCGCCAATGGTAAGCTACCGGATTATGTATTCGGACAAACAAGTCTGAAAGAACAGCCGATTCAATATGAGGGTATTCATCAGGTACAGATCAATAATGAATATGACCTGAACCTGTCGTCGAAACTATTGTTCCAGCAGGTGACAGGAACGGAACCATTACAATACCGGGTATTATATGATAACCGACAACTGGATGATACGCTGGTCAGCAATTTTATAGAGATGTACCAGCGTTTGTTTCAGACAGTGCTGACAGACCTGTTGCAAAACCGGGTGATGAAACTGATCCGGGAATATCCGTTACTCAGTGAGCTGCAATACACCACACAGATACACGATAGTAATGCTGCTGTGGTGGCATATCCTGCCGGTAAACTGGTACATCAGTTGTTTGAAGAGCAGGCACTGGCCATACCGGATCATACTGCGCTCGTATTTGAAGACAGACAGCTCAGCTACCGGGAACTGAACGAAGCTGCCAATCGACTGGCGGCTTATCTGAGAGATACCTACGCCATCTGTCCCGACGACCTGGTAGGGGTGTGTATGGACCGGTCGGAATACATGCTCATTGCGGTACTGGCTATCCTGAAAGCAGGAGCAGGTTATGTGCCGATTGATCCGGCCTATCCGGAAGACAGGCTTACATTCATTATATCAGATACGCATGCCAAAGTTGTATTGACGAATGCGATATATAGCGCTTACCTGAAACATATCACAGCGGCATTATCGGTCATCATTGCCGGTATAGACGATGATCTTTCAGACACTTATCCCAGCACGAATTTACCTGCCATCAATACCGCCGGCCACCTGGCTTATGTGATATATACCAGCGGTACTACCGGTAAGCCCAAAGGAGTAATGATTGAACACCGCGCAGTTACCAACTACCTCTATAATCTGCAGGAGATAGTACCGGCTGAGGTAAAGCACGTGGACTATTCCAGCAACCTGTTTTTTGACCTGTCTGTGACCACTACTTTATATCCGCTGTGTTATGGCAAAACCATTTTTATATATGGAAAGGATGTGGTGCAGATAGCAGATTATAAACAACACCTGATACAGCACCGTATTGACATGGTGAAATCCACACCGGGATACCTGGCGCTCCTGGATGCAGCAGATGAAAACCTGCATCTCCGGCTCACGGTAGTAGGTGGCGAAAAACTGTTGCCTGCGCATATAGCAGGTATCCTGCAGTTTTCAGATAAGATCATCGATGAATATGGTCCTACAGAAACAACGGTAGGGGCTACGTATTATGAAATCACCCGGGACACCACTGCTTTTTCCATCGGCAAGGCTTATAATAACTACCGTGTTTATGTATTGGATGGACAGCTGGCGCCATTACCAATCGGTGCAGCCGGAGAACTGTATATTGGCGGGGCAGGCGTGGCCAGAGGATACCTGCATCTGCCGGAGCTGACAAGAGAACGGTTTATCAATAATCCATTTCAGACAACAGGAGAAAAATTAACCGATAGCAACAGCCGGTTGTATAAAACCGGTGATCTGGTGAGATACCTGCCGGATGGTAACCTGGAATATATTGGTCGCAATGATTTTCAGGTGAAGGTACGAGGGTACCGTATTGAACCGGGCGAGATAGAAAGCCGGCTGACAGCCTATCAGGGCATCCGTCAGGCCGTTGTACTCACCAAAGAGCATGCATCCGGTCAGGGCAAATACCTGGTCGGTTTTTATGTATCGGAAGCCGTGCTGGATGCAGTAGCCTTATCAGATTATCTGCATAACTACCTGCCGGATTATATGATTCCGGCTTTGTTGGTACACCTGGATAAATTACCGCTGACCGCCAATGGAAAAACGGACCGTCGTGCCCTCGATGCGTTGCCATTGACTACGGAAGATACCTACCAGGCGCCTCTGAATGAAATACAGGCGGTGCTGTGCGACATTTATGCGCAGGCACTTGGGTTGCCGGTAGCTGCGATTGGTATACAGGACGACTTTTTCCATTTGGGTGGCGACAGCATCGTCAGCATCCAGATCATTCATAAAATCAGACAACGTTTAGGCATTGGGGTAAGTGTGGCGGAGATATTCCGCTACAAAACCATTGCCTCTCTATATGAGCAGGTCCTGAGCCGCTTCTCACCGGATGACGGCCCCATTGCGCCGGAACAAGGTGTTTTACAGGGTGAAAGCACCCTCGCACCGTCGCAGGCCTGGTACTTTGAAAAGCTGACAGCCGGCGGGCATAAACAGGTGGTGGCGATAACCGCCGCTATACCCTCGCCGGATAAAAGGATCCTGGAACAAAGCATACAGTTGCTGACTATCTATCATGATGCGTTGCGTTTCCGTTATGAGCAGCAGGGCAATCATTACCGGCAATGGTATGAGCAGGCAGGAGCTAAAGTACCGCTCTATGAAATTACCGACAGCCGGGAAGTGACGGACCACCTGTCGGAAGAATGGGCATACAATACTGCAGAACCTTTACTGGCCATTTATTATCAGCCAGGTGCACAGGGCCGGATATGGCTATCTGCCCACCCGCTGGTGGCAGATAAAACAGGTGCAGGTATCCTCCTGCAGGACCTGTACCGGATTTACCAATACCTGTCGGCCGGCAATCAGCCGCCTGCCGCTATCGCTTCATGGCTGGGGCCTAAAGGACACAGCTACCGGCAATGGGCCAACGCACTGGCCGTGCGGACTATTACGCCGGCAGAAACTGACCACTGGACGATGGCGGCTGCCGGTATTGCGGCAGATAATGCCCGGTTGCAGCCATACCGGGTTGCCACTGTCAGTCAGGCTGCATTTAGCCTGGATCATTCGCTGACAACGCAACTGCTTACTACCAACAATGAGGTGTATCATACCCGCCCGGAAGAACTGTTGCTAAGCGCTTTTAAAACGGCATTGACGGATGTTACCGGCCTGGCAGCTGTATATGTATTGCTGCAGGAAGAACGGGCTGCGACGGAAGGACTGGATATCAGCCGTACCGCCGGCAATTTTGTCACCCTTCGTCCCGTGCAGTTGCCGGCTATACCGGAAACGCCCGACGCGGTTACGACAGCAACAACGGTAAAAGAATCACTGCGAAAGGTCACCTATAACGGTACCGGCTATGGGAAGTTATATGGCTACCGGCAGGAAGCCTGGCCGTGTATCCGTTTTAGTTACACCGGGGCAATAGAACAGCCGGCAGACCAGGATGGGCAGGTGGTTGTACCCACTGCTACATCGCATGATCCTGCCGGGTTGTTAACAGTAACTGTTACGGTGGTGGATGGTCTGCTGCAATGCAGTATCAGCGGGTATCTGCCGGCAACCGTACTGGCTGCTTTTGCAGATGCATATCAGCAGGCATTGACCTCTTTGAGCAGCAGACTGGCTACTGCTGGCCGCAGTTACCTCACCGGCAGCGATATCGGCCATGTACTATCTGACGAAGCCTTACAGGCCTTGCAGGCAGAACGGGAGATAACCGGCGTTTTCCTGGCCAACGGTTTGCAGGAAGGCTTTATTTACCACGTATTACATGCCGGTGCGGCACATGATGCCTATGGTATACAAAGAGAAATAGATTACCATACCCGGCTGCAGCCCACCTCTTTGCAACAGGCATGGCACTATGCGCAACAACAATTCAGTGCCCTGCGGCTGCGGTTTTCCTGGGAAGAAACGCTGGTGCAGGTGGTAGACAAAAACGGTGTGCTGCCATGGGAATACCACGATCTGAGCAGCTTATCGGAAACCGCTCAGGAGGAGTATATCCGTACGAAGATAAACGTGGCATTGTCGGAACCATTTGAGCTGGCTACCGGCAAATTGTTCCGGGTATACCTGTTGCAGCTGGCGGAGGCGCATTACCGCTGTATCTTCCAATATCATCATATCATCCTCGATGGATGGAGCGAACCGTTGCTGCTGGATTTCGTGCATACTACTTATTTACAGCTGTTACAGGGTACACCGGTCTCCATACAACCGGATAACAGTTTTGTGGCCGCCCGGCAGTACCTGCAGGCGCACCGAGATGACCACCTGCAGTACTGGACTGAGCAGGTGAACCGGATAGCGGAGCGGGAAGACCTGAGCGGCTGGTTGAAACCAGAAAAAAGAAAAGTGGTACTGTCCACTTACCGGCAGGTAGCAATATCCGCTGTATTGGAATTATCGTTTAGCCGGGAGCGTTATCATGCCCTGAAAAATTATTGCCATACACATGGCGTGACTATTACCGCGGTCATGCAGTATATCTGGCATAAGCTGCTGCATACCTATGGTTACGGCAATACTACGGTAGCAGGGCTGGCAGTGGCTGGCCGCAATATCCCTGTGGCAGGAGTGGAGCAGTCGGTAGGTTTATACCTGAATACACTGCCCGTAGTGGTGGCGCATACGGGTGGCCATGTACTGGCAGCCATCCGCGCATTGCAGGAGCAGGTACAGGAGGCCAGTAGCCACAGTGCCGTGAGCCTGGCCCGCATTCAGCAACAGGGCGAACGGTTGTTTAACAGCGTGTTCATGTACGATAACTATGTGGTAGCTGCCAACGAGGCTACCATAGCGGCGCTGGGCTTGTCTTTCCGATATGCAGTAGGACAGCTGGAATATCCGCTGGGCGTATCCGTAACAGACCGGGATCAGCAGCTGGTATTTATGCTGATGTATGCCGGAGAGCTGTTTGAGGAAGCCATGATGCGGCAGGTGCTGGCGGGAGTAGAAAGCCTGACCGACCAGCTGATAGGGCAACCCGAAATCACCACCGCCGCTTTGCGTTACCTGGATGAAACCCGGTATCAGGAAGTTGTTTACCGCTGGAACGAGACCGCGGTGGCCTATCCGGCAGAGCAGACGCTGCATGGCTTGTTTGAAGCGCAGGTGATACGTACCCCGGCCGCAACGGCAGTGGTATATAACGGACACGCACTAACGTACCGGGAGCTGAGTGAGCAGGCCAATGTACTGGCGGCTTATCTGCAAACAAAGTACACCATCCGCCCGGACGACCGGGTAGCGCTTTGCCTGGAACGCTCCACACATATGCTGATAGCCATGCTGGCCGTACTAAAGGCTGGTGGCGCCTATGTACCGCTTGATCCTACGTATCCTGCGGAACGCATTACCTATATCATATCCGATACGGCTGCTGCGGTGATATTGACAGACAGCGCTACCATAGAACGGTTAACAGCCATCGTAGCAGATCAGCCATGGGCTATTGAAAATATAGACAGTGAATACGGTCAGTCAGCAGTTGCCGGCATTTATCCAAACGTAAATCCGGCTGCGCTGACGACGGGCGATCACCTGGCCTATGTGATTTATACCAGTGGTACCTCAGGGCAGCCCAAAGGGGTGATGATCCCACATCATGGGGTGGTGAACCTGGCCAGGGTGCAGGGCGCCGCGTTTGGCCTGGCAGATGGCAGCAGCAGGCAGTGTCTGTGGTATGCCAATTATGTGTTTGATGCACATGTGAGTGAAGTGTTTACCAGCCTGGTATACGGGCATGCGTTACATATCCTGGATAATAAGTGCAGAACAGATCTGCATCTGCTTAAAAACTATATTACTACCCATCACATTCATACGGCCACTATTCCGCCTGCTTTACTGGATACGGCCAACCTGTTGCCATTGCATACCCTGGTGGTGGCAGGGGATACTACAGCAGCCTCCCTGATGGAACAATACCGGCAACAGGGTACGCAGGTGATCAATGCCTATGGTCCTACGGAAGTCACAGTATGCGCTACGTTGCAGCCGTATACCGCTGGCGGTAGTCATCTGAACATCGGCCGTCCGCTGGGCAATGTAACGGTGTACGTGCTGGATGGGGAAGGACAGCCGGTACCGGCTGGTGCCATAGGAGAACTATATGTAGGCGGCGCCGGGGTAGCCCGCGGATACCTGAACCAGCCTGCATTAACAGCAGAACGTTTTATTCCCAACCCTTTCCAGACAGCAGTAGCAAATGAACAAAACAGCCGGTTATATAAAACCGGAGACCTGGTAAGATACCTGCCGGATGGCAGCCTGGAATTCGCAGGCCGGCTGGATTTTCAGGTGAAGATCAGGGGGAACCGTGTAGAGCCGGAAGAAATAGTGGCCTGCCTGATAACCTATCCCGGTATACGGCAGGCCGTGGTGCTGGCGCAGGAACATGCTTCCGGCAGCGGCAAATACCTGACAGGATATTATGTTGCGGAGGAAACCTTTGATACGGCTGCTTTACAGGCGCATGTAGGCGCCCGCTTACCGGAGTATATGGTGCCGGCTGTGTGGGTACACCTTACTGCTTTGCCTTTAACCGCCAGTGGGAAACCAGACCGCAAAGTGCTGACTGGCCTGGCAGCAGCGCCCGAAAAGCAATACCAGGCGCCGGAAAATGAAACACAGGTATTGTTATGTGAGATCTATGCTGCCGTGTTGGGTCTGGAGATATCCGAAGTGGGCATTCAGGATGATTTTTTCCGCATGGGAGGCGACAGTATCGTCAGCATTCGCCTGGCCAGCCGGATCAGACAGCGTATAGGTATCTCCGTGAGTATTGATGATATCTTCCGCTACCGGACGATCGCCGCACTGTATGGATTTATACAATTGCAGGCAGGCGGTGAGGCAGATCGGTTGGCGGCAGAACAGGGGATATTGAGCGGCGCCTGTCCGTTGTCGCCGGTGCAAAGCTGGTGGCTGGAGCGGGAAGTACCCTGGGCGGCAGGTGAGCGGCTATCCTTCCTGGTGGACGTACCGGTGCTGGACCTGGACATCCTGGAGCATAGTCTTCATAAACTGGTAACCTATCATGATGCATTAAGGCTGCGTGTTCAATCCTCCGAAAACGGTCCGTTACAGTATTATGAAGATGCGATAGCAGCGCCCTTACTGCAGCTGGCGGATGCTGCCGGCCCGGAAGTATCGGGAATATTACAACCTGATGGTGGCGCGTTGTTCAACGCCGTTTACATCACCGGCGATACGAATGCGCGTTCCCGCCTGTGCTTGTCCGTGCATTACCTGGTTGCAGATGCGGTGAGCGGCTATTTGTTACTGGAAGACCTCCGGCAGATCTATGATGAGCTGGCTACAGGTATCCGGGATAATCGTATCTCCCTTAACGAGATAGCTGGTATCACTGCAGCAACCATACTCGGGGCTAAAACCAGTAGCTACCGGCAATGGGTACACGCTGTAGAAGACACCACTGTTGCTAACCAGTGGGGAGCTGCAACAGGCAATACCTGGTGGCAGCAACAGACCATACCGGCAGTAAATCGGACTGTTTTTACATTAAACCGGGAAGAGACGGCGCTGCTCACAGGTGCGCTCAACCAGGTATATCATACCCGTGTGGAAGATTTGCTGTTAACTGCGTTGGAACAGGCATTATCTGCTTGCACCGGGCAGACCCGGCATGGGATCTTACTGACTACAGATAACAGAAGCGCCACACCGGCAGGTATCGATATTACCCGTACCGCCGGCCGCTTTACGACCTGGTATCCTATATGGCTACACGCTACGGGAGCTACAGATAGTGGAGCAGCGATCATCGCGGTGAAAGAAACCCTGCGGAAAGCGGCTGCTAACGGTGTCGGCTATGGGAAATTAACAGGGTATAGTAAAGAGGTCTTGCCCGATCTAAGTTTTGCCTATACCGCAGCTCCGGAAATCCTGGCAGGTTCAGACTGGCAGTTGATCAGCGGCGATGTGGAACCGGCCGCACCGGTGAATGGCCTGCATATACAAGCAAGCGTGAAAGCCGGACAACTGCAATGTAACATCAGCGGGCAGCTACCTGCAGCATTGCTGGCGGATGTCAGTAGCAGTTACCAACAGGCGCTGGGGGCATTGGTACAACAGCTGGCCGGCGCGCAACGCACTTATCTCACCGGCAGCGATATCAATCAGGTGATCTCTCCTGCGCTGCTGCAGGTATTACAGGCAGACCGGGAAGTGGATGGCATCTATCTGGCCAATGGCTTACAGGAGGGTTTTATATATCAGTCGTTACATGCCACCACAGGAGATGATGCCTATCATGTACAGCTTATCTGGGATTATCATAACGAGCTTGATGTAGCGAAACTGGAACAGGCGTGGCAATATGCCTTGCAGCAATACAGCACATTGCGGCTGCGCTTTTCCTGGGAAGAGTCGCTGGTGCAGATCATTGATAAAAGCGGTACACCTGACTGGCGTTACATCGATCTCGCACATCTCACTAAAACAGATCAGGAAAACTATATCCGGCAGCTGCTGGCATCCGACCGGCAGGCGGCCTATGACCTGGCAGCCGGAAAGCTATGGTGGATATACCTGTTGAAGCTGGACGAAACAGCTTACTGTTGCATTTTTAGTCACCATCATATCATACTGGATGGCTGGAGTCAGCCGATATTACTGGACTATGTACATACCGCCTACTTGCGTTTGCTGCAAGGGCTACCGGTACTGATCACACCGGAAACCAGCTATGCTGCGGGACGTGCCTGGCTACAGGCGCACCGTGCCGATAATGAGGCTTATTGGGAGGCATATGTGGAGCAGCTGCAATCAAGAGAAGAATGGGGCGGACTGTTGAAAGCAGAAAAACGACAGGTGGTATTGTCTGCGTACCGGGATATTCAGCACTCGGCAGTATTGGAGTTACCTATCAGTGGGGAACGTTATCAGGCGCTGAAAAAATTCTGTGCAACACACGGATTAACGATGAATGCCGTATGGCAATATCTGTGGCACAAACAACTGCAGGTTTACGGGCATAGTGATACCACCGTAGTAGGGATGACTGTATCCGGGCGTAGTATTCCTGTAGCTGATATTGAATACTCAGCAGGGCTGTATATCAATACCCTGCCTGTTATTGTAACCCATACTGCCGGCAGTGTGCTGGCTGCCATCCGGTCTTTACAACACCAGATACAGGAAACCAACAGGCGGAGCGAAGTGAGTCTGGCCCGCCTGCAGAAAGGGGGCGAACGGTTGTTTAACAGCCTTTTTGCCTACGAAAACTATACTGCTGCAGCCAATAATTTTGCAGCAGGTGCATTGTCTTTTTCTTTCCGTGAATCAGTCAGCAAACTGGATTATCCGTTGGGGATAAATATTGCCGATCATGGCCGGCAACTAAACATCCTGCTCTTATATGCCGCTGAACTGTTTGAGCCAGCCATGATGAAACAGTTGCTGGAAGGCGTAGGTGAACTGGCAGATCAACTGGTGGCGCATCCTGCTATGACCACAGCTGACTTCCGTTATCTGAATGAAAGACAGTACCAGCAAATCATACATACAGAAAACAATACCATCACTGCCTATCCTGCCACACACACGCTGCAGGAATTATTTGAAGCGCAGGCGGCGCGTACGCCGGAACATACGGCCGTAATAGATGCCGCCACATCGCTGACCTATCGGCAACTCAATGAAGCCGCCAATCAGCTCGCCGCGTACCTGCGGCATACCTGTAATGTACAGCCCGAAGAGCTGATCGGACTTTGTATAGACAGAACCACCGACCTGCTGGTAGCCGTATTGGCCATCCTGAAAGCAGGTGGGGCCTATGTACCTATGGACCCGGGTTATCCGGCGGACAGGATCGCCTATATCCTGTCAGATACCGGTGCAAAAGTATTGCTGACCAATAAAGCACATGCAGCAGACCTGGAACAACTGGCCGTGTCATTACCTGTTACCGTCATCAGTGTAGATCAGACAGCCGCTTTCCTGGCTTATCCGACGGAGAACCTCCCTGCTGTAACAGCAGCCGGTCACCTGGCCTATGTGATGTATACCAGCGGAACGACAGGTAAACCTAAAGGAGTAATGATTGAACACCGGGCTTTGGTGAACCTGCTGACATACTATCAGGATACTTACTTCACGGCAGGAGCAGCCATCAATACCTGGTCAGTCACCAATTATGTATTTGATATATGGGGCCTGGAATATGGATTGGCGTTGCTTTCCGGCGGATTTATAGAACTGGCAGACAGCAAGGTGCTGACTGTGGATACAGACCGCTATACTTTTATTCAGCTGACACCAGGGCTGCTGTCGGCTGGTTTTGATCAGTTCCGGTTTAATAACCCGGCCTTGAAACTCTTTGTAGGCGGAGAAGCCATCACCAGTGAACTATTGACCAAACTATTTACCCAAACGGAAATAACCTTTGTACTGAACGTATACGGACCTACGGAAACAACAATCTGGTCACTGAATCAGTTGAATACGCCGGCACAATGGAATACGCATATCGGACGTCCGATAGCCAATACTACTGTGTATGTGCTGGACAATGAACTTAGGCCGGTTCCGCCGGGTGCAGCAGGAGAGCTGTATATCGGTGGGGCAGGCGTTGCCCGCGGCTACCTGAATTTGCCGGCGTTGACAGCAGCACGTTTTATCCGGAATCCATTTCAGACAACAGCAGAAAGAGAACAGCAGTATAATGACCGGTTGTATAAAACCGGAGATTTAGTGAGATACCTGCCGGATGGAAGTCTGGCATATATTGGCCGGAATGATTTCCAGGTAAAGATCAGGGGATATCGTATTGAACTGGGCGAAATTGAAAGCCGGTTGTTACTGTATCCTGGTATTCGTCAGGCCGTTGTATTGGCAAGGGAACATGCCACCGGCAGTGGTAAGTACCTGGCCGGTTATTATGTGGCAGATACTGCTGCAGATGCCGGCGAATTGCAGGCTTATCTGACCCGGCACCTGCCGGAGTATATGGTGCCGGGTGTACTCCTGCACCTGGATGCACTACCACTTACCGTCAACGGTAAACTGGACAGGAAAGCATTACCGGATCCGCAGCTGGCAGAAAGCCGGCATTACCATGCTCCGGAAAATGAAACGGAGGCATTGCTATGTACCACCTATGAAGCCGTACTGGGGCTGCCGGCAGCAACGGTAGGCATCCACGATAATTTCTTTCACCTGGGAGGCGACAGCATTGTCAGCATCCGCCTGGTGAATAGCATCAAACAACGTTTAGGGGTCACTGTTAGTGTAAAGGATATTTTCCGGCACCGGACAGTATCGGCCCTTTATCAGCATATTGCGACGGGGATACCCACTACCGCAGTACTGGCGGAACAGGGACTGCTGGTGGGGACCAGCAGTCTGCTGCCGGTACAGGAATGGTTTTTCCAACAGGTAGATAACGGCATTTTACCGGCATATCATCACTGGAATCAATCTTTTCTGGCAACGGTACCCGTACTGGATAAAAAGCTCCTGGAAGAAAGTATCGTACGGCTGGTGAATCAGCATGATGCCCTGCGTTTCCGCTATGAACGGAAAACCGACGGATATCAGCAGGTATACAGTGAAGCAGCGGTATTTGTCAAAGTACATTATCAGGATATCCGTCTTTTACCCGCGGAAGCCTCCATCGCAGCGATATTAACGGAATGGCAAAGCAGTTTTGATATACACAATGGACCTTTGTGGGCAGCCGGTTATCTCGAGGGCTATGAAGATGGCCTTGCAAGGATATGGTTTGCCTTCCATCATTTGCTGATAGATACTGTCAGCTGGCGTATTATCCTGGAAGATCTGCAAAAGATCTATACGCATTTATTCCGGATTGTCAATAGTGGCGATGCTGATCAGTCAGATCTTTCAGGTATTACTGCCCATAGTATACTAGGCGCCAAAGGTAGTAGCTATCGCCAATGGGTAAACGAAATACACATTTATGACACCGCAAAGGAAAAAGATTACTGGCAACAGGTCACAACGGCTATAACGGCCGGTAATGCCGTACTATCTGCCCATGCAGTAACAGGCGTGAATAAGGTCGGCATCTCCCTGAATACGGAGCATACCGGTTTATTGCTGCATGCTTGTAACCAGGTGTATTATACCGGTATCAATGATATTTTACTGAGTGCATTGGGGAATGCCTTGTCATCCCTGACAGGCCGCAACAACCACCCGGTGCTGGTGGAAAGCCACGGCCGGGAAACGGGGTCAGATACCATCGATCTCACACATACCGTAGGCTGGTTTGCGGCCATGTATCCGGTTGTATTGGAAACGATTCCCGACAATCCCGGTGCCTCACTGATACACACCAAAGAAATGTTGCGGGCAGTTCCTGGCAACGGCATCGGTTTTGGCGTACTGCATGGGTATCATAGCGAAGGGCTGCCGCTGATCAGTTTCAACTATACCGGTCGTTTTGAAGCACAGACAGGTGAATGGCGGATTACCGCAGAAGATAGCGGGATCGCCATAGCCGGAGAAAATAAGGAACAACCATTCCTGCACATCAACGGCCAGCTGCTGAACGATCAACTGGATTTTGTGATAACCAGCCGTCTGGAAGGAAGCGTATTGACTGCCTTTGCAAAAACGTACCAGGAAACACTGATATCGCTGATCCGGTACCTGCATGCGGCTACCCGTAGTTATCTTACCCCCAGTGATGTGAATCATATCATCTCACCGGAAGAACTGGAACAACTGCAGGCAGCACAGGAAATAGCAGGCATTTACCTGGCGAACAGTTTGCAGGAAGGATTTATTTACCATGCCTTGCATCAGGGCACAACGGATGATGCCTACCGGATACAGATTGCGTGGGATTACAAACAACACCTCGATGCAGATCTGCTGCAACAGGCCTGGCAGCTGGCGCAGCAAAAGTATCCGGCATTGCGGGTACGTTTCTCCTGGGAGACATCGCTCTTACAGGTGGTGGGTAAAACCGGCGAACTGGACTGGCGTTATAAAGACCTGAGCCACCTGGCTGCGGCAGACAGGGAAAACTATATCCGGGAACTGCTGGCTGCAGACCGGCAGATTCCTTATGATTTGTCCGGCAAACTGTTTTGGGTATACCTGATAAAATCGGCAGCCGATGACTGGTGCTGCATCTTCAACCACCACCATATTATCCTGGATGGATGGAGCATACGGATCTTGCTGGATTACATCCATACCACTTATCATCGCCTGCAACAAGGGGAAGCAACGGATGTGGTACCGGATCATACCTATGCTGCCATAGCCCGCTATTCGCAGGAGCATCGGCAAGATAACCTCACCTATTGGGAAACCATTACCACCAGGTTAACGGGGGGAGAAGATTTGAGTGGATTACTGCAGGCGGAAAAGAAACAAACGGTATTGACGGATTACCGGCATATTCAGGAAACGGCCGCCTTGTACCTGGATTTCGGACAAGTGCGTTATCAGGTATTAAAGGCTTATTGTGCCGCCAACGGGCTCACAGTAAATGCGGTATTACAATATGCCTGGCACAAACAATTGAGTGTGTACGGCCACACGCAGGTAACTGTTTCCGGTATGACCTTGTCCGGCCGGAACCTGCCGGTAGCAGGCATTGAACAGGCAGTAGGTTTATATATCAATACACTGCCACTGATAGTAGAACATACCACCGGCCCGGTACTAACGGCTATACGTCAGCTGCAGGACCAGATACAGGAAGCCAACAGTCACAGTGAAGTGAGTCTGGCCCGTTTGCAGCAAACAGGAACGCGGTTGTTTAATAACCTCTTTATATATGAAAATTACCCGGTACTGCCGGCAGTGGGCTTATCCTACGATTTCCGGGAATCTATAGACAAGTCCGATTATCCGTTGGAGATAGCAGCCTTTGACCGCGAACAACGCCTGACGTTCCGGTTGCAGTATGCGGCAGAACTGTTTGATCCGGTACAGATGCAGCAGTTGCTGGATGGCCTGGGAAGTCTGATTGATCAGCTGGCAGGTTATACTGCAGTAGAAACCGGCGACTTCCGCTATCTCACAGATACACAGTACCAGGAAGTAGTGTATAACTGGAACGCCACTACGCAGACTTACCCTGCGGAACAAACATTGGCATCCTTGTTTGAGGAACAGGCAGCCCTTACACCGGATCATATCGCCGTGATATACGAAAATCATTCTTTGACGTATCGGACGTTGAATGAACGGGCTAATGTATTGGCGGCTTCTCTGCGGGCTACCGTGGCTATTGAACCGGATGACCTGGTAGGTATTTATATGAGCCGGTCGGAAACCGTCATCATTGCGATACTGGCTGTATTGAAAGCCGGTGGCGCCTACGTTCCCATTGATACGGCTTATCCGGATGAACGGATTGCGTATATCCTGGCAGATACCCGTGCTAAAGCAGTATTGACGGATCATGAACATGCAGCACACCTGCTGACTTTCCGGACTGCAACATCGTTCGCGGTCGTGGATATCACGGATCCGTTTTTCCTGGCAGCAGCTATCAACGCATATCCCGCTGCTGATCTGCCGGCAACAGCTGCTGCACATCACCTGGCCTATGTCATGTATACCAGCGGTACCACCGGATTGCCGAAAGGCGTGATGGTCCCCCACAGCAATGTGACCCGCCTGGTGAGAAATACCAATTACCTGCAAATAAGCGCGGCAGATGTATTCCTGCAGGTGTCTACGATTGTATTTGATGCCTCGGTTCTGGAAATATGGGGCGCTTTGCTGAATGGTGCAAAAATGGTGCTGGTGAAAGATGCCCTGACATTGAGTGAAGAGGTGGCGACATTCCGTGCTTTGCTGGCAACACACCAGGTGAGTATATTATCACTGACAAAAACATTATTTGATAGTTTATACCTGCTGGATCAGCATTTTGCCGACCGGGTCAGCTACCTGTTGGTAGGTGGGGAAGCATTGGATAAAGTACTCATCGACCAATTGGTAGCGCAGGCAGAAAGACCCGGGCATATCCTGAACTGTTACGGCCCTACGGAAGGAACCCTTTTCTCTACTACCTACGAATGCCGCGCAGGGCAACATCATACGCTGCAGGGAGTGCCCATCGGACGCCCTGTTGCCAACACAACTGTATATGTGCTGGACAGCCAGCTGATTCCCGTACCACCAGGCGCTGTGGGTGAACTGTATGTAGGAGGAGCGGGGGTTGCACGTGGTTACCTGAACCAGGTAACGTTAACGGCAGAACGTTTTGTCGTGAATCCGTTTCAGACCCACGCAGAAATGGCGGCTGGTTATAACAGCCGGCTCTATAAAACCGGCGACCTGGTACGTTACCTGCCGGATGGTAACCTGGAGTTTATCGGCCGCAACGATTTTCAGGTGAAGATCCGGGGCCATCGGATTGAACCGGCGGAAATTGAAAACCGTCTTGCTGCTTATCCTGGCATCCGCCAGGCCATTGTGCTGGTGAGAGAACAGGCATCTGTTACCGGCAGATACCTGGCTGGTTACTATGTGGCAGCAGAAGCATTGGATCATGCCGCGATACTGACTTATCTGGCAAGCTATCTGCCGGAATACATGATACCGGCCGTGCTGATACACCTGGACCGGCTACCGCTGACCATTAATGGTAAGCTGGATCGCGACGCCCTGCCAGTACCGCAGCTGACAGATAACCGCTACTACCAGGCGCCGGAAAATGAAACAGAAGCGATCCTGTGTAGCATCTATGCAGATGTACTGCAATTACCATTAACAGCTATTGGTATTCATGACGATTTCTTCCAGCTGGGGGGAGATAGCATCGCCAGCATTCAGCTGGTGAACCGTATCAAACAGCGTTTAGGCCTGACCGTACATGTGAAGGACATCTTCCGGTACAAAACAATTGCGTTGTTGTATCAACAGGTGATCTCCGCAGGAGGGGGCACTGTGCCTACCTTGACGGAACAGGGGCTGCTCACGGGAGAAAGTGGTTTGTCGCCGTGGCAATCCTGGTTTTTACAGCAGGCAACTACCGGTGTTTATCCGGTTGCGGAGCATTGCAACCAGGCTTATCTGGTGGATGTTCCCCTGTTGGATAAAACCATCCTGGAACAAAGTATCCGGAAACTGACCGGATACCACGACGCCTTGCGCTTCCGGTATGAACCTGCCACCACCGGATATCGCCAATGGTATGACGATGAAACAAGGGCGGTTACCCTACAATACCAGGATGTAACCGGCCTGTCGCAGGAAGCGTTGGCGCATATCCTTACCACCTGGCAGCAACATTTTGACCTGGAACAAGGACCGCTGCTGGCAGCTGGGTACCTCGATGGGTATACCGGTGGCCGTGCCCGTATCTGGCTGGCTGTGCATCAGTTGCTGGCCGATGATATCAGTTGGCGTATCCTCCTCGACGACCTGCAAAAAATCTATGATTATTTATCGGATGCCCTCAGCAGTGGCCGGGCTACACCAGCGGATCTGCCACGTATCACCGGTGCGATGATCCTGGGCGCCAAAGGCAGCAGCTACCGGCAATGGATACACGCCATCAAAACAAACGAGATACCAGCCGCTGCAACTACAGCAGTAAAACCTGCTGCTGACAGCTGGCTGAAAAACAAGGTGGTGGAACAATCCGGCCGGGCAGTCTTTACATTGGAACCTATCACGGTTGCATCGCTGGAGGATGCCAATCAGGTATATCATACCCATACCACAGAGCTGTTGCTGAGTGCCGTAAACCAGGTGTTGACCCGCCTTACCGGTCTACCGGTAGCGGAGGTGCTGGTAACAGATGATGGCCGTTGGTGGGCAACGCCGGAACTGGATTTGACCCATACCGTTGGTAGTTTCGCTACCCGTTATGCGGTATCCTTACCGCTTGTGCACCCGGGAGATACTGGTGCGCTGATCATAGCAGTAAAAGAAACCCGCAGGAAAATAAAAGCTAACGGTGCCGGCTATGGGATTTTAGCGGTAGATGCCAACAGTGACTGGCCGGCGGTACATGTTGCATATGTTGATCAGCTGAATGCCGCTACAACCGGTGGCTGGCAGGTATTGCCGGAAAGCGGTGGACAAACCGTTGCTGCCGGCAATAAAGAACCAGGCATGCTCCACATCCGTCACGAGAAGCTGGATGGCCGGTTGTATGTGACCATCAGTGGGCACCTCCCGGAAGCTATCTTACAGACGATTGCAGATAACTATCAGCAAACGTTGGATCAATTAATCCGCGAACTGAGAGCGATACCCCGTACCTATCTGACGGCCAGCGATGTGGCACACGTTGTTTCACCGGAGGTCTTACAGACCATACAGGAAACACGGGAAATTGAAAACGTTTTTCTCGCCAACGGATTACAGGAAGGTTTCATTTACCAGGTATTGCATGCGGGCGTTCACCAGGATGCCTACCGGGTACAACGGGAACTGGATTACCGCAATGAAATAGAGGTGGCGCTGCTGAAACAGGCGTGGCAATATGCACAGCAACGCTATAGTGCCCTGAGGCTGCGATTCTCCTGGGAAGAGGCACTGGTACAGATCGTAGATAAATACGGGCAGCTGGATTGGCGTTATGAAGACATCAGTACGCTGGCTGCTGCTGAACAGGAGCATTATATCCGGCAGGTGTTGCTGGCCGATCAGGCCGAAGCCTATGATATGGCAGCAGGCAGGTTATTCCGGGTATATCTGCTGAAACTGGAAACAGCCGTTTATCATAGCGTATTCAGTTATCATCACGCCATCCTCGATGGCTGGAGTGAACCACCGTTGTTGGATGAGGTGCATAATACCTATCTGCAACTCCAGCAGGGTATCGTACCTGACATACAACCGGATGCAGTGTATACTGCCGCACGCCGGTATTTGCAGGACCACCGCGACGATCACCTGGCCTATTGGGAACAATGTGTAGGACAGCTGCAAGCCAAAGATGACCTGAGTGGATTGCTGAAACCGGACATGCGGCACGTAGCGCTGATGGATTACCGGCAGGTCACAAATGCCGAAGTGCTGCATCTCACCATTGATGGCAACCGTTATCATGCATTGAAAGATTTCTGTGCGGTACATGGTTTTACGGTGAATGTGGTGATGCAATACCTGTGGCACCGGCAACTACATGTTTACAGCCGGAGTAACACGACCGTACTGGGTATGACGGTAGCAGGCCGTAACCTGCCGGTACAGGGCATTGAACACGCTGTTGGTTTATACCTGAATACGTTGCCGGTTATCTTTGAACATACCGCGCAGCAGGTGCCGGATGCCATCCGCTCCCTGCAGGATCAGATACAGGAAGCCAATAGCCGCAGTGAAGTAAGTCTTGCCCGTATTCAGCAAAACGGGGAGCGCTTGTTTAATAGCCTGTTTGTTTATGAAAACCTGCCAGGTACCGCTAATAATCTGGGGGGAGATGGTTTATCATTATCGCTCAAACAACTGGAGCTGAAATCGGAATATCCATTAGGGGTAAATGTAACAGATCATGACCAGCAGGTAGTATTGTTGATGCGGTATGCCGGTGAATTATTTGATGCCCGTATGATGCGGCAGTTCCTGGATGGCATCGGCTTCCTGGCAGATCAGCTGGGACAGCTGGCTGTCACGGAAGAGGCGCCGGTATTACGTTACCTCAACAATACACAGTACCAGGAAGTTATCCGTAACTGGAATAATACTGTCGCGCCTTATCCCGCAGATCAAACGCTGCATGCTTTATTTGAACAGCAGGTATTGCGTACGCCTGATCGGGAAGCAGTGGTGTTTGATGGCCAGGCGCTCACGTATCGGGAGTTGAATGAACAGGCCAATGTATTGGCGGCTTTCCTGCGCGCCAATTACTTTATTCGTCCCGATGAACTCGTGGGTATCTGTCTGGAACGGTCGGCACATATGCTGATAGCCATGCTGGCCGTCTTAAAGGCTGGTGGTGCTTATGTACCGGTAGATCCGGCCTATCCGGAAGAAAGGATTGCCTATATCCTATCAGATACCAACGCGCGGGTAGTACTGACAGACAATAATACGGAGCCACGTTTAACAGATATCCTGGCGTATCATTCGCTGGCGATAGAAAATATTACCGGTGATTTTTATCAGCACAGTGTAAGGGGTATCTATCCTACCGTGAATCCGGTGGCTACAGCCGGCCCGCGGCATCTGGCCTATGTGATTTATACCAGTGGTACTTCCGGTCAACCCAAAGGAGTGATGATCGAACATACCGGTGTCGTGAATCTGGCTTTATCACAGGGCGCTGCCTTTGGCCTCGCTGATAACCGTTACCTGCATTGCTTGTGGTATGCCAACTATGTGTTTGATGCACATGTCAGTGAAGTGTTTACCAGCCTGGTATACGGGCACAGGTTATATATAGCGGATAATGATACCCGAACAGATCTTTATCTGCTGAAAGCTTATATCACGGCACACGATATCCATATTGCCACCATACCGCCTGCATTGCTGGATACGACCAACCTGCTGCCGCTGGAAACTTTAGTGGTGGCAGGCGATGTGACCAGCGCCTCGCTGATGGAACATTACCAGGCGCAGGGTACGCAGGTCATTAATGCCTATGGCCCTACAGAAGTGACCGTGTGCGCAGCGTTACATCATTATACGTCAGCCAGTGGCTCCCTGACCATTGGCCGGCCGTTGCCCAACACAACCGCGTATGTACTGGATGAACAATTGATTCCCGTACCGCCAGGCGCCATCGGAGAACTATGCATCGGCGGGGTGGGCATCGCCCGCGGCTACCTGCATCAGGAAACGTTAACGGCTACACGTTTTATCGCCAACCCTTTTTATACATCTTCTGAAAACACGACAGACTATAACAGCCGTCTCTATAAAACCGGCGACCTGGTGAGATACCTGCCGGATGGTAACCTGGAATTTATTGGCAGGAGTGACTTCCAGGTGAAAATACGCGGTAACCGCGTAGAGCCGGGTGAAATAGAAAACCGCCTGACCACTTATCCTGGTATACGACAGGCAGTCGTATTGGCCTGTGATCACGCTTCCGGCACCGGTAAATACCTGGCCGGATATTATGTGTCCGATGAACCATTGGATATTACTGCACTGGAAACATATATCGGCGCACATTTGCCGGACTATATGATTCCCGCTACCTGGGTACATTTGGTACAGTTACCGCTGACACCCAGTGGTAAGGTAGACCGGAAAGCCCTTGCTGTCCCTGTACTCACAGCCAGTGAGGGATATGCTGCTCCACAAACGGAAACAGAAGTATTGTTATGTGAAATTTATGCAGATGCATTGGGCCTGTCTGTAGCAGCAGTAGGTATATACGACGATTTTTTCCGGCTGGGCGGCGATAGCATTGTCAGTATTCGTGTCGCAAACCGGATACGGCAGCGTTTAGGCCTGGCAGTGAGTATCGATGATATCTTTACCTATAGTACCATTGCCACCTTATACACTTACCTGAAACAACAAACGGACAATGCGGCTATTGCGGTACAGGCAGAACAGGGCATACTGAGCGGAGAAAGCGGTTTATTGCCGATCCAGGAATGGTTTTTCCGGATGACGGAAGAGGGGTATTACCAGACGCCCCATCATTATAACCAATCCTTCCTCATAGATGTGCCCACACTGGATATAGCTATCCTGGAGCAAAGCCTGAAAATATTATTACAACAGCATGATGCTTTACGGTTCCGTTACCAGCGTACGGACGGTACGTACCGGCAGTATTACAGCGAAGTAGCCGATACCATAAAAATAAATTACCTGCAGGTGAACGAACTGCCGGCCGGCACAGAGCTGTCTGCAGTATTCACCAACTGGCAAAGTGGTTTCGATCTGTATAACGGTCCATTGGTAGCCTGCGGCTACCTGGAAGGTTATGCAGCAGGGCGTGCCCGGATTTACTTTGCTGCGCATCACCTGTTGATGGATACGGTCAGCTGGCGTATCATCATGGAAGACCTTCACAAAATTTACACCCATTTAGCCGAAGCACATCAGGCCGGAAAACCCCAACCTGCTGATCTTTCCAACGCGGAAATCAAACAGATAACCGGGCCTAAAGGAAGCAGCTACCGGCAATGGGTAAACGTTATTAATTCATACAACACTATTATGAAAACGAATTTATCTGCAGAAGTATCTTATTGGAAAGAAATCATAGCCAGTGTACCGGGAAGTAATGCCTTGCTGAAAAAGCAGGCTACCGGTGAGATCAACCGGACCGCTATTGAGCTTAGCAAGGAATATACATCTTCCTTACTACGGGACAGTCATCATATTTACCATACCCGTATCAACGACCTGTTGCTCAGTGCATTGGGTATCGCCTTATCCGGACTGACGGGCAGCCACCGGCACCATGTATTGCTGGAAGGACACGGCAGGGAAGAGCTGTCTACGGAAACAGATATTACACATACCGTAGGATGGTTTACCAGTATATATCCGGTGGAAATACTAACGGCTGCGGATAAACATATAGGCGACACGGTTATAGCGGTCAAGGAAGCCCTGCGGAAGGTCCGGCATAACGGTATTGGCTACGGCGTATTGCATCATTATACGACCGATGAGCTCCCGGTGATCAGTTTCAACTACCTGGGGCAATTGGAAAATCAGGATAAAGCCGATACCAATGGCTGGTTTATTACCAATGAAACCAGTGGCTGGTCTGTTGCTTCCGGCAACAAAGACCACAGTGTGCTGAGTATTAACGGCTTTGCGATCAATGGTCAGCTGCAGTTTATGGTGACCGGTTTATTGCCGGAGGCTATATTGACGGAGTTTGCAGCGGGATTCCGCGAAGCGCTGATAAGCCTGGTAGATTATTTGGGAACAATAACGCGGAGTTACCTGACAGGCAGTGATATCGGGCATATTATATCTGATAAACACCTGGAGGCGATACAGGCAGAGCGGGAAGTAACCGGCGTTTACCTGGCCAACAGCCTGCAGGAAGGATTTATTTATCAGTCCCTGCACCAGGGCGTGGCGGGTAATGCCTATCGGATGGTGACGGTATGGGATTATAATAATACCCTGGATGTGCCGCTGCTGGAACAGGTATGGCACCACGCACAACATAAGTATCATGCCTTACGCCTGCGCTTTGCATGGGAAGAAGCTTTGATACAAATCATCGATAAAACAGGGCAACTGAACTGGCGTTACCTGGATCTCAGCGACCTGGATGAAGCGGCGCAGGAAGCCCGCATAGCAACGTTGCTGGCAGATGAATGGTTTGTTTCCTATGATCTGGCAGGAGGTAAGCTGTTCGCCGTATATCTGTTGAAGTTAGGAGAGGCCTCGTATCGTTGTACCCTCAGTCACCACCACATTATGATGGATGGCTGGAGCGTATCGCTGTTACTGGGGTATATCCATACCACCTACACGCAGTTGCGGCACGATGGAATCGCAGATCTGCAACAGGACGAAAGTTATTTCACCGCCAGCAGGTATTTGCAGGAACACCGGAATGATCATCAGACTTATTGGGATAACTACGTAGGTACCCTGCAGGAAGAAACGGATCTGAGCGGACTGCTGTTATCATCACAGCGGCACCTGGCGCTGGCAGATTACCGGCATATTCTTGAAACCACTTACCAGGATCTGGTGATACGGGAAGACCGCTACCAGGCCTTGAAAAAATATTGTGTCGAACAGGGCGTGACGGTAAATGCCGTGCTGCAATATATGTGGCATCTGCAACTGCGCGTTTATGGGAATGCGGATACTACAGTGACAGGTATGACCGTATCCGGCCGTAATCTGCCGGTAGAAGGCATTGAACACTCCGTTGGTCTGTATATGAATACGCTGCCGGTGATTCTGGAACATACGGCCGGTACAGCATTGTCGGTCATCAAATCACTGCAGGAGGCGATTACGGCAGCCAACAGCCGTAGCGCTACCAGCCTGGCCCGGCTACAAAAAGATGGCCAGCGGCTGTTCAGCAGTTTGTTCGTGAATGAAAATTATCCTTTCTCAGCAGAGGATGCGGTTAAAAAAGAATTATCGTTGTCTTTCCACGAAGCGAAAGAAAAACTGGATTATCCATTGGGCGTAATTGTGTTGGAACAGGGCCGGCAACTGCTGTTCCGGCTGAATTATGCGGCCGAATTATTTGATCCGGTGATGATCCGGCAGGTACTGGATGGTATTGGCAGTATGGTACAGCAACTGGTCGGTAATCCGGATATTGAACCGGATGATTTTCAATTCCTCGATCCTTCCGCCTATGATGAAATCGTACATGGATTGAATAACAGACAATCTTCTGATCAGACGATACATGGTGTGTTTGAACAACAGGTACTACGTACGCCGGAAGATACCGCCGTTGTATTCGAAGATCGTTCACTGACTTACCGGGAATTGAATGAACGCGCCAATGTGCTGGCGGCACATTTGGTGGCTACGTATGCCATTCAGCCGGATGAACTGATTGCCCTGCAGCTGGAACGAACAGAAAATACCCTGGTAGCGATACTGGCGGTACTAAAATCCGGCGCCGCCTATGTACCAATTGATCCGGCTTATCCCGCAGACAGGGTACGGTTTATCCTGTCTGATACCCGTGCACGGGTGATCATCACAGACGCCGGCAATGTGACACAGCTAACGGCTTTGGCATTACCGGCAGCTATTGGCATCGTGAACATAACGGATACGGCTTATCAAACCAATGCGGCGCCTTATGCGAAGTACAACCCGGTGATGCCGGTAGAAGGCCATCATCTCGCATATGTCATCTATACCAGTGGTACTACCGGATTGCCCAAAGGGGTGATGGTAGAACATAAAAGCGCTGTAAACCTGGCCGCTGTACAAGGGGCGGCATTCGGTTTAGCAGGTACGGTACCGGTAACGGCACAACGTTGTCTTTGGTATGCGAGCTATGTGTTTGATGCGCATGTGAGCGAAATATTTACCGGTTTGTTGCATGGACACAGTATTTACATCCCGGACAATAAAACCAGAACAGACCTCTATCTGTTGAGAAACTACCTGGTGAAACATGCAGTGGATATCGCTACTATTCCGCCTGCCTTACTGGATACATCCTGCCTGCTGCCATTGAAAACACTGGTAGTAGCCGGCGATACCACCAACCCGCAGATCATGCAGCAGTACCATGCACAGGGTACGCAGGTCATTAACGCCTATGGTCCTACAGAAGCAACCGTGTGTGCCACGCTGCATCACTATACGGCTACCAGCAGCCATCTGACGATTGGCCGTCCGTTGCCGAATACAACCGTGTATGTGCTGAACAGCCGCCTGGCGCCAGTGCCGAAAGGTGCTACCGGGGAGCTGTGTATAGGTGGTGCCGGTATTGCCCGCGGCTATCTCCATCAGGAAAAACTGACAGCAGAACGATTTGTGGCGAATCCTTTTCAAACAGCAGTAGAAAAAGCCAATCAGCAGAATGGTCGTTTATATCGTACGGGTGATTTGGTGAGATACCTGCCGGATGGTAACCTGGAGTTTGCCGGCCGGAGTGATTTTCAGGTGAAGATACGCGGACATCGTATTGAGCCGGGTGAGATAGAAAACCGGTTGTTGAATTATCCTGGTATCAGCCAGGCTGTCGTGCTGCCCAAAGACCATCCTTCCGGCAGTGGCAAATACCTGGCTGCATTTTACGTGGCGGCCGAAGCGGAAGATAGTGCTGCGTTATCCGATTTTATTAAGGAGGCTTTACCGGAATATATGGTGCCGGCCACTTTTATGCACCTGGAAAAACTACCGCTGACGATCAGTGGTAAACTGGACCGGAATGCACTGGAGGCATTGCAGTTTACAGAAAGCCGCACCTATCACGCACCGGAGAATGACACCCAGTCTTTACTGTGTGACATCTACGCGGAAGTGCTGGGACTGGCTGTGGAGGCAGTAGGTATTCAGGACGACTTTTTCCAGCTAGGCGGTGATAGTATTGTCAGTATCCGGTTGATTAACCAGATCAGACAACGTATGGGCTTTGCCGTTAGTATAGATGATATTTTCAATCATACTACTATTGCTGCTTTATTTGATAATGTATTGGCAGCCATCATCACCAGTACGCCGGCGGTGGAAGCAGAAGCCGGGCTGTTGAGTGGAGAAAGTGCACTGGCGCCGGCGCAGGAATGGTTTTTCCGCGAAGTGGCGCAGGGTGTTTATACAACACCGGCGCAGTATACGTCATCACTATTGATAACGGTGCCTGCATTGGATAGGGAAATACTGGCACATAGTATCCATAAGCTGATTACCTATCACGATGCGCTGCGTTTCCGGTATGAAAAACAGGAAGGAACGTATCGCCAGTATTATGCAACAGAAACGCCAGACATTCCGCTTCATTATCTCCATATCAATGACGGTATCACGGCAGCGGAGCTGCCGGCAGTCTTGCTGTCCTGGCAGGAAGATTTCGATTTGCAACAGGGGCCGCTGGTAGCAGCAGGTTACCTGGATGGATATGCCGATGGCAGTGCCCGGATCTGGCTGGCCGCGCATTATTTGCTCACGGATGCCTACAGCTGGCATTTGCTCGCGGAAGACCTGCAGCGGCTGTATGAATATTTTGCAGCAGGTATACAAAACGGACAGATACAGGTGGCAGATATCCCGGGTATCGCGGCTGGTACCATATTGACGGCTAAAAGCACCAGCTACCGGCAATGGGTAAACGCTGTATCGGCCATTAATGCGGATACGCAGGATACCTACTGGCAAACTGCTACCGAGGGTATTCCGGCTTATAATGCCTTATTACAGGAAAAAGCCACGGCCGATTTCAGTAAAGCTGCCTTTGTATGGAATGCAGCAGCAACTGCCCGGCTGCAGGGAAATATAGGTGACGTATATGGGACCACGGTAAATGATCTGCTGCTAAGTGCCTGGGGTGTGGCGTTACAGGAGTTTACAGGAGCTGGTCAGCATTATGTATGGGTAGAAGATAACAACCGGACATTTACCGGAGGAGATATTACCCGTACAACAGGCCGGCTGGCGATTGCATATCCGGTAGGTCTATCGGTACCGGAACCAACCAATGCCAGTGCCGTTATCATTGCGGTAAAAGAAGCATTGCGGAAGGTGCCTGCCGGTGGCATTACCTGGAATGCTTTATCAGATCAGACAGCGGCCATACCTGTCATCCGGTTCAGTTATTTACCGGTACAAAACAACGATCATAACAACTGGCAGATCGCCGCTGAAAACAGCGATGCCTGGTTACCGGCAGCCACGCAGGGGAATGCATTACTCCGTTTACAGGCAGGCATTACCAATGGAACGCTGCAGGTTGTCATCGCGGGTCGTTTACCCGAAGCCGTTACTACAACCATTGCAAACCTGTTCGAACAAGCCCTGTCGACATTGGTCAGCCAGCTGGAGCAAACCAACCGGTCTTATCTCACAGGCAGTGATATCGGCCATATCATCTCAGATACCTATCTGCATACGTTACAGGCCAATCGGGAAATCAATGGTGTTTACCTGGCCACCAGCCTGCAGGAAGGATTTATCTATCATGCCCTGAACCAGGGAGCGGAAGATGATGCCTATCGCGTACAGGCTTTATGGCATTATCACAATCCGATAGAGGAGACTAAACTACAACAGGCCTGGCGGCATACCCAGGAGAAATACAGTGCTTTGCGCCTGCGTTTTGCGTGGGAGGAAGCATTGGTGCAGGTGATTGATAAAACAGGTGAACCGCAGTGGCAATACCTGGATATCAGCCGTACGCCGGCCGCAGCACAGGACGCACAGGTAAAAGCATTGGTGGATGCCGACCGCTTAATCCCTTATGATTTGTCTGCCGGTAATCTGTTCCGGATATACCTGATCAAAAGGGCGGCCGGTCATTACAGCCTGTTATTCAGTAATCATCATGCTATCCTGGATGGCTGGAGTTTTCCGATTATCGTCAACTATGCACACGATACCTATCTGCAATTACTGAAAGGAGAAGCCGTGGAAGTCGTGCCGGACAACAGTTACGACCTGGCTTGTCAGTACCTGCAAACCCACCGCGATGCAAATCAGGCATACTGGGAAGCATATGTACGTAAGCTGGAAAATGGAGATGCCCTTACCGGTTGGTTAAAGGCAGACAAAAAGCAGGTGATCTTATCTGATTACCGGCATATTGATGAGATGGCAACGGCTTCGCTGGCATTTACCGGTGAGCGTTATCAGGCATTGAAAGATTTCTGCGCTGCCAACGGACTAACGGTAACGGCTGTACTGCAATATGCCTGGCACCGGCAATTGAGTGTTTATGGCAACAGTCAGACTACCGTGGTGGGCATGACGGTATCTGGCCGTGTGCTGCCTATTCCAGGCATTGAACACTCCGTAGGTTTGTACATCAATACCCTGCCGGTGATCCTGGAACATACGCCGGGTAGTGTACTAGCGGTCATCCGGTCTTTGCAGGAGCAGATACAGGCGGCCAACACCCGGAGTGAAGTGAGCCTGGCGCGTTTACAAAAAGAAGGTGAGCGGTTGTTCAATAGCTTGTTTGTATATGAAAATATTCCTGTGCCTGCCAATAACTTCACCGCTGCGGAACTGTCGATCTCTTTCGGGGAAACGGAAGGCAAGCTGGATTATCCGTTGGGAGTAGCCGTGGTGGATCATGAAAAACAATTGTCTTTTATCCTGCAGTATGCCAAGGAATTGTTTGATGAAACCATTATCACGGAAGTAATAGCCGGGGTAGATCACCTGTTGGAACAACTGGTGAAAAATCCGGCCATAGATTCCCGTGCCTTGTCACATCTCGAAGAATCCCGCTACCAGGAAATTGTACATGTATGGAATGATACCCGACAAAATTATCCGTCAGACCTGACGCTATCTGCTTTGTTTGAAGAACAGGTGCTGCTGACGCCGGACCACATCGCCCTCGTATATGAAAACCATCGCCTCACCTACCAGGAGCTGAATGAACAGGCCAATGTATTGGCGGCTTATCTGCGTGCTACTTACCACATCCGCCCGGATGAACTCATCGGGTTGTATATGGAGCGCTCCGAACAGGTTATCATTGCTATCCTGGCCATCCTGAAATCGGGTGGCGCCTATGTGCCCATTGATACGGCCTATCCGGCGGAAAGAGTCAACTATATTCTGTCGGATACACAGGTACGCGTTGTACTGACAGACGATACCTATGCCGCTGCACTGGCGGATTTCCAGACTTCGTTACCATTTGCAGTCACCAATATTACCGATACAGCTTTCCTGTCGGCAGCAAAAGCTACCTGGCCGGCTGAGAATCCGGCTATAACCGGTGAGGCCCACAGCCTGGCCTATGTGATGTATACCAGTGGTACGACCGGTCAGCCTAAAGGGGTGATGGTACCACATAATAATGTGACCCGGCTGGTACGGAATACCAATTACCTGGAGATCACAGCTGCGGATGTATTCCTGCAGGTATCTACCATCGTATTCGATGCGTCTATCCTGGAAATATGGGGTGCGCTGCTGAATGGCGCCCGGATGGTACTGGTAAAAGATGCTTTAACACTGAGTGCAGACGTGGCCGGCTTTAAATCATTGCTGGAAACACAGCAGGTTAGCATCCTGTCGCTTACTAAAACCTTATTTGATAGTTTGTACCTGTTGGATCATACCATCGCCAACAGTGTGAAATACCTGCTGGTAGGTGGGGAGGCACTGGATAAAGCATTGATAGACCGGCTGGCATCGCAGGAAGTACGTCCTACGTATATTCTTAACTGTTATGGTCCTACAGAAGGCACCCTGTTTACCACTACTTATCTGTGTGATCCGGAAGAACACCGTTCCCTGAGTGGCGTGCCGATTGGCCGCCCGATTGCCAATACGACGGTATATGTACTGGACAATAACCTGGCGCCGGTACCGGTAGGGGCTACCGGAGAGCTGTACATCGGTGGCGCCGGTGTGGCGCGTGGTTACCTGAACCAACCTACGCTAACGGCTGCACGGTTTATCGATAATCCGTTCCGGATTACGCGCACGCATACAAGTGGCTACAACAGCCGTTTGTATAAAACAGGCGATTTAGTGAGATACCTGCCGGATGGTAACCTGGAGTTTGTCGGTCGTAATGACTTCCAGGTGAAGATTCGAGGTCACCGCATTGAGTTGGGTGAAATAGAAAACCGGCTGGCTGCTTATCCGGGTATCCGGCAGGCTGTGGTGCTGGCACGGGACCAGGCGGGCGTAACCGGTAAGTACCTGGTGGGCTACTATATAGCAGATGATGCGCTGGATGCTACCGCTATCCAGGCTTATCTGGGTGCTTATCTGCCGGATTATATGGTGCCCGACATCCTGGTGCACCTGAATGAGCTGCCACTCACTATCAATGGTAAGCTCGACCGGGAGGCATTGCCGGATCCGAAATTCACACTGGCACGGATATATCATGCGCCACAAAATGAAATACAGGTGATCCTGTGTGAAATATATGCTTCCGTATTAGGACTGGAAGTGGCCGCTGTGGGTATCCGCGATGATTTCTTCCAGCTGGGAGGGGATAGTATTGTGAGTATTCAGCTGGTCAACCGCATCAAACAGCGGTTAGGCTTAACCGTTAGTATAAAAGATATTTTCCGGCACCGGACCATTGCGTCGTTGTACGAGCAGGTGCTGGCCATAGCGTTGGCAGCGCCGGGTCTGCGTACAGAACAAGGTATATTGACCGGTGAAAGTGATTTGTCGCCGGCGCAGTTATTACTCCTGCAACAGCCAGCAGTGGCCAATCCGTTAACCGTTACTTCCTTTACCCTGGAAGTACCGGTACTGGATAAAACCATCCTGGCACAAAGTTTACAGTGGCTGGTGAACCAGCACGATGCACTGCGTTTCCGCTATACACAACAAGCAACCGGTTATCAGCAGTATTATAGTGAAGTGGCGATTGAATTACAGGAAGCCCATGTTAATAGTGTAATCGAAGTACAGGACGTGATAGCCGGCTGGCAGCAAGCTTTCCGGTTGTATGATGCCCCATTGGTGGCGGCAGGCTACCTGGAGACTACCGGTACTGATCGGCATTGGTTATGGCTGGGCATTCATCCCTTAGTGGCAGATACAACCAGCTGGCAACTGCTGCTGGAAGATCTGGAACAACATTATCATCAGCTGCTTGCACAGGGTACTGCACCCGCTGTTGTCAAAGGCAGCAGCTACCGGCAATGGGTAAACGCTATAGCAGCATATGAGACAGATGAAAAAGAAACGGACTACTGGCAACAAGTATCAGCAGCCGTGTCATCAACAGATGAATGGTGGTCTGCTGCCGCCACAGAAGCGGTGCATCAGGTATCATTTGTGTTGAACAATTTTAGCACAGCCTTATTGCAGGGCGATGCCAATGCGGTGTATCATACCCGCACAGAAGAGTTGCTGTTAAGTGCTGCCGGCCTTGCGCTGAACAGCCTCACAGGTAATCGCCAGCATCCCGTGCTGGTAGCGGACCATCCCCGGCCGGCATGGACGGGAGATCTTTCTGTCAGCCGGACGGCGGGTATGTTCACCACTTTATATCCGGTAACTGTAACTGCGGCGGCTGATATCGCCGGAACCATCGTAGCGGTGAAAGAAGCCTGGCGCCAGGTACCTGGTCACGGTATCGGTTATGGGCAGCTATATGGTGATACATTAGCAGCATGGCCATTGGTGAGCTTTAACTATGCCGGTAGTATTGATCGCGGCGAAAGCAGCTGGCAGCTGGCTGATGAGGCAGCGTTACATACCAACATCGCTGCGCAGGTGAGCCAGGGTATATTGCAACTGTCTGCCTATATCCTCCACGGACAGCTGCAGGTAGCTATTACCGGCCGTTTACCGGAAGCCACCCTGACCGCGCTCTCTGCTGCTTATCAGGCGGCATTGGATCAACTGATCACCGTATTAGGCAATACCGGTCGTACTTATCTGACGGGTGCAGATATCGATCATATTGTATCAGATGGCTGTCTGCAAGCACTGCAGGCCGACCAGGAAATCACCCATGTATACCTGGCCACCAACCTGCAGGAAGGCTTTATTTATCATGCCCTGCATCAGGGTGCAGCAGCAGATGCCTACCGGGTACAGATGGTCTGGAACTACCACAATACCCTGGATATAACGAAGCTGGAACAGGCCTGGGAATATGCACGGCATAAATACGCCGCACTCCGGCTGCGTTTCTCCTGGGAAGAATCTTTGGTACAGATCATCGACAAAACAGGTACGTCAGACTGGCGCTACCTGGATATCAGTGACGTGCCGGCAACGGAACAGGAAGCGGAGATAGAAAAATTGCTGGCAACAGACTGGGCCAGGGGCTATGATTTAGCCGCCGGTCCTTTGTTCCGGATGTACCTGGTGAAACGGGATACGGCACACTATAGCTTCCTGTTTAGCAACCATCACATTATCCTGGATGGCTGGAGCTTCCCGGTCATCGTCAACTATGTACACACGACCTATCTGCAATTGGTAAAAGGATTACCGGTAGATACGGAACAGGACAACAGTTATGTGGTGGCCAGTCGTTATTTGCAGGATCACCGGGATATCAACCGCGCTTACTGGGAAACCTATGTGAAAGGAATAACCACCGGTGAAGACCTGAGCGGCCTGCTGAAACCGGAACAAAGAAAGGTAATATTGGGAGATTACCGGCATATAACGGACATGGTAACACGTGACAGAACGTTTAGTGGTGCCCGTTATCAGGACCTGAAAAAATTCAGTGCGGTACACGGCCTTACCTTGAATGCCATCCTGCAGTATATCTGGCACAAGCAGCTGAGTGTTTACAGCAATAGTAGTACAACGGTCATCGGTATGACGGTTTCCGGACGTAATCTGCCGGTACCGGGTATTGAAAGCGCCGTAGGGTTATTCCTGAATACCTTGCCTGTGATAGTGGAGCATACGAATGGCCCGGTGTTGTCGGCCATCCGCTCCCTGCAGGATCAGGTACAGGAGGCCAACAGCCGTAGTGAGATGAGCCTGGCACGGCTGCAAAAAGAAGGGGTTCGCCTGTTTAACAGTTTGTTTGTGTACGAGAACTTCCCGATGCCGGCCGGCGATTTTGCCGAAGCAGAACTGTCTACGTCGTTTGCGGCCTCCGTGCGGAAACTGGATTATCCATTGGGCGTATCCGTAATTGATTATGACCAGCAACTGATCTTTGTGTTGCAGTATGCGGGTGAGTTGTTTGACGCGGCCATGATTGACCAGTTACTGGATGGGGTAGTAAACCTGGTCGATCAGCTGGTGAATTATCCGGCCGTGGAAACACAGGCCTTGCATCATCTCAACGATACACAGTACGAAGAGGTAGTACACAGCTGGAATGCAACAGCAAGGCCATATCCTTCCGGTCAGACTATCCAGTCGCTGTTTGAAGAACAGGTGGCATTAGCGCCTGATAAGGTGGCCATTATATGTGAAGACCATCAGCTGACTTATCGGGAGCTGAATGAACAGGCGAATGTGCTGGCTGCTTATCTGCGGGCGACCTATCATATTGGTCCGGATGATTTCATCGGGCTGTATCTCGAACGTTCAGAACAGGTGTTGGTGGCTATATTGGCGGTACTTAAAGCAGGTGGTGCCTATGTACCACTGGATACCCAATACCCGGCGGAGAGACTGGCCTATATTTTATCAGATACGAACCTCCGGGTAGTACTGACGGAAGCGTCAGGTGTACAGCCACTGGAGGCATTCCGTGAGCAACTGTCTTTTGAAATAGAAAATATCACCGCACCGGCATTTACGGCAGCACTGAAAACAGGGTATCCTGCAGATAATCCGGCGCCGGTTAATACCGCCCGCGACCTGGCTTATGTAATGTATACCAGTGGTACCACAGGGCAGCCGAAAGGAGTGATGGTCGCCCATTACAACGCTGTGCGACTGGTGAAAAATACCAATTTTGCCGCTATCACATCAGCTGATGTGTTCCTGGGGATATCCACCTTTGTGTTTGATGCGTCTGTACTGGAAATATGGGGCGCCTTGCTGAATGGTGCGCAACTGGTGCTGGTAAAAGATATCCTGGAACTCAGTGCGGATGTGACAGCGTTTAAGTCGCTGCTGACAACTGCCGGCATAAGTATTTTGTCTCTCACTAAAACGTTGTTTGATAGTTTATATCTGTTGGATAATAATATTGCCAACGGGGTGAAATACCTGCTGGTAGGAGGAGAAGCCCTCGATAAACCATTGATGGACCGGTTGGTGGCACAGCCGCAGCGCCCTGCGTATATTCTTAACTGTTATGGACCTACAGAGGGTACTTTGTTTACAACTACCTATCTGTGCGGGCCTGATCAGCATCAGGCGCTGAATAGCCTGCCTGTTGGCCGCCCGGTAGCCAATACCACGGTGTATGTACTGGACGGCAATCTGGCGCCGGTACCACCGGGTGCTATCGGGGAATTATTCATTGGTGGCGATGGGGTAGCACGTGGTTACCTCAATCAGCCGGTGCTGACGGCGGAACGTTTTGTGGCGAATCCTTTCCGGACAGCGGCAGCACAAACCAGTGATTACAACAGCCGGCTTTACCGGACAGGTGACCTGGTGCGTTATTTACCGGATGGAAATCTGGAGTTCGTAGGCCGTAATGATTCCCAGGTGAAGATCCGTGGTCATCGTATTGAGCCGGGAGAAATAGAAAACAGACTGGCCAATTACCCTGGTATCCGCCAGACCGTAGTGGTGGCAAGAGAACAGGCGGCCGGCAACAAATACCTGGTGGGCTATTATGTGGCCGATGCAGCATTGGATACAGCGGCCATACAATCCTACCTGGCGGCATATTTACCGGAATATATGGTGCCGCAGGTATTGGTACATCTTGATCAGCTGCCACTGACGTTAAATGGTAAGCTCGATATCGCAGCATTACCAGATCCGCAATACCAGGATGCACTTACCTACGAGGCGCCGGCGAATGAAACAGAAACCGTATGGTGTGGCATCTATGCGGATGTCCTGGGATTATCTGCCACAGCTGTGGGTATGCAGGATGACTTCTTCCATCTGGGAGGAGACAGTATTGTGAGCATTCAGTTGGTGAACCGTATCAAACAACGTTTAGGGGTTACCGTCAGTATCAAGGATGTTTTCCGTTACCGTACCGTGGCCGCTTTATACCGGCAGGTGATTGCGCGTGGGCAGGAAGCTGCTTTGATACAATCGGAACAGGGAATCCTGACGGGAGAGAGCCCCTTATTACCGGTACAGCACTGGTTCTTCCATCAGGCAGATCAGGGTATCTATGCGGCCGCGCATCATTTCAATCAATCCTTTATCCTTACTGTGCCGGAACTGGATACGCATATCCTGGAAGAGAGCCTGGTAAAACTGATCAACTACCATGATGCTTTGCGTTTCCGTTATGGTAAGCGGAACGGGGGCTATTATCAATATTATAGCGAAGCGGTGACCACTGTGCCGGTGCATTACCTGGAGGTGAGCAGCTTATCAGATGCTGCAGCCTTACCGGCCATACTGACCAGCTGGCAGGAAGGCTTTGACTTATTCAATGGACCATTACTGGCGGCAGGTTACCTGAGCGGTTATCCGGATGGTAGTGCCAGACTGTGGTTTGCCTTCCATCACCTGGTGATGGATACCGTGAGCTGGCGCATCTTCCGGGAAGACCTGGAGAAGATCTACCAGTATTTATCGGAAGCTGTCCAGAACAAACAAACAGCACTGTCGGATATTACCGCAGGGGAGATCCTGGGTGACAAGGGCAGCAGCTATCGGCAATGGGTAAACGTAGTAGCGGCCGTGTCTGCTACCGCGAAAGAAAATGATCGTTGGAATGAAATAATAGCTGGTATTCCGGCCAGCAATGCCTGGTTGAAAGCAGCGGCTACCGGGGAAACCAGCTATGCAGAGATAGCGTTGGAACAAAAACATACCGGCTTCCTGTTGAGGGAAAGCCATCAGGTATACCACACCCGTATCAACGACCTCTTGTTAAGTGCGTTGGCTATTGCGCTGACAGAACCAGGTAACCAGAACAAGCATTATGTATTACTGGAAGGGCATGGCCGGGAAGATCTGCAGGCAGATATTGATACAACGCATACCATAGGATGGTTTACCTCGTTGTACCCTGTGGAGATAACTGCCGCAGTTGGGACTGCTTTGGGCACGACTATCACAGCCGTAAAAGAATCACTGCGGGCCATCCCGCATAACGGCATCGGCTATGGGAAAATACATGGCTATGGCGCACATGAATTGCCCTTAATCAGTTTCAACTACCTCGGCCAGGTAGATGTACCTGAAAAGGTAATTACAAGCGGCTGGCAACCAGCCGCTGAAAGCAGCGGGTTGCCCGTAGCGGCTACCAATGGCGATCACAGCATCCTGGCAATTACTGGTATTGTACAGCAAGGACAGCTCCGTTTTATATTAAACGGTCGTTTGCCGGCGGCAGTAATGACCGCATTGGCGGAACGGTATCAACAGGCACTGGAAGCTGTGAGCAACTATTTACAACAGGCTACCCGCAGTTGGTTGACTGGCAGCGATGTGGAAAATATCGTGTCGGAGGAACTGTTACAAACCTTACAGGCAGATCAGGAGATCACAGGCATCTATAAGGCCAATAGCCTGCAGGAAGGGTTTATCTATCAGCTGTTACATCAGGGCGCAGCCAACAATGCCTACCGCGTGCAGATGATATGGGACTACCGGAATCCGCTGGAAGTACCTTTGCTCGAACAGGCCTGGCGTCATGCACAGGAGAAATACAGCACCCTGCGCTCCCGGTTTTCATGGGAAGAATCACTGGTACAGATAATCGATAAGCACGGTGAAACAGACTGGCGTTATCACGACATCAGCCATTTGACGACCGCTGATCAGGAAACCTATATCAACGAATTGCTGGCGGCCGACCGGCTGATTGATTACGATTTATCAGTAGCTAAATTATACTGGGTATACCTGTTGAAATTAGGTGAGGCATCCTATCGCTGTATTTTCAGTCATCACCATATCATCATAGATGGCTGGAGTATGCCGTTGCTGTTTGGTTATATTCATCATATTTACCTGCAGTTGCAACAAGGGCAAACGCTGGTGGTAGAGCAGGATAGCAGTTATGCGCTGGCTTGTCAGTATCTGCAGGAACACCAGGAGGATAACAAAGCTTACTGGGAAGCATACGTGGGTAAATTGCAGTCCAGGGAAGATCTCAGCGGACTGCTGAAAACAGATAAAAAACAGGTGACGCTTACGCATTACCGGCAGATAGCGGAACCGGCTACGGCCTACCTGGCGTTTAGTGATGACCGTTATCAGGCCTTAAAGCGTTTTTGTAAAGCGCATGGCTTTACGGTGAATGTGGTATTACAATATCTGTGGCATAAACAGTTAAGCATATACGGTAACAGCGATACCACCGTGGTGGGAATGACGGTATCCGGCCGTAACCTGCCGGTATCCGGCATTGAACAGTCAGTGGGTTTATACATCAATACATTGCCGGTTATCCTGGAACATACGGAAGAGCAGGTATTGACAGTCATCCGCGCTTTGCAGGATCAGATACAGGAGGCCAATATCCGCAGTGAAATTAGCCTGGCAGGCTTGCAGCAATACGGCGAACGTTTGTTCAACAGCCTGTTTGTATATGAAAACTATCCCGTAACAACGGATGATGCCGTAGATAATAACCTGGTATTGTCTTTCCACGAAGGGGAAGAAGGATTGGAGTATCCGTTGAGTGTAACCGTGGTGGATAACGAACAGGAGTTGTTCTTCCGGTTGCGGTATGCAGGTGAATTATTTGAACAGCCGATTATACAGGAGCTATTGGCGGGGGCTGGATATTTGCTGGATCAGCTGGTGAACCAGCCTGCTGTAAAGGCCGCTGAGCTATCTTATCTGCCGGCATCCGGATATGAAAAAGTAATACATCAATGGAACGATACGGCCGCATTGTATCCTGCTGATCGTACGCTGCATAGTTTCTTTGAACAACAGGCCGTATTAACGCCGGATAAGGTGGCAGTGGTAGATGAAGCCACCACGATCACTTATGGTGCCTTGAATGCAGCCGCCAATCAGTTGGCTGCCTGGCTGAAATCAAGCTACCATATACAACCGGATGAACTGGTGGGTATTTGTATGGACAGGTCAGCAGACATGCTGGTGGCGGTACTGGCTGTGTTGAAATCCGGAGGGGCGTATGTACCCATGGATCCGGCGTATCCGGAAGACAGGCTGACTTATATTATTGCCGATACGCAGGCGAAAGTAGTGCTGACGAATAATATACATGTAGCACGCCTCGAACAAATTACGGCGACTGCCGGCGTAAACATCACGGCTATAACAGCAGATGCAGCATGGCGTGATTATCCGGTGGAGAATCCGGCAACAGACACAGCTGCGCATCACCTGGCCTATGTGATTTATACCAGCGGTACTACCGGAAATCCTAAGGGAGTAATGATTGAACACCGGGCAGTAGTGAACTATGTACATAATCTGCAGGAAGTAATACCGGCTGCTATCAGTAAGGTAGATTTCTCCGGTAATCTTTTCTTTGATCTCTCTGTAACAACTACGCTGTTCCCACTTTCATTTGGTAAAACCATCTATATCTTCGGAAAAGATATTACGGAAGCAGGGGCCTACAAACAGCATTTGTTACAACATGGTATTGAGCTGGTAAAATCCACACCCGGTTATTTATCATTATTAAGTGAGATAAACGAACAGGCTGATAATGAAGTGTCAATAGCTGGTAACTTACAGGTTCCCTTGATATTCGTGGGTGGCGAAAAACTGTTACCGCATCATATCAGTGGTATCCTTTCTTTTGCCACAACAATCATCGATGAGTACGGCCCTACAGAAACAACCGTAGGGGCTACTTACTATGAAATCACACGGGATACCGTACACTATGCGATTGGTAAACCGTACAAAAATTATACGGCATATGTGCTGGATGCTCATGGGATACCAGTACCGGTAGGCGCTATCGGAGAATTATATATCGGAGGTAATAGTGTGGCAAGAGGTTATTTAAACTTGCCGGAGCTCACCGCCACCCGTTTTGTATCGGATGTTTTCCGGCATACAACAGGGCAACAGTCTGTCAATAATCGCTTATATAAAACCGGTGATCTGGTGAGATACCGGCCGGATGGTAACCTGGAATATATTGGTCGTAACGACTTTCAGGTAAAAATAAGAGGATACCGGGTAGAGCCGGGAGAAATTGAAAACCGCTTGGCTGCCTATCCTGATATTCGCCAGGCAGTAGTATTGGCGCAGGAACAGGCAGCGGGTAATGACAAATACCTGGTAGGGTATTATGTGGCTGCAACACCATTGGATACAACCGTATTAACGGCTTATCTGGAAACTTATCTGCCAGGATATATGGTGCCGGCTGTGCTTATACAGCTGGATCAGTTGCCATTGACCGTCAATGGTAAAGTAGACAGGAATAAGCTGGCAGCATTGCAACCGGCCACAGGTCAGGTTTACCAGGCGCCGGAGAATGAAACAGCCGCCTTGCTGTGTGAGATTTATGCAGAAGTACTGGGCCTGCCGGTAACTGCCATAGGCGTCCAGGATAACTTTTTCCATCTGGGAGGAGACAGTATCGTCAGTATTCGTCTGAGAAGCCGTATCCGGCAGCGTTTAGGCTATACGGTTAGTATAGACAATATTTTCAAATATCCTTCGGTGGCAGCGTTGGGTAAATATATTACAGCACATGCCGGAGATACTACCGTAACCATACAGGCCGAACAGGGTGTGCTAAACGGAGAAAGCGCGCTGCTACCGGTACAGGCCTGGTTCTTTGAAGGAGTGGCAACGGGCATATATCCTGCATACCATCACTTCAATCAATCATTTATCATTTCTGTGCCGCAGTTGGATAAAAATATCCTGGAACAAAGTGTTACCCACCTGCTGCGCTATCATGATGCGTTACGTTTCCGCTATCAAAAAGAAGCGGGTGGCTGGCAGCAACATTATGCCGGAGAACTGACCACCACACCGCTGCATTATCTGGATGTAAGCACGCTGCAGGAAACGGCCGCATTGCCGGATATCCTGACGGAATGGCAAAGCAATTTTGATCTCCATAACGGGCCACTGCTGGCAGTCGGCTATCTCGATGGATATGCAGATGGCCGCGCGCGTATCTGGCTGGCATGCCATCACCTGTTGATCGATGCGGTAAGCTGGCGCATTATACAGGAAGATCTGCAGAAGATCTATGATCATTTATCTGCTGCTTTCCGTAATGACGTATCCCTGCCGGCATTATCAGCTATTGCTACCAGTACCATACTAGGTGCAAAAGGCAGCAGCTACCGGCAATGGGTAAACGCCATTACGGCTTATCCGGTGCTTACCAGTGCCACACTGGAGAAAGAGCAGGCATACTGGCAAAATATCATCACGCATATACCAGCCTATAATGACCGGCTGCAGGCATTGGCCACCAACCAGTTCAGCCAGTCTTCTTTTGAATTGGATGAACAACATACAGGCTTGCTGCTGCGAAAAAGTAACCAGGTATATCATACCGCTATCAACGACCTCCTGCTAAGTGCCCTGGCTACTGCGCTTTCCCATCTTACGGATAGCAACAGGCACTACGTATTGCTGGAAGGACATGGCCGTGAACTATTGTCGGCAGGCATCGATATAACACATACCGTAGGTTGGTTTACCCAGCTATATCCGGTAGCATTAATAACACCGGATAACAATGATCTGGCAGCCGGCGTAGTGGCGGTGAAAGAATCCCTGCGGGAACTGGTGCATAACGGTATTGGATTTGGCGCGTTGTATGGATATGCCGCCACTACATTACCATTGATCGCCTTTAACTATCTGGGGCAGTTTGATCAACAGACTACAGGCGCGGAAGGAGAGTGGTTCATCGCAGCAGAAGAAAGCGGCAGAATGGTAGCGGCAACCAATAAAGGAAAAGAGCTGCTAACGCTGAACGGACTGGTGATAAACGGCCGCTTGCAGTTTACGATCGGTGGCTATTTGTCGCCGGAAGTGATCCATCATTTCGCTGCATCTTATCACGCCGCACTGGAACAGCTGTCGGTACAGCTGAGTGAGGCTACGCGTACTTACCTTACGGGCAGCGATATCGGACATATCATATCTGATCAGACTTTACAAACGTTGCAGGCAACCGAAGAAGTAACGGGAGTATATCTGGCGAACAGCTTACAGGAAGGGTTTATCTATCATGCCCTGAACCAGGGTACAGAAGATGATGCGTACCGGGTACAGGCCCTGTGGCATTACCATAACCCGATAGAAGAAGCGATATTGAAAGAAGCCTGGTCGTATGCCCAGCAACGATATAGTGTATTGAGATTGCGTTTTTCGTGGGAAGAAGCCCTCGTGCAGGTAATCAATAAAAAAGGTCGCCTGGACTGGCACTTTGTGGATGTGAGTGAATGGTCAGCAACGGAGCAGGAAGAACAGATACAGGCTTTACAGACTGCCGATCGTGCAACACCTTACAACCTGGCTGCCGGCAGTTTGTTCCGGCTCTATCTGATTAAACGTAGTGCGGGTTCCTATAGTTTCCTCTTTAGTAACCACCATGCGATCCTGGATGGCTGGAGCTTCCCGGTCATGATGGGATATGTGCATGATACCTATCTCCGGTTGTTGAAAGGCTTGCCGGTAGTGGCAGAAGTGGAAAGCAGCTATACGCTGGCTGCTAAATACCTGCAGGATAACAGGCATATAAACCGGACCTACTGGAAAGATTATATCGGGAAGATGCAGGCCGGAGAAGACCTGAGTGGTTTGTTTAAGCTGGATAAAAGACAGGTGGTATTAACCGATTACCGGTTGATCGGAGAGCTGACGGCATTGCCACTGACTTTCTCCGGAGAACGGTATCACCGGTTGAAAAATTTCTGTGCGGTACATGGATTAACCCTCAATGCGGTATTGCAATATCTATGGCATAAGCAACTGAGTATATATAGCAATAGCCCGACTACCGTGGTCGGGATGACAGTATCTGGCCGTAGCCTGCCAATAGCTGGTGTAGAACAATCCGTAGGGTTGTATATCAATACGCTCCCGGTTATGCTCGAACATACTTCCGGATCGGTGTTAACCGTAATCCAGTCGTTGCAGGAACGTATACAGGAAGCCAACAGCCGGAGTGAAATAAATCTTTCCGGTTTGCAGCAGGATGGTGATCGTTTGTTTAACAGCTTGTTTATTTATGAGAATTATCCTGTGCAGGTGAATGATTTTGGAGAAGATGAATTAAAGATTTCTTTTGGCGCATCGGTAGAAAAAACAGATTATCCGCTGGTGATCGCAGTACTGGATCATCACCAGCAATTGTCTTTCATCCTGCAATATGCAAAAGAGTTGTTCGATGATACCCTGATGGAACAAGTGATTGCCGGAATTTCCAATCTGGCCGATCAGCTGGTACAAGACCCGGCTATTGTTTCCGGTGCCTTGTCGCACCTCGAAGCATCCCGCTACCAGGAAATGGTACACGACTGGAATGCAACGTACCAACCCTATCCGTCAGATCAGACACTACCTGCGCTGTTTGAACAACAGGTGCTGCTGACGCCGGATCACATCGCCCTTGTGTATGAAAATCATAGCCTCACTTACCGGGAGCTGAATGAACAGGCCAATGTGCTGGCGGCTTATCTGCGCGCTACTTACCATATCCGCCCGGATGAACTCATTGGGTTGTATATGGAGCGCTCTGAACAAATTATTATTGCTATCCTGGCGATCCTGAAATCAGGTGCTGCCTATGTGCCGATCGATACGGCCTATCCGGCAGAGCGGGTGAGCTTTATCCTGTCAGACACCAAAGTACAGGTGGTATTAACAGATGAGGTGCAGGCTGCTGCATTAACAGATTTCCAGACTTCGTTGTCATTTGATATTATCAATATTACCGATACTGCTTTCCTGTCGGCAGCAAGAGCTAGCTGGCCGGCTGAGAACCTTGCTATCACCAGCAACGCCTACAGCCTGGCTTATGTGATGTATACCAGTGGTACGACCGGTTTGCCTAAAGGCGTGATGGTGCCACATCGTAATGTAACCCGGTTGGTGCGCAATACCAATTACCTGGAGATCACAGCAGCGGATGTATTCCTGCAGGTGTCTACCATTGTATTTGATGCATCTATCCTGGAAATATGGGGGGCATTACTGAATGGCGCCCGGATGGTACTGGTGAAAGACGCCTTGACGTTGAGTGCAGACGTGGCGGGCTTTAAATCATTGCTGGAAACACAGGAAGTCAGCATCCTGTCGCTCACCAAAACCTTATTCGATAGTTTGTACCTGCTGGATCATACCATCGCCAACAGTGTGAAATACCTGCTGGTAGGCGGGGAAGCGCTGGATAAGACGCTGATAGACCGGCTGGTGTCGCAGGAAGTACGGCCTACGTATATTCTTAACTGTTATGGTCCTACAGAGGGCACCTTGTTTACGACTACCTATCTGTGTGGTTCAACGGATCATCGCTCCCTGAGTGGCGTACCGATTGGCCGCCCGATTGCCAATACGACGGTATATGTACTGGACAACAACTTGGCGCCGGTACCGGTAGGAGCCACCGGAGAACTGTACATCGGCGGCGCCGGTGTGGCGCGTGGTTACCTGAACCAGCCTACGTTAACGGCTGAACGGTTTATCGACAATCCGTTCCGGCTCACCAGTCCGGATACAAATGGCTACAACAGCCGTTTGTATAAAACGGGCGATTTAGTGAGATACCTGCCGGATGGTAACCTGGAGTTTGTAGGTCGTAATGACTTCCAGGTGAAGATCCGTGGTCATCGTATTGAGTTGGGAGAAATAGAGAACCGGCTGGCTGCTTATCCGGGTATCCGGCAGGCAGTAGTGCTGGCGCGCGACCAGGCGGGTGTAACCGGTAAATACCTGGCAGGCTATTATGTAGCAGATCAGGCACTGGATGCTACCGCTATCCAGGCTTATCTGGGTGCTTATCTGCCGGATTATATGGTGCCCGACATCCTGGTGCATCTCAACGAATTGCCACTTACCATCAATGGAAAGCTCAACCGGGATGCGTTACCGGATCCAAGGTTCACCGATGCGCGGGTATATCACGCACCGGAAAATGAAACCCAGACAATCCTGTGTGAAATATATGCAGCCGTACTGGAACTGGAAGTAACTGCCGTAGGTATCCGCGATGACTTCTTCCAGCTGGGAGGGGATAGTATTGTGAGTATTCAGCTGGTCAACCGGATTAAACAGCGGTTAGGCTTAACCGTTAGTATAAAAGATATTTTCCGGTACCGGACTATTGCATCCTTGTATGAGCAGGTGATGGCCGCATCGTTGGCGGCGCCGGGCCTGCATACAGAACAGGGCTTGCTGACCGGTGAGAGCAGCTTGTCGCCGGCGCAGTGGTTATTCCTGCAACAGCCGGCAGCAGCCAATCTTTTAACAGTTACTTCCTTTACCCTGGAAGTGCCGGTGCTGGATAAAACCCTCCTGGCGCAAAGCTTACAGTGGCTGGTAAACCAGCATGATACGCTGCGTTTCCGTTATAAACAAGTGGGATCGGGTTATAGCCAGTATTACAGTGAAGCGGCTATTACATTACAGGAGGCGACTGTTAACAGCGCAACGGAAGTATATAATATCATCTCCGGCTGGCAGCAAGCTTTCCGGTTATATGATGCCCCATTGCTGGCGGCGGGCTATCTGGAAGATACCGATACCGATCGGCACTGGTTATGGCTGGGCATCCATCCATTAGTGGCAGATACGGCCAGCTGGCAGTTGCTGCTGGAAGACCTGGAGGCACATTATCATCAGCTGTCTGCAGCAGGTACCGCACGGGCTGTTGTCAAAGGCAGTAGCTACCGGCAATGGGTAAACGCTGCGGCAGCGTATGAAGTATCCGACACAGCAATTACCTACTGGCAGCAAATAGCAGCAGCCGGGCGTCTAACAGATACCTGGTTGTCTGCTGCCGCCACGGAAGGAGTGCAGCGGGTATCATTTGTGTTGGATACTTCCGGTACGGCCTTATTGCAGGGTGATGTCAATGCAGTGTATCATACCCACACAGCGGAGCTGCTGTTAAGTGCGGCCGGCTTTGCATTGAACAGTCTCGCAGGCAACCATCCGCATCAGATACTGGTGGCAGATCATCACCGGCCGGCATTAGCGGGAGATCTTTCCGTTGCCCGGACAACAGGTTTGTTCACCACTTTATATCCGACAGTCATCACAACGGCTGCTGATATAGCTGAAACCGTGGTGGCGGTGAAAGAAGCCTGGCGTCAGGTGCCTGATGGCGGTATTGGTTATGGGCAGCTATATGGCGATACATTAACTGCGTGGCCATTGGTGAGTTTTAATTACGTAGGTCATATAGACCGCAGTGAAAGCAGCTGGCAGCTGGCTGATGAAACAGCATTGCATAACAATATCGCTGCGCAGGTGAACCTGGGTGTATTACAACTGTCTGCCTATATTCTCCATGGTGAGCTGCACGTGGATATTACCGGCCGTTTGCCGGAAGCCACGCTGACTGCTTTATCTGCTGCCTGGAAACAGGCCTTGCATGAATTAATTGTAACATTAGCGAGTACAGGTCGTACTTATCTGACAGGTACTGATATCGATCATATCGTATCGGACACCTATCTGCAATCCCTGCAGGCCGACCGGGAAATTACCGGTGTATACCTGGCTTCCAGCCTGCAGGAAGGCTTTATTTATCATGCGCTGCATCAGGGAGCGGTAGATGATGCCTATCGGGTACAGATGATATGGGATTATCATAATCCTATGGATATCGTCAGACTGGAAGAAGCCTGGCGCGCTACACAATATAAACATACCGCATTACGGCTGCGTTTCTCCTGGGAAGAAAGACTGGTGCAGGTAGTGGATAAAACCGGCGAGTTCGACTGGCAGTATCGGGATATAAGTGAGCTGACGGCCGCTGCACAGGAAGAGCAGGTACAGGCTGTGGTAACAGCAGACTGGCAAAAGACCTATGACTTGTCTACCGGCCGGCTGTTCCGCATGTATCTCTTTAAACGGAATGAAGCGCATTATACCTTCCTGTTCAGTAACCACCATATCATCCTGGATGGCTGGAGTTTCCCGATTATCCTGAATGAAGTACATGGTATTTATCTGCAACTATTAAAAAATCAACCGTTACAACTGACGCAGGATAATAGTTATAACCTCGCCAGTCAGTATCTGCAGCAACACAGGGATGTTAACCGGTTGTACTGGGAAGCATATGTATCACGGATACAGGGCCGCGAAGACCTGAGTGGTTTACTGAAACCGGAACACCGGTATGTGTCCATTGCAGATTACCGCGGAATTACGGACCTGGCTATAAAGAAATTTACGATCAGCCGTGACCGTTACCATGCCCTTAAAAATTACTGTGCAACACATGGATTCACCCCGAATGCAGTGATGCAGTATGTGTGGCATAAACAGCTGAGTGTATATGGCAACAGCAATACTACAGTAGTGGGGATGACGGTTTCCGGCCGTAACCTGCCGGTAACAGGCGTAGAGGGATCGGTAGGGTTGTACATTAATACCTTGCCGGTTGTTTTTGAACATACCGATGAGCAGATCCTGACAGCCATACAGTCGCTGCAGGATCAGATACAGGAAGCTAATATCCGGAGTGAGATGAGCCTGGCGCGATTGCAGCAGGAAGGAGAAAGACTGTTCAACAGCATCTTTGTGTATGAAAATATTCCGATGCCCGCCAATGATTTTGGAGAAGATAAACTGTATGTTTCGTTTGGAGAATCACTGAGAAAGCTGGATTACCCGCTGGAAGTAAATGTGATCGACCATGAACAGGAACTGATCTTTATATTGCTGTATGCCGGCGAATTGTTTGAAGACCGTATGATCACGCAGTTGCTCGATGGCGTTGAGCTGCTGCTAACGCAGCTGGTAGACCACCCTCAGCTGGCTACAAGGGCGCTCAGTTATCTGCATGAAACACAGTTCCGGGAAATAGTTCACCACTGGAACGAAACAGCGGAAGTGTATCCCGCAAATCAGACCATTCACACCTTGTTTGCACAACAGGCGGCACGTACACCAAACCAGACGGCCGTGGTATTTGAAAATGAAAGCCTGACCTACCGGGAACTGAATGAACGGGCCAATGTGCTGGCAGCCTATCTGCGCAGCAGTTATGGCATCCATCCGGATGATCTGGTAGCGCTTTGCCTGGAGCGTTCCAACCACCTGCTGGTCGCTATCCTGGCAGTTCTAAAGGCAGGCGGCGCTTATGTACCCATAGATCCGGCTTATCCGGAAGAAAGAATTGCCTTTATCCTGTCGGATACCCACGCGGATGTGGTATTGACAGATGCTACCCATGAAAACCGGCTCACGGAAATACTGGCCTATCACAGTGTGGCGATTGAAAATATCGAAAGTGCATTCCTGGATACCGCGGCTATGGCCATTTATCCGAAAGCCAATCCGGTAACCGCTACGGGGCCTGCTCACCTGGCCTATGTGATCTATACCAGTGGTACCGCGGGCCAGCCCAAAGGTGTGATGATTGAACACCGTGGTGTGGTGAACCTGGCTTTGAAACAAGGCGCTGCTTTTGGTCTGGCAGATAGCGGCTATCAGCACGCTTTATGGTATGCCAACTATGTATTTGATGCGCATGTCAGTGAACTGTTCACCGCCCTGGTATATGGTCATCAGCTACATATACTGAATAACAAAACGAGAACAGATCTGTATCTCCTCAGAAATTACATCGTGGCCAATTCCATTACCATTGCCACGATACCGCCGGCCCTGCTGGATACTACGTGCATATTGCCGCTGGATACCTTGATTGTAGCAGGAGACACGACCAATGTCTCCCTGCTGGAACAATACCATGCGCAGGGTACCCATGTGATCAATGCCTATGGTCCTACAGAAGTAACGGTGTGTGCGACCCTGCATCACTATACACCAGCCGGTAGTTCGTTTAATATCGGCCGGCCATTACCGAATGTAACTACCTACGTATTGGATAGCCGGTACTTGCCGGTACCGCCCGGTGCGATAGGAGAATTGTTTGTCGGCGGGCCGGGTGTAGCGCGTGGTTACCTGCATCAGGATACGCTCACGGCTACACGTTTTATAGATAACCCATTCCGGACATCGCCGGAAAAAGACCGGCTTTACAAAACCGGTGACCTGGTAAGGTATCTACCGGATGGTAGCCTGGAATTTATTGGTAGAAGTGATTTTCAGGTGAAGATTCGCGGCAACCGGGTAGAACCCGGAGAAATAGAAAACAGGCTCACGGCCTATCCGGAAATCCGCCAGGCTATTGTACTGGCGAAAGAACATGCCTCCCAGCAAGGAAAATTCCTGGTGGGCTACTATGTGGCAGATGAGCCGGTAGTCATATCAGATTTGCAGGCGTTCTTAAAGGCCGGATTACCGGAATACATGGTGCCGGGTATCCTGATACACCTGGATCACCTGCCCCTTACCGCCAGTGGTAAACCAGATATCCGCGCGCTAACTGATCCGCGTTTGACCGATACGCCTGTTTATCAGGCGCCGGTAACCGCAACAGAAGCTTTGCTGGTAGAAATTTACGCAGAGGTGCTGGGGCTGGATCCGGCCACCCTGAGTGTGGAAGATGATTTCTTCCGGATGGGAGGCGACAGTATTGTGAGTATCCGGTTGATCAGCCGCATCCGTCAGCGTTTAGGCTTCACAGTGAGTATAGATGATATTTTTACCTATACCACCATCACCACACTATATGCCAATATCCGTTCGCAGGAAGAGGCCGCCGGTACGGCCGCACAGGGTGAACAGGGACTCCTGGAAGGAGAAAGCACGTTGGCGCCGGTACAAACCTGGTTCTTCCGGCAGGTGGCAGCAGGTCTTTACAACGCTCCGGAGCAACAAACCTCCGCTATCATCATAGAAGTACCCGTACTGGATAAAACCATACTGGAACATAGTATCAACAAACTGGTCAGCTATCACGATGCATTGCGTTTCCGCTATGAAAAACAAGAAGATACCTGGCAACAGTATTATGAGGCGAAAGGAGATCCCATTACGGTATACTATCTCGATACCGACAGTCTGCCGGATAAAGCAGCATGGACAGGCATACTGGCCGGCTGGCAAAATAAACTGAGTCTGTCTGATGGCCGGTTGCTGACAGCGGCTTACCTCGAAAGTACCGTGTCTGATCGCGCCCGTGTCTGGCTGGCAGCTCATTACCTGGCCACAGATGCAGCCAGCTGGCGTATCCTGGCGGAAGACCTGCAGCAAATATATCAGTATCTGGCAGCCGGTATAGCCGATGGCAGTCTGGAAGAGACAGCGATCGCTGGTATCAATGCCAGCACCATATTAGGTGCTAAAGGCAGCAGCTACCGGCAATGGGTACACGCTACCACGGAAGTCTTCTCTGCAACAGACATCGCACCGGCGGAAAGTACTGCCGGTATACAAGAAACGAATAAACTATGGGAGAGCAGGCGTACAGATACGATCAACCGGACTACTTTCAGACTGGAGGAAAGTCTTACCCAAAAACTGACAGGAACCGCCAATGACATCTACCACACCCGTACACAGGATTTACTGCTGGCGGCATGGGGTGTTGCCTTACAGCAATTGACCGGTAGCCGGCAGCATCATCTGTTGCTGGAAGATAATGACCGTAATAATCCATTGGTAACGATCCCGGCTACACGTACAACAGGCCGTCTTGCCTCCTTATATCCCATATTGCTGCACACAGCCACACCGGCAGATACCGGGGCAACGATTGCAGCCACGAAAGAAATACTACGAAAGGTACAGCCGGATGGAGCAGCATATGGTATACAACAGGGTTACCACTTGCAGGCATTACCCCTGGTGAGCTTTAGCTACGCCGGTAGTTTTGATGCGCCAAACAAAGATTGGTTGATTACGGATGCCATCTTTAATCCGGTATCATCAGCGAATCCCGGCTATGGCGTACTGCAGCTGAACGCAGGCATATGGCAGCAACGCCTGCAGGTAGAACTGACCGGATATCTGCCGGAAGCCGTATTAGCCGCGTTATCAACTGCTTACCAACAAGCGTTGACGACACTCCTGCATGACCTGGATAACACAGCCCGCACTTTCCTGACAGGCAGTGATGTAGGATATATCGTGACAGATGAGCTGTTGCAGACCTTACAGGCCAGCCAGGAAATCACAGGTGTTTATCTGGCTACCGGCTTACAGGAAGGGTTTATTTACCATGCACTGAATCAGGGGGATGAAGATGATGCTTACCGTGTACAGGCAGTATGGGAGTACCACAATGAGATCGTAGCAGACAAACTATTGGCGGCGTGGCGCTATACCCAACAACGCTATAGCACCCTGAGATTGCGTTTCTCCTGGGAAGAAGCCCTCGTACAGGTGATCGATAAAACCGGCGAACCGGAATGGCATTACCAGGATCTGAGTCATTTACCGGCAGCAGAACAGGAAGTACAGATAAAAGCGCTCCTCCGGGCAGACCGGTTACGCTCCTATGATTTGTCGGTCGCGAAGTTATTCCGGCTGCAACTGATCAAAAGAGATACGGCGCATTACACCTTTGTATTCAGTAATCACCACGTGATCCTGGATGGATGGAGTACGCCATTGCTGCTGGGCTACCTGCACGAAACGTATCTGCAGCTAGTGAAAGGAGAGCCGGTGAACACCCTGCAGGAAGACAGCTATGAACAGGCCAGTCGTTATTTGCAGGAACATCGTGCCGCCAACCAGACCTACTGGCAAAACTATGTACAGAAAATAACACAGGCGGAAGAGCTGAGTGGTTTACTGAAAGAAGAAAAACGCCAGGTGGTGTTGTCGGATTACCGCCAGGTGGAAGAAACCGGTGTGCTGGAACTGACGTTCAGCCATGACCGTTATCAGGCCCTGAAAGTGTTCTGTGCAGCCCATGGTGTGACCATTAATGCGGTTATTCAATACATGTGGCATAAACAGCTCAGCGTGTATGGCAATACTGGTACCACGGTGGTGGGGATGACCTTATCCGGCCGTAACCTGCCTATCGCAGGTATCGAGCAATCGGTAGGATTGTACCTGAATACCCTGCCGATTATTCTGGAACATACCGACACGCAGGTGTTGGCAGCCATCCGGAATTTACAGGAACAGATTCAGGAAGCAAACAGCCGTAGTGAGGTGAGCCTGGCACGACTGCAGAAAGCCGGGGAACGGCTGTTTAACAGCTTGTTTGTATACGATAACTACCCGATCGCCGCCAATGGCTTTGCGGAAGGGGAATTAACTATATCACTGGGCGCAGCAGATGCCGTTGGTAAACTGGATTATCCACTGGGTGTAACGGTGGTGGATATGGGAGAAGCGATTCGCTTCATCCTGCAATATGCGGCCGAATTGTTTGATGCCGCTATGCTCCGGCAACTACTGGACGGCATCGGCAACCTGGTGGATCAGTTGTTATATGATCCGGCAGTGGAAACGAAGGGATTACGTTATCTCAGCGATACACAGTACCAGGAAGTGGTACACCAGTGGAATGCAACGGCATCGCCGTATCCTTCCGGTCAGACGCTCCAGGCATTGTTTGAAGCGCAGGTAGCCCTGACGCCGGATCATGCGGCGATTATCTGTGAAGACCGGCAGTTGACGTACCGCGAGCTGAATGAACAGGCAAATGTATGGGCAGCTTATCTGCGGGCTACTTATAATACCGGTGCGGATGATTTGATCGGCCTGTATATGGAACGTTCAGAACAGGTACTGGTGGCGATATTGGCCATCTTAAAAGCCGGTGCAGCCTATGTGCCTTTGGATACCAATTATCCGGCAGAAAGAATCGCTTATCTGTTGTCTGATACCGGTACCCGTGTAGTATTGACAGATGAAGCGCAGGCAACACAGCTGGAAACCTTCCGCCAACAATTGTCATTTGACATAGTAAATATGACGGCGCCGGTATTGGCCGCATCCGTAAAAAATACTTATCCTGCCACTAATCCGACGGTGATCAATACGGCCCGCGACCTGGCTTATGTGATGTATACCAGTGGCACTACCGGCCAGCCGAAAGGGGTGATGGTGGCGCATAATAATGCCGTGCGTCTGGTAAAAGACACCAATTACCTGGACATCAAAGCAACAGATGTATTCCTGGGGGTATCTACTTTTGTGTTTGATGCTTCCGTACTGGAGATATGGGGGCCACTGTTAAACGGTGGGCAACTGGTGCTGGTAAAAGATATACTGGCGCTCAGCGCCGATGTGGCAGCCTTTAAAGCGTTGCTGGAAACACACCAGGTAAGCATCCTGTCATTGACTAAAACATTATTCGATAGCTTATACCTGCTGGATAACAGTATCGCCAACCGGGTGAAATACCTGCTGGTAGGTGGCGAAGCCCTGGATAAAGTGTTGATGGATCGATTGGTGGCGCAACCGGAACGGCCTACGTATATTCTTAACTGTTATGGGCCTACAGAAGGTACTTTATTTACCACTACCTGGCTGTGTTTGCCGGATCAGTACAGCGCATTGGCTGGTTTGCCGATTGGTCGTCCGATTGCCAATACCACGGTGTATGTGCTGGACGGTAACGGATTACCGGTACCGCCGGGAGCTACCGGAGAATTATACATTGGTGGCGCCGGTGTGGCCCGTGGTTACCTGAACCAGCCGGCACTCACCGCCGCCGCCTTCATCGCTAATCCTTTCCAGACAGCCGCAGAGCGGGCTGCTGACTATAATGCCCGGCTTTACCGGACCGGCGATCAGGTACGTTATTTACCGGATGGTAACCTGGAATTTGCAGGCCGTACCGATTCCCAGGTGAAGATCCGTGGGCATCGCATTGAATTGGGAGAAATAGAAAACAGACTCACTACCTATCCCGGTATCCGCCAGGCCGTTGTGCTGGCGCGGGAACAGGCGGCTGGTGGTAAGTACCTCACCGGATACTATGTAGGGGACGATACATTGGATACCGCCATCCTGCAATCCTATCTGGGCGCCGCTTTACCGGAGTACATGGTGCCGCAGGTATTGCTGCACCTCGATCAGTTACCGCTGACGATAAACGGTAAACTGGATCGTGCCGCATTACCAGATCCGCAATACAAAGAAACGCATACTTATCAGGCGCCTGAAAACGAAACAGAAGCAACGCTGTGTGAAATCTATGCAGCGGTGCTGGGATTACCGGTTACAGGCCTCAGCATACATGATGATTTCTTCCATATGGGAGGAGACAGCATTGTGAGCATTCAATTGGTGAATCGTATTAAACAGCGTTTAGGGATCTCCGTAAGTATCAAGGATATCTTCCGCCACCGTACCGTGGCTACGTTGTATCAGCATGTGATTGCGCATGCTGCTGTTGCCGCCCGCATACAGTCGGAACAGGGCATCCTGACAGGCGAGAGCGCCTTGTTGCCGGTACAGGCCTGGTTCTTCCATGAAACAGACCAGGGTAGTTATGCTGCACCACATCACTTCAATCAGTCCTTTATCCTCAGCGTGCCGGCATTGGATACCGCCATACTGGAACAGAGCCTGGTGAAACTGATCAATTATCATGATGCCTTACGCTTCCGCTATGATAAACGGGACGAAGGTTATTACCAATATTATGATGAAGCCGTGACAGCGGTACCGGTACATTACCTGGATGTGAGCGGATTATCTGATAGGGAAGCATTACCCGCGATATTGACCGGCTGGCAGGAAGGATTTGACCTGTTGAACGGCCCGTTACTGGCTGCTGGTTACTTTACCGGCTATGAAGATGGCCGGGCAAGGTTATGGTTTGCCTTCCATCACCTGGTAATGGATACCGTCAGCTGGCGTACGTTCCAGGAAGATCTTAAAAAGATATATGACTACTTATGGGAGGCGGTACACGTCAAACAAACCGACCTCGCTGCATTGCCAGCTGTGACCGTTGACAAAATATTGGGTGACAAAGGCAGCAGCTACCGGCAATGGGTAAACGCTGTTGCTGCCTATCAGTATCAGGATGTAGACCAGGTAGTAGACGAAGCCGCTTACTGGACAGGCGTTACATCCGGGATACCGGAAAGTAATACCTGGCTGACATCCAGGGCGGTGCCGGCAACAAGCAGGGTACACCTGGAGCTGGATAAAAAACAGACTGCCTTCCTGTTGAGGGATAGTCATCAGGTATACCAGACCCGTATCAATGACCTGTTACTGACAGCATTGGGCCTGGCATTGTCTGAGCTGACCGGTAACGACCGGCATCATGTATTACTGGAAGGACATGGCCGGGAAGACCTGCAGACAGATATCGATATCACACATACCATAGGATGGTTTACCAGTCTTTATCCGGTAGAATTAATCACCACAGATAAAGCACATCCGGGTAACTTAATTATATCGGTGAAAGAATCGCTGAGAAAGATCCGGTATAACGGTGTCGGCTATGGGGCCTTATATGGTTATCATGCCAATACCTTACCCTTACTTAGTTTTAACTACCTGGGTCAGGTAGAAGGCGGACAGGGTAAGCCGGCGGCAACAGATTGGTTTGTGGCCGATGAAAGCACCGGTGTAGCCGTATCTGCGCGTAATAATGATCATAACATCCTGGCCGTAAATGGCATTGTGATAGACGGACAGCTACGCTTTATGTTATCCGGACAGTTGCCGGAAGCGTTGTTGTCGGCGCTGGCATCGGCTTATCAGCAGGCACTGGAAGCACTCGTACGTTACCTGGGATCAGCCGGCAGAAGTTATCTCACTGCCAGCGATATTGACTATGTCGTATCCGATGCGCATTTGCAGGAACTACAGGCAACACAGGAGATTGCAGGTATATACCTGGCGAACAGTTTACAGGAGGGATTGATTTATCACTCCTTGTTCCAGGGGGCCGATGATGAAGCATACCGGATTCAGATGAGCTGGGATTACCGCAATCAGCTGGATGTACCTAAACTGGAACAGGCGTGGCGATATGCCCAGCAGAAATTTGCTACCCTGCGTACACGGTTTGCCTGGGAAGAAACACTGGTACAGGTAATCGATAAAACCGGCGAACTGGATTGGCGGTTTATAGACCTGAGCCATTTGCCGGCAGCAGAACAGGAAGCCTATCTCAACCGGTTGTCTGATACAGACAGGTCTATACCATTTGATTTGTCGTCCAGAAAACTGTTCTGGGTATATCTGTTGAAACTGGGTGATACTGCCTATCGCTGTATCTTCTGTCATCACCACGTGATTATAGATGGCTGGAGTATGCCGCTGTTGCTGAATTATCTGCATAATACCTACCTGCAGCTGAAACATGGCCAGGCGGCAGATACAGAGCCGGATAGCAGTTATATCATTGCCCGGCAATATTTGCAGGCACATAGAGATGATAACCTGGCTTATTGGGAGTCCTATATCAATAAAATACAGACGAAGGAAGAGCTGAGCGGACTATTGAAACAGGATAAGCGACAGTTGGTACTGGGGGATTACCGGCATATCCGGGAAGTGAAGATTTTAAACCGTTCGATTACGGATACCCGTTATCATGCCCTGAAAGATTTTTGTGCGAAGAATGGGGTAACCCTCAATGCCGTGTTACAGTATCTGTGGCACAAACAACTGAGTATCTATAGCCAGAGCAGCACCACGGTGGTGGGTATGACGGTATCCGGGCGTCATCTGCCGATAGCTGGTATTGAGCAGTCCATCGGATTGTTTATTAATACGCTGCCGGTGATCCTGGAACATACGACTGGTTCTGCCGTTGCATTGATTCAGTCCTTGCAGGAACAGATACAGGAGATCAACACCCGGAGTGAAATGAGTCTGGCCCGCTTGCAGAAAGAAGGAGAGCGGCTGTTTAACAGCGTGTTTGTATACGAGAACTATCCGGCGATTATCAACAGCGCAGCAGACGGTGAGTTGTTGTTACACTTCCGGGAGTCCGTGGAAAAATCAGATTTGCCGCTGGAAGTAGCCGCCTTGGAACATGGCCAGCAACTGTCATTCCGGTTGAAGTATGCCGGCGAATTGTTTGAAACCGCCATGATGGAACAGGTACTGGATGGTATTGAAAGCCTCGTGGATCAGTTGGTGGCACAACCGGATATCACAACGGATGCCTTCCGCTACCTCGATGAAACGCGCTACCAGGAAATTGTATATAACTGGAATAATACCGTACAGGCGTATCCGTTTGACCAGACGACCCACTTCCAGTTTGAACAGCATGCGGCACAGACGCCGGATCAGATAGCTGTCATCTACGAAGACCGGTCGCTGACTTACCGGGAATTGAACGAACGGGCCAATGCCTGGGCTGCCTATCTGCGAACTACTTATAAAGCTGGTCCCGATAGCCTGATCGGACTCTTTATGGATCGCTCCGAACTAACGGTGGTGGCTATACTGGCCATCCTGAAAGCAGGAGCTGCCTATGTGCCTATTGATACTGCCTATCCGGGTGAAAGGGTGTCTTACATCTTATCGGACACCGCTACCCGCGTGATATTGACAGATGCCGCGCATGAAGAATGGCTCAATGAACTGACAGCTTATGATGACGTTGCCGTGGAAAATGTAAACAGCGCTTTCTTCCGCGATGCCGTATATAACAATTATCCCCGTACGAATCCGCTCACGCCGGTGGATGCGCACCACCTCGCGTATGTGATGTATACCAGTGGTACTACGGGTATCCCGAAAGGCGTAATGGTGGAGCACCAGATGATCAGCCGGTTGGTGAAAGGTGTAGACTATGTTGTTTTTGGAAAAGATGACCGCGTATTGAACCTGGCTAACTTCTCCTTTGACGGATCGGTGTTTGATATCTTTGGGGCGTTGCTGCATGGCGGTACGCTGATCATTGCCGCGAAATCCGTTTTCCTGGATTCCGCCAGCCTGGACAATTTCATCAATCATCATCATATTACCATTTCCTTTATCACTACTTCTTTGTTCCATACGCTGGTAGACGAACAACTGAGCGGGTTACAGAGTCTCCGGTATATTGTTGTGGGAGGTGAACAGATTTCCCTGAACCATGTGAAACGATTCTTTGAAAAGAACGAAGGCGTGAAACTGGTAAATGGGTATGGGCCTACAGAAAGTACCACCTTTGCGACTACCTGGCTATGTAATAACTACGACACGGTTTTATCGGGTGTTATCCCGATTGGCCGGCCGTTGGGTAATACAACTGCGTATGTTTTAAACAGCCAGCTGGTGCCTTTACCGGTAGGCGCGGTAGGAGAGCTGTACATCGGTGGGGCCGGCGTGTCCAGAGGATATCTGAACTTACCGGAACTAACCGCAGAACGTTTCATTCCTAATCCATTCCGCACAGCAGCAGAAGCGGCAGCAGACTATAATGGCCGGTTGTATAAAACCGGTGACCTGGTAAGATACTTACCGGACGGTAACCTGGAATATGTAGGTAGAAATGACTGGCAGGTGAAGATCCGTGGTTTCCGTATAGAGCTGAGTGAAATAGAAAACCGGTTGCTGGCCTACCCAGGTATCCGGCATGCCGTAGTGCTGGCACGGGAACAGGAATCCGGTAGCAGTAAATACCTCGCAGGCTATTATGTAGCCGACGAGGCATTGGATACGACTGTGCTGCTGGAATACTTAAATACACATCTGCCGGAATATATGGTGCCGGCTACCCTGATGTTCCTGACACAGCTGCCGCTGACGCCAAACGGCAAGCTGGATAAGCGCGCATTACCGGATCCGCTGTTTACCGACAGCACAACGTATGCATCTCCCAAAAATGCCACAGAAGAAATACTGTGTGAAATATATGCAGATGTACTGGGACTGCAGTCGGCAGGTATCGGGGTGCATGACGACTTTTTCCGGCTGGGAGGCGACAGTATTATCAGTATTCAGTTGGTGAGCCGCATCCGGCAACGTTTAGGCGTATCAGTTGGTATCGGTGATATCTTTAACTATCGCACGATTGCTACCTTGTATGAAAATGTATTGGTACATACTTTATCTGCTACCATCACCATACAATCAGAACAAGGCATCCTCACCGGGGAAAGTAATTTATTACCCATACAGGAATGGTTCTTCCAGCTGGCCGATAAAGGCAACTATGCGGCGGCTCATCATTGGAATCAGTCCTTTTTGATAGGGGTACCGGCGTTGGATAAAACTATCCTGGAAGAAAGTTTGCAGGTACTCTTCCGTTACCATGATGCCTTACGGTTCCGTTTTGAAAAACAGACATCTGGTTACCGTCAGCATTATGAAGAGGCTACGACTCGGGTCACGTTACATTATCTGGATGTCAGTAGTGTAGCAGGCCCGGATGCTTTACAGGAAGTACTCACTACCTGGCAGCATGGGTTTGAACTGCAACAGGCACCGCTTTGGGCGGCCGGCTATCTGGATGGTTATCCGGACGGACGGGCCAGAATCTGGCTTGCATTCCATCACCTGATCATGGATACTGTGAGCTGGCGTATTATCGCAGAAGACCTGAAAAAAATATACGAATACATACAAACAGCAAAACCAACTCCTGTGTCGTCACTGGAAGGCAGTACGGTGTTGGGTGCTAAAGGCAGCAGCTACCGGCAATGGATAAACGCTATTGCTGCCTATCAGGAAATAGAAACCGTCAACCCGGAAGAAGAAACCGCTTATTGGGCAGGTATCGCCGCCGGTGTACCGGATAGTAATAACAAATTAAGAACCCTGGAAACAGACCAGGTCGGACAGGCAGGATTTGAACTGGATACCGCATATACCAATTTGTTGCTGCGGGAATGTAACCAGGTGTATAATACCCGTATCAACGACTTGTTACTAGGTGCTTTGGGTGTAGCATTGGCAGGTGTTACCGGAGCCGATAAACACCATGTGTTGCTGGAAGGCCATGGCCGGGAAGATGTATCATCGGATATCGATATCACGCATACCGTTGGCTGGTTTACCTCGATGTATCCGGTAGAGCTGCCGGTGACAGCCAGCCGCAATGTCACCGCTGCTGTTGTTGCCGTGAAAGATGCCTTGCGGAAAATAAAACATAACGGTATCGGCTATGGGGCGTTGCTGGGATATGTGAAACAGGAACTGCCGCTGATCAGCTTTAACTATCTCGGACAATTTGATAACCAGGGTGGCACCAGTGCTGCAGACTGGTCTATTACCGGTGAAGCCAGCGGCTTCGCCGTATCGCCGGCCAACAAACCGGAAAGTATTTTGGTCATCAACGGATTGGTGATGGAAGGCCGCCTACGCTTTACGCTGGCAGGTCACTGGCCGGAAGCATTGCTGACAGCACTGGCTGCCGGATATCAGCAAACACTGGAGACGCTGATTGACCAACTGCATCAGGCAGGGCGTACATACCTCACCGGTAGCGATATCGGGTATGTGGTATCTGATGCACACCTGGATGTACTGCAGGCAGAACGGGAAATCAGCGGGGTATACCTGGCGAATGGCTTGCAGGAAGGACTGATTTATCATGCCCTGCATAAGGGTATGCTCACGGATGCCTACCGCGTGCAAATTGTATGGGACTACAACAGCCCGATGGATTTACAGTTGCTGGAACACTCCTGGCGTTATACCCAGCAAAAGTATAGTACGTTGCGCCTGCGCTTTGCCTGGGAAGAAGCATTGATACAAATCATTGACAAAACCGGAATACTCGACTGGCGGTTTATTGATAAGAGCGGTACAACGCCGGAAGACAGGGACGCAGCCTTGCTGGAAGTATTGGCGGATGACCGGAAAGAACCTTATGACCTGGGAACGGGTAAGATATTCCGCGTGATCCTGGTGAAATGGGATGAGCAGGCGTTTACCAGCATTTTCAGTCACCACCACATTACACTGGATGGCTGGAGCATGCCGGTATTGGTGGGATATATCCACGATACCTATCTGCAATTACTGCAGGGCGTGGCCGTACAGGTGGAAGAAGACAGCAGCTTCCGGCAGGCCCGGCAATACCTGCAGGAACACCGCCTGGACAATAAAACCTATTGGGCAGAACTGGTAGCGCCGTTACAGGAAACAGAAGACCTGAGCAGCCTGCTGAAACCGGAAAAGAGAAAGGTGGTATTGTCTGAATACGGGGTGATTGCAGAAAGTCTTACGAAAGAATTGTTATTCACGCAGGACCGCTACTATGGCCTGAAAAGATTAAGTGCTACCTACGGCGTTACCCTCAACGCCCTGTTACAATATCTGTGGCATAAGCAACTGAGTATCTATGGCGGCACAGATGTAACTGTGGTAGGGATGACGGTTTCCGGCCGCAACCTGCCGGTAACCGGTATTGAACATTCTGTAGGGTTATATATCAATACGGTACCGGTGGTACTGCAACATACCAATGAGCCGGTAGCCGCTGTGGTACAGGCTTTACAACGCCAGATACAGGAAGGTAACAGCCGGAGTGAAATGAGCCTGGCCCGCGTACAGCGCGAAGGAGAACGGTTGTTTAATACGCTGTTCGTGTATGAAAACTACCCGATGTCTGACGTCGCCAATAAAGAAGGCGTGTTATCCATTGCGTTCAGGGGTTCCCGTGAGAAACCGGATTATCCGCTGGAAGTATCGGCCTTTGAACTGCAGCAGCATGGACTGGTGTTCCGGCTCAACTATGCCGTGGAGTTGTTTGATGAAGCGGTCATTGAGCAGTTGCTGGCAGGCATCAATCATTTTACGGACCAGCTGATTGCAGATCCGGAACTGGAAACCCGGCAGTTGCGTTCATTGACAGATACGCAATACCAGCAGGTGATACAGCAATGGAATGCTACGGCCGCCACCTATCCGGCCGACCTGACTATTCAGGACCTGTTTGAACAACAGGTATTACAAACGCCGGATCAGACTGCCGTGGTATTCCGGGATCATACCCTGACTTATCGGGAATTGAATGAACGTGCCAATGTGCTGGCAGCCTATCTGCGGAGTACCTATAGTATCCGTCCGGACGACCTGATAGCCCTTTGCCTGGGCCGGTCGGAATATATGCTGGTAGCGATACTGGCCGTGTTGAAAGCCGGCGGTGCCTATGTACCGGTAGATCCGGATTATCCGGAAGAAAGAATCAACTTTATACTAACAGATACGGCTACACGGGTGGTGCTGACAGACAATGCGCATGAAACCCGTTTAACAGATATACTGGCTTATCATGCGGTAGCAGTAGAAAATATTGACCTCGAATTCTATCAGACAGCTGCCGCCATCTATCCGCATACCAACCCGGTAACGCTGGTACAACCGGACCACCTGGCCTATGTGATTTATACCAGTGGTACTACCGGTCAGCCTAAAGGCGTGATGGTAGAACATAGCGGCGTGGTAAACCTGGCACTGAAACAGGGGGCCGCATTCGGCCTGGCGGAAGAGCGTTACCAGCATTGCCTGTGGTATGCCAACTATGTATTTGATGCGCATGTAAGTGAGTTGTTCACCGCATTGCTCCATGGTCATCAGTTACACATCCTGGATGAAAGTACCAGAACTGACCTGGATTTGTTACAGGCTTATATCCGGACCAACGCGATCGATATAGCCACTATTCCGCCTGCCTTGCTGGATACGACGGTACTGTTGCCATTGAAAACACTGGTAGTGGCAGGTGATACCACCAGCGAGCAGCTGATGCAGCTGTATCATGCACAGGGTACACGGGTCATTAACGCCTACGGACCTACGGAGGTAACCGTTTGTGCGACCTTGCACCACTATACGCCAGCCAGCAGCCATCTGACGATTGGCCGTCCGCTGGCCAATACCACAGCATATGTACTGGATGAATACCTGTTGCCGGTACCGGTAGGCGCGGTAGGCGAACTGTGCATCGGTGGGGTGGGAGTAGCCCGTGGTTACCTGCATCAGGATACGTTAACGGCTGCACGTTTTATCGCTAATCCGTTCCATACAGCTGGAAATTACAATACCCGCCTTTACCGGACGGGCGACCTGGTACGTTACCTGCCGGATGGTAAACTGGAGTTTGCCGGCAGAAGCGACTTGCAGGTGAAAATCCGCGGCCATAGAATAGAGCCGGGAGAGATAGAAAGTTGTCTGGCCACCTGGCCGGATATCCGGCAGGCCGTTGTACTGGCGAAAGAACAGGCTGCCGGTACCGGTAAATACCTCATCGGATATTATGTAGCAGATGAACCGGTGGCAGAAGAAATATTGCTGGCACATCTGGCGGCACACCTGCCGGAATATATGGTGCCAGGTACCCTGGTATACCTGGAACAGCTGCCACTGACAGCCAGCGGAAAGGTAGACCGGCGCGCCCTCACTGATCCGCGGTTTACAGAAACCGTTGTTTACCAGCAACCGGAAAATGAAACGGAAGCTCTGTTGTGTGAGATTTATGCTGAAGTGCTTGGGCTGGCGCCTTCCGCTATCAGCGTACATGATGACTTCTTCCGCCTCGGTGGAGACAGTATCGTCAGTATCCGTCTGATCAGCCGCATCCGGCAGCGTTTAGGCTTCTCCGTTACCATAGATGATATCTTTACCCATACCACCATTGCGGGACTATATGCGTATATCCTGTCGCAGGCAGATGCCAACGCTGTCACCGTACAATCGGAACAGGGTGTCCTGAGCGGAGAAAGCGGATTGCTGCCTGTGCAGTCCTGGTTCTTTAATCATATAGACGAAGGCCTTTACCAGGCGCCGCATCATATGAACCAGGCCTTTATCATAGGGGTACCGGCGCTCGACAAAGCCCTCCTGGAACAAAGCGTGGCCAAACTAATCAGCTACCACGATGCCCTGCGTTTCCGCTATGAACAACAGGACCGTACCTACCGGCAGTATTATGGAGCAGAAAGCACGGTGCCTTTGCTGACGCTGGATGTAAGCACCTTATCCGCCGAAACCAGTGTACCGGAAATATTAACCGGCTGGCAAAGCAGTTTTGATCTCTTTAATGGACCATTGCTGGCAGTGGCCTACCTGCATGGTTATGCAGATGGCCGCGCCCGGATCTGGCTGGCCGCCCATCACCTGCTGATAGATGCCGTTAGCTGGCGTATTATTCAGGAAGACCTGCAGAAACTGTATGATCACCTGGCAACAGGGTTGAGTAATGGTACCCTGACCTGGACAGACATACCAGGTATCGCTGCAGATACCATACTGGGCGCCAAAGGCACCAGCTACCGGCAATGGGTAAACGCAGTCGCAGCTTATCAGACGACCGTGGATACCGCTACCTTAACAGCGGAAACCACTTACTGGTCGCAGGTAGTAGCCAATGTAACAGCCAGTAACGCTTTGCTGCAGGATAGGGTGACCACACAGATCAGCCATGCAGCGTTTGCACTGGATGAAAAACATACGACACAATTACTGCGGGAAGTCAACCCCGTATATCATACCCGTATCAACGACCTGCTGCTTAGTGCCCTGAGTATAGCGCTGACTGCCTTTACACAGCACAGCCGGCACTATGTATTGCTGGAAGGCCACGGCCGGGAACCATTGTCGGCAGAGGTGGATATTACCCATACGATCGGCTGGTTTACGTTGATGTACCCGGTAGAGCTGAGTACTTCGCCACAACATATCGGCGATACGATTATTGCCGTAAAAGAATCGTTGCGGAAGATCCCGCATAACGGTATTGGCTATGGCGCCCTGTATGGTTATGTGGAACCGGCATTGCCACAGATCAGTTTCAACTACCTGGGGCAGTTTGAAAAACAGGCGGGCAACGATGGCAGCGATTGGTCTATACTGGGAGAACATAGTGGCGTTGCGGTATCGGAGAAAAACGGAGACCACAATATCCTGAGCATAAATGGATTTGTGATGGAAGATCAGTTGCGGTTTAATGTAACAGGTCATTTAGCACCGGAAGCAGTAACTGCTTTTGCGGCTGCTTATCAGGAAGCGTTGGAAACATTGATTACTTATCTCAGTAATACCCATCGTACTTATCTCACAGGTAGTGATATTGAATATATTGTTTCAGATACCTGTCTGCAGGCATTACAGCAAGACCGTGAAGTTGCCGGTGTATATCTGGCCAACAGCTTGCAGGAAGGATTTATTTACCATGCGCTCAACCAGGGTGAAGTAGATGATGCCTACCGCGTACAGGCCATGTGGCATTATCATAATCCGCTGGACCTGGCGCTGCTGGAACAATCCTGGCGTTTGGTACAACAGAAATACAGTGTGCTGCGCCTGCGTTTTTCATGGGAAGAAGCACTGGTACAAATCATTGATAAAACAGGAACGCTGGAATGGCACTATGTAGATAACAGTGCGGTAACAGCGGAAGACAAAGAAGCGGCTACCATCGCACTAATGACCGCCGACCGGGATCTTCCCTACGACCTGGCGTCCGGAAAACTGTTCCGGGTATACCTGGTGAAATGGGCGGAAGATGCTTATAGCTGTTTGTTCAGCAATCATCACGCAATTTTGGATGGTTGGAGTTTCCCGATTCTGATGAGTGAAGTACATGCCATTTACCTGCAGCTGCGGCAAAACCTGCCGGTTACCGTAGAAGCGGAAAGTACCTATCTGCAGGCGCAGCAATATATACAGGATCACCGGTTGGATCACAAGGCATATTGGGAAACCAATGTAGCCCAGCTGACAACGGAAGAAGACCTGAGCGGGCTGCTGCTGCCGGAAAAACGGAACGTGGTTTTGTCTGACTACCAGCATGTGCAATTATCTGCCCTGCAAGAAAAAGTATTTGATGAAACCTTTACACAGACGCTGAATGATTTTTGTGCTGCCAACGGCGTGACCGTCAGTGCCGTGTTGCAATACCTGTGGCATAAGTTGTTAAGTGTGTATGGACATACCACTATTACGGCTGTGGGAATGACCTTGTCTGGCCGTAACCTGCCCGTAGCAGGCATCGAACATTCCGTAGGGTTATATATCAATACACTGCCCATCATACTGGAACACCAGCCGGGCACCGTACTGGCGGCCATACAGGCGCTGCAAACCCGCATCCAGGAAGCCAATAGCCGTAGTGAGGTGAGTTTGGGCTCCTTGCACCGGGGAGATGGAAAGCGGTTGTTTAACAACCTGTTTGCCTATGAAAACTTCCCGATATCCGCCTATGGAGATCATGATGGCAGCAACGGATCTGAATTGAAGATATCACTGGGTGCTGCCGTAGAGAAACTGGATTATCCTTTGGGAGTGGTATCCTTTACTGCGGGCAACAAGCTGATTTTCTGGTTGAAATATGCGGCGGAATTATTCGGCGAAGCCACCATCCGGCAATTGTTGCTGGATATGGAAAGCCTGGCCGGGCAGTTGTTTACTAATCCGGGCATAGCAGCTACCTCGTTCCGCTACCTGGAGGCTACACAGTATCAGGAGGTGGTGTATGACTGGAATGCGACGACGCAGGAGGCACCGGTTACGCAGACTTTGCATACCTTGTTTGAACAGCAGGTAGTCCGTACACCAGACCATGTTGCCGTGACGTACCAGGATCAGTCACTCACTTACCGGGAGCTGAATGAAAAGGCCAATCAGCTGGCAGCTTACCTGCAAAGTGAATATGCGGTTCAGCCGGATGAAGCCATCGTACTTTGTTTACAACGGTCGGAATATATGCTGATTGCTATACTGGCCGTATTGAAATCCGGCGCCGCCTATGTGCCGGTAGATCCGGACTATCCGGAACAAAGAATAAATTACATCTTATCAGATACCCGTGCTGCCGTGGTGCTCACGGATGAGACGACCAGCCTGCCGGAAACGGTTACTGTGCCCGTAGTACAGGTAGGGCATGCGTTCTATGAAACAACAGCTACCGTGTATGCCGCTACCAATCCGGTAAGCGCGGTACATCCGGAACACCTGGCCTATATTATCTACACCAGCGGTACCACCGGGCAGCCCAAAGGGGTGATGGTAGAACATCACAGCGTAGCTAACCTGGCCGTCGTACAGGGCGCTGCTTTTGGCCTCGCAACTGGTGTGCACCAGCAAAGCCTGTGGTATGCCAACTATGTATTTGATGCCCATGTGAGTGAGGTGTTTACCAGCCTGATTTACGGACATCAGTTACATATACTGGACGATGATACCCGCACAGATATTTATTTACTACAAGCATATATTACGACCCATACGATTGATATCGGTACCATTCCACCGGCGCTCCTGGATACGACTCATCTGCTGCCATTGAAAACATTGGTAGTGGCAGGGGATGTGACCAACGAACAGCTGATGCTGCAATACCATGCACAGGGAACACGGGTGATCAATGCCTATGGGCCTACGGAAGTAACCGTATGTGCTACCTTGTTTGAATATACCGCTACCGGCAGTAACCGTACCATTGGCCGGCCGCTGGCCAATACTACTGCCTATGTGCTGGATGATTATTTAGTACCGGTACCGGTAGGCGCTATTGGCGAACTGTATGTCGGTGGCGCAGGTGTCAGCCGCGGATACCTGAATCAGGTAACGTTAACGGCTGAACGGTTTGTGGAAAATCCTTTCCGCGAAAGTACCGCTATACCCGGTGTACAGCAGGACAGGCTTTACCGTACAGGTGACCTGGTACGTTACCTGCCGGATGGCAACCTAGAGTTCGTAGGACGTAACGATGCACAGATCAAAATACGCGGCCAACGTATAGAACCAGGTGAAATAGAAAGCAGGTTGCTGACCTTCACCGGCATTAATCAGGCAGTGGTAGTGGCGAAAGCATATGCTTCCGGTAAATACCTGGTGGCCTATTATACGGCTGTAGAACCACTGGAAGATACCTTGCTGATACAGCACCTGAGTCGTGAGCTGCCGGAACACATGGTGCCGGTAAATTATGTGCATCTCTCTAAATTACCATTAACTGCCAGCGGCAAACTGGATAAACAGGCGTTACCGGATCCGGAGCTGACAGACAGCCAGGATTACCAGGCGCCGGCCAATGAAACAGAAGCCGCGCTGTGCGATATCTATGCCAGTGTATTGGGGCTGGATGTCGCTACCGTGGGCACACAGGACGATTTCTTCCGCCTGGGGGGAGACAGTATCGCCAGCATCCGGGTAGTGAGTCTGATCCGGCAACGTTTAGGTATTACCGTGAGTGTGAAAGATATCTTCCGGTATAATACCATTTCCTTACTGTATCATCAGGTAGTGGCTGCCGCTGCCGATAAGGTAAACATACAAACAGAACAAGGCGTATTAATAGGAGAGAGCGGGCTGGCGCCGGTACAGGCCTGGTTCTTCGCCGCTGCGGCACAAGGCACTTACCCGGCCGCGCATCACCATAACGGGTCTTATCTCGTACGGGTACCGTTGCTGGATAGGGAAATACTGGCACTCAGCGTAACAAAACTGAGCCAGTACCATGATGCCCTGCGTTTCAGTTATGAGCGTAAAAACGGGGACTATGTACAATATTACCAGGAAACCGTAGCGGCAGATATCCGCTACCTGGATGTAAGCAGTGTAGCAGACGACGCTGCACTGGCGACGATCCTGACTGGCTGGCAAAATAATTTTGAACTGTCGGATGGCCGGTTGTGGCAGATCGGTTACCTGGAAGGGTACGCAGATGACACGGCCCGCCTGTATATGGCTTTCCATCAGCTGATACTGGATGTGAGCAGCCGGCAGATTATACTGGAAGACCTGCATAAGATTTATCATTACCTGTCTGATGCCATTGGCAGCGGCAGTATATCGTGGGCAACGGCAGCACGGATAGCGCCGCATGTGATCCTGCAACCGAAAGGTACCAGCTACCGGCAATGGGTAAACGCTATAGCAGGTTATCAAACAGTGGCGGCGGCTACGTTGCCGGCAGAAACGGCCTGGTGGGAACAACTCCAGGCAGATGTGCCGGCCAGCAACAGGCTGTTAAAAGCCCGGGCTACCGATAAGGTGCGGCATACCACTTTTGTATTGGATGCCGCAGCTACTGCGTTACTGCTGGGTAGCACGCATGAGATATACCATACCCGCGTCACCGACCTGCTGCTAAGTGCATTGGGTATCGCGATGTTCAGTCTTGCGGGAAATAGTGGACATTATGTATTGCTGGAAGCCGAAGACCGCAGCGCATGGAAAACGGATATAGATATCAGCCGTACGGCAGGCCGTTTCAGCCGGTACTATCCTGTGGTATTGCCTACGGCCGATCAGGCAGATATTGGAGCGGTCATTGTTGCCGTAAAAGAATCCCTGCGGAAAATCCCGTATAGTGGTATCGGTTATGGCGCCTTGTATGGTTACACAGCGCATGAGTTACCGCTGATACGGTTTAATTATGCCGGCGAACAGAAAACAACAGCCGGCGACGCCCCCAACACCTGGACAGTGACCCGTGAAAACAGCGGTCAGTCAATTGGTACAGGCAATCGCTCTGCCTTTGTACTGGACATTGAGGGATATGTAGTCAACGGGCAATTACAGGTGAACCTGACTGGTTATCTGCCGGCAGAAGTACTGGCCGACTTCAGCAGTGGTTACCAACATGCACTGGAAACCCTGGTGAATTACCTCGATAAAGCGGAACGTACTTACCTGACGGGCAGCGATATCGGACAGGTAGTATCGGATCAGCAGCTGCAGGTACTGCAGGGGGATCGGGAGGCCGCTGGTATTTACCTCGCCAATAACCTGCAGGAAGGCTTTATATACCACGCATTGTATCATGAAGGCGGAGATGAAGGGTATTGTGTACAACAGGTATGGCATTATCAGAATAGCCTGGATGTAGCAAAACTGGAACAGGCCTGGGGCTATGCCCAGCAGAAATACAGTGCGTTGCGGTTACGTTTTGCCTGGGAAGAAGCACTGGTACAGATTATCGATAAGTCAGCAAGACCAGACTGGCGCTATATCGACGTGAGTCAGCTGCCGGAAGAAGAACAGGAAGAACGGCTGCGTGGGTTAATGGCTGCTGATCGTGGCAGGCAGTACGACCTGGCTGCCGGCAATTTGTTCCGGTTATGCCTGATCAAACGCAACGAAACGAGCTACAACTGTATTTTCAGCTATCATCATATTATCCTGGATGGCTGGAGTGCACCGCTCCTGATGGGATATGTACACGAAGTATATCAGCAGCTCCTGGACAATACACCGGTATTGGTAGCTCCTGATTACGGTTATGTGCTGGCCCAGCAATATTTACAACAACACCGGGAAGATAACCAGGCTTACTGGGATCAGTATGTGGCGCAGGTAACGGAAACCGGCGACCTGAGTGGATTGCTGAAACCTGCCAAACGCTTTACTGACCTGGCTGGCTACCGGTACATACAATCGGTTCAGACAGCGCACCTGGTATATAGTGACCAGGAATATACGGCACTGAAAAATTTCTGCGCAACCAATGGTCTCACGGTAACGGCTGTATTACAATATCTCTGGCACAAACAACTGAGTGTGTATGGCAACACGAATATTACCGTAACAGGTATGACGGTATCCGGCCGTAACTTACCGGTACCAGGGGTAGAAGCCTCCGTGGGCTTATTTATCAATACCCTGCCGGTGGTAGTGATCCACACAGCCGGTTCCGTTGTCGCCGCTATGCAGGCGTTACAGGCCCAGATACAGGAAGCCAACAGCCGCAGTGAAGTAAGCTTGTCCCGGTTACAGAAAGATGGAAAACGCTTGTTCAATAACCTGTTTGCCTATACGAACAACCCGATACCAGCCTCCGGTTCCGGTGGCTCCGGGCTGGCATTCTCGCTGCGGGAATCTGCCGGAAAAACAGATTATCCGCTCTCCCTGGACATTTATGAAATAGGGGACAAGGTGATCTGTCAGCTGCACTATGCAGGAGAGTTGTTTGAAAAGAACCGGATCCGGGAATTACTGGATGGTATGGGATATTTATCCGCACAATTGCTGGCTAACCCGGCAATTACCACTACCGCCTGGCGTTTGCTGGATCAGGCACAATCGGAAGAAATCCTGCATAACAGGAACGCGACTACGAAAATCTATCCGGCGGGGCAAACCATTCAGGCGTTGTTTGAAGACCAGGCGGCACGTACCCCGGATCTGGCGGCTATTGCAGATGACGGCGTGGTACTGACCTACCGCGAAGTAAACGAAAAGGCCAACCAGCTGGCGGGATATCTGCAAAAAGCATATGCAGTGAAACCGGACGATCTGATCGGCATCAGTCTGGACAGATCCGCTGCCATGCTGATTACCGTACTGGGTGTACTGAAATCCGGTGCGGCCTATGTACCGATTGATCCTAACTATCCGGATAACCGTACAGCCTTCATCCTGGCAGATACACAAACCAAAGTAGTACTCACCCATGATAAATATACCTGGAAACTGGAAGGCCTGGCGGCAGATTTGCCAACAGCAGTAATGGCAATTGACAGTGCAGAATGGGAAATGCAGGCAGGCGCTTACCCGGTTAAAAACGTTACCAGTGCATGCCGTCCGGAACACCTGGCCTATGTGATCTATACGAGTGGCACTACAGGGCAGCCGAAAGGCGTCATGGTAGAACAGGCATCGGTACTGAACTATTTGTATAACCTGCAGGATACTTTGCCGGCTGATATACAACATGTCGATTTCTCCGGTAACCTGTCTTTCGACTTGTCGGTGACCACTACATTGTATCCGCTTTGCTTTGGTAAAACCATCTTTGTATTTGGCAAGGATATTACGGAAGTCATCGCCTATGAGCAACACCTGGAAGAGCATCGTATCGACCTGGTGAAATCTACCCCTGGGTTCCTGTCGTTGCTCACCGGAGATAGCGGCGCTGATATACGCGTGAAAGTGACGATTGTGGGAGGGGAGAAATTACTCGATAGTCATATTGCCGTGATCCTGCAGTTCTCTGAAAAAATTATTGATGAATATGGGCCAACAGAAACAACAGTAGGCGCTACTTATTTTGAAATAGATGAAGATGTTCGCGACTATTCCATCGGAAAGGCTTACCGGAACTACCGGTTATACATTCTCGATAACCAGTTGTTGCCGGTACCTGCCGGCGCCAGCGGGGAACTGTACATCGGCGGTGCCGGCGTATCCCGCGGTTACCTGAACCGGGCGGAACTAACAGCAGAACGTTTCATTGACAATCCTTTCCGGACAGCCGAAGAAGTACAGGCAGGCAGCCATGCCCGTTTGTATAAAACAGGCGATCTGGTGAGATACCTGCCGGATGGTAACCTGGAATATATTGGTCGTAACGACTTCCAGGTGAAAATCCGCGGCTATCGTATTGAACCGGGTGAAATAGAAAACCGCTTATCTGCCTATCCGGGTATCCGGCAGGCAGCGGTGCTGGCCAGAGACCAGGAAGCCGGCAACGGTAAGTACCTGGCAGGTTATTATGTGTCAGCCGAGCCGCTGGATACCGCGCTGATAGAAGAATACCTGGGTAGCCACCTGCCGGAATACATGGTGCCGGCAGTATGGGTACACCTGGATCAATTGCCGCTGACCGCCAACGGTAAGCTGGACAGGAAAGCGCTGCCGGATCCGTTGCTGACAACAGCTACCACCCATGCGTTGCCGCAAACAGCTACGGAAACTGCGCTGTGCGAGATCTATGCAGAAGTGCTGGGACTGGAAAGTACGGCCATCGGTATTCACGACGATTTCTTCCGCCTGGGCGGTGATAGTATTGTCAGCATTCAGCTGGTAAGCCGGATACGACAACGTTTATCCTTGCCCGTTGGTATAGACGATATCTTTACACACCGTACCATCGCGGCCCTGTATGAAAATGTATTATCGCAGGCAGCTACAGATACGGTACAGATCAAATCCGAACAAGGGATACTGAGTGGCGACAGCCAGCTGTTACCGGTACAGGAATGGTTCTTCGGTCTTGTAGACAAAGGATTGTACCGGTCTTACCATCACTGGAACCAGGCCTACATGATAGATGTACCGCTGCTGGACAAAGAAATTCTGCAGTATGGTGTAAACCTGTTGCTCGGTTACCATGATGCATTGCGCTTCCGGTACGAAAAACAGACAGATGGTTACCGCCAGTATTATCAGGAAAATATCAACGTGCCGCTCCGTTACCTGGATGTAAGTACCCTGGCTACGCCGGAAGAAATCCCGGTGGTATTAACGAAATGGCAGGAAAACTTCGATCTGTTTAACGGACCGTTGTTGTCTGTCGGCTACCTGGATGGCTACGGTGGTAATCGCGCACGGATCTGGCTGGCCGTACACCACCTGCTTATCGATACGGTAAGTATGCGTATTCTGCTGGACGACCTGCAGAAGATTTACCATCACCTGTCGGATATGGTGAACAGAGAACGGATGGAACGGGTAACGCTCACCGATATTGCCGGGAAAGGACTGCTGGGAACAAAAGGCAGCAGCTACCGGCAATGGGTACACGCCGTAAAGGAATATGCTACTACGATGGCAGCGAATGTAACGCTGGAAGCGCCTTACTGGGAGCGGATCATTGCCGGCGTACCTGCTGCCAATGCCACCTTGCGGGCACAGGCCGGAGAGCGGAACGGGCATGTATCGTTTGAACTGACCAAAGAAGATACGGCCTTGTTGCTGAGAAACAGCAATGAAGTATACAACACCCGTATCAACGACCTGTTGCTAAGTGCGCTGGGCATAGCCCTCGCCAACATCACGCAGCACGACCGGCACTATGTATTGCTGGAAGGACACGGCAGGGAAGGACTGTTTACAGATATTGACCTCACCCGTACTGTTGGATGGTTTTCGCTGATGTATCCGGTAGAACTGCATACCACAGATAAAACGGATATCGGCAATACCATCATCACGGTCAAGGAATCGTTGCGCAATATTCAGCATAACGGTATCGGCTATGGGGCATTGTATGGGTATGTACAACCGGAACTGCCGCTGATTAACTTTAACTACCTCGGACAATTTGATACCACCGGCAAAGCCAATACAGCAGACTGGTTTATCACCGGCGACAGTGCGGGCTATGCAACGGCGCCAGACAACCAGGACTATCCGGTCCTGAACATCAATGGGCTGGTGATGGATGGCCAGCTACGTTTCGGTATCATGGGACGGCTGACCAGTGAAGTGATGTCGGCCTTCGCTACGGCATACCGGGAGGCACTGGAATCCGTGATTCATTATCTGGGTGCACAGGCACGCACTTACCTTACGGGCAGCGATATTGCCGGCATCATTTCCGGTAGTCAGCTGCAGACCCTGCAAGCCACCCGCGAAATAGAAGGGATATACCTGGCCAACAGCTTACAGGAAGGATTTATTTACCATGCCCTGTATCAGGATCAGCAGGAAGATGCTTACTGCGTACAGCTCCTGTGGGATTATCAGAATGCCATAGATCCGGATAAACTGGAACAGGCATGGCGCTACACACAACAACGGTATGCCGTATTGCGCCTGCGTTTTTCATGGGAAGAGGCCCTGGTACAGGTGATAGATAAAGCAGGAGAACCAGACTGGCACTACATCGATATGAGTCATTTTGATACGGATACCCAGGAAGAACAACTGAAACGATTACAGGCAGCCGACCGTAAGATCCCTTATAATATGGCAGCAGGGCGGCTTTTCAGGATATACCTGGTGAAACGTGGAGAAACGCACTACAGTTGTATTTTCTGCAACCACCATGCTATCCTCGATGGCTGGAGCATGCCGATACTCCTCAACTACCTGCACGGTACCTACCAGCACCTGGTGAAAGGCCTGCCTGTGAAAACAGACAAGGAAACCAGCTATGCACAGGTACAGCAATACCTGCAGGAGCACCGGGCCGATAATCAGGCATACTGGGAAAACTATGTAGGAGGATTTGTGGCAGATGAAGACCTGAGCGGATTACTGAAACCGGAAAAAAGGCACGTGAAACTGGCTGACTACCGGAGTATCGAAGTATCTGCCGCGGCAGAACTGGTGTTGCCGGATGCACTGAGTCGGGAAGTACATGATTTCTGTGCTGCACAGGGTATCACCGTCAGTTCCTTGCTGCAATACCTGTGGCATAAGCAGCTGAGTGTATATGGGCATACCGCTACTACTGCCACCGGTATCACGGTTTCAGGTCGTAGCCTGCCGGTAACAGGCATCGAACAGGCCGTAGGATTATTCATCAATACGTTGCCGATTGTGCTGGAACATGTGTCTGGCCCGGCAGTAGCAGTGATCCGTACGTTACAGAGCCGGATACAGGAGGCCAACAGCCGTAGTGAAGTAAGTCTGGCAGGATTGCAGAAAGACGGCCGAAGATTGTTCAATACATTGTTTGTATATGAAAATTACCCGATTGCGGCAGGCGAACAAAGAGAGGGCGAAGTACAAAGAGAAGAAGGCGCGTTGCGGTTTGCTTTCAAAGGAGCCTCAGAAAGCCTGGACTACCCGCTGGCACTTGCTTCTGCGGTGATGGGCGGGAAGGTGTCCTTCCGGTTACGATATGCCGGGGAACTGTTTGCCAGCGAAACGGCGAAACAATTGCTGGATGGAATGGAAAGTCTGTTGACGCAACTGATCGCAGATCCGGAAATAGACGAATACGGCTTCCGTTATCTCACCGAAACACAATTCGAGGAGGTGGTACATAGCTGGAACGCCAATACGAAGGATTATGCGGCCAATCAGCGGATACACGGCTTGTTTGAGCAACAGGTCATGCGTACGCCGGATAAGGTAGCGGTGGTGTATGAAGAACAGGAACTTACCTACCGCGAATTAAACGAACGTGCAAATGTGCTGGCAGCTTACCTGAGAGCCGTGCATAAAATCAAACCGGATGACCTGGTAGCCGTTTGTCTGGATCGTTCGCAACACATACTGATAGCCCTGCTGGCGGTGTTAAAAGCCGGCGGTGCGTATGTGCCGATAGATCCGGGCTACCCGGCAGAACGAATCGGCTATATCCTGCAGGATACCCGTGCGAAAGCCGTGCTGACCAACAGCGTGTATGCTTCTCTGTTGGAATCATTTACCAATGGCCGGCCAAGAGCGGTGGTTGTCATCGATAATGAAGACCTGCAAAACAGCCTTACCCGGGCTTATTCCAAAAAGAACCCGGCGCCTGCCGCTTATCCGGGTAATCTCGCCTATGTGATTTATACAAGTGGCACCACCGGAGAACCCAAAGGGGTGATGGTGGAACATAGAAGTGTATGTAACCTGATCAGTAATTTTATTACTATTCGTCACCTCGATACCCATGAACGTATCGGCAGCTATTGTAACTATGTGTTCGATGGATTTGTGACGGAAGTATTCCCTGGATTGTGTAATGGTAATACGTTGTACCTGTACAGTAATGAACACAGAACGGCGCCGGATGAACTGAGTGCCTATATTAACCGGCATCAGATTGCGGTGACGAGCATTCCACCGGCATTGCTGCAGGACTTCCTGTTACATTATACCACCTCCTTACAGCTCATCTTCACAGGTGGCGAAGCCTTCCCGGATTTGTCGGCAGTGACGTTTGATGGTACCATTATTAACGAATACGGACCTACAGAAGGCACGGTTTGTACGACCCTGAGCTACTACGATAAAACAGCGGATTATACACCGATAGGCCGTCCGGTTCCGAATATAACGGTATATGTGCTGGATGCCTATGGGGCCGTTGTTCCGCCAGGAGCTGCCGGCGAACTATATATTGGTGGCGCCGGGGTGGCCCGCGGTTACCTGAATGATCCAACGTTAACGGCTGCACGGTTTATAGAGAATCCGTTCCGTACCGCAGCAGAGGAGGCTGCCAATATCAATGCCCGCCTGTATAAAACCGGTGATCTGGTCAGGTATACGCCGGATGGTAACCTGGAATACCTGGGCCGTAATGACTTCCAGGTGAAGATCCGCGGTTACCGGGTGGAACTGGGTGAAATTGAAAACAGGCTCACAGCCCATCCGGATATCCGGCAGGTAGTCGTGCTGGCGAAAGCGCATACTTCCGGCAGCGGTGATTATCTGGTGGCGTACTATGCTGCAGGTATTGCCCTGGAAACACAGGCGTTGCAGCAGTATCTGGCCGCACAGCTGCCGGATTACATGATCCCGGATGTATTTGTACATTTAACCCAATTGCCGCTGACGGTGAATGACAAGGTAGACCGTAAAGCACTGCCCGATCCGTTACTCACCGATAGTCAGACCTACCGGGCGCCGGAGAATGAAACACATGAAAAGATATGTGCTATTTATGGAGAGGTATTGGGGCTGGAAACCGGAAAAATAGGCATTGATGATGACTTCTTCCGCCTGGGAGGAAACAGTATACTGGTGATTAAGCTGATACGGCAGATCAATGAAACCTTGGAGGCCAACATTAAAATAGTAGATGCCTTCCTTGCGAAAACAGTACGGAACCTGGCACAAAGCATTGCGGATAGAAAAGAAAAGGACCGGTTGGTGATAAAATTGAACCAGACTACGGATAAGCCACAGCTGTATATGATACACCCTGGCTTTGCAGGATGCGAAGTATATACGCCGCTGGCAGCGCAGCTGGAAGGGAAATATACCTGCTACGGCGTAGATGCCTTTAACCTGTTGTATCCGGATAACAAGTTCAGCGATCTTACCAAATTGGCCGAACACTATCTGGCATGCATAGATGAAGCAAAAGGCACCACAGATCCGGGCAGCTACATTTTGTTCGGATGGTCGCTGGGAGGCCGTATTGCCATGCAGATAGCTGCACTGCTGGAAGCAAGAGGCGTGACGGATATTACCATCTATACACTGGATTCCGGTATTGCAGAAACAGACCCTGCGTTGCTGGCCATCAGGGCAGAAGCGATGGATGGCGTATTCCGCCAGGAAGAAATGAGAGGAAATATTTTCCTGCGGCAACAGTCTATGGATAATATGCATCTCGATGATCAGTTAATGCCGCGGGTGCTGGAGCATACGAAAATAGTCTTGTTTAAAGCGATGAAGACCGTAGAGCGGGAATGGCGCGAAGAAAAAGATGAATGGTATACCCAACACATGCTGGCGCTGCCTTACAATAATATCGACCGGGTATTGGCCGGTGCAGATCAGATCCGGGTGGTGCCACTGGAGCAGGAACATGGCAGGCTGCTGGAGGAAGCGAAAACAATCATAGAAAAAATGATGGAATAACAGCATCCGAAAGCAACCCTTATATTTGCGCATGAGGTGATAGCTTACAGCGAATCTTTTTCGCAGTAGCTGTTGCCTCATGCGCAGTTATTATAGGCATCTTTCCCAAAAAAGATCCGATGAAAGCAGCTGGCAGGCGGGCTGTATTTACTGCGTTTAGCCTTACAGGCGATTGTCGTAAATAGGTCCGTAATTGGAGATGACTGATTTTTGCCGTAAATTATCTGTCGTAATTGATGGATCTCTTCCTTATTAAACCCGACAAAAATGAAATACATATTTTTATTTATTTTGATGACAGCAACGATACATATGACGGCCCAATTGAAACCAGTTGTTTATGCAGATGGCAACCTGAAATTAACCGGCCAGGCGATAAAGCCGGCACATGGCCATAAACAGAAAGGAGGCATCCTGATTTTGCCTGCCTGGATGGGCATTGACGCACATGCTAAAAATACAGCCACCAGGCTGTCGGAATTAGGCTATTATGCTTTTATCGCAGACATCTACGGCGAGAACAACTATCCGCATAATACCCAGGAGGCCAGTCAGCTGGTAGGGTACTACAAAAAGAATTACCAGGTATATCAGACCCGTATTAAACTGGCGTTGGATGAGCTGATTAAATCAGGCGCCAATCCGGCAAAGATTGTGGTGATAGGCTATTGTTTCGGCGGTACCGGCGCGCTGGAAGCGGCGAGAGCGAATATGCCCGTGCAGGGAGTGGTTTCTTTTCATGGTGGATTGGGTAAGGATACTACCCGGCCTGCTGTAAAAATAAATGCGCATGTGCTGGCCTGTCACGGTGCAGATGATCCGTATGAACCAGTGGCCGGTGTGCTGGCATTTCAGCAGGAAATGAAAACAGCTGCGGCAGACTGGCAGTTTATTTCCTATGCCAATGCGGTACATTCCTTTACAGACCCGGCATCCGGTAACAATCCTGCTTCCGGTGCAGCCTACAACAAACTGGCGGCCAATCGTTCCTGGCAGCATATGTTGGATTTTCTGAAAGAAATACTGTAACGACCTGCTGTTTAATAACTGATATAACAGTATAGGCTATACGATTCAGATAAAGCAGGCATCTTTCGATAAGCTGCTTTATCTGAATCTTTAAATAACTCCTCCGCGCTGGTCATTGATGATAGGCTGCCTGCAAAGCGGCGATATCCAGCTTTTTCATCTTGTGGATGGCCTGCATCACCTTACCGGATTTCGTTTCATCCGGGTCCTGCAATAACTCCGGCAGGATGGTTGGTACAATCTGCCAGGATAAACCATATTTATCTTTCAGCCAGCCACACATCTGTGCTTTTTCATCTCCCCCCTGAATGAGGTGTTGCCAGTAATAATCTATTTCTTCCTGTGTATCACAATTCACTACCAAAGAAATGGCTGGTGTAAACTGGAAATGAGGCCCGCCATTCATGGCGAGGAAAGACTGGCCTTCGAGCGTAAATGCAATGGTCAGCTCCGTTCCTTCAGGCATGCCGTGGATGTCAATATCTTCTTTACCATAATAGGTCACGATACCTTTTTGGGCATCTTTAAAAATGCGGAGGTAATAATCCACCGCTTCGGCCGCCTGCGTGTCGAACCAAAGACAGGTAGTGATTTTTTGTTGGGAAATAAGCTTTTTCATGTGGAATGATTTAGGCTTGAATAAAGGAACCAGTGTATGACCGGCCATACAAAAGTACGGGCCTTTATACAGGGGAAGACGGTGTATTCCTGACTTTATGAAGGGGTGTTTGCGACAATCACATGGCAGCTCCCGATATACATGATTATTGTTTGCGTTCGAGCAGTTGGTTACTGAGTTCTGTTAATGCACTTTTCCGATGGGGTGGTACGCTAATCTGGTCGAGGTAATTGCGCGCAGCAGCAGTGTATTCGCCGATGGTCTGCATGGCCCATTTGTCTGCCCCGCAAGCTTTGTACAATTGTAGTACCGCCGCTATTTTTTCCGCACCGTCTTGTTGCATGGCGGCCCGTAAGTCTGCTTGCTGACTGGTATTGCTCAGTTCCATCGTTTTAATCAGCAAGGCGGTTTTTTTGTTTTCGAGGATGTCGCCACCTGGTTGTTTACCTGTTTGCGCAGGGTCGCCGAAAGCATCCAGGTAATCGTCCTGTATCTGAAAAGCAATGCCCAGGTTTTTGCCGAAGTCATAGCTGTCTGCCTGCTGTTGCGGTGTGGCGCCGCCGATGATCGCACCGATACGCACACTGGCAGCCAGTAATACAGCTGTTTTATAGGTAATCATCTGTAAGTAATCGGCATAACTGATGGCAGCAAGGTCTGTTGCTTCAAAATTGACATCCATTTGTTGTCCTTCACAGATTTGTTGTGCCGTGGTGGTAAATAAAGCTGCGATGGGTTGTTTGTATAGTTCACGCAGATGATTGATTTGCGTGAAGGCATGTATCAGCAATACATCGCCGGCAAGAATGGCCGTGGAGGTATTGTATTTTACATGCAGGGTAGGCCTGTTGCGCCGCAGGGGAGAGCTATCCATAATATCGTCATGCGTGAGGCTGTAGTTGTGGAATAACTCAATGGCATGACAGGCATGGAAAGCATCTTCATGAATCTCATTAAAAAGCTGATTTCCCAGCAAACATAATACCGGCCGGATTCTTTTCCCACCTCCGTTCAGGAAATATCGGATAGAATCATATAACAGCGGTGGTCCGGAGGGAAAAATGAGGTTGTTGAAATGCGTCTGATACAAAGCGGTAACTTCAGCGAGTGTATTCATATGATATGATTTGTTAAATAATAAACGCAGGGAGGTAATATAAGTTAAGCCGGAGCGATATTATTGCAGTGAAAAATAAGATAGTCAGGAGATCCATATTGGTGGTATAGCATTCCTGATGGGTAATTCGTAATTTCATTCCTATGGATCATAAAGAGTATCATTTAAAAAGCTCAGATTTTCTGAGGGATGTAGTTATCGGTATGAGTGATGGATTGACGGTGCCTTTTGCATTGGCAGCTGGATTGAGTGGAGCCGTGAGCAGCAATTCCATTGTGATTACAGCCGGTATTGCGGAGATTGTGGCAGGCAGTATTGCCATGGGGCTAGGAGGGTATCTGGCAGGTAAAACGGAGCAGGAACATTATCAGAGTGAGTTGCAGAAAGAATATCAGGAAGTAGCGGAAATACCGGAGAAAGAATTACAGGAAGTGAAAGATATTTTCGCAGATTATGGTATAGATGCCGCAGGGCAGGAGTTGATTGCCCGTGCATTGGCAAAGGATAAGGACCGGTGGGTGGACTTTATGATGAAGTTTGAACTGGGGCTCGAGAAGCCGGATATCAACAGGGCACGTAATGCCGCATTGACTATTGGCCTGGCTTACATTGTCGGTGGCTTGTTACCTTTGTCCTCTTATTTTGTTACCGATCACCCGCAGGAAGGGTTGATTTTATCGGTAGTGATTACGACCATTTGTCTGTTTGTATTTGGATTTTTTAAAAGCAGGATTACCGGCCAGCCGCCTTTGCAAGGTGCGCTGAAAGTAACGGCTATTGGGTTGATTGCGGCGGCTGCAGCTTTTGGCATCGCCAAAATGATAGGATAGTCAGGATGCGATGAACCGGGTAACCGAAACAGCGTATAGCCGTTACGTATAGTAAACGTGTTGACAGATTATATCGATATAGCCATTCCTTTTAATTTCCGGGCTGGAACCGGGTAAAAGTCGTATTTTTGTAGGGATACTTTTCCGTTTACTCCTTTTGGTACGATTATGAAAAAGGAAAGAGCAAAGAAGATTGTCACACGCCTCTTATCTGCCGCCGGGATCACTGTCAATGGCAACCAACCTGCAGATATACAAATTTATAATGATGATTTTTATCGCAAAGTACTGTTATCCGGTTCGATGGGACTGGGAGAGTCCTATATGGAGGCATGGTGGGACTGCCGGAAGCTGGATGAATTCTTTTGCCGGGTGTTGCGTGCCAGGCTGGAACATAATATCAGAAAAGATCTGACAATGCTGCTGGAAATTATACCGGCACGCCTGTTCAATCTGCAAAGTCCCGCCATGGCTTTTCGCAACGGCAGGAAACATTATGATATTGGGAACGACCTGTTCGAAAGTATGCTGGATAAGCGGATGACCTATACCTGCGGCTTCTGGGAACATGCACATTCTATTGATGAAGCCCAGGAACATAAACTGGATCTTACCTGTCGCAAACTGAAGCTGCAACCCGGGCAACAGGTATTGGACATTGGCTGTGGCTGGGGGAGCTTTGCAAAATTTGCCGCAGAAAGATATGGTGTCCGGGTGACAGGTATTACTATTTCGGAGGAACAGGCAGCATGGGCGTTGTCACGTTGCAAGGGGCTGCCGGTAGACATTAAAGTCATGGACTACCGGCAACTGACGGGTAAATTTGATGCCATTGCCTCACTGGGCATGTTTGAACATGTGGGTGCAGGCAATTACCAGACCTTTATGCGTGTCGCACACCAATGCCTGCACGAAAACGGCTTGCTGCTGTTGCATACGATCGGCGGCAACCGGCCTTCTCCTTTTACAGACAAATGGCTCAATAAGTATATCTTCCCGCATGCGGTGATACCCGCTATCAGCCAGATAGGCCGGGCCATAGAAGGATGGTTCGTCATGGAACACTGGCAGAACTTCAGTGTGGATTATGATAAAACCCTGCTGGCCTGGTATGAAAATGTCAACGCCCACTGGTCGCAGCTGTCTGCGAAATATGGCCAGCTCTTTTTCAGAATGTGGAAGTACTATCTGTTGTCCTGTGCCGGTTCTTTCCGGGCAAGAGACAGCCAGCTGTGGCAGATCGTGCTTTCTCCCCATGGCGTGCCGGGTGGATACCGGTTTAAAGGCGCCTGACGTCAACAGTAAGGCATCCTCTTCAATGTACTGCGGCTGTGCCGCTGCCAGAATTCATAAATCCTTAATTTCGTATATCACTTTCTGTGGAGGGATTAAATATCTTTGAGTATGGATATAAATACCTTTACGCAGGGAGTACTCCCGCTCATTGATGACTTGCTGTACATGAGCGAGTCTGAACGAAACTGGCAGCTACTGGATACTGCCGGTATACAGGATCAGGCCTCCCTGGATCAACAGCTGGCCGCTTTTCCTGGCGCTGATGCCGCCGATCTGCAGCGGTTTTCGTTGGATGAATTACAGGCACGTATACAAAGACAGGCTGATCCCGGAGAGGAATTCATGGTACAGTTGGCAAACCGTTACGATGTCCTGTTTGCTTTTCTGCGGGAGCATCTGACCGATATCGCCGTTATCCGTAGCGGATCTGTACAGGTGCAGGTGTTTGTGACAGGTTTTCTGGCAGATGGTACCGCAGTGGTATTACATACAGAAGCGATAGAAACCTGATCCTGGTTTTTTACCGCAGCCATATTAAAATAGGTAGTCATCCTTTCTGACTTTGTATATACCCTTTTGAAAACCCCTCCGGTAAAGCTTACTGTTACTACATTGCAGGATGATGTGAAGTAATCAGCAGGTAGTTGACCCACCGGATTGTTCATAACCCATGCTGATTTTTGCCGGCGACAGAGAAATTTTTTCATGCTGTTATTTTGCAGCGGTGCGCTGTAATGATGATGGTTACTGAGGAGCAGCAGCAGTAGATAGTAAAAGAACGTACCTGTTGTCCGGGTGTAGATTTTTAAATTCAGATATTTGTAGTATTTTCATGCCTTAAACCAGGATAACCTAATGAGCCATTCTATGTAAAAATTGACGGAGAGATAAGTTCTTTATAATTTATATGCTATGATGACAAGCTATTAACCCATGCTGTCCACCCCGATTCAGAATGCAGATTGATTGTAAATAAAAACGACTCTCTTATTTTATAACAGTATAAAATGTTCGCATTGTAGGTAATAGCAAATTTTTGTCCGGATGGAGTTACTTATGTTTCAACGCTGGTTGGAATACCAGGAAGATGACTATACTATATGAACTATGCTTCCTGAATTGAGTAGGCGCCATTTCGTTATTAATGATATTCATTTACCACCTCTTTTAGTCGGAGAGATGGTGATAGGTTATTTACCGGCATTTACTACCTCACCCCTGTGATAGTAATTTATTGTTGTTGAAAAACCGCTATTAGTTAAACCGTGTTGATTAAGTTAACTCAAAACCACTTTGAATTAAAGCAAAAATATCAGGAGATATTGTGCCTGCACAATATATGCATCCAGGTAATTGTAATGCTACTGCAGTAGTATTATAATCATCCGGGTATCTCTTGGTCCATAAGTCTATAGCTGCCTTGTGAAAAACATTTCTCTTCCGGCCAACATACGGGGGGAGCATCCCTGCTATTGCTTATTAGTACTGACTTTAAAGTGAATTTAATCCTTGTATAAACCGCAGTCCAAAGAAAAACTAGTCAATAATATGAATCTCGGAATCCACCCCTCTGAAGCTATTGCGCGCGTGTCACTGTTTAAAGTGCCGTTAACACCTTATCAGACTACCTTTTATCATGAATGGATGATCCAGCCGGAAAGAACAGACTATAACCTGATTGTGGATCAGTGTTTCACCGGTGAACTGGATATAGAAAGATTAAACAATGGCTTTATACGCTTTATAAACGAACATTTACTGATCAATAGTAATGTAGTAGATGAAGCTGGGGAAATATACTGGATTAGCCGGGCGCCTTTGCCGGATACAGCTGGAGTGGTGAAATATTATGATCATCCGTTACAGGAGGAAGATGTACTGGCATTGGCTTTACAGCCTTTCGACTTAACAGCAGATTTGCTCATCCGGGTACATGTGATCAAACTGGGTACACAACAACATCGCTTTATCCTGCAGTTCCCGCATATTATTGCAGACGGTACAAACGGAGGACTTTTCTTCCGGGAAATATGCACGTACTATAATGATAGCAATTATAAAGATGCCAACAGCCTGGAAGAACAATATAAAATATGCCGGCATATTGTAGCGGAAATGGAAGCGGTATTTGAAAAGGGACAGGCTGAGCGAATGAATGCATTCTGGCAGCAACAGCTACAGGGGGCGGAAGGGATTGATCTCCGTTTTCTGCAACATAACATCCCTGTTGTCAGTAATGAATTAACAAGCCATGTAAGCGAATACAGATTTGCATTTGAGCAGGATGAGGTACAAAAGGTACAACAATTGGCAGCTAAACACCGGCTGACAGCTTTCAGTTTCGGCCAACTGGTATATGCAGTTTTGTTACACAGGCTTACCGGACAGCAACAGGTAGGTGTTAGTTATCCTATTTCCATGCGGCAGGGAGAAGGTGCGGTATATGGTGTACACGTGAACTCACTCGTTCGGGTATACGCATTTACCGCTCACACTACATTGGCTGATCTTATACAGGATACCCTTGCCTACCAGCAGCAACTGAAAAAAGAGAAGGCGCGGTTTTTACCGGTTAATCAAATAATCAGCCATGCAGCAGATAAAAATATACTACAGCTGGTATTTGCACAAACGAATCTGAAAGACTGGGCATTTGAGCTGGAAGGTATTACAGCGGTGACAATTAATACTTCTCTGAACATTGACCTGGCAGGTACACTGTTGTTCGAGCAGGAAGGGAATAGCGGAGAACTCAATTTTCGGGTAAAATATAATAACCAGCTACTGGACAATTTACTGGTGGCTGATTTAATTGACCGCTTTCAACAACTATTCCGTGATATACTCAGAGATCTGCTGGCAGATAAAACAGACCAGGCAATAGCAGCATACGCATTGCTGGATGCGGCGCAGTTCCGGGACATCGTGTATGACCGGAATGCCACCGCCATACCATTTGCGACGGATCAAACCATTCAGGGGTTATTTGAAGCACAGGTAGCCCAAACACCGGAGCATACAGCCCTGGTGTTTGAAGATATACAGCTGACTTACCGGGAGCTGAACGAAAAAGCCAACCGGCTGGCCAACTGGTTGCAGGCAAATTACGCCGTACAACCGGATGACCTGATTGCCCTTTGCCTGGACCGTTCAGAACATTTACTCATCGCCATCCTGGGCGTACTGAAATCCGGTGCGGCTTATGTACCAATGGACCCCGGCTACCCGGAAGAGCGAAAAACCTATATGCTGGCCGATACGCAGGCCCGGGTACTGTTGACCAACAGCGTATACGCGGCCGTGTTATCCGTAACAGATACACCGGTGATCAGCCTCGATAGTCCAGATTTTCAGGCTACACTGGCCACTTATCCGGCTACGAACCCCGTTGCTACCAGTCAGGCTACCGACTTAGCCTATGTGATCTATACCAGTGGTACAACGGGGCAGCCTAAAGGGGTGATGGTGGAACACCGGGGTGTCATCAACCTGATCACGGCACTGATACCGGTGCACCAGCTGGATCGTCACAACCGGGTAGGATGTTTCTCCAACTATGTGTTCGATGCTTTTGTATATGAGGCATTTCCTGCCTTGTGCAACGGCAATAGCTTATACCTATACAGCAACCAGCTGCGTACTTCTCTGGATGACCTGACCGCCTATATCCGGCAACAACAGATAGCCGTGTCGTTTATTCCATCGGCATTGTTGCCAGCGTTGGTACAGCATGATACGACGTTACAGCTGGTGTTTACCGGTGGAGAAAAACTACCGGACCTGCGTCAGGCGGATTTTTCTTTTGAACTGATGAACGAGTACGGGCCTACGGAGATAACGGTGTGTGCAACGGGGCATCCTTACCGGGAGAGTGGCAACAGCAGTAATATCGGTCGTGCAGTGGCCAATACTACTTTATACGTACTGGATACCTATGGCCAGCCGGTACCGGTAGGCGTTACCGGCGAATTGTATATCGGCGGTGCGGGTGTGGCCCGTGGTTATCTGAACAATGCCACGTTAACGGGGGAACGTTTTATCACCAACCCTTTCCGTTCGGCAACAGATATTGCATCCGGTACCAACAGCCGTATATACAGAACCGGTGACCTGGTACGATACTTACCAGACGGCAACCTGGAATATGCAGGTCGTAATGATGCCCAGGTAAAGATCCGTGGGCATCGTATAGAGCTGGGCGAAATAGAAAACCGGTTGTCTGCCTGCGCGGGTATCCAACAGGCTGTGGTGCTGGTGAAAACACAACCCGTAACCGGCGTACCGTATCTGGCGGGTTACTATGTGGCGCCAGCCATCCTCGATGAAGCAGCTATCCTCGCCACATTAGGAGCATCCCTGCCGGAGTATATGGTGCCAACAGCGTTGGTACACCTGATGGCGTTGCCGTTGACGGTGAACGGAAAGCTGGACCGGCGGGCATTACCGGAACCGCATTTTAACACTACCACTACCTATCAGGCGCCGCAGAATGAAACAGAAGCGGTGTTGTGTGGTATCTACGCCGAAGTGTTAGGGCTTGCGGCGGGTACCGTAGGTGTACAGGATGATTTCTTCCGGTTGGGAGGCGATAGTATTGTGAGCATTCAGCTGGTGAGTCGTTTAAGACAACGAACCGGCATACAGGTGAGTGTAAAAGATATTTTCAAATACCGGACTATTGCGGCGCTGTATCAGCAGGTAATTGCAAAAACGACACAGGTCCGGGTACAGGTATCGTCAGAACAAGGATTGCTGGAAGGGGAGTTACCGCTATTGCCGATCCAGGAATGGTTCTTCCACCAAACGGAAACAGGCCAGTTCTCCGATTATCATCACTGGAATCAGTCTTTCCTGATCCGGGTACCGGCACTGGATACCGCTGTACTGACGCAAAGTATCGCGTTGTTGCTGCAACATCATGATGGCTTGCGGATAGGCTTCCAACGTACGGCCGAAGGAAACAGGCAATACTATCGGGATAGTGTGCCTCCGGTGACGCTGAACATAGCAGACACCCGGGTACATGCGGATGCCGGCGCACTGGATGCCTTGCTGACCAGCTGGCAGGCTGGTTTTGATATATGGGACGGTCAGCTGCTGCAGGTAGGTTACCTGTACGGTTATGCCGATGGCAGCGCGCGCATTTTCCTCGCTTTCCATCACCTGCTGATAGATACGGTCAGCTGGCGTATTATTACGGAAGACCTGCAACAGCTTTATCAGTATATCACAGAAAAAGGTACTGCCGCGGAAGTACACCGGATATTGGGTGACAAAGGCAGCAGCTACCGGCAATGGGTACACGTTGTTCAGGAGTATACAACAACCGCTGCTCCGGCAGAAAGCAATTACTGGTCGCAGGTAACGGCCGATATTCCTGCCGGCAATGCAGTGCTGGCAGCCCAGGCGGTTGCCGGCATCAGTGAAGTGGATTGTGAATTGGATCAGCGTACCACCGGCCAGCTGTTACGCGAAAGTAGCCAGGTATACCAGACGGAGATCAACGATTTATTATTAAGTGCGCTGGGGGTGGCCCTGACTACTGTCACCGGTCAGCAACAGCATCATATATTACTGGAAGGCCACGGCCGGGAAGCGTTGCGTGCCGACATCGATATTACCCGCACTACAGGTTGGTTTACCACCATGTATCCGATCGCGCTGGCGACTACCGCCGGAGATATGGGCGCCACCATCAAAGGCGTAAAGGAAATGCTGCGGCAGGTACCTGGTAAAGGTATCGGCTATGGCGCCATCAACGGATATATCCATACAGCACTGCCGCGGATCAGCTTTAACTACCTCGGACAATTTGACCAGCAGGAAGCTGCTACCGGCGTCAGCTGGCGTATCAGCAGTGAACGCAGCGGTGTATTTGTAGCACCAGGCAATCCGTCTCCGGCTATTATCAATATCAACGCCCTGGTGATCGACGGCCGGCTGAAATGCCATATCTCCGGTAATTTGCCCGCCACGGTATTAACGACTTTGGCTGCCCGCTATCAGGCGGTATTGGAGGAAATGGTGACTTACCTGGTGCAGACCGATCGTAGCTATTTAACTGTGAGTGATGTAGCCGGCATTGTATCGGCGCCTTACCTGGATCAGCTGCAGGCCGACCGGGAGATTACCGGTGTGTATCTGGCCAATAGCCTGCAGGAAGGCTTTATATACCATGCTTTAAGTCAGGGTACTGTGGATGATGCCTACCGGGTACAGATTTCGTGGGATTATAATCAGGCCGTAGAAGTATCATTGCTGCAACAGGCATGGAACTATGCACAGCAACGTTACCCTGCATTGCGGCAACGTTTTGGATGGAAAGAAGCGTTAATACAAATCATTGATAAGACAGGACATTTAGATTGGATATATACCGATCTGAGTGATTGTGATGAAGCAGCGCAGGAAGATTACCTGAAAAAACTGACTGCTGCTGACCGTGAAAAAGCCTTCGATCTGGCAGTAGGTAACCTGTTACGGTTATACGTTGTAAAACGTGGTACGGATAGTTATACCTGTATCTTCAGTAATCACCATGCTATTCTGGATGGCTGGAGTATGCCGCTGTTGCTGAATATGGTACATGCTGTTTATTTGCAACTGCAGAAAGGAGAACAGGTGACGATAGCAGAAGATGACAGTTATACACAGACACAGGCATACCTGCAATCGCACCGCGAGGATAATATAGCCTACTGGCAGTCGTATGTCGATCAGTTAACCGATCGGGAAGATCTAAGCAGTCTGCTGCGCCCGGATCAGCGTCATGTTAATTTATCGGATTACCGGCATATACTGCAAACAAGAGAACAATTTTTGAACATCAGTAAGGAGCAGTATACGGCATTGAAAACCTTATGTGCTACCCATGGGTTTACGTTGAATGCAGTATTGCAATACTGCTGGCATAAACAGCTGAGTCTTTATGGCAACAGTACTACAACAGTAGTAGGTATGACGGTATCCGGCCGTAATCTGCCGGTAGCTGATATTGAACAGTCTGTAGGTTTATACATCAATACGCTGCCGCTTATCCTGGAACATAAGGAGACGAGCCTGATACCAGCTATTAAAGCATTACAGGCGGATATTAATGAGGCAAATAGCCGGAGTGATGTTAGTCTTGGCCGATTACAAACAGGTGGTGAACGCCTGTTTAACAGCCTGTTTGTATTCGAAAACTATCCGGTTGCCACAGGTAGTGGAGATGGATTGTCAATTCAATTCCGCAGCAGTATAGAAAAACTGGACTATCCCCTGGGTGTTGTGGCGACAGAGCAGGGAGATCTGCTCCATATCGGATTAAAGTATGCCGCTGAATTGATCAGTGAAGATACCGCCACTCAGCTGTTATCCGGAATGGAGTTGATCATCTCGCAACTGATAACAAATGTAGCCATCACTACAGCTGCGCTCTCATATCTGCCCGCCGCGCAATACCAGGAAGTGGTGTATGACTGGAATGACCGGGAGGAAGTATATGTAATGCATAAGGCACTGCATCAGCTGTTTGAAGAACAGGTGGCGAAGACCCCGCATCATATAGCAGTCGTGCACGAAGAGCGGCAGTTGACTTATGGCGAACTGAATACCAAAGCGAATCAACTGGCAGCCTACCTGAAGGCTACCTATGATATGCAGCCAGATGAGCTGGTGGCGCTTTATCTGGATCGTTCTGCAGATATGCTGATCGCGATATTGGGTGTCCTAAAAGCTGGTGGCGCCTATGTACCGGTAGATACAACTTACCCGGCCGACCGTGTTAGTTATATATTATCAGATACGAATACGAGAGTAGTATTGACCGGCAGTAGACAGGTGGAGTGGCTGGCAGCTCTTACTGCGGGTACGTCGATAGCTACACTTTGTGTGGATAGTGATGCCTTTGCCGGTTATGCCGGATCCAACCTGGTATACAACGGCACCGCAGATAACCTGGCGTATGTTATTTATACCAGCGGTACTACAGGTACACCAAAAGGGGTAATGCTGGAGCATGGCAGCGTAATCAATACGTTGCAGGCTATCCGGCCTGCATACGGCAATAGTGAAAGTGCAAAAATCGCCGCTTATACTTCCTATGTATTCGATGTATCCGTTGCCGAAATATTCAGTGCATTGCTCTATGGTAATGAGTTGCATCTATTCAGTGAAGAGATCCGGCGGGATGCCGCTGCGATCAGTGAATACCTGTTGTCTAACGGGATTGCCTATGTGTACCTGCCACCAGTGATGCTGGCAGTACTGCCCCGGGTGGACTATCCGGCCCTGCAGGCAATTATCTATGCAGGTGAAGCCTGTGATCAGGAAACGGGTACGTATTGGTCATCTTACACGCGGTTGTACAACTACTACGGCCCAACGGAGACGAGCATTTATGCCACTGGCAAGCAGATTGAAAATGGGGATACACATCTGATTGGTCGTCCGATCACGAATACCACGGCGTATGTGCTGGATCATTATCTGCAACCTGTACCGGTAGGCGCAGCAGGAGAGCTGCACATCGGTGGTGCCGGTGTGGCCCGTGGTTACCTGCACCAGCCTGTGTTGACAGCTGAACGTTTTATTGCCAACCCTTTCCGGACGGCTGCGGAAAGACAAGATAACAGGAATGCCCGGTTATACAAAACAGGGGACCTGGTGCGTTACCAGCCGGATGGGAATATCGTATACCTGGGCCGTACTGACTTCCAGGTAAAAATCCGTGGCTACCGTATTGAACTGGGGGAAATAGAAAACCGGTTGTCTGCCTACCCGGGCGTACAACAGGCGGTGGTACTGGCGAAAGCACATCCTGCCGGTGGCAGCAATTACCTGGTGGCGTATTATGTGGCGTCAGCAGCACTGGAAGAAACACAGCTGCAGCATTACCTGGCGGCATCGCTGCCGGAATATATGTTGCCGGCAGTACTGATGCAACTGGATACCTTGCCGTTGACCATCAACGGTAAGCTGGACCGCCGCGCCTTACCGGATCCGCTGTTTACAGCTGCCACGCATTACCAGGCGCCGGAAAATGAAACAGAGCACAGGTTGTGCGGCATATACAGTGAGGTATTAGGGTTGGATGCTGCACAGATCGGGGTACAGGATGATTTCTTCCGGCTGGGCGGAAATAGTATTCTGGCCATCCGATTGGTGAGTAGTATCAATCGGGAGATGGAAAGTGCGCTGAATATCGCCGCGATCTTCCAGGGGCGTACCATCCGGAGATTGGCAGATCTGCTGGAAACCACGCCGGAAGAAGTACTGCAGATAACACCACAGCCTGTCAGCCATCCGGAAGCGCAACGGTTATCTTTTGCGCAGGAACGGTTATGGTTTATTGAGGCCTATGAAGGGGGCAGCCATGCCTATAATATGCCGATGGTATTCCGGTTACAGCCGGATACAGATACCGCCCGACTTTTACAGGCATTTCATCAGGTAGTATTGCGGCAGGAAGTATTCAGCAGCCTGATAAAAACAACGGAAGCGGGTACCGGTTATCAGCAGGTAGCAATCGATAGGACTACCTGGCTGGTGGATGACAGCGTAACCGTGTTTACACGTGAAGAACTGGATGCAGCCATTGCAGCGGAAATGCAGCATGTTTTCCGGCTGGCAGCGGAACTACCGGTAAGGGTTAAACGCTATATCCTCCAGGAAGCCGGAGCGGAGCCGGTGTGGTACCTGAGCATCGTGGTACACCACATTGCTTTCGACGGATGGTCTGCAGAAATCCTGTTACGCGAATTATATGATTATTATGAAACCGGTGCGGCGGAAGATACCTTACCTGCATTGCCGGTACAATATAAAGACTTTGCCATCTGGCAACGGCAGTACCTCACGGGAGCCGTTGCTACACAACAGTTGTCTTACTGGAAAGAAAAACTGGCCCGATATGAACCACTGAATTTACCAGTGGACAAAGAAAGACCTGTGCGCTTTGACTACGCCGGTGCAAATGCCACTTTTACGCTGGAGGAGGCGCTCAGTAATGATTTGCGTGCGGTAGCAAAAGAGCTGGAGGTAAGTATGTATAGCTTATTGCTCTCCGGTTATTACTTGTTATTACATGCCTGCAGCGATCAGACAGATATTGTGGTGGGCAGTCCGGTGGCTAACCGACATTATCCGGAAATCAGCGGACTGATTGGTTTCTTCGTAAATACGTTGGTGTTCCGCGAACAGATTGATCCGGATCAGGGCCTGGCTGATTTTATCAGACAGGTAGGCGCCGGCGTGATCGCCGCGCAACTGCACCAGGATTTACCTTTTGAAAAACTGGTGGATGAATTATCGATAACGCCCGATCCTTCAAGACATCCGGTGTTTCAGGTGATGTTTAGCGTACAGCATTTTGGTAACACGGCACAGGCCCGTTTCAACAGTTTGGCCGAGCCTTACAACCTGAAAGAAATATACAATACCGCCCGCTTTGATATCTCAGCGATGATGGACGACAGTGAGCCGGCTATCAGCGGATTGTTCAACTATGCCAGTAGTTTGTTTGAACCGGCAACGATAGATTCCTTTATCCAAACCTATCAGACGATCCTGCAGCAACTGGCCACGTTGAAAGGCCGTAGCCGGCAAGAGCAACAGGCGGTTAAGACATTACATTATCTGTCGCCGGAGGCATATAAACACCTGGTATATGAGCGTAATGCTACCGCAAAAAATTATCCGACCGGTGTTACTATTGACGGGTTATTTGAAGCGCAGGCACGTCAGCTGCCGGAGCAATTGGCAATAGTATGCGGAGAGCAAACCTTCACCTACGGGCAGTTGAATGAAGCAGCCAATCAGCTGGCAGACTTCCTGCGTCATACTTATCAGGTCGCACCGGGTAGCCTGGTCGGCATCAGTATGAACCGGTCTGCACAGATGCTGGTGAGTATACTGGGTATATTAAAAGCCGGTGGTGCCTATGTACCGGTAGATCCGGCTTATCCGGAAGACCGTATCAGCTATATTATAACGGATACACAAATGCCGGTCATACTAACGGATACGGCTAACGTAGTGAGGTTGCAGGAAATTACGGCTGCGTTGCCCGTGACAGTGGTGAATACCGATACGCAACAGGGGGGGGCAACAGCGGAAGCACCGGTGAGCTATGATCATAATCGCCTCGCTTATGTCATCTATACCAGTGGTACTACGGGTAAGCCCAAAGGGGTAATGATTCCGCATCAGGCAGTCATCAACTATCTGTATAACCTGCAGGATATGCTGCCGGCCACTATACAACGGGTGGATTTCTCCACGAACCTGTCTTTCGATTTGTCTGTAACCACTACTTTATATCCGGTATGTTTTGGGAAGACGATTTATGTGTTTGAGCAAGATATTACGGAGATACAGGCCTATGAAAAACATCTGCGGGATAACAGGATCGACCTGGTAAAATCTACCCCGGGTTATTTATCGCTCTTGCCTAATAACAGTACCGCTGGCGGAGAACCTATCCGCGTGCAGGTAACTATTGTTGGGGGAGAAAAATTATTGCAGCACCATATCGCCGGTATCCTGCAGTTTTCAGAAAAAATCATCGATGAATACGGGCCAACAGAAACAACCGTAGGCGCTACCTGGTTTGCGATAGACCGGCAGGTAATGCGTTATACCATCGGTAAGGCTTATCATAATTATCAACTTTATATATTAAACCGGCATGGGATGCCGTTGCCGGCAGGAGCTGCCGGTGAACTATATATCGGCGGTGCCGGCGTAGCAGCAGGCTACTGGCAACTGTCCGGATTAACGGCCGAACGATTCATTGCCAATCCTTTCCGCACGGCGGCAGAAAAAACGGCTGGTATTAACAGCCGGTTGTATAAAACAGGCGATCTGGTAAGATACCTGCCGGATGGCAATCTGGAATACCTGGGGCGTAATGACCTGCAGGTAAAGATCAGGGGCTACCGTATTGAGTTAGGGGAAATAGAAAACCGCTTATCCGCCTGTCCGGGTATCCGGCAGGGGGTAATACAGGTGAAAACACAACCCGCTACCGGTATGAAATACCTGGTGGGGTATTACACAGCCGAGGCACCTGTTCGGGAAAAGGCTATCATGGCTTACCTGCGCGAAACGTTACCGGAATATATGTTGCCGGCGGTACTGATGGCATTGCCGGTATTACCGTTAACCTCCAATGGTAAACTGGACCGCCGTGCCTTGCCCGATCCACAGCTGACGGCGGGCGATACTTACCAGGCGCCCCGGAATGAAACAGAAAAAAGACTGTGCGAAATCTATGCAGAAGTATTGGGTCTGCCGCTGACGGCCGTGGGAATAAAAGATGACTTCTTCCGCCTGGGTGGAGATAGTATTGTAAGTATACAGCTCGTGAGCCGGCTCAGACAACGTGCAGGCATTCACGTGAGTGTGAAGGATATATTTACCCACAGAACCATTGCAGCATTATATAGCCAGGTAATAGCAGTCGCCACAGAAGCAACCCCGCAAATAGCTACAGAACAGGGTTTACTGGCAGGCGATGTACCGTTGTTGCCGATTCAGGAATGGTTTTTCCATCAGGTAGATACCGGCATATGGCCGGCATTTCACCATTGGAATCAGGCTTTCCTCATCCGGGTGCCGGCGCTGGATAAAGCAGTGCTGGAACAAAGTGTATCGCTCCTGCTGGGATACCACGACGTATTGCGTATGGGCTTCCGTCGCCACGCCAACGGTTATACGCAGTACTACCGGGAAACCCTGCCACCGGTAATCCTTCATCAGGCCGACGTCAGTCACTATACTTCCCCGCATTCCCTGCAGGTGCTGTTAACCAGCTGGCAGGCCGATTTTGATATTTTCGGGGATAAGCTGCTGCAGATCGGCTACCTGGAAGGTTATGCAGATGGCAGCGCCCGGGTATACCTGGCCTTCCATCACCTGCTTACAGATACTGTGAGCTGGCGTATCCTGACGGAAGACCTGCAACAGATTTATCAATATATCACTACACAGGGTCTGGTGGCCGATGCGCAGGTGATTTTGGGAGAAAAAGGCAGCAGCTACCGGCAATGGGTAAACGTAATTAAAGCGTATGAGCAGACAACCACACCGGAAGAACGTAACTACTGGGCTGCAATAACTGCCGGCGTGCCGGCAGGCAATGCCGTGCTGGCAGCTATGGCCGGCAATGAAGTACATCATACGGATCTGGTACTCGATGCAGCTACCACCAGTTTATTATTGCGCGACAGCAGCGAAGTATACCAGACACAGATCAATGACCTGTTGCTGAGTGGCTTAAGTGAGGCGCTGACAGCCGTTACCGGCCAGCAACAACATCAGGTATTGCTGGAAGGGCACGGCCGGGAAGAGCTGAACCGCCATATAGATATTACCCGCACTGCGGGATGGTTCACAGCTATGTATCCGGTGGCACTCACCGGAGTGGCATGCAACTGGAAAGCCACCATCACAGGGGTGAAAGAAATGTTGCGACAAATACCTGGTAAAGGTATTGGCTATGGCGCACTGATGGGATATGTGCAGGCGCCATTGCCGGCTATCAGCTTCAACTACCTGGGACAATTCGATAATGGTGAGCAAGATAATACCAGCTGGTCTATCAGCAGCGATGTGGCCGGTGTAGCGATCTCCGGTGATAACCAGGATCCGTATATCATCAATATCAATGGCCTGGTGATCAATGGGCAACTGCATTTCAGGATAGCTGGCCGCTTGTCTGCTGATGTCTTAACAGTATTGGCTGACCGTTATAAAGCGGCGCTGGAAGACATGATTGCACACCTGGCAGAAGCGAAACGAAGTTATTTAACCAGCAGCGATGTAGCGCATATCGTAACACCTGCCTGCCTCGATGCGCTGCAGGCCAATCAGGAAATTACCGGGGTGTACCTGGCGAACAGCCTGCAGGAAGGATTTATTTATCATGCATTAAATCAGGGTACGACCGATGATGCCTACCGCGTGCAGCTGCAATGGGAATACCGTACGGCTTTGGATGTACCGCGGCTTTTACAGGCCTGGCAGCTGGCGCAGGAGAAGTTTCCTGTGTTACGCCTGCGTTTTGGATGGGAAGAGGCGCTGGTACAGATAGTAGATAAAAAGGGAAAATGTGATTTCCGTTCCGAAGACATCACTCATTTGTCGTTGACGGAACAGGAAGGATTTATACAGGCACTGTTGACGAATGACCGGGCCGACGTGTTTGATCTGGCAGCCGGTAGCTTATTCCGCATATACCTGGTGAAACAGGCGGCGGATGTCTACCAGTGTATCTTTAGTAATCACCATGCTATCCTCGATGGCTGGAGTATGCCTGTATTACTGGGCTATGTACATGATACCTATCTGCGGCTGGACAAAGGTCTGGCGGCAGATACCCAAACCGATAACAGTTATGTGGCCGCGCAGGCATATCTGCAAACACATAAGGGAGCACATACTGCCTACTGGACAGCAGAGGTGAGCAAGCAGACTTCCCGGGAAGACCTGAGTGGCTTATTAAAAACAACACAACGGCACGCGCTTTTAGCAGATTACCGGCACATCCTGCAGCCGGAAGAACAAGTGGCTACCATTACAGGTGAGCGGTATCAGCAGCTTAAAGCCTTGTGTGCAGAACAGGGCATTACCCTCAATGCCGTGCTGCAATATCTGTGGCACAAACAGCTGCAGGTATATGGTAACAGCGATACCACTACTGTAGGGATGACGGTGTCGGGTCGTAACCTGCCGGTGGATGATATTGAACAATCCGTTGGTTTGTTCATCAATACCTTACCGGTGATGACGACGCATACCAATGGCCCGGTGATAGCAGCCATACAGGCCTTGCAGGCGCAGATCAACGATATTAATATCCGCAGCAATACCAACTTATCGAAGTTGCAGCAGCAGGGCGAACGCCTGTTCGACAGCATCTTCGTATATGAAAACTATCCCGTGCCGGCAGAAAACAGCGAGTTACCCATACTGTTTAAAGCCGGAACGGAAAAGCTGGATTATCCTTTGGCGATGGTAGTATACGAGCAGGGGAGTACGATTACCTACCGGTTGAAATATGCGGGAGAATTATTCAGTGGAGAGGCCATTGCACAGATCTTAGCCGCGATGACGACCTTGTTGGATCAACTGTTGCATCATCCGTTGATGGATGCCGGTCAGCTGACACACCTGTCCTCACAACAGTATCAGCAGATAGTCTACGACTGGAATACCACGGCTGCCACCTTTGCGAGGGATCAAACCATTCACAGCCTGTTTGAAGCGCAGGTAGCCCAAACACCGGCTCATATAGCGCTGGTGTTTGAAGATATACAACTGACTTACAGTGAACTGAACGAAAAAGCCAACCGGCTGGCCAACTGGTTGCAGGCAAATTATGCCGTGCAACCAGATGACCTGATTGCCCTTTGTCTGGACCGTTCCGAACATGTACTCATCGCGATCCTGGGCGTACTGAAATCCGGTGCGGCCTATGTACCGATGGACCCAGGTTATCCGGAAGAGCGCAAGGCATACATGCTGGCCGATACGCAGGCACGGGTGGTGCTGACCAACAGCGTATACGCGACCGCGTTATCCGTATTGGATACACCCGTGATCAGCCTCGATAGCCTTGATTTCCGGGCTACGCTGGCCACTTATCCGGCTACGAATCCGGTGCATACCAGTCAGGCTACCGACCTGGCCTATGTGATCTATACCAGTGGTACGACCGGGCAACCCAAAGGTGTGATGGTCGCACACCAGGGTGTCATTAACCTGATCACGGCATTGATACCGGTGCACCGGTTGGATCGTCACAACCGGGTGGGATGTTTTTCCAACTACGTGTTCGACGCTTTTGTATATGAGGTATTCCCGGCCTTGTGCAACGGCAATAGCTTATACCTGTACAGCAACCAGCTGCGTACTTCTTTGGATGATCTGATCGCGTATATCCGGCAACAACAGATCGCCGTATCGTTTATCCCGTCGGCATTATTACCGGCGCTGGTACAACACGACACGACCTTACAGCTGGTGTTTACCGGTGGCGAAAAACTACCGGACCTGCGTCAGGCAGCTTTCTCTTTTGAACTGATAAACGAATACGGACCAACGGAGATAACAGTGTGCGCTACGGGGCACCCTTACCGGGAGAGCGGCAACAGCAGTAATATCGGTCGTCCTTTGGCGAATACTACTTTATATGTACTGGATACCCATGGGCAGCCGGTACCGGTAGGCGCTACCGGCGAATTGTATATCGGCGGTGCGGGGGTAGCCCGGGGTTATCTGAACAATACTACGTTAACGGGGGAGCGTTTTATCATCAATCCTTTCCGTTCGGAAACAGATATCGCAGCTGGTACCAACAGCCGTATATATAGAACCGGTGACCTGGTGCGATATTTACCAGACGGCAACCTGGAATATGTAGGCCGTAATGATGCCCAGGTAAAGATCCGGGGGCATCGTATAGAGCTGGGTGAAATAGAAAACCGGTTGTCTGCCTGCGTGGGTATCCAACAGGCCGTGGTGCTGGTGAAAACACAGCCCATAACCGGAGTACCGTATCTGGCGGGTTACTATGTGGCGCCAGCCGCCCTCGACGAAACGATTATCCTGACCACCTTACGAGATTCCCTGCCGGAGTACATGGTGCCCACAGCACTGGTACACCTGCAGGCGTTACCATTGACCGTGAACGGAAAGCTGGACCGGCGGGCATTGCCGGAGCCGCACTTCACTGCTGCGGATACCTATCAGGCGCCGCAGAATGAAACAGAGGCCGTATTGTGTGGTATCTATGCGGAAGTGTTAGGGCTTGCAGCGGGTACAGTTGGCGTGCAGGATGATTTCTTCCGGTTAGGGGGCGATAGTATTGTGAGCATTCAGTTGGTGAGTCGTATCAGACAGCGTACCGGCATGCAGGTGAGTGTCAAGGATATTTTCAAATACAGGACTATTGCGGAGCTGTATCAGCAGGTCATTGCAAAAGCAACATTGGCCACGGTACAGGTGTTGTCAGAACAAGGCTTGCTGCAGGGAGAGGTACCACTGTTACCCATCCAGGAATGGTTCTTCCACCAAACGGAAACAGGTTTATTCCCGGATTACCACCATTGGAATCAGTCTTTCCTGATCCGGGTACCGGCCCTGGATACAGCGGTGCTGACGCAAAGTATCGCGTTGTTGCTGCAACACCACGATACTTTGCGGATAGGTTTCCAACACACCGATACTGGATATACCCAAACCTATCGCAACACGTTGCCTGCTATGAAGGTACCTGTAGCGGATGTGCGTGATTACACAGCAGCCGGCGCACTGGATACCTTGCTGACCAGCTGGCAATCCGGTTTTAATATATGGGGCGATCAGCTGTTACAGGTAGGGTATCTGCACGGTTATGCCGATGGCAGTGCGCGCATCTTCCTGGCGTTCCATCACCTGTTGATCGACACGGTGAGCTGGCGCATTATTACAGAAGACCTGCAACAGATTTATCAATATATGATAGAGAAAGGCACAGTAGCAGCCGTACACCAGATATTGGGTGAGAAAGGCAGCAGCTACCGGCAATGGGTACACGTTATTCAGGATTATAAAATAACCGCTGCTCCGGCAGAAAATAGTTACTGGTCGCAGGTAACAGCCGATATCCCTGCCGGCAATGCGGTGCTGGCAGCACAGGCTGTTGCCGGCATCAGTGAAGCGGGTTGTGAGTTGGATCAGCGTATTACCGATCAGTTGTTACGCGAAAGTGGCCGGGTATACCAGACGGAGATCAATGACTTGTTATTGAGTGCGCTGGGCATAGCCTTGTCTGCAGTAACCGGACAACCGCAACATCATATATTATTGGAAGGCCATGGTCGGGAAGAATTACGTGCCGACATCGATATTACCCGTACTATTGGTTGGTTCACCACCATGTATCCGATAACGCTGGCGGCTACCGCCGGAGATCTGGGCGCCACTATCACAGCCGTAAAAGAAATGCTGCGGCAGGTGCCGGGTAAAGGTATCGGTTATGGCGCTATTAACGGTTATATCAATACGGAGTTGCCGCGGATCAGTTTTAACTATCTCGGGCAGTTCGATAAACGGGAAGAGGCCACACAGGCCGACTGGGCTATCTCCGGCGAATATAGCGGCGCGGCAGTGTCTTCCGCAAATCAGGGGCCGCATATTATCAATATCAATGGTATGGTCATCAACGGGCAGCTGCGTTTCACGCTGGCTGGCCGGTTACCTGCTGCGGTATTAACAGCGCTGGCCACCCGTTATCAGGCCGCGTTGGAAGAGATGGTGGCATCCCTGGTACAGGCAGATCGCAGCTATTTAACGGTGAGTGATGTAGCCGGAATCGTATCCGCGCCTTACCTGACCCGGCTGCAGGCCGATCGGGAGATCACTGGTGTTTATCTGGCCAACAGTCTGCAGGAAGGTTTTATTTATCATGCTTTAAATCAGGGCAACGTAGATGATGCCTATCGCGTGCAACTGCAATGGGAGTACCAGGTACCGCTGGAAGTACCCCGGTTGTTACAGGCGTGGCAACTGGTACAGGAACAATATCCTGTGCTGCGGCTGCGCTTTACATGGGAGGAAGAGCTGGTGCAGGTGGTAGATAAAACAGGCAGCATCGACTGGCACTACCAGGATATCACAGATTTATCTGCGGCAGACCAGGACAACTTTATACAGGACTTACTGGCTACCGATCGCGCTGCAGCCTTTAACCTGGCGGCAGGTAACCTGTTCCGGGTGTATCTGGTAAAACAAGGGCCGGCTACTTATCAGTGTGTGTTTAGTAATCACCATGCTATTCTCGATGGGTGGAGTATGCCCATATTATTGGGTGCGGTACATACGGCTTATTTACAGTTATGTAAAGGCCAGCCGTTGACCGGCCGGCCGGATACCAGCTATACGGCGGCACAGCAATACCTGCAAACACATCGGAATGCACATCTGGCGTATTGGAAAACGGTAATAGACCGGCATACTTCCCGGGAGGACCTGAGTGGCTTACTGAAAGCGGAACAACGACATACCGTATTATCCGACTATCGGCATATCCTGCAACCGGCGGAGTTGTCGTGGCTGATTGAAGGCGCCACTTACCGGCAGCTCAAAGCCTTATGTGCGGCACAGGGGGTTACGTTGAATGCGGTGTTGCAGTATCTGTGGCACCGGCAGCTCAGTGTGTATGGCAACAGTGATACCACCGCGGTAGGGATGACCGTGTCCGGCCGTAACCTGCCAGTGGACGATATCGAGCAATCCGCAGGGTTGTATATCAACACCCTGCCGGTAATAGCCGTACATACCCAGGGCCCGGTAATACAAGCCATTCAGGCGTTACAGGCACATATCAACGACATCAACGTACGCAGTGACGTGTCTTTGTCTGCGTTGCAATCGCAGGGCGAAAGATTGTTCAACAGCTTATTTGTATTCGAAAACTATCCGGCGCCCAAAGATGCCGGTGAACTGACCATCGTATTTAAAACGGCTGTAGAGAAACTGGATTATCCGCTGGCTATAGTAGCGCATGAAAAGGGCGAGACGATTACGTACGAGTTAAAATATGCGGCAGAATTGTTCCACCGCGAACAAATGCAGGCCATGCTGGAGGGCATGCAAGCCATGCTGGAACAGCTGTTACAGCAACCCGAACGGGATGCTGCGCACCTGCAATACCTGCCTGCAAGGCGTTATCAGCAGGTCGTTCACGATTGGAATGCTACAGCCAAACCATACGCTGCCGCCCAAACCATTCACCGGCTGTTTGAAGCACAGGTGAATCAGACACCGGATCAGACAGCGCTGGTATATGAAGCAACGCAACTGACGTACCACGAACTGAACGAACGGGCCAACCGCCTGGCGGCATGGCTGCAGGCTACTTATAACATCCGCCCCGATGACCGGGTGGTGTTATGCCTGGATCGTTCCGAACAACTGCTCATCACCATCCTGGCCGTGCTGAAATCCGGCGGCGCCTATGTGCCTATGGACCCGGACTATCCGGAGGAACGTAAAGCTTACATCCTGGCAGATACACAGGCAAGGGTGGTATTAACCAACGACGTATATGCTGCTACGTTAGCTACCTGGACAAACGAAGTAGTCAGCATAGATACACCTGCTTTTGAAGCTATACTGGCGGCTTATTCGGCTGAAAATCCGGTGGCAACCAGCCGCTCTACGGACCTGGCTTATGTGATCTATACCAGTGGTACTACCGGGCAGCCCAAAGGGGTGATGATCGAACACCGCGGTGTCATCAACCTGATCTCAGAACTGATTCCGGTGCATCAGCTGGATCAGCATACCGAGGTAGGTTGTTACTCCAATTATGTGTTTGATGCCTTTGTATATGAAGTATTCCCGGCACTGTGCAATGGTAACTGCCTATATCTGTACAGCAATCAGCTGCGTACGGCTCCCGAAGCTTTAACGGCTTATATCGCCGCGCACCGGATTGCCGTATCATTTATTCCATCGGCGTTATTACCGGCATTGCTGCCTTATAAACCAGCCCTGGAAGTGATCTTTACCGGGGGCGAAAAATTACCCGATCTCCGCATATCATCGCTCTATGGTGCATTAATGAACGAGTACGGACCTACGGAGATCACCGTGTGTGCTACCCTGCATGCTTACCGGGATAGTGGCAACAGCAGCATCATAGGCCGTCCTGTTGCGAATACCACGTTGTATGTGCTGGATGCGCAGGGGATACCGGTACCGGTAGGCGCCATCGGGGAGCTGTATATTGGCGGCGCCGGTGTGGCAAGGGGATACCTGAACAATCCTACGCTCACGGGGGAACGTTTTATAGCGAACCCGTTCCGCAGCGCTGCGGAAAAAATGGTCAACAGCAACAGCCGTTTATATAAAACAGGAGATCTGGTGAGATATTTACCGGATGGTAACCTGGAATATGTAGGCCGTAACGACTTCCAGGTGAAGATCCGCGGTCATCGCATAGAGCTGGGAGAAATAGAAAACCGGCTGACGGCGCATCCCGGTATTCAACAGGCCGTGGTGATGGCCAGAGAGCAGGCTGCCAGCGGTAAATACCTGGCCGGTTACTACGTAGCTGCCACACCGTTAGACCGCGCAACACTGGTAGCTTATCTGGAAGAATATTTACCGGACTATATGATACCATCGGTGTTGATACACCTGGAAGCGTTGCCGTTCACGGTCAATGGTAAGGTAGATCGCCAGGCTTTGCCAGACCCGCTTTTCACAGGTACAGCCCATTATGTGGCGCCGGCTACCGATACGGAAAGCCGCCTGTGTGCCATCTATGCCGATATCCTGCAACTGCCATTAACTCAGATAGGGGTGGAAGATGATTTCTTCCGGCTGGGAGGTAACAGTATTCTGGCGATCCGGCTGGTGAGCCGTATCAACCAGGAACTGGGCAGTGCACTTCAGATCAGCGCAGTTTTCATCGCCCGTACCATCCGCCGGTTGGCGGCCGCATTGCCGGAAACGGCAACAGCCGCGACTATCAGTGCCACAGTTGTGGCGCATCCGGAGGAACAGCTGTTATCCTTTGCGCAGGAACGGTTATGGTTTATCGAAGCTTTTGAAGGTGGAGGTGATGCCTATAATATTCCTGTGATATTACAATTATCACCCGCTACCAATATCGGTTATCTGGAACAGGCCTTGCGTGCTGTGGTACACAGGCATGAAGTATTGCGCAGCCTCATTAAAACAACGGCAACAGGTACCGGTTATCAGCAGGTGGTAGATGATACCCTCGAACCTTTGCAGATAGCCATGCTGGAAGTGACAACGCAGGAAGAGCTGGAAGCAGCTATGCTGGCAGCAGTACAGCATGTATTCCACTTGTCGGCAGCGATTCCGGTACAGATAAAAATGTACACCCTGCATTCATCCACGGATACGCCTACATGCTACCTGAGTATAGTACTGCATCATATTGTGTTCGATGGCTGGTCAACCGATATCCTGTTACAGGAAATCGGTCACTACTATCATTATTATGCCACCGGTGCAACAGCCGCCACGTTACCGGCATTGTCCATACAGTATAAGGATTTTGCGCTTTGGCAACGGCATTACCTGACGGGGGAAGTGCTGGCAAAACAAGTGACTTACTGGACAGAAAAACTGTCGGACTATGCACCACTGAACCTGCCAACAGACCGGGAAAGACCTGCCCGCATCAGTTATGCCGGAGCTAACCGCATGTTTACCCTGGATCAGGTGCTGAGTGACGATTTACGTACGGTTGCCAGAGAACTGGAGGTGAGTATGTATAGTTTGTTGCTGAGTGGTTATTACCTGTTGTTACATAGTTACAGCAATCAGTCAGATATTATCATAGGTAGTCCGGTGGCCAACCGGCACCATCCGGAGATTGCCGGTTTAATCGGTTTCTTCGTAAATACCCTGGTATTACGGGAACAAATTGTACCTGAACAACAGCTGACGGACTTCATTCAACAGGTAGGAGCAGCAGTGGTTACGGCGCAATTACACCAGGATCTGCCATTTGAAAAACTGGTAGATGAACTAAACCTGACACCGGATCCTTCACGGCATCCGCTCTTCCAGGTGATGTTTAGTGTACAGCACTTTGGCAAGGAGCAGGCAGCCGCCGTAGATCAGTTGTTTGTACCCTATCCGTTGCAAGGTGATTACCAGACTGCCAGGTTTGATATGACCACCATGATGGACGACAGTGAAGCGGCCATCAAAGGTTTGGTGAACTATGCAACGGCTTTATTTGATGCAGCTACCATTACCGCCTATATAGATACCTACCGGGTTATCCTGCAACAGCTGGCAGCTATCGGAAAATCGCACAAGCGTGCGCTGAAAGTCAGCGATATCAATTATCTCAATCCGGCACATTACACAGATATTATCTACGAGCGCAACGCAACATCGGCGTTTTATCCGGCAACCACCACATTCCGCCAACTGTTTGAAGCACAGGTGGCACGTACACCGGATAATATAGCCGTCATCAGCGGAATGGAACAGCTGACCTATTGGGAACTGAATGAACGCAGTAACCGCCTGGCTGCTTACCTCTGCGCCAATTGGGATATCCGGCCGGATGATCTCATCGCCATCTATACAGACCGCTCTGCGTATATGCTGATCGCTGTGATGGCGATATTGAAAACAGGTGGCGCCTATGTACCGGTAGATCCGGCATTCCCGGCAGACCGGGTACAGTATATCCTAACAGATACGGATACACGTATTGTGCTGACCCGTGAAAAATATGCAGATACGCTGGCCACATGCATGGCAGGGTCAACGGCTACGCCGGTGTATATGGACAATATATCCCTGCAGGAAAAACTGGTGGCAGACTATCATAATATGAACCCGGTTCACACAGCGGCACCGGATCACCTCAATTATGTCATCTATACCAGTGGCACTACCGGTAATCCCAAAGGGGTGATGATTGCCCATCATTCTTTTGTAAACCTGCTGCATTATTACCGGCATACCTATTTCGGTGCGGAAGAAGCCATCCATACTTTATCCGTCACCAGTTATGTATTTGATATCTGGGGCCTGGAATATGGCTTACCCCTGATCAGCGGCGGGTTTATTGAATTGTCGGATAATAAATGGCTGGATATCGATACCCGTAAATATACCTTCATTCAGTTAACACCAGGACTGTTATCAGCCGGTTTGGATCAGATCCGGTTCAATAATCCAGCACTGAAACTGTTTGTAGGAGGAGAAGCCATTACCCGCGAGTTACTGAGCAGAATATTTTCTTCTGCACAGGTAGCCTGGGTACTGAATGTATACGGGCCTACAGAAACTACAGTGTGGTCATTGAATCAGCTGAATACGGCAGATCATTACAACATACATATTGGCTGCCCGATCGCCAACACCTCCGTATATGTACTGGATGCCCGGTTAAAACCGGTGCCGGCAGGTGCTATCGGAGAGTTGTACATCGGCGGTGCCGGTGTGGCAAGAGGGTATTGGAACCGCCCTACGTTAACGGGGGAACGTTTTATCAATAATCCTTTCCAGACAACAGCAGAAAAAGCGACAGGCGCCAATAGCCGGATCTATAAAACCGGCGACCTGGTGAAATACCTGCCGGATGGCTCACTGGCTTATATCGGTCGTAACGACTTTCAGGTGAAGATCCGCGGCTACCGGATTGAATTGGGCGAGATAGAAAACCGCCTGGCTGCCTATCCGGGTATTCAACAAGCGGTAGTAGTAGCACGGGAGCAAGCTACCGGCAATGGCAAATATTTGGCGGCTTACTTTGCCGCCGCCACACCTGTGGCAGAAAGCGACGTACAGGCTTATCTGGCTGCCGCTCTGCCGGAGTATATGTTGCCCGCCGTGTTGATGCAGTTGCAGGAAATGCCTATGACGGTAAATGGTAAACTGAACCGGCAGGCACTGCCTGATCCGTTGTTTACAGATACCACGCCTTACGAGGCACCGGCTAATGATACAGAAGCTGCTTTGTGTGCCATTTATAGTGAAGTATTGGGTGTACCGGCAGCGGAAATCGGTGTACAGGATGATTTCTTCCGCCTGGGTGGTAACAGTATACTGGCGATCCGGCTGGCCAGCCAGATCAACAAGGCATTAAACAGTCACCTGAAAGTGGCAGCTGTTTTTACGGCAAAAACTATCCGGGCCCTGGCTGCACTGATACCTGCGACTGTAGCAGATCATAGCGGTATCGTGGCAACACCGGTAGTGCATCCGGAAGAACAACGCTTGTCTTTTGCCCAGGAACGGTTATGGTTTATCGAAAATTATGAAGGTGGTAGCAATGCCTACAATATTCCGGTTATGCTGCAACTGCCACCCGCTACCAACATCGGTTATCTGGAGCAGGCGTTGCGTGCGGTGGTACATCGGCATGAAGTATTACGTAGTCTGATTAAAACTACGGCAGAGGGTACTGGTTATCAGCTGGTGGTAGATGATACGATACATCCTTTGGAGATAGCAACCCTGGAAGTATCTACTGTAGAAGAGCTGGACGCTGCAATGCTGGCAGCGGTGCAACATGTTTTTCAGTTATCCGTAGAAATACCGGTACAGATAAAAATCTATACCCTGCGGTCTGCCACTGGTGAACCTACACATTACCTGAGCTTCGTACTGCATCATATTGTGTTTGATGGCTGGTCGGCAGATATCCTGTTACAGGAAACGGAGCACTATTATCATTATTATGCAACGGGTGCAACAGGTATGACTTTACCTGCTTTGACCATACAGTATAAAGATTTTGCGATTTGGCAACGGCAGTATCTGACCGGTGAGGTACTGTCCGGACAAATGACTTACTGGAAAGAAAAACTATCGGACTACGAACCACTGAACCTGCCAACAGACCGGGAAAGACCGGCACGCATCAGTTATGCGGGAGCTAACCATACATTTACGTTGAGTCAGGCATTGAGTGATGATTTGCGCACAGTGGCGAAAGAATTGGAGGTGAGTATGTACAGTCTCTTACTCAGTGGTTACTATCTGTTGCTTCATAGCTACAGCAATCAGTCAGATATTATCATAGGTAGCCCGGTCGCCAACCGGCACCATCCGGAGATAGCAGGTTTAATTGGTTTCTTCGTGAATACACTGGTATTGCGGGAACAAATTGAACCGAAACAACTGCTGACCGCATTTATTCAGCAGGTAGGTACAGCCGTGGTAGCTGCGCAGTTACACCAGGATTTACCATTTGAAAAACTGGTTGATGAATTGCACCTGACACCGGATCCTTCGCGGCATCCGCTCTTCCAGGTGATGTTTAGTGTACAGCACTTTGGTAATGAGCAGGCAGCTGATACCGAGCCGTTGTTTGTTCCATATCTGTTGCAGGGAGATTATCAGACTGCCAGGTTTGATATGGCTACGATGTTGGATGATAGTGAATCGATCATCAAGGGGCTGGTAAACTATGCGACCCATCTTTTTGAGCCGGCCACGATTCGGACGTTTATTGATACTTATATAGTGATCCTGCAACAGGTGGCTTCCCTGAAAAATGTTACCCAACGGCAGTTATCTGTCCAGGCGTTGCATTACCTGAGTACGGAACAAGAGACTGCCATCATACATCATCGCAATACCACCGATAAAGTGTATCCGACGGATATGACGATCGATCGGCTGTTTAAGGCACAGGTAAACCGTACCCCGGATCATCCGGCCGTTGTATTTGAATACCGGCAGCTGACCTATCGGGAGCTGGATGACAAAGCAGAGAGGATTGCCGCTTACCTGCACACCAGACATCATATACAACCCGACGACCTGGTCGCGCTTTGTCTGGATCGTACGGAGTATATGCTGGCAGCGATACTGGGAGTATTGAAAGCTGGCGGCGCTTATGTACCGGTGGATCCTGCTTATCCGGAAGACAGAATTGCCTATATCCTGGCGGATACCGGTACAAAAGTAGTATTGACAGATGAAAAGAGAATACCTTTTCTGGAACAACTGACAACTGCTGCCATCACGGCAATAGATACAGCTGCTATATATGAATCATATACCGTGGTTGATACGTTACCCGTAAACGTCACAACACAGCTGGCATATGTGATCTATACCAGTGGTACTACCGGTAAACCGAAAGGGGTGATGATTGAACATGGTGCAGTGGTTAACTACCTGTTTAACCTGCAGGAGATCATTCCTGCAGCGATTAACAATGTAGACTTTTCGAGCAACCTCTCTTTTGATTTGTCGGTGACGACCACCTTATATCCGGTATGTTTTGGCAAAACCATTTTTGTGTATGGGCAGGATATCATGCAGATAAATGATTACAAACAACACCTGTTACTGCATCGGATTGAACTGGTGAAGTCTACCCCGGCTTATCTCGCCCTGTTAAGTAATCTGGAACAGGATCCTGAAAATGAGTTGTTTGAAGAAGCCGGTTTGAATATTAAGATAACGATTACCGGCGGAGAAAAATTACTACCTCACCACATCGCCAACCTGTTAAATTTTTCAGATAAGATCATCGATGAATATGGTCCTACGGAAACAACGGTAGGCGCCACCATTTATGAGATAGACCGGAACACGGAACATTTTTCTATTGGAAAGGCGTATAACAACTACAAGATCTATGTACTGGATAGCCATTTGTCTCCTTTACCCATTGGGGCTATCGGAGAATTGTATATCGGAGGTGCGGGTGTTTCGCGCGGGTATCTGAACCAACCCACGTTAACGGGGGAACGATTTATTGATAATCCGTTCCGCACCGACGCAGAAAAACAGGCAGGTGCCAATGCACGTCTATATAAAACAGGCGATCTGGTCAGATATTTACCGGATGGTAACCTGAGTTACATCGGCCGAAACGATTTCCAGGTGAAGATCCGGGGATACCGGGTGGAGCTGGGAGAAACAGAAAGCCGCCTGTTGTCATTTACAGGTATGCAGCAGGTCATTGTACTGGCGAAGGAGCAGGCTTCCGGCGATAAATACCTGGTTGCTTACTATACGGCAGCAACAGTGATGGCGGAACAGGCATTGAGGACTTATTTAGCTGCACATGTGCCGGAGTATATGATACCGGCTGTATTTGTACCGTTAACAGTGATGCCACTCACCGCAAATGGTAAGCTGGATCGTAAGGCGCTGCCGGACCCGGTATTTACGGCTACACAACAGTATGTGGCGCCGGCCAATGAAACCGAAGCGCGCCTGTGTGAGATTTATGCGGCCATACTCGGACTGGAGGCTGCACAGATCAGTGTGGAAGATGATTTCTTCCGGTTGGGAGGTAACAGTATCCTGGCGATCCGGCTGATTAGTCAAGTCAATAAAGTACTGGATAGCCACCTGAAAGTAGCGGCTGTTTTCACTGCAAAAACCATCCGGGCGCTGACGAAACTGATACCTGTTACCATGGCAGATCATAGCGGTATCGTGGCAACACCGGTATTGCATCCGGAAGAACAGCGGTTGTCTTTTGCTCAGGAACGTTTGTGGTTTATTGAAAACTACGAAGGTGGTAGTAATGCCTATAATGTACCGTTAGTATTGCGGCTCCAGCCGGATACACAGGCCGATCGGCTGCTGCTGGCCCTGAGAAGTATTGTGCACCGGCATGAAGTATTACGCAGTCTGATTAAAACCACAGCAGAGGGGATCGGTTATCAGGAAGTACAGGATGATACCGTACAGCCGTTACCGGTAGAACTGCTGGATGTTTATACTCATTTGGCACTGGAAGATTGTCTGATAGCAGCCGCCAAGCATGTTTTTCGCTTGTCGGAAACATTCCCGATACAGGTAAAACTGATTACGCTGCACACCGATGGCGCGACAGAACGCTACCTGGTGGCAGTATTGCATCATATTGCTTTTGATGGGTGGTCCACCAATATCCTGATCAGAGAGCTACTGGCGTACTATGCTGCAGATAACATACTGCAGCTGCCTGCCTTACCGGTACAGTACAAAGACTACGCACTGTGGCAACGTCAGTATCTCACCGGTGATGTTTTAAACCGGCAGTTGAATTATTGGAAAGATAAGCTGGCTGCCAGTGAAGTACTGCACCTGCCCTTGGATAAGAACAGACCTGCGTATATCAGTTATGCCGGCGCAGACCTGCACTTTACGCTGGATAAAGCAATCAGTAACGAACTGCGGGTGTTGGCCAAAGAATTATCCGTAAGTATGTACAGCCTGTTGCTGAGTGGTTATTACCTGCTGTTACGCAGTTTCAGTAGCCAGGATGATATCCTCGTTGGTAGTCCTGTGGCAAATCGTCATCATGAAGAGATCACCTCGGTGATAGGATTCTTTGTAAATACGCTGGTATTACGGGCTACTATGCAGACGGACCAACCTCTGACAGATTTTATCCGTCAGGTAGGGGCAGACGTTGTGAATGCACAGTTACATCAGGACCTGCCTTTTGAAAGACTGATAGAGATGCTGGAGGTAACACCTGATACTTCACGTCATCCGATCTTCCAGGTGTTGTTCAGCATACAGCAAACAGCTGCTGAGCCGATTGCATTTGATCACTTGTTTGAACCTTATCATAACGGGGATTACAGCATCGCCAAATTCGATCTCTCGTTGATGATGGACGACAACGGTGAAGTACTGAAGGGCGTCTTTAATTATGCCACCAGTTTGTTTGAGCCTGCGACTATTGCTGTTTATGTAAATACCTACGTGGAAATATTACGGCAACTCGCCTCTCTGCATCAGGAGCAGCAACGCGATCTGAAAGTGAAAGATCTCTGTTATCTCAGCGATGCCAGCTACCAGGAAGTAGTATATGACCGGAATGCTACCGCTGTACCCTTTGCAACTGAACAAACCATTCACCGGTTGTTTGAAGCGCAGGTAGTTCAAACACCGGATCATATAGCCCTGGTATATGAAGCTACAGCACTGACTTACCGGGAACTGAACGAAAAAGCCAATCAGCTGGCTGCCTGGCTACAGACAAATTATGCGGTACAACGGGATGATCTGATTGCGCTTCACCTGGATCGCTCCGAACAGATACTCATTGCGATCCTGGGTGTATTGAAATCTGGTGCGGCCTATGTACCGATAGACCCTGGCTATCCGGAGGATCGGCGGAACTATATATTGACAGATACGCAGGCACGGGTAGTACTGACCAACAGCGTATATGCGGCTGCGTTATCCGATACGGATAGGCCGGTAATCAGCCTCGATAACCCTGATTTTCAAGCTACGCTGGCTGTCTGCCCGGTGAGTAACCCTGTGCATACGAGCCAGGCCGGAGAGCTGGCCTATGTAATCTACACCAGCGGTACTACCGGTCAGCCTAAAGGTGTCATGATCGAACACCGCGGTGTCATTAACCTGATCACGGCACTGATACCGGTACACCAGCTGGATCTTCACAACCGGGTAGGATGTTTCTCCAACTACGTGTTCGATGCTTTTGTATATGAGGCATTCCCTGCTTTGTGCAACGGAAATAGTCTATACCTGTACAGCAACCAGCTGCGTACTTCTCTGGATGACCTGACCGCGTATATCCGGCAACAGCAGATTGTAGTATCGTTTATACCTTCGGCTTTGGTACCGGCATTGGCACAGCAGAAAACCACCTTACAGCTGGTGTTTACCGGCGGCGAAAAACTGCCGGACCTGCAGCCGGAGAATATTCCTTTTGAACTGATTAACGAGTACGGACCAACGGAGATTACGGTATGTGCTACCCTGCATCCTTACCGGGAGAGTGGTAACAGCAGTAATATTGGTCGTCCTTTGGCTAATACTACTTTATATGTGCTGGATGCCCATGGTCAGCCGGTACCGGTAGGGGCTACCGGTGAGTTGTATATCGGCGGCGCAGGGGTAGCCCGCGGCTATCTGAACAATACCACGTTAACGGGGGAACGTTTTATCGCCAATCCTTTCCGTTCAGAAGCAGACATCACATCCGGTAGCAATAGCCGTATTTATAAAACCGGTGACCTGGTGCGGTACCTGCCGGATGGCAACCTGGAATATGTGGGGCGTAATGATGCACAGGTAAAGATCCGCGGTCACCGTATAGAGCTGGGAGAAATAGAAAGCCGGTTGGCTGCCTGTGAGGGTATCCAACAGGCTATTGTATTGGTGAAAGAACAGGTGGCAACCGGTGTGAAATACCTGGCAGGCTATTACGTGTCGCCGGCCTCCCTGGATGAAACGATTATACTGGAAATACTACGGACATCGCTGCCGGAGTACATGGTGCCGGCAACCCTGGTACATCTCTCCGCATTGCCGTTGACGGTCAATGGGAAGTTGGACCGGCGTGCACTACCGGAGCCACATTTTACAGCTACAGATACCTATCAGGCGCCACAGAATGAAACAGAAGCGCTGTTATGCGGAATTTATGCAGAAGTATTGGGGCTGGCAGCCGGTACAGTTGGGGTGCAGGACGACTTTTTCCGGCTGGGAGGAGATAGTATTGTAAGTATCCAGCTGGTAAGCCGTTTAAGGCAACGTGCAGGTATACACGTAAGCGTGAAGGACATTTTTCAATACAGAACAATTAGCGCCCTTTATACCCATGTCATTGCCAGAAATATGGCCGACATCACCCCGTTAAATACGGAACAGGGACTGCTGCATGGGGCCTTGCCGTTGCTGCCTATACAGGAATGGTTTTTCCACCATATAGAAACCGGCACTTTCCGGGATTATCAGCATTGGAATCAATCCTTCCTGATCCAGGTACCGGTGTTGGACAAGTCCATTCTGGAGCAGGCGATTGCGTTACTGTTGAGCTACCACGATGGATTACGCGCCCGTTTTAATCATACTGCCGATGGAGCTACCCAGTATTACCATGGTGCAGTGCCGCAAGGGATCCTCACCGTGGCGGATATACGTCATTATCCCTCTCCGGAAGCGCTACAGCAGTTGTTAACCAGCTGGCAGGCTGATTTTGATATCCTGGGTGATAAATTGTTGCACATAGGCTACCTGGAAGGATATACCGATGACAGTGCCCGCATATTCGTAGCAGTACATCACCTGCTCATTGATACGGTCAGCTGGCGGATTATCACCGAACACCTGCAGCAACTGTATGACTATATTGCCCTGCATGGATCATTGCAGGAGGCAGAGCAGGTGCTGGGTGAAAAAGGTAGTAGTTACCGCCAATGGGTAAACGTTATTCTCGATTATAAATTAACCGCCAGGCCGGAGGAAAAAATATGGTGGTCGCAGGCGGCAGCGGGTATCCCTGCCAGTAATGCTGTACTGTCGGCGATGGCTGATACCACGATGAGCTATGCTGCTGTCATGCTGGATCGGCCAACAACCGGTTTATTATTGCGCGAAAGCGGTCGGGTATATCAGACACAGATCAATGACCTCTTACTGAGTGCGCTGGGTATGGCCTTAACAGCTATTACCGGTCAGCAGCGCCACCATATTTTACTGGAAGGCCATGGCCGGGAAGAATTACATCCATTTATTGATATTACCCGTACCACAGGTTGGTTTACCACCATGTATCCCGTGGAACTGACATCCGTTTCCGGTGATATAGCTGCTACTATCATTTCAGTGAAGGAAATGTTACGCCAGATACCTGGCAAGGGCATCGGGTACGGAGCGCTGATTGGTTACATAGCGGAAGCACTGCCCCATATCAGTTTTAACTACCTCGGACAGTTTGATAAAGGAACATCCGAAACACAGGCTGGTTGGTTTATCAGCAGCGATGCCAGTGGTGTATTTACCGCGCCGGGTAACCAGGATCCGCATATCATTAATATTACCGGGATGGTGATCAACGGACAGTTGCAATTTAGTGTAGCCGGCCGTTTAAAACCAGCTGTATTATCGGCGCTGGCAGCCCGTTATCAGGCGGTACTGGAAGAACTGATTACGAACCTGGCAGGGGCTACCCGCAGTTATTTAACTGCCAGCGATGTAGCCCGGATCATCTCTCCGTCTTACCTCGATACCCTGCAGGCTAACCGGGAGATTACCGGTGTGTTGCTGGCCAACAGCCTGCAGGAAGGATTTATTTATCATGCCTTGAATCAGGGGACAGTGGATGATGCGTACCGGGTACAATTGCAATGGGAGTACCAGACAGCAATAGATATACCGCTGTTGATAAAGGCCTGGTGCGCTGCGCAGGAGAGATATCCGATATTACGGTTACGTTTTGCCTGGGCGGAAGAACTCGTGCAGGTGATCGATAAAACGGGCACCCTGAACTGGCGTTATGAAGACATTACCGCTTTATCCACTACTGAACAGGATGCCTTTATACAGCAGCTATCGGATACCGACAGAACGCTTTCCTTTGACCTGGCTGCCGGCTCCTTATTCCGGATATACCTGGTGAAATGTAGCCATACCCGTTACCAGTGTATTTTCAGCAATCACCATGCGATCCTGGATGGCTGGAGTATGCCGGTACTACTGGGACATGTACACCTGGTTTACCGCCAGTTGCTGAAAGAACAGCCGGTAAACTATCAGCTGGATAACAGTTACGTAGCTGCCCAACAATATCTGCAGGCACATCGTAGTGATAATATCGCTTACTGGGAAACAGCCGTGAGTCGCCATACTTCGCGGGAAGATCTCAGTAGTTTATTGAAAGTCGGACAGCGGCATATTGTTTTGTCTGATTACCGGCATATCCTGCAACCATTGGAATTGTCCTGGCAAATAACAGGAGAAACCTATCTGCAACTCAATGCCCTCTGTACGACCTATGGCGTTACCGTGAATGCGGTGTTACAATACCTGTGGCATAAACAATTAAGGGCGTATGGTCATAGTGAAACCACCGCCACTGGTATGATTGTATCCGGCCGTAACCTGCCGGTAGATGATATTGAGCAATCAGTGGGACTATTCATCAATACGTTACCGGTGATGATGGAACATACAGGTGGTGCAGCTATCAAAGCAATACAAGCTTTACAGGAACAAATTAATGACATCAATACCCGCAGCGACATCCGGTTGTCGTCGCTGCAACAACAGGGTGAGCGGTTGTTCAATACCTTGTTTGTATATGAAAACTATCCGGTGCCAGCCGATAGTGGGGCGGAAGATGAGCTGCCGGTTGTTTTCAAAAGTGGTACGGAAAAATTGGATTATCCGCTGGCAGCTGTGGCCTTTGAATCCGGTAGCAGCATTGTATGTCAGCTGAAGTATGCAGGAGAATTATTTGCGCAGGAACAGATACAGGATATACTGGATGGCATGGCTACCTTGCTGGAGCAGTTGTTGCAGACGCCTGCTATTGATAGCAATCTGATGCGGTACCTGTCTGCAAGCCAATATCAGCAGGTCATCCACGACTGGAATGCTACAGCCAAACCATACGCTGCCGCCCAAACCATTCACCGGTTGTTTGAAGCCCAGGTGAATCAGACGCCGGATCAGACAGCGCTGGTATATGAAGCAACGCAACTGACTTACCACGAACTGAACGAGCGGGCCAACCGCCTGGCGGCATGGCTGCAGGCCACTTATAATATCCGCCCCGACGATCGGGTAGTGTTATGCCTGGATCGTTCCGAACAGCTGCTGATCACCATCCTGGCAGTACTGAAATCCGGTGGCGCCTATGTGCCCATGGATCCGGACTATCCGGAGGAACGTAAAGCCTATATACTGGCAGATACACAGGCAAGGACCGTATTAACCAACGACGTATATGCTGCTACGTTAGCTACCTGGACAAACGAGGTAGTCAGCATAGATACACCTGCTTTTGAAGCTATACTGGCGGCTTATCCGATTGAAAATCCGGTGGCAACCAGCCGCTCTACGGACCTGGCTTATGTGATCTATACCAGTGGTACCACCGGGCAGCCCAAAGGGGTGATGATCGAACACCGCGGTGTCATCAACCTGATCTCAGAACTGATTCCGGTGCATCAGCTGGATCAGCATACCAATGTAGGTTGTTACTCCAATTATGTGTTTGATGCCTTTGTATATGAAGTCTTCCCGGCACTGTGCAATGGTAACTGCCTATACCTGTACAGCAATCAGCTGCGTACGGCTCCCGAAGCTTTAACGGCTTATATCGCTGCGCACCGGATTGCCGTATCATTTATTCCATCGGCGTTATTACCGGCATTGCTGCCTTATAAACCAGCCCTGGAGGTGATCTTTACCGGGGGAGAAAAATTACCCGATCTCCGGATATCATCGCTCTATGGTACCTTGATGAACGAGTACGGACCTACGGAGATTACCGTGTGTGCTACCCTGCATGCTTACAGGGATAGTGGCAACAGTAGTATCATAGGCCGTCCTGTTGCGAATACCACGTTGTATGTACTGGATGCGCAGGGGATACCGGTACCGGTGGGCGCCATCGGAGAACTGTATATTGGCGGCGCCGGTGTGGCAAGGGGATACCTGAACAATCCTACGCTCACGGGGGAACGTTTTATCGCTAACCCATTCCGCAGCGCTGCGGAAAAAATGGTCAACAGCAACAGCCGTTTATATAAAACAGGAGATCTGGTGAGATATTTACCGGATGGTAACCTGGAATATGTAGGCCGTAACGACTTCCAGGTGAAGATCCGCGGTCACCGTATAGAGCTGGGCGAAATAGAAAACCGGCTGGCAGCATATCCCGGTATTCAACAGGCCGTGGTGATGGCCAGAGAGCAGGCCACCGGCGGTAAATACCTGGCAGGTTACTACGTAGCTGCTACACCGTTAGACCGCGCAACACTGGTGGCTTACCTGGAAGATTATTTACCGGACTATATGATACCATCGGTGTTGATACACCTGGAAGCGTTGCCATTCACCGTTAATGGTAAGGTAGATCGTAAGGCCTTGCCGGATCCGCTTTTCACGGATACGGCCAATTATGTGGCGCCGGCTACCGATACGGAAAGCCGCTTATGCGCCATCTATGCGGATATCCTGCAACTGCCTTTAACCCAGGTAGGGGTGGAAGATGATTTCTTCCGGCTGGGAGGTAACAGTATTCTGGCGATCCGGCTGGTGAGTCGTATTAACCAGGAACTGGGCAGTGCGCTGCAGATCAGTGCTGTTTTCATCGCCCGTACCATCCGCCGGTTGGCGGCCGCAGTGCCGGAAACGGCAACAGCCGTGGCTATCAGTGCAACAGTTGTGGCGCATCCGGAGGAACAGCTGTTATCCTTTGCGCAGGAACGGTTATGGTTTATCGAAGCGTTTGAAGGGGGAAGTGATGCCTATAATATTCCTGTGATATTACAGTTATCACCCGCTACCAATATCGGTTATCTGGAACAGGCCTTGCGTGCCGTGATACACCGGCATGAAGTATTACGCAGCCTCATTAAAACAACGGCAGCAGGTACCGGTTATCAGCAGGTGGTGGATGATACCCTTGTGCCTTTGGAGATAGCCATGCTGGAAGTGACGACGCAGGAAGAACTGGAAGCGGCTATGCTGGCAGCGGTACAGCATGTATTTCACTTGTCGGCAGCTATTCCGGTACAGATAAAAATGTATACCCTGCATGCAGCCACGGATACGCCTACACGCTACCTGAGTATAGTACTGCATCATATTGTGTTCGATGGCTGGTCAACCGATATCCTGTTACAGGAAATCGGCCACCACTATCATTATTATGCCACCGGTGCAACAGCTGCCACGTTACCGGCATTGTCCATACAATATAAAGACTTTGCGCTTTGGCAACGGCATTACCTGACGGGTGAAGTGCTGGCAAAACAAGTGACCTACTGGACAGAAAAACTGTCGGACCATGCACCACTGAACCTGCCAACAGACCGGGAAAGACCTGCCCGCATCAGTTATACCGGGGCTAACTGCACGTTTACCCTGGATCAGTCGCTGAGTGACGATTTACGTACGGTTGCCAGAGAACTGGAGGTGAGTATGTATAGTCTGTTGCTGAGTGGTTATTACCTGCTGTTACATAGTTACAGCAATCAGTCAGATATTATCATAGGTAGTCCGGTAGCCAACCGGCACCATCCGGAGATTGCCGGTTTAATCGGTTTCTTCGTGAATACATTGGTATTGCGGGAACAAATCGAACCCCGGCAACTGTTGACCGACTTCATTCAACAGGTAGGAGCAGCAGTGGTTACTGCACAGTTACACCAGGATTTGCCATTTGAAAAACTGGTAGATGAACTGAACCTGACACCGGATCCTTCGCGGCATCCGCTCTTCCAGGTGATGTTTAGTGTACAGCACTTTGGCAAGGAACAGGCAGCCGCCGTAGATCAGTTGTTTGTACCCTATCCGTTGCCAGGTGATTACCAGACCGCCAGGTTTGATATAACTACCATGATGGACGACAGTGAAGCGACCATCAAAGGTTTGGTGAACTATGCTACCCGTCTTTTTGAACCGGCTACCATCCAGGCATTGATAGATACCTATGTGGTGATCCTGCAACAGGTGGCCGCGCTGAAAAATACGGCACAGCGTCATTTACCTGTGCATGCGTTGCATTATCTGAGTCCGGTGCAACATACGGCCATCGTGCATCAGCGCAACGCAACAGAAAAAGTTTATCCGACGGAAGTGACGATTGATCGCCTGTTTGCGGCACAGGTAAGTCGTACCCCGGACCATCCGGCTGTGGTATGCGGCAACCGGCAGCTGACCTATCAGCAGCTGAACGACAAAGCAGATCGGCTGGCTGCTTATCTGCACACGATACATGATATACAACGCGATGAGCTGGTAGCCCTTTGTCTGGATCGTACGGAATATATGCTGGTAGCCATACTGGCAGTATTAAAAGCAGGAGGCGCTTATGTACCCGTGGATCCTGCTTATCCGGAAGACAGAATTGCCTACATCCTGGCGGATACCGGTACCAAAGTAGTACTGACAGATGAAAAAAGAATACCGCTCCTGCAGCAACTGACGGCTACTGCCATCGCCGCGGTAGATACCACTACTATCTATGAACAATACGGTACTGGCTATACGTTGCCTGCCAACGCTGCGCAACAGCTGGCGTATGTGATCTATACCAGTGGTACCACCGGTAAACCCAAAGGCGTGATGATTGAACACAGCGCTGTAGTCAACTACCTGTTTAACCTGCAGGAGATCATTCCTGCGGCAATCAACAACGTAGATTTTTCCAGCAACCTGTCTTTCGATTTGTCGGTAACAACCACCTTGTATCCGGTGTGTTTTGGCAAAACCATCTTTGTGTATGGACAGGATATCATGCAGATAAATGAATATAAACAACACCTGTTACAGCATCAGATTGAGATGGTAAAGTCTACGCCGGCTTATCTCGCCTTGTTAGGTAACCTGGAACAGGAGATTGATAATGAGGTGCTTGCAGAAGCAGATTTAAATATTAAGTTAACGATTACCGGAGGAGAAAAATTATTACCTAACCATATCGCCAACCTCTTAAAATTTTCAGAAAAGATCATCGATGAATACGGTCCTACAGAAACAACAGTAGGTGCCACCATTTATGAGATTGACCGGAGCACGGAACATTTTTCCATTGGAAAGGCGTATAACAACTATAAGATCTATGTACTGGATAGCTATTTGTTTCCTTTACCCGTTGGGGCTATCGGAGAATTGTATATCGGAGGTGCGGGTGTTTCACGCGGGTATCTGAATCAACCCACGTTAACGGGGGAACGTTTTATTGATAACCCGTTCCGTACCGACGCAGAAAAACAGGCAGGCACCAATGCCCGTTTGTATAAAACAGGCGACCTGGTAAGATATTTACCGGATGGTAATCTGAGTTACATCGGCCGAAACGACTTCCAGGTAAAGATCCGGGGATACCGGGTGGAGCTGGGTGAAACAGAAAGCCGCCTGTTATCATTTGCTGGTATGCAGCAGGTCATCGTGCTGGCGAAGGAACAACCTTCCGGCGATAAATACCTGGCTGCCTACTACACCGCCGGCGAAGCCATTGCAGAACAGCCATTGCGGACTTACTTAGCGGCACATCTGCCGGAGTATATGATACCGGCAGTATTTATACAACTGGCGGCGATGCCGCTCACCGCAAATGGTAAGCTGGATCGTAAGGCGCTGCCAGATCCGGTATTCACCACTACGCAACAATATGAGGCACCGGCCAATGCAACCGAAGCGCGCCTGTGTGATATTTATGCGGCCATACTCGGACTGGAGGCTACAGCGATCAGTGTGGAAGATGATTTCTTCCGCCTGGGAGGTAACAGTATACTGGCGATCCGCTTGGTCAGCCAGATCAACAAAGCATTAAACAGTCACCTGAAAGTGGCGGCCGTTTTTACAGCAAAAACCATCCGGGCCCTGGCTACACTGATACCTGCCGCGGTAGCTGATCACAGCGGTATCGTGGCAACACCGGTATCTCATCCGGAAGAACAGCGGTTGTCTTTTGCCCAGGAGCGGTTATGGTTCATTGAAAATTATGAAGGAGGCAGCAATGCCTACAACGTACCTATCGTATTGCGGTTGCAACCAGCTGCCCAGACAGACCGGCTGCTGCTGGCATTGAAAAGCATCGTGCACCGGCATGAAATATTACGCAGCCTGATTAAAACCACGGAAGCAGGTATCGGTTATCAGGAAGTACAGGATGATACCGTACAGCCGTTACCGGTAGAACTGCTGGATGTTTATCATTCGGCAGCATTGGAAGCTTGTCTGACCGAAGCCGCCAATCATATTTTCCACTTGTCAGCGGAGTGGCCGATACAGGTAAAACTGATGACGCTGCATCCTGCCGGCGCAACAGCAGCACGTTACCTGGTCGTGGTATTACACCACATCGCTTTTGATGGCTGGTCTACCGATATCCTGATCCGGGAACTGCTGGCGCATTATGCAGCAGACGCAACGTTGCAGCTGCCAGCTTTGCCGGTACAGTACAAAGACTATGCACTATGGCAACGTCATTATCTCACCGGCGACGTCTTAAACCGGCAACTGACCTATTGGAAAGATAAACTGGCTGCCAGTGAAGTGTTACACCTGCCATTGGATAAGGCAAGACCTGCCCGCATCAATTATGCTGGCGCAGACGTCTACTTTACCCTCGATCAACCATTGAGTGATGGGTTAAGAGCGTTGGCAAAAGAGCTGTCTGTAAGTATGTACAGCCTGCTGCTGAGTGGCTATTATCTGCTGTTGCGCAGTTTCAGCAATCAGGATGATATCCTGATCGGTAGCCCTGTGGCGAACCGTCATCATGAGGAGATTACCTCCGTGATCGGATTCTTTGTCAATACCCTGGTATTGCGCGCCACCATGCAGACAGACCAGCCCCTGACTGATTTTATCCGGCAGGTAGGTACTGATGTGGTGAATACCCAGTTACATCAGGATCTGCCTTTTGAAAAACTGGTGGAAATGCTCAACGTAACGCCGGATACCTCGCGTCACCCGATCTTCCAGGTATTGTTCAGCATTCAGCAAACAGACGGGCAGCAGCTTACCTTTGATCATTTATTTGAACCTTACAATAACGGGCATTACAGCATCGCCAAATTCGATCTCTCATTGATGATGGAAGACAACGGCGAAGTACTGACCGGTGCATTTAACTATGCCACCAGTTTGTTTGAACCCGCTACCATCGCTGTATATGCAGATACCTACCTGGAAATTTTACGGCAACTCGCTTCCCTGCAACGGGAGGAACAACGTGGGTTGAAAGTGAAAGACCTCCGTTATCTCAACGCCGCCAGGTACCAGGAAGTTGTTTATGATTGGAATGCTGCCCGCAGCACCCGTGACACAGACCAGACCATTACGCAGTGGTTTGAAGCGCAGGTAGCGGCAACGCCGGATCATACCGCCGTTGTTTATGAAAACGAGCAACTGACCTACCGGGAGCTGAATGAACAAGCCAATCAACTGGCCGCTTATCTGAAAGCCACCTACGCGATTCAGTCCGGCGACCTCATTGTATTGTGTCTGCATCGTTCGGTGCAACTGCCGGTAGCCATACTGGCCGTATTGAAATCCGGTGCGGCTTACGTGCCCATGGATCCGGCCTATCCGGAAGAGCGCCTGGCTTATATCCTGACAGATACCCAGGCCCGTGTGATCCTCACCAACAGCGTGTATGCGGATACGTTAGCCGGTATATTACCCGAAACGGCTGCCACCATGGAGCTGATCGATGATGCCGGCTGGCAGGAAAAATTGGCCGGATATGCTGTTGAGAACAATAACGATTGTACCCCGGATAGCCTGGCATACGTGATCTATACCAGTGGTACCACCGGTAAGCCGAAAGGGGTGATGATTGCCCACCGGAACGTGGTACGTTTGTTTACGGAAACCCATGACTGGTACCACTTTACAAATACCGATGTATGGACGTTATTCCATTCCTATGTGTTTGATTTCAGTGTATGGGAAATATGGGGCGCCTTTTTCTACGGTGGCAAATTACTCATTCCTACCTATGAACAAACCAGGGATGCTGCGCTGTTCTATCGTTTCTGTCTGAACGAAGGCGTAACGGTATTGAACCAGACGCCGACTGCCTTTTACCAGCTGATAGCGGTAGCTGTCAACGAACCGGTACGGTTGCAGCAGTTGCGGTATGTTATATTCGGGGGAGAAGCCCTGAACCTCACCCAGCTGAAACCCTGGTATAACTGTTACGCAGATACGGCGCCGCAGCTGATCAATATGTACGGTATTACAGAAACCACGGTACACGTGACCTATAAGCGTATCACCGCTACGGAGCTGGACAGGGGATCGCTCATTGGTACGGTTATTCCAGACCTCTATGCCTACGTCTTGAACAATCAGCTGGTGCCATTGCCCACAGGTGCTATCGGAGAGCTGTACATCGGCGGTGCTGGTGTGGCTACCGGTTACCTGAACAGACCTACGTTAACGGAGGAACGATTTATTGCCAATCCGTTCCGTACGGCAGCAGAAACAGCTACGGGTACCAACAGCCGGTTGTATAAAACCGGTGACCTGGTGCGGTACCTGCCGGATGGCAGCCTGGAATATATTGGTCGTAACGACTTCCAGGTGAAGATCCGGGGTCACCGTATAGAGCTGGGAGAAATAGAGAACAGACTGGCTTCCTTCCCGGGAGTACAGCAAGCCATTGTGCTGGCGAAAGACCAGGCCGCCGGCGGAGGTAAATATCTGGCAGGCTATTATGTAGCCGAAACTGCCATGGATCCATCAACCATACTGGCTTATCTGCACGAATACCTGCCGGATTATATGGTGCCTGCCGCCCTGGTACACCTGACCCGGTTACCGTTGACCGTCAATGGGAAGCTGGATCGTCAGGCTTTGCCGGATCCACTGTTTACAGATGATAGTAATTACGAAGCACCACAAAACGAAACAGAAGCCAGGCTGTGTGAAATCTATGCAGATGTTTTGGGCCTGCCGGTAGCCAAAGTGGGTATCCGTGATGACTTCTTCCGCTTAGGGGGAGATAGTATTGTCAGTATTCAGCTGGTGAGCCGTTTAAGACAACGTGCAGGCATGCAGGTGAGTGTGAAGGATATTTTCCAGTACAGAACCATTGGCGCCCTTTATACCCACGTCATTGCCAAAAATATACATAACACCATCCGGTTAACCACCGAACAGGGATTGCTGAGTGGTACGATGCCATTGTTGCCAATCCAGGAATGGTTTTTCCATCATATGGAAACCGGTACCTTCCGGGATTATCAGCACTGGAACCAATCTTTCCTGATCAGGGTACCGGCACTGAATAAGACTATCCTGGAACAGGCTATCACGTTGTTATTAGGTTATCACGACGGATTACGCATTCGTTTTAACCGCACTACCGACGGATTTACCCAGCATTATCAGGGGGAAGTAGCGCCGGTACAACTCACAGTGGCGGATATACGTGAGTATGCGTCTCCGGAAGCATTGCAACAGCTGCTGACCAGCTGGCAGGCTGATTTTGATATCCTGGGCGACAAATTGTTGCAAACAGGGTATCTGGAAGGATATGCAGATGGAAGCGCCCGTATTTTCCTGGCCGCACATCACCTGCTCATTGATACTGTCAGCTGGCGGATTATCACGGAAAATCTGCAACAGTTGTACGACGATATCATTATGCATGGATCACCGCGGGATGCAGGGCTGATACTGGGCGACAAAGGAACCAGCTATCGTCAATGGATAAACGTTATTACGGATTATAAATTAACCGCCGACCCGGCAGAAAATGCCTGGTGGTCGCAGGTGGCAGCCGGCATCCCGGCCAGCAATGCGGTATTGGAAGCTATGGCTGCTACTACCGTGAGCTATGCGTCCGTTGTATTGGATCAGGCAACAACTGGTTCGTTGCTACGGGAAAGCGGCCGCGTTTATCAGACGCAGATCAACGATCTCTTACTGAGTGCACTGAGCATTGCCTTAACCACCGTCACCGGTCAGAATCGTCACCACATTTTACTGGAAGGGCATGGCCGGGAAGAATTACATCCGGCTATTGATATTACCCGCACTACCGGTTGGTTTACGACCATGTATCCGGTAGAACTGATATCCCATTCTGGTGATATCACTGCTACCATTATTGCCGTTAAGGAAATGCTGCGGCAGGTACCGGGCAAAGGTATCGGGTACGGATCACTGATTGGTTATGTTGCGGCAGCACTGCCCCGCATCAGCTTTAACTATCTCGGACAATTTGATAAGGGAGAACCCGACAGGCAAACCGGCTGGTTGATCAGCAGTGATGGCAGCGGTATTGGCATTGCTCCGGGTAATGCAGATCCGCACCTGATCAATATTAATGGTGTGGTGATCAACGGACAACTGCAATTCAGTGTAGCCGGTCGTTTGGAGCCAGCTGTACTGACAACCCTGGCAGCCCGTTACCAGGCCGTATTGGAAGAACTGGTTGCGCATCTGGCGGCTGCCCCGCGCAGTTATTTAACCGCCAGTGATATAGACCGGATCATCTCTCCGGATTACCTCGATATCCTGCAGGCCGATCGGGAAATTACTGGTGTTTATCTGGCCAACAGCCTGCAGGAAGGATTTATTTACCACGCCCTGAACCAGGGTACTGTGGATGATGCCTACCGCGTACAGCTACAGTTGGAATATCTCGCTGCCCTGGAAGTGCCGCTGCTGGCACAGGCATGGCAGGCTACCCAGGAACGGTATCCGGTATTACGGCTGCGTTTTGCGTGGGAAGAGGAACTGGTGCAAGTGGTTGATAAAACAGGGCACCTGGATTGGCGGTATGAAGATATTACGGCTTTATCTGCCACTGAACAGGACGCATTTATGCAGCAGTTACAGGAAAACGACAGAACTATTTCCTTTGACATGGCCGCCGGCGCTTTATTCCGGATATACCTGGTGAAGTGTAGCCATACCCGTTATCAGTGTCTGTTCAGTAATCACCATGCGATCCTGGATGGCTGGAGTATGCCGGTGCTGCTGGGGCATGTACATACGGTGTACCAACAGTTGGTGAAAGGACAAATCATCCACTACCCGCAAGACAATAGCTACGTAGCTGCCCAGCAATATCTGCAGGCGAATCGGGGCGACAATACCGCTTACTGGAAAGCCGCTGTGAGCCGCCATATTTCGCGGGAAGATCTCAGCAGCTTGTTGAAGCCCGGACAACGGAATATTATTGTATCCGATTACCGGCACGTCCTGCAGCCGGTAGAATTATCCTGGCAGCTGACAGGAACGGCTTATCAGCAGCTCAAAGCCCTGTGTGCGACCTATGGCGTTACCGTGAATGCGGTGCTCCAATACCTGTGGCATAAACAATTAAGGATATACGGACATAGCGAAACCACCGCTACTGGTATGACCGTATCCGGTCGCAACCTGCCGGTAGATGATATTGAACAATCAGTGGGCCTCTTCATCAACACATTGCCGGTGATCGTAGAACATAACGTAGGGGCAACCATTACGGCAATACAAAGATTGCAGGAACAGATTAATGAAATCAATAGTCGCAGTGACATTAATTTGTCTACACTGCAACAGGCGGGAGAACGCCTGTTCAATACCTTGTTTGTATATGAAAACTATCCGGTGCCGGCCGATAGTGGGGTAGAAAATGAACTGCCGGTAGTTTTCAAAGGTGGTATGGAAAAGCTGGATTATCCGATGGCCGCCGTGGCTTTTGAATACGGTCACAGTATCGTGTGCCAGTTGAAATACGCCGGCGAATTATTTGCACAGGAACAAATGCAGGCCATACTGGATGGCATGCATACCTTGCTGGAGCAGGTATTACAGGAGCCCACCATTGATAACCATCAGCTGCAATACCTGCCGCCCATGCAGCACCAGCAGGTGATCCACGACTGGAATGCAACCGCTCAGCCCTATGCGACGGAGCAAACCATTACCGGATTGTTTGAAGCCCAGGCAGCCCGCACACCGGATCGTACCGCCGTGGTGTTTATGGCGCAGCAACTGACGTATCGCGAACTGAATGAGCGGGCCAACCGCCTGGCAGCATGGCTGCAGGCTACTTATAACATTCGCCCGGACGACCGGGTACTATTGTGCCTGGACCGTTCCGAACATATGCTCGTCGCCATCCTGGCCGTACTGAAATCCGGCGGCGCTTATGTGCCTATGGACCCGGGCTATCCGGATGAAAGGAAAGCGTATATGCTGGCAGATACGCAGGCGAAAGTAGTATTGACCAACGACGTATATACTGCGACGTTAGCTGCGCGGACGACAACCGTGGTAGGTATAGATGCACCTGCATTTGAAGCGATACTGGCCGCTTATTCGGCCGAAAATCCGGTACCGGCCAGCCGTGCCACAGACCTGGCTTATGTGATCTATACCAGCGGTACCACCGGCCAGCCTAAAGGCGTGATGATTGAACACAGGGGTGTCATCAACCTGATCACAGCACTGATTCCTGTGCACCAGCTGGATCAGCATACCCGTGTAGGCTGTTACTCCAATTATGTTTTTGATGCCTTTGTATATGAAGCCTTCCCAGCATTGTGCAACGGGAACAGTTTGTACCTCTACAGCGATCAGCTGCGTACTTCCCTGGATGCGCTCACAGCTTATATTGCCGCACATCAGATAGCGGTATCGTTTATACCATCGGCCTTATTGCCGGCATTGCTGCCTTATAAGCCAGCCTTGCAGGTGATCTTTACCGGGGGAGAAAAATTACCCGATCTCCGGATATCATCTCTCTATGGTAGCTTAATTAACGAGTACGGGCCTACGGAAATAACGGTTTGCGCTACATTACATCCTTACCGGGATAGTGGCAACAGCAGTATCATAGGCCGTCCGATTGCCAATACCACCTTATATGTACTGGATCCCCAGGGCATACCGGTACCGGTAGGGGCCACCGGCGAACTCTATATCGGTGGCGCCGGCGTAGCAAGAGGATATCTGAACAATCCTACGCTCACGGGGGAACGATTTATCGATAATCCTTTCCAGACAGCAACAGAAAAAATAAGGGCTGTCAACAGCCGTTTGTATAAAACAGGGGATCTGGTGAGATACTTACCGGATGGTAACCTGGAATATGTGGGCCGCAACGACTTCCAGGTGAAGATCCGCGGTCACCGTATAGAACTGGGCGAAATAGAAAACCGGCTGGCGGCGTATCCTGGTATACAACAAGCTGTGGTGATCGCCAAAGAGCAGCTCACCGGCGGCAAGTACCTGGCTGGTTATTACGTAGCTGCCATCCCGGTAAGCCGCGAAAAACTGGAGGCTTATCTGGAAGATTATTTACCGGACTATATGATACCATCGGTGCTGATGCACCTGGAAGCATTACCATTTACCGTTAATGGAAAGGTAGATCGTCAGGCTTTGCCAGACCCGCTTTTCACAGGAACAGAAAATTATGTGGCGCCGGCAACCGCTACGGAAGACCGCCTGCGTACCATTTATGCCACGATCCTGAACCTGTTGCCGGAACAGGTGGGAGTAGAGGATGATTTCTTCCGGCTGGGTGGTAACAGCATTCTGGCCATCCGACTGGTGAGCCGTATCAATCAGGACCTGAACAGTGCCCTGAATATAGGCGCCGTGTTTACCGGCCGTACCATCCGTAAACTGGCGGCGTTACTGGGCGATACTGAAAAACCAGCCGCCATACAGATTATGGCGACGGTGGCCCATCATCCGGAAGAGCAGTTGCTGTCCTTTGCACAGGAACGTTTATGGTTTATTGAGGCCTATGAGGGTGGCAGCGCCGCTTATAACATTCCGGTAGTATGGCGGCTGTCGGCAGCTACCAATACCGACTACCTGTTACAGGCACTCCGTACCATAGTACACCGGCATGAAGTGTTGCGCAGTCTCATTAAAACCACGCCGGAAGGCAGGGGCTATCAACAGCTGATAGATGATGTAGTGCAACCTTTCCTGATTACAGACACCATCCTCTATGAGGAAACAGCTTTGCAGGCTGCGTTACAGGAAGATGCCAGCCGCATATTTAATTTAACGGAAACATATCCGCTGCAGGTGAAGTTATACCGCCTGCAAACCCCAACGGAAGAAATAGTTTACCTGAGTATTGTACTGCACCATATTGCTTTTGATGGCTGGTCAGCGGGTATCCTGATGAAAGAACTGGAGCAGTGTTATTACCATTACGAAGCATTAACAACCGGAGATATACAACGGGCACAGACCCATGCACTGCCGGCATTACAGATACAATACCGCGATTTTGCCCGCTGGCAGCGGGAATACCTGACCGGTGAAGTACTGGCAAAACAACTGACTTACTGGAAAGATAAACTACAGGACTTTGAAACCCTGCACCTGCCGGCAGATAAAGCAAGACCTGCCCGTATCGACTATACCGGCGCCAATCATGCCTTTGAGCTGGAAGCGTCACTCAGTACCGACCTGAGAGCGCTGGCCAAAGACCTGGAAGTAAGTATGTTCAGCCTGTTGCTGAGTGCCTATTACCTGTTGCTGCGCAGTTACAGCAACCAGTCAGATATTGTTATCGGTACACCGGTGGCCAACCGGCATCACGCGGAAATTACAGGCCTGATCGGCTTCTTCGTGAATACACTGGTATTGCGGGAACAGATAGCTGCTGAACAATCCCTGAAAACGTTTATCCGTCAGGTAGGGGAAGCCGTGGTAGCCGCCCAGTTACACCAGGACCTGCCTTTTGAGAAACTGGTAGATGAACTGGGACTGATCCCGGATACTTCCCGGCACCCCGTTTTCCAAACTATTTTCAGCTTGCAACAGTTTGAGGGAGAAACTACGGCCTTCAATGGATTGCTGACGCCTTATGCGCCCGACAGCGGCCAGCAGACGGCTAAATTTGATCTGTCGGTGATGATAGATGATAGCGGCGCTACCATCAAAGGCCAGTTCAATTATGCGACCAGTCTTTTTGAAGCAGCTACCATTGCTGGTTACAGTGATACCTTCCGCATCATACTGACACAACTGGCGGCGCTGAAAAATCCGCTGCAGGCGGGTAAACGGGTACAAGACCTGCATTACCTGGATGCCGGTCAGTATACCACCGTCATAGAGAAGTGGAATGCTACCACGAAAAATTATCCGGCTGAAAAAACTATTCACCAGCTGTTTGAAGAACAGGTACAACAAACCCCCGATCGCATTGCCGTGGTATATGAAGCACAACAGCTGAGTTACCACGCGCTGAATGAACAGGCGAACCGGTTGGCAGCTTACCTGCAAACAACCTGGCATATTGGCCCGGGCGACCTGGTAACCCTTTGCCTGGATCGTTCCGAACAGCTGCTGGTAGCCATTCTCGCCGTACTGAAATCCGGTGGGGCCTATGTACCCATGGACCCCGGTTATCCGGAGGACCGGTTGGCCTATATTGTGGCCGATACCCGTACCAAAGTGGTACTTACCAATAGCGTACAGGCGGCCACGTTAACTGCCTTACCAACACCTTTGGTGCGTATAGACGATCCTGCATTCCTGGCCATGTTGGCCACCAGCCCCGCTACCCGGGTGACTGGCGGCAGTACCGCCACCGATCTGGCGTATGTGATTTACACCAGTGGTACGACCGGTAAGCCGAAAGGAGTCATGGTACCGCATCGCGGAGTTATTAATCTCATCATGGAGCTGATTCCGGCCCATAGCCTGGATAAATATGAGCAGGTGGGCTGTTATTCCAACTATGTATTTGATGCTTTTGTATATGAAGCGTTCCCGGTATTGTGTAATGGCAATACTTTACATATCTACAGTAACCGGTTAAGAACCTCGCTGGAGGAACTGGCGGCATATATCCAACAACAGCGTATAGCCGTTTCCTTTATCCCGCCGGCACTCTTGTCTGCGTTTATGGATCATCAGCCGGAACTGCAGCTCATCTTCGCCGGAGGCGAGAAACTACCGGATATCAGTGCAGATGCCTTCTCCGGAAAAATCATTAACGAATACGGACCTACGGAAACAACGGTATGTGTGACCTGGCATCATTACCAGGCAAACAGTAGTACCGCCAATATCGGCCGTCCTATTGCCAATACGGCGTTATATGTGTTAAATGCCCATCAGGTACCGGTACCCGTGGGGGGTATCGGGGAGCTGTATATCGGCGGCGCCGGTGTCACCAGCGGTTACCTGAATTTACCGGCATTAACCGCAGAACGTTTTATCACCAATCCTTTCCGGACAGCGGCAGAAAAACAGGAGGAACGCAACGGTCGCCTGTATAAAACCGGCGATCTGGTACGCTACCTGCCAGGTGGTGACCTGGAATACATGGGCCGCAATGACGCCCAGGTGAAAATAAGGGGATACCGCATTGAGCTGGGTGAAATAGAAAACCGGTTGCTGGCTTATCCGGGTGTGAAACAAGCCGTTGTATTGGTAAAAGAACAGGCTGCCGGTGGTAAATACCTGGCTGGCTATTATACAGCGGCCACTTCACTGGAACAGGAGCAGATACGAGAACATATGAGTGCCGGCCTGCCGGACTATATGGTACCTGCGGTACTGGTGCCTTTGGAAACGATACCCCTGACCGTCAATGGTAAAGTAGACCACAAGGCCTTGCCGGACCCGATATTTACCGATACGGTACATTACGCGGCGCCGGAAAATGAAACAGAAGCCCGCCTGTGTGCGATCTATAGTGAAGTGCTGGGCTTACCTGCCGCACAGATCAGTGTACTGGATGATTTCTTCCGGTTAGGAGGGAACAGTATGCTGGCCATCCGCCTGGTACGTTTGATTAACAAAGCGCTGCACAGCACCATCGGCGTGTCGGTGATTTTCACCAGCAGAACGATCCGGGAACTGGCTGCACGCCTGTTTACCAGTACCAGTGAAGAAGTAGTGATCACAGCACCGGTAGTGTCCCGGCCGGAAGAGCAATGGTTATCTTTTGCGCAGGAACGGTTATGGTTTATTGAAGCATATGAAGGTGGCAGCAGTGCCTATAATATTCCGGTGGTATTGCAGCTGCTGCCTGCCACCCAGGTTGCATGGCTGATCGCCGCATTACAGGAAGTGGTACAACGGCATGAAATCCTGCGCAGTTATATCCGAAGCAGTGCAGCTGGTACCGCTTACCAGCAGGTAGGCGATAACGTAGGGGCATTCCCGGTAGTACAACAGGAAGTGTTTACCCGGCAGCAACTGGAGGCAGCGATCCTCGCTGCGGCTGCTCACAGGTTTAACCTGGCGGAAGAATATCCGCTGCAGGCGCAGCTCTACATCCTGCAGGAAGGCGACCATACCACCCATTATCTGGGATTAGTCTTGCACCACATTGCCTTTGATGGTTGGTCATCCGATATTTTGCTGCGGGAACTGGGGCAACATTACGCCGGCTTCGAAGCACAGGCAGCAGGAGATACCCTGCGTGCTGCTCAATACACCCTGCCGGCGCTGCCGCTGCAATACAAGGATTTTGCCGCATGGCAACGTTCGTACCTCTCAGGTGAGGTACTGGAAAGACAACTGTCTTTCTGGAAAACACAGCTCTCGGATTATGTGCCACTGAACCTGCCTACAGATAGAGAAAGGCCGGCACTGATTCAGTATGCCGGTGCAGATAGCCTGTTTAAACTGGACAAAGTGACCAGCGATGCATTACGGGCAGTGGCCAAAGAGCTGGAAGTAAGTATGTACAGCTTAATGCTCAGCGGTTATTACCTGTTGTTACATAGTTACAGCAGTCAGACCGATCTGGTGATTGGTAGTCCGGTTGCAAACCGGCATTATCGGGGGCTTACCGATATGATCGGCTGTTTCGTGAATAGTCTTGCGCTCCGGGTAGAGATCACCGCAGACCAGCCGGTGACAGACTTTATCCGGCAGGTAGGCGCCGTAGTCATTGCAGCGCAGCTCCACCAGGATTTACCTTTCGAAAAACTGGTGAGTGAGCTGGAAGTGATACCGGATACTTCCCGTCATCCGATATTCCAGGTGCTGTTTAGTGTACAGCATTTCGGACAGGAGCAGCCCGTGCAGCATCCGTTATTTGCGCCTTATCAGGCCGGAGAACCTGCGGTGGCCGCCAAGTTCGATTTGTCGGTTACCCTCGACGACAGCGCCGATGGTATCAATGGGGTGTTTAACTATGCAACGGCTTTATTTGATGCCGCTACCATTACCGCCTATATGGATACCTACCGGGTTATTCTGCAGCAGCTGGCGGCTATCGGACAATCGCGTAAGCGTGCGCTGAAAGTGAGCGATATCAATTACCTCAATCCGGCACACTACACAGATATTATCTACGAGCGCAACGCTACATCGGCGTTTTATCCGGCAACCACCACGTTCCGCGAGCTGTTTGAAGCACAGGTGGCGCGTACACCGGATAATATAGCCGTTATCAGCGGAACGGAACAGCTGACCTATTGGGAACTGAATGAACGCAGTAACCGCCTGGCCGCTTACCTCAGCGCCAATTGGGATATCCGGCCGGATGACCTCATCGCCATCTATACAGACCGCTCCGCCTATATGCTGATCGCCGTGATCGCGATATTGAAAACAGGCGGCGCCTATGTACCGGTAGATCCGGCATTCCCGGCAGACCGGGTACAGTATATCCTAACAGATACGGATACACGTATTGTACTGACCAATGAAAAATATGCAGATACGCTGGCCACACTCATGACAGGATCAACGGCCACACCGGTGTATATGGACAATATATCCCTGCAGGAAAAACTGGCGGCAGACTATCATAATATGAACCCGGTTCACACAGCTGCACCGGATCACCTCAATTATGTCATCTATACCAGTGGCACTACCGGTAATCCCAAAGGGGTAATGATTGCCCATCATTCTTTTGTGAACCTGCTGCATTATTACCGGCATACCTATTTCGGCGCGGAAGAAGCCATCCATACTTTATCTGTCACCAGTTATGTATTTGATATCTGGGGCCTGGAATATGGGTTGCCCCTGATCAGCGGCGGATTTATTGAATTGTCGGATAATAAATGGCTGGATATCGACACCAGTAAATATACCTTCATTCAGTTAACACCAGGATTGTTATCAGCCGGTTTGGATCAGATCCGGTTCAATAATCCTGCATTGAAACTGTTTGTAGGAGGAGAAGCCATTACCCGCGAGTTACTGAACAGAATATTCTCTTCCGCACAGGTAGCCTGGGTGCTGAATGTATACGGACCCACAGAAACTACGGTATGGTCATTGAATCAGCTGAACACGGCAGATCATTATAACGTACATATTGGTCGCCCGATCGCCAATACCTCGGTGTATGTACTGGATGCCCGGTTAAAACCGGTGCCGGCAGGCGCTATCGGAGAGTTATATATCGGCGGTGCCGGTGTGGCAAGAGGTTACTGGAACCGACCCACGTTAACGGGGGAACGTTTTATCGATAATCCTTTCCAGACAACGGAAGAAAAAGCGACAGGCGCCAATAGCCGGATCTATAAAACCGGCGACCTGGTGAAATACCTGCCGGATGGCTCACTGGCTTATATCGGCCGTAACGACTTCCAGGTAAAGATCCGCGGATACCGGATTGAACTGGGCGAAATAGAAAACCGCCTGGCTGCCTATCCGGGTATTCAACAGGCGGTAGTGGTAGCAAGGGAGCAAGCTAGCGGCAATGGCAAATACCTGGCGGCTTACTTCGCCGCCGCTACACCAGTGGCAGAAAGCGACGTACAGGCTTATCTGGCTGCCTGTCTGCCGGAGTATATGTTGCCCGCCGTATTGATGCAGTTGCCGGAAATGCCCATGACGGTAAATGGTAAACTGAACCGGCAGGCATTGCCCGATCCGCTGTTTGCAGACACCACGCCTTATGAGGCGCCCGCCAATGATACCGAAGCTGCTTTATGTGCCATTTATAGTGAAGTATTAGGTGTGCCGGCAACGGAAATCGGTGTACTGGATGATTTCTTCCGCCTGGGCGGTAACAGTATGCTGGCTATTCGCCTGGTGAGTCTCCTCAATAAAAGACTGGATACCCGGATGCGGGTATTGGAAATATTTACCGGCAGAACCATCCGCCGGCTGGCGGCGCAACTACATACCGTAACGGATACGGCTATCCGCATTACCCGTGCGGCCGTTGTAGCGCCGGAGTTGCAGCTGTTGTCCTTTGCGCAGGAACGTTTATGGTTTATTGAAACCTTTGAAGGAGGTACCAATGCCTATAACATTCCGGTTGTGCTGCAACTGCAACCGGAAACACAAACCGATGGACTGTTGTTTGCCATCCGTTCCATTGTACACCGGCACGAAGTGCTGCGCAGTGTGATCCGTACTACGGCGGAAGGCAACGGTTATCAGCTGGTATGCGATGATGTGGAATACCCTTTACCGGTTGCACACGTACACGTATATACGACCGAAGAACTGGAAGCAGCCATACAACAAGCTGCCCGGCACATCTTCCAGCTGGCCACCGCCTATCCGGTACAGGTACAGCTGTATACCCTGCATCATACTGCTGGTGAAGCAATACATTATGTGAGTATCGTATTCCACCACATTGCTTTCGATGGCTGGTCTACAGACATCCTGATCAAAGAACTGTATGCACACTATGCCCACTATGAAGCATTACAGGCGGGTACTGCCGCAGGAGAGCTATTGCCGCCACTGGAAATACAATACCGCGACTTTGCCAGCTGGCAACGGAATTACCTGACCGGTGCTGTATTGGATGCACAACTGGCTTACTGGAAAGAAAAGCTGGCAGGTTATGAAATCCTGCACCTGCCTACCGATAAGGTACGGCCGGCACAGGTAAATTATGCCGGCGATAATGTCGTATTTGCGCTGGATAAAAATGTGAGCGATGCCCTGAGAGCAGTGGCCAGAGACCTGGAGGTAAGTATGTTTAGCCTGCTGCTCAGTGGTTACTACTTACTGTTGCGTTGTTATGCCAATCAATCAGATATCATCGTAGGTAGCCCTGTGGCCAACCGGCATCACAGAGAAGTAGAAGGCATGATCGGTTTCTTTGTCAATACCTGGGCATTGCGGGAACAACTCAGTCCGGATCAGTCACTGATTGATTTTATCCGGCAGGTAGGTGCCTCCGTGGTAACGGCACAATTGCATCAGGATCTGCCGTTTGAAAAATTAGTGGGAGAACTGCAGCTACCGGCAGATACATCGCGGCATCCGCTCTTCCAGGTAATGTTCAGCGTACAGCAGTTTGGCAGCGATGCCGCGCCACTCAACCGCTTGTTTGCGCCGTATGCCAATGCTGCCGGACACGAAGTCGCCAAGTTTGATCTGACGGCTACCCTGGACGACAGCGGAGAAACCATCCGTGGTATGTTCAACTATGCGACTGCCTTGTTTGAACCAGGTACCATGGCGGGTTATGTAGATACTTATTTGTCGGTCTTAAGCACGCTTGCTACGCTGAAACGCAGTGGCGCGGCCTGCCGGATCGGTGACCTGCAGTACCTGCATCCGCAGCAGTTACATAAAATAGTACACGAATGGAATGATACAGCTGCGACCTACCCGGCAGACCAAACCATTGTACAGCTGTTTGAAGCACAGGTAGCCGCAACGCCCGACAAGATTGCGCTGATAGGGGAAGAACAACAGCTGACTTACCGCGAACTGAATGAAAGCGTGAACCAGCTGGCAGCCTACCTGAAAGCTACCTATGATATCAGACCGGATGACCTGGTGGGCATCTACCTGGATAAATCTGCCGGTATGCTGATTAGCATTCTGGCCGTGCTCAAAGCTGGTGGAGCTTATGTACCACTGGATACTTCCTGGCCGGAAGACAGAATCGCCTATATCATTGCTGATACGCGGACCCGGGTAGTACTGACGGGCAATAGTTATGCAGCCGCACTGCAAGCACTGACAGCTGATAGCGCCGTGATTATTGATAATGTAGACACCACAGCCTGGCACATTACTATCACCAACGCCTATCCGAAAACGAATCCGGCTACCGCCTGTGAGGCACATCATCTTGCCTATGTGATTTATACCAGCGGTACTACCGGTCAGCCGAAAGGTGTAATGGTAGCACATCGCAGTGTAAACCGCCTCGTGAAAAATACGGACTATATCACGATCACGCCGGAGGATAAGCTGTTGAGTATGTCCAGCTTCTCGTTCGATGCATCGGTGTTTGATATTTTTGGTGCTTTGCTGAATGGCGCTACTTTCATCATCCCGGAAAAAGAAGTGATGCTCGACATCAGCAAACTGGATCAGTTGCTGTATGCCGGCGGGGTTACCGTATTCTTTATTACGACCGCCTTGTTCAATACGCTGGTAGAAGAAGCGCCATCCGGATTGAAACAGGTGCGGCAGATTTTATTCGGTGGAGAGCAGGTGTCGTTGCAGCATGTTACCCGTTTCCTGGCTGCTTATCCGGCGGTACAGCTGACACATATGTATGGGCCTACGGAATGTACCACCTATGCAACGGCTTTCCAGTGTAACGGTCAGATGGTAGCCGCATCGGGTACCATTGCCATTGGCCGCCCCATTGCCAATACAACGGCTTATGTACTGGACAGTCAGCTGCATCCGCTGCCGGCAGGTGCGATCGGAGAACTGTATCTGGGCGGCGCCGGTGTGGCACGCGGATACCTGTATCAGCCGGCCCTTACAGCACAGCGGTTTATAGCAAATCCATTCCGTACTGCGGAAGATATACAACATCACACGAATGACCGCCTGTATAAAACAGGTGACCTCGTGCGTTATCTCGCAGATGGCAATATTGAATATGTGGGCCGTAATGATTTCCAGGTGAAGATCCGCGGCTTCCGCATTGAACTGGGTGAAATTGAAAGCCGGTTGTCTGCTTGTCCGGGTGTGAAACAGGCCATTGTACTGGCGAAAGAACGCAGTAACGGCGGCGGTAAATACCTGGCCGGTTATTATGCGGCGGCGGCAGCGATACCCCAGCAGGAATTACTGGCTTATCTGGGTGGTTATCTGCCGGATTATATGATACCAGCGGTATTGGTGCATCTGCCGGAATTACCATTGAATGCCAATGGCAAAGTAGACCGCCGGGCCTTACCGGAACCGGTGCTGACAGCCGATGGCCGGTATCTGGCGCCGCAGAATGACACCGAAACACGCTTATGTGAAATCTATGGAGAAGTACTGGGCGTACCTGTAGCGCAGATCGGCGTGGAAGATGATTTCTTCCGGTTGGGAGGTAGCAGCATCCTGGCCATCCGCCTGGTAAGCCTGATTAATAAACAGCTGGACAGCCAGATCCGGGTGCCGGCCATCTTTGCCGGCAGAACCATCCGGAATATTGCGGCACAGCTGCATACCGGCGCTGCAGAAGAAGTAAACATGCTGCCGGTGGAAGTATCCCATCCGGAATTACAGTGGTTATCTTTTGCCCAGGAACGCCTGTGGTTTATTGAAGCTTATGAAGGTGGTAGTAATGCCTACAATGTGCCGATCGTCCTCAAACTGATGCCGGCTGTTAATGCAGACAGCCTGCTGCTGGCCGTGAGAGCGGTGGTACACCGGCATGAAGTACTCCGGAGTCTGATCAAAACTTCGGCTGATGGTAATGGTTATCAGCTGGTGATCGATGACCGTGTAACGCCTTTACCGGTGGAAATGCTGGATGTATTTTCCGCCAAAGGACTGGCGGAAGCGCTGCAAACATCGGTAGGGCACGTGTTCCGGCTGGAAGAAGAATTTCCGGTGCAGGTAAAACTGTATACGCGGCATAAAAAACAACGGGCAGCAGAACGTTACCTGAGTATCGTTTTACATCATATTGCTTTTGATGGCTGGTCTGCTGACATCCTGTTACGGGAGCTGCATCATTATTATGCCTATTATGAAGCCCGCTTATCGGGAGAAGGCATTGCCACACAACCGGCCACTTTACCCGCGTTGAAGATTCAGTATAAAGATTTTGCGCGCTGGCAAAGGAATTTCCTGAGTGGCGTGGTGCTGGACAAACAATTATCTTACTGGAAAAATAAACTAACCGGTTATGAACAACTGCATTTGCCGGTAGATAAGGTAAGACCAGCCCGGGTGAGCTATGCCGGAGCAGACCTCTCCTTTGAACTGACCCGTAAGCTGAGTGAAGAGCTGAGGGCGGTGGCCAAAGACCTGGAAGTAAGTATGTTCAGCTTATTGCTGAGTGGTTACTACCTGCTGTTACGTAGCTATAGCAATCAGTCGGATATTATCGTGGGTAGTCCGGTGGCGAACCGTCATCACCGGGAAATCACGGACCTGATCGGGTTCTTTGTGAATTCATTGGTGTTGCGGGAGCAAATCGATCCGGCCGTGTCGCTGGTGGATTTCATCCGCCAGGTAGGACATTCCGTGGTGGAAGCACAGCTGCACCAGGATTTGCCATTTGAAAAACTGGTGAGTGAACTGGAGCCTGTGCCGGATACTTCCCGTCATCCGTTGTTCCAGGTGATGTTCAGCGTACAGCATTTCGGCCAGGCCGTTGCGCCGGTGCCGCAGTTGTTTGAAGCGTATCAACGCAGCAACAGCGGGCCGGTAGCTAAGTTCGATCTTACCACCACACTGGACGACAGCGGAGAGGTGATAAAAGGCGTATTCAATTATGCCACTGCCTTGTTTGAAGCGGCTACTATCCGGTCCTTTATTGCCACCTTTAAAACCATCCTCAGTCAGCTGGCGGCACTCAAATCCAGCCGGCAGCATCACCGTACCGTGGCCGATCTGCATTACCTGGATCAGCCGCTGTTTACCAAAATGATACATCAATGGAATGATACGGTACAATCCTATCCTTCCGAACAAACTATCCCACAGCTGTTTGAAGCGCAGGTAGCCGCTACGCCGGATCAACCGGCCGTCGTATATGAAGGACAATCCTTCACCTACCGGGAGCTGAATGAAAGGGCCAATCAGCTGGCAGCTTATCTGCAGGCAACCTATCATATCCAACCGGATGACCGGGTAGCGCTCTACATGGAGAGATCTGCCGATATGCTGATCACTATCCTGGCCATCCTGAAATCCGGTGGCGCTTATGTGCCGGTGGATACGGCCTATCCGGAAGACCGGGTGACCTATATCCTGGCCGATACCGGCGCCAAAGTGGTATTGACAGATACTATTGCAGCACCTGTGCTGGCAACCTGTATGCAGGAAGTGAACCTGCCGGTAGCCTGCCTGGATGAAAGGCTGTGGCAACATATCCTGTCGGCTGCTTATCCGCGTACCAACGTAGCGAGCACCTGTGCTGCACATCACCTGGCGTACGTGATTTATACCAGTGGTACTACCGGGCAGCCAAAAGGCGTGATGGTGGAACACCACAGTGTAGCGCGGCTGGTGAAGGGTACAGACTATGTAACAATAGACACTTCCGATACCCTATTGAGTTTGTCTAATTTCTCGTTTGACGGATCAGTGTTTGATATTTTCGGCGCCTTGTTAAATGGAGCTACCCTGGTGATTCCGGTGAAAGAGGCCTTACTCGATATGAACCGGTTGAATGCATTGATGCATGCCCACCAGGTATCGGTATTCTTTGTGACGACCGCATTATTTAATGCCCTGACAGAAGAGGCGCCGGACGGTCTGCAACAGGTACGACAGATACTGTTTGGTGGAGAACAGGTATCCCTGCAGCATGTAACGCGCTTCCTGGAACAACATCCTGCCATACAGCTGACGCACGTATACGGGCCTACGGAGTGTACCACCTATGCCACCTCGTTCCTGTGCAATCACCAGCTGGTGACGGCATCCGGCACCATTGCCATTGGTCGTCCGATTGCGAATACTACCGCTTACGTACTGGATCGCTACCTGCATCCGGTACCTGTGGGGGCAATAGGAGAGCTGTACCTGGGCGGCGCCGGCGTAGCACGCGGATACCTGCATCAGCCGGCCCTGACCGAACAACGTTTTATTGCCCATCCATTCCTCTCTGCGGCCGGAAAACAACATGCCGGCAACAACAGGTTATACAAAACCGGCGACCTGGTAAAATACCTGGGAGATGGTAACATTGAATATATCAGCCGGAATGATTTCCAGGTGAAGATCCGCGGCTACCGCATTGAACCGGGCGAAATTGAAACCCGCCTGCTGGCTTATCCAGGTATCAAACAAGCCATTGTAGTAGCGAAAGAACAGGCTGCCGGTACCGGCAAATACCTGGCGGGTTATTATGCTGCAGAGGCACAACCGGATGAACAGGCCTTGCTGCACTACCTGGGTGAGCACCTGCCGGATTATATGGTGCCGGCGGTATTGGTGTATCAACCCGTGCTGGCATTAAATACCAACGGGAAAATTGACCGCCGTTTGCTGCCGGAACCGGTGTTTACGGCGAAGCATACCTACCTGGCGCCTGAAAACGAAACAGAGCTGCGGCTATGTAAAGTGTTCGAAGACGTATTGGGTATACCGGCTGAGCAGATCAGTGTGGAAGATGATTTCTTCCGCCTGGGAGGCAGTAGTATCCTGGCTATTCAGCTGGTAAGAAAAATAAATCAACAGCTGCAAACCAGCATTAAAATAGCAGACGTCTTTATGCACAAGGCTATCCGGCCATTAGCTGCCCACATCAGCAAAGGGGAATATAAAGGCAAGCTGGTGGTAAAACTGAATAAGACAACAGACCAGGAAAATATGTTTATGATCCATCCCGGTGGCAGCGGATGTGAGGTGTATACCGGGCTGGCAGAAAGCCTGCAATCAGACTATTGCTGCTATGGTATCGACTCCTACAACCTGCATCATGCCGACAAGATCGCTGACCTGAACCGGTTGGCGGCCTACTACCTGGCCTGCATCGATGAAGTGCAGCCACCCCGCGAAGACGCCGCCTATCATCTGTTGGGTTGGTCGCTGGGCGGACAGCTGGCTATGGAAATAGCGGTGCTGCTGGAAGCCAGGGGCGTGAAAAATATAACGGTATACCTGCTCGATACCATCCTGAATGATGGCGACACCCGGTTGTTGTCGCTGAAAGCAGGACTGGATGAAGAACTCAGCAAATTGCTGAACAGGGAAGCCGCTATCCGGGAAGACGTAAATAACCTGAAAACACTGATGGAGATAGACTATCAGCTGGGTAAACAATTGATCTCCGACAGTCTCCGTTATACCAGCGTCGTATTGTTTAAAGCGATGTTACCGGATGAGAGATGGCAGGGTGAAAAGGCCGCATTGCTGAATAACTATGTATTGCAGTTGCCGTTTAATAATGTGGAATATGTAGTGGATGGCTTACAACAGCTGAAAGTAGTGAAGGTATATGATAAGAGTCATGCCAATATACTGGAAGATGTGGACGTATTGTTATCCGTCATGCTCAGATCAGTGTAGCAGATAATAACACAGGAAAAAAGGCAGGTATCTACATAAGATACCTGCCTTTTTAAAATAAGCTATGGGAGCCGGTCAGACGGTTTCCCGGTTGTTTTTATAATGAAGACATACCACGCCGGAGTCGAAAGCAATTCTCTTGATAAGATCCAGTTTGATGGTATGCGTAAGACCTTTGAACAAAGGAATGCCTTTGCCCAGCACAATGGGATTTACAAACAGCCAGAATTCATCAATCAGGTTTTCCTGCATGAGGAAATGTACCGTACTGGGGCTGCCGAAAATCAGGATATCTTTTCCGGCTGTTGCTTTCAAGGCCTGCACCTGTTCAGCTATCCGCTCACTAAAGATAATGGTCCGTGGTTTTTCGGATCCCTGCAGGGTAGTGGAAATAACCACTTTTGTTACCCGGTTGTACCATTCGGCATGTTCCAGGTCATGTGCAGAAGGGTTGGGCTGATCGGCGGCTGTCGGCCAGTAGCTTTCCATCATCTCATAGGTTTTGCGGCCGTAGAGTGCTGTATCTGCTGCGCGGGTACTTTGACTGGCATAGGTAAAGATTTCATCGTTGGCATTAATCCAATTCATTTCTCCCTGAGGACCTGCCACAAAATTATCCAGGGACGTATGCATGAATAATACGGTTTTTCTCATCTGCATTTTTTTGTAGGTGATGGGTATAGTTGCCAGGTAAACAAGTAAGGGGCAGGCTGCTATCTGCCTTGTTATCACTATCAGATATGGTTACTGTTTTATCGGATGCATGAAAATCGTGGCACGCAGTAATCAGGTGAAGTAACGAATCATTTCACATAACCGCTGTATCCGGCTACATTTTATCATGTTAGTGGAATAACCGTACCTAAGATCGCTATTTCTTTTAAATTTGTCAAGGGTTGACGGGAAAATATCCGGTCATCATCTACCTGAATTAATCTATGCGCATATGTACGATCAGACAGTAGCCGGAAAAGTGTATACGGGTATCAGCATCCGGGAGCAGGAATTTGAAAGCTGTATTTTTAAGGGATGTGATTTTTCCGACAGTGATTTTGCCACGTGCCGATTCCTGGACTGTACCTTTGAACACTGTAACCTGTCTATGGTAAAGCTGAAGGGAACGACGTTGAATAATGCCGTCTTCCGGCATTGTAAACTGCTGGGGGTAAATTTCAGTGAATGCCAGGATTTTTTATTCAGTGTAACATTTGAGACCTGTGTGTTGGATTTTACTTCTTTTGAACGGAAGAAAATGCCACAAACCGTTTTTACCCATTCCTCGCTGAAGGAAGTTAATTTTATCCAGACCGATTTGAAAAAGGCGGTCTTTGATCAGACAGACCTGTCGCGGGCGGTGTTTGATCAGACCAACCTCACCGGGGCCAACCTGGCCACAGCCTATAGTTATGAAATAGATCCGGAAGCCAACACCCTGAAAGATGCCTGTTTTTCAGCAGTGGGTCTGCCGGGATTACTAACAAGACATCGTATTCGGGTGATATAAATGATGGTAAAAAAAGCGCCCCGCCGGATTACAAATCCAGCGGGGCGCTTTTTTATAGTGATAATAGCATTAGTGCCGTACAACAATCTGTTGTTTGGTTATTTTTTTGCCATTAGACAGATGGAGATAATAGGTGCCTTCCGGTAACCGTTGGGTATCCAGTTGTACCACTGGTGTTTCCGGCGTAATTTTACCGGCTCTCACCAATACGCCCCTTTCACTCAGCAGGGAGATGGTAACAATACTATTGTCCGCTGATTTGCTGTCAAAGGCTTCCTGGTTGCGGGAAATGGTTACCTGGTTATCTACCGGGTTCGGATATACGATAAACACCGGATCTTCGCCGCCTCTGCAGGTACTCACGATGCCATCCAGGAATAAAGGATCAGAATCGCCACAGGCATTGCTGGCATATACGCCTATCATAAATGGACCTGCTCTGTTACCGGTGCGCACATTCACATCATTACTACCCTGGCCGCTGGTGATGGTGCCGGAAGTAGACCAGGTATAGCTGGTAGCGCCATCCACACTATTGGCAGCGAAGTAATAGGTGCTGTTGATGCAAAGCGGATGATCCGGATCGAGGCCGCTGATACCGGTAGGTGCAGCGAGGGTGCTGGAAATAGTTCTCTCAATGGTATCTACTAATCCGCAGGGACGGGTAACGATGGCCCGGATGGTGCCCGTGCCGGAGCCTGTGCTGCTGACAGAGACGCTGGCGCCGGTAGTCGCACCATTGATTTTGTAAGGACCCGTTACTGACCAGGTGATGGTGGAACTTGCAGGAGTACCGCCGATGGAGTAAGTGCCGGTACCACATAATTTGTTGGGTCCGTACAGGATACCTTTCGTACCGCAGGAGGTAATGCCATCCAGCGTTTGCGCACCGGTGCCGGCAGGATCGAGCCAGTCGGATAATCTTCTCCTGTTATCGGTGGAGTTACCCCAGGAGAGGCTAAAGCGACCGTACCAGTCGGCGCCGTTTTGATTGTTACAGGCAGACTGTCCGCCGTGCAGTTGTCCGATTACTCTGCGTTGATTGTTGATCAGCGGAGAACCGGAAGAACCGCCTTCTGTAATACCCCGGTTGGTTTGGGTCTGATCCCAGATAACCCGCCAGTGGTCCTGGTTACCGCCGGTACTTCCGTAGGCTGTAGCGCTGATCTGCGTATAGGCAGATATTTTTTTGACATCTCCGGCCGGGTGATGGATACCAACGCCGGCGGCGCTGTTGCCGCTACGATCCCAGCCCAGGTAATACGGCGTAACGCCGGTTTTGTTCACCGGGTCTTCTGTCAGCCGGAACAAGGCCACATCGCTGGCGGCATTGTTGGCTACCAGGGTTGCGCCGGAAGTAGAGAGAATAGCCGGTTCGCCGCTATTTGTACAACCCGGACTTTCGTAATGCCAGTAAAAAGACCAGTGTGCTGCATTGGGATTATTCACAGCATCCAGGCCGCTGAGGCAGTGGTTGGCTGTCAGCAAATAGGGGATCTGGTTGGCGGCGGTGTTGTTCACCAGGGAACCGGTACACCAGCGATTACCATTTACGAGGATGAGGGCAACGGCATTTTTTTCCTGTTGCCACGCAGCGCCTTCCGGGCAATTCACGTTTACATTACAACTACCGGATGTACCGAATCCGGTTTTGTCGCCGGGTAGTTTAATGTAGCGGTAACCTTGTACTACATAGGAAATGGAAATAATGCTTTGTCCTTTTACGGCGGCAGGTTCGATGTATTCCAGCGTAAGGGTGCTGCCATAAATCAACCCCGTAGCAAAGCCGGCTACGGCATTGTTAACGCCTTTGTTATTCCTTTCGGTAAAGGCGCCGATAGCTTGTCGGGATTCCTCATTGTACAGGAATAATTTACCGCCGGCAGGTAACCGGAACTGATCATACAACAGGTTGATGGATTTAGCATTGGTACTGTTGATTTTCAGTTGCCAGAGCCGATCGCCGTTGGGGAGGTCAGTCCAGGTACCGGCATTGTCCGGCCGGATGTTTACTTTGTAAAGATGTCCGAATCGCGGCGGTTGACCCTGTGCGGCTTCTGCGGCATCTTCTGCGGCCAGTTTTTTCAGATCTGGCGCAGGCAGGGTAATGACAGGGATCTCCGCTTTTTTAGCCAGGGCCTGTGGCTGCGTAAAGCTGTACGGTTGTTCATCCGTACTAATCTGTCCAAAGGTAGTTTGTGCAGCCATCAGGGTGATGCTGAACAGGGTGAGTAGAATTTTTGATTTCATGGTATCATCATGGTTTTAATCCGGATTTCATGGATGTAACGGCGGGAGGGTTATGGCTGGGGATAGGTTGTATGCGCTATCGGTTACGCATAAACGCGCTTTCACGGGTTAATCTTCCTGACGTACAGTTAATATAGATACAGGTGGCCATTAGTATAATGGTTCCTGATAACGGGCGAGACAACTTGGTGGCTTGTATCGGATCTGCCGTAAATATAAACGAAAAATATGAATAACATATTGACTTGGAACGGTACAAGAAAATATTAAACCAAAATTATTTTTGTTACCACCTCCTATGCTGCCGGGCTCATAATAAAGCGGATTGGTGTACCTGTATACCTGATCATGAAAAGGGTAATGTATAGAGAAAATGGTGGCTTACTGATACAATATTACCAGAAATGCTTACCACTACCTTACTAAAACGAATGATCCACCTTAATACAAGGAAAGGCCTCAGATTTTTTAGGTAAAATAATACCATTAGCCATGCGTGAGGAGGAAAAATATATTGCAGAGAAGGACTACGAAAATAAATGTTTTTTTCAAAGTAACGAATAAATGATGGAGGGATAAAAAATGTCTGTCTGACAGCGAATCCGGTTTTAGTTCGTATAGTGGGAAGCTATTGACCATATTGGTTTATACGAAAACAGGGAATAAGCCATAACCGGTATGGCTTATTCCCAAATAAACCTGTTTTTTAGTCATTCCAGATATCCTGACGAATGTACCAGTTGTCGTTGATATTTTTCCATACATATACATAATGTCCGGTTGCTACACAATGATCAGGCGTGGCGAAAAGTTCGTACCGGCCTGATTCAACCGCGATGTCGGCGGTGATGGTGATATGCTGCGAAGCGAAAGTACCACTGCTGATACCTTGTTGGAAAACAGCGGCGAAAAAATCACCGATAGCGGTATTGCCGGTAACAGCCGGCAGTTTGGGCGGAAAGAGCGTGGCGTCTGTTGTGTACAGTGTTGCCAGTCCGGTACTGTTTTTTTCCTGTACATAGGTGTTGAATAGCTGATTGCGTTGCATAATGGCTTGTTGCATGTGTGATTTATTTTTGAAGTGCTAAATTCGCGGCAGCGACTTGCAAAAACAAGATGGGACATTTTTGACCCATCTTTTTATTTTGATATCATGAAAAATAAAATCAGGGTAACGGCCAATAAAATATGTCCGTTGGAGCATGCGGTAAATACCATCAGTGGCAAATGGAAAATCCCGATTGTCTGGTATCTGCATCAGGGGGCCAGAAGACCCAGCGATTTTTTCTATCTCATTGCAGCGGTGAATCGCCGTGTGCTGACGCGACAGCTGAAAGAACTGGAAGAACAGGGTATTATTACCAAACAGCTGCTGAAACAAAAGCCGCTGGAAGTCTCCTGGGAGTTAACCCCATTGGGCGATCAGCTGGTTAAAGCACTATGGATACTGAATGATTGGGGAAGTGAATTGCTGGAGCGGCAAGGGGTGACGGGAGAATAATGTATCCGGGGTTTAATGTAGATGAGCTCCGTGTTGGTCATCTGCATAAAAAAAATAACGATAAAAGTGAATGATAACAAGGAGAACAGAGACGCAGTTTTTTTTCTTAAAAGCCGGCGTATGAAGCTTAATTGTTGTACCCATAAGCATTTTTCAGGTAGCCCGGCTACCTGAAAAATGCCAGCACTCAAACGGCCTGACAAATGATTTCCTTCTCCCATAAAAAGAAAGCCGTACGTACCGCCTGTTCAAAAGAAATACTTTTACTCCATTCCTGTACAATATCACCGAAAGCTACCGGGCTGAATATCTGCCCCAGCAAAGGTGATAGCTCTACATTTTCCAGGTAGGCCACTTCCCGGTCGAGATTCGGATGCCGGATGGCAGTTTTGGTTTGCAGCATATCAGCTACCACACAAGTCGTTTCCAGAAATGTTACCGCTGGGGAGAGCTGCATTTTTTCATGCCAGATCCGGCGGATTTCCTGGTGAGCGTTGGTAGCAGGCCTGGTAGCAATGGGTTCCGGTTGCGTCATGTTTTTGAACCGGTTGGACAATTGCTGATAAAAAGGCGTCGCCGTATTTTTGGATTCAATAAAAGGTACGGAACGTTCTTTCCAGAAAGGATGCTGCACACCGGGCCAGGCCTGTGCATAATAGCGGCTGGTCCAGTTGGTGTGATTGACAACTGATTCTACCATGCGGTCTTCATAGAAAGCCTGTGCTACGGGTTCTTCATTGGATTTCAGCAGGGTATTCACGGCAATGACCGCCTGCAGGGAAAAACGCATGGCTTTTTCTACGCCGGTAGACGATAACGGATCCAGGGAGAAGGCGGCTTCTCCTAAACGTATATACCGGTTATGCCACGGTTGCATATGTGCATAGGTGAATACCAGACAGGAAGAAATCTGTGGAAGTTCTCCGCCTGACAATGTTTGCCGGAACAACTTTCCACTGGCCACCATGTCATTGAATACCGGGCCTGCCTGCCGGTTTTTTACGGCTTCCGGATCTACGAAAGAGAGTATCCGGAATTGGTCATTGGGCATGGGGGAGCCCCACAGCCAACCATTTTCCGTGGCCTCCACCAGGGTTTCGCGAGGCATGCCGGCAGCAGGGATATACGACCACAAAGCCACGGCAGGAGGCGCCGTGAGCACCCGGTCTGCCAGCTGGTTGCCGCGCCTGCCGCGGGCATCCAGGATAAAGGTGGTGATAATGGTAAAGCTGGATTGCAGCTGTCTTACCTGTACTTCCCAATGATCGGCTATTTTGTTACAGGATTCAAAGCGGGCGGGTTGAAAGAGCCGGAGCCCGCGCTGTACAGCCAGTTCCAGCAAATCTTTGTCCAGCAACGCGCGATCTGCCATAATACCGGTACCCCGTGATACAGGGCTGATGATATTTGCATTGGTTGTTTCCCAGATTACCCTGGCGGGTAATTGATGTAAATAGTTTTGTTTGGTGAGTAAGTGTTCCGCCTGCAGATATTGGAAAATATTCCAGATGCCGGGAGACAGCGATTCACCGATCTGTGGCCTCGGGAAAGGCTCACTTTCAATCAGTGCCACACGGTGTCCCAGACTCAGCAGACGTAATGCGGCGCAGGTACCAGCCGGCCCTGCGCCAATGATTAACGCATCAATAGTGTTTTCAGGATTCATAACTTGATATTTATCTACCGGTACCAATCCGGTGCCAGTCTTGTAAGCCGTTCGTGCGCCTGTAGAGTATAATGCAGCCAGCCACGGATATAGTCACAGGCGGTTCTTCCTTTTTCCAGCACCTCATGATGACATCCGCCTCCGCACAGGTACCTGGCCCAGCATTGGGTACAGGGTGTTTGCTGATGTACATGCCGCGCCGCCAGCCAGTTGTTTTGCAATAAGGGATCCACACCATCGTTGAGGTGTCCCATATTGCCCGCCGGTTCATTGACGAATCGGTGGCAGGCAGATAACGCACCATCAGCAGATACACCTAAATAACCGGCTCCGGCCCCGCATGGGTAAGGCCTGTGTGTGCCTTTTGCGATTTCTTTCAGGGCATTCACCATGTTCAGGAACGGAAAACGTTGGCCGGCAATGACATACCGTTCAAACAATAATCCGCATTCCACCATCGCTTGTAACATCTTTTCCAGATCTGTACGGCTCATTTCTCCCTGTCCGTTGCTGGAGCGCAGCAGCGGCGAGAAACCCACACTATGGAAACCCATCTGTACAAATGTTTCCAGCGTACGGGCCAGGTCCATGTTGGCTGGCGTAACGGTTACCCGGGCACTCACCTGCATCCGTTGCTGCTGTTGTAACAGCGGCTGTATCTGTTGGATGATCCGCTCATAGGAGCCACTCCCGTTTTTCATGGGGCGTTGCTGATCATGTTCCGCGCCGATGCCATCCAGACTAACCGTAACGGCGAAGCCATGCGCTTCAAAAAAAGCGGCATCTGCTTGCCGCAACAAGGTACCGTTGGTCGTAATGGAGAAGCCCACCTGTACGCCCCGCTGCCGGCCTTGTGCTGCTGCATACACCGTCGCTTCCTGTAAGGCCTGGCGGTTGATCAGCGGCTCGCCTCCCAGAAAGGTCAGTTGTACTTTACTGCCAGCTGGCCGGTCTTTCAGTAACAGGTCAATGGAGCGTTTAGCCATGTCCGTAGTCATGTTTTTGGTAGGCCCGCCAAAGTCGCCCTGATCTGCATAACAGTAGGAACAGCCCATATTGCACTTCTGCGCAATGGCCAGGGAAATGGCATGTATATCCGGACTTTCCAGGGGAACGTCGGTGATAGCGGGTGGGGCATCCAGCCCCAGTGCGGTTAGTTCCGCTGCAATACCGGTTTCGTCCTGTTGTTGCAACAAGGCCTGGAGCCGTGTGGCCGTGGCAGGGGCAACAGGGTACAACCGGCTGCCATTAGGTATAAACAACTGCGTATAGCCGGCACCGGGTATCAGGTGACATTGCGGAGAATGGGGCGCTGCCTGCACAGCTACCCGGGAGGCAAGTTCACTGGCAATAGTTGCCAGTGAACGCTCCGGTGAAAGAAGCTGCGTCATAATACAGTTGGATTTAAAGGATCGGTATGACTACCCAATGCATCCCGGCCATCGATAATAAAATTCAGTTCCCCTTCCCAGTTGCGGAATAAGTCGTCGTAGGAAACCAGGCGGCTGTCTACCCGGTTGTCCGGTACATATTGCCCGGTACGTCTTTTGGAAAGCCACATATCGCCCTGACTGGATCCGTTGGGCGCCGGTGTCACATTTACATAGTCCGGCCGGCTGGCAGCCCAATAGTAACAGGCACATTCCCGGTAGTCATTTTGCCACGGCGCACATAAGCCATGGGTCAATTCACCGGGTTTGATCACATCCGGCGACAGCTCTGCGCGGCCGGGAATAAAGAAGCTATTGACGATCAGTGGAACGATCAGGAAGTTGTCGGGTGATTTGGTGAGATCATCGGCCATCACCAATACCGGCAGGGGCGCTTTTTCCTTGGTAAAATAAGCATGCACTTCGTCGCCGGGTTTTAATTGTCTGCCGGCAATAAGGTTGGACCATTCCATAAAAGCCGCACCGCTGGGGTTATCGGCAGTAGTGAGGTGGGTATTGTCGCCGCCGGGAAATACCGGACCTTCGCCCCGTACCATGGTAGGATAACCGTTGATGGCCACCAGCCGGTGTCCTGTCAGCTCCGGATGATCGCCGCCGTCCAGTACGTAATTATCGTTTTCGCTCAGCACAATTCCCTTGAAAGTACGCCGCCAAAGATTCCGGAAGTCGTATTCCAATCCGGGGAAGCAGTTGGAAATAGCTGCTCTGGGCAATACGCTATAAGGATTGCCTGCACCGCGGTAATGCAGCTGTGCGGTGAGGTTACCGGCTACCAACGGATCTTCCGGCAGGATAGGCGGGAGCGATTCATTCCGGAACATGGCCGAAGCGGCGGCCTTTATAACGGTATTGATCATACGATAAGTGAGGGTAAGGCCCCGCCCATCTGCGCCCCGCATTAAACCGGGCATCTTGCGGCGTTCCGTGTCGGAGAGGTTACCTATTTTATCGGGTCGGCGCAGGGCATCTGCAAACCAGGCGGCGGCCCCGGTACTCAGGCCATTAAAGACCCTTTCGTGCAAAGAGCGTAACGCCAGGTTATCGACAATAGAACCGGCCATAATAGGTTCGTAGAGGCGGCCGAAATCATTGGTGTCCTGCCGTACCATGGTACTGGCTATATTTTCCCGGCCATTGATCGGGTTGCCGTTCATGACAGCCGTATTCATCAGGGTAATGGATTCAAAGGCGCGGCGCACAATTTCTTCCGCTTCTTCAATGGGTACTTCTCCATCTATATCTGTGCCTTTGAGGATCTGTTCCAGTTCGTCGGATACGGCGCGTACCGGTAAGATGTCCGGCGCAAATGCGGGTGGTCCGGCTACGATATGCGCCGCTGCAAAAATGGGATGTGCGTCGTGCGCGGTTTTGGCAATACCTGCTATCACAATACCATCACATTCATCGTCGAGGTAGCCCCAGCTAACCTGGTTGCCATCTTTATCGCTATACCCGGCAAATATCTGTGCGGGCATGGTATAGGTAGCATCGAAAGATGATTTTTCCTTGTAGCCCAGCCAGCTTCCTTTGCCCGCATCATACTTTATGAGGTCGTCGTTGTTGATAATCGGATCATCCTCTTCGGTGGTATCACTTGTTTTGCGTGTCAGCGAGGAACCGTACACTTTACCGCCGGCCGGCGTGAAACGCAGCCGCAGACCAGGATAGGCCTCGGAGGGTGCAATGAGCTGCACTGTGCCCAGCGGCAGTTTTCTATTCTTCAGGAAATGTTCAGATTCCCCCAGCAGCGGATGTACCTCGAAGTTGTTGGTAATACTTTGAGACGCTACAATCTTATCATTTTCATCATTGGTACGGCGGAATACTTTGTAATTGGCCACCACAATATCCCATTGAATATCGCCGATGCCCAGCCCGGCCTGTTGCAGCAGGGCAGTCGTAACAGGTACCAGTTTGTCCGGATGTTCGTCCGTAATGGCAAATAGCTCCAGGAAGGGCGCTACCGGCCGGATGGTACCATCTTTGGCCGTGGTGGAAGCGGCATCTTTAAAAATGATACTGGTGGGATGTGTAACATTGATCTGGTGTGTATGCGGATCAATTTCAAATGTAGCAGCCGGTTGTATTTGCCGGAACCCGACCGGTTTATTCGGAGGTACAACCAGATCATAGGCGGCCACGGGATTCGGAGATGAGCCCAGACGGCCTACTGCCAACGGCGGAAGGATGCGTAATTCTTTTATTAACATGACTGATTTTTTAGGGAGTGTGAACAAGTAAGTTACCTGGTGGAGTGATTATCTGCAGCATGCAAGCGCTGCATCTGTCAGTTCATTGATGATCTGTAACAGCTGCTTATCCGCTTCCTGCAATGCATAGAGGTAACGATGATGTTGGTGGTGTGTGGTGAGCAACAGGGTCTCTATGATGGTGGCGGAAGCAATAATCAGGTCTTTGTGGGTACGCCACCGGTTATGTTCTCCTGAAGGTAATGACAGGGTGTAAGGCGTCAGGAAAGGAGGACCGGCAAATTTAGGCCCGCCCGCCTCATGCAGGGGCAATTGCACCATCACGGTAGCAATGGCGCGCAGGTTGTACATTTCACCAAAGGTGCCGTTGATAATTACGCCCCGGGGAGAGTGGGCGCTGGTATTATTCAGGCCATCATCCAGTAAAAAACTGTGGCTCAGAAAATTGAGCAGCAGGCGATACCGGATGTTGAAAAGATGTCCCCAGTTTTGCGCATCAGGATTGGTGATTTTATCATTTTCGGAAGATTGATCCTGTCTTTTGGTATACGATATTTCCGGATCCGGCGCGGAGGCAGCGATTTCGGGGTTGGTAGCCACATCTCTGGCCGGCGCCCAGTCATAGCCTTTGGCAACGAGTGCCCGCATTTCTATGTATACCAGTTTAAACCGTTCAAAGTGGGAAGGTTGTTCGCTGTTGCCATCAGAAGCTTCTCCCTGTTCTGCTATTTCATGCAACGCATTGTAGGCATCATCTCTGCTGGCCAGGGGTACTACCAATACATCCGGACTGCCAACAGGGTTGCCATGAAGGGTATTGCCCCGTTGTCCGCCGGCATAGCCGCGGCCCCATTCATCGAACTTGGCCTGATAGGGATAGGTGTCTGCCTGGAATACATCGTCTGCGATCACCGTGGGGTCTTTTATCAGTTGCAGCAATACTTCAAACAAAGCGCCTACCGTATTCGGATGCGGGGTTTGTTCCTTCACCCGTTGCTTGATTTCTTCCGCCAGTTCGTCGCCGCTGTCGAGCCATGTTTGCGGTGCTTCCGCATACACGTACTTCGCGAGCGAGTCGAGGGTGAGCTTTTCCAGTTTAAACGGAAACGGGTAAAAAGGCGTGTCCCAGGGATAGTCCTGTCTTTCAAAATGGAGCGGGGCGCCTAATAGTTTCAGCACATTCTGTACCGATACAAAGTGTCCCATTTCTTCTTTGGCAATGCCCAGGATAATCTCCTGCCATTTGCGGACCTGGTCGCGGTAATCGGGGTTGTCCGGAATCTGCGGACCACCCAGGCTATAGGCTGCATACAGGTATTGCAGCATCAGGCCATGTTCAATCTCCGCATCAATCTGTACGAGGAAACTAACGTAGTCCTTACCATTGAATTCAGGCGGGATGGGGATGGTGGTAGCAGCCACTGTTTCGGCCTCACTGGTGAGCGACAGGATAGTCGGTTCATCTCCCTGGAGGCGGGCTGTTTGCAGTTGTGCTGCTCTGGTTTTGTTAATGGCCGCCCTTTGGAATACGGGGCCAAGATACCGTTCAAAATTACGCTGCATAATTTGAGAAGGTTTAAATGATCGTATACATAAATGAGAGTGGAAAGCGGATCTTCATTCTAACATGACAACGAGGGGTGTTTAGCGATATTCTTCCGGATAATGGTTACTTCTCTTCTTTATTTCCTATGGTCATCTGAGGTGTGTTTTAAAGTTAACTACTTTTTTTTGAGCTGGCAAAATCAAATTTAAATCAGGTATCCTATCCGGAAAAAGAGGGTGTAGGCATGGCCGGTAGTCGGTGCCGACGACAATAAGGGTATAATGCGGTAAAAATATTACATTTGGAATAACAGGATTTCCCTTGATGGATCGTTTTACAAAAACTGCAGAAAAAACTAAACAGATGCGTAAAATAATACCTGATCCCGAAACAGGATTCCCCAAAGGATTGTCGCAGCCGGCCTTGCGGGCGCTTAACGGTGCCGGATATACGCAGTTGCAACAACTGACGGGTGTTACCGAAACAGCGATACAGCAACTGCATGGTATGGGAGAGAAAGGGATGGTGGTACTCCGGCAGGCGTTGGCAGATAAAGGCTGGGCGTTTAAAACAAACCCGGGATAATTGATTCCGTATACAGATCTATCCTGCAAACTGATAAATCCAGGTCATATGAAAACAGGCATCAACGTTATTATTACAGGTACTACCGGTATGGTAGGAGAAGGGGTATTGCATGAATGTTTACAGGATCCCCAGGTGGAAACAGTGCTGATCATTAACCGCCGGCCTTCCGGTGTATCCCATCCCAAACTGGAAGAAATCATACACACCGATTTTTTTGACTACTCGGATATTACCGAACAGCTGACAGGATATAATGCCTGCTTCTTTTGTCTGGGTATTTCTTCGGTGGGCATCAATGCAGACGACTATTACAAAACTACCTATACCCTCACCATGGCATTGGCCAATACCCTGAGCCGCCTGAATCCTGAAATGACGTTTTGTTATGTATCCGGCGCGAGTACAGACAGTACGGAAAAAGGCCGGATCAGGTGGGCGCGGGTAAAAGGTAAAACAGAAAATGACCTGATGAAATTACCCTTCCGCCAGGTGTATGCCTTGCGGCCCGGATTCATCCGGCCTATCAAAGGGTTATCCCGTATCCATGGTTATTACCGCTACATTAACTGGATGTTTCCTATCGGGCGGGCATTGTATCCAAAAGGCTTCTGTACCCTGCAGGAGCTGGGCCGTGCCATGATCCGGCTGGTACAGCATGGGTATCCTATAAAGGTGATCGAAGGGAATGATATTATTGCGCTGGCGAAACAATAATTTTTTTTCGGGAGATGTATAACGGTCAGTGATATACGTGATATGGTTTTCACGGATATCACTGACCGTTGTTATTTATCGGCGTATTTTAGAATAAGGGAGTAGCCAGTTTGATGAAGTACACCGTATTAAAATCGGTTTTACCGATCAGCGGCAGTATTTTCTGGATGTAGGTATTGTTGACCGGATCGGGAGGTACGATACCGAAGTCGTCGTCATTGCTGACCGCCAGGAGGCTACTGTTGATGAGTACAATGCCTTCCGGTTTATCATGCGGATAACCTGCTACATCTTTCAGCAGATCTACCACGAGTGATTTACCGACGGTGTGGATGCCGGCAGTCTGTAACTCTTGTTCAGACAATACTTCCAGGGTTTTGTTGTTGACCAGTTTCCCGGCGGCGCCGTCTGCAGGATCGGATACGTCGGTGCCGGTATTCAGGTCTATTTTATAAATTCTTTTGATGAGCGATGGCTTGGCCGGATCTCCGGGGAATTCACCGTCGCGTTCCAGCACCAGGAAGGTATTGTTGCTGATAGCGGTGATTTCGCTGTTCGCCGTATTTTTATTTTCTAATTTATACAGATACTGTTTGCTCTTGCCACTGGCAATATCATACGTCAGGATGCGGGTGTAGAGCGAATTTTTTACGTCGTCTTTGGAAGGGTTGTATAAAGGAGATTGCATAATGCCCACGAGGGTTTTGCCATCCGGCGTAATAGCAATGCCTTCCATGCCGCGGTTGGCGCGGCGTTTGGCGAATACCTGCGGAATTTTTCTGCCGCCTGTACCTGTGCCATAGGGATTGATACGCTCCAGTGTTTTACCGCTGCGGTCCAGGTGTAAGAGGTGCGGGCCGTATTCATCACTGATCCAGAAAGTGCCGTCTGCTCCGGCGGCCAGGCCTTCACTGTCGATACCTTCTATATCGGTAGCCAGTACATTGCCATCTTTATCGAGGGCAATTTCTCCGGTACCACCGGCGCCAATTGGATTGGGCAGACCCGTTACAGGTACATTGGCGGCGGATTTCATCCGGATGGTTTCCACCAGTATCATAGAGTCGCCGCTCAGGCGGAATTTACCGATCTGCGGATTAAAAGCAGGGACCGGAAAAATTTTGGAATCCTTCTGTATCCCGTCCACATTGGGACCGCGGTCTGTCATCAGGTAAAAATAACCGGGTTCTCCGGGTACGGTGGTAATGGACGAGCCATATCCGCCATTGTACACTTTCACACCGGTGTTACTGGTGGTCAGGACCGTGGCGCCGGCTAGCCGGGCATACGTCGGGTAACCTTGTTCAGGCGGTGTAGATGGGTTGTCGTCGTCTTTGTGGCAGGCAGCCAGCAGCAGGAAGCCCAGCGGAGCCAGGTAGCGGAGTGTTTTCATACCGGATGGAATGGTTTAGTGGCAAAAGTTGAACTGCAATGTGATACCGTTGTTATGTGTACGTTATGAAATAATGAAATTTCAATAGCGGTACGATCAGGTTTGTACAAATGCAGGATGGTATACCATAAAACTACCACAGGTATCTGCAACCGGCAGGCAGGGGATTATCTGCTGCGGTATCTCAGTATATGGGGCGTATGTTCACATAAAGGAGCAGACTAACGTATAGGTATATACGAATTATGCTGTTGGGATAGAAGTCTGGATGGGCGTGGTGATTTCCACCATGATATCATCCACGGTAAAATAGAAGCCGAATGTTTTCCGGATCCGTTGCGGCGCCTGATCGAGGATCGCAGGGCTTTGCAGCAGGCGTTCGTAGGTGGCGGTAACCGCTGCTTCGTCGGGCAGATAAAAGCCGATATGAAAGGAATCCGGATAGGTGGAATTGCCTTTTTCATTCAGGGTCCGGTTCATGAGTACCAGCAGGAAGCCATCAGGGCCGGTTAATACGGCCAGGTGCGCGTTGGGTTTCGGAGTGGTTGTCTGGAAACCAAGATAGGTCGTAAAGAAATCACTGGTAGCCAGTACGTCTTGTACGCTGAGGTTTAAATGATTCAGTGTCATCATAGCTAAATGTATAGTGCAAATATAAACGAACGATCATTCTTTTTAAAATATATTTTAGCATACTGATAAGATGAGGGTATCACAGGTCCGGAATTTGTGAAAAGGTGGAAGCTGAACGGGATGCTTTACCTTTATAGCTGTATCCGTATCTTTTTGTTTAAATCTGAACCCATGTTATCGAATCGCCACCTGGTCTTTATGGAAGTTGCCCATCAGAAAAGTTTTTCCCGCGCCAGTCAGGTATTGTTTATTTCGCAGCCGGCTGTAAGTATCCATGTAAAGGGGCTGGAAGAGCAATATAAAACCAAATTGTTTGAGCGGAAAGGGTTGCAGATTGAGCTGACAGAAGCAGGTCAGTTGTTGTATAACCGTTTGCTGACCGTAAAAATTATTCAGGAAGAAACGGAATTCGATATTTCCGTGATGCATGATAAACAACAGGCCAGCGGTATGCTGAACCTGGGGGCCAGTACCACGGCTGCCTTATACATTCTGCCGCGCGTGATGTCTGCTTTTCACCGGGAGTATCCGCTGGTGGATATTTCCCTGCTGAACAGAAACAGTGAAATTGTATTGGAAGCATTGCTGGACAAAGAAATTAATATCGGGGTAACGGAAGAGAAGGGGAAGTCTACCAACGTCACCTATCAGTCGTTTCTGAAAGACCAGATTGTAGCGGTATGCAGTCATGATAATCCCCTGGCAAAGAAAAAAATATATCCCGTGAAAGAACTACTCAACATGCCCGTAGCTATCCGGGAGCGGGGGAGTGGTACCCTGGAGGCGATTAAAAACGGACTGCATAAGAGCCGCATCCGGCTCAACGATCTGAAAATAAAAGTCCGGCTGGGTGGTACGGAAGCCTTGAAGAATTTTCTGCTGGAATCCAACTGTGTCGGGTTTTTATCTACCCGTTCCATTGCAAAGGAACTGGAACACGGCGAGCTGAAAGTACTGCAGTTTGAAGGACTGCGTATTGAACGCAGTTTTTACTTTATCCAGCGGAAAGGAGAAACCAGCGAGCTGAATAAACGGTTCATCAAGCTGGCCAGATCCCTCTATAATTAATAACTATAGCTCATAATATTTTCATATAGGTATGATACTCCGCTTAGGTATACTTTTGAACCGTATCAAAATCCGCTTTTATGAACATGCTATTCTATTATGAAGAATTATATAACACGGCTGCTGAACGGATCAATCAACTGGTAGATATTTCTGTGATGCACAGAAATACCTTACTGCAGCGGCTCCGGGAACAAACACCTTCCTTATTGATCACAACAGCAGATATTGACCTGGTAGCACAGCGGATAATGGCATCTGTAGGGGCGGTATTATGCCCGCAGGCTGCGGCCGAATATGCCGGTGTGAGTAAACTGCTGGAAATGGAAATGGAAGAATGGCCGGAATAAGATGGCGCTGTATTCTACAACTACGTATATGCTTCATCGTTTAACATAGGTTGGCCCGGAGCTTCCCGCTACAGCGCCAACCTTTTTCTTTCGTACCCATACCGGCGTTGCCGTACTATGCCTCCCGCAATACTTTAATCATCGCTGCCAGCTCTTCATTACCATATCCGGCCGCCATGGCTTTCTTGAACAATCCGGATGCATAGGCCGGAAAGGACGTGCTGATGCCGGCTTCCCGGGCTGTTTGCTCCATCCGGGCTGTGGCCTCTGCTGAAATACTCAGAGGACTTTGTGAAATAGCAAAGTTGCCGGACTGTATTACCTTGCCTTCATGTTGCAGAAATGCACCCATACCTGGCGCTATATTGGCCACAATATCCCCGTACATCCCTACATTAAATCCGTTGGATTCCGCTATCAGTGCTCCGTGGAAGAAGCCCAGCGCGGCGCCGTATACATACGAAAGGGTGGCCAGGTCCATCGTAGCCGCGGCATTGATCTGTGCACCCAGGTAGGTGATGTTGCCACCCAGCATTTTCAGGAACGGTTCGCCCTGTTGGAAGGCGGCTTCCTGACCGGATACAAGAATAGTGGTATCTGGCTGTGCCATTTGTTCGGGAGCTACCTGAATAGCGCCGTCGAGGTAAGTAGCACCTTGCTGATGTGCCCAGGTTTCACTCTCCTGTGCATCTTTAGGGCTGCCGGTAGTCAGCTGTATCAGCAGTTTGCCACGGATGGCGGCTGCTACCGCCGGCGTTTGCAATATCTCCTGTACGGCTTTATAGTCAAATACACACATGATAATGATATCGGCTTCACTGATGGCTGCTGCGGCAGAAGGGGCGGCGATGGCGCCTGCTTTTACGGCTGCTTCCGTTCTGGCGGCTGTTCGGTTCCATACGGTAACGGATAAACGATTACGCAGCATAATGTCGGCGATGGTAGTTCCCATGGCGCCCAGGCCTATAACGGCTACTTTAGTGGTTGGTGTGGTGGTCATATACTATGTTTTAAATGTTTTTAAAAGTGATAAACAGATGGCAAAGCTCCACAGAATGAGGCTGGCAAACAATAAGGGAAGAAAGATTCCGTAGGGATAAATTGTTCCCTATGCCTATGTATGGCCGGGCGAAAGCAGATACTTATCTTTAGTGTCTTAAAAGCAGTTTATGTGCGATAAAAATATGCAGGAGCAGCCGGAATGCGGCATGGAAGTAACAATGAAGGTACTGGGCGGCAAATGGATGCCCTGTATCATTGATGGTATCAACCGCGGCATCCGGCGGCCGGGAGAACTGCACCGGGAAATTGATATGGCCAGCCCGCGGGTCATTAATATGCAGCTCCGGGAACTGGAATCGTATAACATTGTCTATAAAATAGTGTACGACGAATTGCCGCTGAAAGTAGAATATTATCTCACAGAGTTAGGCGAAAGTATTTTGCCGGTCATTGATGCTATTGAACAATGGGGAAATGCTAACCGTACCTATATGCTTAATGTGAGCAAAGCCTTACAGGCAGCGGAAAAGCGCAGTATGATGAGCGCATTTTCCGTATCCTGACAGCAGCCAGAAATGATAGCGCAAGATAAGTAACGCATTCGTTAAAGATTTATTAATATACAAATGTCGCAGGTAGCAATTTGCATGCGCTATATTTGTTGAACAGTACTTGCTGGTTAGTCAGCATAAAGTTGTTACCTGTACGAGTTACCCAGTATCTTCTTTTTTAAACTTTTAAATTTAACTATTAAAAACACCCTGTTTATATTTTTTTGTATCGTACCTGTTTGTATTTTTTCCCGTTAACTCGCCAGGTTATCCGAATCACTGATCAGTGAACACGTATTGATATGTGAACGTTCCTGTTTTCTGTTGATAAAAGATTCCCTGGATTCATTCCCCGGACTGTAATAGTTCTGCACAAGGCCTTTCAAATCAGCTATGAGTAAGCAGCCGGTTGGCGCCACCGATTGTTGAAAATAAACCTTCCTGTGCTTTAGCACGGGCCGGGAAGGAGTGCATCGTAACCATTATTTTAAAATTCCAAATTCATTTACAATGAAAGTCCTGCAATTAACTAAACTGGAAGTTTCCAGCATGTCAGAAAGAGAAATGGGCAGCTTCGCCGGTGGTTTTAATATGGAAAAACTGAGCCTCGCGGCTTCCGTTTCCGGTGGTACCGTTACTGGTTCTGTAACCCTGAGCCACTCTGAAATGGATGGTCCTTTCGAAGGCGAAAAAGAAGATTAATATTTGGGTGGCAACCGCCATCTTTAAGTTGATGTGTTGATGGAGAGTGCGGCCTGGAGCAATTTCAGGCCGTACTTTCTTACCCGCATGCCATCACCTCTTTTTTCATTCTACAGTACAACAGGACCATGATTCTAATCTTAAGCCGGCAGGATGACGGTAGCACCGCGATGGTGATACAATGGTTGTTAGCATACAAAAAAGAATATCTGCGCCTGAATGCAGATACCCACACCACTACGTTTCATTACTTCGATATCAACAAACGGGAGCTGATCGTAGAACAGGACGGGAAGATGATTAATCTCTATGATGCCACTTCGCTATGGTACCGCCGCAGAGGCCTGTCGATGAAAAGTGTACCGATCGATTATTCCTTACATAAGAAGCCGGTCATCCCCGATGATGCCGACTTCCATCAGGAACACCTGAAAACGGAAATGTCGACCCTGCTCGACTTTATTTATCTCAACGTAGCGCAACACAGTAAAACCGTGTTGGGTGGCTACCGTACTTCCCAGGTCAATAAATTTGAAGTATTACAGATCGCCAGAGATGCGGGCCTGACGATTCCCGAGAGCTACATCATGACCCGCAAAAAAGATGTACAGAACCTGCTGGAGAAAACCCATATCGGACTTGTCACCAAAGCGATGGGAAACGGCGTCTATCATTTTACCAAAAAGAGAGGATACTATTCCTACACGGAAAAAATAACGCCCGCCGTTTTGGATGCAATGCCGGAAACATTTTTCCCCTCACTGATACAGGTACAGGTAAAGAAAAAATATGAACTGCGCATTTTCTATATCAAAGGAGAATACTACGCGATGGCTATTTTTTCTCAGCACGACAAAAAAACAACAGTCGATTTCCGTAAATACAACCTCGAAAAACCTAACCGCCAGGTACCTTATCTGTTGCCCGTTAAGGTACAGCAACAACTCACCACGGTCATGGACGCCCTGCAGCTCGACAGTGGCTCTATCGATATCATTGTAGATGAGCACAACGATTATGTGTTCCTGGAAGTAAACCCGATCGGCCAGTTCGGAATGACCTCTATTCCGTGTAATTATTATCTGGAAAGAAGAATTGCCCAACTCTTATAAATCTGTCTTTATGAAAATGAAAGTAAAGAAACTACGGGTCGATGAAAGAAAGCTGACGCAGCTTCCCATCTTTTATAATCATATTATTTACAATGAACTGATTACCCTGGAAGACCCTTTTTACCGGGTTACTTTCAACAAAAAAATGGGTTCCTACATACAGTACGCTGTGCCTAATAAACCGGTTTCAAAGATTATTGATTTCTCAAAGTTCCAGTAAGATGAATAGTATTGTTGCAGACGTTGCCCATCAGTATTTATATCTGTATGCAGATTGTTTTCCGGTAAAAGGACACACCAGAACAGCCTTGTACGATATCTCCCGTAAGCATTCCTATTTTTTTGATAATTGTTTTTATGAATTATTGCAGGAATTAAAAGATAAATCCATTGGTGAAGTAGCCGCCATGTTGCCGGCTGCGGAAGACGTGGCGGAGTTCGAAAAATTCATACAATACCTGCAGCAACAGGAACTGGCTACGATAGTGGATGACCTGTCTGTTTTTCCACCGATGTCGCTGGAGTGGGATCATCCCTCTGAGATTACGAATGCCCTCATTGACGTGCGGGAAAAAATGCACAACTTTCAACAGCTGTTTGAAGAGCTGGAAACGTTGAACTGTCAGCATATTCAGATCAGAAGCTACCGGCCTTTATCAGTAGATGAGGTAACAGACGTCCTTTCCCATACTACCGGCAAAGGGTTTAACTCTGTACAGATTATGATGCCCTTTACAGATGGGGAAACGAGTAACGCTTTGGCAACCGTGATTAAAACCTATAGTATCGGCTATCTGATTTTTCATAGTGTTCCGGCAGGCCTGCTGGAAGAAAGCCGTAGCCAGTGTAATCCGGAGGAAATCATGTTTACGGACCAGGTGATCGACAGTTGTCATGCCTGTGGGATTATTAACCAGAAATCCCTTTCCCTGTTGCCATTGAGTGGTTTTATTGAGAACATACGATTCAATGGTTGTCTGAACCGGAAAATAGCCGTGGATGAAAACGGGCGGATAAAAAACTGTCCTTCTTTCGATAACCATTACGGTTATGCGGGAGAAGTATCCCTGACGGCAGTAGCAGCGAGGGAAGCGTTCCGGCAACGCTGGTATATCAATAAAGATACGATCCGGGTATGCAAAGACTGTGAGTTCCGGTATATCTGCACGGATTGCCGTGCTTATACCACCGAATCACACGATGAATATGCCAAACCGGCTAAATGTAAATATGATCCTTATACAGGTGTATGGGCAGAATAAAGAAAAAAAAGACCTCTTACGAGATGTTTGTCTGGTGGATCGCCAGGGCTTTTTTATGGCAGTAGGCGCATTGGGCTGGTAATTTATGTGGGTATCACCAGACTTATTCTGTAATTTGCAGGCTTGCCGCAAATTGCAGGCAGGGTGATGAATAAATATTGATTCCAGCTTAAAACGTGCTCCGGGCCATATGAGTTTTTTAGAAGTATCCAATATCAGCAAACAACAGCAGGGTGTTTATACCGTAAAAGATGTTAGCTTTCAACAGGAAAAGCTGCAGCAGCTGGCTATTGCCGGAGAAACCGGCTCTGGGAAAAGTACCCTGATGAAAATAATAGGGGGGCTGGCACAGGCCGATGAAGGAAAAGTAATGTATCAGCAGAAAAGGGTACGGGGATCGCTGGAAGTATTGATTCCGGGGCATCCGGGTATTGCCTATCTGTCGCAGCATTTTGAATTACGCAATAATTACCGGGTAGAAGAAATTTTATCCTACGCCAATAAATTTATTCCGGAAGATGCCGCCAAACTGTACGAGATCTGCCAGGTGAGCCACCTGCTGAAACGTAAAACAGACCAGGTTTCCGGCGGAGAAAAGCAACGGATTGCACTGGCCCGCCTGCTGACCGGCGCGCCTGAGTTTCTGCTGTTGGATGAACCTTATTCCAACCTGGATATGATTCATAAAAACACCCTGAAATCCGTGGTAGCAGACCTCAGTGAGGAGCTGGGCATCACCTGTATGCTTATTTCCCATGACCCGTTAGACCTGCTTTCCTGGGCAGACGAAATAATGGTGATGCGGGCCGGAGAAATCCTGGAAAAAGGTACGCCACAACAGCTCTATCATCAGCCTGAATACGAATATACCGCCGCCCTGTTGGGTAAATATAACCTGATTACACCAGCGATAGCTGCCACCCTGGCGGAATTACCCGGACTTAACCTCAATGGAAAAGACCAGTACATCCGGCCGGAACAGTTAAAGATTGTACCGGCAGTGAATGGCGGCATGCGTGGGGAAATCAGCCGCGTCGCCTTTTTCGGCAGCTATATGGAGGCCGAAGTACTGCTGGCTGGCTCACCACTTACCATTAGAACTACCCAAACCGGTTTGCAGCAAGGAGATACCGTACACGTAGCCTTGGAACAGGTACCGGTGAAATAACACTTGCCAGTGTATTTTATAGCATGCATGCCGGTATAAAAACTAACCCGGGAAATGTTTGCGAAACCGGTGAGGTTTTTTATTTTTGGCGTGATAAACTTTATACATGCACACACCTCTGAATGTAATCAGCCAAATCGCGATTCATGCACCTGCCTCCACTGTTTGGGATGCATTGGTCAATCCGGAACAAACCAAAAAATATATGTTTGGTTGCGAAACCGTTTCCGACTGGCAGGAAGGAAGTACCCTGCTGTGGAAAGGCGTTTTTGAGGGTCAGGAAATGGTGGCCGTAAAAGGAACTATTCTGAAAATAGTGCCGGGCCAGCTGCTGGTGTATACCACCATTGATCCTAATTCCGGAATTGATGACACGTCTGAAAATTACCTGCAGGTCACTTATGACTTACAGGAACAGGGAGGTGTTACCACCCTGACGGTTACACAGGGCGACTATGCCACGGTAGCAGAAGGAGAACGGAGATACCAGGAAGCCTATAACAATGGCGAAGGCTGGAATCCTATCCTGCAGGCGATCAAACAACTGGTAGAAGCTGCATAAGTGTCAGCGAAATGTTATAACAACACGAGAGGCCGTTTCGTATAGAAACGGCCTCTCGTGTTTTGTCGTATAGCCGTGCCCGTTCGGCCGACAAAAAAACATATTTATGCCTGGGTGCGGAGTACTTTAATCAGCGCGCCCAGTTGTTCTTCGCCATAACCGGCATCCAGTGCCCGTTTAAACAGTCCCTGACTGAATGCCGGGATGCTGCTGTCGATACCGGCTTCATTGGCCTGTTTTACCAACAGGTCAAATGTGTAGGCACAGGTGCGGAGAGAGCTTTCCGGATGATCATAATTCCCGCTAACGATTACTTCTCCTTCATGTCGTACCATTTCACCGATAATGGGCCCCATATTCACCAGCATATTGCCCAGCAGGTTTACCGGAATCCCTTCTGATTCGAAGAGCAGGGCTCCCTGCATAAATCCGTTTATCATACCAAATACGGAAGCAAGTAGCCCCAGGTCCCAGGCTGCGGCAGCTCCGATGGCTTCTCCTTTATACATCACATTCCCGCCCAGTGCAGCCAGTACTGCGGTTGCTGTTTGAAAAGTGTCAGTGGCTCCTGCAACCAAGATGGTGGTACTTTCCTGGCCGATTTGTCTGGGAGTAGCCATCAGGGCGCCATCCAGGTAGCTGCCACCCAGGGCGGTTACCCAGGCTTGCGCGTTCCGTGCATCCTGCGGAGTACCGGTACAAAATTCTATAATGGTTTTACCGGTAAGATCTATGGCGGCTGTTTGCAGCAGGTGGCTTGTTGCTTCATAGCTGGAAAGGCAGGTAATGATGATGGGGCTGGCTGCTACCGCAGCGGTGATATCAGGCGCCAATAGTGCCCCTTCGGCGGTTAACCCGGCGGCGCGTGCTGCCGTGCGGTTCCATATGGTTACTGTAAAACCCTTTTGTAATAAAGTACGGGCGAGTACTGTGCCCATGGCGCCCAGGCCTATTACTGTTACTGCTCCGCGGTGTTGTGGAGTGGTTGTCATCTGTTACGTTTTTAGGTTCGTGGTTATTTTTTGATGACTCAAATGTCCAGACAATTACCTCCGTGAACAATAAGGGAAAAAATATTCAGGCAGGGATAAATTATTCCCTATAGCAGGGAGGCCGGAAAGCGGGGAAGGGGCCCTGCAGCCTTTCTGATTTTATAAAATTTGTTTATCTTCATTTCAAATTTTTTGGAATATGTATGAGAAGAAAATCCCGGAAAACCTGGAGTGTGGCATCAGTATCGCAATTAAGGTACTAGGTGGCAAATGGAAAGCCTGGATCATTGACTGTATCAACAATGGTGTATTACGCCCCAGTGAAATACATCGCAGAATAGATTCCGCCAGTCCCCGTGTGATTAATATGCAATTGAAGGAGCTGGAAGATTATGGTATTATTGGTAAAACCATCTATCCGGGATTACCGTTGAAAGTAGAATATTATCTCACAGAAGTGGGTAAGAGTATATTACCGGTGATTAATGCGATGGATAAATGGGGAAATGAAAAACGGGAGTTCATAGTGCCTGGTATAGAAGCCATGCAGCCGGAACATCAGTATTAGTATTCTTTTATTTTTCTATAAAAAAAGTGGTTGTCTCAACAGTAGTAGAGGCAACCACTTTTTTTATACCCATATCAATAGTTCATACAACCAGTTTAAACAAAAGCCTTACAATATATGAGTAACTGATTTGGGTTATGGCAATGAACAGTAACGCAGACAAACGTTTAATGCAATAGCATTGCAGTAGTACGATCCTCGCTATTTCGCTGTACAATGGACGCTGTGGTTATTATGCAGTGATGCGCGGGGTATAGTTTTGAGAAGAAGTTGTATTTTAGTTCCCCTAAACCAAAATAAGGTGTGAAATCCCTAACCTTTCATACCGTTAACACTCACTCAAATATGAAAAGACGTCAACTTATTACCCCGTTGGTCCTGCTGGCAGGACTTTTTCTTGCTGTGTTCATGATATCCTGCAGTAAAAAAGGCGATGCTGGTCCTGCTGGTGCTACGGGTCCTGCCGGTCCCAAAGGTGATCCAGGCGCCGGCTCCGGCGTGATCTATTCTGATTGGCTGGATGTGTCGTTTAAGCCAGATACTATACACCTCGTAGGCGGTCGTATTGATACAATAGGCTACTATGCGTTTATTGACGCACCTAAACTCACCCAGACGCTGTTGAATAGCGCAGATGTAAAGGTATACGTCAACACGAGCGATGCAAGTGACCCTGTCATTATTTCGTTGCCCTATCACGCTTCATCAGGTCTTAACATCCAGGTAATGGCTTACACACAGCGGATTCAGTTGGATGCCAACGCAGACCTGGGTACCATATTCGCCAATGGTAAGAAGTATCAACAATACCGTTACATAATCGTACCTGGCAATACGAAGGCAAGATCGGCTGCTTCGGTAAACTGGTCTGATTATGCGTCTGCAAAAGCATATTTGGGATTAAAAGATTAACAAACAGCGGCTGTCTCCTATTTAAAATGAGGCAGCTGCTTTGTTTTGACATTATGTTGATTGGGGGTAGTCTACAACCCTGTGTAATAAAAAGCTCCTCTTTATAAACAGTTGCTATAGCGCGCTGCACAACGTCCTGTTTGCAGCATAAAAAAAGCTGCCCCATTTATTAATGAGACAGCTTCTTTTATAGTACGACTTCGTATTTAGTCAATCACTTTGTAGCCCTCCTTTGGCAGCAAGGTGTGATTATAAAAAAACTCTTTGTCAATCCGTGAACCGCCGTTGCTGTCAAAGATCAGCCATTCCTGTTTGGTGGCCACTTGTTTGATGACCAGGAAGCTACTGCCATTTGCTTTTACGGTATAAGGATTCGGGGAAGCGGGTGTGGTCATAGTGGATTTGTCAAAAATCAGTGCGATGGGCAAGTTACTGACTGTAGCCGGAATGGTACCGGCTGGATCATCATAGAAATCCACGTACATATCGTATTGGTGATCAAACATGCCTTCATCATGCCGGTTACCATCAATCAGGACAACATTTAGATTGGCATACCTGATCCGGGCATAATAAATCTTCGTACATTTTCCGACGGTGTTGGCATACTTTTGTCCATTGCTGTCTATGTCTGCAAGCGCTTTTTTATCTGCTTCCAGTTCCGTTAACCCCTGGTATTTACCGAAAGGCACCGTATAACGCACAGTGTCCGGCAGGTAGCCCACGCCACATTCCCGATTAAAATCTTTACTTTTTGCTTCATTGTAATACAGTCCGCTACAATCACGGCGCTGTCCCATATAATAGTAACAATAGGATTTCAGGATGTTTTTATCCTGGTCACGAACCCGTTGTAACTGTCCCAGTCCATCATACTCATAATACAGTATTTTGCCGGCAGGGTCGGTGGCACTGCTCATACCCCAGCCGTAGGCATAGGTGTAGGTATTGACGAGCCGCGGCGCCAGCGTCGTGTTTTGGCGGATTTTATCTACTTCCTTGCGTATAACGCTGTCTGTCTGATAGGTCGTAAACAGCTGCTTGTTGGTGAAGGCCAGCAGGCTGTCGTAGTTACTGCCGGTAATCTGCGCCAGCGGATAACGGCCGGTGTAATCCCAGATGAAAGAGGTGTTTACATCGTTGGCTTTATGCAACTGCAATACATTGCCGTTGGAGTCGTAGCGGTCGTACAGCAACTGTGTTGTATACCGTTTGTCGGCCGCCAGCAGTTCATATTTTTGGGTAGTACCGGCAATGGTGGTATCCCGTACCTGAATGGTCAATGCTGCAAAATCGGACAGTGGCTGGTTGGTATTCAATGACCATACCTGTGCCGGCAGGATGTTTTTGTTGGGATAAAGCGCATACTGTTGTAATAGTGCACTAGTGGTAAACTGGGCCCTGTTGATAGTAATCGTCTTCCTGATTTCCACGGGCAATGCAGTCATATTGCGGGTCATCATCTCCCGGTAAATAGTCGGTGTTGCCTGTAAGGAAGGATGACTGCGCGGAATGTCCGCCGGATAGGTGTAATAAGTGGCTAAGTATTGATCTTTGCTGTTTTGCGTTTGGGTTTGTTTGAGTACCCGATAGCCTTTGTCGTAGGTGTAAGTGGTTTGGGTACCAATCGGATTGGCGCCGTTCATATCGTAGGTAGTGTCTTTTTCGGCAGTAAGGTAGGAGGGATAGGTGTATGTGAAGTAGGAAGTAATCCTGTAGTCATATAATTTACCAAACTGCCGTTGAGAGATGTAAACATTACGTATCGCCTCTTTAAAGCGATCACTGGTTACATCGTATTCATATCTGGTATCTTTTAGTAATGTCCCCGGTGTGGAATAATGCCTTTTACGTAACAACTTGCCTCTTTCCAAAGCCATACTGGTATGGGGGTCCATCACCCATTGACCGGGTGCGGTATATAGCATTCCTGCGTGTTCCTGGTCCAAATAGGCTGGATTATTATGATTGGTGTATTGATAGATAGTATAACTACTGTCTGCCAATATTTCTGCTACTTCACTGTAAGTAACATGATTACCGTTGGTATGACTAAGTGGTTCTATAGAATAGTCGTACCAGTACCAATAATCAAGTTTATATTCCTGAAGATCCCAATAGTTCCTATCAAGATAGTTTGGGACACCGGAGAGTATCCCACTGGAAGCTTTGCCTCCGGCATTGTAGTCGGTGATATACTGATAGGTTTTACTATTCGTGATTTTACCACCGATATCCGTGTCTGTAATTTTTTTGATACGCAAACCACCGGCTTTCAGATTACCACCTGCTTCTTCTAACCTAAACGGATACTTTTGAACGATTTTGCTATAAGCATGTGGTTCATATTCAAACCGGGTATTGCCGCCGGTAGGATAGGTAATACCAGTGAGTATACCTGCTTTCATCAATGAATCATGAGGAGCCCGGCTGGCTGCATACGCAGGTATTTCATCCGGTGAATAATAAGTGGAGTGGCCGGCAAAATAATTTCTACCGTTATAGAATCCCCAATGATCCAATTGTTGAGAATTATAGGCTGGTAGTGCTGTAGTATCATAGGTGAATAGGTAAGGAGATTTACGATTTAAACCCATTCCTATTTCCTGAACACTGGTCAGCATAAGTCGGGAATTGGATTGATCTTTGTAATTCAGCACCACTTTTTTTAGTAAATTATTGTTACCAGCATAAAAACTGATCGTATCCAGTTTCTTCCATCGGAAGACACCGAGGGTAGGAAAGCGGCCGTTGGGTCCCAAATCATTGTATATACTTGCCTGCAATTCATTCATATTGTAATCAAAAGACAATTCATTGGTATTTGAACGGGAGAACGTGACTTTTTGATCTGCAGCAGTAATTTCTGACAGATAAGATGGATTAATGATCGCAACACTTTGTTGATAAGGGTCGTTCCGGGAACCTATATTGTCATGGCTTCCGGTAAAGCTATACAACAATATGCTGGATCTCTGTGTGAGGAGAAGCTGATCATGTTGATACTTAAAATCAATCTTTCTGCCACTGGCTGTAATGATTTGGGTCAGGTGCCAGGAAGTAGGGATTACTTTGATGTTATAGCCGGAATTACCCTCGCTGTTTGATGCGCGGGTAAATTCTATTGATTCCTGAGTGCCACCGAATATATACCGGCAGCCATCTGGTGTGGTCAATGTAAACTTATAAAATATGCGTCGAAGTGGAATCGAACTGCCACCTGGTTGAGGTTGTAATTCAAAGTTTGTTTTGAGTTCTTCTTCCACTTTTAAGTATAAAGGGCTCTCAGATCGTACCTGCCATTTACCGGTATGATCATAAAAAAATGATCCGGAGTATTTTCCAAAATTGAAAATAAACTCATCAGGAGCGGGATATGCGGATGCACCACTTCTGATATTGACATAACGATAAAGACTGTCGCCATTATTCCAGTCATCAGCAGCGGATACGCTGTAATGACTATAATAGGAATACAAAGAATCCGGCGTGACATATGGAGAGATAGTTTCATCAACACCCCCATTCACCTCACGGGTAATCGTACCACCGGCTATCAGATTCCAGCCAAGGCCTACCCAACCAGGGTGATAATCAGGATGAATACCTCCTGCATGATAATTTAAACTAAGATCGACATTTATGCCGCCTAAGACAAGCTGCCCAACAGGAATAGATATTTGGGGTAATCCATTAAAGAGGGATGTTGGAATCTGGCCGTAAGTTCCCAGTGATGCGGCGTTGGGTGAGTGCGGGATCATCTCGGGAAAATGACCGTCTATCCCAGGTTGTTGCTGGGCCTGCCCCTTGCTGTACCAGGGAGTACTCAACACCACCAGCAAAATGAGTGTGAGGGTTTTAATCAGTTTCATGCCATACATGTTTTTGCAAATAAGGATATTAAAAAGGTATTCTTAGGGATGATTTTAGCGCAAGCATAGGTATCCGTATAGCCATGATAGTTTTATTGCAGGATAGGGTTCTTTTTATCTTGCAGCAATAGTAATACTGACAGGCGTCATACAGCAACTGGCATAGGTAACAACCATCTATTAAAATAAAAGATCTCTGTTTAATGATTTCCGGCAGCGAAAGTATTGTATTTGTTTTTGCGAAAAAAATGATTTCGCCTTTTGGCAGAAAAGTTAAAATAGCGTGGATAAGAAGAGGGAATGGGTAGGTGCTAAAAGACCTTATTTATTATTAGATGAAGGTATGGTTTAACTGGGGGCAATTGGTATGCTACCCGCGGTGGAATTTCAGGAAATACGGTACGGGTAATCAATCCGTCAGCTTCCAGGTTGCGCAGGAGAACCATCAACATGCGCTGGGAAATATCCCCGACCTTATGTTTCATCTCATTAAACAGCAGTGGGATAAAGCCTCCCGCTGCGAAAATAGCGGGTATACTCCATTTATCGCTGATGTGCACCATCATATCTGTACCAGATATAGCTGACTACCGGCCATATTGGCCAACCGGAAAATTTTCACCGGCAAAAGTTAGTTACTGATCATACAATGGTGTCCGTTTGCTGCATTAATAGTTAATTTTAGTAGGGTATTACTCAAAGTAACTATTGATCATTTAAATACTTTAATAATGAGCAACAAAATTTTAATAACAGGCGTTACCGGTAGTGTCGGTAAGGCTTTGACAAAATCACTGCAGGCACGGCAGGTTGCTTTTAAAGCCGCCAGCAGAAATGTAGCAGCCGCTAAAGAAAAACTGGGACTGCAGGAAGAGGTAGTCCATTTTTCCTTTGATGATCCGGCTACCTTCGAGGCAGCGACAGCAGACGTAGAGAAGGTTTTTTTACTGGGTCCTTCCTTTAACCCCCATCTGGACCAGCTGATGACTCCCTTCGTAGCGTATCTGGGAAAAAAGGGGATTAAGCGGATTGTATATCTGTCAGGATTAGGGCTGAGTGGTCCCGTTGGTTTGCTGGGCTTTCATGCCCGGATGGAGCAAAAACTAATACAGGAAGGATTTGATTATACCATCATCAGGCCGAGTTATTTTGCGCAGAATTTCAGGAACTACGAATATGAAAATATCACGGAGCGCTCTGTTGTGTTTGCGCCGGCAGGCAAAGGGAAAACGGCTTTTATTGACGTGGCAGATATTGCTGCAGTAGCAACGGAAGTGTTAACGAAGGAAGGCCATAGCGGGCAAGCCTATGAACTGACAGGCCCGGAAGCGCTGTCTTTCTATGAGGTGGCAGCCCTGCTGACCCGATTCACCGGAAAACAGATTACTTATCCGGAACCGGATGAGGATACTTTTAAAGCCGGATTGAAAGCTACAGGCGTGTCGGATCTGATCGGAGAGTATATGGCCATTATATACAACAACATTGCTAATAATAAGGTAGCTTTTACCACAGATACCATAGAGAAAATAACCGGCAAAAAGCCCACTGCACTGGAAACAGTACTGGAGCAGGACTGGGGGTAAGCACACGGTCTGAGCATATAACGTGAGGTATCATCCCTATAGGGGGGCGGTACCTCATATTTTTTTATGCCGTTTATTTTTGGAGCTGCATCCCTGTTTAACCTTGCTAACCGCTGAATATGTACCAAATGAAATCAGATGCAGGTATAGGTTATTTTATTTTTCGTTTATGCTTAAGCGTTATTGATACCGATGTAATGGCAAATGGGGAAGCGAATCGTTTATGATGCATTTCGCTGCAGTTGCCGGCACCGGAGAATCTGTTCGCCATTGTCGGTAGCCCAGTCGGCCAGCAACGAGAACTGTTGCATCAGCCCATAACCCAGCGGGGTCAGTTGGTACTCTACCCGTGGCGGAATTTCAGGGAATACCGTACGGGTAACCAATCCGTCGGCTTCCAGGTTGCGCAGGGTAACCGTCAGCATCCGCTGGGAAATATCCCCGATCTTATGTTTCATTTCATTAAACCGCAGGGTGCCAAAGCCACCCAGTGCGAAAATGGCCAGCATACTCCATTTATCGCTGATGCGCGCCACAATATCCCTCACCGGACATAGCTGATTCCGGGTGGTATTAGCCACCTGGAAAATTTCCTGGAATTTTTTTTCACCGGCAAAGGTGGATGGCTGGCTATTAGTTACCTCCGTGTTACCTGGTAATGCCAGTGTGCCTTCTTGTTTAATCATTAGTTACTTTTTAGTATTGCATTACCAAAAGTAACTATTGATCATTTAAATACTTTAATAATGAGTAACAAAATTTTAGTAACAGGCGCCACCGGCAGTATTGGTAAGGCTTTGATAAAATCACTGCAGACACAGCAGGCTGCTTTTTTTGCTGCCAGCAGAAATGTAGCAGCAGCAAAAGAAAAACTGGGTCTGCAGGAAGAAATCGTACATTTTTCCTTTGATGATCCAACTACTTTCGAGGCTGCCACCGCGGGTGTAGACAAGGTTTTCTTACTGGGTCCTCCCATTACGCCGGATCTGGATCTGCTGTTTGCCCCCTTTCTGGAGTACCTAGGAAAGAAAGGCATTAAACGGATCGTATATCTGTCGGCGTTAGGACTGACTAATCCCGAAGGCTTGCTGGGTTTCCATGCCCGGATGGAGCAAAAACTGGCGCAGGAAGGATTTGACTACACCATACTGAGGCCGTCTTTTTTCTCGCAGAATTTCAGGAACTACGAATATGAAAATATCACGGAGCGATCTATCGTATTTGCACCGGCAGGTAAAGGAAAAGCAGCTTTTATTGATGTAGCGGATATTGCCGCAGTAGCAGCGGTGGCGTTAACAACGGAAGGACACAGCGGGCAATCCTATGACCTGACGGGACCGGAACTCCTGTCTTTCTACGATGCGGCTGCCCTCCTGACCACCGTCACAGGCAAGCAGATTACCTATCCGGAGCCAGATGCCGATACTTTTAAAGCAGTGCTGAAAGCTGCCGGTGCGCCGGATTTTATCGGGGAGTATATGACCATTGTATACGATGGCATTCTCACCAATAAGGTTGCTTTTACGACAGATACAGTAGAGAAAGTGACCGGCAAAAAGCCCACGACACTGAAAACAGTACTGGAGCAGGACTGGCAGTAAATACACTGGTATCAATATACAACGCGAGGTATCATCCCGACAGGATGATACCTCGCGTTTTTTTATGCCCTTGATTTTTTTGATCTGCATCAATGTTTAGCCCTGTTAACCGGCGGACATTTGCCAAACGAAAAAAGAAACGATGCAGCTACCGGCTAACAACAGCATATTCCGGTTTTTGATCTGCATCAATGTTTAACGCCGGCCGGCGATAGACATTTGCCAAACAAATTCTTTCTTCACCCTTATCAGATCTGTCAATAAAAAACGGACGTAATGCCCGCATGGCGGAGCTATGCCCACTATAACACTGATTTATAAACGTAACAGTAATGAAAAAAAACAATCCAGTATTTTCCTGTATACAACGCATCCTTCGCAGGTGTTGGCCGGTAAATATTTGCTGCTTTTTACTGCTTGCCGGCAGCCATCCCTTGTATGCACAGGAGCAGAAAATCACGCTTGCAGCAGCCATAGAACTGGCTGTGGCCAATAGTCCGGCTTTAAAACTCACAGCGGCAAAAGTAGCCCAGGCCCAGGCGCAGTACAATCAGGTGAAAGATCAGGCGTTGCCAACCGGTAGTGCCAGTATAGGTTTCAGCCATGCCGCTGTTCCTGCCAATCATATTCAGCTCGGGTCGCTGGACTGGGTGTTACCTCGCCAGGCTACTTCCTACAAAGGCGGTATCTCCGTACAGGAAACCATCTTCAATGGATTTAAACTGAAATATGCAAAGTCTTCCACGCAGTTACTGGCTACCGTAGCAGGGTTGGAAGCGGAGAAACATAAAGATGATATTATCGCCGCCACCATTGATATGTACTATGATCTCTATACCGTATTGCAAACCCAACAGGTCATCCGGCAGGATCTTACAGCAGTGGATAGTATCATCGCCCAGGCTGAACAGTTATATACGCAGGGTATTGTGACGCAGAACGATGTACTCCGGTTTAAACTGCAACGCTCGGAAGTGGCCCTGACAGCAGTAGACCTGGAAACCAACCGTAAAATTGTCAACTACAATTTCACGGTGTTACTGGGATTGCCGGAACAGACCCAATTACAGCCGGATGATGTGGTAACGGGAAATAACCCTGCAGGCCAGTTGCAGCAATATCAGGAAGATGCCTGGAACTACCGGGTAGAACTAAAACAAAATACGCTGCAGACTACCATCGCCCAAAATGATATCCGGTCCTTGCAGGGAGAGGTATTACCCAAACTGTCTGCCGGCGCCAATGTCAACTATTTCCATGCCGGATCCGCTTTTATTCCTACAGAAGGCAGTTTTGTGGCGCCTTTCTCCGTTGGCGTAACGGTCGCCTGGAATTTCCCCAGTCTTTGGCTGAACAAAAATAAAATCGGCGAAGCCAGAATCCGGCAGCAACAAACACAACTATCCCGGAATGTATTGTGGGACCAGGTAAAGCAGGAGGTGAATAAATGCTACGAACAATACCTCCGGACAACGGAAAAAATAAAACTGCTGGAAGTAGCCGTTGCACAGGCGGAAGAAAATGATCACATGCAGGCAGAAAAATATCGCAGTAATGTCACCTCTGTCACAGATCGTATCGATGCCGGCACCCGCCTGTATGGTACGATGGTCAACATAGCGCTGGCGAAAGCAGAAGCCGGTTTATGGTGGTTCCGGTTAAAGAAAGCCACTGGTAAAATTTCAAAATAAAACACAAACATCTCATAAACATATGGAAGGCAATACTACTACCACACCGACAAAAAGAAACCGCATCGTTCCTGTTATACTGGCATTGGTCATCATCTCCGGTGGGCTCTTCGGGGTGCAGAAATACTACTATTACCGTACGCATGAAGATACCGATGATGCACAGGTAGACGGTGACCTGAGCGCGGTAGTCGCCAGAGCCGGCGGCTACGTGGATTCCATCGCCATCGAGGATAACCAGCGGGTAAATGCCGGTCAGCTCCTCATCCGGCTGGAAGACAAAGAATATAAACTGAAACTGGAACAGGCATTGGCCGCACAAAAGCTCGCTGGTTCCCGGATTGATGTATCTGCTACAGAAATCACGACCATGGAAGCTACCGCCAATGGTTACAAAGCGATGGTGGATGCAGCTAAAGCACGGCTATGGCAGGCGAACCAGGACTATAACCGCTATGCCCAGCTGGTGAAAAACGGCGCGGTGCCGCGGCAACAGTTCGATAAAGCCCAGTCAGATAAAGACGCCGCTACGGCAGCCTATGCATCTGCGGTGGCGCAATACAATGCAGCAATGGCCAAAACCAACAACAGCCGCACCCAGTTACAGGTGACACACACCGCACTGGATCAGCAACAGGTAGATGTGGACTATGCACAGCTCCAGTTGTCCTATACACAAATCAAAGCACCGGTTACCGGTATTGTTACGAAAAGAAGAATACAGAAAGGTCAGCTCATTCAGCCCGGACAAACCCTGTTTGCCGTTGTAGATGAAAACAGCCTGTATATCACGGCCAACTTCAAGGAAACGCAGATGGAACATATCCGTCCGGGACAGGAAGTAGCCATTGAGGTAGACGCTTACCCTGGTCATAAAATTACCGGTAAGGTACACAACTTCGCAGGCACTACGGGCGCTAAAATTTCGCTGCTGCCACCGGATAATGCTACCGGCAACTTCGTGAAAGTAGTGCAGCGTATACCGGTTAAAATCAGCATCGAAGCATCCGCTGAAGTGCGTAACCTGCTCCGGCCAGGCATGAACGTGACCGTTTCTGTATCCACAAAAAATTGATCATATGGCTGAACAAGGCGTAAGAAAATGGGTCATTACTATCACGATGGTATTGGCCTGTATGCTGGAATTTTTGGATACTACCATTGTGAATGTAGCCATTCCGCATATACAAGGTAATATGGGCGCTATCCTGGAAGATGTGGCATGGGTAACTACCGGATATGCGGTGGCCAATGTAATCATCCTCCCTATGTCCGGATGGCTGGGCAACCGTTTTGGCCGGAAGAATTATTTTCTCTTCTCTATCATCGTTTTCACCATCGCCTCCATGCTCTGTGGCAACTCCACCACATTGATAGAACTGATCCTGTTCAGGGTGTTGCAGGGGCTGGCCGGCGGTGGGCTTATTTCTACTGCCCAGGCAATTCTGCTGGAAACATGGCCGCCGGAAGAAAGAGGCACAGCAACCGCTATATTTGGCTTTGGCGCCGTGGTAGGACCTACCATCGCGCCGGCCCTCGGCGGCTACCTAACCGATACCTTATCCTGGCCCTGGGTGTTTTACATCAACCTGCCACTGGGTATCCTGGCTGCTGTACTCACTCATTGCTATGTAAGGGAAACCCCTAAATCCGGCGTGGGTAAACCGGTCGACTGGTGGGGCATCCTGTTACTCACCATCGCAGTAGGTAGTTTGCAAACTGTGCTGGAGAAAGGAGAGGAAAAAGACTGGTTCGCGACAAACTACATCATCGTATTAACGGCGGCAGCTGTGATAGGTATCCTGTTGTTCATCTGGCGGGAAACCACAACGGAGCATCCCGTGGTTAACTTTCAGCTGTTCCGCTACCGGAGCTTCTCGGCCGGCATGGTGACCTCCTTTGTATTTGGTATCGGATTGTATGGATCTGTATTTATCTTTCCGCAATACTGCCAGACCCTGCTGGGCTTTTCGGCAGAACAAACCGGACTACTGTTGTTACCCGGACAGCTCTTTACCATATCGCTGATGCCGATTGTCGGGAAAGTACTGAAGAAGGGCGTACCGCCACAACTATTTGTAATAGCGGGTTTCCTTTGCTTCTTTGTATTTCCTACCCTGATGAGCCGGGCGACGCTTTCTTCCGGACTGACAGACTTTTACTTCCCGCTGAACTTCCGCGGCATTGGTATCGGAATGTTGTTCGTACCGTTGATTACCCTCGCGATCAAAGACCTGAAAGGACCTGAAATAGGCCAGGGAGCAGGGTTGTATAACATGATGCGGCAGCTGGGTGGTTCTTTTGGTATCGCAGGATTGGCTACCCGTATCCATATCGGACAAAGTGTACACCGGAATTTTCTCCTGGAAAATGTCAACGAATACAACCCGGCGTACCAGGAGCGTATACAGGCTTATATACAGGGATTCATGGGGAAAGGATTTTCTCATGCAGATGCTGTGGAAATGGCTTTGAAAGCAGTAGATGGTGTTATTAAAAAGCAATCCATGCTGATGTCTTTTTCCGGCGCGTACCAGTTACTGGGGATCGTGATGTTATGTTGTATTCCCCTGGTATTCCTGCAGGGCCGGAACAAAAAACAGGTGGCATTACCGGCAGATGCCCATTGATGCCTTCATTGTAAAGATTTAAAATAACTACGTATATGCAACAGATTAATGAAGCCCGTCTGCTGAGTGTGAAAGTGATTGCAGGGCATACCTGGCATCTGAAAATTATTGTGCTCTGGCCGCCGGCCGGAGAGCAGATCCCGGGACATGTACTGCCTGTTTTTATCGGACATCCACACGAGTCAGGCGTAGTGCTCAAGAAGTATCCGTTATGGAATTATGAACCTATTCATCAGGTGATGGATATAGCTGTGAGTACTGTGAACGATGAGGTGGTACTCGACTGGCTCCGGCGCCTTTCTCCGGGAGATACGGTGTACTTTATGAATCCGGAAAAAGTATGGGCGTGGGAAGAAGAGGCGGCGGCGTACTACCTGATCGGAGATGTGAACGCCCTCCCGTTCCTGTATGAACTAAGCCGCGAACTGCCTTTCTCCAAACCCAGCCACAGCCTCATCTATGCAGAAGTGGCAGGTTTGTTTTTTCCGGATGTAGACAGGAGTTATCCGTTTAACTACGAAGTAGTATATCCTTATTCTGCCGGAAAGGTGGTAGATTGTTTCAAACTGAATTTTACAAAAGCAATCCCCGGCAGCATCGTATATCTTGCCGGGGATGAGCTGATCAATCAGGAGTTCATCCGGTTTTTCAAAGAGGAATGGCATTTTACGGAAAAGCAATTAAAAGTTGCGACTTTTGTATCATAGATTCACGATAAACATTGCGCTATAATTATGTATCACCTGCTTAGAGCCTACATTTTAGGAAAAGTTGTCATCAGCGAGGAAGGAATGGAAAAGGTGCTGGCCTGTTTTAAAACAGTAACGGCACAAAAGGATGAAATCCTGTTGGGAGAAGGTGGGCAGTCCAGGAATATGTACTTTGTAATCAATGGTTGCCTGCGTATTTATTTTTTGCAGGCAGATGGATCGGAAGCAACGCGTTATCTGGCTTTTGAAGGTAATTTCGCCTCCGCACTGATGGCTTTTATCACTGAGCAACCTTCCCTGGAATACCTGCAGGCATTGGAGAAATCTACTTTACTGACGATCTCCAGAGAGGATTTTTACAGATTGGTGGAAGAAGTACCGGGATGGGACCTGTTTTACCGGAATTACCTGGAAAGGGCCTATGTGATGAATACCAACCGGTTAATGAGTTTTATTACGATGGATGCCACCGAACGTTATCAGCGCTTGCTGATGGAAAGCCCGAAGATCGTACAACGGCTTTCCAATAAAATGGTGGCCAATTATCTGGGGATTTCCCAGGAAGCACTGAGCCGGCTGAAAAGCAGACTCAGTAAACGTTAGACCAAAAAACATTACAATCATGCATCAGGAAAATATACCAACCATACAGGCTGCACAGAATTTTTATGCCCATGCAGCTGTGACCGCGATAAAGGATGTGTCACCACACCTGCGTCGTTTTACTTTTAAAGCTTATGGATTAAAGGCCGTACATTTTTGCCGGCCTGGTAATCACATTAAAATATTTATTCCGCAGCCGGGGAGCGCTGAAATAGCCTTGCCGGATGTCAGCAGCGGCCGGCCTAACTGGCCCGACCCGACCCAAAAACCGGTCATGCGTACCTATACACTCCGGAAAATAGATCCCGGGAAAGAAGAGCTGGATATAGAATTTGCACTGCATGATGATAACAACGGCGCTGCCTGTGCCTGGGCCATGCTGGCCAAGCCCGGTGACCTGCTGGGTATTGGTATGAAAGCAGGCAAAACACTCCGGGAAGCTGACTGGTATTTTATGGGGGGAGATGAAACCGCGATACCCGCTATTGCCGCCATGCTCGAATCACTGCCCGCTACAGCCACAGGTATGGCTTATCTGGAAGTAGATACCCCTGCAGATACCTTTGAAATAATTACCCGGTCTGCCGTACAAATCAGGTGGTTGTATCGTAATGGTACCCGTCCCGAAGCGTCCCGGTTATTGTTGCAGGCGTTGCAGTCTGCACCGCTTCCTGCGGCTGCAGTGAGTACCCGGTATGTATGGGTGTCCGCTGAAGCCGAAGTGGTGAAAGCCGTGAAACAGTATGCCAAAAATGAATTGTTGTTACAAAGGGAAGAATTACATGCCACCGTTTACTGGAAGGCCGGAGAAAGTGAAGATGAGTACCAGCGTGAGAAATAGATATAGATAATAACGGGGTCGATTATACGAAAACAGGAGCTGCCGGTACACCATACAGGTGACCGGCAGTCTGTTAGGTTAGTGGTTAGTATAAGCTGGCAGCAGCTACTGGTACAGCGCCGGCAGTACTTTGCAAGGGCGCATCCAGGTCCGCTTCAAACTGCTGAAAAGCGATCTGTTGTTCTGCATGATAAACCTCTCTTGCTGCAATCGCATTGATGATACAGGTATTCCTGTAAGCACCCATACCCAGATCCGGTGTTACAAATCCATGGGTATGCAGCTCGGCATTCTGCACAAATATGTCGGTACCATTGTTGTCAATGGTATAATTCCGCTTCACATCATATTGCCCGTTTTCATCCCGCGCAATGCGTTCCTGAATACCTCCGAGGAAAGCGGGTTCCTTGTATTTGTAACCGGTAGCCAGTATCACAAAACCGGTATCGGCAGTAAAGGCGTGCTGTTGCCCTACATGTGTCAGATGTAAGGTCACGGCATCTTCTCCGGCACGGCTGATATGATCCAGCTGTATACCCGGCCGTAACTGCACCTGCAACGGTTTGTTGCCTACACTCATTTCATACAGCGTATCGAAAATACTGTTGATCAGGTCATAGTTGATGCCTTTAAAGAGCGGGTTTTGTTTGGCTAAAGTGGCCCTCCTTTTTTCTGCCGGCATATTGTAGAAGTAATCTACGTATTCCGGTGAGGTCAGTTCCAGTGTTAGTTTGGAATATTCCATCGGGAAAAAACGATCGGGGCGGGTATACCAGTTGAGCGACAGCTGATCTTCTGCATAAGGTAGCAGGTCGCTGAAAATTTCAGCCGCACTTTGTCCGGAACCGATCACGGTCACGGAAGATTGTTGCAGGATAGTGGACTTATGATGCAGATAATCGCCGCCATGAATCACCTGCGGGAATGCACCTTTCTGGGCAAATGGTGGCAGGTGTGGTTGTGTGCCCGTACCCAGCACCAGCTTCGCTGCATGATACACAGCTGTTTCCTGGGAGCGCAGGTTGGTAACCGTAACGGCATACAATTGGGTATCCGCTTCATAGGCGATAGCTGTTACCTGATGCGAAAAGCGGCAGCTGGCCAGTTGTGCGGCCACCCACTGGCAGTATACATTGTATTCTTTTCTCAGGATAAAAAAATCTTCCCGGATATAAAATTTATAGATTCTGCCCGTCGCTTTCAGAAATTGCAGAAAGCTGTAAGGACTGGTAGGATCGGCCATGGTTACCAGATCTGCCATGAAAGGTACCTGCAGGGTGGCATTGCTGAACATTAAGCCAGGGTGCCAGTTAAACTGCGGCGCCTGATCAAAGAACAGGGCGGATAGCTCTTTCACCGGCTCCAGCAGTGCTGCCAGACCCAGATTAAAAGGACCGATACCAATACCGATGACGTGATATACGTTGGGTGTTTTCATTTGTAAGTAATAATAACGTGAATGATTAATCGCAGGCGTTTTCCAATACTACCGGCTGCGTCTGCAGCCAGGCTTCGCCATGCTGCCGGATGATGTCCATCACACCCAGCACATGGTCGGTGGTGGTCAGCGGATTCAGAATGGTGAATTTCAGATAATAAGCGCCTTGCACCTTGGTACCTGCTACGAGCGCTTCTCCTTGTTCCAGCATTGCTTTGCGGATATGCTGGTTCATAGAACAGGCGCTGGTTTGGAAATTGCTCTCCGGATTGTACCGGAATACCAATGCACTGATATCGGAATAATTCAGCAGTTCGAAATCAGGATCTTCCTCCAGGATAGTAGCTACTGCAGCGGTGGTGTTGATCAGGGTGTCAAAGTATTCTCCTAATTGTTGTTTGCCCATGAGCCGCATGGTAAACCATAGTTTCAGCGCGTCGAAGCGCCGGGTGGTTTGCAGCGACTTACTCACCTGATTAGGCAAACCGTCTTCTTCCTGTTCCTTGGGGTTCAGGTAATCTGCATGGTATTTCAACAGGCCCAGGGTGGCTTTGTTTTTCACCAGGAAACTACTGCTGCTTACCGGCTGGAAAAAGGATTTATGGTAATCTGTTGTGACTGAATCCGCCAGCTCTATGCCATTGAGTAAATGACGGTACTGATTCGATAACAGTAAGCCGCAGCCATAAGCGGCATCTACATGAAACCATAGCTTGTATTGAGCGGCCAGTCTGCCTGCTGTTTCCAGGGAATCAATATTACCGAAGTCTGTATTACCGGCAGTGGCCACAATGGCAATCGGAATATTGCCTTTCTGCAGCTCCAGCCGGATGGCATCTTCGAGTGCATGCATGTCCATCCGGAACTGATCCGATCGTACTTTCACCACGGCCTGTTCGCCAAGTCCCAGCAACGACGCATTTTTCTGGATGCTGAAATGACTGATTTCAGAAGTGAATATCCGGAAGCGTGTAGCCTCCGCCGGTAGTCCGTCTTTTTTGATATTGTGGTGGAGATGATGTACCGCATAATGATCCCTGGCCAGTAATAAAGCCATCAGGTTGCTTTGTGTACCACCGCTGGTAAATATCCCGTCGGCATCAGGGCCGAAGCCAATCTCCCGGCAGGTCCATTCAATCAGCTTTTGTTCTATCAGGGTACCGCCGGCACTCTGGTCCCAGGTATCCAGGGAAGAGTTGATCGCAGAGATCAGTACTTCCGCTGCGATGGCCGGAATCACTACCGGACAGTTGAGATGCGCAATATATTGGGGTAAGTGAAAAGCAATGGCATGATCTGAATAGATGGTTTCTACTTCCTGCAACAGGCTTTGGTAATCGGCCAGCGGCGTGTTGAGATCTACAGTACTGAAAAAGGGCTTCAGGTCAGCAGGCGTGACGCCACTGAACGGTTTTTTATTATTGCCCAGAAAACGGGCAACAGATTCGCTGGCCAGTTGAATGGCGGATAAGTATTCTCCGGTAGTTTCTTCCCGGAAGATATCCTTGTAGGGCGCCGTAACGGGCGTTGGCTGTGATATATGGAGTTGCATAAGCAGGCTATTAGTGTGATATGATGTAATGTATCTGTTGGTGGTAACCTGGTTTAATCGAGCCAGGTTACTTTTTTTTCAATCGGGGCTCTTCGTTTTTGGGGTGGGAGTTGCTGCTGGTCATAATAACCGATATACAGAAAACCCAGACATTGTTCCTGTTCTGCCGTTTTTAACTGGTTGCCATAGGTGATGCAGGCAGCGCAGCTATCCCAGTAAGCGCCCAGCTGGTGGGCGGTACAGGTCAGCCACATGTTCTGCACGGCTGCGGCTACGGCGGATAGTTCTTCCCATTCAGGTATTTGAACGGTACGGCTGCGATGGAGTAGGATCGCAATCATGCAGGCCGCATTATCCGGATAGTGCAAGGTTTGCTGATATTGCGCCGGTGGAAATTTTTCCGGTGGCAGCGTTGTTTTATAATAATCGGCCATGTACTGCCCGAATAAAGGAAGTTGCTGGCCTTGTAATACCACAAAGCGCCAGGGTTCTGTCATTTTATGGGTGGGCGCCCAGGTACCATTGGTCAGAATTTCTTCCAGCAGTTCCCGGGGGATCTCTTGCTTTATAAAACTATCAGCAAACGTTGTTCTGCGTTGCCGGATGATACGGGTGATGGCTGCTCCGGACATACCAATCCCGGTATGATCCGTAGTAAGATCAAATTTGTCCATGCGGGTATTTTTTCTGAGTGGCTGAATGAAAGGCCGGGAAGCTATCAGGCTTCCAACGGCACTGCGCCGGCTAATTTTGTTTTATAAACAGCAATCGGATTTTTCAACATACCGGCAAACTGCAGGTTGCCAATCGGATCAGACAAGTTGATCATCTGCTGGTGGTGACGCAGCTGCAACCTGTTCAGGCAGCAACGATGAAACTCCGGCGCAAACAAATCATGCCGTTCAAATTTTTCTGCCAGCTCCGGATAACGTTCCTGATAAGCCAGTATACAAGCGGCTACCAGCTCCCAGAAATTGTCTTCCGGATAACCGGCATGTTCAACGAGGATATGTGCTACATAGCGGAAGAAATCATCGAATATATCTGTGAAGATGTAGATGAGTTTGTATTCGTCCGGTACTACTACAGATAAACGTTCCATCACTGCCGGTAATACTTTTTCTTTGGATAAGACACCTATTTCTTCTGTGATGTCTTTCATGATCGCCTTTACCGGCGTACTGTTTTCCAGGATGAGGATCAGGTTTTCACCATGCGGCATAAATACGATGTCGTGGTAGTAAAAACAATGGAGGATGGGGCTCAGGTAAGCATCGATGTAAGACCTTAGCCAGGTAGTGGCATCCGTCCCGCTGGCCTTTATCAGCGCAGGTAACAAGGCTTTTCCTTCCCGGTCGATGTGCAGCAGGGAGGCCATGGTCATCAGCTGTTGTCCGGGCTGCAGCCGTGCTACCGGGCTTTCGCGCCAGAGTGCAGCCAGCATTTTTTTGTAGGGACTATCTTTCTGCTGCGCCATTTCATAATAGAGATGACGATAACCTACGGTGGCTACTTCTGCCAGTAAGGAGAACCCTTTTTCCTGCAGGTAGGCGTCTTCTCCCAGCTCCTGTGAAATCCATTCGGTAATGGCGGGCGTAGTACGCATGTAGTAAGGAGACAGGCCTCGCATGAATCCCATGTTCAGAATAGAGAGTGCGGTTTTTACATAAAACTTCTCCGGATGACTGATGTTGAAAAACGTACGAATAGATTGCTGGGCCAGATAGGCATCTTCGGAAGTACCCAGGAAAATCAGCTGGCGATTGGCGATATCCGCGCCGAAGATATGTACCAGTTTATTGTACCACTGCCACGGATGTACGGGAAGATATACATAGTCTGCAGGGTTCAGACCGAGATCGGTGATTTTTTGATTGAAGGAAGCCAGCACGGCATCGCCCAATTCCTGTTGCAGCAATTGCTGGTAAGGGAGGGCGGTGATACCGGTGTAGGCAGCCCTGCTTTGATGACCGGCAATCCACAGCAGGTGTACCGGCGCATCTGCTTCCGGTGCATAGGCGCGGTAATCCGTGGCATCAAAACCAATACGGCCGTTGTTGGCAATAAAGGCAGGATGTCCTTCCATCATGGCATGTTCTACCTGTTGGTAATCTGCATGTACCAGTTCTTCGGAAGTAAATCCTGGTTTGGTATGCATGTAGGCGCTGCCGTATAAAACACTGCAGATCTCTTCCATGTATTTGGGCAGGGTGTCTTCATCGATACCCAGTGTTTGGGTGAATTCCGCAATGAATTGTAAGGAGTCCAAAGGAGCAGGTACCTGGTCTATCAGTTTTTCGATAGAGGTGGTGTCGATATACCAGTGATCCAGCTGGAGTATCTGTGCGCGGAAACGATACACTACGCCGGGTTTGTCGGCAGGTAGCTCATAATGTCCCCATCCGTCTTTGGTGTATTGTCGCAGCGGGGTGAGCAACAGTTCATGTGAAAGTTCCGTGAGCGCTTTGCGTATGTGCAAAGTATTGACTTTAAGCCATACTTCGGGCTGTAGATGGGCGATGGCCTGTTCGGGCGTAATGGTAACGGAATTGTTCATGGATAACTAAGTGTTAAATGTATAATATAAGTGTGTGTAATAAGGCAAAAAAACAGCTGCCGCCCTTTAGGTAAAGGCCGGAGAATAAGCAGGTATGAGGAGGTAAACAGGGTTAACTGACAAACGAAGCGGCGGCTAATGCGTGCTGATATGCTTCACGTGTCAGAAAAGCCAGATGGGCGGTTTTCTCAGGTAATTTTATTTCATGTTGATAGACAAATCCGGCCCGTTTATTCAGGACATGGATTTTTTCGTTGCGGGTATCCGGTTCCACAATCAACCGTTTCACTGTCGGGTAGCTGAACAGCACTTCTATAATCATGGTGAATACATGCCAGGTGAAATTTTTAATAGGCTGTACCGGAGGACTCATCAGAATATGGAAACCAAAGTCACCGGGTTGTACATCGTAGTACTCACCGATACGGTCTTTGCTGGCATCATAAAATTCTACCAGAAAAGCAGGTTGATCATGCAGCCGGCCGAGATAAGGATGGGTATGGGATGACCCGATCATCTCTGTGTAAATATTATTGATGGTTTCCGCTGATGTTTGTTGTAACTGCCAGAAGGCGGCATAGTCCTGGTTTAGCCAGTGGTGAATCACGGGAATATCTGCCGGGCATTGCAGCGGTTGCATCACGAAAGTGCCCAGTGCAGGAATTTCCTTTTTGAAAAATGCATGTGCTTCCGGGTTAAGTAAGGATGGAAGTACATGACTGTGGGTTAAAAAATCATGTGGCATCTTTGGGTTCGGGTTATTGTACTGTAAAACTATCTGTATTGTCTGCAGTGGGATGATCGAATAAGGAATTTGATTTTCCTAATCGGGAAAATGATGGGGAACAGCAAAGTTGGAAAGACGCTTAGGAGGTTGCCATGCGCGCTGATAGTAAAGAAAGACAGACTGGAAGATAAAGTGGTAATAACATGACTGCGGTGACTTATCAGGTGAGATGTATTACTGTTATTAATGCCGGCTGCGGTGGTATATCAGGTGTGCGATATAGTTGCACCCTGGTTGTTTTAATAGAGGCCGCCCCAAAAAGGTTGATTTCTTTTGGGGCGGCCACACAGTTTAGAATGCCTTACTGCGGCAGGTGCCAAAAGGACTTAACGGAAAGGTATACGCACAGATACATCCGGGTGCGCACACGGAACCAAATGGCCGGCAAAGGCTGCCCGTACAGGCTTCACTGGCTGCGGCGTTACCGCCTCCTTTAATTTGTTTTAATGCTGTCCGGGATACAGGTTTGAATTGAAGATGTTTCATGGATATCTGAGTTTAAGATGAACATAATATGGCCATACAGGTGCGGGTGGTATTTATCTATTACAGGATGAAAATAACCTGCCGCTATACGTGGTAAAAGAAACAGTTCCTGTTGCCGGAATGATAGACAACCTCATTACAGCTAACGGGATGAAATGTGCCGGAATAAACAAACAGTACAGGTGTCGGCTTTAACATCGGATTTACCACCTTTGATCGCTTTCAGAGAAGCACCAGCAACAGGTGCAAAGGAAAGTACGTTTTTCCCGGTGGTAAATTTATTTCTAAGATAGGAAGGCACTGTGCGATTATACTGCAATGATAGCTGTTATCCCGATGACATGAAATGCGGAGATACCAGACAGCCAATCAATTAAAATAGTAGTGGAGAAAGGAAATGGAAGGGTGCGTGGGAGATCGCTGTAGGTTTGAGGTATATCATCAGAAAGCGCCGGAAATGATCCTAAGATATTTTTAACGCTTTCTGATGATATCATAATAAAGACTGCACAATAATTACTACACTTTGGTCAGCCTCTGTAAATCATGTTGATACGATTTGCCTACAGATTATCTACTTTAGATTCCAACGCTGACTGGATGTTGGCGGGTAAAGCAGATAACAGGTCTACACCTGCGGCAGACTCAATGGCGTCTACAGAAGTTCTGTAGCTTTTCCAGTCGGTGCCGATAGTGTTGATGTTAGGCGTATTTACCGCAATAACGCGGGTAGCGGCATTGATTCTGGACAGGTCGTTGGAACCATTCGGAATCACCACTACTACTTTCCATACGTTGGAAGGTACGGTTACACGGCCACCGTCGATCGTGTTGGCATTACCTTTACTACCATTACCACCGGTACCATAGCTACCCATGATCACATATACTTCATTGCCGGCAGTAACGAGCGAACGAATGTACTGTTCCATGTTGTTCCAGGTTTGCTGATTGTTCTGCGGCGCCTGAGGAATCATGTTAGACATGAGGAAGGTACTGCTGTTGGCTGCTACGGTAGAAGTGCGGTCAGCAGAAGGACAGTTGTGTCCACGGTCGAAACCACTGCTGGAATAGCTGGAGCTACCTACCTGATACCAGGAGGAAGGCAACGCGGCATCTGCACGGAAGTCATCCTGACGGGGAGCGGAACCCAGGTCGCCGGATGCAATGTGCCAGCTTACCCAGTTAGGTGTACCTCTTACGCTGTTGTAGGAAGAAATGTAATAAGTGGCATTACGCAGATAGTTCTGGGTCAGCACAACGCTGGCCTGTGCACCGGTAGGGTTACCCAGCAACAGGTGGCTGTCATCACCGGTGGTACCACCGGTACCCGGACCTCCCGGATTGGTGCCACCGCCGGTTACTACCTGAATGTCATCGAAGTTGATACGGTTGCTGCCGCCGCTTACCTTGCGGATAGACAGGCGATAGCTGCCGGTTACATTCACGGTGAACGTAGCCGCCTGCAAAGTGGAGGTGGAAGAAGTAACGGTGTTGCCTGCCTGGGTGTAGCTGGAACCGCCGTCGGTAGAAATCCAGAGCTGCCAGGTACTGCTGCCGTCATTGCCATACACCGCGTGCTGGATCGTGATGGTTTCCGCACCGCCGGTAGCGTCGAAATTCATGGTCAGTTGACCATTGTTGCGTGTTCTTACAGATTTGGCGCCGTTCTTTACGTCTGCACTGGTATTGCCGATCAGTGCTTCGTCTAAACTCCAGCTGCCGGAGGAAAGGGTTACACTACCCACTGCATAGGCAGCTTTGGTACCACTTTCAAATGATTCTGATAACGTAGTTGTGCTCTCTGTAGTTGCTTTTTTGTCTGATGCCTGGTTAACTGTGCTGGCGGGTGTCACCAATGATTCTTTGCGGCATGATGCAAATACAATGATCGTTGTGAGAACAAACAAAAGTTTGATGGGTTTCATTATTGAGGTTTTGATTAAGGGCAAATTATTAACTCCTGTCTTGCCAACATAACTTTGAAAAACAATTTAATGATAACTTCATATAACCCTGTTGGTTGAAAAAAATACTCCACCGGATAATATTATCCAGTGGAGCATAACAGCAGTTGCTGCATGAAAAATCAGTATCCCGGATTCGGAATCAGCCGGGGATTCAGTGATAACTCTATCGCCGGGATGGGGAAAATCCGACGGAATGTTTCGTTATTTTTTTCTTTGAAACCCCACTTGTCTTCAAATTTACCGAAGCGAATCAGGTCATTCCTTCTCCAGCCTTCCCAGGCCATTTCCCGGGCACGCTCGTCGAGTAATTCATTCAGGGTAATATCACTGACCAGTGAGGTATGGGCACGGTTCCGGATTTTATTCACCAGTACATCCGCTGTCTGTAGTTCGCCCTTCACAGTAGTGGGTGCACCACCGCGCAAAATCGCTTCTGCTTTCATCAGCAATACATCAGCCAGGCGGAATACGGGGATGTCGTTGTTCTGAAAGCGGGTAGCGGTATTGATATTTTTATCCGGATAGAATTTAATGGAACGGGCGCCTTTTAGCTGTGCCAGCAAATCATTGCCTACATCCAGTTTGCCTTCTCCGCCTTTTTTCAGCGGCAGCTCCGGTGTGATTACCACTTCCCAGTCTATCGGTGTATCCGGCCCGGTATAGGTGGCGTCCAGCGTTTTGGTGCTGGTACGTACTTTCATGACGGAACCATCTTTATTGGTTTGTTTACCAGCCAGCCAGGTATTGTTACGTACGTCGCCAGGCAGGTTAAAACGGGCATAGAAGTCGGGAATGGTGCTCAGGGCTATACTGGGTCCGAAAGCCTCCGGGAGATCAAATCTGGCCTTTAAAAAGGGATGTAATCCGAACCGGGTAAAATGATTCCCCGGAATCAGATTGGCATCATAGGGAATGGCGAAGATGGTTTCCTGTATCTGCGGTCCGTTCTCCGGTTTGAAAACAGCCATGTAATCGGCATCCAGGCTATACGGCGCGTTGATGAGGATACTGTCTGCCATGGCAATGGCGTCGGTATAACGTGGCGTACCGGTATAGTACTGGGCATTGAGATACATTTTTTCCAGCAGCGCATAGGCCATCCATTTAGTGGCCCGGCCATAGGTGCTGCCGTTGACGGCAACCGGTAAATCAGGCAGCGCTTTTTTCAGGGTATTTTCTATAAAGGCGAATACTGCTGCGCGCGGCTGCGTGGCAGGCAGGGTGGTCACCGGAAAGGTATCGATGATGGGTACATTGCCATAGAGGTCCATCATGAAAAAGTAAAACAGGGAACGCATGGTGCGCAGTTCTGCCAGGTAAGTGGCCTGCTGGCTGTTGCCGGGAGCCGCGTTCACCAGGTTAATGGCATTGTTGGCGATGTTGATACCCCCAAATCCCCACTGCCAGGTGCTGATGACAAAAGGCAGGCTGGAAGACCAGGTATGCAGGTGTAGGAAACGGTATTTACCTCCGTCATCCCAGTTACCATCGCGGGCCGGAATGAAGGCCTCATCGGTAGACAGCTCCTGCAGCATCCAGTAGTCGACGCCGTAACTGAAACCGGTACCATTCATGAAATAGGTAGGGTCGCCGGATTTACTGTTGGCCAGCTGGGAATATACTGCACCTACGGCTGCTGCATAGGAAGCGCCGTTGGTAGGGAAGTTGGAAGGCGTATACCGGGAGGCCACATCCACATCCAGTTTACGGCAGGCAGACAAAGCCACCAGGATGAGCATGCATATATATAAGCGTTGATTACGTAGTGCCATGGTCGTTAGTTATGTGTAGTGGAATAATAAAAAACCGGTATCAGAAAGTAGTGTTGATACCTACGATGAAAGACCGGGTTTTAGGGTAATAATTTCTGACATCAATACCGGGGGTAAGGCCGCCCAGGTCCACTTCCGGATCTATACCGGTATACTGCGTGATGGTAAATACATTATTGACGTTGGCATACACCCGTAGTTTGCTGATATGCGGACTACGGGTTTTGATGGTATAACCCAGCGTCAGATTTTCCATCCGGAGGTAAGCGCCGTTTTCCAGGAACCGGTCGGATACCAGGAAGGAGTTTTTATCATTGTAAGACTCCTGCAGGGTATACCGGGCCACATTCGTCATCTTGGCATCGGTAGGCGTGTTCAGGCCGGCGAGGGTGGCGTTGAGTATTTTATTGCCCGATACGCCACGGATAAACAGTGTGAGATCAAAGGCTTTCCAGGTGAAAGTATTGCTCCAGCCATAGGTGATCTTAGGCTGTGCGTTGCCGGCCGTCAGCAGGTCGGCGGTTGTGGGAGAAGTGGTTACGCTGCCATCGGCTTTCTGATAGGTGGAGATACCATCTTTGTCTTTACCCAGGTAATGAAACAAGGTGAAAGTACCAATGGGCTGGCCTTCGGTTACTTTCTGGCTCCAGTTACCGGATTGTCCTTTACCACCTAATATGGCTACGGGTATATCCTTTAAGGTAAACTGTCCGCTGGAGAGAGAACTGATACTGTTGGTATTGTGCGATACGTTGATCGTGGTTCTCCAGGAAAAATCTTTCGTACTCACCGGGGTGGCATTCAGGATCACTTCTATACCCTTGTTGCTTACCTTGCCTACGTTGGTTAGCAGGGTGGTGGCAATATACTGCGTAGTGGATACCGGATAGTTCCAGATGAGGTCATCCGTTTGTTTGTTGTAGTAATCAATAGCGCCACTCAACCGCCCGTGGAACAACACAAAGTCGATACCGGCATTGAACATCCCGGTACGTTCCCATTTAAGATCGGGGTTGGCATTTTGTACCGGTGCAATCGCATTGATCAGTTGTCCGTTGTCATAGTAGCGGCCTACCGTGCTGTATTGCAGTTGTGCTGCCAGCGGATCGAAGCCAAGCGAATTGCCGGATACGCCATAACTTACCCGCAGCTTGAGATCTTCCAGGAAACGGAGCTGCTTCATAAAGGCTTCCTGACTGATACGCCAGCCCGCAGAGACGGCCGGGAAATAACCCCAGCGGGAATTTTTACCAAATGCAGAAGAACCATCATTACGCAGGGATGCCTGGAAGTAATATTTGTCGGCATACTGATAATTCAACCGGGCATAGTAGGAAATAAGACGAAGTGTCGTCAACGTGGTGGAAGTGGAGTTATCGAATACAATCGTGCCTGGCGGCGGATTGCTCAGTCCGAGGTTGTTGTAGGAAAGTGCATCACTGCCAAATCCTTGTGTGGTAACGCCAAATCCATCTCCGTTCTGGTCTTCCTGCCAGGAGTAACCCGCCAGTAATTTAAACTGATGTTTACCGGTGGTGAGATCGTAGTTGAAATAGGACTCAATGAGATTACGGGTATTGATCCAGGCGGTACGCGAAGCTTTCCCGTTGTTGCCTTTGGCGAGTACAGATAAACTGTTGTAGTAAATGTTGCGCGTAAACTGGTCCCGCTGTGTCGACAGGCTGGCGGTGTAAGTAAGACCGGGCAGGATAGTTACTTCCGCCAGGCCGTTGGCCAGCAACCGGGATGTTTTGGTTTTATCCTGGTTGTTTTCAATCAGCGCCACGGGATTATTGCTGCCGCGTACATTGCCGGCATAGTCTTCGGTAAAGCTGCCATCCGGCCGTTTGACAGACACCGTAGGCAGGTAATTCAACATATTGGAGAGTACTGCATCCGGTGAGTTTTGCTGGTTCGTAATGGTGTTGAATACGGAGAAGTCCAGCCGTAACCGGTCGTTAAAAGCCCGCTGGCCAATGTTGGCGCGGATACCCAGCCGGTTCAGGTCTGAGCCTTTGATGATACCGGGGTTGCTGAGGTAGTTCACACTTAAACCGTACGTAGTGGCTTTGGCGTTACCCATCAGCGAAAGGTGGTGGTTCTGGGAAACGGCCGTGCGCTGTACTTCTTTTTGCCAGTCTGTATTCACGGGTTGTTGGGTAACGGGGTCGAGGTCATTGTTGGCGGGTGCCAGTACCTGTCCGTTGTCTGCAAGGTATTGGCGGAGTTCATCGCCGGTTAGTACCTGCAGGCGTTTGGCCACCTGTTCTACGCCGATGTAGGCGTTGTAGGATAGCTTCATCTGGTCGTTCTTAGGCCGGCGGGTGGTGACCATAATAACACCGTTGGCTGCACGGGCACCATAGATAGCGGTAGAGGCGCCATCTTTCAATACATCGATGGAGGCAATATCATCCGGAGGGACGATGTCAATAGGCGCACCGGGTACGCCATCAATTACGTAAAATGGTTCCTGGGCGCCGTTGCGCAACGTGGATGGCCCTCTTAGTATAACCGTGGGCGTTTGGTTAGGATTCCCGCTTTTGGTAACGGTCAGCCCGGGTACTTTACCTTGCAGCAGCATGGCCGGATTGCCGATGACGCCCTGGTTGAATTCTCCTGCGTTCACAGAGCTGATGGCGCCGATGACATTTTTCTTGCTGGTTTTGCCGTAGCCGGTAATCACTACGTCGTTCAGTTGTTTCAGCCGTGGTACCAGCATGATTTGTAGTGGTCCGTCACCGGTGATGGCAACGTCTTTGTTTTCATACCCGATGAAAGAAATGTGGAGGGTACTGTTTTTACTGGTTACCGGCAGGCGGAAGAAGCCATCCACATTGGTTACTACGCCATTGCGGGTGCCGGCTTCCGATACACTTACACCGGTGAGCGGGGCGTTTTTCTCATCTGTTATCTTGCCCTGCACACTGTATTTTTCCTGTGCCAGCACAAAGGATGTCTGGAGTAGCGCAGGGGTGAACAGACAAAGAGCAGACAGCCGCGGGTGCATGAAAAACCGCAACAGGTAACGACTGAGATAGATCTTGTACATAGACTGTTTTTTTAGATTTGCTAGTGTTGATGATATGCGAATAAGCTATTGGCCGGAAGTGTACCCGGAAATGATCAGCTGTGCAGTGTGGTAAAACAGTGGCCTCCTGTATATGATATCATACAAGGGCATATGGCTGTGCAATATGTTGGCCGGTCATTGCGCGGATGACCAGTGGTTTTTACGTGCCGGCAAATCTAAAAATAAGGAGGTGTATTTTATAGCCTGCAAGGTTACCAGATTATTATCAAAAAAAGTGATGCAGGTAGTGCATGAAAAAAGCATCTCCGAAGGATGTTATAACATATATGGATATACGAAAATAAAATCCTGTAATAAAAGAACAGCAGCCCGGCGTTGCCGGGACTACTGTGTATTGCAATGGGATGACCATATACCGGTTGTAACTGCCGCTACAGTTGCCTTGCCTGCTCTGAACGCAGTATAGGTGTTAGTAGTATGCCTGTATATCGCTGACCGTATTTGCCGGGAAAACGCGCTGTCTGCGTATCCCGCATCGGGGAAGATGGTGGAAAGCAGGCAACGTACGGGAGCAGGATATCGCTTTTCATATCAGGGAAATATGCTTACCGGAAGTTACTGAAAAGTGCAAAGAAAATTAAGGAATGAGTAGTTTTTTTACGAGACGGGTTGTACCATTGGTAATCAATACCATGTAGTACCCGGCAGACAGGTTATCGGTGGAGAAGGTAATCCGGCTGCTGTTGTATTGCCGGTCTATCCGTACATTTTTACGGATATCCGTTACCGTCACGCGTACCGGAAAATGGGCATCGAAGGTAGATAGCTGTACCTGAACGATGCTGCCCGGTACGGCAGGGTTGGGAAATAGCACTGCATCACTGATGGGTATCTCAGCCTGCGTGGCGGCAGCCAGTATGGTTACCGTAAATGCTTCCCAGCCGCTGATGGCGGTACGGTTACAGGTCATCGGCTGCGTACCGTTTTCACTGGAAATATAACGGCCGTTATTCCCCCGCAGGGAAATCTTCCCGTCGGCATTTACAATCCAGTCAAATTTTTCCCAGTCCTGGATACTGGTACGGTTACACGTAATAGCCTGGGTCCCGTTTTCAGAAGATACATATTTCCCCTGGCTGCGCAGGGCAATTTTGCCGTTGCCGGCAGCTGTTACTACAAACTGTTCCCATCCACCGGCGGTGGTGCGGTTGCAGTTCATAGGGGTGGTCCCGTTTTCACTGCTGACGTATGCCTGATTGAATCCCCGCAGGGTAATGGTAGCGCCTATGGGGGCAGGAGAAGCGGGCGGCCCCGGCGCCACTGCGGCTACGGTACCGTCGTTGGCAACGGTATTTTCAAAACGGATATTTTGTAAAACTGCATTCATATTGCCGGCGCCGTCCATCAGATAGGGCGGTGGTATCCGGCGGAGGGCGGCATTTTCTCCGGCATCAAAACGTTTGTAGGTCCAGTGGCACCAGCCGATACCTTTGGCATTCAACGCGCTGATATTTTCACTGAGCCAGGTGTTGTTGTTTTCCCCGGTTTCTCCTACCCATACCGGTACGTTATGCGTTTGCCGGAAGTTAACCAGGTTGGCAATCAGGTTGATCTGGTTGGGATTGGGGTCGGTAGTGGTGGGAGAGTTGGTAATCCAGTAACGATGGGCATTGTACACCAGGTTGCTGCGGTTGCTGAAAGTAAATGGTTCCATATAGTCGTACTGGTTACCCCAGCCATTGCCTTCTATCATCAGCAGGTGGTTGTCGCCCTGCGCCCGGATGGCATTGATGAGCCGTTCGTACAGGGCATGTATCCACCGGTTGTCGGGTACATTATTAGGTTCGTTGATGAGGTCATAAAAAGCAATGGCATTTTGCTGATGGTAGCGGGCAGACAACCGTTGCCACAGGCGTACGGTAATATCCTGGTAGATGGGTGTATTCCAGAGGTCATTGCCTTTCAGGGCGTCGGCAATATTGGCGTCTGTACCCTGTGCGCCGGGGGCAGCATGCAGGTCCAGTACCACATAGATGTTCCGGGCAGTGCTCCAGGCCAGCAGGCTGTCGATCAGCCGGAAGCCTTCCAGGCTGGCATCATTGAACAGCTGGTTGTTATTGTACCAGGTGCCCAGCGAACTGACATAACTGCTGTAGGTATTGCTGTTGCGGGCTACGCCGTTACGAACAGCCCGTTGTGCGTTGGTGAGAAACAATTCATAATGTAGTGGAATACGCACACAGTTAAAACCAAGGGAAGCCATGTAATCGATGTCTGCCCGGGTAATAAAGTTGTTGCGCCACTGCTGGTAGAAATTTTCTACCGCTGCGTCAGACTGCCCCTGGTCATACAGCCGTTTTTTAATGGACCATTGGGTGCCGCCACCGGTAAAGGATGGTTTAATCATATACCCTTCCTGTAGTAGCCAGCCCCCGAGGCCAACCCCTTTCAGGATCACTTCCTGGCCGGCTTCATTGACCATTCGGGTGCCGTTGGCCTGCAAACGGGACAACTGGGAATAGGCGGGCGTTGTAAACAGGGTCATAACAACAAATAACCATAGGACATGGCGGAAAACGTGGATCTGCATAGTGGAATTTTTAGATGAAACAATGAAGCCGTTAAGGTAAAGCGCTACCGTATATCCGCCTTTTTTTCCACTACTTCAATACTACATCATAGGGCTAAAAGCTGTCTGGCAGAGAGATGGAGCGAATGCTTGCCGGTAAGGGTCAGCCAGGTAAAATATTATCCTACTAATTTAGTAGATTATTCATATCTTACCGTCGGTAGCGCAGGAACCCTGTACACTGGTGCAATACAGCTTCGCTGTAAGCCATCATCTTAAATAATGATCTGATCATCAATAATTGAAAACATGGATACCCAAGCCCTGGTAAATCTTTTGCGTAAAACCCATCAGGCAGAATGGGAGGCGACCCCCACATCACAGGATGCCATCTCGTGGCTGAACGATTTGGTACAGTTTCTTTTTCCCGGTAATCATCTCCCTAAATATACTTCCTATGAAGGGGTGCTTAAAAAAAATCAGATCGATCTGGAAAACATGTTGCTGACCTACCTCGATCCCCGGGAAATTAATATCGAAGCAATTGTGGCTGCCTTTTATGATTCGCTCGGTACCATTTACCAGCATCTCCGGCAGGACGCTGCTACGATTCATGCCTACGACCCGGCCGCTACGAGTGTCAACGAAGTGATTGTATCCTACCCGGGATTTTATGCCATCACCGTATATCGTATTGCCAACCGCTTATCACAGTTGCAGGTACCGGTACTGCCCCGCATCATCAGCGAATTCGCCCATGGTAAAACAGGTATTGATATTCATCCGGAAGCCTCTATCGGCGTCCCTTTTGTCATTGACCATGGTACGGGTATTGTCATTGGGGCTACCAGTGTCATCGGCGCCAATGTGGTGATTTATCAGGGGGTAACCCTGGGGGCTTTACAGGTAGCCAAGGAATTATCTACTTCCAAGCGGCATCCTACGGTAGAAGACAATGTAATTATTTATGCCAGAAGTACGATACTGGGAGGCGAAACCGTGATCGGCAGAAACAGTATCATTGGGGGCAGTGTGTTTGTGACCAAAAGTATCCAGCCGTATTCCCAGGTATTTAATACCCACCAGCTCCGTATCCTGATTAAATCCGAAAACAGGAATGAAGACCTGCCCACCGGCACCTGATCATCCTTAAAAATATATTGACCGGATATGGAAAATATATTTTTCTGTATCTATAGGAATATGACATTTTTAGAAAGATGCCGTTACCTGTTTTTCGTAGGGTTGTTGCCGGTAGGCCTGTTTTTATCTGCTTGTGAAGAAAACAAAAAGACGCCGGCAATACCGCAACGGGAAGCTGGTTATGCTGTACTGGACCCGCAACGGGTACATAAAAAAGCCGCACAGCTGCAACAGTATGCGGCCGCACATGGTTACAACACGCAATATGCTTTGCTGATTGATTTCCGCGTTTTTTCGGGCAATCCCCGTTTTGTATGTTATGATCTGCGCAGGCGGCGGATCCTGAGTAAGGGCCTGGTATGCCACGGCCAGGGACCGGATTACCGGGTGGAAAAACCCGTTTTCTCCAACGTAAATGGCAGCCGCTGTTCTTCGCTGGGGCGCTACCGGATTGGCGGCAAATACAATGGTCGTTTCGGTACGGCCTATAAGTTATATGGGCTGGACAGTAGCAACAGCCGTGCCTTTGAACGGTTTGTGGTATTGCACGGCCATGCCTGCGTACCCGAGGAAGCGCAATTACAAGGACTATGCCGCAGCGATGGCTGCCCTACTTTAAACCCCGCTTACTTTGAAACCGTACAGACTTACCTGGACAAACCCGGTAAGCCGGTACTGTTGTGGATATATCATTAAGGGATATTATGATGGAGTTCCCAGCTGATGAAGATCATAGTACCGCTTCACCAGCTGGTTGATGAACCGTTTCAGGTAACTTTCACTTAAAAAGGAATTCGACCAGTTGTCATACCGCGCACATTGTACCCCCAGATAAAAGAAATATACACTGACGCCGAGGGCAGGTAACAACCGTTTTTCTTCCTCGCTGATGGATGTAATGGAAGTATAGCCTTCCAGGAAGCAAGCCTGTTTGACCTGGAAAGTAGCCTCATCGCGAATCATGTTACTGAGCTGCAGCAGGTAATAGGCAATATCTATACATAGCCAGCCATTGCCGCAAAAGTCGAAGTCAAAAAGGGTGACCTGATGCGCGGTATTAATGTTCAGGTTATCATACCAGATATCCAGGTGTACGCCTCCGTGGCGGATGGCTGCCGTATCGGCCTGGTTGAGTGTCGCCAGCAGATATTGTTGGGCGGCCTGCATAAAATGCATTTCTTCGGTACCGGCAGATAAAAACTGTCCGATCTTTTCGAGCGAATCCACCAATAGCAACTGCGGTGTATAGGTAACTCTGTTTAATGTCCGGTGATGGGTAAGCTGGTGGAACCGTGCCATCAGCACGCCTATCTGGTAATGTACTTCATCGGCATATTGATGCAGCTTCTCGCCGTCGGCATAGGAGAACAACACGCCGTAACGGTCGCCTTCCGGCGCGGGCAGCACCTGCAGGTATTGTTGCTGCGGGTCGGCAATGGGGTAGGATACCGACAGCTGATTTTCCTGCAGGAACAGCAAGAGTTGCAGCTCTGCCTCGATCTCGGCGCGGGTACGCCAGTGGAGGCTATACACCCGGAATACATATTTGTGGCTGCCGGTATCAACCAGGTAAGTATCATTGATACCCGCTTTAATAATACGGCATTGTATAGTACCACTGAGCTGATATTGATGTTGTAGCCACGTGGCCAGGGCGCTGGCAGAAAGGTTGGAGTTGGAAACAGGGAAGTGTTGCATGGACGTGAAATTTAAAAGGGGGGTCAAAGGTATATAAAAAAACAGGTGGTGACCAACAAGTAGCAGAATAAAGTGAGGAAAGTAATCTTGTAGGGGTTTTAACAGGATTTTGCCACCATCGCCGGCACTTCTCTGGCCGATAGCCATTACATTTGTAAAAAAAATCAGGATATGTCTGTACGGAGCAAAGCAGTGTGGATGGTGATGCTGGCAGGGTTAACCGCCGGCGCCTTAACGGCGGGAGTTCCCGTGCGTGCAACAACGGAAGTGAGCCGGCAAACGGTAGCGGATATACGCGAAGGAGATATTATATTCCAGGTATCACAATCTTCGCTGAGTACCGCTATTCAGCTGGCTACGCACTCTAAGTATAGTCACTGCGGTATTATTTTTAAGAAAGCAGGCAACTGGTATGTATATGAAGCATTGCAACCGGTACGATATACGCCCCTGCAGGAGTGGATTGCGCGGGGCAAAGATAAACACTATGTGATCCGTCGGCTTCGGCAGGCAGATAGTGTACTCACGCCGGCGGTGCTGGAAAAAATGAAGACAGCCGGCGCGAAGTACCAGGGCAAGAATTATGATTTTTATTTTGGCTGGTCAGACGACCGGATTTATTGTTCAGAATTGGTATGGAAGATCTATAAAGCGGCTACAGGATTGGAAATAGGGGCCTTACAACCCCTGAAGGATTTCGATCTCAGCAGACCGGAAGTAAAGGCGAAGATGCAGGAAGTATATGGTAGCAAGCTGCCGTTATCGGAGATGATTATTTCTCCGGTGAGTATGTATAATTCGCCACTGCTGGTAACGGTAACGGATAAATGAAAGTAATAAAACACGGGTTACTGCATCCGTAGTAGTACCCGTGTTAAGCAGGTATCAGCCCGTATTATGCCGGCTGTAATACCATGGATAATATCGGGAACGGTTTGCCCATGCCGTCTACCGGAGAGCGGTGTACCACCTGAAACCCCATGTGGCGGTAAAATCCAACCGCCTGTTCGTTCTGCTCATTTACATCCACTTCGGTAATGTGGAGCTGTGTGATGCCGTGGCGTAGCAACGCTTTGCCCACACCTTTGCCCCGGGTATCCGGATGAATAAATAACATCTCTACCTTGTTATCCGCGGTGCCCATAAAGCCGGTAATCTGTCCGGTTTCATCTTTCGTACAGCATAAGCTGACCGCATCAAAATAGGTATTTAATATTAACGGTTTAAAGTATTGTATATCCGTTTCCGTTAGGAAATCATGTGTGGCTCTTACAGATGCTTCCCATACCTGGAGCAACTGTGGGTAGTCTGCTTTGTTAACCTGACAGATGTTCATATGCCTTATATAATATTGTTTGCGAAAATACAGGTAATCTTTTCCGAAGATAAAGGAAGTTTCGCAAATCAAATCTAATGTAACTGACTGGTTACTATGCTGAATAAACCCAAAGGGCGCCTGCATCCAGGTACATACAGATGCCCTTTCAGTTGCCGGTTACGCATCCACTTTCATTTCAAACAACGCATAGTCATTATTCTGGTAATGTTTCGGCAGCGTGTCTGTTTCTCCTACATGGGTAATGCCTTTGGGGGTAAAACCACAGCGGAGATAATAATCTTCCAGTTTCGGATTGGGACAGCCGGTATCTACTCTGATGAACAGTTTATTTTGTTCCCGCGCAAATTCCTTCGCCCAGTTAATAATATGCTTCACGAAAGAGTTGCCTCTGAAAGCAGGATTGGTACTGATCCGGTGGATATACACTGCCGGGTCGGCGTTCATTTCCAGCCAGATGTACGGATCACTTTCCGTGATCAGAAAAACACAGGCTACCTGCTGATCTATCACGATTTTCCATTGCCGCCCTTCTGCTATTTCTCTTTCAATCATCGCCGGGTCAAATCCTTTCCACACCCGGTCGGTATATAAATGTTGATAAGCAGTGGCAGCTTCATAAAGCTCCATAATAACGGAAATATCTTCGGGTGTACTTTTTAAAAATTGCATAGTCTGTTTATTTTTTTTATGGTAGGTGTACAACCGGCCGGTGATTATACAGGTGCAAATTTCTATCAAAAAATAATACTAGAACAGATTCAGTTTTGATAATTTTGACCAGATCAGATTTTAATAGGGTGAAACTGGTAGCCTGTTTGGTTGATATACGAAATGCCGTGTATTATCGATCAACCGTTAACGGTAACCGCTATATGAAAAATATTACCGGTGAAAGCTGCCGGTAATTATCTAATTTGTAGACTACAGGAATCATATCAGATGCAAGCCACCGTAACCTTATTGCAAACAGCTTTGCTGCCGGACTTTCCTTCCGGATCAGCTATAGTATATCATCAGGACAAACTTTACCTGGTGGGCGACGATGCCACCTATGTGCGGGTAATGGACACCCAGTACCAGGAAATAGCCCGCATTCCGCTTTTTGAGACAACAGTTCCCCGCATTCCCAAGGCGCAGAAGGCCGACCTGGAAGCGGCTGTGATACGGGAATGGGAAGGTGTAACTACTTTATTGCTGATTGGTTCCGCGGCCACCCCGCAACGGGAACAACTCATCTCCATCCCGTTATCCAACGCTGGCACCCCGCTCTTTTATCCCAATCCGCTGATACCGGCATTACAACAGGCCGGGTTAACGGAACTGAATATAGAAGGGGCTACGATCATTGGTGATAAACTGGTGTGGGCCAACCGGGGCAACGATACCCATCGTACCAATCACCTGCTGGTGACGGTACCGGACATAGAAACAACGGCAGCACCCATATCGTTGACCATGATAGCGGTGGATACCGGTATTAAAGATACCCCGCTGTTTACCGGCATATCGGAACTGTGTTACGTGGCACAGCACGACCTGCTGTTACTGGCGGTATCGGTGGAAGCCACGGCCAATGCCTATGACGACGGGGAAATCGGAGATAGTTATATTGCCTGGATAACGAATGTCAGTACCCGGCTGCACCACCGGGCACTTACCTGCGACGGATACGTGGCTTTAGGCGCTGTCAGTGAGGTATTGAAACAACAGAAAATAGAAGGCATCTGTGTGGAATCCATCACAGCTGATTCCTGGATATTACACCTGGCCTCCGATAACGATGCCGGCGCTACAGGCTTATTCCGCATCAGCTTCCGGCTCACTTCTTAACGGCGTGTAGCCTTTCACGTTTGTAAGATACCTGCCAGTATATTCACCACAGTGGTGATCTCTTTGGGATTAAGCGAGGCAAATCCGAAACGCAGGGCATTCAACGACAGGCCACCGTAATTGTAATGAGCGCCATCACTGATGGCCACGCCCTGTGCGGCTGCTTTAGTTGCCAGTACCGGCAGTGGGTGGCGGCGGTGGAAGGGCAGCCATAACGCCATGCCGCCATTCGGCGGTACAAAATCTACGGCATCTCCTAATTTAGCTGTCAATAGCCGGCATAACAGATCCCGCCTTTCATGATAAATCTTGTTGGACTTTTTAAGGTGTCGTTCAATCGTCCCATCGGCCAGCAATAAGGCGAGGGCTTCTTCCGACAGGTTATCGCCACGCAGGTCCATCAGGCGACGCAAAGCCGTGGCAGCTTCAATGAAGGCTGCCGGCGCAATCATATACCCGATACGGATAGATAGGCCCAGCGATTTGGTCATGGAGCCGATATAGATGACATGACCGCCATGGTCTGCACTGGCCAGCGGCAGTATGGGGGCCGTGGGGTAGTGGTAGTCGTAATCATAGTCATCTTCTATAACGGCCAGCTGATAGGTGCGTATCAGCTGTAACAGTTTCATACGGCGCACTGCACTGAGCGTGACTGTGGTAGGGTGGTGGTGGTGACTGATAATATACAGACAACGGATCTTACGGGTGCGGCATAATTGTTCCACCGCATCTGTATCAATGCCATCCTGGTCTGCCGGTACCCGCAGGAGTTGCGCACCCAGTTGCTCAAAACACTGGTCTGCATAAAAGTAATTGGGCGAGGCTACAATCACGGCGTCTCCTTTCTTCACCAGCAAAGAAGCGGCGAGGTAAATGGCCATCTGCGCACCTCTGGTGATCAGTATATTCTGCAGGTCCAGCCGGAGGCCTCTGGTGTGGCTGAGATACCGGATGGTTTCCTGCCGCAGGTTTTCACTGCCTGCCGTAGGCCCCTGTGTCAGGCGCTTGGGGTATTGCGGACTTTGGATAATGCTCCGGCAGGCCTTTATCCATTCTTCCAGGGGAGCCAGTCTGACGTCAGGTGCCCCATCATTGACAACCAACCGGGTTTTGGTGGGCGCTACCTGCGCTGGCAGCGAAGGAATCTGCGTATTGAACCGGAAGCCGGGCGTTTGTGCATAGGGCGATACGGCCGGTTGATAGCTCCTGGGCTTCATCAGCGGCAGATTGGTGGCTACCATCATGCCCTTGCGGGGGATGGCCACAATCCAGTCCTGGCTCAGTAACTCTTCATAGGCCGCGATCACGGTTTTGCGGTGCAGCTGTAATAGATCGGCCATAACCCGGCTGCCGGGCAGATAGCTACCGGGCTGCAGGATGCCTTCCTGGATCAGGTTAATCAGGCGGCCGGCAATCTGCTGGTAAACGTGTTGTTTCAGCTGCTTATCGGGTTGCAGGAGTGTTTGAAAAGGTAACATCTGGACTATTCACTAATTGTAATGTGGACTACTAAGATAGTCCTGATGGAATTAATTTTGAAGAAAAAAACAAGCGTTTTTTTGATCACGATACAAACCCATAACATGAGAATCGTTAAAACAGCCCTGGACGATGCATCCCGGCAAGCCTGCAGTGAAACCCTCTTACACCTGCGTCCGCATATCTCTCCGGATCGCCTGGTAGCCCAGCTGAAAGAAATGGCGGAAGAAGGTTTTCACCTGATTTATCTCACTGCAGATGAAGATGACACCAAAGTGGTGACCTGCGCCGGTTATCGTTACATACATAACCTGGTCAATGGCAGGATTATTTATATTGATGACCTGGTAACCTTACCGGCCTATCAGGGAAAAGGCTATGCGTCGGTGTTGCTGCGGCATATTAAAGCACTGGCTGCTGAGGCAGGGGTGCAGAAGGTAACGCTGGATTCGGGCCATCAACGCACCACTGCCCACCGTCTATACCTGAACCATGGCTATACGATTACGGCTCATCACTTCTCGCAATCATTATCATAAATATATAAAACGTATATCCATTCCTGTTATAGGACAGCGCTGCTGCAGCTGCCCTTTGCTGCTGCTTCGGGCATTAAAAAAAATAATACCTTTGCGGCATGGACATACTTTTTGACGAACAGAAACTCTCTGTAAAATATGATGAAGGCATCGATACAGTCGTACGCTGGAAAGATGTAACCGGTATCTCAGGATATAAAGTATATGCATATCCCGGAGAGGTGACTTTCCTGGTGTTTAATGTAGACAGGGGAGAAGGCGTGGAAGTGTCGGATGAGATGAGCGGATGGCTGGAACTGATGGGTAGCCTGCATACCATTTTTCCGCTGCCGCAGGGATGGGAAGAACCCCTGAACGAAATCGAGCCGGGAGAGGAAGATATCCTCCTCTATACCCGTAAATAGTATAAATGCCTTACATGAAAGGTTTACGCTGCCGGACCATTACCGCGGCGTAAACCTTTTTTTATGGCTGCGGGCAGCAGCCATATAGTAACAATCCCTCCGGGAAGCGATGTCCCCTTGTCTTTCCTATACAGATACCTTGTATATTTGCTGCGGTCCTGCCGCACGCATTGTTGATTTATTTAGTCTATTAATTTGGTAGACTAAAAAGTTGTTATTAATTTTATCTTTATAAAACAACGGGTCTGCATGAAAGGAAACTATAGCAACTGTGATCACCCGTTCAACCTGAATCTCTAAATAAATAAAATCTGTTCGCGCAGGTCCCGGAGTACATCATTAAATTTTATTAACCGGCTTTTCGTATAGTCTTCCCTGTTCACGCGGTATAGATCCGCCGGAGTGGCTATGTAGTTTATTAAACCAAAGTTACCTATGTATCTTATTTACGCACGCACGTGTAAGAAAAAATGGTTACGTGCTTTTTTTATGCTGGCTTTATGGTTGCCTTTAACAGTATGGGCACAGGAAAAAAGTGTAAGCGTGACCGGTATCGTGCAAAACGAACGCAAAGAAGTATTGCCGGGCATCTCCGTCATCGCCCGCAACAGTAACACCGGCGTGGAAACCGCCGCCCAATCCAATGGAGCGGGCATCTTCACTTTTACCGGATTACCAGCCGGCGGCCCGTATACTTTTCGTTTTACGGCGATTGGCTTTGAAACAAGACAGCTGGCCGGACAAGTCATCCAGGCCGGCAAACCCCTGCAACTAACCATTGTACTCCAGGAAGCTACTTCCGCCCTGAACCAGGTAGTGGTAGTCGGTTACGGTATACAGCGGCGGCAGGCTATTACAGGTGCCGTAACGTCTATCCGTGCTGCTGACCTGAAAGATCAGCCAGTGACCAGCTTTGGCCAGGCCATTGCGGGTAAACTGCCCGGTGTACAGGTTATTCAGAACAGCGGTGCCCCCGGTGGTAGTATCAGTATCCGTATCCGCGGCCTGAACTCCATTTCCGCCGGTACCGATCCACTCTATGTAATAGATGGTATTCCGCTTTCCAACGACCTGAAAAACCTGCAGGGAAGCACCGATGTGGTGAACATCACAGGCCAGGCTTCTTTTCAGAAAGCGCCAGACCCGTTGAGCACCCTCAACAGCGATGATATTGCCAGTATCGATGTGCTGAAAGATGCGGCTGCCTCGGCCATCTATGGCTCCCGCGCCGCTAATGGCGTGGTGCTGATTACCACCAAAAAAGGTAAAATATCCGGCCCGCCCGCTTTCTCCTATAATATGTATGCCGGCTTTCAGCAGGTCAGCAAAAAAATAAAAATGCTGGACGCCTATCAATGGGCGAAACTCACCTTCGATGCTAAAAACACCGCCTACCTCGACAATGTACCCGGTGCAAAAATCACGGATGATAATGCCACCCGTGGTAACGCTAACTATCAGCTACCCCCGGAAATCCTGCCTTATCTGCAAGGACAGCCCGGCCTGACGAATACCGACTGGCAGGACGCGCTGTTCCGCAATGCGCCGGTACAAAATCATACCCTGTCTGCTGCCGGTGGCAACGACAAATTCCAGTACTACATCTCCGGAAATTATTTCGATCAGCAAGGTGTGATCATTAACTCCGGCTATAAAAGATATGGGCTGCGGGCCAACCTCACAGCAGCGCTGACACCAAAACTCAAGGTAGGCGTGACCGTTAATCCTACGGTAGACCACTACGACCTGGTGAACAGTGAAGGCCCCTGGACCTTCGACGGTATCCTCAGTAATGCCCTGAAAGCATCTCCCATTTTCCCGGTATATAATGCAGATGGCACCTTTGCCACCAACAAACAAAATACCTGGGCCTATGGCTATTCCGGCGGAGAAAACCCGGTAGCACTGGCTTCGCAGATCTACGATAAAATGGATCATATCCGCAACCTGGGTAGTGTATATGGTGAATATGAAATCATCAAAGGCCTGAAGTTTAAAACCTTCTTTGCCGCAGATATCAATCATTTCAGCCGCAATTTTTTCCGCCCTTCCACATTGGGTAGCTACAAACCGGTACAACAGGCGGCGCCTACCATCCCTAAAGGATCGGCACAAACTGCCCTGGCAGTCAACTGGATCTGGGAAAATACCCTGAACTACCAGTTCGAAATCGGCTCCCGGCATAAATTCGATGTGCTGGCAGGATATACCTCTCAGAAAAATAATACCCGCGCGAGCGAAACATTGGGAACCGGATTTCCCAATGATGCCGTAAGAACTATCAACGCTGCCACTATTACCAGCGGCACTTCTTCGGAGTCGCAGTGGTCTTTGCTGTCTTACCTGGGCCGCGTGAACTACAGTTTTGCCGATAAATACTTTCTGTCCGGTAGCATCCGCAGCGACGGTTCCTCCCGTTTTGGCGCCCACAACAAGTGGGGCTATTTCCCGGCTGTTTCCGCCGGATGGCTCATCAGTAATGAAGGCTTCTTTAAGGTGCCCTTTATTTCTGAACTGAAAGCCAGGATCAGCTACGGTAGCAGCGGTAACTTCCAGATCGCCAACTACGGCGCCTACGACCTGATGGCCTCCAATAACTATGTACTCGGGCCAGGCACAGGTACCGCTGTGAATGGCGTAGGGGTAACACAGCCCGGGAATCCGGACCTGACCTGGGAGAAAACCGTGCAACTCAATGCCGGTATCGACATTGGCCTGCTCTCCAACCGGATCTATCTCAGCGCCGACTACTACCGGGCCACTACTTCCGACTTATTACTCAATGTACCGGTGCCGCTGAGCTCCGGATTCGGCACTGCTTTGAAGAATGTAGGTAAAGTACAGAACAGCGGATTTGAATTTGGGGTAACCTCCCGTAACCTCACCGGTGCGTTGGTATGGAATACCAGCTTCAATATTTCCGCCAACAAAAACAAAGTATTACAATTGGGTAGTACCAATGCGCCGATTATCTCTGATGGTGGTAACGGTACTATTTCCCAGCTATATATTACCCAGGTAGGCGCGCCTATTGGCAGCTACTACGGCTATGTAAACGGGGGTGTCTTCCGCGATGCGGAAGAGGTGAAAGGATACCCGCATTATCCTACTGCCAAACCCGGCGACCGCCGGTTTGTAGATGTGAAAGAGGATGGTAAGATAGATGCGAACGACAGAACTACCATCGGCAGCTACTTCCCGGATTTTATCTGGGGGCTGACCAACGAATTCCGCTACAAAAACTTCGACCTCACGGTATCCCTGCAGGCGGTACAGGGCAATGAAATCCTCAATCTGCAACGTCGCTTCCTCTTCAACGCGGAAGGTAACGGCAATCAGATGGCGGAAGTAATGAGCTACTGGAAGTCGCCCACCGACCCAGGTGATGGCAATGCCATGAGAGCCAATCGGGTGACCAATGCCAACAGTGCACAGATCAGTTCCTTCCACGTGGAAGACGGTTCTTTTGTCAGATTGCGTAACCTCACCATCGGCTACACCATCGATCCGAAAGTAGTCCGCAATAAAATCAACGGGCTGCGTATCTATGTATCCGGACAAAATATCTACACCTGGACGCGTTATACCGGCTATAATCCGGAAGTAAACGCCCGGCCTGACAGTCCGTTGTCACAGGGAGAAGATTACGGTACTTATCCTTTACCCCGGACATTTACAGCGGGATTAAACCTTACTTTCTAAAACCGGCTACCATGAAACTATCTGTTACCACCACCATACTCACGATTGCTGCTGCGCTGGTTTCCTGCAGTAAAAGTTTTATCGACCTGCCACCAGTGTCGAATCAAACCACCAGCACCTTCTTTAAAACATCTGCTGATTTCCAGCAAGGAGTGAATGCGATATACGACGGCTTACAAAGTAACCGTACCTATGGTAAATCCAGTTACTACCTGATGGAGATCCGCAGCGACAATACAGATATATTTGACCGGGGCGCCAATGCTGGTATTGCTTCGCAGATAGATCTCTTTACCGAAATCACCACCAATCCTTTCCTGACGGATGTATACGCCGGCTCCTATGTGACGATCTCCCGGGCCAATGCCGTGTTGGATCAGGTAGATGGGGCTGCGATACCCGACAACGATAAAAAACAATTCAAGGGAGAAGCGCTCTTCCTGAGAGCGTTGGTGTATTTCGACCTGGTAAGACTATACGGGAAAGTACCCCTGGTGATCAAAACGGAAACCACCAGTGAATCGCTCAACGACAAACGCAATGAAGTAACGGAAGTATATGCCCGCATAGAGCAGGATCTGCAAACTGCGGCCACCTTGCTGCCTGCTGCCTATACTAACGGTAACGACTATGGGCGTGCAACCGCCCTGGCCGCCAATGGCCTGCTGGGAAAAGTACTGGTAACAGAAAAGAAATGGGCGGCTGCTACAACGGTGCTGAACAAAGTATTGAACAATGCTTCCCTGTTACCGGAATATGCCGCGCTGTATACGCCTGCCAATGTGGTGAATGCAGAAACGCTTTTTGCGGTACGGTTTAAAAAAGGATTAAGTCCTTCGGAAGGCAATACCTACTTCTCTGATATGGTACCCGTGAATTTTTATTTCAATGGCATCAGCTATGGCGGTAGTAATAACAACAGGCCTACAAAAGATCTGGTGAAAGCCTATGAAGCCGGCGACAAGCGTCTGGCAGCCTCACTGGATACGACCTCTTATGCCAACGCAACTACGGTACAACGAGGCAACTACGTAAAGAAATACCTCGATGCGCCGGCAGCTACCAACGATGCCGGCAGCAGCTTCCCGATCTTGCGTTATGCCGATGTGTTGTTACTGGCTGCAGAAGCCCTGAACGAACAAGGTTATAGCGCCGGCGGCCCTGCCTTCGATTACCTCAACCAGGTACGCCGCCGGGCAGATATTGGTGAGAAAAAGGCCGTGGATTTGCCGGATCAGACCAGCTTCCGGGATGCCATTTTCCGCGAAAGACGTGTGGAACTGGCTTTTGAAAATAACCGCTGGTTTGATCTCATCCGCTATCAGAAAGGATTGACAATTATGCAGGCACACCTGCAACAGGAATATGGTTTGGCAACACCGGTACTCACCACCAACCGGCTATTGTTTGCTATTCCGCAAAGCGAAATTGATATTCACAACGACCCTGTCAATTTTCCGCAGAACCCATAAAACGATCGTAATGAGATCATAAAAAAAGCAAGCATGAAGCGACTGGTTTTTAGTTTGCTGTGCATGGCCGTATTTTTTACGGCACATGCGCAGCAAAGCGGGGATTCTTTATGGATAAAAGAAAACTACCGGAAGGAAGAAAAGTATATCACCATGCGGGACGGAGTAGGTTTATTTACCACGATCTACCGGCCCAAAGACACAATCACGGCGCATCCGGTACTGCTCACCCGTACTCCTTATTCCTGTGCGCCGTACGGAGCAGACCATTTTACACCGGACCTGTGGAACTGCTATTGGTCTGCGTATGTCCGGGAGGGTTATATCATTGTTATACAGGATGTACGCGGCCGCTGGATGAGTGAAGGCGCATTTGTGAATGTACGGCCCTTTAATCCGGATAAAAAAGGTACCGACATCGATGAGGCCAGCGATGCCTATGACACGATTGACTGGCTGGTGCACCACGTACCGGGAAATAATGGAAAGGTAGGCGTATTCGGGATTTCCTATCCCGGATTCTATGCAACCATGGCCGCACTCAGCGGGCATCCGGCATTGAAGGCGGTGAGTCCGCAGGCGCCGGTAACAGATTGGTTTCAGGGAGATGATTTCCATCACAACGGCGCCTTGTTTCTGATGGACTGTTTTGGTTTTTTTATGAAAGGATTTGGTTATCCGCATCCGGCGCCCACAGCGGTGCCACCGGTGCCGGCGCTGAAAATTCCGATGGCCGATAACTACCAGACCTTTCTGCAAATCGGCCCCGTGAAAAACTTTACCCGATTAACGGGCGACAGTATCGCCTTCTGGAAAGACCTGGTGGCGCATCCGCATTATGACGACTGGTGGCAGGCACGGGATGCCCGCAGGCATGTACAGCGTATAGCGCCGGCAGTACTGGTGGTAGGGGGGCTCTTTGATGCAGAGGATTGTTACGGCGCGTGGAACCTGTACAAGGCCATAGAACAGCAAAAAGGCGCTACGCATTTTAACAAGCTGGTGATTGGGCCCTGGTATCATGGCCAGTGGGCGGCTAACGATGGCACCCGTTTAGGACATGTACAGTTTGCAGCCAATACAGCTGCCTGGTATCAGCAAAATATAGAAGTCCCTTTTTTCAATTACTACCTGAAAGATAAAGGTAGCCTGGATACACTGGCAGAAGCCACAGTATTTTTTACCGGCGAAAATCAATGGCATCATTTTGCGCAGTGGCCGCCCGCTGCTACCGCGAGCAAGGCGTTGTACCTGCAACCTGGTGGGCAGCTGGACTGGCATAAGCCGGTGAAACCTGTACAGGCATTCAGCGAATATATCAGCGATCCGGCGCGTCCGGTACCCTATACGGGCGATGTACATTATGTACGTACCCGCGATTATATGACCGATGATCAGCGCTTTGCTGCCCGCAGAAACGATGTACTCACTTTTGAAACGCCGCCGCTGTCGGCTGCCGTAACCCTGAGTGGCCCGGTGCTGGCGGATCTGCTGGTGAGTATTTCCGGAACGGATGCCGATTTTGTGGTGAAGCTGATCGATGTTTTCCCGGATGATTTTCGTTATGCCGATGCGCCTCCGCCCAATAAAACCCGCAATGCCGGCGGCCCTTATCCGATGGGTGGTTACCAGATGCTGGTGCGGGGCGAAATCCTGAGGGGAAAGTTCAGGAACAGCCTTACAGTGCCCGAAGCGTTTGTACCGGGTAAGGTAACGCCGGTGAAGTTTCGATTGCCGGATGTGGCGCATACTTTTCAAAAAGGGCATCGCATCATGATACAGATACAAAGCAGCTGGTTTCCGCTGGCAGACAGGAATCCGCAGCAGTTCCTGAATATCTATGAAGCAAAGGAAAGTGATTTCCGGCGGTCCACGATCCGTATCTATCACGACGACCGCCGTAGCTCTGGTATTATACTGCCGGTGTTACCTTAACGTTTATTTGTCCGCCTGCTTGAAGTGAATCTCCATCACCATCTTTATGAGTACCTGGCGGGAGGTGGTGGTGTCTTCCTTTTGAAGGATGAGTTGCTGGTTGGTCAGCGTTTTTATCTGGAACTCCCGGGTGGCGCCGTTGGTTTCCACCAGCGTGATGTTTTTGTTATCCGGGGAGAGGCGGTAGGCTTCATAACGTTGCCCGCCATCGTCGATGGTACCATCTGCTTTGAAGTCCATCACATCCACCGGCGTAAAGTGGGTGTCGGTTTTTTCTTCTTTTTGTGCGTTGTCTGCGTAAATGGTATAGGTAAACTTTACCGGCTGCCATTTATGCACAATGGAAGCAGCAGGTTGACTACAGGCGCTAATGACAGCCATCAGCCCAAAAAGGAGGCGGTGGCGATAGTACTTTTTTTTCATGAAGACAACGGGCATTTCTCGAACCGTTCCGGGGACAAAAGTATCATTTTTGTGTGGATGCAGGTATTAATGGCTTTCACCTAGTTGTCGTTCCCGCTCAAAGAAGCTTTGCTGCTTCATTTGTTTTTCCACTTCATCAATGGCTTTCATCAGGTTGTTCCGGGTGTCGGTAATGGCCGTGAGGGCGGCCACCATTCTGTCCCATACCGGTTGCATCTGCGCAACGAGCGCGTTGCCTTTTTCCGTGAGGAGTATCAACCGTTTACGTTCATCCGTTTTATCTTTTCTGGACCGGATCAGTTTTTGTTTTTCCAGCTCCCGTAGCAGGCTGATAGTGGAGGGGTGGGTGTAACCTATTTCCGCCGCAATTTCCACTACGCTCAGTATGTTTTTCTTATGCAGGGTATAGATGACCGGAAACCATTTCGGTTCAAAGTCAATGTTATTGGCCTGGTAAATCAGCAGTCCGTCTTTGCGGATCTGGTCTGCCAGTCTTTGTAACCGCGTGGCAATGGCCAGCAGACCCGATTCATCGATTACGTTTGTCATACGTTTTCCGCTTTCAGCTGTAAATGATAGAAAACATTATCTGCACTCATAATGGGGAAGTAGCCAGGCAGGTCTGCTTTAGCGATCTGCTGAAAATGATTACGTTCATAAAAACGTACGGCTGCCGCCAGTTTGTCTACCGTTCCCAGGTAGAGATCCGTGATGCCGGTCTGCTGGCTATGGGCGATAAGGTGCTGGAGTAGTTGTTGGGCAATACCGAATTCTTTGCCGCGGAATGCTTTCCTGACAAACATTTTGCGGACAGCGCCTGCCTGGTGTCCGAGGGAGATGAGGGCAATGGTACCCACCAGTTCACCGTTGACGCTGGCACCCCAGAAGCCGCCACCTGTGCGATGATAGTTGTTTTCGATATCCAGCAGGTCTGGCTGATCTTCCAGCGTAATGGGAATGTTGAATTCCTGTTGCTGTATAGGAAGAATAATGTCAATCACTTCCCGGGAATATTGGTTGCCAATACTGTTGATAACTGGAACTGTTTGCATGATTTTCTATTTATGGTACAAAACTACGTAGTTGACTACATATGTCAAAAAATATTTTTTGAGGAGATGTTAAAACCTTTTCTGGTATGGAGGGACATGGTTTTATGGAGATGTTGTCAGCGATGGTTTGCTGATTGGCAGATGACCTTTTTCTGCTGTTTTTCAGATAGCTGTTGCAGCAGTTTATAAATGCCTGTTCACCCCTAAAGCCGGTTACTTCGTTGGGTATAACGGTTACGGCTATCTGTTTTTTAGCTGCACGGGTTGCGCTATGGTGTAGTTATAGGTGCTGTAAAGAGATGATATCCGACTGGGTTATTTTATACAACACATGTTTTTGCAGGGAACTATCAGCTGCGACTAAGGGATGATCAAACAGGCCTACCTGGTGCATACCAATTTTCTGCATGACTTTTTCGGAACGTTGGTTTTGTACAGCCGTGAAGGAATAGATTGCCGGAAAATGAAAATGGCGGAATCCATATTCCAGGCAGGCCCGTGCCCCTTCGGTGGCCAGTCCCTGACCCCATACAGCGGATTGTAGCCGCCAGCCTATTTCTGTGCAGGGAGTAAAATCGGTGGGGAAGGAAGGTGTAGAAAAACCAATGAATCCGATGAATGTACCCGTGCTCAGTAGATCGGTTGCATACAATCCATAACCCTTTTCCCGGAAATGCGTTTGGATGCGCATTATCAGTGCAGCGGTAGCTTCGGCAGTCATTAATTGCGGAAAGTATTGCATGACGGCAGCATCCTGGCCCATGGCAGTAAAGGGAAGGGTGTCGCTGTCTTGCCAGTGCCTGAATCCCAGGCGGGGAGAGGTAAATAAATATTTATCCATGATGAAACAGTACGTGAAGCAGCAAAAATAATCATCCTGTATCATTGACCCTAATAGATGTTGTTACCTGTTTTTTGAGGTGGCCGTGTATAAAGAAGTAGCAGGGAGCCGGAAATAGGCATAAGTGGAGAAACGATCAGATTTGCGGGATGCACTGGTGTGCAGCGGGTAAGCCATAAAAAGCCAGCCTGTAAATATGTTGTCAACGAAAGAACGTTACAGGCTGGCCGGGATCATTTAACAATATTCATCAAAGGTGGCGATCAGGTCACCGGCTACGGAACGGGCATCGCGACCTTCAATCCTGTGCCGGGGCACAAATGCTACTATTTCACCATCCTTGAACAGCGCAATGGAAGGTGAGGAAGGCGGAATATCCGGAAAGTAGCCACGCATCTTCGCGGTAGCTTCCAGATCCTGTCCGGCGAAAACACTGACCAGCCGGTCTGGTTTTTTAGTATGTTCCAGTGCGATTCGCACACCTGGCCGCGCCATGCCTGCAGCAGATCCGCAAACGCTGTTAATAACAACCAGGGTGGTACCGGTTTTCTGGTCCATGATTTTATCTACCTCTTCTGGTGTCAGCAGTTCCTGTACACCAATCTCAGTTAATTCTTCCCGCATGGGTTTTACTAATAAAGGAGAATACGGCATAATTTTTTTTTAGGTGTTTCAAAATAGTGTTGGTTACTTATTGTATAAAAAGATGAGCGCATGATTTAGCAGCATTCGTTGAATATGGTGTTAAGACGAAGGTGCAGCATGCAGGTGTTTTTGAACATGCAATGGCTCGTGCTCCCTTAACAGAATTCATCAAAGGCAGCGATTAAGTCATTGGCAATTGCGTTGGCGTCCCGGCTTTCAATGCGGTGTTTGGGGATAAAGTACACCAGTTCACCATCCTTGAAAAAAGCAAAGGCCGGCGAGGATGGGGGAATATCCGGAAAATAGCTACGTATCCTGGCAGTAGCTTCCAGGTCCTGTCCGGCGAAAACACTGACTGTCTGATCTGGTTTTTTTGTATGTTCCAACGCCTTTTGGATGCCTGGGCGCGCCGTTCCTGCTGCACATCCGCAAACGCTGTTAATCACGACCAGGGTGGTACCGGTTTGCTGGCCCATGACTTTATCTACATCTTCTGGTGTAATCAATTCCCGGACACCGGCATCGGTTAATTCTTCCCGGAAGGGTTTTACTAATAAAGGAGAGTACGGCATAAATTCTTTTTTAGGTGTTTCAAAACAGCTATTGGTTATCTTCTTTATAAAAAGATAAGAGAATTATTTAGCAGTATTTGTTAATCCATTTTTATTAACATATTGATATTAAGATGACGGGGTTAGGTGAATATAGACAATATAAAACTGCAGAGGGCCCAACAGGTGAAGGATTGAGACGCCTCCTGCCGGTAATTGTCTTGGGGGGATCAGGCGAGACTGCATCAGATGATCATCTGAGGTGTCAGTGAGTAGGGAGTGGAAATATCAGCCCGTACATTTTTCCGATCAAGAGAAAGAAAATTTAATAGTTGTTTTTCCTATCTTTATAACCAGCTGCCCGGTAGGCACATGACTACCAGCTGCTGCCAATGCCGCAAGGCCATTATAACCATTAGCAATAATACCGGTATCGTGATCATTTCCCCCAGAAGAATTAAAGCGTCCTTTTCAACAAGTACTCGTGTAAGCGATTGGTCATTCCTGAAAATAGCGCACCGCAGACCGGATATTGTATCAAAGAAAACGGCGACAATAGTTTTTTAACTTTATCATATGAAACACGTCTCAATTCTTGTGCCCCGCGGGCATACCAGTTTAACCAACATTGAAGGCACCCATCAGATACTATCTGAAGTGAATAACTTTATGGCCATGCAAGGCAGAGATCCCCTGTTTAAGATCCAGCTGGTAGGACTTTCGAAAGAAACCAGCCAGCGCAACGGACTATTTACCGTTAAACCGGATATCCTGATCAGTGAGCTGGAAAAAACAGATCTGATCATTATCCCGGCTTTAATGGGCGACCCGGTGGTAGCCATGGACCTCAATCAGGAACTGCTGCCCTGGATCACTACACAATACGAAAATGGTGCGGAAGTAGCCAGCTTCTGTATCGGCACCTTTTTCCTGGCGGCAACCGGCCTGCTGGACGGCAAGCAATGTGCTACCCACTGGCGGCTGGCCAATGAATTCAGAAATGCATTCCCCAATGCCCTGTTGGTAGACGACAAGATCATGACGGAAGAAGATGGTATCTTCACCAGTGGTGGTGCCTACTCTTATCTCAACCTGCTGTTGTACCTGATTGAAAAGTATGCCGGCCGCGATATTGCCATCCTGACTTCCAAGGCATTTATGATCGATATTGACCGTATCAGTCAATCGCCGTTTATTATGTTCCAGGGCCAGAAATCGCATGAAGATGAACCGGTAAAACAGGCGCAGGAATTTATAGAGAAAAACTTCCATGAGAAAATAACGGTAGACCAGCTGGCCAGTATGCTGGCACTGGGCCGCAGAAGCCTCGAACGCCGCTTCAAAAAAGCCACCTGTAATACCGTGACGGAATATATCCAGCGCGTAAAAATGGAAGCCGCCAAAAAAGGATTGGAAACCGGCCGCAAAAATATCAATGAACTGATGTATGATGTAGGCTATTCTGATACCAAATCATTCAGAGGTACATTCAAAAGAATTACCGGATTATCTCCCATTGAATACCGGAATAAATACAATAAGGAAGCGGTGAGCAACAATTGATGACTCGTTGGCTATTTCCGGATATTTTTTAGCTGGTATGCATAGCCGGTACAGCCCCTGTTCCGGTTATGACACATACCTGTACAACCACGTAGTTTTTTATCGCAGTATGGGTGCAGGCTTACTGGTCCTGTTGCCGCTTATAAAAGATGTATTTTAAACCATGCCTCCGTTTGATTTTACTGATTTTCCGGTACTCACCACCCCGCGTTTGTTGTTGAGAAAGCCACTGGCAACAGATGCGGCCGTGATACAAATAATCCGCTCCGATAAGCAGGTAAACCGCTATCTCGACCGGCCGGCTGAAATTAATGCCGAACAGGCAGCTGTTTTTATTACCCGGATTATTAAAGGGGTGGCAGCTAACCAATGGCTGTATTGGATGATTACTTTAAAGGATAGTCAGGAGGCCATTGGCTCTATCTGTTACTGGAATTTTTCACCGGATCAAACCATTATTGAAATCGGCTATGAACTGCTCCCTGACTATCATGGTCAGGGTATCATGCAGGAAGCTTTCGGCGTAGTACTGGAATACGGATTGACACAGTTACGTCCGGCCGCTATCATGGCCTATCCGCGGGTCGATAACCAACGATCCAGGCGCCTGCTGGAAAAGTATCACTTTGAACACATCCTGGAGGCTGCCGAAAAACGGGATCACCACGAACAAACCTATCAGCTGCTGAATACCCGTTATACCTCACCTGTAGCATAAGACAGATCGCCATTTACGCTGGCGCTTATCCCCGGATAACAGCGCTCGTGTACCTGTGTTTTTTAATGTGCATCAGAACCTGTTATTTTGTAAGGTTATCTGAAATTACATGCAGCAACAAAAACATAAACGACTTTCCTGGTACTGGCAATGCCAGCTGATAGGATGGTCAGTGGCAGCGATCTACTGGGAGCTGGACGCCTTCCGGGTAACGCCGTATTTCCGGCTGGACCTGGCGCTGTTTCATTTTGTGGCAGATGTAGCGGTGAATATACTCCTTACCCATGCCTACCGGCATTATGCCCGGCAACATCAATGGGATACCCTGTTGCCGGCAGCACTGGTCAAACGGCTTATTCCGGCAATATGCCTGCTGGCATTGGCATTCATGCTAACGGTAAACATTCGCTTTTACCTGGTAGGCTTGTATTTCCGGCCAGATGATACCGGATCATTTGTTGCCTACCTCTGGCAACATGCCTGGATTCCGTTTATAGCCGGACTGCGTATGATGGCAATCTGGGTACTGGCCTATCACCTGTATCAGTACAGCCGCCGGGAAATCAGGATGGCCCGGGAAAATGCCCGGTTGACCATCATTGCCCGGGAAGCCCAGTTAAGCCGGCTGGAAGCACAGCTGAATCCACATTTCTTTTTTAATTCCCTGAACAACATTAAATCACTGATAGCCGAAAATCCGTCATCCGCACGGCGCGCGATAGACCTGTTATCGGATCTGCTGCGTAGTGCGTTGTATGAGACCAGCGACAAACTGGTACCTGTCAGCCAGGAAATCAGTCTGGTAAAGGATTACCTGGAACTGGAAAAACTCCGGTTTGAAAACCGCCTGCATTATCAGTGGCAGATTGCCGACACAGTGTTACCTTGCCTGATACCTCCCATGAGTATACATATCCTGGTGGAAAATGCCATTAAACATGGTATCGCCAAACGGAAGGAGGGTGGAGCCATTATGATCAGTATGGAAAAAACAGTTGCCTGTATCACTATCCGGGTACAACAGCCCGGTACATTAACACCGGATAAAAACAACACCGGCCTGGGTATCCGCAACCTGTCTGAACGACTGCAGCTGCAGTACAACGGCCTGGCTACCTTTAGTCTGGAAGCGCTGCCGGAGGAAACCGTATTGGCCACCATCTTAATTCCGGCGATATGAACCCGATACAGGTGATCATCGTGGACGATGAAAGAGCGGCCCGCGAAGAAATGAAAAGAGCGCTGCAGATGTATCCGGATATAACTGTCGTCGGAGAAGCACAACATGCGGATGATGCCTGTGAACTGATCCGCACGAAAAAACCAGACCTGGTTTTTTTAGATATTCAGTTGCCGGAAAAAGACGGCTTTGCATTGCTGGCAGCTTTGGAAACAGTGCCGGAAGTGATTTTTACAACGGCTTATCATCAGTATGCAGTACAGGCTTTTGATTGTAACGCACTGGACTATCTGATGAAACCTATCCGGGAAGAGCGGCTGGAAAAGGCATTGGAGAAAGTCCGGGAAAAACTAATGCATAAAACGGAGCAACAGCAAACGCTTTCCATGAACCGCCGCATTTTCATCCGGGAAGGAACGTACAGCTATTATATTCGTATCGGCGACATCTACCTCGCGGAGTCGGTTGGTAATTACGCCCGGTTGTATTTTCAGGATAAAAAAACGTATCTCAAAACTTCGCTCAATTTACTGGAGGAAAAACTGGATATACATTTTTTCTTCCGGATCAACAGAACCCAGCTGGTGAATATCGATTTTATTACCCGCGTGCATCCGCTCGCAGGCGGGCGGTTACAACTAACCCTGCAAAACGGGCAGCTGCTGGAGGTTTCGGGCCGTCAGGCTGTAAAGTTCAGAACCCGGTTGTAATACAAAAACGACGCATGATCCGCTGTCCACCGATGAAAAAATCACCCGCTTATACAAATCATGCGCCATCAAAAAAGGTGATTATTTTTTCTTGCAGCTCACTTTTGTTTCCATGGTGATGTTCACGCCACCCTCATTAATTGTGGTGGTAGTAGTGCCACTTCTTTCCATGTCATTTTTCTGAGACTCTGTCAGGTCGCAATGGGTGGTGGTGGAAGATGCTCCCATATCAATACCATTGGTTTTGGAAGTCAGTGTACACTCGTAACAGCCGGTTTCTTCTTTGTCTTTTTTGCAGGAGAATGCCAGGGTTGCCAGTGCTGCTAAAACAATAATTCTTTTCATCTTTGATCGTTTATTTTTAAGTAATAATGGATACATAAGGGCAAACGAGGGCCTGCACCAGCATGTGGCGAAAATTGTTTCATTGTATAGCATCCGGTGCGGCAGGGCAGCAGCAAACAGCTACCTATGCAGGTAAATCAGGAACATTCATGACTGCGGGACTCAGCTTCCGGTATAGAATGATAACAGTATGGCTACAGTTGTAGTACGACAAATCCTTTTATATGGGTGTTGAACAGGATGTAGGTATACTATCTGGTGTTACAGGTTTGTGCTCATTTATGCGTTGGTTAAAGTGTTCTGACAGCACAAAGATATAGTAGGATATATATTAGGTAAAATAATATTCAACCATGGTAATTTAAAAGGAGTGAGCTGGAATACTTCACCAGTACGTATCTCCGATGAATAAAGGAGATGCGGTGTTTGTTAATTTTATGTGGGGGAATGAATAACCAGATAATTTTTGTAACTTAATTGCTCATCAAAGAAAAGGAGGTATTCATGCTATCTACAGAAAGTACATGGACACCATCGGTTAATATCGCTTAACCGGGTCGCTCCGTTAAAAATATCTGTTGACGTTTCAAACGTCTGAACCACCGGTATACCGGTGGTTTTTTTATGGCTTCCGCCAGTGGCTCTTCAGCAGTTGCTGATATTTATAGGCTTCTTCCGAGAGAATTTTTTCGGGGTCCAGTGCATCGTCTTCAAAGCGGTTGTGTCCTGTCGTGATATAATCAATCAACTGGTTGTGGCGGAAGTAATACCGGCCCTGAAAGGTTTGTTCTGTTTTGTAATAATCAGGCGCTTTCTTTTTTTCGTCGTACCGGTAAGTATTAAATTCTTCATACACAAAGATGAGTACATCATCTTTGAAATAATATTCCAGGATACTGATACCCGTGGAGATGCCCATGTACCGGGCTATTTTTTGCAGACTATTATTTTTAAACCAACCCGTAAGACTCGCGCCACCATCTGTTATTTCAGTGGTGAATTTTTCTGCATCCAGGGTAATATGCCGGAGCGCAGTATCGGTATTGATTTGCTGGAAGATCTTTCTGATCCGGATAATCTCCTGTTGTTTGGCCTGGCTGCTGGCAAAGCCGCTACACCCCAGTAAGACGGCAACAATAAAAAAAGTAGGCAGTTTCATTATATTGCAACGGTAAAATCAGATAGTAAAGTAAGCAAATTATTTCAATGCTTATCTTGCCCTTCCTTACGTTAATACCTGCATAACAAATGGCTTACATAATGGTGGACGTCGAGAGTGATGGCCCTATACCTGGCGATTATTCTATGATTTCTTTTGGCGCAATACTGGTAAATGAACAGTTAGACCAAACCTTTTACGGACAACTCAAACCAATATCAGATCGCTTTATTCCGGAAGCACTGGCCGTTTCCCGCCATTCCCGCGAGGCCACCCTGGCCTTTGAGGATCCTGCCGTGGTGATGACCCGTTTCCAGCACTGGATTGCGGCCACCTGCCACGACCGGCCCATTTTTATCAGCGACAACAATGGTTTCGACTGGATGTTTATCTGCTGGTACTTTCATCACTTTATTGGGAGCAACCCATTCGGTCATAGTTCCCAGAACCTCGGCAGCCTTTACAAAGGATTAACGAAAGATACGTTTCGGTCTTTCAAACACCTGCGTAAAACGGCACATACGCATCATCCCGTGGATGATGCGCGAGGCAATGCAGAGGCCTTGCTGACCATGAAAAAAAACGACGGACTGAAAATAAAACTGTAATATAAAAGCCTTGACTAGCAAGGCTTTTAGCGCATCAGTTCCAATAAAGGTAATGCCTGTACCACAGCATGCTGGCGGTTAGGCATTATGACGGGGGCGCGTGTTTAGTAAAAAACATCTACCACACCGTTGGGCGTACCATTGGTCACCACAGTGGAATGCTGGCCGCAATCCGTAATAGGATTGGCTACAGTCCAGGAGAGTGGCGCCTGGGTGCTGCCGGTTCTGATTTCGATGTTGGTCAGCCGCGTTTTGGGAGTAGCCGGATAATTGGAGCAGGAGGAAACGGAATAGGCTTCCAGGGATTCTGCTGCCCAATTAAGCTGCTGAATGTTATTCACGGCTAATGTGATACTGGGATACCCCGTAAAGGAAGACGTATAACTGTAATTGCTGCCGCTGGAACCTGTGAGGGCCATGATGCCCTGCAGGTTGGTACCGGGGTTGACCCGTATCAGGTTACTGTACTGGGCAGGGCCGGAAGCGCCATCTACATACCAGTTGGCAATCGCCCAGTAGTTACCGCCGCCGGCGGCAGAAGGGCCCCATTGCAGAACCGGTTGCAGGATGTAATTGGAGTTCTGCAATCCGTTAAAGAGAAAAATGGTTTGTCCGGCAGGCACACTGGGGGCAGGCGGCACCACCCAGCTGGTACTGAAATAAGAAATCGGCTTACCGGAAGTGTTGGTCCAGTGCGTGTAGGTAATCCATCCGGAGCCCAGCGGCAGCACATGGCGTGCCGGTACATTTACGTTACGCGGATAATCAGGCTCGGTGCCTTTGGTTTGTTCTATCGGGCCATAATCGGCCAATACCTGTTTGCTATGGCGGTCCAGCTTACGTAGCCGGCCATCCTGGGCATCCAGGTATTGATCTGTGTCTACCAGCCCGACTTTTGCTTTGGGCCGCCATCCACCGGGGGTTAATACTTCATCGCTGTGCGATAACCGGGAATTGGCTTCATTGGAAGTGGTTTGCTCCGTTAAAGCGCCGTCAGGTGTGTTTTTGGAAGGTTCTTTCTGACAGGCACCAAAGAGCAGGGCGTTTATCAGCAACAAGGCTGATAGATAATGGTTGCTCATACATCAGGGTTTTGCAGGGTAAAGAAAAGGGTAACGAAAAGGATAATGGAAAAGCTATTGGATACTGATGCGTGGTCCTAAATTAGTACAAACGATTGCAGCGGTATTGCATGTACCACCTTACGGATGATGGTAGCTTCCTTAATTATAAAAGCCTTGACAGGCAAGGCTTTTATAACATCTGTATCTTAAGTGAATGGTGGTTGCAATAACACCGGATCCGGTAAGATTACTTTTTATAGAAGAGATCGACGATCCCATTGGAGCTTCCATCGGTCACCACTTTGGAGTGTTGTCCGCAATCCGTTATGTAGTCCACTATTTCCCAGGAAAGCGGCGCCTGGATGCTGCCTGTTTTAACGTCAATGTTACTCATCCTGGTTTTAGTGGTGGCCGGATAGGTCGCGCAGGTGTAGGTGGAGTAGGCTTCCAGGGCCTCTGTAGCCCATTTGAGCTGCTCTATGTGATGGGTGTCAAATATAGTCTTGGAATAACCGGGAAAGGAAGCCCTGTAGCTATAACTCCCCGAGAGCGAATCTGCAATAGTGATAAGCCCCTGAAGAGTCGTACCAGGCTTCACCCGTACCAGATCACTGTACCATGCCAGACCGGATGCCCCCACATACCAGGTGGCAATGGCCCAGTAGTCGCCACCACCGGCGGCAGAAACACCCCATTGCAAGACGGGTTGCAGGATAGCGCTGGAATTCACCATGCCATTGAAGATGAAAACAGTTTGTCCGTTGACGTCCTTTGGCGCCGGTGGTACCACCCATTTGGTGCTGAAATAAGAAATCGGACTACCGGTTCTATTGCCCCAACGGGTGCAGGTAACCCAGCCACCATCCCCACTGGAGGATGCTTTGGCTTGTAGCGGAAAAAAAGGCGCGTGGCCGCTGGCTTTTTCAACCGGGCCGTAATCGCTGATAACCTGCCTGCTGGCATGGTCCCGCGTACGTAGCCGGCCATCGGAAGCATCGAGATATTGTCCCTGCGCCAACAGGTGAACATCAGACCGGGACCGCCAGCCACCGGGCGTTAATACTTTATCTTGGTGCGCTGACCGGGCAGTGGAAGCAGTCTGGGTGGCAGCCGCAGACTGGTTATCAGCCTGTTCTTTCTGACAGGCGCCGAAGAGCAGTACGTTTATCAGCAACAGGGCTGATCGGAAATGATACCTCATATAAGTGTTTTGTAGGTTGATAAAAAAAATGACGAAAAAGCGTATGGAAAAGCTATCGGATACTGATTACAGGTGCTCATGTGCGCAAACGGTTACAGTGGCATGGCATAAGGCACCGGAGTATGAAAACCTTGACAGAAAAGGCTTTTATGATATCAGTAGCTTAATTGAATGGTGATTGAAATCAGCATGGATCGGGTAAGACCGCATTAATAAAAGATGTCGACGACGCCTTTGGGGGTTCCATTGGTCACTACTTTGGAGTATTGCCCGCAATCCCTCACCTGGTCAAGTACATTCCAGGAAAGCGGCGCCTGTTTATTATCTGTTTTTAGTTCAATACTGTGCATCCTGGTTTTGGTAGTGGCCGGGTAGTCAGAGCAGACGGTAACATTATAGGCTTCCAGGGCCTCTGTAGCCAGGGTAAGTTCTTCTATGATTTGCGCGTCAAAAGCAGTAGCAGGATAGCCGGAAAAGGAAGCTGTGTAGCAATAATCAGTACCAACAGAATCTGTAAGGGTGATAACGCCATGCAGATTGGTGCCGGGTTTGACGCGTACCGGATCAGTGTACCATGCGAGGCCGGTTCTTGTCACATACCAGGAGGCAATAGTCCAGTATTCGCCGCCACCTCCTGCAGAAGGCCCCCATTGCAAAACGGGTTGCAGGATGGCGTCTGAATTCACGATGCCATTGAAGATGAAAATAGTTTGTCCGTTGGACGACTTGGGAACTGGTGGTACTGTCCATTTGGTACTGAAATAGGAAATCGGGCTGCCGGTTTTGTTGGTCCAGCGGGTGCTGGTAATCCAGCCCTCTTCCAGCCGCTGTGTCTGACGTGATGGTACACTGTTTTGTTCAATGAGACCGTAGTCGCTGACAACCTGCCGGGTGGCGCGGTCCCGCGTACGCAGCCGGCCATTGGAAGCATCCAGGTATTGACCTGGCGCCAGCCGGTGGACGTTGGATTTTGGTCGCCATCCACCAGGTGTTAATGCTTCATCGGGGTGCGATGATCGGGCAGTGGCAGTGTAGGTAGCCTGGGTGGCAGCCGCAGGCTGGTTGTAGACCTGTTCTTTCTGACAGGCGCCGAAGAGCAGCGCGTTTATCAGCAACAGGGCTGATCGGAAATGATACCTCATTATTAGGGTTTTGTAGGTTGAAAAAGAAAGCTGGTAGATACAGATGCGTACTTCGAAATTAATGCAAACGATTGCAATTTAATCACAGGTTTCCTACTATATCAGTAGACTATGATGGCTGCGCCGGCAGATGCTATTATTCCTTATCTTTAACTGCGGTCCTGTCACCGTATCCGGGAACCGAAACCATTACCTCAGAAAATCATTCCTTATTTATGAATACCTGCATGTGGATTTCTTTTGTTGGCTGGGCCCTGTTTATTGTTTGTTGGGGGCTACTCCGGAATGCGACCAAAGAAAATGTACAACATAGAACCAGGCAGCAGCAAGTCATGGCCTTTATGGGCTACGTACTGGCGTTTGTGTTATTATATCTTCCGGTGTTTATCAATAACAGGGTACGCATATTACCCGCTACGGCTGGCTGGCAGCTAACCGGCGCGGTGTTATGTATAGTGGGCATTGGTTTGTGTATCTGGTCGCGGCTGATGTTGGGCGTGAACTGGAGTGGCGGCGTGGCGGCGAAGAAAGCGCATGAGCTGATTGTGAGCGGCCCATACCATTGGGTCAGACATCCCATCTATACCGGATTTATCATGGCTTTGGCCGGCACCTGTCTGGTTACCGGCAGCTGGCCCGGTATGTTCATAACGGTACTGTATACACTGGGTTTATGTGTGAAGATAGGGGCAGAAGAAAAATTACTATGCGATCTCTTCCCGGATGCCTACAGTCACTATCAGCAGCGCACACACCGACTGATCCCTTTTTTATGGTGACTTCGGTTGCATGGCCGCTGCCGCTATGCTATCCACAAAAAAGTACAACGACAAGATATGACACCTGATTTCGCAGGGCATCATATCCTATGAGTTATCCGACATGCAGAAAGTAAAAAACAGCACGTTCCCGGGAAAAAATGATGCGTTCACCAGATTAATATGGCCGGCATAACGGATACGGCTATCTTTGGTGCAGGTTTTTCATAGGATATGGTTAAATTATTGGAAGCGGTATTCTTACCGCTTCTTTTTTTATCATCTTACCTCCACTTTTCCATCTTAGCATAAACGGTCTGTCTGCAGTGCTGTCATCTTACAGCAGTGCAAAATAAGATACTTGATGCCTGCTTCGCGCAAGAGGCCGTTGATAGCTGTCTGGCGGCTGCAGCAACTAATTAGACCAATGTGGTTTATATGGCATAACTATGACGGATATACGCTGTAGTAATACTTCTGTTTTATCTGTTGAGATAGGTGGTATGTTACCTGTTTTTTTAGATAGATGACTGGCATCTTTACAAAAGAAAAACAGCTAAAAATAAACCGTGTATAGCAGGATTTTATATAGTTAGTAATAACTGGGAACTAACGGTAATTAATATACGCTATCAGGGTATTTAAATGGTTTCCTTCCGGAGTAATAAAGCAATACTGTAATGGGGCGTTACTTCCAGCGTAACCATATCTCCTGGTTGTAGTTCCGCAATACGGTTGATCTGTTGTAAAGCGCCTCTCACGTAATTGATCTGCCAGGAAAAACCCGGCAGCTCCAGCAAACTGAAGGCGCTGGTACGTACCGCACCCTGGGGGAGCTGCAGCCGGAGAATCTTTTGCTGTATCCATATTTTATGGCCTTCCTGCAGGTCTTTACGCAGCAGCTGTATTTTGCAGTATTGGCCGTGGGCGGTAAAACTACCCATCCCGGTAATAAAGGCACAGAATGCCAGGATAAGATATCCATCTGCCGTAAAATGGGGGGTAAACAACTCCGCCAGTACGCGGATAAAAAAAGCGGCAAAGGCAAGGGTTACCATCAGCAGTAAAACAAATCCGCGAAACATTTCCCGCTTTAGTTGTTGCAAGGCCTGTATTTCCTGAGTAGTGAGTGGTAAAAGCGTGCTTCCGGTCATGAATAGGGTTGTTTACACAAAGATGCAGTTAGTAAAATTGCTTTCAAAGAAAATCCGGCCGGGAAGGAGGTGATATATTCGTGCTGCTTTATTACTACCTTTGCTCCCCTAAAAAAGAAATATATGTCCAGGACGGCTATAATTGGTATACTGGCAGCATTGCTGGTAATGGTGTGTGCCTTTTTTCCCTGGTCTGCGATTGAAAGCAGACAGCTTGTTTTTACAGGTCTTAATACTACGGGGTCCAGCTATGGGGAGCCTGGCCGGCTGAATATTATACTGAGTATAATGGCCATTATATTGTTCCTGATCCGTAATAAGTGGATTGGCCGGATCAATCTCTTTGTATCCGGATTTTTGCTGGCATGGACTTTCCGTAATATGGTGCTGTTTGCCCGTTGTGAGATGGGAGAGTGCCCGCAAACAGGTATCGCCTTGTATTTATCACTGGCCGGTGCGCTGGTAGCGTTTGGATGTGTGCTGTTTACCCGTACCACCAAATAAGCTGGCTACAGGTAATAAAAAAAGATCCGGGTATTATGCTGCATAATACCCGGATCCAACAAAAAAATTACTTTATATCAGGCGGTGCAATACCCAGGCAACCAGGAAGATCCCCAGTCCGGTGAGCCAGTAACGTAAGATAACAGGTACCGGCCGTTGCGCCGTGATTTTAGCTTTGATAAAACTAAAAGTTGTGAGCCCCAGAAATACCAGCATCATACTCGTTTGTGATGCCGCCGGAAAATTTTCATTAGACAGATAAGGCCCTAAAGAGAGGGCGCCGCCCAACAGGAAAAAAAAGCCGGTAAACAACGCGCTTTGTATGGCACGGGAACGGTTAAACGTTATTTCTGTTACCTGCTCTGTTTCCAGTGTTTGTTCCCACAGCCGGGCATCCTTTTCCATTTCCTGCTCAATGTGTGTAATGGTATGGTCGTTGATATCCAGCCGTTGCAGTTTTATGCGTTCCTCCTCAGTCATCAGGGAGCTATCATGCTGTGTATCCCCTTTATTGGCCTGAAAGGCACTGAACATCACCAGTATGCTGCCGGCAACCCAGATACACAGCTGGAGCGTATAAAAGGATTGTACTTCCATCGGAAATACCTGGATTACCTGTGTGGCAAAGAACAAAAGAAAGAGACCATCCGGAAAGCCAATGATGAAATCTGTTTTCCATCCGGAACTACGGATGGCTTTGTGTGTTGTTGTCATAGCGTTATTAGCTCAAAGCCTCATCGAGACTCTTTTTGATGATCTGCACACACTCCGCAATCTGTGCTGCGGTAATGGTGAGGGGTGGTGCAAATCTTATTTTATCGCCGTGCGTAGGCTTTGCCAGCAGGCCGTTTTCCTTGAGCGTCAGGCATAAATCCCACGCCGCTTCCGGATCTTTATGTTTGATAACAATAGCATTCAGCAAGCCTTTACCGCGTACCAGGGAAATATAGGGCGATTGCAGATCCAGTAATCCCTGCCGTAGCAGTTGTCCCATGGCTGCCGCATTTTCCGCCAGCTTTTCGTCCTTTAGTACCTGTAATGCCGTGATCGCCACTTTACAGGCCAACGGGTTGCCACCATAGGTAGAACCGTGTTCACCTGGTTTAATGGTCAGCATAATTTCGTCGTCGGCTAATACGGCACTCACCGGTAAGGTTCCACCAGATAAAGCTTTTCCAAGGATAAGGATATCCGGCCGCACATTTTCATGGTCGCAGGCCAGCATCTTACCGGTACGGGCAAGTCCTGTCTGGATTTCATCTGCAATGAACAATACATTGGCATCGCGGCAATACTGAAAGGCTTTGGATAAATACCCTTCATCCGGTACCATTACACCGGCTTCACCCTGTATAGGTTCTACCAGGAACCCGGCTACATTTTTATCCTGTAAGGCCTTTGCCAGTGCGGGCAGGTCATTATAGGGAATGACCTCGTAACCACTGATGAAAGGTCCGAAGTTATTACGTGCTGTGGGATCTGTACTGAATGAAATGACATTTAACGTACGGCCGTGGAAGTTATTGGCGCATACAATGATTTTAGCCGCATTTTCAGGAACACCTTTGACGATGTATGCCCAGTGACGGCAAAGTTTCAGGGCCGTTTCAACGGCTTCCACGCCGGTGTTCATCGGTAATACTTTGTCATACCCGAAGTATTGGGTAATGAACCGGGAGTATTCGCCCAACAGGTCATTATAAAAGGCCCGGGAAGTAAGGGTGAGCTTTTGCGCCTGTGCTATCAGGGTCGCAATAATTTTGGGGTGACAGTGTCCCTGGTTAACTGCAGAATAACCAGATAAAAAATCGTAGTAACGTTTGCCATCAACATCCCATAAATGAACACCTTCTCCGCGCTCAAGTACTACCGGTAACGGATGGTAATTGTGCGCGCCATACTGTTCTTCCAGTGCCAGAAAATGCTGTGTCTTTTCGCTTATTGTATATGCTGGTATCATAGGCCCAAAAGTAAGGCTTTTTGGGCTGTTTAAGTGCAAGCGGGGGATTTTGATAAGATAGTTATAATACATAACCGGCAGCAGCGCAGCGTTGTACAGCTGCACTGCTGCCGGTCAGACGTATTATTTGTCAGATAGCAATAACTATTATTGTTTCAGCCGGTTCACCAGGTCAATGTATTCCTGCATGGCCGCCTCTTGGGTTTTTCCTTTCAGGCCAGACCAGGCTTCGTGTTTGGCTTTCTCCACAAAATCAAACGGATTGGATGGCGGATCTGTATCCACATCTCCGGTAGAACCTTGTTTATAGAGAGAATATAACTGTAACAGGATCTCATTGGATGGCTTCGTGGGCAAGCTTTTACTTAATTCCTTGGCTGCTTCAAATTGTTGCTTCAGGTCCATGGTGCTATTGATTTATAATGAACAAATGTTTTCAGGGATATTAACGCTTTTTTCTGAGAAAACAGGTAAAAATATCTCTCTTCTTAATTTTTCTTAAAATAGGCACTGTTATCTGCACATCAATCTGTTAAAGTACCTTTGAATTAGGAATTCTCTTGCATTATCGTATTAACTAATGAACTAATTTCAATACCTTTGCCGGCTGAAACGGTTTATGGCATAATTGTACCGTATACCGATGGAACCGCAAATCATCATATGAAGAATATTCGCAATTTTTGTATCATTGCCCATATTGACCACGGTAAAAGTACCCTGGCTGACCGATTACTGGAACACACCAAAACCATTTCTGACCGCGACATGCAGGCCCAGGTACTGGACGACATGGACCTGGAGAGAGAGAAAGGGATCACCATTAAGAGTCATGCCATCCAGATGAATTACACCGCCAAAAGCGGCGAACAATATGTGTTTAACCTGATTGATACGCCCGGTCACGTAGACTTCTCCTACGAAGTTTCCCGCGCACTGGCCGCCTGTGAAGGCGCCCTGCTGCTGGTAGACGCTGCCCAGGGTATCCAGGCACAAACCATCTCCAACCTGTATCTTGCTTTGGAAAACGACCTCGAAATCATTCCGGTAATCAATAAAATTGATATGCCCGGCGCGATGATTGAAGAAGTGAAAGACCAGATCATAGAACTGATTGGCGTAAAAGACGAAGATATCCTCCTGGCATCCGGTAAAACAGGTATTGGTATTGAAGAAATCCTGGAATCCATTGTGAGCCGCATTCCGGCGCCCAAAGGTAGCAACGATGAACCATTACAGGCACTGATCTTCGATAGCGTATTTAACTCTTTCCGCGGTATCATCGCTTATTTCCGCATCTTCAACGGTACCATCAAAAAAGGAGATAAAATCAAGTTTGTAAATACTGGTGATGAATATGAAGCGGATGAAGTAGGTATCCTCAAACTCGGACTGGAAGCCAGAAAAGAAGTATTTACCGGCGACGTAGGTTATATCATCACAGGTATCAAAAATGCCCGTGAAGTAAAAGTAGGGGATACCATCACCCTGGCTAACAAACCGTGTACAGAAGGCATCAAGGGATTCCAGGAAGTAAAACCCATGGTATTTGCCGGTATCTTCCCGGTAGTTACCGAAGACTTCGAGGAGCTGCGCGACTGCATGGATAAACTGCAGCTGAACGACGCTTCCCTGACCTACGAACTGGAAACCTCCCAGGCATTGGGCTTTGGCTTCCGTTGCGGATTCCTGGGTATGCTCCACATGGAAATCATACAGGAACGCCTGGAAAGGGAGTTTAACCAGACGGTAATTACTACCGTACCCAACGTAGGTTTTATTGCCCACACCACCAACGAAGGCACAGTCATCGTAAATAACCCCAGTGAAATGCCCGACCCTACCAAACTGGACAGGATCGAAGAGCCTTTCATCCGGGCGCAGATCATCACCAAACCGGAATACATCGGTAACATCATGACCCTGTGTCTCGGTAAACGTGGTATTCTGCTGAACCAGAGCTACCTGACCACTACCCGGGTAGAGCTGATGTTTGAACTGCCGCTGACAGAGATCGTATTTGACTTTTATGATAAACTGAAGAGTCAGACCCGTGGCTATGCTTCATTTGACTATACACCTATCGGTTTCCGTGACAGTGATATCGTGAAAATGGACATCCTGCTGAACGGTGATAAAGTGGATGCATTGAGCGCCCTGATTCACCGCAGCCGTGCTCAGGACTTCGGTCGTAAACTGTGTGAGAAGCTGAAAGAGCTGTTGCCACGTCAGCAGTTCCTCATCGCTATCCAGGCTGCTATCGGTGCGAAAATCGTAGCGCGTGAAAACATCAGTGCGATGCGTAAAGACGTTACCGCTAAATGTTATGGTGGTGATATCTCCCGTAAACGTAAACTCCTGGAGAAACAGAAAGAAGGTAAAAAGCGTATGCGCCAGATCGGTAACGTAGAAGTACCGCAGGAAGCATTCCTGGCAGTACTGAAATTAGACGATTAAGGCTGCAATGCAGATCATATTTATACAACGGCCCGGAGAATGCTCTCCGGGCCGTTTTTTATTGATCTATATTGTTTAAAACCGCCACAGTAAACCACCGCCCCATCTGTACCGCGAATCATAGCCACCGGAAAGCGACCATTTTTTACCCAGCATATACTGGAGATCCAGGTGATATTCCCAGTCGGTATTGGCCTGCCAGTTAAAGAATAAACGCGGCAGCAACCACTGTTCGCCTTCCAGCGCCAGCCGCACCCGCCCCTGACTGTTGATGCGCAGATCCGACTCAATAAAAAACGGCAGGGTATACCGTACCCCGATGACCGGCAACAACTCCGCTTCCTGCTCAAAGACCTCCTTGCCGCTGAACAGCTGGTAATAGGTTTGCCGCAGACTGGTTACCCCGATGTAAGGCCGGAACCAATCATTGACATAACGTTCGTAACTGACATCCGCTTCGTACTGCCCCGAATAATTGGCATCCGCTTCCAACCGGAAGGCATTGGCTGCATTGAGGTAGTTGGCCTTTAGTTCGGCCATATGACTTTTAGCGGCAAGGCTGCCATAAAACAGCCATTCCCGGTCTTCTTTCAGCATGGTCTTCAACGGAAAATCCCGTAAGGCGGTATCCCTGACGCTGCCTTCATACGAAACGATACGCGCCATACCGGTCATCATATGATATAAGACATGGCAGTGAAAGAACCAGTCTTTGTCTTCACTGGCTTCAAACTGAATCTTTACAGTGCTCATCGGCGGTACGTCTACGGTATGTTTCAGCGGTGAAAAATCACCCTGTTTGTTCAACACCCGGAAATAGTGCCCGTGCAGGTGCATCGGGTGGTTCATCATGGTTTCATTCACCAGGTCGAACTGTACAATCTCTCCCTTTTTTATCAATAGCTTATCAGCAGCAGACAGGGTTTTATTATTGATCCGCCATACATAGCGGTACATGTTACCGTTTAACCGCAGCGTTTCCCGGCGTACCGGTTGATGGGTCGGAAATGCAGTAGGGTGAAGCGCTTTCAGCAGGTGGTAATTAAATACCGGCGCCTCCGTGGCGGATGATGGCTCCCTGTTCACAGGCGCCATTGCCATTTTATCGGATTGACCATGATGCATGGCGGCATGATTCATTTTCGTATGGTCCATGGCGTTAGTATCCTGCTGTGCCGGTTGCTTATCAGGAGGATGGTTCATTTTCGTATGGTCCATAACGTTAGTGTCCATATTCATATCCATATCCATCAGGGAATGGTCCATACCATTGCCATGATCCATTTGCATGGCGTCGGGCATGTTAACGGCGGTAAGGGCCATCATGCCACTCATCCGCCACACATCGGGAGCAGGTATATCCGGCGCACGGATAGTGTCGCCGCGTCCCAGCCAGGCAGCAGCATAGCCGGTCACATCCTGTGCAGTAGCCCTTAACTCGCTGGTGCCGGTAGCCGGCACCGTTAGCAGGAAATCATAGGTTTCCGCAATCCCGATCAGGATACGCCCGACTTTCACCGGCTGCACATCCACGCCATCGGCGGCGATCAGCTCCAGGGGGCCACCGGCATATTGCAGGTGCATATACGTAGAAGAAGAACCGTTGACGACCCGCAACCTGATTTTGCTGCCAGGTGCATAACCGGCGAGAGACAGGGAGCGCGCGCCGTTTAAGAGGAAGGCATGATAATACACATCACTGAGGTCCATGGGGGGCATCTTTTGCCACGCATAACGCACCCGCTCTCCCCAGGCTTTATGTTGCAGCAGTTTGTCCAGGCTTTGCGGATACTTTTTTTTAATGGCATACCATTCATTGGCTTCGTCTTTACGGCGGAGGGTATGCATCACTTCATGCGGCGATTCGTTGGTCCAGTCGGAAAACAGCAGTACGGCATCGCCATCGGTTTTATACCGCGGTTGCCGGGGCTGTATCACAATGGAACCATATACACCGCTTTGTTCCTGCAGCATGGTATGAGAATGGTACCAATAGGTACCGGATTGCCGCAGCGGAATCGTATAGGTATAGGTAGTATGGGAACGTATAGCCGGTGTCGTGAGATAGGGGACGCCATCCATCAGATTGGGGAGTAATAGCCCGTGCCAGTGGAGGGAAGTCTCATGCATCATTTCGTTGTGCACCCGGATCACGGCCGTATCTCCCTCCGTGAAATACAATACAGGACCAGGTATCCGGCCATTGATGCCCATGGCGTGTACCTTTTTGCCGGTATAGTTAACAATCGTGTCATGAATATACAGATCATATGCCACGGTCTTAGCCGCCGGTATTGTATTTGCAGGATGTACATGTTGTGCAGCAAGTAGCTGCGGTGTCAGGAGAAGTAACAACAAAATCCTTTTCATGATGTTATTGTGTTTGGGAGAAACATAAATGGGGTGATGCAGGATGTACCGGATAACGGGTTTATAGTCCATATATCTTTTATCTGTGCATCATTGCTGCATTGAAATTCGTAAATTTTATTGATGAATGGTATTGTCGGCAGATATACGGGTAAAATTATCTACCTGTAACTGTATGACAGGCTGTCCTGCTTAACTTTTCATTTAAACTTGGTTGCATGCGCAAATGGCTCAGGATTATCTTAATTGGCGGAGGGATCATAATCGGGCTGGTATTGTTATTGGTGCTGGGACTAACCTGGTACATACATGCCAATAAAGCCACGTTCCTGAAACAAATCACCAGTCAGCTCAACGGAGAAATCAATGGTACCCTGACGATTGCAGACATGGATGCTTCCCTGTGGCGGAGTTTCCCGCATGTGTCGCTTGGTTTGCAGAAAGTAGTGCTGCAGGATAGCGGCTGGCAGCAACACCATCATGCGCTGGTGGATGTCAACTATATTTTCGTACGGGTGAATACGTTATCCCTGTTGCGGAAGCACGTAGAAGTGAGTGATATCTCCCTGAACGACGGTACCATCTATCTGTTTACGGATAGTACAGGGTATTCCAATACCTATGTATTCCAGGGTAAGTCCTCCGGAAAATCCGGGGGTACTTCCAAAGACGCCAATATTCAGCACCTGTCGCTGGAGAAGATTCATTTTTTTATTGAGAACCACCAGAAACAAAAGCTGTTTCACCTGGATATTAACCACCTGGCCGGCCATATGCAGGCAACCGATACTGCCCTGCATTTTACCATGTTATCAGATATGCTGGCGAAGGACTTTGCTTTTAATACAACGAAAGGCAGTTATCTGAAAGATAAAACCCTGCAACTGAATCTGTCACTGTCTTTTGATAAACGTACCAAAGTGATGACGGTTCCCCAACAGGAGATCCGGATCAACGACCGGCCTGTGTTAATCGGCGGACAATTTTCATTCGACCGTAAGCCACCGGCCTTCCACCTGAAGATCACCGCGCAGCAGGTACTGTTGAAAGAAGCGGCTTCCTGGCTGTCGCCTAATATCACAGCCAAATTAAATAACATTACCTTATCTAAGCCATTGGATGCGGAAGCGGATTTACAGGGGCATTTGAAATACCGGGATACGCCACGGGTGGTGGTTACCTGGAAAACAAATGACAACGTACTGCAAACCACCATGGGCGAATGGACCCATTGCGATTTTACCGGTCGCTTTAATAATGAGGTGATCCCCGACAGGGGACATAATGACGAGAATTCAGCCGTGAATATTTTTGGTCTGCGGGCGGATGTCGCCGGCGTCACGCTGAAAGCAGATACCATCCGGGTGGTCAACCTTAAGCAACCCTTGCTGCACGGGCATTTCCAATCGCAGTTTATGCTCGCCGACCTGAATGACCCGGGAGGAGATATACCGCTTACCTTTAAAGGAGGCAGCGCGGATGCGGATTTGTATTACACCGGCCCGCTCCTGAAAGACGACAATACGCCTTCTTCCCTGGAAGGCCTGGTACATATACAGAAAGGCGCCTTTACCTACCTGCCGCGTAACCTCTCTTTCCAGGACTGTAGCGCCACCCTGCGCTTTACCGGAAAAGACCTGCTGCTGCAAAACATCCGGATTCAATCGGGTAAAAGTACCTTGCTGATGGATGGTAAGATTGCCAACCTGCTGAACTTATATTTTACGGCGCCCGAAAAGATTGACCTGGATTGGAATATCCGTAGTCCGCTGGTAGACCTGAATGAATTCAAGAGTTTCCTGGGACTCCGTAAAAAAGGAAAGCGGCCGGCTACTGCACAGCAGGCTAAAATGAGCCGGGTATCCAAACAACTGGATGCCGTGCTGGAGGCGAGCAATGCCCGGATGGAGGTGAAGCTGGATAAGGTAGTCTTTAATCATTTCACCGCACAGCAGGTGAAGGCTTCCCTGGCACTCACGCAAACGGATATACTGCTGAAACAGATTGCCTTGCAGCATGCCGGCGGCAATATTACACTAACCGGTAAGGTGCAGCAACAGGGAAAAAACAATACCTTCCAGATTAACACCAATATCAATAATGTACATATCGGGCAGCTGTTTTATGCCTTTGATAATTTCGGTATGCAAGCCCTGCAATCCACGAATCTGCGGGGCATCATTGCCGCGAAAGCCAATATCCGCGGTAATATCCTGGATGATGGCACCTTGGCGAAACGATCGTTGTTCGGTACGATCAACTTTAACCTGAAACAGGGTGCGCTGGTGAATTTCGGCCCGCTGGAAGATATCGGGAATTTTGTATTCCGGCGGCGGCGGCTGGACAGTATCACGTTTGAAAACCTCAGCAATACTTTCCGGGTAGAAGGCAATAAAATTCTGATTCCGGCGATGCGTATTGCATCGAGCGCCGTGAATATAGATGTAGATGGCGTGTATGGCATAGATGGGGGTACCAATATCAACCTGGCGATTCCGTTGCGGAACCCGGCAAGGGATTCGGCCATTACAGATCCGGAAGAAAAACGCCGGCGCAGCAAAAAGGGTATTGTCATACGCCTGCATGCGGCCGAGGGCAAAGACGGGAAGGTGAAAATTAAGCTGGGTAAAGGCAGTAAGGAAGGACAGGAAGAATAATGCATTACGGTATAAGGAGCCAGACTTCCTGCCCCTCATACCGTAATGGCTATACGAAAGTGATTAATCAATCTGTTCAAATGCCTGTGCAATATCTCCCTTGATATCATCAATATGTTCTATACCCAGTGAAATACGCAGCAGTCCTGGCTCTACGCCGGCGGCTTTTTGCTCTTCCTCACTTAATTGCTGGTGCGTAGTTGTAGCCGGATGGATGATCAGGGTTTTGGCATCTCCTACATTGGCCAGGTGATAAATTAACTGTAATGCCTGTACGAATTTATCGGCTGCCTCTTTGCCCCCTTTAATTTTGAAGCTGAGTACGCCGCCGAAACCGTTGCGGAGGTATTTTTTAGCCAGGGCATGGTATGGATTGCCGGGTAATCCGGGATAATTGACAGACAGTACCTGCGGTTGCTGCTCCAGCCATTCGGCCAGTGCGAGGGCATTGTCTACAGTACGTTGTACCCGCAGGGAAAGTGTTTCCAGTCCCTGGAGGAAGAGGAAAGAGTTTTGCGGCGCCAGTGCGGGACCCCAGGAGCGAAGACCCGTCACCCGGGCACGTATTATATAGGCGATGTTGCCAAAAGGACTGTCGGCGCCGAAGACTTCCCAGAACTTCAGGCCGTGGTAGGCTTCATCCGCTTCACTGAACTGTTTGAACTTGCCGTTGCCCCAGTTGTAGTTGCCCCCATCCACAATGATACCACCGATACTGTTACCGTGGCCGCCGATCCACTTGGTGGCTGCCTGTACGACCACATTGGCGCCCAGTTCCAGCGGGCGGCTGAGATAACCGGCCGCCCCGAAAGTATTGTCTACCACCAGCGGCAGGTCGTGCCTCCGGGCTATGGCACTTATTTTCTCGAAATCCGGAATGGAAAACCCGGGATTACCAATGGTTTCCACATACAAGGCCTTGGTGTTTTCATCGATCAGGGCTTCAAAGGTTTCCGGTTTGTCCAGGTCGGCAAAGCGGGCTTCCACGCCAATCCTTTTAAAGCTGACCTTAAACTGGTTGTAGGTACCGCCATAGAGGTAGGAGGAGGTCACGAAGTTATCGCCCGGCAGCAGGATGTTGTGCAGGGCAATAAACTGCGCAGCCTGGCCGGAAGCTACCGCCAGTGCTGCCACGCCACCTTCCAGTGCAGCCACTCTTTTCTCAAATACATCCGTGGTGGGATTCATGATACGGGTGTAGATGTTGCCGAATTGCTTCAGCTGGAAGAGGTCGGCCGCATGCTCCGCACTGTCAAAAGTGTAGGAAGTAGTCTGATAAATAGGCACAGCAGCAGATCGGGTGGTTTCGTCTGGTTGATAACCGGCATGTACCTGCAGGGTGTCGAAGTGGAGGGGCTTGTTTGACATAACGATATCTGTTTTTATTAGTCTACAAATATAATAGAGTAAACATAGAATAGCAAATACGACGGGAAGAATTAATCAACGCGCAGAGGGTATGCACTTTATCCGATAAAACTGCCAACGGAGGTAGTATTCTTAGCCTGTAATTCGTAATTTTGGAAAGTGTTATTAACTACTACGACTACACGTTGCCCGGCTGCGAATCTTGCAGTCATTCTCCTGCGGCGATTCATCGCATCAGACAACCGGTAAAAAGAGCGGCCATCCGGGAGAAGGGACCGGTACCGTATGGAGCATATACCACCGGCTGTTACCACAGCCAGCATGCCGGACAGGAAGATTCTGCCGGGAACCATTAAAAACAAGAATCATTATGGAAGACATCATCTTAGAAAAGATAAAAGCCATAGAAGCCGAACACCAGGTGAAAATACTGTATGCCTGCGAATCGGGGAGCCGTGCCTGGGGCTTTGCTTCGCCAGACAGTGACTATGACGTTCGTTTTATTTATACGCGCCATATCAACGACTACCTGAGTATTACGGACTTACGGGATGTGATTGAACTGCCGGTGAATGAAGTACTGGACGTCAGCGGCTGGGACCTCAAGAAAGGGCTGCAGCTATTCCTGAAATCCAATGCGCCGTTATACGAGTGGCTGCAGTCACCCATCGTGTACCAGGAAACCAGCGATTTCAGACAGCTACTCAATACACTGCGGGAAAAGTACTATTCTCCCCGGGCTGCCTGTCATCACTACCTGTCGATGGCCTGGAATACCTTCAGCAGCCAGCTGCAGGGACCGGAAGTAAAACTGAAAAAATATTTCTATGTGTTACGGCCCATGCTGGCCTGTCAGTGGATTCTGGCTGGTAAAGGTGTGCCGCCGATGGAGTTCAGCCGGTTACGTACCCTGATTACCGACGACGCGTTGCAACAGGAAGTGGAAGCGCTGCTCCGTTTAAAGGCGGACGCTGACGAAAGTACCTACATCGCGCCCATAGCGGCATTGCATAACTGGATCGCCTACACGCTGGATGAATGTAAAATAGCGTCTGCAGAGCTGCCTGTGCTTAGAAATGATACCGTGGAACTGAACAGCATTTTCAGAAAATACATCAGCAATGACAATTGAGCGTTTACAGCAACAGCGGGAATACCTGCTCCTGGAATGTATCAGCGGCAGCCGGGCCTATAACCTGCACCTGCCAACGTCCGATACAGATCTCAAGGGCATCTATATATTACCGCAACCTGAGCTGTATGGCATGACCTACACCGATCAGGTAGCTAACGCGACCAACGATGAAGTGTATTTTGAAATCAAACGTTTCCTGGAATTGCTGGAGAAAAACAATCCCAATATCCTGGAACTGCTGAGTACCACCGAGGGTAACCAATTATACCGGCATCCGCTGATGGACCTGATCCGGCCGGAAGATTTCCTCTCGAGGTTATGTCTGGATACGTTTGCCGGCTATGCCAAAACACAGATCAAAAAGTCCCGTGGCCTGCATAAAAAAATGAACCAGACCTTTCCGGAAACCCGCAAAACGGTACCGGAGTTCTGTTACGTGGTAGCTGGCAGCCGTAGTATGCCATTACTGGAATGGCTACACGAAAACAAGCTGGCAGCGGCCGACTGCGGACTCAGTAAAATAGACCATTTCCGGGATGCCTATGCCTTGTATCATCCGCAGCAGTTTGCAGGAGAGGTGCCCTTTAAGGGCATTTGTTCCGGTGATGCCGCCAATGATGTACAGTTAAGTACCATTCCTGCAGGTGTGGAACCGTTGACCGTATTGTATTTTAATAAAGATGCCTATACGGTTTATTGTAAGGATTTTGCGGCATGGTGGGAGTGGGTAGCCTTACGCAACGACGAACGTTACCGGCATAATCAGGCGCTGGGCGCCGGCTACGACACCAAACACATGATGCATACCTTCCGGTTGCTGACGATGGCCGAAGAAATTGCAAAGTACCGGGAAGTACGGGTATACCGCCACGACCGGGACTTCCTGCTGCGTATCCGTCAGGGTGCTTTTACCTACGATGAATTATTGGAAATGGCTGCTGCAAAAATTGAGCAGATGGAACAGCTGTATGCCGTAGCAGACCTGCCGGAACATCCTGATCCGCAGCTGGCCGGGAAATTGTTGGTAAGTATAAGAGAGAAATTTTATGGCCAGAAGAAATAGCCTGTCACATATTGCTATACCGGAGCGGTCACTGGTGGTGTTAATCGGTCCTTCCGGGGCCGGTAAATCCACTTTTGCCCGCCGGTTTTTTAAGCCCACGGCCATCATCTCCTCTGATGCCTGCCGGGCGATGCTCAGTGACAATGAAAATGATCAGACCGTGTCGGCCGCCGCTTTTGAACTGGCCCGTTATATTGCGGCCAAAAGACTGGAGAAAGGGCTGCTGACAGTCATCGATGCCACCAATGTACAACCTGCGTATCGCAGCGACTGGATCCGGCTGGCCCGCGAACACCACCTGCTGCCGGTAGCAGTAGTCCTGAATATGCCGGAACAACTGTGTCAGGAGCGAAATGTACAACGTGCCGACCGGCAGTTGGATGCCTCCGTTATTACCCAGCAATGCCTGCAACTTCGCCGGCATATCCGGGACCTGAGAAAGGAAGGGTTCCGGCACGTCTTTGAACTTCATTCCGAAGCCGCTGTTGCCCAGCTGGAAACCATTTCACTGAACCCGCTGCATAACAACCGGCAGGACGACCATGGCCCCTTTGATATCATCGGCGATATACATGGTTGTTATGATGAACTGTGTATCCTGCTGGAACAGCTGGGATATGTCATTGACCGGGAGCAATGTCGCTTTATCAGCGCACCTGTGGCTACTACCGCCAACGGATATACGACATTCAGAAAACCGGTGTTCCTGGGCGACCTGGTAGACCGGGGGCCTCAATCACCGCAGGTGTTGCGGCTGGTGATGCACCTGGTGGAAAATGGATATGCCTTGTGCGTGCCAGGTAATCACGATGCCAAATTGTTACGTTACCTGGAGGGTAAAAATGTACACCTGCGCTATGGCCTGGAAATCACCGTAGCACAGCTGGCGGGTGAAACGCCGGAATTCCTGGAGGAAGTAAAGACTTTCCTGGACCGGCTTTGCAGCCACTATGTACTCGACGATGGAAAACTGGTAGTAGCCCACGCAGGCCTGCAGGAAAACATGCAGGGGCGTGCTTCCGCAGCGGTCCGGGATTTTTGTTTGTACGGGGAAACCACCGGCGAAACAGATGAATACGGATTACCGGTCAGGTACAACTGGGCTTTGGCGTATACAGGTACCGCCATGGTAGTATACGGCCATACGCCGGTGCCTGTACCACAATGGCTGAACCGGACCATCGACATTGACACGGGATGTGTATTCGGCGGGAGCCTTACCGCATTGCGGTATCCGGAGAAAACAATGGTGTCGGTGCCTGCCCTCCGGCAATATGCCGTACCAGTCCGGCCGGTAGGATATCCGGATAACGGCAGTGCGCCGCAAACCGCTACGGTGTAACAAATACACGTTGTCGTGGCGGAAAGATTTATAAATAATGCGCTTTGATAGCTGAAACATCCGGGGGTAATTGCTATTTTAGCACCCGAAAGTGAACCCTTAACCCCTGGATCTAACCAGTTATTATCATCAAACCCACAATTTAATATGAACCACCCGACGACACTGGAATCAACAGAGATCAATGCCCTGCTGGCACTTCAACACAGTAATCTCGTACAACACCTGGAAGCTGCCGCCGCTGCTTCCCAGGGATTTCTTACCTTTCAGTACAGCGAAACGGATATCTTACGTATGATGAAAGATATGCCGCAGCCGATTACCAAAGCCGGAGACGATATTACTGGCTATGCCCTGGCCACATCACCAGCCGCCAGTAATGACATCGAGATCATGAACACGATGGTAAAACTTACTGCCGGCTTATCGTTGAACGGTACGTCGTTATCAGACCTGCGCTATTATTTTATGGGACAGGTATGTGTAAAGGAAGGCCATCGTGGTCAAGGTATATTTGATAAACTGTATGAACACCATCGGGAACTCTTCGCCGATACCTACGATTGTTTGGTGACAGAAATCAGTGCTGCCAATCTGCGTTCACAGGCAGCCCACGCTCGTGTGGGATTTCAAACCATTCATAGCTATGCCGATGAACAAGGCATAGACTGGCTGGTGGTTGCCTGGGACTGGCGGGTGATTTAAGTAATCCGATTTTTCATTTCCGATTTTTTCATTTTCTACAAAAAATCATGCATTATGAAAGCCGTAGCAGTAGCTGCATTTAAAGAACATCCTGTTGTGATGGATCTGCCCAAACCGGCCGTCAGGCCAGGTACCGTATTGGTAAAGGTAATAGCCGCCGGTATTAATCCGTTTGACTGGAAAATGACCGATGGCATTATGAATGACGGAAAAATACCGCATCAGTTTCCGCTGATCATGGGGGTAGATGGCGCGGGTATTGTGGAGGAAGTGGGCGCCGGTGTTACCCGTTTTAAAACAGGTGATCAGATCTACGGACAGTTTATTCATATGCCCATTGGAGAAGGTTCCTATGCTGAATATGCCATTGTACCGGAAACGGCATCGGTTACACAGACGCCGGCCAGTATCAGCGCGATTGCAGCAGCAGCGGTACCTACCGCCGGTATGACTGCCCAGCAGCTCCTGGAAACACTGGCCCTTCCTGCCGGCGCTACATTGCTGGTCAATGGGGCTACCGGAGGGGTAGGTTCTTTTGTTACCCAGCTGGCGGCAGCGCAGCAATTGCAGGTAATTGCCACGGTGGGCGATGAGGCTGCTGCTGCCCGTATGAAAGGACTGGGTGCCGCCTATACCATTAATTACCAGCAGGCGCCTTTGCTGCAACAGGTCCAGGACCTTTTTCCGCAGGGCATCGATGGTTTGATTGATCTGGTGAGTGATGCCGCCGGCTTTAATAGCTATGTGGCATTGGTGAAACCCGGTGGCGCTGCGGCGACTACGGTTTTTGTTGCGGATGAAGCTGTGTTGGCTGCTAAAAATATCCGGGGGGGGAACTTCGAAACAAAAGGTTCTGCCGCCTCGTTGGAGCAGCTTTCTCAGGCTATAGACAAAGGCAGTCTGAAAGTACCGGTAGAAAATGAAATCCGGCTGGAAGAAGCACCGGAGGCTATTGCACACAGCCGGGAAGGAAAAGGAAGGGGGAAAACTGTGATTGTCATTAATTAAACAGACTACTATTTTATTTTTCAGGAAGATGAACACGGGTTCCGGTGATCATCTTCCTGAAAAAAATATCAGCTAAACAAAGACTTAGTTGTTGGCAGTAGCCTTAAACAGCATAACGCCATTGTTTGTTTTGATCTGGTAGGTAGCGTCGTAGGCAGCAAATACGCATTGTCCTTTATGCAGGGCCAGCGCTTCAGTGCCAATGATGTCGGCATCGCCTTCCATGACAATGAGGATTTCAGCCGCTGTAGTGGTATGCGTATAAACCTGACCTGGTTGCAGGGTTATATTACTAACTGCAAAATCCGGCGCCGGAGAAGGATATTTTCTTTCCAGTCCGTCTGCATGCAGCTCTCCTTTAATAATATGCGGATGTACACCTTCAAAGCGGGTGTGTTGTAATAATTCCGGTACATCAATGTGCTTGGGGGTCAGACCGCCACGGAGAACATTGTCTGAATTAGCCATCAGCTCTACGTTCTGGCCTTCCAGATACGCATGCGGGATGCCTGCATCCTGGAATACGGCATCTCCCGGTTGCGCCTGTACGATGTTGAAGAAATAGATAGAGAAGATACCCCGGTCTATTTTTTCTGCGCTATCCGGATCATTCAGTACCGCGCGGGCTGCCCAGAATCCAGGATCTGATTTGGGAAGTTTACCTGCCTTATAAGCCGGTATCATGCGGTCGGTGAGCGGACGCAGGAGAATGTTCACCAGCGCCTGCGGCATTTCCATCACATTTTTATACAGTCCGTAATAACCTTCCTGTTCGTATATGCTTGCCAGTGATACAAACTCCGGAACGGTCTGTAATACCTGTTGCAGTTGTTCGTGTGGCAGAAAACCATGCAAGAGCCAGAATTCACTGAGAGCCACCATGATTTCCGGTTTATGGTTAGCATCTTTATAATTACGGTGTGGTGCATTTAAGGGAATACCTGCTTCATTCTCTCTCGTAAATCCTTTCTCTGCTTCGGCTTTGGTCGGATGTACCTGAATAGACAGCATGTCTTTTACATCCAGTATTTTGAAGAGGTAGGGCAGCTGCCGGAACTGTTCCCATACCTGGGGACCTACCAGGTTAGCCGGGTCCTGTGCGATCAGTTGGTCCAGTGTTACCGGGCCGTTGCCGGTTGTAATAACAGCTGGTGCGCTGGTATGAGCGCCCATCCAATACTCTGCGCTGGGTTTATCTGTGGCTGCAATGCCCAGCAATGCCGGAATATATTGATATCCGCCCCAGGCATAATGTTGTACTTTCCCGTCCAGTCTGAATAATTTCATATATCGTGAATCTGTTTTACAGTGTAATTTTTATATGCCTGCAAAAATAACGGGAAACCGCAGATTAAATCATTATTTTACAAGGTAATTTCGCTGGTATACACTGAATTATTTGGGATACCTGTTTGATTAACCCGTTAATAACCACCTCATATGTCGGATCACCTGATCCTCGGAGAACGCGGAGAAGCCGTAGCACAGGCTTATGTACGGCAGTACTGTCAGATATTACATACCAACTGGAAATATGAACGGAAAGAACTGGATATCATCGCTTGCCGGGAAGGCCGGCTTTATTTTATTGAAGTGAAAACCCGGAGGGGAGCGCGGTATGGCTGGCCGGAAATGGCGGTGGATTTCCGGAAGCAGGAAAACATACAGACGGCGGCAGCTGCCTACCTGGAATATTTTGCCTTACACCCGGCTACTATCCGGTTCGATATCATTGCTATTACTTTCTATCAGGCTGAGTATCAGCTGATGCATTTCCGGGATGTTTTCTAATCGGGAAAACGTGTACGTTTTACACTGGTTATAATAAGGGGTAACTGCGCTGCCACAGCCATTTAGCTGGTTTTTTTCTTAACGTTCGGTTAACAAAATAAATGCTTGTAAAAATTCTATAATAATAAAGAAAATTATATCTTTGCGAAGCATTTTAAAAATTAACCCTGTGTTGTTATACACCCCGTTATTCCGGTAGATTTCAAGCAAATCATTCCTCTGGAAAGGCCAGTACAATGGTGCATTGTAGCCCATGTGATGTTTTTTCTGTGATCCTTTCAGGAGTGAGTAGCCGGCAATATCAGTAACAGTAGGACAGGGGATACGAAGGATAGAATCCGTTTGTTCATCTAAGCGGCCGGAAGGCCCACTGAAACGCATCGCCTCGTACAGTAATGTACAGTATTGCTTTCGGGAGTCAATTTAAAAATTATACATAGTTAAAAGCTCCGGGATATTTCCCGGAGCTTTGCTATTTTATAACGCCCACAAACCAGTGTAGTTGTGTGGTGTAATGGCTTTCAGTTCTTTTTTCAGGGCTGCGCTGATTTTCAGTCCGTCAATAAACTTATGCATGCTTTTCTGTGTGATCTGTTCACCGCCACGGGTCAACTCTTTCAGGGCTTCGTATGGCTGTGGGTAGTTTTCGCGGCGCAATACCGTTTGAATGGCTTCCGCTACTACTGCCCAGTTGTTTTCCAGGTCTTCGCGCAGTTTGGCTTCGTTCAGGATCAGCTTATCCAGGCCTTTCTGAATGGATTTGGTAGCCAGCAGGGTATGCCCGAATGGAACACCCAGGTTACGCAGCACTGTGGAATCGGTCAGATCGCGTTGCAGGCGGGATACCGGTAATTTGGCACTCAGGTGCTCAAACAGGGCATTCGCCAGACCGAGGTTACCTTCTGCGTTTTCAAAGTCAATCGGATTTACTTTATGCGGCATGGCAGAAGAACCTACTTCATTCTTTTTGATTTTCTGTTTGAAGTAGTCCATGGAAATGTATGTCCATATGTCGCGGCAGAAGTCCAGCAGAATAGTATTGATCCGTTTCAGGGCATCAAACTGTGCGGCGATATTGTCATAATGTTCGATCTGCGTGGTATACTTCATCCGTTGCAGGCCCAGGGTATTATTGACAAATTTTTCTCCGAATTTCTCCCAGTTGATTTTAGGGAAAGATACGTAGTGGGCATTGAAGTTACCGGTAGCGCCTCCGAATTTGGCGGCGAAAGGAATTTGTCCCAGCAGGTGTACCTGTCCTTCCAGTCTTTCTACAAACACCAGTATTTCCTTACCAAGGATGGTAGGAGAAGCCGGTTGTCCGTGCGTACGGGCCAGCATGGGTATTTTCATCCAGGATTGTCCCATTTTTTTCAGCACCAGGATCATGTTGGCCAGCGCCGGCATGTATACCTGTTCAATAGCATCTTTCCAGAACAGGGGCGTAGCGGTATTATTTACGTCCTGTGAGGTCAGACCAAAATGTACCCATTCCAGTTTGTCTTCCAGGCCCAGGTTCTTCAATTCATTCTTCAGAAAATATTCCACCGCTTTCACGTCGTGGTTGGTAATTTTTTCTGTTTCCTTGATCAGTTGCGCGTGTTCAATCGTAAATTCCTGGTAGATTTTACGCAGGGCCGGTACTTTGGCTTTCGGCAGTGTAAATAGTTTTTGCTCAGCAAGTGCAATAAAATATTCCACCTCTACCATCACACGGTAACGGATCAACGCAAATTCAGAAAAATAGTTGGCCAGCTCGTCCAGTTGCTTACGGTAGCGTCCATCCAGCGGAGAAATGGCAGTCAATGGTTGTAGTTGCATAATGTATGAAATTCCAGTAATTACAATTAACAGGTTTGTCGGAAACAAGTTCATTTTAACCTTCTTTTATAAGAAGACAATATTCATTTGGAACTTGTTAACCGGGATTTAGTTACTTTTGCAGCTTCAAAATTACTGAAATTGGAACGGAAAGTAAAAGTTGCGGCTGTAAGTTATTTGAATACGAAGCCTTTATTGTATGGATTCAGGAATCATCCGGTGATGGAGATGATGGAATTGTCAATGGACTATCCGGCTAAAATAGCCCAGCAGCTGATAGATGGAGAAGTAGATGTAGCGCTGGTACCGGTAGCTATTATCCCCAGATTGAAGGAATATCATATTATAGCAGATTATTGTATTGGTGCGGAAGGACCTGTGGCATCTGTTTGTTTATATAGTGATGTACCGCTGAACGAGATAAAGCGTATTTACCTGGATTATCAAAGCCGTACCTCTGTGGCCTTACTCAAAGTATTGGTACAGGAGTACTGGAAGCTGGATGTAGAGCTGGTAGCGACTACCGGCGATTACCAGGATAAGATCAAAGGAACGGATGCGGGCCTCATTATAGGCGACCGTGCCCTGGCACAGCGGAAGGTATCGCCATTTATATATGACCTGGCCGAAAGCTGGATGCGTTTTACCAGCCTGCCTTTTGTATTTGCTGCCTGGATCAGCAACAAACCGTTGCCGGCGGAGTTTACCAGTGCATTTAACGACGCTACCGGCGCCGGTACCCGGAACATTCCTGCGGTAGTAGCGGAGAATCCTTATGAGCTGTACGATCTCACGACGTATTACATCCATAACATCAGCTATCCGCTGACACCGGCCAAACGCCAGGGTATGCAGCGGTTCCTGAGCTACCTGTTCGAAAAAGAACCGGCAGCCGCCATCCGATAAGGAAAACAACGGGGACCTGGATACAACACCAGCGACCCTCTGATAAAATATAAAGATATAGGGAAGACACAGGCGAATGATATGATTCGCTTCGTTCTTCCCTATATTTATCTGCAGGATGATCATCTCCCGAAATTCCCCATAGGAATAGCTCACCTGCATCGCCTGTTGTTCTCCTGCAACCCGGAAATAACAGCTATCCCTACCCGTCAGGGTATCTCCACTGTTATTTTATGCCGATCTGCCCGGCAAGGCAATTCAGAATTCATAATTCGTGATTCTTTAAGTATCTTCATAGTTCACGCATCTAATAATATTAGTGGTCATGAAAATTGGCATCCTGGGTAGTGGTCCTGTAGGTCTTACACTTGGTAAGGGGCTTATTCAAGCAGGCCATCATGTTACTATCGGCACCCGTAATCCTGCAAAGGAATCCCTGCAGCAATGGCTGCGAAAACAAGGGGCACTTGCACTGGCAGGCACTTTCCGCCAGGCCGCTGAATTCGGAGAGCTGATCCTCATCTGTACCAGCTGGATGGGTACAAAAAAAGCCATTGAAGCTGCCGGTATCTGGAATTTCAAACGTAAAACAGTCGTGGATGTTACCAATCCGCTGGATGGTAAAGGCCCGGATGACAGCGGGCGGCTGAACTTTGTGGTAGGGCATAACAACTCCGCCGGAGAACAGATTCAGGCCTGGTTACCGCCGGATGCCAATGTGGTAAAGGCATTAAGCTGTATCGGACACGAAAGGATGTTGCATCCCGTATTTGAAGAAGGCGCGCCTACCATGTTTATTGCCGGTAATAATAATCCGGCCAAGGATACGGTGCGGGAACTGCTGCACCAGATTGGCTGGGACGATGTGGTAGATATGGGAAGTATAGAGATCTGCCGCAGTATTGAACCCCTTTCTATTTTATGGGCAGCTTACGGCTTTTTAAATGACAGCTCCGGCCATGCCTTTAAGTTATTGAAGAGATAATCATTACAACCAGCTGATAAAATAATAAGGAGAAGATATACACTATCTTCTCCTTATTATTTTATAGGTATCCTTTAGGGAATTTGTTCCACAGCCTGGTACCAACAGGCTTTTTCGACAGATAATCCACCCTTCCTGGTGTGACGTGCGCTATGACGCTTATGCAGTATGGTGTGACTCGTGGTGAGATTCATGATGTCCGCCATGATGAGATTCATGATGAGACTCATGGTGCTCTGGTTCAAGATAGATAGCAAAACCACCTACTACCTGAAATGCTTCCAGGGGGGTCAGTACTTTTACGCCCAGGAAATCGGTTGCTTTCTGGATGGATTCTTTTTTCATTTAATTGATTTTGAAGTTAATAAAACGAGTGAACTTTTTTAGACAGCGTTCATGTCTACCTTATCTGGTATTGATTATTTTACTTGTTTTACCTGGATGTAGAATTGCTTCTCTACCGCAAACTCCTTCATATCTGACAGGGTTACATTGGCTGACCGCCATAACGTACCCGGATATATTAATTTATAGCCATTGTCGCTGAGTTTGACTTTCACCGGCATATTAAAATCTTTCACTGCATCTACCCAGCGGTACTGTACCTGTTGGCCACTGAAGCGGTATTCCAGTGTTGGAATAGTCGTATGACGCAGGTATTGGTCAAAGACTTTGCTCAGGTCCATACCTACGGCTTCGCTCATATAACGTTCTATTTGCTGAGTTGTCACGGTCTGGTGGTAGAACGTTTTGTTGAGTCCCCGCAGCATGTTACGGAAAGCCTCGTCGTTGTTCATGATCAGCCGGATGTTGTGCAGCATGTTGGCGCCTTTATAATACATATCGCCGCTGCCTGCTTCATTCACGCCATAATGGCCAATGATCGGTTTATCATTCTTAATATTTTTCCGGATCCCCATTACATATTCGCTGGCGGCTTTCGGACCGTATTCGCATTCCGTGAAAAGCGTTTCGGAATAATTGGTAAAGGTTTCATGTATCCACATGTCTGCAATGTCTTTGCTGGTGATGCTGTTGCCAAACCATTCATGTCCGCTTTCGTGTATCACCAGGAAATCCCATTTCAATCCCCATCCGCTGCCGGAAAGATCTTTACCATTATAGCCCATCTGGTATTTGTTGCCATAGGCAACGGCGCTCTGGTGTTCCATACCCAGGAAAGGTGTTTCTACCAGTTTGTAGCTGTCTTTGTAGAAAGGATATTTCCCGAACCAGTATTCAAAGCAACGCAACATAGGTTTTACCACCTTGAATTGTTCCCGGGCTTTGTCTTCATTATAGTCCAGTACCCAATAGGCAAGATCCAGTTTACCGCCTTCGCCGGAATAGGTATCTTTTATTTCCGTATAGTGGCCGATATTCAGGGCTACATCATAATTGTTAATGGGATTGCTCACATACCAGATCCAGGTTATGGTTTCATCGCCGTTGTTGATTTGTTTTTTCAGACGGCCGTTGGAAACATTGATCAGGTCTTCCGGTACGGTCACGCTGATGGTCATGGCTGCCGGCTCATCACTCTGGTGATCTTTATTGGGCCACCATACGCTGGCGCCGAGTCCCTGACAGGCCGTTGCAATCCATGGCCGGCCTTTGGTATCTTTTGACCATACTACGCCGCCATCCCAGGGCGCATTTTTAGCCCGGTGTGGTTTCCCGCTATAATATACGGTCACCTGCTTTTGTTTGTCTTTTACCTGTGGGGCTGAAAGATGTACAAACCAGGCATTACCTTCCTGTACTACCGGCAATGACTTTTTATCCTGTATCACACTGTCAATCATCATCGGGGCCTGCAGATCTATCTGCATCGTGGAATCTGTTTTCAGTACCTTGTAGGTAATGGTATTAAAGCCGTGGAAAGTGCTGTCTGTCAGCTGTACCTGTACGTGGAGGTCATAGTGGATCACATCCCACCACGCGCGTTGGGGAGTGATAGTACCCCGCAGGGTATCTGCTTTCGTAAATTGTTGTTGGGCGCTGGCTGTAAGTGTTGCCAGCAGGGCCATACAAAGCATTGGTATGCTACGCATATTTATTTGTAAGTTTAAGCCTGAAAGATATTAATTTACCGTCAAATGAAATGTAGTTATTGGCAGACAGTTATCTTCAGGATAGGCCTGATCGGAATCATAGCATTGGGAGCAGGCGCCTGTGGCAACACACATAGCGGGCAACAACAGGTATTCCGCTATAACCAGACAGTAGGTCTCGCCAGTCTGGACCCGGCTTTTGCCAAAAGTCAGGAAGTAATATGGGCGGTAAAACATATATACAATACCCTGGTGGAGCCGGACAGTCAGCTACAGATCAGGCCTTCGCTGGCGCGTAGCTGGCAGGTATCTGCCGATCACCGTACCTATACTTTTGATCTCAGAACGGATGTATATTTTCAGGACCATGCTGCTTTTCCCGGTGGCAAAGGTCGCCGTATGACGGCACAGGATGTGGTATATAGTCTGCGCCGCATCATGGACCCGGCCACGGCTTCGCCGGGCGCCTGGATCTTCAACGGAAAACTGAGCGCCGATACGGGTTTTCGTGCCATCAATGATTCTACTTTTGCCATTACATTGTATCGGCCGTTTCATCCTATTCTGGGCATCCTCAGTATGCAGTATTGCTCCGTCGTACCACAGGAAGTGGTAGAGAAATATGGTAAGGATTTCCGGAACCATCCCTGTGGCACGGGCCCTTTTCGTTTTTTCTTCTGGGAAGAAGGCCAGGCGCTGGTATTACACCGGCATCCCCAATACTTTGAAAAAGACAGCACCGGCCGGCGGCTACCTTACCTGGATGCAGTACAGATCAGCTTTCTGGACAGCAAAGCGGCGGAGTTCCTGCTGTTCCGCCAGGGAAAACTGGACTTCATGAACGATATCGACGCTTCCTTTAAAGATGAAGTACTGACCAAACAGGGGAAGCTGAAAAAAGAATGGGAGGGTAGGCTCATACTGGATAAACATGCTTATCTCAATACAGAATACCTGGGTATCCTGACAGACAGCAACAATAAAATAGTACAGGCGTCACCGTTAAGGTTCAAAAAAGTACGACAGGCCATTAACTACGGGATAGACCGTACGAAAATGATGACATACCTCCGTAATGGGATTGGTATGGCTGCGCATGCGGGCTTTGTACCGGCCGGATTGCCTTCCTTTGATGCCACCTTGGTGAAAGGGTACCCCTATGCGCCGGAGAAAGCGCGGCAGCTGTTGCGGGAGGCAGGGTTCCCGGATGGAAAGGGCTTACCGGCCATCCGGCTGTTATCTATTCCGGTGTATGCCGACCTGGCCAATTATGTGGCCAACCAGTTACAGGAGGTGGGTATCCGGATACAGGTAGAGGTGTTGCAGAAAAGCGCGTTGATGGAGCAGACAGCCAAATCACAGGCGCTTTTCTTCCGCGGCAGCTGGATCGCAGACTATCCGGATGCAGAGAGCTATCTGGCCATGTTTTACAGTAAAAATCCGGCTCCGCCCAATTATACCCGTTACGCCAATCCTGCTTTTGATGTATTATATGAGCGGGCGTTGCAGGAAAACAACGATAGTATCCGGTATGACCTGTACCGGCAAATGGACCGGCTGCTAATGGCAGATGCGCCGGTAGTGCCGTTGTTCTATGACGAATCCATTCATCTGGTACAGCCCGGTATTACTGGCTTGGAAGGTAATGGATTGAATATCCTGGAGTTGCGTAGGGTAAAGAAATGATAAAGATTTGTTATTTTTTTAACATTTCCTTCACCATACAATAGACATTTTAATTTAATATCCGTGTAATTTCAATTATCTTTGGCGCTTATTTGTCACTATTACAAAGTTTAGAAAATGACGGCGATCCTGATATTCTTTTGTGTGCATTGGTTCTTCTCCCTGTTCTTTCACACATTCTATTTACACCGGTATGCTTCTCACCAGATGTATACCACCAGTAAATTCTGGGAGCGGTTCTTTTATTTCGCTACCTGGTTTTTCCAGGGGTCTTCTTACCTGATTCCAAGAGCTTATGGTGTGATGCACCGTATGCACCACGAATTCAGTGATACAGAACACGATCCGCATTCTCCGCACTTCTTTAAGGATGTATGGTCAATGATGGTGCAGACCCGTACTATATATAATGGTTTCGTTACCCGTACCAGCAAGGTAGATCCTAAATTCACTGCAGAGCCATTACCAGAATGGGATGCGATGGATAAATTCGGTGATAGCAACATCACCCGCTTTGCCTGGATGGCGGCTTATATAGGTTTTTATATAGCCTTCGTGCCTGCAGGTATGTGGTATCTGTACTTACTGTTACCCATTCACTTCCTGATGGGGCCTGTACAGGGTGCTATCGTAAACTGGTGCGGTCACAAATACGGTTACAGCAACTTCGATAACGGAGATAAATCTAAAAATACTTCTCCATGGGGTATTATCCTGATGGGTGAATTATTCCAGAACAACCACCACAAGTTTAAAGATAGTCCTAACTTTGCCAAGAAATGGTACGAGCTGGATCCTAGCTATCAGGTAATGAAGCTGTTGAATCTGGTGGGTATCATCAAACTGAAACCAGCGTTGATTACGCCGGCACAGTTGAAAAACGCCAAAGCGGCTTAATAGCATCGTACAATCAATCTGTTACAATAATAGAAAGTGTCTCACCCTCTTGGGTGGGACATTTTTTATTGGGGTAAGCGGTGGCAGGTTGCTCTTTCAGGTTAGACAGACGAGTGTACATCTTATATATATAATGGTGTGTCAGTATCCCGATGTGCCTTCTCTCCGTTTAATAGCCTGATGATGACTGCAGGGGAATGATGAAACAATACAGACAGATAACCTGTAGCAGATGTTTTTACAAGATAAATTTACGGATAGCCATTAACGTGAGTGATCCAATGGCGCCGGAGAGCAATAAAGAAGATCGGCGCTATACCCGGAGTGCGTGTATAGCGCCGATGCCACTGAATATCGTAAACCTATGGGTTAAAACAACCGGAAGTAAGCGTGTTGCGCAATGGCCAGCATAGGCTTGTCGCCGGAGCTATCACCATAGGCATATATTTCCCGGAAGTTATCCAGGTTAAACTGTTGCCGTATACGCCGTACTTTTTCGGCGCCATTACAATTCGCCCCGGCCAGTTTTCCGGTAATGCGTTGTTGTTGTACGTCCAGTGCGGAGCTGATGCAGTCGATGCCCAGCGCAGTACACCACGGCGCTACCCATTGCCGCACGGAAGCGGTTACGACTACTACCTGGTGGCCTTCCTGCTGGTGCTGGCGGATGGCTTTTAAAGCAGCAGGCCGTATTAACTGCGGGAGCCGTTGTGTGCAGAAGTCGGCGCAGCGGGCGGCAAAATCCGGTTCGGTCATCTCCCCGAAAAAATGCGCCAATACTTTTTCCTTCATTTGCTGCGCAGGAATCAGCTTACACTTATAGGCGATCAATGCAGGTAACAACCAGCAACCACCGGCATACATCCTTACGCTGCCTTTCTGAAAGCGGATGATCTCCCAGAGTGTATCGCGGGTAGTAATGGTACCATCGAAATCGAAAAATGCAATGGTCACAGCTTGAGTTTTTTGAAAATACCTTCTGGTATTAATTTGATAATGAGCATGATATACTTCCAATGCCATTTAACATATAGCACGTTCTTTTTCCGCTGTACGCCTTTGTAAACGGCGGTCGCTACTGCCTCCGGCTGCGCTGTGAGCAGTGGTGGTAAGGTCAGGTGCTGGGTCATCCGGGTATTGACAAAGCCGGGTTGTACACTCATCACGTGAACGCCGCTACGAAAAAGCCGGTTGCGCAATCCACTGAGGTAGGCGGTAAAGCCGGCTTTGGCGCTGCCATAAATGTAGTTGCTTTGCCGGCCTCTTTCACCAGCGACAGAACTGATACCTACAATGCTGCCTTTTTGTTGGGCGGCATAATGGTTGGCCACTACATTGAGGATGGAAACTGCACCGGTATAATTGGTATGGATAATGGTGTGCGCTTCCTGCCAGCTGTTTTGTGCCTGTTCCTGGTCGCCCAGATAACCGAATACACAGATGGTCAGATCCGGTTTCACCGAGAGGGCATCAAAGAAGGCCGCATGGCTGTCGGATGCAAGGGCATCAAAAGCATGTGTGGTAGCGGTAATACCATAACGTACCTGCAGATCCTGTTGTAAAGGACTGATGGCCGCTGCATTACGCGCTGCCAGTTGAATATTATATTTTTCGGCGGCAAATTTCCGGGCAATGGCAATAGCCATGTCGGAACCTGCGCCCAGTAGTAAAAGGGTAGGCATGATTGTGTTTGGTGATTCTGGGTAAGTTATTTAGTCAGTAATAATCTTTCAGATTGTATGGAAGCAAACTTGCTATCGGCATTATACTGCTGTACAATATCCGCAAAGCGCTGCGCGTTCGGATAGCTTTTCCAGAAGACTTCCTGCTTCATGCGGGCATCTTTGGACAGGTACAGGCGACCGCCATATTGCAATACGATTTCATCCAGTTCGTCGAGGAAAGGCAGCAGGCCTTTGCGTACGGGAAAGTCGAGGGCCAGCGTATAGCCTTCCATCGGGAAAGATATAAGGTCATCCTGGTTGCCGAATACTTTCAGTACGGCGAGGAAGGACCCCCAGCCTTTTTCACTGATCTTTTGCAGGATAGCTACCAGGCCATCTTTCTTTTCCAGCGGCAGCACAAACTGGTATTGTACAAATCCTGCTTTGCCGTAACCCCGGTTCCAGTGCAGGATAGCGTCCAGCGGATAAAAGAAAGGTTCATAGGGAATGACCTTGTGCATTTCCCGCTTGTAGTTTTTATGATAGTAAAGCCAGTTGAAGGCTTTCACAGTGAACGTGTTGAGTACGAAAGAAGGCAGGTTAAACGGTACCACCAGTTTTCGTTTAGCCGGTAACGTCAGGGGGGCCTGTTGTTGCCGGGGGCTTAACTCTTCCGGTGTGGCATGTTCGCCTACGATCAGGATACTCCGGCCAAAAGTGTCGCCTTGCTGGAGGCAATCGATCCAGGCCATGGAATAGGTGTAGTGTTTATATTCATCAAAGAGGCGGATGACTTCTTCGAGGTTCCGGGCTTTTAGTTGTGTTTGCCGGATATAGGCAGTAGCAATTTTTTTCAGGCGGAATTTCACCCGGGTGATGATACCAGTCAGGCCCATACCACCGCAGGTAGCCCAGAAGAGATCGGCGTGTTCAGTCTGAGAGCAGCACAGGGTGTTGTCTTCTCCTGTAATCACATCCATCTCGATAATATGTCTGGAAAAGGCGCCATCTACGTGGTGGTTCTTACCATGTACATCGGAGGCAACGGCGCCGCCAATGGTGATGTACTTGGTGCCGGGTGTTACCGGCAGAAACCAGCCCTGTGGCACAATGATGTCCAGCAGCTGATCCAGGGTAACGCCGGCCTGTACTTCCAGGATACCGTTGGTGGTATCGAAAGCCAGTACCTTATCATATTTCAGCATGGAAATACTCTGTGCGCTGAGGGAGGCATCGCCATAACAACGGCCATTGCCCCGGGCAATGATGCGGTGATGGCTGCCTACAAAGTTCCGCAGCTGATCTTCCTGCGTAAATGCACTTTCTTCACTGGCAATAGCGGGGTAGTTCCCCCAGTTAGCTAACCGTTTCTGCATTATTCAAAAAAACTTTTGTTAGTGGGTAAATAAATAATCACATAAAAACTCAGGACCCACAGGAGTATGGTTAATTGAATAAAACGGTCTTTGTAAAGGATACGTGTAGGAGAACCGGTATCGTTCTCTACATAAGTTATTTGCAAATATCGTAATAATCCGCCAATTACAAAGAGACAGGTATAGTAAAGCCGGTAGGTATTAAACCGTTGTTCGGTTTCTGGCGACAAGGTATACATGAGGTAGGCAACAATAATAACGGCAGCTACGAGTGACAGCATCACGTTCATGAAATCGAGGTTATACCCTTTGGCGGCTTTCCGCATTTCTTCGCCGGACTTTAATTTGATGAGTACATCATCGCGTCGTTTGGCAATCCCCATGAACAGTGCCAGCAGAAACACCATGATCACCAGCCACTCCGATACGGCGATGTGAGAGGCTACGCTTCCTGCTTTGATACGCAGTACAAATCCGGTGGCCAGGATAATGATATCCAGGATAGACACATCTTTCAGGCCATATGTATACAACAGGTTGAGTACAAAGTAAATGCTGACGACGAATGCAAATTTCTGTTTGATGCTCAGGGCCAGCGCCATCCCGGCAACAATGCAAAGCACAAACATGACCAGCGCGGCTGTTTTGGAAACGGCGCCGGAAGCCAGTGGTCTTTTACATTTTTTGGGATGCTTTCTATCGGCTTCAATATCCCGGTAGTCATTAATGATATAAATACTGCTGGCGATCAGACAAAAAGACACAAAAGCGACCATCACGTGTTGCACTTTGGTCCAGTTGAATATTTCACCTGCAAAAAACAAAGGGATGAATAAAAAAGCATTTTTAGCCCAGTGTTTAGGTCGGAGTAAATATAAATATTGCATGGGGAACCCTGAAAGTTGATGCGCCAAGTTACAATTTATTCAACTACTTTTGGAGCCTGAAAAAAGAATTAAAGATTTAGCATTACTAATTACACATTGGTTAACAGAGATATAGCGCATTCAACTGCCATATAACTGCCACCCCTGTATGATTATTATGCCCTACAAACGATTCAGCCTTCAATCCCAAAGCATTCTATGCCCATGTCATTTACAACTGCCCGCAAATGGGCTATGCTGGAAGTCATTATTATTGTAGCACTTGCGCTGGTGCCTTTATTTGTAACATTTCCCTACCGGGTCAATATCTTTCTGTCGTGGGAAGGTGCCTACCGGTTATCATCCGGACAAATTCCCTACAAGGATTTTGGTTTGCCGCTGGGATATGGTTACTGGATCATCCCGGCTTTGTTTTTTAAGATCTTCGGGCCGCAGATGATTACGCTGGTGAAGGCACAGGTGTTCATTAATATCATGGCGGGTCTGGCTTTTCGTTCCATATTGAAAAGCCTGGGTGCAACCAGTGGCGTAAGGTTGTTATCGGTGCTGGTATTTGCCTTGTCTTATTCTTTCTCCAATTTCTGGCCCTGGTATAACCATACGGTTATTGTATATGAACTGGTAGGATTGAGCTTTCTGCTGCGCGCTATTTTTGCAGAACAGGTGCGGTCGCGCTTTCTGTGGCTGGCAGTAGCGGCGTTATTTGTGTTCCTGTCGCTGTTTACCAAACAAGATGGAGGTGGCATGGCCTTTATGTTGTGTCTTGGCCTGCTGACGTATAACAGCGCCGTTACCCGTCGCTGGTGGGATGTACCGGTGTTTGCAGCCATGTATATCGCCATAGCCCTGCTCTTTATATTACCATTGATGCCTTCCTTTGGTTACTGGTTTAACCACGGGCAGCCACCGCATAGCTCCCGGTTGGCCATGAACGATTTTACGGATGAAATCATGGGCAACTCCAACTGGATTAAAGGATATGTAGTGCTTGCGGCTTTATGTGTGGCCGCCCGGGTAAAACAATGGAGCACCTGGATACTGCAGCGGCAGGAGGTACTGTTTGTGCTGGTTACCGTGGGCATCCTGGGAGAAGCGGCTATTTTCCAGGTTACCAGTTATACGCCGCCGGATAACAATATCTTCTTCCATAGTTTCGCATTTGCATTCATTGCCACCTACCTGTGCGAGCTGCTGCAGGTAAATATCAACCAGGGAAAGGCTTTACTGGGCGCTGCCTTTTTAGTGCTGTTCTGGTGGTCGGGTACCTGGTGGAAGTATGTAGGCCGTTTTACCGACCGGTTGTTTCCTGCCCAGGAGTTATTGGGCATCAGCGACCCTACGAAAGAGAATGTGGTATCGCGGCGTAATTACATCCTGAACTACGACAGCACCGATGTACCGGTAGCCAAATGGGTGTATACCGACCTGCCGGTGTTCCGGAAGATCTATATGCCGGCATCTACGGTAAAAGGTATGGAACGCGTACTGGCGTTACCGGTAGTCCGGGAAAAGAAAGAGGGTATCAAGGTATTGAACATGACGGAGCTGACACCGCTGGCGGTAGTGATGCCATATAAGCTGGAAACGGGATCGGATTATCCGTTGTGGTATCACCTCGGGGTAGGCATGTTTAACAAACAGCTGACCGCCTTTACCCAAAAAGTGCAACAACATCATTATGACCTGGTACTGTATGAATATGCGCCTACCTTGAACAATTTTTACCCTTTTGCCCTGCGGGAGGAACTGCGGCAAAATTATCAACTGGTGGATTCTTTTCTGGCTCCCCGGCGTCCGACAAATGCTGTGATTGAGGTATATGTGAAGCCGTGATATAACAAATAAGAATTATGGGTTAGTACATAAAAGGGGGAGACCGGTAACCTGGTTTCCCCCTTTGCATGGGTAGTAATGACCAGCGTAAAACACAGTGCCGGAATGCACAACAAGAGAGCAGCCCCCCTGCTTAAAATACTATTATCCGGCTCTCGGAAAGGGCCTTTTGAGCGCTTATTTTGTCTATCTAATTATACTGATTTTTAATTGTTTAGATTGTTTTTGCTGGGGAGTAGGTTTAGGTAGATGAATACCTGGTTTTTACCTCATTTTTTATTAACCGGTAAAATTAATTTTACCGGTTAATATTAAGGATTACATTTGTCATGAGCGCCTTATAAAAACAGGATGGACAGGTATGGAAAAACCGATTACTGACCTCCGGCTGTATGGCGGAGTACTGTGCCTTGATTTTGTGAATACCGTCAGCAACCGAAAAAAAGAGGGGGCATATGACTACCTCGCCGGATTCAAAATATTACTACAATGGTATGCCCATACGGGGGCATTATCTCCCAAAATTATTCATACCCTCGAACGCCTCGCCAAAGGATATCCGCAAAAGGCCGCCGTTATTTTTGAAAAAAACATCCAGCTCCGGGAATTACTACACCGCATCTTTATAGCAGCCATCCATCGGAAACCACCTTTACCGCCAGACCTGGTACAGTTGAATGCTTTTATTGCAGATACCTACGCCAATATAGAAATGAGCTGGCTGCCGGCCGGCAAAACGGGGCAGCTGCAGTTTAATGCGCCCGCCCTGGAACAGGTGAACTGGTGGCTGGTGAAATCTGCCGTAGAGCTGTATACGGGTAACAAGCTGCAACAGGTGCGGGAGTGCCCGTCGTGTGGCTGGCTGTTTCTCGACAACAGCCGCAACGGATCGCGGAAATGGTGCAGTATGAGCACCTGCGGCGATGTCAGCAAAGTAACCCGCTGCTATGAACGCAATAAGAAATCGAAGCACACCACCGATAAACCCAAATGAATAAGTCGATTAAATCTATGCAACTATGAATCTTCTGGAAAAAAGAACGGGAACCATTTCTTCGAAAACCATCCTTTGCCTGCTGGCCGTCTATATTATATGGGGCTCTACTTATCTGGGCATGAAGATCGCCACTAAAACAGTTCCGCCTTTTCTGTTGTCGGGGTTACGCTTTTTACTGGCAGGGAGCCTGCTGCTGGGCGTTGGGCTATGGCGCGAAAAGATATGGCCTACACGCCGCCAGTTCCTGTCGGCCTGCCTGGTAGGCGTGTTGCTGATTGGTGTAGGTAATACCTGTGTAGCTGTTGCCGTTCACTATATGCCTTCCGGATTGGTAGCGCTGCTGATAGCGGCCATGCCAGCCTGGTTTATGGGGCTGGACTGGGCCTTTTTCAGCCGTAAGCGTCCTTCCGCGCTAACCATGGTGGGGATAGGGCTGGGATTTCTGGGCCTGTTCCTGTTGTTCAATCCCTTTGGCGCGCATGACGTACGTACCTTCCCGTTATGGCCGGTAGGCGTAGTGCTAATCGGCAGTATCAGCTGGGCCGTCGGGTCGTTGAGTGTACCAAGACTGCAGATGCCTACCCAGATTATCAGCACGGCCATCCAGATGCTGGCGGGCTGTGTATTATGTTTCCTGATCAGCACCGTGCTGGAACCTGGCGCGTGGCAAACGTTGCCGGCCATGAACCTGGAAGGGTGGACTGCTTATCTTTACCTGGTACTGTTTGGCTCCCTGGTAGGTTATACATCCTACAGCTGGCTGGCCCGGAATGCGCCGCCCCGGCTCACGGCTACCTACGCCTATATCAATCCGATCGTAGCGTTGGTGTTGGGATGGGCCATCGGTAATGAAAGTATTACGCCCATGTTAGGCGTAGCTGCCGCTATCGTTATTGCCGGCGTGGTATTAATGACAATGGGCAAGAAATAATCATCGTTCTCGTTTATTAGATTAACTTAAGTTATGGACACTATCAGATGGGGTATTATAGGTTGCGGCAACGTAACCGAAATAAAAAGCGGCCCGGCTTTCCGGCTGGCTGCCAACAGCGACGTGGTAGCCGTGATGCGCAGAAATGGCGCACTGGCAGCAGATTATGCCGCCCGGCATCAGGTCAGCCGGTATTATGACAATGCGGAAGCTTTGCTGGATGATCCGGCCGTAAACGCCATTTATATTGCCACACCGCCAGACTCTCACGAAGCATATGCACTGGCCGCCATTGAAAGGGGCTATCCGGTATATATCGAAAAGCCGGTAGGCCTGAATGCCGCCGCCGCTCATCGTATAGCCGATGCCGTGACAGCTGCTGGCGCGGTGGCCAGCGTGGCGCATTACCGGCGCAGGCTACCTGCATTTACCTGCGTACAGCAACTGCTCCGGGAGAAACGTATCGGACAGGTAACGGGCATAGACCTACGTTTATGGCATACCCCTCTGGCCGGCGACGGTGGCTGGCGGATGGATGGCCCTATCAGTGCGGGAGGCGCCGGAGGGCATTTCCACGACCTGGCGCCACATCAGATAGACATCCTGTTGTACTATTTCGGGCAACCGGTTCATTGCACGGGTATCAGCAGCGGCGGCGGGAAGCAGATCCCGCATACCATCAGCGGACAAATCCTCTTTGAAAACGACATCCTGTTCAACGGCAGCTGGAATTTCCGGGTGGCTGAAACGGAAACAAAGGATGAATGTATTATCAATGGTACCAAAGGGAGCATCCGGTTCCATTTCTTTCAGCACTTCGACCGTGTGACCCTGCATACCGGTCACCATACACAGGAGTTCCGCTTTGAAACACCTGCGCATATACAGCAGTACCTCATTGCCGACGTGGTAAAATATTTCAGGGGAGAACAACCTAATCCCAGCAGCGTTACTGAAGCTGCATTGGGTATGGATATCCTGGAAAAACTATTGGGCTGAACAACAGCCCGATAGTTTGCCGGATCGGATTTTTGCTTCTTTTTCCCTGCAGGAATGCTTATATTGCTATCTCACACTATACAGGAAGGCCCTTTATCCTACTCCGGATAAGCCCTGTTGATGAACCTCAGCCGCTTTAGCAGCCGTATTATTTTACATTATTTGGGTTCCGCTCTTTTGGGTGCATTTTTTGTTTTGTTGGTGCGTTCCCGACTGAAAGTAATTTGATAATAGATATATAAACTGACTATGCGAAAAACCATTATTGTATCGAACAGGCTTCCGGTTAAGATTACAGAGAACGACGGCGAATTTACCCTGCAGCCCAGTGAAGGCGGACTGGCAACTGGTCTGGGCGCTATTTACAGAGAAGGCAACAATATCTGGATTGGCTGGCCAGGCCAGGAGATTACCGATCCGGCTACACAGGAAAAGATAGCGAAGCAATTCAAACAGCTCAACTTAATGCCGGTTTATCTTACCCAGGATGAAATCAACAACTTCTACGAAGGATTTTCGAATGAAACACTGTGGCCGGTTTTCCACTATATGTCCGTTTATGCCCGCTATGAACAAACCTACTGGGATGCCTACTATCAGGTGAACCAGAAATTCAGGGATATTATTTTAAAAGTAGCGGAGCCGGATGATATCATCTGGGTACATGACTACCAGCTGTTATTATTACCAGGCATGTTGCGGGCAGCCTTACCGGAAATTTCCATCGGCTTTTTCCAACACATCCCGTTTCCGTCGTATGAACTGTTTCGCCTCATTCCATGGCGGGCCGAAATCCTGGAAGGCATGCTGGGATCTGACCTCATGGGCTTTCATACCTTTGATGATACCCGTCATTTTCTGAATGCCGTCAGCCGTGTACTGCCTGTGAACACCACCGCCAATGTGGTATCCTATAATGACCGCGCAGTTGTCGTGGAAACTTTTCCCATGGGAATTGACTACGGCAAATTCTCTTCCCTCGGCAACGACCCGGAAGTACTGGAACAGGTACAAAGCCTGAAAGAGAACTTTAAGGAAGACCGGTTAATCCTTTCCATCGACCGGCTGGATTACAGTAAAGGGATCCGGCAACGGTTGCAGGCATTTGAGCTCCTGCTGCAACTACATCCTGAATATATCGGTAAGATTGTATTGTATATGATTGTAGTGCCTTCCCGTGACACGGTACCGCAGTATAAAGAGCTGCGTGATGAAATAGACAAACAGGTAGGCAATATCAACGCCCGGTTCCGTACCCTCAGCTGGCATCCGATCCAGTATTTTTATCGTTCATTCCCTGTGAGTACTTTATCGGCCCTGTATAATTTTTCCGACATCTGCCTGGTAACACCTATGCGTGACGGCATGAACCTCGTGAGTAAAGAATATGTTGCCAGCCGGAATAATAATGATGGGGTATTGATCCTGAGTGAGATGGCAGGTGCATCTAAAGAATTAAGTGATGCCCTGATTGTGAACCCCAATAACCTCGGGGCTATCATCCGGGCTATTGTGGACGCGCTGAATATGCCGTTGCCGGAGCAACAACGCCGGATGAAACCAATGCGGCAGGTGGTCTCCAAATTCAATGTGCACCACTGGGTAAAATTATTTATGACCCGCCTGAAAGAAGTGAACGAGATGCAACAGAATATGCTGGCCCGCCTCGTGAGCCAGGAAACGGCTTCCATGATACGACAACAATACCGGGAAGCGAAGCAACGGATTATCTTCCTGGACTACGATGGTACCCTGGTAGGCTTTCAATCCAATATTGATGCAGCATCGCCCGATCCGGACCTGTACCAGCTGCTGCGGGAGCTGGCCGCCGTTCCCGGTAATCACATTGTGATGATCAGCGGCCGTAAACATGAAACCCTGGGCGAATGGTTCGGGCATCTACCCCTGGACCTGATAGCAGAACATGGTGCGTGGCAGAAAACCAAAGACGGCGAATGGTTCGAATTACCCGGACTCACGGATACCTGGAAGCAGGAAATACAACCTATGATGGAACAGGCTACCGACCGTACTCCCGGTTCTTTCATAGAAGAGAAAACCTATTCCCTGGTATGGCATTACCGGAAAGTGGAATCCGGCCTGGGAGAGTTACGCGCCAATGAGCTGATGAACACCCTGCGGTATTATACCATGGAAAAAGGCTTACAGGTATTGCCCGGCGATAAGGTCATAGAAGTAAAGAATATAGAGATCAACAAAGGAAAGGCTGCCCTCAGCTGGCTCAATCACAAACAGTATGATTTCATCATGGCTATGGGAGATGATGTGACAGACGAAGATATTTTTAAGGCATTGCCCCCCAAGGCATTTAGCATTAAAGTAGGTGGGCAGGTATCAGCCGCGCAGTATTACCTGCGGAGTTATCATGAGGTGAGACATTTGTTGCGGACGCTCAAGAAGTAGGACAATATTTTATTATAAAAGATAAAGGAGAAGATGCCCACATCTTCTCCTTTATCTTTTATGTATTCATCAACCTTACAGAAATATAGGCACATCCAGTTTCATCGATATTCTATACGCTGCATTCATCAAGCCCACATGGCTATAGGCCTGCGGGAAATTGCCCCACTGGCTGCCGGTAGCAGCTTCCACATCTTCACTGAACAGCAGCAGGTGATTGGAATATTGCAGGAGCTTTTCAAATTCACGTTGGGCATCTTCCAGGCGCCCTACACAGGCCAGTGCTTCCACATACCAGAAGGCGCAAACAAGGAAAGTAGTTTTGGGTTTCCCGAAATCATCTGCATGCAGATAACGATAGAAAAGCCCTTCCGGTGTTTTCAGTTCTTTCTCCAACGCAGCCAGGTGATCGCGGGCTTTTTCAGAAGCAGGGTCCAGGTAGTTCATCATGATGAGCTGTAAAGTGCTGGCATCCAGGTGCTGACTGCCAGCTGCATTGGTATATACTTTACGCACAGGATCATAGCAGCTTTCTATATGTGCGGCTGCCCGTTCTTTCAGGGCCACGGCTCTGTTGATCAGCGTTTCATTGCCAATGGTACGCGCCATCTTTTCTGCCGCACAGCATCCGGCCCATTGGAAAAGATTGGTGTAACAATGTATGTTGGCCATATTCCTGAATTCCCAGATGCCGGCGTCTTTCTCATCGATGGTTTTTTCTATCTTCTTTAATAAGAGATCTATCCATCTGTCTGAATCTTTCCGCTCCGTAAAAATAAACCGGTGATCTGTATACAGGGGCAACATGGATATCAGTACCTGGCCGTATATATCATTCTGTATGTGTTCATAAGCCTGGTTGCCGATACGTACGGGCTGATTTCCCATATAGCCGTTCAGGTGAGGCAGAATGGTTTCCGATAAGGTCTTTTGTCCGGTAATACCATACAGCGGCTGATACCGGAAATCGCCGGAGAAAGAAATATCGGTGATATACCCGAAGTACCGTTCCATTTCCTCAAAATGACCAATATGGTTTAAGGCCGTAATCACGTAATAGGTATCCCGCATCCAGCAAAAGCGATAATCCCAGTTACGGCTGCTGTCCGGATATTCGGGCAGGCTGGTCGTACTGGCGGCAATGATTGCACCGGTATCTTCATACTGATGAATTTTGAGCGCCAGCGCAGAGCGGATCACATAAGGCTGAAAGTAATTGGCGATAGAGGAATGTTTGATCCAGGTGCGCCAGTAGGTAACCGTTTCCCGCAGGAAGCGTTCCGCTGTACTGACCAGTGGGGCTTCCAGCGGCTGGCCATAGGTGAGAATCAGATAGCGGGTATCATTCAGTACAAAATATTCTTCATCCATCAGATAGCTGACCGCAATGTTGGTGGTCAGCCGTACATTTTCTTCACAGCCCGTAAATTCAATGTGGCTGCTGCCCCGCATGGCATGCAAAGGTGCGGACCCATACTCACAGACTGGCGCACATTTTACCCGGATGCGGGGAGATCCTTCCAGGGGCTCTATCTTACGCACCAGCATCAGCGGTTTGAAGAAACGTTCATACTGCAGAAAGCGGGGCGAAAAGTCGGTAACCCGGTAGCTGCCTTCTGTAGTCGTGATTTCTGTACATAATATATTGGTGTTCTCCAGGTAATACTGGTGGCTGTCATAATCAGCTTCGGGCAATATCGAAAATTCACCGCCTTTCTTTTTGTCGAGCAGGCCGCCAAATATAAAAGAGCTATCCATGCGGGGCCAGCAAAGCCAATCTACGTTCGTATTCTTGTTGATGTGCGCCAGGAATGCACAGTTGCCAATAAGTCCTGTCTGATAAGTATGTCTTTCCATGAATTCGCTATTGATGTGATTGAACTACACTTTGGTCAGAAAATTGTTCATGCCGACACAAATGCTGTTCCAATAATCATGAGATAGCTATCCGGCATTATTAATTAACAAAACATAATCATCATAAAAGATTTGCCTGAAAATATTATTTTTAGCACATAAGCTATAGCAAGATGGAGACACTGAAAAAGCAACACTATCTTCCCCGGTTTATCGCACCGCCGGAAGAAGCCGTCAATAATTCTTATTTACTGGCAGGTGATTTAGGTGGTACGAAAACCAATCTGGCCTTGTTTAAAGCCAGCAATGGCGCCCTGGAACTGATCCGGGAGCATAAATATGCTTCCCGCGAGTACGCCAGCTTTTCAGCAATTATTCATCACTTTATCGGGGAGTGCGGTCAAACACCGCCACAGCGTATATGCATTGGCGTAGCCGGTCCGGTCGTGAATGGTAAGGTAGAGCTGACCAATCTTTCCAGGGAACTGAGTGAAGCGGAAATCCGCCAGCATACCGGTATTAATAAGGTAGCGCTCATTAACGACCTGGAAGCCACGGCTTATGGCCTGGCTACTTTAACGGATGCGCAGCTGACTACTTTACACAGGGGAAGTGGCAATGCCAACGGCAATATGGCCATCATTGCACCTGGCACTGGTTTGGGGATGGCCGGATTGTACTGGGATGGTACCTGGCATCATCCTTTTCCGACAGAAGGCGGACATACCGACTTCGCGCCCAGAACAGACCTGGATATTTTATTGTTGCGTTACTTACAGGAGAAATATGAAATTGTGAGCTGTGAACGCCTGGTAAGCGGCCCTGGTATATCAGATATCTTTCAGTTTCTCCGGGATGTCAAAGGCATGGAAGTACCGCATTCCCTTCAGACGGCTATGCAGGAAGGAGATCCGGCTGCAGCTTTGAGTCAGTCGGCCATCAGTGGCAATACGGCTATTGCCGTTAAAACCATGGAACTGTTTGTACGTTACCTGGCCCGGGAAGCCTGTAACCTGGTATTGAAAATGAAAGCGACGGGCGGCTTGTTCCTGGGGGGCGGTATTCCTCCTAAGATTGCCGCGCTGCTGGAAACCGGCGATTTTTACCATCACTATATGCAGGGCGATCGGATGGCGGAACTGCTGGCCAGTGTGCCCATTCATATTGTGAATAATGATAAAACGGCTTTGTGGGGCGCTGCCTATTATGCAGAAATATTGAAAGATTAAATTTACATTTGTATTCATAATACAGGAAATGGTGTCTTCCTGATCCAAACCGTCAACCAACCGTTGACTGATGGCGCCTACAAATATGGAACTGCCTGACCGGCTGTTTTTCACACTGCTATTTGTAGGATATGAATAAATACAACACTTCTCCGGAACAATTGACGGTAGCCCGACAGCTGCTACGCTGGACTTTATTGGTATTACCCGTAGCCCTGGCGGCAGGCTCGCTGGTAGCTTTATTTTTGTGGTTATTGGAATGGGCTACGCAATTCCGTTGGGCACATAGCTGGTTGTTATACGGATTGCCTTTTGCGGGTATCGGTATTTACTGGTTATACCGTTTAGCCGGCCGCAACGCAGAGAAAGGGAATAACCTGATCATGGAGGAAATCCATCAGCCGGGTGGCGGCGTGCCGGCCCGTATGGCGCCCTTAGTATTGCTAACCACTATTATCACCCATCTCTTTGGTGGCTCCGCCGGCCGGGAAGGCACTGCGGTTCAGATTGGCGGCAGCATTGCCGGTTGGATCGCCAGAAAACTGGGACTAACCCCTAAGGATACACGTATCTTACTGATGACAGGTATCGCCGCCGGTTTCGGCGCGGTGTTTGGAACGCCCGTCACCGGTGCTGTTTTTGCCCTGGAAGTACTGGCCATTGGGGTGATGCGCTACGACGCCCTGGTACCTTGCCTGATAGCCGCCGTGCTGGCAGATTGGGTGTGCAGCGCCTGGGGCATTACCCACACCCATTATAGCATCCATTATACCGGTAAGGCTGTCATGGAGTATTGGCCGTTTGTACACCTGGATCTGTGGCTGCTGGTGAAAGTGATTCTCGGTGGCGTTGCTTTTGGGCTTAGCAGTTTCCTCTTTTCCACCCTGATGCACCGGATTAAGCATCACGCCAACGCCTATATTAAAATCCCCTGGCTGGTACCTTTTGCCGGCGGTTTACTCATTATCGGATTAACTTTTGTAGCCGGTACTACAGATTACCTGGGCCTGGGCGTACATAGTGCTTCGCCAGACGGGATCAGTATTGTAGCGGCCTTTGATGCCGGGCATGCCATCAACCCCTGGAGCTGGCTGTGGAAGCTGGTTTTCACGGCTATCACTTTAGGAATGGGATTTAAAGGAGGAGAGGTGACCCCCCTCTTTTTTATTGGCGCTACTTTGGGTCATACCCTGGCTGTGCTGCTGGGCGCACCGGTGGATCTTTTTGCCGGGCTGGGATTTGTCGCTGTTTTTGCCGGCGCCACCAATACCCCCATCGCCTGTACCCTCATGGGCATTGAGCTGTTTGGCGCCGATCATACCTTATACCTTGCAGTAGCCTGTTTCACGGCTTATTATTTCAGCGGACATACCGGTATCTATGGTGCACAGCGGTTAGGGGTACCGAAGTACACCCGCCCGGAATAGTGCATCGCAGCAATCGTAGTATCAGACCGGGCTTTCGTTTTCCCTTGTTACAGCCGGTAACGGAAATTCTGTGATATCATGGTATCCGAAAACAACCACCTCCGGATGTGCGTGCATAAATGTGCGGATGCGATGAAGCGTTGCCATATGCAGGGCAGCGTCATCCGCCTTCATTTTTGACAGCGCGGCCACAGGATGATCCGGATCTGTTAGTTCGGCCCGGAGGTAATAGGCGTCTCCGATATAAAACAGCCAGGTAGCCTCCTGTCTGATAGCCACGCCGCAATGCCCACGGCTATGGCCAAAGAGCGGAATCAGGTAGATGTCTGTATCGATGGCTACCCTCGTTTTTCTGGCTTCAAAGCTAAACCAGGTATCGTTGCCTGCCGGATAGGTGATGATTTCCGGACGATGGTCTAACTGGTGCGAGAGGTATCTGTCGTGGTCACGCGTGAATTGTTCATATTCTTCGGCGCCGACATGCACCGTAGCATGGGGGAAGTCTGCCAGCCCACCGATATGATCCAGGTCTAAATGAGAGATGAGGCAATCTGTTACCTTTTTGGGATCCAGTCCTAAGGCAGTTATTTGTTGGATAGCGGTCAATGCTTCGTCGAATTGCAGGCCGATAGCGTCAATCAGTTGCTGCCCAAGCCGTTCAGCAGGTTGCCGTGTCTCTTGTAAGCCGATGCCGGTATCTATCAGCACCAGCCGGTCTGGTGTTTCCAGTAATAAACAATGTCCGATAGCGGAGGCTCCCATAGGAGATTGAATGTCCACACAGTTCAGGTGATGTATTTGCAGCATAGTGATCAGCTTTATAATGGCTGCAAAGTAGTAGTATGGCATGTCTCAAAATAGAACCGTAGCGACATTTATCAGTCGTACCTTATCATGCGCGACAGTTCTGCAGGATAGTTCCCGTGTAGCCGTTCCTGTAATGCCTTCGGCGTGAAGCCGGAAAACAATTTAAACTCCCTGTTAAAATGAGATTGGTCGGCATAATCAAGGTGGTAGCTGATATCACTCAGTTTGTTGTATTGCTGGTGACGCAGTAGCCGGAGTGCCTGTTGAAACTTCATAATCCGCTGGTAGGTTTCGGTACATACGCCTACATAGGCTTTAAATCTACGTTGAAACTGCCGTTGGGAAATATGAATGCGGCTGGCTAACAGTGCGGAGTCGATCCGGGTGGTAGCTTGTTGCAGTATACGGACGCTTTCATCGATAGCAGCATCCTGTGGATATTTTAGCAGCTGCTGTGCCAGGCGTTGACTGAACAACCGGATAATCTGTCTGGGATCAGCGGTATGGAGGAGCTGTTCGATAAATGACGGGGTAAACAGCTGGGCTGCATCCAGCAGGGTATTGGTCAGGTCAGATGCGTCTATGGAAAATAGTTTTTTAAATGCAGTAGGATAGAAGCTGATACCCAACAGTAACGGATTACCGGTAACCTGATTCGTACAGGGGCGGGTACTTTGTCCATACGCAAACGATAGGGGGAAGGGAGTCCCTGCTGTATTCAGGATAGCCGAATGTCCCTGGTGATGCTGAAAAATGATACCGGGTGCGCCATCTGCCCAAACGCCATAAGTACCAGAAGTACCAGCGCTTTCACCGGGTTGCTGTGAAGTAGTATACCAAAAATGTTTCACCACCTGTTTAAGTGCCATGGGGGGTGCTATTATCTCTATCTTCATACACGGCTTATGTTGGCCCACGATAAAGATAAAGTATCTGTGCTGTAATCGTTTTGCTGGTTTTGTCTTTATGGCCCGGGCTATTCCAACGCAATAAAGGTGCGAGTGTTCGCACCTTTAAAATCAGCTATGGATGGCAATCACGTTACCGCGGTTGTTGCTGGGTGACACAATGCACCATACCCCCATTGGCGAATAAGTTACGGCAGTCAATACCGATGACTTGTCTGCCAGGATACAGTCCCTGAATGATGCTATTGGCCACCGCATCATTCGGATCATTGTAATTAGGCACCAGAACACGGTTGTTAGCAATGTAATAATTGATATATGAAGCTCTCCCTACATTTTTACCGTAAGTGGTTACCACTTCATTTTGGGTGAGCGGAATCTTTACGAACCGATAGGCATTCCCATTTTTATTGGTAGCCTCCAGTAAGGTATTGATATCCTTTTCCGGGACTTGCCAGTAAAGCAGGTCATCATCAGACATGGTGACAATCGTAGTGGGATTGGCAAATCTGGCAAATCCGTCGATATGCATATCTGTGATCTCCAGCCCGGCTTTTCCATCGAGCCAGATGAATTTGGTCACCCCCAGATATTTGGTGAATATCGCTTCTGCCTGGGCTTGTGTCATGCCTGGATTCCGGTTTTCATTTAAAACGGAGCTCTTGCAGGCCATTAAAACACCTTTCCCATCAATTTCAACACTACCACCTTCATTAATCATTTTATTGTTGAGATCTATGCGTTGTAATTGCTGATCGCTGGCTATTCGTGCCGGTATCTGATTACAATTATCATAGGCCGCTTTACGGCCCCAGGCGTTAAAGCCCCAGTCTTCGATCAGCAGTTTGCCTTGTTTGTCTCTTACATAGATAGGACCATTATCCCGTACCCAGACATCATCTGTTTGGCTGATGGTAAAGTCTACATTCGCCATAGGCGTTTGCACGGCTGTCAGCATTTCGGTAATTCTTTCTTTTTCTTCCTGGTCATAGGCCACGATATGTACCTTTTCATGAGGCGCCAATGCTTTGGTCATCGCTATCCAGGTGGCATCCAGGCGGTTCCGGAAGCTTTTACCATATTGATATTCATGCGGCCATTGCAGCCAGGTACCTTCATGCGGACTGGATTCTTCCGGCATGGTATATAATATAGCCGTATCGGCCGTCGCTGCGGTCGTGTTGGTGAGTGATGATTCCTCTTTCCCGCAGGATAATAAAAGTGCAGATAATATGGTTCCTGTGATTCCCATTTTGTACATGATTTATATTTTTAAGACACTGAATAAAGTGTCAAAACTAGATAGATCCATGGGGGCAATGTTGTCCAAAATTGACAATCTTATTTAAGCGGCAGCCATATGTAGGTCAGCAACTCTTCGGTATCTGTTGTATTGTCCGGGTGCTTTACATATTTTTCGATAATGGGAGTATGCGCAAACTCCAGTTCTGTATCCAGTATCCAGCCTGCATATATTTTTCCGTAAGTATCTTCAATGGTTTCATATGCGCCGTGATGTGCAAACTGGGCATACCTGCCACCCGGAATTTTTTTTGACGGCAGTTGAGAATTAATTGTCTGGCTGACATAACAGGTGTCATACCTGCAGGTCAGCTGCTCCCGTATCAAAGGTTCATCGGCGATGATGCCATAAAATTCGGTGCCGGCAGGAGGGATGTCGTGCTGCAGGAATTGTTCCCACGCAGTTTCCACTTCCTCATGCGTATAATTAATAAAGGCACTTTGATAATAAACTGTGATAGGGGAGAGATAGATAATATCCGGTTTTAATTGCTGATCAGGCGCAATAGCAGTAATCTTTGCCTGCGCGAACAACGGTTCTTTCTGGTATTTGGCTTCTCTGGGAGAAATACCAAATTGTTGTTTGAAGGCTTTTGAAAAAGAAGCCTGGTTGGCAAATCCCACATCCAGTGCAATAGATATCAGATTGTCTTTTGTATAAAGGATCTTTTTAAAAGCATTCTCCAATCTAAGCCGTTTCTGATAGGCGCCTATGGTTTCGTGGCACGCGTACTTGAAGATGCGCTGAATATTTCTGTAGGAATAATGCGAGATGCGTTCCAGCTCTTTCACTGAAATAGCCTGGTCATAGTTTTCTTCAATATAGCTAAGCATTTTATGTACCCGACTGAGATCTATTGCATCTTCCATATTCACCAGGATGATTATTGACTGTAACAAATTTACCTGAATTAAACTAACATTCCTGCAGGGCATGAACTTTTCTTCATCGTTGATGAACCTGGTTACTGACAGTATTATTTACTAAAGTTATACAACGCTTTGTAGGCGCCATCTGTGAGGTCAATGACTTCCTGCAATAAGGCTTTCAGCCGTACCGTACTTTGAACCATGTCTGTAATCACTAAAATCTGTTCCACTTTTACCGGCAGCAGTTCCGGGCTGTACTTACACTGTGCGATAATCTCCACGGCTTTTTTATCTCCGATGGGATAGATTTCATTGATGGCAAACAATGCACTGATGATGTTCTTCACCGCCCTGGTCAGGCAACCGGAAAGGTTGTAGATGTCTTTTTGAATGGCAAAAGCTTCCGCATGCGCCACGGTGAACTCGGCGGCCCAAAGCGATTGCTGTATGATGGTTTGCCGCAATGCAGGAGGGTAGGTGCTGACCGATTTTTTTAAGGCAGTGATGAGGTGTTGCGGATCATAAAGAGGTATACAAGCTTTCGTTTCTGCCAGATAGATCACCGAAGAAAAGCCATAGGGCGGCTGTTGTTCATAATGATTTTCCCATTCGCCTTGCCCTGCTTTTGCGATGGTAGCCTTTACCTGATCGATGTTTCTGTAGAGAAAATCCACTTTGCCTGCTGCTGTTTCCAGCCAGGCACCTCCATTTACCCAGGGGCCCCATTGATAGAAATCTGTCACCGTCGGGTCGCTGCCTGTGTGGTATTTTGTTGCCAGACTTTTTATAGCTGGAATATTGAAAGGTTGCGCTTCGTAATAATAGATACCAATGTCCAGGTCTGAACGTTCCGTTGCCATGCCGGTGGCATGAGAGCCACCGAGTACAATCGCAGCAACGCCGTCAATCGTTTTTAGTTCTTCTGTCAACTGTTGCAGCATTTGTTGTTGAGGTGCTGATAATGCCATGCTATTGTATTTGAATATTTATGTTGATAGCTTTTCACGACAGCTCAATGGCTTTCGTATCCACTGGCGTTGATAAAACGGAGAAGGTAGTTGTCTGACCAAATCTGCCCAGCTCATTTAGTTTCCCGTTAAGTTCATGGGCTGATCTCACCACCAGGCTGATAAAGAAGCAATATTCTCCGGTCGTATGTTCTATATGGGTGACACCCGTCATTTTCTTTACTTCCTGCAGGAATGAGGGAATACTACCGTGCGGCAGTTGTACAGCTACCACCACTTTTTGTTGATAATCCAGTCGCATGAAGTCGATGGTAGTTGTAAAACCTTTGATGATGCCTTCCTCGCGCATCTGCCTGATACGCGCAGCTACAGCAGGGGCTGTGAGGCCCACTTTCCTGCCGATTTCCGCATTGCTCATTCTGGCGTCCAATTGTAACTCATTCAGTATGGCATAGTGCAGTGTATCTGTTTTCATACCTGAAAAAATTTCGAATCGAAAGTTTTTAGCTTTTATTCTGTTGAAACGAAAGCTAATCTAAATAATTATAGCGGGACCTTTATAATGAAATAAATCAGCGATTTCTCAATTGTTCTATTACTATTAAAATCATTCAAGTATGTCTGAAAAAGAAAATCTGAGCAGTATAACATTCACACATGGTATGGCGGTGATTGACCCTGCTTTGCGGATTCATTATGTGGAAGCTGGCAGTGGCGATCGGGTAATTGTATTGTTGCATGGCTTTCCGCAAACGTGGTGGGAATGGCGATTACTGATCCCTGGCTTAGTCGGCGCCGGGTATCGGGTTATTGTGCCGGATTACCGCGGTGCGGGTGCTTCCTGGCGTCCACTTACCGGATACGATAAGCGTACTATGGCCGGCGATATTCATAAAGTGATAAAAGAGCAGCTGCAGATCGAAAGCCCCGTAATTTTAATCGGCCATGATATAGGGCTGATGGTAGCATACGCATATGCGCAGGAATACCGGGAAGATGTTTCGCATTTGATTGTAATAGATGCAATCATTCCAGGTACAGCTGTTTTTGATCGCATCCGCTCTGATCACCGGGTGTGGCACTTTTCATTTCATGCTGTTCGGGATGTACCGGAATTATTGATCGCCGGTCGTGAACGGAAATATTTGCAGGCATTTTTTAATGCCCGGATATTTAATGTAGGCGCCATCACGGAGGAAGATATCGATTTGTTTGCCGCCATCTATGCCGCGCCAGGCGCACTTCGGGCTGGTTTAGAATTGTATCGTGCCTTTGATCAGGATATCCTCGACAACCGGGCAACGCTGCAGAAAAAAGGCAAACTCACCATTCCGGTGCTGGCAGTTGGCGGCGATATCAGTACCAGCGGCCCAATCATGAAGGAAATGGCCGAAGAAGTTGCCACACAGGTGATTGGCGTGCGTATACCGAATACAGGGCATTGGATCGTGGAAGAGAATCCTGCTGCATTACTGGACGCCGTACTGGATTTTTTAGCCCGATAAAGACTTTATAGCCTATGTAACAAAGGCGCGATTATTCGCGCCTTTAAATATCCCGGAATTGATTCTTTTTCTTTGGTTAAGATGATGGCGGAATATTCCTGCGGGTGTTTAAATTCCGGAACCAAATTATAGGGGATATGCTTATCCAAAAAACGGGGCCACATCCGGACAACTCACCAACTCATTCCGGGAACAATTTTGCCGTTTCAGACAGGCTTTGAGCTTGTAATATTCCCACCATAGGTAGGGCCAGCTCGCAAATATGCGATTCTCAGCGCCTTCATTTTCAGCTATTTAGATGCAAAAACTGGAAAGCGCCCAGACTTTTGTAGAAACTTTCTATGACCTTTTAAATGATTCAGATTATTCCTATAATTTATATTATGTTAAATAGAAAAAACACCATAAGATTAATATAGATTCATTAACCTCCTATTAAGATTTAAATACTATGGTTCCGTAAAGACGACTGACCGTTTCTTTAGGAACTACCATATTCATACTGCCCCATTCAATCTCTCAATATTTCCGGGTTTACAACAAAACAATTATAACGGGTATCTCCCCGATCCAACGGATGCGTTCATGAATTTTTCATCTTAACAAGAACATATGAAAACCATCACTCCAAACACCGCTTTGACCAGCGGCGCAACAACTGCTGTCTTCACCAGCCAGAACGCCTGGCAGATGGATGAAACACTTACGCTATCTCAGGCATATCAACGTTTCCAGACTTTGTATCAGGTAGACAACTACACTAAACTCCCCTGGATTTTGCAGTTCATGGAAAATCCCAGATGGTGTCTTGAATTCTCCGGAGCCATTAGTCTGTATCAGCATGACCTTGTACATTGTCTGATTGGACGTGGTATTAAACCGGCGGATGAGGCCTTTACAATTGGATTTACGATGGGAAGTGTAAAAACACTTAATGTGGTGGAAATATGGCTATATAAATTTGTCAGCAAGTATTTATATCCCGCCGACTATAGATTTTCGGATGCAGATCTCATCACTTTCCAACAAGGTGTTACGCTGGCTAAACAGATGCCGGCCTTGCAACAGTTAAACAGATTTAATCCGGATGATTTTCTCCCGCTTCCCCTGAAAGATGTACGGGCAGCACTGGGTATAACAACTACTCAGCTGATCTACACCCTGACAGATGCTGCTCCAATAACCCCGGCCACCAATATATAGCCGGCTGATAGTTATATTTTCTCTGCTATTCCCACTTACAGCGCTCCATCCCACCTACCTTTCCCATTAGTGATGACTGTATTGATACTTGGTAAAACAGACATCTTGAAAAGTATAATTTCTACGTATACATTCAAAAACTGCGATAATACAGCCCTCAGGGTACAGTGCAGTATTATCGCACTGTAAAGAAATAGATTAGAGTAACGTCACTGCTTTCCATTAACAGTGACTCATCTATGCCGGGCGCTTTGTAATAACAGTATGATCACTGTACCTATTATATACCTGTAATCAATTTTTAATTCTTTCCTTAACCTTTAAACGTAATGTAACATGGAGAAATGCTTAAGAGGCGCTAAAAGCCTGAGCCGGCAGGAATTAAGTAAAGTAAATGGAGGTGTTAACAGCAATCATCCGCTGTGTCCTCAAAACAGATGTAATCCGAATAAGTCCGAATGCGCAGATCTGACAGGTACCATCATTTGTTACTGTTCGTTTACGGGTGTCCGCGACGTATACGCCTGTAGCTCCCGTTAATGCTTTTTGTATTTATAGCAAACAAGGACGTCATGTCCTTGTTTGCTATAAATGATTATTTTTTGGCGGGTGTTTCCTTTTTAAACAAATACCAACCCAATACCACCAACGGCACACATAACGCTGCCCACGACAACCAATGCCATATACCCGTTCCCGTTAGTGCGGCAATCAATCCGAAAAGAATCAGTACGCCCAGTAATAACGGCATGCCCCACAGGGTTAAAAAATCAGGTGCTTTCATATTTCCGTTTCTTTTATACTTGCCTGTAACAATGCTTCGCTTTGAATCCGGTCGATCCGGGCGGCGGTAGCTTTTCGCCGGGCCAGCCATAGATACAGCCCTGAAATCAGTATAACAATAGTGGCCACATCAAAGAGCGCCCAGATGATTTTCAATGGTATACCCCCATAATCCCCGAAATGCAGCGGCTGAGAAATAAACAGCGCATTCACATACCATGGCATGGATCGCGTATCTGTCAGCTTACCGGTTTGCGCATCCACCAATACAGGCTTAATCAGTTTAGATGTTAAGGGTGTAGCGCCCCGCATAAACACCGCATAATGATGCTTACTGGAAAACATCGTACCTGGAAAGGCAACCACCGAAGGTTTCATATCCGGCGCCACAGCAGTTGCCACTTGCACCGCCTCCTGGAGTGAACTCAGTTTTCCAGTGATGGCGGGCTTATTTTCATAGGGCGCTGCCATCTCTTTCAGCTGACCAGATTGCCATAAAAACACCACTACATCCGACAAGGTATTAATGACCCCTGTAAATCCTACCACCAATGTCCAGGACAGTACTACGATTCCCAGCAGGTTATGCATGTCGAGCCATTTGAGGCGGGTAGATTTATCCCGGCGAATCATGCCGAAATTAAACCGGCGCATGATGGGCCCATATAACATCACACCGGAAACGATGGCCACCAGGAAACACATCCCCATCAATCCCAGAAACAATTTGCCCAGGATACCTGCGAACATGTCCACGTGTAATTTCAGCATCACGTACATAAAACCTTCCTGTAGCTCCGGCTCATGCAATAATTGGGCGGTCCGCTCATCCAGCACCACGAGGTTACTGACTTCCGGCGCCGACTGCAACGAGTCTGCCATACTCAGTATGACCTGGTTGGGTGTTTCCTCATTCCAGAAAACATATCGAATCACTTCATTGGGACGTTGCTGCTGCCCTTGTTCCACTATTTTATCCAGACTAATCTTTGGGGTACCTGCCGGCATTTCCGGTGCGGCGGGCATCTTCCCTTCCCATTCCGCAATTTCTTCGTGGAAAATCAATGGCAGCCCCGTCAGGCACAACATTAATAAAAAGACGGTACATACCAGGCTGGTCCACTTATGTATCAGGAACCAACGTTTTACATTCTTTACGTTTGACATATATACATTTTGCTAAATCAGGAAACCACCGCTACGTGGATGAGTTACGGATCGTACGATTTATACTACAAAACTGTGCAGGTATTTGCCTGGCTGTTTACGCAATAGGGAATAATATTTATGAGAAACGGAATTTTTCGGGAAGGAGCTGCTCCCCTGCCACTTTCTATGGCCTGCAGGCATAAAAAATCCGGGAGGCGGATGCCCCCCGGCTGCTATAATAGGTCTACGGGATAGGATAGGTTACAGTGTGTCAGACTCAGATAGTTATTTATTTTCTGATAATGGCATAATCAAAATACAGGGCCTGTACATCGCTGCTAACCTCTCTTAACAATAAGGCAAAGCTGCTGGTACCCAAATCCCGTACGCTCCAGATCACATCATTATCATTGTTCCAGTTAGGACCGGCACTGCGCAATGAACCAGCTACCAGATATGGGCTGAAAATGTACTGTCCCAGGTTGACTGTGTAATAACCATCAGATCCACCCTGATCGCCGATCCAGAAAGATCCGCTTATGGCCACGGTGGTATCTTTGGTAGGTGGCGTTGCCTGACCGATAACAGACAGCTGTGATTGCAGGCTGGTACTGAAAGAGGACAGGTTGTTGTTCAGGTTAATCAGATCCTGTTTCAGGTTGGCTGCCTGGTCCAGTCTTACCAGTTCAGAAAAAGGCGTACCACCTGCACCAAATCTTGCATAACGGTTGTTATACACGGTACGTACTTTTACTTCGTCAAATACTTCGGTGCCATTTCCTTCCACCACCAGGTAACTGTTTTGTTTGGGTCCACCGGCAAAAGGCAACAGTTCTCCGTTATGGAGGATCCAGCCGTCTGTTACAGATGTACCATTGTCGATTACACCGGAAATAATTACCTTATCGCCGCTTACTCTTGCCAGATCAGCGATTGCACTACGATAAGAAGCCTGCAGGAAAGCATATGCTTCCTGTGTCAAAGGGAGTCCACCAGGATTAGTTTTGATACTCATGTTAATGAAATTTTAGATTGGTTATTGTTTTCGATTTAAAACAGATATTATCGATAATAACAGATTCGTTATCCGGCGACGGTGTACCAGCCAAGCCATAGTTTCCCCGACCGGGCATCTTTCCCGGAAAAATTATAGGGAATACATAGGTTTATACAGCCTTTTATGACGGCATGCCGACAGACAATATCATTATAACGTAAATGGTTAAACGGTATATGTACGTATAGTCAGTTACGTTACTGGTAAAGTCATGGAGATCAAACCAGCATACCATATGCAGCCAAAGGTCTCCTTGAAGAAACATGGGTATTCCATTCGCCTTGAGGCATTTATATAAATGTGTTCTACTTTATTATGATGTGGCCACGCTGCTCCATTTGCAATGGCCTGCTGAGCGTTGTAGAAAATTACTCAGTATGTCAGCAATGATCTCCCCTGCGCGTAAATACAGGGTACTGTTTCCGGAAACAGGCTTGCTGTCGGGTTAACGGGGTTTTCTACTTATTTTTTCAGTTAAAGTTTCATGGTTAAGATTACGTACAACAATCTGTTATTCAGTAGGCTCCAGGTCGGGTTTACAAAGCTTAGTTCCGCATATTGTAAAGGATGCAAAGATGTTGTTTCGGTTCTCATAATCGATCAATATATCAGCATGCCTTATACACCAAACAACCTTTATATATCTGTTATATCAATGCTCATTATAAAATTATAAAAGGCTACTGCTTTTGAACGGCGTATAAAATTTCTCTCCTAAAAATGTGATTTCCGTGACACCCCTGCCCTATTTTATGCCAAAATACTTTTCCGTCCTTATCTGACTTTAAGCGATAGCAAAATCACGTGATACTAACATCTTCTAATCAGTACTTTATACCGCCTCTTTCCCGATCTACTTTATGCATGCTATACCAGTGCATTTTCAGTGCTTAGATTGTAAAGCCGCTCCTGTATTTGGGGTTAGCCGGCTTTTATTAACATGTATCGCCTATGCCAACAATGTTTCCCGGTATTTCGCCCCCATGGCTTTATGATGCGCTCTCCTTTTTATTATCACATTTTACTTACCTCCAAAATCTGATTATGAAATTTCAGTTAAAGCACCTATTTCCTTGTTTATGCTGCTGTAGCCTGTTACTACTGTCCTGTAAAAAGGAAAACACACCTGCTGCCACCAGCCACTCAACAGATCTCCTGCAACAGATCAAGGCTGCAGGCTTTAGTACCAACGGCATTATCAAAACAGCAGAAGGCTATATTGTGGAAGGAGATATACTCCTCACTGAAAAAGACCTACAGACAAAACCGGTATCTCCGAATCTCCTGATTGCTAAAACAGAACAATACCGGACCAACAACCTGATTGCTATTTCCGGCAGCCGGGAAATCACTATTTCTGTATCAGGCTTACCGGCAGCCTATATTACGGCAGCCGATGCCGCTATTGCACGGTATAACGCGCTGCAACTCCGGCTTACCTTCCGGCGCGTCGCCTCCGGTAGTAATGTAGATATTCAGAATGCCAGTCTGCCAGCCGGTGTACTGGGCGTATCTGCCGGCTTCCCGGATGCCCAGGGAAACCCACCCAGTCCGATAAAACTCAATGCCGGTTACATAGGCAGTAGTCCGTCTATCGGGTTTCTCACCACGCTCATTGCGCATGAAATAGGACATACGATTGGATTCCGGCATACGGACTACTTCAACAGAAATTATAGTTGCGGATTCTCTAATCCAAGCAATGAAGGAGATGCTGGTGTAGGCGCCATTAATATTCCGGGCACACCTACGGCAGAAGATCCTAACAGCTGGATGCTGGCCTGTACCAGTACCCAGACTGACCGGCCTTTTAATGCCAATGACCAGATTGCACTGAAAAGCCTCTATGGTCCCTTACCCATTGTAGGTATTGGTGGATATGATGTATTATCTGATGCCGATCTTTCTTTTGCCTTTGACTACAACAGCACTGGTAAAGAAGATCACCTCGTATTATACCGCGCCGGCTCTGGTGTACTGTTTGTAGTAAAAAATACGAATGGCAATTTTACGCCGGCGTTTCAAACCTTCCAGGGACTTGCCGGATACAATCTCCTGTCTCCCTTAGACCGGGTAATTCCTTTTGACTATAATAGCAGCGGTAAAAAAGATCACCTCGTCATTTACCGCCCCGGCTCCGGCGTACTGTTTATCCTGAAAAATACGAACGGGAATTTTACACAGGTATTTCAAACTTTTCAGGGACTGGGTGACTATAACCTGCTTTCCCAAAATGATAAGGTATTTGCCTTTGATTACAACAGCACCGGTAAAGCAGACCACCTGGCTATCTACCGCCCCGGTTCACAAGTCTTGTTTATCCTGAAAAATACCAACGGAAATTTCACTCAGGTATTTCAAACCTTTCAGGGGCTGGGTGGCTATGACTTGCTTTCCTCCAAAGACCTGGCCTTCCCGTTTGATTACAACAGCAACGGCAAAGAAGATCACCTGGTAATTTACCGCCCCGGTGAAGGTGTGCTGTACGTCCTGAGAAATACGAATGGAAATTTCTCACCGGTCTTCCAAACCCATCAGGGATTGGGAGGTTATAACCTGCTTTCTGATAAAGACCGCATAGAAACCTTCGACTTTACCGGCAATGGCAAGAAAGATCACCTGGCCATTTACCGCCCCGGTGACGGCATCATCTACTTTATCAGCAATACGAATGGCAGCTTCAGTAATGTCTGGAGCTCCCATCAGGGAATTGGTGGCTACAACCTGGCCTCTCCCAAGGATAAAGTATTTGCCTTTGACTATACCAGCAGCGGAAAATCTGACCACCTGGCCTTGTACAGACCTGGCGACGGGGTATTTTATATTCTGAGCAACAGCAACGGTGCGTTTAACAGGATTTATTAATCATTACCTGTTCTGCATAAAAAAAGAGCCGCTGTGGAGCGGCTCTTTTTTTATGCAGAACGTCAGGCTATACACCCAACTCCAGCTGATTTTTAATGAGGTTAAAATATTCTCCTTTATGCTGTACCAGTTGCTGGTGATATCCTTGTTCTACTACCCGACCATTTTTCAGGACAATCACCTGGTCGGCATTTTTCACGGTAGACAGCCTGTGGGCGATGATCACCACGGTTTTGCCCTGAAAGAATCCCGTGAGGTTATCGTGGATGACTCTTTCATTTTCAGCATCCAATGCACTGGTAGCTTCATCTAAAAATACGTAGTCCGGATTTTTGTATACGGCTCTTGCAATGAGGATCCTTTGCTTTTGTCCGCCGGAGATATTATTACCTGCCGCACCTATTTTGGTTTTTTCTTTTAGTGGTAAAGACTGTATAAACTCTTTTACATTCGCCATCCGGACAGCATTCGCAAAGCGTTGTGCATCCGGCTTTTCATCAGCGGTGACAATGTTTCGTTCTATGGTATCGGAATAAATGAAACCATCCTGCATCACCACACCGCAATGATCCCGGAGGCTGGCAGATTCAATATCCTGCAGATTACAATGGTTGATATGGATATTTCCTTTTACCGGCGCATAGAACTTCAGCAATAATTTCAGCAGGGTTGTTTTTCCACTGCCGCTGGCGCCTACAATGGCGGTTACTTTCCCTTCCGGTATAAAGAGGTTAATATCTTTCAAGACCAAAGGCGATGCGGCACTACCATAACGGAAGCTGAGATCAGACAGGTAAATGCCTCTCTCTTCTTCCGGCAATACTGCTTCATAGGTATGTTCCATACCTATCTGATCCGGCTGCCACTCTTCCGGATGCTGTTCCACTTCCGCCAGTCTTTCCAGGCTCAGTTTAGCATCCTGCAGGGAGCGGAAAAAGGTAATCAGCTGGCTCACCGGCGCATTCATCTGACCAATGATAAACGATACACTCAGCAATTCTCCCAGTGTCATGGCTCCTTTTACCGTATAAATTGCGGCGAGAAAAGTAGCCAGTACATTTTTCAGGTGGTTGAGCATATCAAACACCGAGGATTGCAACTGATCCTGTTTCAATATCCGCATATTGATCTGAAAGAGTTTCTCCTGCAGTTGCTCCCATCTTCTGCGTTTAAAGTTTTCGAAGCCATTCAGTTTCATTTCCGTGACCCCGCTGAGCATTTCAAGTACGGCCTCCTGGTTCTCGCTGCGGCGTTGAAACCGATAGTAGTTCAGGATTCTCCGTTTTCTTAAAAAATAGTAGGACCAGCCCACCGACATCATCGTTAGCAGCACATATACCAACAAGATGGTGAAATCGTAATAACACAGTACCACCAGAAAGGCGGAGAAAGTAAGGATGGAAAAAACGGTGAGGAGACTTTGGGAAGTGAGGAACGATTCTATTCTTTCGTGATCCTGGATACGCTGATTAAAATCTCCCATCATTTTGGTTTCAAAAAACCTGACCGGTAATTGCAACACTTTTTTCAGGTAATCTGAAATGATGGTAATATTTATTCTGGCGCCCACCCGCAATGTGAGCCAGTTACGAATGATGCCAATGACCACAGTACCCAGGAATAGCCCCAGCTGTGCCAGCAGTAACAGACTGATAAGCGACAGATTTTTAGCTGAGACGCCTTTATCTATCAGATTTTTCGTCAGAAAGGGTAACCCCAGCGAGATACAGCTGCCCATCAGCAACAACAGGAACATGACGAACAGCTGTTTACGATAAGGATGCAGGTATCTCGTCAGGTAACGGGTTGTCAGTTTAAATTCCGCTGGCGGATACTGTTGGTAGAATGCATCCAGCGGTTCCAGAATCAGTGCAATGCCGCCGTCATCACCGGCAATCCACGATTTTTTAAAATCTTCTTCATTCAGGGAGATAAGACCATAGCCCGGATCTGCTATCTTATATATTTTTCGACCCGACGAGGCTTTTTTTTTATTTCATACAAAACCACAAAATGGTTCTGATTCCAGTGCAGAATACATGGTAATGGCATACCGGCGAAATCTTCCACCGGCATTTTAACAGAAAGTGCTTCCAGCCCTATCTTTTGCGCAGCTTCGCTGATCCCGCTCAAGGTTACCCCCTCACGTGTCAGGAAAGAATGATCCCTTAAATACTGCAGTGAATACTTTTTACCATACGCGCCGGCTACCATCGCTAAACAGGCCGGGCCACAGTCCATCTGGTCGTGTTGGGGAATAAAATTCATGCGGCTCTTAATTGACTATGCTTATTCCATTGCGGTTATACATCAGGTTCAACAAGTATCATATGATAAGGAAGGGTGGCATCTGATCCGGTAACACTGTATAGCAGGTACCCTGCGCATCATATTTGAAATGATGATACAATATACGGGAAAATCTGTCCACGTCCCTCCTGTTTGCTGTAAATTTAAATATCAATTGGCCTTCCTGATACCATGTCTTTCATGAATCAGTCCCAGGATATATAATCCGATCTGCGCGTCCCAATCTTCCGGTAGTATTGTCAGCAATTCACTGACGGTTTTAGGTTCTCCTTCATTCAGCACATCTACCAGCTGTTTGATATTTTCAAAGTTGTTTAACTCCAGTTTTACCCCTCTCACATATACATGCAGTTTTTCTTTGTCCAGGGATTCTTTATACAATATTTTGAAGGGTTGCTCCAGTTCAATGACATCTTCCGGCTCAAAAGCTATCTTCTCTTTTTTTCCGAAGGCACTGGTCCGGTAGCCACCATTGCTATGGATAGAATATCTTACGTCCCTGTATGCTTCACGCAGCAGGTCAATATAATTCAGTTTTGCCAGTTCGTCCGGAATTGTGAGTATACTCAGGCTATCGTCCAGCCCACTGGTATCGTCCAGGTCATTACGGTCGGGGGTTAATACGACTTCCGACTTTTGTACGAACTGGGTATGGATGGCATCTTCCAGTTTCTTAATCAGTTTTTCCTTGGTGTGGTTGTATTGCCAGAAAGTAATAGCCAGTGAGAGGCCGGTTTGTTTACCGATATGATATTCACCTTCCGGCATAAAATACATATCTCCTTCTTCAAAGGAAAACTCTTCAGAATAAGGTATCAATAAATCCAGGTCTTCCCGTTTCCATTTGTTGTCGCGCAGCAACGCCGGGAATTCTTTCGGTCCCCAGGTATACATTGTTTTACCGCCGGGTCCGAGGTGGAAGTGGATTACATTTTGTCCGGTGGGATCCTGATGAATACCCAGCGGGGTTTTGTCATAATTTCCTACGAATAACGTGAAGTTTACGCCGTCTCTGGGAAATCCTATTTTCTCAAATAACGGAGCCACCTTTAAAGCGATACTCTGGGACAGGGATAAATTGAATTTTTCTCCCAGATTGATGATCATACCGAATTTCTTTTCCCCATAAAGGCGGGTGACCCAGTCCTCCAGTGTTTCTCCTTCCAGAGGTGGTGTATCGTATACCTTCTTCATGTCATGGAAATCCAACTGCTTTCCTTCAATAAAAACCCTGTAACCAAATCTGTTCGTTCTTAATGCAGCCAGTTCCCGGATGATCTGAAGAATATATTCCCTGAAGAGGGCCGTTTCTTCTCTCGAGATGCAATCTTTTAATACGGTAGTACGGGTCTGGTTAGCTGTTGCTTCAAGAAAGTGGTCCCACCACCTGGCACTAAAAGGTTTTAGTGTAGTACTAGTCAATGTTTCCATACAGGATCATGTTTACATTTTTAACAATGGAAAAGAAAGGGGCTGACTAAAAATATCAGCCCCTTGATATTATAACCGATGGACATATCAGTGAACTATCAAGGCATAGGTATCCCATACGAACAGCATGTATAGCCGTTCCGATCAGTGGTCACCCCGCGGGCCTGAACCCGCAGGCTGTGCAACAATAATCATGTAAGGGAATGTATTTGCATTAACAGCACCGCTGTATATGATGCAACCGGATATCACAAACGAATCATCATCCTACCTGGTGTGATTCGTGGTGTGACTCTCATCCAACGTGGTGAGATTCGTGGTGAGATTCGTGGTGCTCAGGCTCTACAGCGATAGCGGTACCACCAACTACTTGATTTTCTTCCAATGGGGTCAGAACTTTTACGCCCAGGAAATCTGTTGCTTTCTGGATGGATTCTTGTTTCATCTTAATTGATTTTGAGTTAATAAAATAAGTACACTTTTTTTACGGCATCAGTGTTTATCCTGTTTTGTATTTTTTCTTTGGGTTACAATTCCCGCATTCTTGCGCAAGAAATATCCTGTATCGTTCCCGGAGGAACCATTCAAGTACCTATCAATAAATATGTCGGATACTGCCGGGTAAAGGATTTCCCGTTGTGCAGCCCCATGATTCAGCCCGGGTTAGTGAGCTGGGTTCCTTTCTTCTTTATTAGTCCATACAGCACTGATGGGTTACTGGGCCCTTTTCTTCTCTTCTTCATTACCAAACTTCCGGTTCTTCACGGCTATTTTCTTATTACCCAGTTTATACGTCACCGTTATTCTTACCTGTCGGTTATCAAAGTAGCTATAGTAACGTTGTTCCACATTTCCGGTATAGGTAGTAGCCGTACGTTCATCTGTTCTGAGTACATCCTGGGCAATGAGCGCCAGCAGCAGGTTGTTTTTCAGCAACTGGTATTTTAGCGCCAGGTCCAGGCTGGCCCGGCCTTTATTGGTGTACAACAGATCATTTCGCGGACTTCTGTACCAAAAGTTTACGGATCCTTTCAACGTTCCGTTACTATTCAGCAGAAAAGTGTTGGCGGTTGAAAACATACACCCCCACGTGGTTGTATTATCCAGTTTCACGGCTTTCGTAAACCGGGAAGCAGCATAGAAGACATCCACCCTGTGATCATTTTCCCACCACCGTACTCCCGGGATGCTGAATGCTTCTGAAAGACCGGCTGAATTATAGGTAAAGTAATTCAGCTGGGTAAAGTATTGCATTTGGGTTTTGTCATCTACAAAAGGTACTTCTCCAAATCCATTTGTTTCATTGAGGAAGAATAAGGTAGTGTACAGATATTCTTTAAATGCGTGTTTTATTTCGATGTTGTTGGCGTATTGTGGCGCCAGCGCCGGGTTTCCCTCCGAATAGTTATACGGGCTGGAATAAAACCGGAACGGATTCAGGCTGGCATATCCGGGCCGTTCGATCCGGCGGCCATAGCTCGCTGAAAAGGAATGGACCTTATTCGGCGTATATGCCAGGTAGAAAGTCGGAAACAATTGCAGATAATTGTTTGTGTTCACCTGGTTATAGGTCACAGAAACACCTTCTATCCGGGTATTCTCCATCCGCAATCCTGCCTGTGCTTCCCATATCCGGCTAAATTTCCGGTTACCTGAAATATAGAGGGCTTCTGTCTGCTCTTTATAGTTAAATACGTTACTTTTCCCAGGGTCCAGTATGGATACGCCAGTAGTAGTATTGTAAAAACTCAGGTCGTTGTGGCTTTCGATCCGGGACAGCTTTCCCCCGTATGACAGCTTTATCCATTTCAACGGCATGTCTATATCTGCTCTCGCTGCATAGTTCTTGATATCCTGTTGGCCTGTGTTGTTGGTGGATACAAAGCTACCTTCTATCGGTTTCCCGTTGGGCCAGGTGTTTTGCGTACTGAAAGTTCTGTCCACATTATTGTTATAACCAAAGTAGTCTACGTTTAACAACAGTTTACTACCGGTACGTGACAGGACAATATCCGAATGCCAGTTCAAAGAAGCAGCATTGATCACCCGTTTACTCGCTGCGGCCGTATTGATCAATGAGTCGGTTTTTCCGGTATGCCGATTGGTGAGTATCCCTTCATCTTCTTCGGTGACACCTGGTCTGCTAAAGCTGCCCAGGTACTGTGCGCCCATAGACCAGCGTTTCGTCAGCTGATAGTCGATACCGGCATTGATGCCCGTAGCACGGGTGAATACGGTCTTATGAAAGTCGGTATTCCAGGACTGATCCGGATAATTGATCCGGTCTTTTTCTGTTCTGTCCCGGTTCCCTTCTTTGTAATCTATATTCGCGGTAAAGGACAATTTATTTTTCTGGTAGCTGAAACTGCCGGCGCCTCCGCCTGTTCCGTAGGTAGCCTGGGTATAGGTACCTGTGAGGGCTGCATTCCAACTGTTTACAGCTGCCTTTTTGAGTTTGATGTTTACCAGACCGCTGTTACCCTGCGCATCATATCTGGCAGGCGGATTACTGATGACTTCAATACTTTGTATATTATCACTTTTGATGGTAGCGAGAAAATTACTCAGCTCTTCTCCGGACAACTGAATGATACGGTCGTTGATCATTACTTTTACCCGTCCTTTTCCGACCATCGATATCTGGTCATTTTGGACCTGTATGCCAGGTGTTATTTTCAGGGCGTCGAGGGCATCTCCTCCGGAAGCTGCTACCGCATTTTCCACATTAAACACCAGCCGGTCAATCTTCCTTTCAATGATCGGTTTGGCGCCTGCCACCACTACTTCCTTCAGCTGCTTTGCTTTATAGGGCAATCTTATCGTGATAACCGTATCTGCTGTTAGCTGAACAGATAATTGCTGCGGATCACAGTCATACCGATGAAACGTCAGCTGGTAGAGCGCTGCTGGCAAGCCGGTTGTTTTAAAGTGCCCGGCACTGTCAGATAATAAGGTAGCTATTATTGCGGCGTCTTTTTTAATCACAATATTCACAAACTCCAGGGATTTCCCTTTGTCATCTGCTATCTTACCAGTCACGATATACTGACCTTTTACGGGTAGCACAAACGAAAATAACAACAGGGTCCATATGACGGATTTCATGGGCAATACAATTCTGATGTAATGGGTATTAAGGGTCGTACCCGATGGCTGTATATGCAAATAAATATAAAATGATGATATCAGCCAATTGTTTGTCCTATCTCAGGCAATAATTACCGTATCACAGGATACTTCCACCGATACCGTACGGTGCAGGGCCTGAATCTGCAACGTCAACCTGCTGGTTCCTTTATATTTCTCCAGTATTCCTTCCACACCAGCCAAAGGACCTTCGATAATTTTTACCGGTGTTCCCGGATGATGACGAAAAGTTTCCACTGTCACTTCGTAGCCCATCACCATTTTAAGGGAATTGACCAGGCTTTCCTTCACCGTCACTGCTTCCCCATCAAATGTTACGAAACTCACCAGCTCCCGGAATCGCAGCAATTCACTCAACCGGCTTAAAGTGGTATAAATAAAGATATAATTCGGGAAGAGCGGAACGGACATCACTTTCTTTCTGTCGCTCCAGACTCTTACTACTTTATGTAATGGTAAAAAGCAAGTCACGTCCATTGCTTGTAGTTTTTCAGCAGCTTTATGTTCTGCTTTCGGGAAAGTATAGGCAATAAACCACCTCATTTCAGTATTGCGGGAATGTCTTTCCTTTATATGCATAAGCTCATACTTGTAATTAAAGATTCACGATCAGGCATAAAATCTCCTGTAGCTAAGCGTATTGCTCAGACATAATGGCTTCGCCAACGTAAGTCCCATTTGCCTACGGTAATTAAATTCACGGATTTGAGCGGATACGACAGAGAAAGGTCATGAGATTTCCAGAAGCTGAGTATATGTGCTCAGATACAAAGGCTTCGCCCACGTAAATCCCATTTTAACGTTTGTCCTTAAAAAATTCAATAAAATAAATGGTGTAAGAATCCTCATCCATCTGACTCCAAACAGGCCGGTCAAAGGTGGTTATTAATATGTAAGGAGAACAATCACTAAAAGTATTTCATTCGTAAATAGCTCCAATTGCTGGTGGGTTTCTATTAATCCAAAAAGCTATCTAAAATATTTACTGTCAGCATTGTGTATTATAGCGTTCAGATTTCATAGATAAAGCTGTGTCAGTTATTTATTTGTACGTTGCTCAACTATACTATGAACGGGTGTAACCAGGAATAAGAATTTTATTTGTTAACAAAACTATTGTAGATACGGGTAACTTCGATTAATAAACTCTTCGATATGACGATAATGAATAAACCGTTATCGTGTTTACGAAAATAGAAAAAAATAATTATAAACCAAAAAAATTAATCGCGCTAGATTATTTAACACTAATGTGTGACAACACGGAAATAACAAGTCTTATAACTGGTGTTATCTCCGTGTTGCACTTTATAGATACTTCCCCATCAAAACGTATATACGTCCGGGTTACCCCAACCGGTATTGCATCAGGATCAGGATATCTGCTGTTTCTTCGGGCGACAATCCGTGCTGGTTATTTTCCCCGAATTGCCATTTTATTTTCTTCACCGGATTGTAATTATCAGTAACGGGAACGGTTGTACGTTTTATAGCGGTACCAAACAGCGCTACCCGTTCTCCCGCTGCATACCGGAAAAGTGCTGGCAGCGGTATCCAGTATGCCAAACAGTATTACCCTTTCACAGGGGCAGCTGGAAAAAATTTGAAGAGAATGCTTTGTAACGATATAACGATTCCACATACTGTAAAAAGTAACAGCCAATCGCCATTGCTTTTTTCACAGCATGTGGAATGCGTTTATACTACCTTTCAATCAGCTGGCTGAATATCACTCAGCTGATATTGCTGGGTAAAAGGATCTCCCATAAAAGCTACCAACGCACGGATGGTAGCTCCCTGCTGAATCCCTTCCGGCAAGTGAAAGGTAAAACCTTGTATTTGCCGGCCCTTTGCAAAGAAGGTATTTTCTTTTGCACCTGCATCAGCGGCCAGTATTTCTCCTGAAACAAAATACTTTCCAGGGGTGGCGGTATCTTCCCGGAGTTCCTTCAGGAGCAGGGTGCAGATCCAGGAAACAGGCGCTGACATCATAGCGGGTGTTGTTGGTGAGGAAATATACTTTTCGGTTTATGCTTTTGGTTCCTGTGAGGGTGCCGGCACGGCGTCAGCACCTTTACCGGCGCCGGCAGCAGCTTCCTTCGGCGCGGGTGCTTCCGCTGCTGCGGCAGCATCTCCGGGCTGTTGGGAAGGTGCAGGCGGTGCACTATCTGCCAGTGAAGCAGACGCGGATCTTTCATCCGGAGCAGGTGCCTGGTTACCGGCAGCCGCAGCACTGTTGCTGCCAAACTGTTCTTCCGGAGCGGGTCCGAGGCCTCCTCCTGCACCGGCGGCCTGCTGTTGGTTACCGGCAGCCTGTTGCTGTTGCGCATCACTGGTATAAATATTTATGATAGCCATTGACGTAAGTTTTAGGATGTGAGCAGCAGCAGATGCGGGTGGCTGAAACAAATACGGCATCTGCTGCCAGGTAATCAATTATAAATAAAGCACGGTGATTTCGTTGCTGGCGTTTAAAGTACCACTCACCACAATACCGCTGGTTCTGGCAGCTACCAGTAAAACAAACATATTTGTACTACCATCTGTTGACAATGGCTGTACTTTTCTCCATCCGATTGTATTAATATAAGCCCAAACATTCTGTGAGTGAGGGGTAGCATATACCTGCAGAATTTTCTGTGTGAAGTTCATGATCTGAGATTTTAGGAGTTAAACAATTCACCAATAAAAGAGGAAGGGATGTTAGTAATACAGGGTAAATATCTTACCACTGTCTGCTTCAACGGTTACTGCACTACCGGCGATTCTTGCCTGGCAAAGTGCATCAAACATACTCGTAACGCCATTCGTAGACAATTCATTGATTTTACGCCAGCCGGTAGCTTCCAGGTATACCCATGCATTCATACTGTGCGGGGTAGCGTATACCTGTACGGCTTTTTTAGTAATCCAGCCCAGGGCCGCTGCTCCGCCCACATTCACTTTGGCGGTGATATTATCGCCCGAACGGGTAATGGCCGTTACAGACACTTTGGAGTCGCTGCCGCTATAAGCTTTACTGTTAGGCGTACTGGATACCGTAAACTGGTTATTGCTGGCTGTTGGGAACGGATCATTGGCATCACCGCTGTTGGCATTGGTATTCAGTTGCCGCAGCCCGTCTGCCTGTTCCACATCTACCAGGTAGTGATTTTCATCTGTGTTACCGGTTTTGTTTTCATCGATGTGCTCAATGATAAGCCCATCTCCCGGCAGATTGACATCAAAGCCGTTTTTCCGGCGATTGGAGAGCAGGAAATACTCTTTGCTGTCAACAGCACCCACCGGTAGTTTGAAGATGTCTTTAAAGTCCTTATACGGGCGAACCGTAATGGTTTGTTCTGAATTAAAGATCACGGTAGGATTTACCCATCCGGCTTTTACTTTACACCAGGCAGTAGGATGCGCGGGTTTGTTACCACCGCCGTTCCAGCTACCACCTGCCATCAGGTCCCAGTTACCGGTACCACGGGAAGAATAATCGGTATCATACAGGTCTGGTAATCCCAGCAGCAGATGTCCCAGTTCATGGGCCATCACGCCTACCCGGCCGTCTTCCGGCGCCATAAAATACCGGTCTATTTTTACACCGTCTACGGTTTTGGTGGTAATGTTCCATTTGTGTGACCAGATGTCGTTTACATTACCTGTTTGTTCTCCGCCGGAACCGGCGCAGATGATAATCACGGCCTCCACAAAGCCATCACCGTCATTGTCATAGGAAGAAAAATTCACAAACGGATTGGCCAGGTCAATGACATCCTCTGCGAGTTTCTGCGCATTTTTAGGATAGGCATTGAAACCAAAGTTGCCATCTGTGTAATAGGATTTTGGCTTGGGAGCGCGGAACCAACCTGCGGTAGGGCCACCAGAACCTGCTACCTGACCGGTAACATCCAGCTGGCCATAAGAGGCTTCCTTGTAAAAATCGCGCATACTTCCGGTAGCGTAGCTACCTACTGAAAACAGCAGGTCGTTGTAGTGTGCCTGGCCCGTTGCTGCTGCTTTGTCTGAAAAATCAACCAGCAATACAATAGCCTTCCGGTTGCCTACAATAGGCGCCGCTTCCGCAGCATCGCCTACAAATTCGTGGGCTCTCGTTTTCCGGGGGCGGGAGGAAATCAGGGTGAATGTCCGCAGGTCCATAATATCGATATCATCGATACCAGTCAGATTTGCTTCACGCAAAATAGCCTGTTTGGTGCGAACAATCTTTTCCTCCAATTCCGGCGATGGTGGCATAACGCACAGACCGCCGCAACAAGACGAATGATTAGTCATGGTGCTTCTTTTGGGGATTAATTAATAAATAGACAATAAATAGCTCTGCAGATTTTTTTACGTCATTTGGGGAACTACTCGACAATACAGAAAACGAAAATTACAGTCCAGGGATCTTAATTTGAGGTTGCTATTAGTATACAAACATTCCTATGCGATATAAAAATATCACAAACGCTTTTAAACAAAAAAATTATTTATGCAATAAAAAAGTTACATTAATTATTGCGCGTGACAACACCGGTGAAACCTCCTTACCGCCAGTTACTCAGAAAACGTGCTGTGAAAGAAACGCCATTCCCATATAAAAACTGATCTGTCACCTGTTCCAGATAAGCATTATCCAGTGTACCATCTGCATGATAACGCAACGCACGCTGCTGCGGCTGTTCAGTGAGGTACTTGTCGGCCACCGGCAGATACCGGAGCAACCCATCCCGCAGGCCTTCAACGCGATTGATATTATCCAGCCGGTTGATGGGATTGATCAGTCCATCGAAGTCGGAACCAATACAGATATGCTGCCAGGGTGAGGTATCAGGCAGCCAGGTCAGACTGGCATACCCCACGCGTACCGCATATACGATATGCATGCAGAGCAACATGATATGCCGCTCTGCCCGGGATGGGGCAATATCTTTCTGCCCCAGACCTTCCGGTCCCGGCAACTGCCCGTCGCGGAATAGTTTCTCCCACTCTTCCCGCGCTACATATTCTCCGTCGAAATATTGTCCGCGGTTGCTGTCGATTATTTTTTCTGCCCCCAGGATACGCTGATCCAGACTGATACCAATCATACCTTTGCTTTCCAGAATAGTCGTGATTTCTTCTTCAAACAGGTTAATGCTCCACGGATTGCTGAACAACCCACTGTTGATTAAATCGTCCGTACGTCCGATCTTTTTGTTCTCCGGTTCCACCACACATACTGTGGTCCCGTTTTCTGTACCTACAGCTGAACGGAATTTTTTCTGCTGCAGATAGTTTTGTATACTGCTGAAAGTAAAACCGGTATGGGAAGAAATGATCGGCAATCTCTCTACAGCCGGATCTTCATTGATCAGCTGTTCGCGGAAACGATAATAATGCAAACGGGTATACACACTCATGTGCTTTACATCTATCAGCACCGGCCGTGTGGGATGTGTCAGTGCCTGGCGGATTACTTTCTTGCCCAGTTCTGTCAACCCCAATCCCGCTTTCGGCATAAAGTCCTCACTGCTGAAAGCTATCTGTGCCTGCTTGTTCAACCCCTGTGCAAAACCGCCCAGCGGCTGTTCGGGAATATAACTCAGGTGACACAGATTCATACAGAGGAAATCCACATCTGTACGTTCCTGCAATTGCAACAGGTTCAACTCCGGCGTACGCGACATAGCCGTACCACGCACGGGTACATCCGATAAATTATGGCCGCCTTCAATGGAAAACACGAGGTATCTTTTGGTATTTTCGTTCAGCAGCAGCTGCGCTATCTCCGCACTGGTCTTATCTTTCCAGGCAGGATCCTGCCGGCCCGTATAATGGATATGAAAGGGAGCTGCCGTTAATACCGGCTGCTGATCCAGGTAAAACTGCAGCTGTGTTTTAAACTCCGTAAAATAGTCTGTCAGTCCATCACGGGTACGTTCAAACAGCGCGGTATCCAGCGGCAGGATACCGGAGAAATCAATACCCAGTAAGTGCAACACCCTTCTTGCAAAGGCGTGTTCGAGGCTGATAATGGACGTAACACCCAGAAACAGCTGGCTGTCTTTCACCTGTGCCGGCGAAGACTGGCTGTCGAACGGGCCGCCTAAAATATCATTCAGTAATTTAGCCACCCCGCCGGTACGGAATTCGGTGGTCACATCTTTGTTCAGGGTGATGTAGTGTTTGAACAACAGATGAAAATGGAAATCAAAGATCTTGTTAGCCATAGGGATTCAGTTATTTAGCTGCGCGCTCAACAATAGATTGAAGGGTATTAAATCTTTCCAGGATAGCTGGCAAATCGGTTGCAGGTACAGATTCATAGGGACTACCCGTGGTATGGAAAATGGCTTGCTCCAGCACCTGCGAAGCGGCCGACAACTCCTGTGCCGCCAGCGGCAGCGACTCCTGACCACCGCGATGTACGCCGAAAATGCAGCTGTGCAGTTTGTTCCAATAGGTTTTTATCAGCTCCCCATAACCTTGTACGGCATCCAGGAAAGGGCTGTCCGACCAGCCGTCGTAACTGTTTTTTAATGCATCGGCGGCAAGAGGTGGCGTATCCAGCAAGGCGGCAACATCCAGCATGCCGCTGCCAAAACCTTTACGAGGCAGCTGATTGTCACGTCTGGCAGCAGTCTGCAAGGCCGTACGAAAAGCTTCTACCCTTCTCCAACCCGCATAGGCCGGCGCTTTCAGGACGTCCTGGTATTTTGCCAGCCAATAGGCTGCCGCAGCAGCAATATGTGGAGTGGCATAGCTGGTCCCGTCGCCATACGCGAAACCTTCGGGATGCAAAGCACCTTCCTGCCAGATAGGTACATAAACATCCTGTCCGGGAGCGGTGATGTCTACCATGGTACCACGGGAAGAACCGGACCAGTCTCTATCCAAAGGATTGGAGGCCGCAACGGCAATGGTACCCGGATATACAGCCGGTGCTACTACCGCCTGTACACTGTTGCCCGCAGCACAACACCAGATAATACCGCTTTCATAGGCTCTTCTGGCCAGTTGGGCTGTTGTGATGGTGGGTGGTAGTCCCATACTCATGGTAATCACATCAAACCCCTGTGCAATAGCAGTATCCAATGCGGCAGCCAGTTGTTGCTGCCGGTTGATGATAACCACTGTTTCGGCTATACGAAATGGTACCAGCCGGCTACCGGATGGGGTCAGCAATCCGCAGTTGCCATTACCGGCAGCAGGAGAATATACATTGCCAATCAGCAGGCTGCCGGTACGTGTGCCATGACCCGGTTGTTTGCCAATAGCAACGGTACGCGGATCCAGCGCATCGGTAGATTGATTGAGAAAATTGTAATCCTGATCGGTATCAAATCCATTCAGTACTTTAGAATGGTTGGTATATCCTGTGTCAAACTGCACTACCTGTATCCCTTTGTCTTTGGGAGATACCAGCGTAGTATCCGTTAATATTTTATCGAAGCCGGTGGCATACCAGTTCCATTTGCGGAATTGTTCGGGCTGACCTGCGGTTACATACGGACTTTTATTTTTCTGCGTATAGGTTTCGAGGAATGCGTCTTCATTAGGCTTCCCGTATCCGTCGTCAAAAAGAAAACCTGACTCCGTAGCAGTACCCGGGGCAGACGTCCTGATAAAAGAAGTGTCGGCATTCAGGTATAAAGGCACATCCGCTTCTGCATAATAAATACCCGGAATGCGGGCCAGTTCGCTGGCTGCTTCATGCGGATTTCCGCTGACGGCTACCGCAAAGGAAAACAGCTCTTCCCGCCCGGGCCGGGCACTTGCCGGCAACAGCAGGGCTATCTGTACCCGCGGCGGATAACGCACCGACAGGATTTTTTCTATCGCCTGTATATTCTCCGGTGTATATAACAGGGCAATGATAAAGGACGTGATATTACCGGCATTCGCGGCTGATATACGCTGGTCCATGTTGGTTTCTTTTGCGGGTGATGGAATACCTGGTAATGCCGGCACCGCAGGTGTTGCCTTACCTGTTACCAGGTTATCGATAACAGTTTGTACTTCTTTTTGGTCCGGCATGGCTTGTTGTAGTATCGGGGCTACTTCCCGGGTTTGCTGCAGCAGATCGTTGCGGCATTTTTCCATGGCTGGCGGCAACGTGGCTTCTTTCACGGCATTGATGATCACACTGATCTTAATGCCTTCATTGCCGATCCAGTCTATCTGTTCGTCGGGTGTATCTGCAGTAGCCAGCTGGCCGTCTTTGGTCAGCACCCTGTTCTGGTCATCGGTGCGGGACAATCCGGAATGATGCAAGGCAATCAGGCTGCAGGTGCCTAACGCAAACACCGGTGCGCCGGAAGATCCCGGCAACGTATCCGTTTCATACACCAACCGCGTACCTGTTTCGGAAAAGAATTTCGTATCCTTCAATACTACTTTCTTCGGCAAACCATTGGGATGCTGCACAATGATGCAGGATTCTCCTTTGATGATCTTGCCCATATTGCCATCCATGCGAATCGGTGGAAACTGGGACAACGCTTCTCCGGAAGTACCGGTAACGGTTACACCGATCAGGGTAAAATCCAGGCCGGTATTGAGGGTTTGCTTACTGACCTTTAAGCTGGATGTCAGGAAAAACTTAGCAGCATCCAGGCGGAATACCGCTGATTTTTTCAGCAACCGGGTCGTACAATCCAACTCATAGTTAAACTCGGCTACCATGTCTATTGCATCTGCAGCCGATTCTATAACATGATGGTTGGTTAGCAGGATATCCGGTGTAACGAGAAATCCGGTTCCTACAGGGGCGCCGCATTTCAGCAACCGGCATACGCCGCAGCTCAGCTCTGCCAGCTTGTCCAGGATGTATTTATCGTGAAAATCAACGGTACCGGTTATTCGCTCCAGGGCCTGCGCCAGCACGGGCGTATTTTCCCGGGCAATACGGCAATGGACACGTTCCTCGTCATCTTCCAGTTGTATGAGGGGAATTTTTTCCTGCTGATAGGCGTTCAGTTTTTTGTTGGCTGTTTCAAACTGTTCCTGGCGCCCGCCAAAACGATTGGCAACTTCTGCTATAACCTGCCAGTGAGTGATCATAGGTCATATCTTTAGGGGGTTCAACTAAACAAATATTCGGGTCAACATAGGCAATATGAATATAACAAAATTCCGGTAGATTTCCATAAAAAAATACGGACTACAGGCGGCAAGTTTACCTGTAATCCGTATAGTCATCACTATGAAAAAAACTGCTAAAAAGTAGCAGCAGCCGGTTGTTTCGTCTTTACATTGATAATGGTCCGGTTAATAAACGGCGCCATGATAATCAACAGCATGATGAAGAGAATCAGAATGGCCATCATCTCATAATAATCCATCGCAAATTTTAAAAATGCCTGTTTCTGCATGGTTTTATCCAACAGTGCGGTAGCTGCCCGGGAAGCTTCTACCGGCAACATACCTCGTCCCTGCAAGGCCGTCTGGTAGGTATGCAACCGCTCTCCTACGCCATTATCCGCACGTGATACACGGTCGCTCAGCCGCATGCTGTGGGTATGTCCGAAAAACAGGGAAAAGAAATTAATCAGGGCCGTACTTAATCCGAAGAAGGTATACCGGATAAATACGCCTACCGCGGAAGCGGATTGTCCCATCTCTTCCGGTACAGAAGAAATGATAAACAGGATGATGGGCGTCATCAGCATACCGGCGCCTAAACCTTGTATCATCAAGGGTACAATGAAGGTAGACATATCCGCTTCTGCCGCGAATAAAAAATACATCACACTGTGAAATATCAGCAGCAGAAAGAATCCGGCCAGCCAGATAAATTGCAAAGGTCTTCTTTTGATGACCAGCCTGGCGGCAAACACCACCCCAATGATAATACCCACCAGATTGTATATCAGCAGCTCGTACATATGAATGGGATCCATACCCAGCACGGTAGAGAAATAACTGGTCGTTACATTAAAGGCGCCCCGGATGATATACAAACATCCCAGCAGCAGTAAACCAAACAGCACGGCTTTATACCGGAATACCTGCAGGTGTATCAGCGGCCGCTTACGGCTGAATTGCCGGAGGGCAAAACAACCTGCCAGCAGTATGGCAGCCACGAGGCTCCATACAATGCGGTTGTCTTGCAGCCAGTAGTACTGCTGGCCGTAAATCAGCACGTAGCCCAGCAATACCAGCATCACGCTATACAGGATGAAGCTGGCCCAGTCCAGCTGATACAAGGGTGTTTTTTTGGTCAGATGCACTTTGTTCATCAGGAGCAACAACAGGATGGCCCCTGGTACAAACGTATAAATGATCATCTTGTACAACATGTTGTATTCGTAGTTGTCTACCAACGGCGCTGTTACCAGCGAGGTTAATGAGGCAGAACAGAGGATCATGGCATACAGTACCGCATAGCCGGTTTCACGCGCATGTTCTGATTTCAGCCGGCCAAACAACAAAGTCAGACAAATACTGGTAACGCCGCAGTTGACCATCCCCTGCAGGAAGCGGCAGAAAAATAATACCGGCAGTTCCCGGGTATGATAACACCAATAGGAAATCAATACCTGTAGCACCAGGCAGATCAGAAAATATTCCTTCGTGGCGATGCGGCTGAAGAAGCGTCTTTCCAGCGGTGTAAAAGCCGCCAGGGATGCATAATAAAGCAGCATGGAGAACTGTATATCAGCAGGTTCAGCTCCATAGAATCCGGTAGCGGCATTTACATTGGCAGTAGACAATGCAAACAACATCACAGTAGGCAGCAACACCAGCAAAATGGTGAGGCGGATCAGCCACTCCGGAATCCATGATCTGAAAATTTGTTTCGGATGACTCATGATCAGGGACGTGCTTTAGCAACAGAAACATTCACACTCATACCGGCAGACAAAGGCTTCAGCGCGGTGGCCGATCCGTCGAGGCGTATACGTACCGGAATACGCTGTGCGATTTTTACAAAGTTACCGGTGGCATTATCCGGTGGCAGCAAGGAAAACCGGCTGCCGGTGGCGCCGGACAGGGATTCAATTTTACCGGTAAATACCTGACCGGGGAAAGCATCTACTTCAATAGACGCGGTTTCTCCTACATACATGTGCCGGATCTGTGTTTCCTTAAAGTTGGCCACTACCCATTTACCCGCTTCCCAGTCTACAATATAGGCCAGTACCTGACCTGCCTGTACCAGCTGTTTCGGCTGAATGGTGCGGCGGCCCATCTTACCGTCGTAAGGCGCCGTGATAATGGTATAGGAAACGTTGAGATCATTTTTGGTGACCACTGCCGCTCTTCTTTTGATTTCTGCATCCAGTGATTGTTGCTGTACGCGCGCATCATTGATTTTCGCCAGGGAGGCATCGTAGGCGCCCAATGCGGTATTGTAATCAGAACGGGCTACTTCCAGCGCCGCTTCCACCCGCTCCAGTTGTTGTTTGGTAGCGGATTCCACGTCGTACAGTTTTTTGTAGCGGTCGTATTCCTGTTCCTGGTTTTTCAGCCTGGCACGGGCAGCCGCAATCTGTGCCGCATATACTTTGGCCTGTTGCCCGGAAGTGTTGACATTACTTTCCAGTACGGTAATCTGTGCTTTGGCATTCAGCAACGCCGCTTCCGCTTCGTCCTGTTGTGCTGCATACTCACTGTTATCAATGATCACCAGGGTATCTCCTTTTTTTACCTCCTGGTTTTCTTCATAGCGGATCTCTTCCACATAACCGGTCACCTTGGCGACTACCGGATTAATGTATTCATCTATCTGTGCATCATTGGTTGCTTCGTTCTTCCATTGATAAAGCAACGTGCGGATTCCCCAGATGGCAAGCCCTACGACTACAATAGAAGCTACTATCGTAGTGATCCTGGAGATGAGTCTGTCGGTTTTGTTGGTGGTCGTATTGGTATTCGTGCTTTTCATATAATATTAAAGGTTGCCTGTTGCTTTCAGTAATTCGTAGTATTGTAATTGTGCGGTTACCTGTGCTGTGGTAAGATCAAATTTTGATTGTAACAGCTGGGTTTCTGCATCCAGCAGATCTGTTAACAAAGACAGCTGATTGAAATAAGTGTTATTCACGATGCGGAAGTTTTCTTTCGCCTGTGCAATATTATCCTGCGCCACCTGTATGCGGGTCAGCGCTTCGGTATAACGTACATAGGCCGCTTTTACTTCCTGTCGTACCCGGTCCTGCGTATCGGCATGTTCCATTTCCTGCCATTCCAGCCCGATCTTCGCTTCTTCTTTTTTATGCCTGTTCTGATAAAAGGCGGAAATGGGGATGCCGGCTTTTACGCCTACCTGCCCCAATCCGTAGGGAGCAATGGCATAGGGATAAAACTGGATCTGCGGATAACTATAACCGTATTCCGCAAACAAACCTATTTTAGGCAGTACGTTGGACTTTACATCTTTAAGCCGTAAAGCACTCAGCTGGGTTTCCTTTTCGGATATTTTGAAAGCAAAGGAATGTTCATAGGCATCTGCCAGGTAATCTTCGTAGGCACGTACCCGTATGTTTTTCAGCGCCAGTGTATCCATGGTTACCAGATTCTCCGTACTATCCGGCTGACCAATCATGATGTTGAGGCGCTGGTTCGCAATAACCAGGCTGTTACGGATTTCCAGCAGCGTCATTTTTTGTTTGGACAATTTCAGTTCGGCGCGCAGCAGATCACTTTTCAGGACAACGCCGTTTTTGTTTAACTGCCGGATTTCTTCCAGCTCTTTTTCTCTTTCGTGGATATCCTGTAACAATACCACTTCGTATATACTATACCGGTAGATATCCAGGTAATGCGCGGCAGCCTTGTATTTGATTTCCGTAACAGAAAGATTCTTCTGTTCTCTGGCCAGTTCGCTTTCTGTCTGCCGTACAACGATTTCACGCGATGTTTTACCACCGTTGTATACATTCAGATAAGCATCGCCACTTACTTTGTAGAGCGTATGCACCACCGGAAACTGGGTGGGAGCATGGAACAGGCCTTCTTCATACATGGCCAGATTGGATACACGCGCATATACGCCGTCGAATTTTATCTCCGGTAAGCGTTCGTCTTTTGCTGCTTTTGTTTTTTCCTCCATACGCTGTATGTGCAGGTATTGCAGCTGCAGCTGTTTGTTGTAGGATTCTGCCTTTTTCCATGCTGCTGTGAGGGTGAGGGTACTTTGCTCAGGATGCTGACTCTTGGCCGTTTTTGTGTTTAATAGCGTCAATAGCGTCAGGCCGGCGAGCCATTTACTGGTAATTGTAGACATGTTGTTTGTGATGAAGTTGCAAAGTTCCACACAGGCCGGTTAATTTTTTTTCTATAAATTGCCATAAATTTGTTAGATCCGGCCAAATGAAGGAAAATAAACCAGAACTGATACTGGCGGATGTGGATGCGAACCCGGACTCCGCCTATATATGGCATTGGAAAACGGAACACCACTTCCCGTTCCATACCCATCAAAAGGGGCAACTGACCTACGTAGAAGGGGGCGCAGCCTTTCTGTATACCCGGGATAAAACCTACTTCCTGCCGGCACGGCATTATATGTGGGTACCTGCAGGCGTAGAGCATTATTTTCAGCACCGCTACCCGGCCAATTTTGTGCGTACCATCTACTTTTTCATGGATGAAGATGATCAGAACGATCCTTTCTATACCCAGACGGGCATTTACCCGGTAGGCAACCTCCTGCTGGAGATGATTCTGTATACAGAAAAATGGGATGGCGGCCATGTGTACCCCGGCTCCAAAGGTTATCGCTTTGTAAAGGCCATTAAGAACATCCTGCCGGACATCAGCTCCGTGCCGCTACCCATTACCCTGCCTACGACAGAAAATCCCCGTATGCAGCCTGTATTGCGATATATACAGGAGAATCTGTCGGAGCCGCTGACCCTGGAAAGCGTGGGGCATGCCTTCAACTACAGTGAACGCACCCTCACCCGCCTGTTCCGGGCTACCATGGATATTTCCTTTTTCCAGTACCTGAAACTGGCCCGCATGATAAAAGCCATGGGCTATCTGCTGGAAACGGAAAAGACCATCAGTGAAATAGCGTGGGACACAGGCTACAACAGCGTTTCGGCTTTCAGCAACACTTTTTATAAACTGGTCGGAAAACGGCCCACCGATTTCCAGCCCTGATAAAGTATTCTTGTAAACCGTTTATCCTAATTGATTTGAAATTATCAGCCTTTTGCTTAATCTTTAAATTCAATCAAGATCTATTTACATGAAAGCATTTTATTCGCGCCTGACCTTTTCCTGGTTGCTGGCAGGCGTTATTGGGTTACAACAACTACCTGTGCAGGCACAATCGAAAAGCACTAAACCACCCATCGCTCCCCTGCCCGAAAAAACCGGCGTTTTATCTGTTACACTGAATCCGGACACTACTGTTACCAGTTCCCATGAAGTAACGGTGAAAGGACAACGCATTCCGTACAAAGCCATTGCCGGCACCCAACCTGTATGGGATGCAGAAGGCAAAGCTATTGCCGGCCTTTTTTACACGTATTATGAAAGAACCGACGTCAAAGACCGCAGCACCCGGCCACTCGTTATTTCATTCAACGGCGGCCCCGGCACGCCTTCTGTATGGATGCAGATTGCCTATACCGGGCCAAGGCTCCTGAACATCGATGATGAAGGTTATCCGGTACAACCTTATGGCATCCGCGAAAATCCACAATCGATTCTCGACATTGCCGATATTCTCTATGTAGATCCGGCCAATACCGGCTTCTCCAGACTCACCGGCAAAGACGTACCCCGGGAGAAATTTTTTGGGGTAAATGCGGATGTGAAATACCTCGCAGAATGGATCAACACCTTCGTGACCCGTCATAACCGGTGGGCATCTCCCAAATACCTGATTGGCGAAAGCTACGGCACTACCCGTGTTTCCGGACTCGCCCTGGAATTGCAAAATGCCCAATGGATGTACCTGAACGGGGTGATTCTCGTTTCGCCGACTGAGCTGGGGATTAAACGCAACGGCCCCGTATCTGCCGCCCTGCGCCTGCCCTATTTCACGGCTACGGCCTGGTACCACAAGGCACTGCCACCAGCCCTGCAGCAAAAAGACCTGAACGACATATTACCGGAGGTAGAAAACTTTACTATACAGGAATTGATCCCGGCTATCAGTATGGGCGGATTCCTGGATGAGCAGAAACGGAAAAGTATTGCCGCAAAAATGGCGTACTATTCGGGGCTGTCTGAAAAAGTTATCCAGCAACATAACCTGACTGTGTCTACCGGATTTTTCTGGAAAGAATTGCTGCGCGACAAAGGTTATACTGTTGGCCGCCTGGATTCCCGTTACCGCGGTATCGACAAGGAAGATGCCGGCGACTATCCGGATTACAATGCCGAACTCACTTCCTGGCTGCATGCCTTTACACCCGCTATCAACATCTATCTGCGCGAAGAGTTGCAGTTCCGTACGGATCTGAAATACCTGATGTTTGGCCCGGTACATCCGTGGAATAATGAAAATGACCATACCGGGGAGAACCTTCGGGATGCGATGGCCTCCAATCCTTATCTGCATGTGATGATCCAGTCCGGCTACTACGACGGCGCCTGCGATTATTTCAATGCCAAATACAGTATGTGGCAGCTGGACCCCGGCGGCAGGTTGAAAGACCGGCTTTCCTGGCGCGGCTACCGCAGCGGACATATGATGTATCTGCGTAAAGATGATCTGACTACCGGCAACGATGACATCCGCGCCTTTATCCGGGCTTCTGTTCCTAAAGCAGGACAACCCGCCAAATATTAATATCAATAAACAAAAGAGCCGGTAAAGCGCTTTCACACGCTTTTACCGGCTCTTTCTATAAAGCAGTATATACTACTATATCTTATACGCGACACCCAGCGTCAGGTAAATATTGTACATCGGGAAATCCATCCCTTTGAAATCACTGTTAAATACCGGACGTAAACCCCAGGCGAGGTTGCCATTCACACTCAGGTTGCGGCCTACGCGATACGCAGCACCACCCTGTAAACCACAATCAAAGGTGCGCATCTCTTTGCCAAAATCAAACGTCGCTTTGTCAACGTTAATCTTTGCACCGGTAGATCCACCTTCCCGGATATAACCATTGGTTACATCACCATAGAAATTGGAGCTGAACAACCAGGCTACATAGCCACCCAGGTTGAAGCGCCAGTTGTCATTCGGCGTAAATACCGCACTCACGGGGAAAGACACGTAAGCATTACGTACCGTGGTTTTGTTTTCACCGGTAAAATCGCCGGCAAAACTACCACCATCATTCATCGTAATAATAGTAGGGAAATATTGTACATTATCTTTCACCCCCATTCCTTTGTAATCCAGCTTTACACCAACGGCAGCACCCCATTTGCTGGTAGCGCGGTAAGACAGTTCATAACCCAGGGAAGGGCAGAATTCCGGCCAGTAGCTATTGATTTTACGGATGGTATTCGGTAAGCTAACCGGCGCTGTCGCACCAAAGTTAAAACCTGCCAGTATACGATGTTCCAGTACCGGTTTAAATGCCTCTTTTTTCGTTTGCGCCTGACCGTTATTGTCCTGTGCAAATAACTGTGTGGTAGTAAAAACCATACCCAGCAACAGTCCTTTCGTTTTTATATTCATCTGATTAATGCTGATCTTTTATTCGTGAATAATTTCCAGGTTGTCTACTAACAACCGGCTGTCGGGTGCGCCCAGGTAATGATCTCCTTCTTTGCTGGAAGATAATACAATCGCCATCATCATCGGTTCATTGCGGGAAGCCGTGCGTCTGAAAGTAAAAGGAACTTCGAAGCGGGTCCAGTCTGCTTTAGCCGTACCATCTTGCAGGATTGCTGTTGCGATAACTCTGTCGGAAGTGAGGATATTCGTCGCATCCAGTCTGTCTTTACCGGAATAAAGTACCGCATACATAGAACACTGATCCAGCTTACCTGCTACCGGTTTACCATCCTTGTCCTGGAATACCGGACCGGGTTGATATTTATAGTAACCGGTAAAGGTGGTCGGTATTTCTTTATAAGGCTGGCCGAACTGTGTAGCCTTCAGCGGATTTTCCAGCGCAGCGAACAAATCAAAATTGCCCAGGAACAAAGAACCGGCAAACAAATGAATGTCCATGCTGGCAGAAAAGTCATTGCCCGCGCGTGTTCTCAACTCAGCAGATGTTTTACCAAAGTAGGCATCTGTACTGGGGATCAACGGAAAATCTGCTTTATTCGTCACACCGGTCAGTCTTACACCCAGGTTACCGGAAGACCAGATTTCCGAGCCATCGGCTTCAATAGGGTGAAAGAAGCCATAGTTCTGGCTTTCCTTCCAGTTTTCGAAATCAAATTTCCAGCTGTCGATGTTTACTACCTGTACCGTATAAACTTTGGTATTGGCGCCGCTGGCAGAAGTAACGGTATAGGTACGTTTACCGGTAACATCAAATTTCAGCGAATCTCCGGAGGCCGGCGTAACACGCGCACCTGCAGATACAGTTATCTCCGGCTTAATTCCTTTTTTAAAGGCTTCATCTGTCAGATACAGCCTGATACTACCTCCAGATTGCTCAATAAATACATTTGCAGTCAGCGATTCCTTGTCCACGCTAAACGTCTCAATGTCTGCCTCCGGGTTTTGAGGCGCATCTTTGATGCAGCTTTGCAATAAGCCTATAGTAGCCACAGCAAAGCATAGTTGTCTTACATTCATTCTCATGTCAGTTAGTTAATCGCCGCAAAGGTAAGAAAGATGCATCTGGAATTGGTAATATTAAATTAATATTGAAATCGTGAAAATGCATAACATTGTAAAATGATAGATCAACAACGTACAAAACGACTGCTGATATATGCTGCCAAATGTGTTTCCGGCGTACTGGCAGTAATGGGACTTTCCTGGTTACTCAACTATCAGGATGTAATATGGGTACTGATTTCCGTCATGCTGGTGCTGTCGCCGGATGGTTCGGATGCCGTAACGTTGGCGGTTACACGTATTAAAGCCAATGCTGTGGGCGCCGCCTCCGGATTTTTATTGTTGCTGATTCATCCGAACATGATCTTTATGATGTGTATTGCGGTGATGATTACCGTGGTACTCTGTAATATATTATATCTCGAACCAGCTACCCGCACAGCGCTGGCAGCGACGATTATTGTCATGACCCACGAAGCCGGCGAACACCTGTGGGACACAGCCGTGGCAAGAGTGCTTTCAGTATTGGCAGGTTGTTTGCTGGGTTTGCTGATCACGTTTATTTTCCACAACAAGTATGCGCGTCAGACGGCAGAAATCATCCTGCCTAAGCCGGATAAAGGTGGAGAATAAAACCCCGTATATAATTGTTTATTTCACCTCAAAATACAGTACCTACGACGGATGATAAGAAAGATATATGCCGCAGGCCTGACCCTATTGCTGCTGACAGGCGTTTATAACCTGAAAGCACAAACGAAAAACCCATTGGCAGATACAATCCCCCTGACCATTGTACCCGCAAAGCCAGCAACTTCCCGATATACATTCGGGCAACCCGCTCCTTTCCGCAGCACCATTGCCGGCTGGGCAGTACCCACTGCTATGATCGGCTATGGATTCCTGGCCCTGCACACGCCCGCTCTTCGCGAGTTGAATGAAACTACCCGCGATAACTGGAAAATAAAAGACGAGCGACATAAAATAAAAATAGACGACTATATTCAATACACCCCTTTCGCTGCTGTGTATCTGCTGAATGCCGTGGGTATTCATGGCAAACACAATCTGCGCGACCGGACCATGATCCTGGGCATTTCTGCCCTTATTACAGCCGGTACCATACAGGGGCTTAAAAGAATCACCGACGAAGAAAGACCTGATGGCACCAACCGGATGTCTTTCCCGTCCGGACATACTGCCACCGCTTTTGCTGCCGCAGAATATCTGCGTCAGGAATACAGAGACGTATCGCCCTGGTATGGCATAGGTGGTTATGCCGTGGCAACTGCCACCGGCGCCTTACGCATCTACAACAACCGCCACTGGCTGAGCGACGTGGTAGCTGGCGCCGGCATTGGCATACTCAGTACCAAAGCCGCCTACTGGATGTATCCATGGGTACAGCGCAAGCTGTTTAAACCGAACAGTCACGCTGCTACTACCCTGCTGATGCCGTATTACAATGCGGAGTTCCGCAGTGCGGGCCTTAGTCTGGTTATTTACCCCCGTTAAAAAGACCTCCCCTGATGATCAACCGCCACAATCGGGCACAGTTCATCATCAGGGGAGCATCTCCCGGATACCGGAAGAAGAAAAAAACTATTTAATCGTTGTTTTATTTGCGCTGATCGATTTTAGGGATCATCGTGCGGGATAATTTTCCACCTTTATATCCGAAAAGCAGGTAACACTATACCTGCACCGGCTATACGCCGTTTATGCATGGCGCTTTTTACCTTATTTTATATAGGCCTGGTTTTGTCCTTTAATGTGTCATACTTTCTTTTCATGTCCTGTAAAAGATAGTGGCCGCGCTTACTGCGGCCACGCTGTTTTTTGCCCATGCATGCATGGAACAGGTCAAACCGCTTGCCCTGCCCCATTTCCCGCTTTAATTTCCTTCAAATATCTTTTCATGCTTGTCGAGGAATGCCAGTAGCATACCACCAACAGCCAGACATACAATCATGGGAAACACCTGGTACCGGAATACGATCGGAGAAGCCAGGATGCTGAAGCCCATATTTACCAGCCACAGGAACCCACTTGCCAGCAGCAGCAGATTGAAGGAACGTTCCGCTTTCTGCCAGCCTTTTTTCACGACGAAATACACCAGGGCGCCGGCAAAAACTACATTCAGGATCAGGAATAAAGTGGGGAAAAAGAAAAGCAACCTACCCTGAAAAGTAGGACTCACAGCCGCTTTCACTTCGTTACTTTTATATTCAAACCATTCTTTCGCCGGACTCCATACTTCACTGCTGTTCATATTATATACTTCCAGCTTTTCCAGTGGAGGTAAGATATATACCCGGGCATTCTGCAGAATAAAATACCGGAAGTAGCTAACCGGATGAGATTTGATCAGCCAGGTGCCATAGGCAGCAAATACGGGTGCTACACTCCCCCATTGCCGCAGCCCATCTTCTATTTTATGGGCCTGGGCATTTTGTACGAGATAGCTTTTCAGGGGAGCACTGGGATATTTGATATAAAAGGCCCCATCCACCGGCGTCACTTTTTTATATTCTTCCGGTGCTGTCTCAAAATATTGCCTGACCTGCCGGTCAAAGGCCTCACAGCCTGGCGGGATGGCGGTAGCATCTACGGTGATATATGGATACATATACAAGGCATTATTAGCCAGTTGCCAGCCGCTGAAAACAGAGAACTGCCGGGCGCCGGTATGTTTGTAATTCTGCTGGCTGGTAAAATTGATAAAGAGATAAATCAGGCATACCGGCAATCCGATACCTGCCAGCTTCGCCCATACCGGGTAACGCGACAACAACAATATAGCGGCGGTCACCAACGGATAATACATGGCATTATAACGAACCGTAAAGGCGATAGCCAGCAATACACCATGCGTCAGCAGCCGGAACAAGGCAGGTCGGTTCAGCATCCAGAGCAACTGGGTAAACCAAAGCAGGCTTAATGCCAGGAAAACCGGGTCGCTGGTGATATAGTTACTGAGATATAACATCAGGGGGTTAAAGAACAGGAATATATACAGCGTATACAACACCGGTTTGGCCGGCCGGTAAAAATAGAGCAGCGTAAAAAAGAAATACAGCCCCGTCAACACGATGAAAAAATATTGACTGGCTACAACAGCGGTATCTGACCGGGTGAAAAGGTGAAAGCCCTGTAATACACGGGCATATCCTACCGGCCATATATTCACACTCATATCATAGCTCGCCGATTCGATGTAATTATAGGAATCCGAAAAATAATCCGCAAAGGGATATATCCATTTAAAGAGCATCAATTGTACAATGGCGCCCGCAATAGCTCCCAGCAATAAGTTACGGTGAAGGGCATGCTGGCGGATGAAAGCAGGGAACGACAAGTCGGTAGTGGAATACGGCGATGCAGACATAGGTAGCTTTTTGACTATATACAAGATAAGGCTATTGGGTGCACCCACTGCCGCAGTCGACAACAACGGGTGCACGGGCAGGAAATACAGGCCTTCCGCCACCTCATGCAGCGCAGCCTGCAGTTAACCAACAATTTTCATTTCCCCCGGGCAACACACTTCCCCGGCCGTTGTGCCATACAACACAAGGAGGGGCCGTACGTGTTGGTACAGCATCTATGCTTACATACAGTATGATAGCATTTTTGGGGGAACTCGACTGTTATAGCAGTATAAAGGGATAAGGTTGATGCTGCAGGGCCCTACATCATTGAATGTATTGATATTCAATATGATTATGTCTGTAAGGCTCGGTACGGGGAGTAATAAACCAAAGACAGCAAAGATTATAAACACCTCTTTTTTCGTGATGCAAAGTTGTGGCTTTCTGTTGGTATATTTTGTGATTCAATTGTTAATAAGGAAAATAGGATTACCGTCGTGATAAATATGATTTGCTAAACACTTTCCGTATTCAATTCCACAATCTTTAACATCCGGTTCACAGTTCAAAGAAATGAGGAGCTTATTTTAGGATGATCAAAATGATACGTAGATGTACATCACCCTCTGGATAACTTTATATGTTTTGTTCCTCCTGGGTATTTCTTCTATCGGGCTGATAACAGTAAGAAAAAATGGTGCCCGCGACCCGGCGTTTGATGGCTCACTAAAAGATCTCAGAATTATTGCTGGCCGTAAAAACCCAAAAGACCCACAGGAAAAATTGGAATACCTCTGTAACAAAGGCTTTTACCCCATCAAAGCAGTCATACAACAGAAAAAGCATTGGGGTAATCAGGCCTGGTACAACTATATGCATTTCCGTATTATCAACCCCGGAGAAAGTATTCCCCTTGGCTATTCCTGTACGAAAGTAGTCGGCAGTATGGAACTAAGGGTCACCCACCTGATCATATCTGCCACCTACATCGCTGCCCCTGTTTATAATAATGCCTGAAAGCACCTGTCTATGTATATTCCATTTATTCTTTTCTTCGTATTTCTTTTTTGGTATGGTATGTTCCGTTTTCGCAGCTTCCGCAAAGGTGCCTCCGGAAAACGTCATCATCCGCCGGCAAATGGAGAAGATGCCAGTGGCGTAGCTAAAATTACAGGTGTAGCCAACAGCGTTTTCAGTGTATCCAAATACCTGCGCTGTATCCGCAACACATCGCCAGAGCGCTTTATCACGGTAGCCGTAGATCAGGTCATTACCACCAGTATGGGCACTTCGCATAAATCGCGGCTCTTCGAACACCTCGCGCCCGGTGAAGAACGCCGGTTAGGCCATGCTGATCATGTACGGGAAGGGAAACACCGGATTTATATTGGCTATGAAATACTATGGGCACAATACAGCGCTACACCAGCCTGGTATACCCGTCAAACCAACGACACCACTTCGGCGGCTGCCATCTACAGCGACATGATGAAACATCATCAGTCATTGCTGCAGGAGATGGAAGACACGCAGGATGAACTGTGGTAATGTCAGGACAGCTGCCCCGTGGTACCTGCCGCATACCCCTTACCCTGTATAAACGCCAGCCACAACATGCTCAGCGCAATACCTTCTGTAGCACCGGCTATCACATCTTCAAAAAAATGCTGACTCATATACATACGGGAATAAGCTACCAGTATCGCCAGCAGCAGATACAATATCGGTAAATACCTGTTTTTACTATAGTACGCCAATACGGTAGCTGCGGTAAAAGCACATACGCTGTGCCCCGAAGGGAAGCTCCGGAAATTATCCAATACTTCTACCCCCGGTACAAAATAAATATCATGCAACCGCTCCACGAAATAACGGCGCGGCCGCGGAAAGGCTACCAGAAATTTCAGGGCGAAGTTTACCAGCGCCGTAAAACAATAGGCAGTAGCCAATACAAATGCCTGCCGCCGGTTAAAAAAAGCCAGCAATACCACCAGTATTACAGCAGCTCCTGTACTCCCAAGATGTGTAATATAGGGAAACAGCACATCTCCTGCGTTGGTATGTAAACGGTTGATATAAAAATAAATCTCTTCCCGGCTATACAAAAAACGCAACGGCAACAAAACAGCCAGTAAGACAATAAATGGCCATACAAAATACCGGAGTTGCCGGTATACCTGTATCCATCGTTGAGAAAAAGCAGCCCGTTTCGGTTTCATCCGGTTATGATTGGGTAAGACGACGATGATAATTGATCTGCCCCAAATGATAATTCAGGTGTGTACTCAGGTGTACCAGGAAATGACCTACCGTCAGATCGCCGGACAACACTTTCTCCGGATAGGGTTTTTCCATTTCTTCCGGGGTAAGTCCTACTATAACGGTGAGTAATATACGCCGGGTGGTACCGATCTGTGTCAGCATATCCTGCCGGGGTACATTTTTGGCGCTGAACTCCAGCTCCCGGTTACGTACATAATCTGTTTTTCCCAATACGGCTCCTACGAAATGCTGCAGGTTACCACACAGATGCAGGCATAAATTGCCGGCTGAATTATGAATACCAGCCGGTACCCGCCAGATGGCGGCTTCTGTTTCATACGCGGCTATTTCTTCTTCCAGGCGGCTCATGTCCCGCTCAAATAAGTTGATCAATATACTGCTTAACATGTACTAAAGATAAGGAACAGTTCCTGATCATCTCTTTACATTCTGATGAATTTTTTCCAGGATGGACTGTGCCAGCAGAATATCCTGCCGGGAAATGCCCTGTTCCGCCAATTCCATGACAGCTAACGCCAACGGGTATACTTTTTCTTTCAGGGCACGGCCGGTGCTGGTAAGCCACACCCGCTTGCTTCTGCCATCCAGGTCGTCCGGGCGGCGGTGTACCAGTGCCCTTTTCTCCAGGTTATCCAATAATTTTGTGAGGCTGGCCTTATCTTTGTCAGTCTTGTCTGCCAGCTCCTGTTGCCGGCAGCCATCCTGCTCTCCCCACAGGCAGCGCAGGATAAAATACATGTCGGGCGTAATGTCGATGTTTGCTTCCATAAAAACGCTCAGTAACCGCAGGCGGTAAGCGGTATGCGCTTTCATGACGGCTCTGCTGATATGCGTGTGCAGCCGGTTGGTAATATCAGGTTTTTGCATAGTATGGTTAAATATTAAACGCAGATTCACAGCCTGATCAGGCACCCACCTGTTGAACAGGCAACTATTTTCCGGGCAACTGATCAGACTGTAAACATAAATGAGCAACGATTTGTTTAAATGTAAGATAACCGAGCAGGGATGAATAATCAATCACACAGGCAACTCAGCCCGTTCCAACAGAAATGGCACAATATCATATTTGAAGCAGATACGCCCGCAGGAAAGGCTTTCGACATTATACTGCTCATCGCTATCATCATCAGCGTGCTGGTAGTCATGCTGGAAAGTGTAGCCTCCCTCCAGGCGAAACTGGAAGCATGGTTTACCCTGCTGGAGTGGATATTCACCATCCTGTTCACGATTGAGTATCTGTTCCGTATCTGGTGCAGCTATCGACCCAAGGCCTATATCTGGAGTTTTTACGGGCTGATAGATCTCTTATGTATTTTGCCTACCTATGCAGAAGTCTTTTTTGGCGGCGCCCATTTTCTGCTTACCATCCGTATTTTGCGCCTGATGCGGATTTTCAGGATTTTCAAACTGGTACCTTTTCTGAACGAAAGCCGGCAGTTGTCTTTGGCCCTGCAGCAAAGTAAAAGGAAGATCATGGTATTCCTGTTTTTTATCGGGTTGCTCACCATGGTACTGGGCGCCATCATGTATGTCATTGAATGCAACCACAACTCTGGCTTTACCAGCATTCCGGTTAGTGTATACTGGGCCGTGGTAACCCTTACCACAGTGGGTTATGGCGACATTGCGCCGGTAACGCCCATCGGACAGGCTTTTTCCGCCGTGATTATGATCATGGGTTACGCCATTATTGCCGTGCCTACCGGCATTGTTACTGTGGAAATGAGCCGCATCCGTCACCGTGATGAAGTAGACCAACGGGTATGCCCGCATTGTATGCGGGAAGGACACGAAACCGATGCGGTCTATTGCAAATTCTGTGGCAGTAAACTATAACCAACACTATTTTTTATCCATACGGAGCACCCGCACAGGTGATTTCTTTCCGCTAAATAATCAGTAATGATATTAACGTCTATTCTTGACAATGACTTTTACAAATTTACCATGCAGCATTGTGTGGTTAAATTATTCCCGAAGGCGCGTGCCCGTTATACATTTATCAACCGCGGCCAGCATGCCTTTCCGCCCGGATTCGCCACTGCACTGCAACAAGCTGTAAACGACCTGCAACACCTGCAACTCACGACGGAAGAAAAGGATTTCCTGGCTGTCACCTGTCCTTACCTGGACCCCACCTACCTGGATTTCCTGCAAGGCTACCGTTATAACCCGGCAGAAGTACAGATCTCCCAACAGGGCGACCAGCTGGAAGTACATGTGAGCGGCTATTGGTACCGGACCATTTTGTGGGAAGTCCCGCTGATGTCGCTCATCTGTGAACTATATTACCAGCTCACTGGCCAGGAACGCGTACCGGATGAGGAAGTGGTGCGTATCACCCGGGAAAAGATCGAAAAATACCGCGAACTGCAGATCACGATTGCCGACTTTGGCAGCAGGCGCCGGCATTCCATCGCTGTACACCGGCTGGTCGTAAAAGCTTTACAGGAGTATGGCGCCGGATGTTTTATCGGCACCAGCAATGTACACCTGGCCATGAGCCAGGGCGTGAAGCCCGTAGGTACCCATGCGCATGAATGGTTTATGTTTCATGGCGCCAAATATGGTTTCAAGATGGCTAATATGCTGGGCCTGGAACATTGGGTACAGGTATACCGGGGCGATCTGGGAATTGCCTTATCAGATACCTATACTACGCCTGTATTCTTTGAACAGTTCGATAAAAAATTCGCCAAGCTGTTCGACGGTGTACGCCACGACAGCGGGGATCCGATTCTCTTTGCCGATCGTACCATTGCACACTACAAAGGCAAAGGCATTGATCCGCTCAGCAAAACCATCATCTTTTCCGACGGTCTTGATTACGAAAAGGTAGCTGCCATTGCAGCTTACTGCCGCGGCAAGATCGGGATGTCGTTTGGTATTGGTACCAACTTCACCAATGATGTGGGGTTAAAAGCGTTGAATATTGTGGTGAAGATGTATGAAGCCCTTCCGGAAGATGCGCCCAGGTGGACGCCTGTAGTGAAGTTATCGGATATCAGCGGAAAATATACCGGTGATGAAAAAATGATTGCACTCGCCAAAGAGATCCTCGATATTTAAGCGACCCTGCTGCTGTACCTTGTCAGATACAGCAGCAGGATCCCTCCTATTATTTTAACGGCCGCCTAAACCAATACCTGTATCGCCCTGGCGGAAATCGCCCGTCTCATAGCCTTTTTTAAACCAGAACATTCGCTGTTCGGAAGTACCATGTGTAAAGGCATCCGGTACTACACGGCCGGTGCCGGCTTCCTGCAGCTTATCATCGCCTACCGCGCTGGCAGCATTCAGGCCGGACTGGATATCGCCGGGCACAATTATGTTACGCGTTTTTTCTGCGTGATTGGCCCACAATCCGGCGAGGAAGTCAGCCTGCAGCTCCAGCTTTACCGACAGTTTGTTGTATTCCGTCTCACTCAGACGGCCCCGCATGGATTGTACCTTTCTGCTGATCCCCAGCAGATTTTGTACGTGGTGGCCTACTTCATGCGCAATCACATACGCCCGGGCAAATTCTCCTTTTACACCGAAACGCTGTTCCAGCTCATTAAAGAAAGATACATCGAGGTATACCCGCGCATCTGCCGGGCAATAAAAAGGTCCCATGGCAGATTCCGCGGCGCCGCAACCGGAGGTGGTGGCATCCGTAAACAATACCATTTTGGGTTTTTCGTAATTCAGCTGTAGCCGTTCAAACTCCTGTTTCCATACATCTTCCGTACTCGCAAGAATTTTGGAAGAAAAAATTTCGATGGCGGATGCATTTTCTTTGGTCACCTGTGATACGGATTCTTCACCGCCACCGGGGCCCTGTACCTGTTGTACGGCCTGCATTACCTGTTGCGGGTCCTGCTTAAAGAGCAATGCCAGCACAATGATAATGACGCCACCGATACCGCCGCCAATACCAATTTTACGCATACCGCCGCCGCCAGAGCGGCGTTCTACGTTGTCGCTCATTCTTTCGTCATCCAAACGCATAGTAGAGATAGAATTTAGTAGTTAGTTACTTACCCGAAATTACATTTTTACGCGATATTACTGCACATTTAGCCAGTTAAACTTATTATTAAACAATAGATACGCCGGACCGGTTATTTTATTCGTTAAATTAGTTCTTTATAAATAATCATTCGTTATGAAGGTAAAACAGATCTTGTTCGTTTCCCGCCCCAAGGGCCTGCCAACCATGGAGAATTTCACGACCACCGAAACAACACTGCCGGAAATCGCTGCTGGCGAAGTATTACTTAAACCTGTTTATTTTTCAGTTGATCCGTATATGCGTGGCCGTATGAATGATGAGAAGTCCTACATTCCCCCCTTTCAGACCGGCCAGCCTATGGAAGGTGCTGGGGTGGCGGAAGTGGTGGAAAGTAAGGACCCGGACTACAAAGCCGGCGATCTGGTGATGCCTGGCAGTACCCGTCCTTTTCTGCCCTGGGCTACCGGTGTCATCTTTTCCGGGAAAGACCTCCGGAAACTGGATACCAGCATTCCTGCCAGCTATTACCTGGGCATATTGGGCATCACCGGCCTTACCGCCTACTTTGGCCTGATGGATATCGGCAAACCCAAACCGGGGGAGACAGTCGTTGTTTCCGGCGCAGCCGGTGCGGTTGGCCTGGTGGTGGGCCAGCTGGCCAAACTACAGGGATGCCGCGTCGTAGGTATCGCCGGCGGTCCCGAAAAAGTGAAAATGCTGACGGATACTTTCAACTTTGATGTGGCCATCGATTATAAAAACAATCATAAACTGGCTACTTCCATTGCTTCGGCCTGCCCCAATGGCGTAGATATTTATTTCGACAATGTGGGTGGTGAGATCTCAGATGCTGTCATAAAACACCTGAACTTCTTTGCCCGGGTACCTTTATGTGGCCAGATCGCTTTATATAATAGTACCGAAGAGCCGGTAGGACCACGGATACAACCTTATCTGCTCACGCGCAGCATTCTGATGCAGGGATTCACCATGGTCAATTACACGGCACGGCTGGGTGAAGGCATACAATATATTGCTCCCCTCGTGAAAGCCGGCAAGCTGAAATCCCAGGAAACCGTGGTAGAAGGATTTGACCATTTACCCACCGCTTTACTGGGATTATTTTCCGGTAAAAATAATGGGAAGATGGTGGTGAAAGTGTAAATTTGATTATGCTACATTCCGTTGTCCATACCCATATTAAAAAGGTGGCTGCTGCCGGTATTACTGATACCAGCGATATACTGGCAACAGAAGAACCACTGGAAATAAGGCTGGTATATGGTCCGCAATCGGATCGCCGGCAGCAAGGCATTTCCGTGACCATGCGTACACCTGGTCATGATGAAGAGCTGGCTGCCGGCTTTCTTTTTACAGAAGGGGTACTGACTTCCGGCCAGGCCATACAGGATGTTATATGCACCAGCAGCGAAGATGGCGCCATAGCAACGGTGCATCTCCATGAACACATACAACCCCGGCTGGAAAAGGTAGAACGCAACTTCCAGGCGACGGCCGCCTGCGGCGTATGTGGAAAATCATCGCTGGCTGCTATTCATACAGCCGTTACCGTTAGTCAGCAAAATAATTTCACCATTCCGGCTACCACTTTGTACCAACTCCCCGACCTGCTACGCAGGGAGCAGGCGGTATTTGCAGGTACCGGCGGGCTGCATGCAGCAGCCCTCTTCGATAGCACCGGCAAACTACTGCTGCTGCGGGAAGATATCGGCCGCCATAACGCCGTGGATAAAGTCATCGGCGCCCGGCTGGCTACCGATCAGCTGCCCATCGATCACTACTTGTTATTATTGAGCGGACGCGCAGGTTTTGAATTGATACAGAAAGCAGCCATGGCAGGCATTCCGGCCATCGCTGCCATCGGTGCCCCTTCCAGCATGGCCGTAAAAATGGCCGAAGCCTGGAACATCACCCTGGTAGGCTTTCTGCGGGAACAACGTTTCAATATTTATTCGGTGCCCGACAGGATCATCCTGTAATCACCGCACCTTTCTTGCTATACATACGGTTATCTAAATGTATTCATATGGACAGTGCAGAAAATCCTGTAAAATTCACAGGCATTAAGCTCAGCCAGCCTAAAACAGTAGCCGCCGGCATCCCCGCAGTGATATCCAGTATGCGGCACATACTGGAAGAAATGAATGCCTTCCGTGGCATGAAAGCATTGCTGGAACTGAACCAGAAAGATGGATTCGACTGCCCCGGCTGCGCCTGGCCCGACCCCGATGATGAAAGGTCCGGCATTGCAGAATACTGTGAAAACGGGGCCAAAGCGGTAGCAGAAGAAGCCACTACCAAAAAAGTGACGCCGGAATTTTTTGCACAGCACAGCATTGAAGCACTTGGTCAGCTCACCGATTACGAGATCGGTAAAAAAGGCAGGATTGCCCACCCGATGTACCTGGCTCCCGGCGCGACCCATTATGCTCCTATCTCCTGGGAAGATGCCTTTCAGCGCATCGCCGCCCACCTGAAAAAATTAGCTTCTCCCAACGAAGCCGTCTTTTATACTTCCGGCAGAACCAGCAATGAAGCCGCTTTCCTCTATCAATTACTGGTAAGGGAATATGGTACCAACAACCTGCCGGATTGTTCCAATATGTGCCACGAGTCCAGCGGCGTAGCCTTGGGTGAATCCCTGGGCATCGGCAAAGGGTCGGTTACCCTGGAAGATATGTACGCCGCGGAAGTGATCATCATCCTCGGGCAGAACCCCGGCACCAATCACCCCCGTATGCTGTCTGCCCTGCAGAAAGCAAAAATGAACGGCGCCACCATCATTGCAGTAAACCCCTTGCCGGAAACCGGATTGCTGAACTTCCTCAATCCGCAAACCGTCAAAGGCGTCCTGAATATCAAAACACCCCTGACCGATATTTTCCTGCAGGTAAAGATCAATGGCGACATGGCCCTCTTAAAAGCCATCGCCCTCCTCCTGCTGGCAGCAGAAGATGAAAACCCCGGCCATGTTTTTGACCAGGACTTTATCCGGGATCAGACGGCCGGCTACACAGCCTATATCCAGCACCTGCGGGAACAACACCTGGAAGAACTGGTGGCCGACAGCGGCGTGCCCCTGGAAAACATACAGGCTGCCGCACAGGCCCTGTTGCATAAAAATAAAATTATTACCTGCTGGGCAATGGGGCTTACCCAACATAGAAATGCCGTAGCTACTATTCAGGAAGTGGTAAACCTCCTGCTCCTGAAAGGCAGCATCGGCAAACCCGGTGCGGGTACCTGTCCGGTACGTGGCCATAGCAATGTACAGGGCGATCGTACCATGGGTATCTACGAACAACCTTCCGTGGCCTTTCTGAACAGGCTGCAGGCATTATACGGTTTTACGCCGCCGCAGGAACATGGTTATGATGTGGTACATGCGATCCATGCCATGCATCGGGGCGATGCAAAAGTATTTATTGCGATGGGTGGTAACTTCCTCTCTGCTACCCCCGATACGCTGTATACTGCCGCCGCCCTGCGTAATTGCGACCTCACCGTTCATGTTTCTACTAAATTAAACCGGAGCCATGTCGTACATGGTAAAGAAGCCATTATACTTCCCTGCCTGGGCCGCAGTGATAAAGATATACAACAGGGCATCGCGCAGTTTGTTACCTGCGAAAATTCCATGGGCGTTATTCAGATGTCTAAAGGCAACCTGACACCGGTTTCTGATGACCTGAAAAGCGAACCCGCCATCATTTGCGGGCTGGCAACTGCCCTCATGGGTGCTGCTTCCGCCGTGCCCTGGCAACATTACGCACAACACTATGATCATATCCGCAATGATATTGAGAAGGTGATTCCCGGTTTCGACAACTACAACCAGCGGGTACGCCACCCCGGCGGATTTTACCTGCCGAACTGTACACGGGAAGGCCGGTTCGACACGCCCACCGGCAAAGCACATTTCAGTGTGGCGCCGGTAATACGTACACCGCTGGCCAACGATGAATATATGATGATGACCATCCGCAGTCACGACCAGTTTAATACAACCATCTATGGGCTGGATGATCGTTACCGTGGCGTATACCATGAACGCAGGGTCATCTTCATGAATCCCGCAGACATTGCTGCTGCCGGCTTTCAGCCCGGTGACGTGGTAGACCTGTATAACAACTACGACCATACGGAGCGCGTAGCGTATGGGTTTATTATCGTATCTTTCCGCATTCCGGAAAAATGTACAGCTACTTATTTTCCGGAAACAAATGTGCTGGTACCTGTTAACAGTGTGGCTGAGAAAAGCAATACGCCGACTTCAAAACTGGTGATCATCAAAATAAAATCATCTCAAATAAAACAATAGTACATGCAACCTATTATCTGGCAGGCTACCCGTTGGCCTGCTATTGAATACTGTACGTTAAAGGAGCAGGGGCATCATCATGTAGCTACCGGACGTATTACCGGCGTATCAGATCAGGAACCTTTCGCAATTCTGTATGAAGTGGAAATAACCAATGACTGGCGGGTATCTTCTTTTCATATCAGAAAAGAAGGACTGACTACAGGAGAATTAAAACTGACCAGCGACCTGCATGGGCATTGGTTCGATAAAGACGGGAACCATATCGGCGCCTTCGACGATTGTATCGATATCGATATCTCCCTCTCCCCTTTCACCAATACCTTACCTGTAAAAAGGCTGCATTTTGATACCGGAGAAAAAAAGATATTAAACATGCTGTACATTAAACTCCCGGAATTTGAATTGCAGAAAGTACAGCAACATTATACCAAACTGGATAACCACACCTACCGGTATGAAAATGTAACGACCGATTTCAAGGCAGACATTCCTTTTGATGAACAAGGCATCGTGCTGGACTATCCGGGTATTTTCACCCGTATTCATTACTGATCTTTATTATAACACCTCCGCCTGTACGAAAACAGGATGACCGGTTGCTGTACAGGCGGACGTATTGAAAATATAGTATCATCCTCCCAGCAGCGCAGCTGCCTCTTCCAGCATCTCCTGAAATATTACTGCCGCCGGCAACGCTTTGGCTTTACCCGCCGCCTGACCGGCCCACATGGCTATAAATGCCGGATTATCCTGCTCCTTCGCAATCCGCCGCACCGGCTGTGTTAAAGCATCCTGGATGGGATACGGATTGATCGCCAGCGCTGCAATGTCTACTTCATTGATCAGGGTATTAGGTACCCCTCTTGCCCAGCGGCCGGACATGGCACGCGTTAAACGTGTAGTCGTATCCGTTATTCCGGCCAAAGCCCTTTTATGTGCCGGTGTAGCAGCGCTTTCATCCGAACGCAGGTACACACTGCCGCTTTGCATACCGGCAGCGCCCAACATACGGGCAGCTGCAATACCGCGGCCATCCATGATGCCGCCGGCAGCAATTACCGGAACGCCTACACGATCTACGACCTGCGGCACTAATGCCAGCGTACCTGTCTGTGGCAATGTATCTGTCAGGAAAGAACCCCGGTGTCCGCCGGCCTCTATTCCCTGTACGACTATTACATTTACACCGGCAGCTTCCAGCGCTACCGCTTCGGCCACACTGGTAGCGGTCCCCGTCAGCAGGATCTGATGTGATTGCAGCAACGCTATCGCAGCCGCATCTGGTATACCGAAGGTAAAACTCACCTGCTGTACCCCTTCTTCCAGCAGTACCGGCAACTGATCCCGGTAACTATAAAACTGTAATTCGTTCAGGGCAACCGGGCTGGCCATGATCTGATGCGCCCCGTACAGGAACTGCAGGAATGCCTGCATCTGGTCAAAAGCAACAGGATCCTTATCTGATGGCAACTCATAAGTAAACAGGTTCACTGCAAAAGGCGCCTTTGTTAACGCTTTCACTTCCCGGATGAGGGAAGCTACTTTCGCAGGCGGCAACCCACCCACAGGCAGGGAGCCCAAACCGCCACTATTACTAATAGCCGCTACCATGGCGGGAGTGGTAATACCCAACATTGGCGCCTGTACCAAAGGATAGCGGATGCCTAACATACGTGTCAATTCATTCTGCCATTGCATAGTCCTCTATTTAGCTAATAAATTTACGGTATCGCTGATGAAATATCAACGGAAGTTTAAGAAGCCAGGCGCTCTCAGCGCAGACACGTCAAAGCGGAAATCCACGATGGTAGTGATTTCCAGGATAGCCTGCTTCATAGGATCCGGTGCATTGGGATAATAGTAGCCGGATACTTTAATCGTATTCAGGGAGAGGTTTTCATTACGTATCCGGAAACCGCCACCCAATCCGAGATACACGGGATTCTTCAACAGGTCGTCTTTCTCTGCCGTGATCATAGAGCCTTGTACGGAGGCGAAGAAGTTAAATTTAAATCCAAGGAATTTAAGCGGACTATAATACACCGTTTCTCCGCTGACATTCAGCCGCTGATAGCCATTCAGCCTGGTGTTCCGGAATCCCCAGATACCATATTCCATATTAATGTTCAGCGGCTTATAGAAAAACGGATTGGGATTATTCAGGTAGTCGATGGAAAAGAATTGCCGGAAACGGGACTTCCGGAAATTCAGCAACCGGCTGTAATACTCCAGCCGTGCGTGCATCACAGCATCTTCCGCCGACTTAGCCAGCCAGAAGCTGCTAATGCCTATGGTGGTATTAAAAAGTCCCATGCGCCGGGTAGTCCAGTATTTCTGCGCCTCAAAGCCGGTATACATCCGACGCCGGTCTTTCCAGCTTTCCCAGCCACTGGTGATATTGAGGTTATATCCCAGCGGGATATCCTCTGTTCGGCCAAACCCAAAAAAGTAGTGGGCTTTAAAATAGTCGAGCCGGTAGGCTTGTAATTGCAGCAGGTAATAGCGGTGGTTATTATATACCGGATCATCGGCAAACCGGGTCTGTTCGGGCCTGCGCTGGAACGACAGGTTATAGTGCCGGGCCAGCAGGGCGAAATTGGGCCGGCTGCCAATCGTACCTTTATGATTGTAGTTATTGATAAAATTGTATCCTACCCAGCCATCCAATACCGTATAGTTGTACTCCCGGAAAAGGCTGTCTTCTTCCTGAGGTGCAGCTCCTCTGATATTGATAGACCAGCTTTTGGAATAGGCAAACCCACCTACCCATTTGGCCGCATTGCGGTACAGGGGTCTGTTCAGGCTCACGTAAATCGTACCCTCGTATACGTTGGTATCCAGGGGTTGGTAGTTATTGAGTGTGGTATAGCCTACATTCACATCTATAAAAGTACCGGCCAGATTGTATTTGGTATACCGGGCTTCCGAATTCCAGGTAGGACTATAGTCAGACCGCCACTGGAGGCCTACTTTCACGCCCTGGCCGGCGCCGAATAAATTGTTGTTGGAAACGCCCGCACGGATATCCTTTGCACTGAACTGCGATAAGTCTGCACCATATTCAAATACATCTTTGGTCACTACCTCTACATCTATGGAATCTGTTGCCGGATCGGCATTACGTACATAGATACGGGCATCCTGAATAAAAGGGCGGTTACGCAGGTAACGTTCATTGTCCGCCATTTCAAAAGGGTCCAGCCGCTGGTCTTCCCGGAAAAACAGGGTTTGCCGGATCACCCAGGCCCGGGAGTCGTAATGCAACCGGTTAGCCAGGTGAATTAATTTCATGCTGGTGGTGAAAGTGGTATCATTAATATTGCGGGGACCAAACACCTTTACCTTCCGATAGTAGATATTCCTGATCACTTTGCCCGCAAAAGGGGTAAAATATGCCTCACTTTTAGTGATAATGCTATCGTTGTCGATGTCGGGAGTGGTGACATCCTGCTTCGTTATCCGCTTAATAAGGGTTTGCCGGTATTCTTTATGCCGGATAGAATCCCGGTATTCTCCTATTTTTTTGAAGATGCTATTATTTTTATGCGGAACCGTATCGCGGGAAAGCGAAGACTGTTGGCCTTCTCCGAAGGCAAACACACTGCAATGCAGGAAAGTTATCCAGCAAATAACAGTTATAGCAGTTAATATTTTGATGTATCTACTCAATCTAAGCAGCAGGCAACAATTATATTAAAAAAAAACCGAACCACCATTAATCCAATTATTGTGCAGAAGGAACGATAATTGTAAGATTTCCTGCAAACAGATCAGATAAAGTATTAAAATCTTTTCGTTCACCATAAAACCGTCAAGTTATGTTACGTTGGGCTTTAATATTTTTTATCATTGCTATCATTGCAGCCGTATTCGGGTTTGGTGGTATTGCGGCAGGCGCAGTGTCTATAGCAAAAATTCTCTTCTTTATTTTTCTGGTACTCTTTGTCGTTTCCCTGCTTGCAGGACTGCTGAGGAAATAAATACCAGGTATAATTATTACAGCCTTACCGGAAATAAGCTGGTAACGGCAGCTGTAAAATGAATGAGCGAAGATAAAAGCAGCGATGCGTGATCCTGCTTTTGTCTTCGCTCATGAATAATATAAAAAATAAAAAAAACGCTGCTATACTCCTGCACTATTTAGCCGTTACCGTTATACCCGGCCGGTTACTTCATAATGCTGGTTTCCCAACCGTCATACTCCGCATTCAGTTGCTGGGCCAGTTCCCACAGACTCATCACCACACTGTCGATGGTAGCCTCGTTGGCATTATCAGAACGGGCAATACATAACCGGAAAGGAAACTCCGGATTATCTACCTGCTGATCATGTACCAGGGTAAAGGCACTATCTTTTACATGTTCCCAGTAAGTCGTTTTATCTTCGGCTGTTCTGAAATGAATCCAATGTTCTATCGGACGCTCTATCTCAGATACATCTCCATGCTGCCGTAACATACGTAATACTTTCCTGTTCTGTATACGTTGAAACTCGTATACATCAGGAAACAGGAAATCGAAATACAATTCCCAGTTATTATCGTCTTTTACACCATAGTCATACCGGTAGTCCGGGAAGTTGATCATTGCATCCGCAATAAATTTATCATGCAATAATGTCGTGCCAGTATAAAAGTAGAAATCACGTACCCCGTTTGAAAAGGTTCTTCCTACGAAATGCGCATCCAGTTTGGTTTGTAGCTGTTCCACCAACCGGTCTTCTATTTCACCCATGATGGCAAACTCATCATTTTGTGGAAATCCGTCTTCACGTGGATTATTCAGATATACTGTTATATATATGGCATTCGGCTTTTCCTTCAGCGGTGCAAATCGTCTCAGATCCAGGTCAAGGCCTATAACTGCCGGACTTTCTTCAATATGACATGTGTAAATATCCCAATCCGGTCTGTAGTCCTTATGCATATAAAAAAATTAAAATAACGCAACAGCTGGCTGTAAAGATACGTAGCTCTATTTAACTATTGAAAAGATAAACTTATTCCGTCCTATTTTTTATCCACAAAATTTAACGTATGATCTGCAGGCCCTGAATACCATTACCAATCAGGCTTAACACTAATTAACAGTTGGGGAAAATGCACCCCTTACATACCAGATCGGCCACCAATCAACATTACAACCAGACACAAAGATGAAACTGACCACTGTAAAGGGTTCCATGCTGCCTTTTATCCCAAAAAACAACGATTCTTCGGGCAATAGAATTATTTTTATGACTTGATATAAATTGTTGGAAGCTAGTAAACGTAAACATGAGAAAAATTGTTTTGTCACTGACAGGATGGATGTTATTATTTCACCTCCCTCTCCTGGCGCAACATCCGCATGAAAAAAATGCAGATGCCACCGGCGCCTTATACGGGAAACTATTGGATGCTCAGACCAATAAGCCAGTGGAATATGCCTCTGTGGCCCTCCTGCGTGCTGATTCATCTGTGCTGACAGGTATGTTGTCTAAACCTAACGGAGATTTTAATTTCGAGCATGTCGCATTAGGTAAGTATCTCCTTAAAATTAATTTTATCGGTTATGAAACCACGTTCAAATCCGTGGCGCTTACACCTGCCAGCAACACCCTGGATGTAGGCAATATCCGGTTAAAAGCAAATGTAAAATCGCTGGCTGCCGTGAATGTGGTAGGCGAAAAACCGGCGTTCACCATGGCCATTGATAAACGCGTATTCAATGTAGATAAAAACCTCGCCAGCATTGGTGGTACTGCTACAGACGTACTGAAACAGGTACCTTCCGTGAGCGTGGATATAGATGGTAATGTAACGGTCCGCAACGGTACCCCTACCATCTTCATTGATGGCCGTCCTTCTACCCTCACCCTCGACCAGATTCCGGCAGACGCCATTGCCAATATTGAAGTAGTCACCAACCCATCTGCCAAGTATGATGCAGAAGGCATGAGTGGTATCCTCAACATTGTGCTCAAGAAAAACAAGAAAGCCGGTATCAACGGATTGATCAACCTGGGAGGCAGCTCACTCGGCAGCGCCAATGCAGGCATTGATTTCAACCTGCGGCAGCAACAGTTTAATTTCTTCCTGAGCTATAATATCCGTAACCGTGTGTCGCCTACAACCGGCCGCCTGTTCCGGAAAAACATGAACAAAGACACCTCTTTCCTGGAGCAATTACAGGAAGGCGATTTTTACCGCAAATTCCAAAATGGCCGTATCGGTTTCGATTGGTTCATCGACAACCGCAACACCCTCACGGTATCCCAGTCGCTGACCGGCGGTAACTTCAACCGGTATAACAATCAGACGTTGCATGAAATGGATGCCCGCCAGCAGCCACTTCGCTATGGTACGGGGGTAGACAATACCAGAAATGGTTTCCGTAATTATACCACCCAGCTGGGCTATAAGCATACTTTTGCCAAAGAAGGAGAAGAACTGACGGCCGACTTTACCTATAACCGCGCCACCGGAGATAACTCTTCTGAATACAGCCTGCAGTACTATAACCTGAACGGAGATCCTATTTACGATCCCAAAAGGCCGGAAGAACGCTATGGCGAAGGTAAAGGGACGACCACTTACCTCACCGGCCAGGTAGATTATGTAAAACCATTTACGCCCACCAGTAAAATAGAAGCCGGACTACGTACCAATAACCGTCGGTTCGACAACTATACCAATACCATGGGTAAACAATACCCGGGCGGTAACTTCCTGCTGGACTCCGCACTCTCCAATAACTATCATTATCAGGAGCAGATCAATGCCGCCTATGTGAGCTACACCGGCGCCAAAAATGATTTCGGCTATCAGGTAGGGTTAAGAGCAGAGCAATCCAATTACAGCGGAGAAACCAGACTGGGCACCAAAGAATCGTACAAAATCAATTATCCGGTGAGCCTGTTCCCCAGCTTATTCCTCTCCCAGAAACTGAAAGGGGATCATGAGCTCCAACTCAACTATAGCCGCCGTATCCGCCGGCCCTGGTTCAGGGATCTGTTGCCGACTATTGAATACAGCGGACAAAGTGCCAGCCGTGGTAATCCGGAACTGAAACCGGAATTCACCAACTCATTTGAGTTGTCGTACCTGAAAGATATCGCGCATAAACACAATATCCTCGTGTCTTTATACTACCGTAATACCAATAATGCCATTACGGATTTTTATGTAGATACTACCCTTAACCTGAACGGACAAACGCAGCGGGTGCTGCTCTCCTATCCGATCAATGCCAATACCCGTAATTCCTATGGCGCAGAAATTACGCTGAGAAGTCAGCTGACCAGCTACTGGGACCTGACCACCAACGTGAACCTGGCGCAGACAAAAATCAACGCATCCGGTAATGGCGACAACTTGTCCAATCAGGGTTTTATCTGGTTCGGTAAAGTCAACAGCAATACCAAACTGCCGTGGAACCTTACCCTGCAGATAGCCGGTGAATATGAGTCCAGGCAAATCCTCCCACAGGGACAACGGGAACCTTCCTGGTCTATTGATGCTGCCATCAAGAAAGACCTGCTGAAAAATAAAGCCTTGTCCATTTCTTTAGGCATCAATGATATTTTCAACAGTGACCGTAACCTGAGCTATACCAATACCGCCTTTTCCGAACAGGAGAATTATCGCAAGCGGCTCACCCGTGAGCTACGGCTCAATGCTACCTGGCGCTTTGGTAAACTGGATACCCATCTCTTCAAACGCAAGAGCAACAAATCCAAGGAAGGTAATATGGAAATGAATAACGGAGAAGGTAATTAATTCGTACTTTACAGCGCATTAGTTTCTCCTTATTATTATTTTATGGACTCGATTTATCATACAATTACTTTACGTTTCCTGGCAGAACCTTCCGATGTAAATTTCGGGGGCAAGGTACATGGTGGCTCTGTAATGAAATGGATAGACCAGGCCGGCTATACCTGTGCTGCCAACTGGAGCGGCCAATATGCCGTTACGGTGTATGTGGGTGGTATTCGTTTTTTCAAACCTATTTCCATCGGCGACCTGGTAGAAATCAACGCCTCTATCATCTACACCGGTAATACCAGCATGCACATCTCCATCGATGTATTTGCGGGTAATCCCCGGCAGCAAAAGAAAGCCAAGACCACTCACTGTGTAATGGTATTTGCAGCGGTAGACGACAATGGCAAAACCGTACCTGTACCGAAGTGGACACCCAGAACTGTCAATGAAACCAACATGGAGTCCTACGCTAAAAAGCTGATGGACCTGCGGAAAGATATTGATGAAGAAATGAAGCCATATATGTAATCCGGTATTTCAACGGGGCATCCCGATACCATAAAGCGCGAAGCGGAAAACAATCCTTTGTTTTCCGCTTCGCGTTTTTATATAATAAGTTAAGTAAGATCATCAGCTGGCAAACTGCATATCACTGAGCATGCGATACAAACCACTGTCCAGGCCTATCAGTTCAGCGTGGGTACCTTCTTCCACAATACGTCCTTTGTCCAGTACAATGATCTTGTCGGCCTTGCGCACCGTAGCCAGGCGATGGGCAATCACAATGGAAGTACGTCCTTCCATCAGCTTGTCCAGCGCATCCTGTACCAGTTTTTCGGATTCAGAATCCAGGGCGGATGTTGCCTCATCGAGGATTAAGATACGTGGGTTTTTCAGTACTGCCCGTGCAATGGCAATACGTTGCCGCTGCCCGCCGGAGAGCTGTATACCCCGTTCTCCCACTACCGTATTCAGACCTAACGGGAACCGTTGTATGAATTCCCACGCATTGGCTTTACGCGCCGCTTCCTCCATTTCTTCCGGGGTAGCATCCGGCTTGCCATAGGCCAGGTTTTCTGCAATGGTGCCACCAAACAGGAATACATCCTGGGGTACCACGGCCATCTGTGTCCGCAGTTCTGATAAGGGAATGGTGCGGTTGTCGCGGCCGTCGAACAGGATTTCTCCGCCTACGCCATCATACAGGCGCAGCAAAAGGGACACGATGGTACTTTTACCGGCGCCGCTGGGGCCTACCAGGGCTACTTTCTGATCGGCATACACCTCAAAGGAAACATCCTGCAGGATCTGCAGATCAGGACGGGAAGGATAATGGAAAGACAGGTTGCGGAAGCTGATCTGTCCGTCCAGCTGGTTTTCCGGAGCAATCGTATGCACCTCGGTAATATCTTCTTCCGGTTCATCCAGTATTTCCAGTAAGTGTTCTGTTGCGCCGATGCTACGCTGTAAGTTGGTATATACTTCTGCCAGCCCCGCTACAGAACCGCCAATAAAAACAGAATAGAGCACAAAGGAAATCAGCGAGGGCGTTGTCATGCCAATGGCCACGCCTCTCCAGATAACTGCTACCAGCGCTCCGAAGATACCCAGGATAATAAAGGAAGAAAAAGCACCGCGGAATTTACCCCCTTTCATACCAATGCGGGCCGCTGCGTTGGTACGCACACGGTAACGGGCAATTTCAAAATATTCGTTGGCAAACGCCTTTACATTCAGGATACCTTGCAGGGTTTCCTCTACCACTGTATTGGAGGCCGCCACTTCCTCCTGTACTTCTTTCGAGAACTCGCGGATGAATTTCCCGAAGAATACCGCGATCACCATCATTATCGGAAAAATGGCCAGCATAAAGGCTGTGAGCTGCCAGGAAGTAATCAACAATATAATAATACCACCTATTACCAGAATTATCTGCCGGATAAATTCGGCCAGTGTGGTGGTAAATGTTTCCTGTAAGAGAGAGATATCTGACGATATGCGACTGCTCAGTTCTCCGACTCTCCGCTCGAGGAAAAATTTCATCGGCAGTTTGATCAGATGGCTGTAGATGGTTTGCCGCAAAGCTGCCAGGGTTTTCTCCGTAACATTCACAAATAAAACAATACGGAAAAAGGAGAAAATGGATTGCCCTACCAGTACTGCTACCAGCAATAATCCGGCGCGATTCATTCCCTGGAAAAGGACATCGTGGTTTTTGGGATCTACCAGATCTCCCAATAACTGCGGAAACGCTAAACCTGCAGAACTGGATACCAGCAGGAACAGCATGCCCAGGGTAAATTCTGCCCAAAAAGGCTTCACGTATTTAAAGAGTCGGAATGTTTTCTTCAGCGCCGCAAGCTTTATCTTTTGTTTTGGTGCCGGGGTGTTGCTTTCGTTTTGCATCAGGATAAAGTTCTTTGTTTGAGGGGAGACGAACAGGCGCCAAATATATTGTAAAATGCTCCAAAATAAAAAAACAGCCTTACCAAATAAGCATACGCATGCCATAAAAGAGAACGGTTGCGTGATAGCGGTTCTCTTTTATAACATGCGTAATACCGGTAATACTCACTTAATTTTTCCGGGAAGAATCTCCTCCGGGCGAGCCGGGTGGCGGTGTTCTGTCTAATGGCACGGTGTCGGGCAAAATGGCCGCCGTATCCACGTTTTCATTGTTAATACCGGCAGAATCAGTAGCTACCGAATTGTTTCTGTCTCCTTCTCCGTTACCACATGCCGTCAGCAACAGGGCTGAAATACCCGCTGCCAGCAGCATGGCGGATAATGTTGATCCTTTCATAATAATACCAGATTAAGGGTGAAGTAATTTGCTTTGAGGTGGTTAACATCTCCTTCTTCCTTCGTACTGGTATTAGCCGACTGTTTATCTGATACTGTCGGTACGGTGTTGGGTACTGTCTGTTTTCAGGGTACTTTCTACCTTAGGCAGTGTAGTCGCTGCGGAGTCAGCCTCTTTGCTCACTTCCTTCGCTCCGTTACAGGCGAATAGCAACAAACTTAAAATACCCGCTACACAGATGACCATACAAAATTTATATACTAGCAGTTTCATAAAACGGTATATAGTTAGTAGTGATAGATGATTATCATTACATGAGAGGAAAGAATTATGCCAACCCTTACATTTGTATCAAATATTTCAATATTTCCCGCACATGAAACATTTAATGCAGATCATACAGGAAGATCAGTTGCTGAAAGTACTGATCGCTTTATTGATGGGCGCTATACTGGGCCTGGAGAGGGAATATAAGCGCAAAGCCGCCGGTATGCGTACCATGACGCTGATTTGTGTGAGCTGTACTGTTTTCACCATCCTGTCTGCTGAAATGGGCTATCCTGCCAGTGCCGATCGTATTGCCTCCAACATCCTTACCGGCGTGGGTTTCATTGGTGCAGGCGTTATATTTAAAGGAGATTATGCCATTGATGGCATCACCACCGCTGCTACCATCTGGGTGGCGGCAGCTATCGGTATGGCGGTGGGCATGAGTCAGTACCTACTGGCAGGCTCCACGCTGGTAGCAGGCATTGTAGTACTTATAGGAATGGAATACCTGGAATTTAGGGTGGCCATCATTAATGATAAAAAACTCTACACTATTTTCTATTATGAAGAAAAATTTCCACAGGACGATCTGGAAACTGTGCTGCAGCAATACAAATTAAAATACAAGCGCATGCTGATCATGCGAAAAGAGGATATCATAGAAGTCAACTATGCGGTACGCGGTCACCGGGATCAGCTCAGACAACTGGACAGCTATTTGCTGCAGAACAAGAACATTTTTGAATATAAAGTACAAACGAATCCGATATAAACCATGCCCTCCCACGCAGATCTGCCTTTACATTACGGCCATGTGCCCCCCTGGCTGGCCAAACGAATGAGCCTACTGGGCGGCGCCATCATAGAAGCGATATTGGTGGATTACGGCAAATCAGCTGTTATACAGCGGCTCAGTGATCCTTGCTGGTTTCAGGCCCTGGGATGTGTGCTGGGCATGGACTGGCACTCTTCCGGCATTACCACCAGCGTCATGGGGGCGTTGAAGAAAGCCCTTAATCCGCGGGCGAAAGAACTGGGTATTTACATCTGTGGCGGAAAAGGCCGCCATAGCAAGCAAACACCCGCAGAGCTGCAGGCCTTCGCCGAAAAGACCGGCCTGCCCGGCGAACAGCTGATCTACAGCAGCAAGCTAACCGCTAAAGTAGACAATACGGCTATCCAGGATGGCTTTCAGCTGTACCTGCATTCTTTTATTGTATCAGACGAAGGAGAATGGGCAGTGGTACAACAAGGCATGAATGACGCCAGCAGTATGGCCCGCCGCTATCACTGGCATTCCGCTGCTTTCCGTTCTTTTACGGAAGCGCCGCATACCTTCATTTATGGCCGCAATCAGGGCCAGATCCTGAATCTGACGGACCTCCTGGCCGGCGATACCAAAGCAGGCATTCTGCAACTGACAAGGGAGAAACCGGCCCACCTGCTGCCGGAGATACGCCACCTGATTATGCCCACGCACCACGAAGTACGGGCAGAAAATGTAAACCTGAAAAGATTGGGTAGTGTACTGGCGCTGGCACATGAAACCCGGCCGGCAGATTTTACTTCCCTGCTGATGCTGGAAGGTCTCGGCCCCAGAACGCTGCAGTCGCTGACACTGGTCAGTGAAGTAATACACGGCACTCCTTCCCGCTTTGAAGACCCTGCGCGCTTTTCGTTTGCTCACGGTGGTAAAGACGGGCATCCTTTTCCGGTACCCGTAAAGATCTACGATGAAACCATCGATACGCTGAAAGACGCCCTGCAGAAAGCTAAAATTGGCCACTCGGATAAACAGGAAGCTATCCGTAAATTATCCGTGCTGGCCCAGCAGATAGAACAAGACTTTGAACCGAACACCAATTTTGAAAAACTCATGGCGCAGGAACGACAACAATCCTGGCAATACGGGGGCAGAACCGTTTTCGGGAAAGCTGCCAAACCGAAAGACGGAGAACAGTTAACGCTCTTTTAAATCACCACCATATCCGCTATTATGATTGACTACGACGTATTAAGCGTACCGGAAGCTACGGCCATACAAAAAAACCTGCAGGACCAGACCATCCTCACTCCTTTTAACGGACCAATCAACTATATCGGCGGCGCTGATATTTCTTTCAATAAATTCAGTACAACGGTCTATGCAGGTATCGTAATACTCCAATATCCTTCCCTGATTCCGGTGGGTTACAGCCTCGTGAAAAAAGAGGTACACTTTCCCTATGTACCTGGTTTTCTGGCGTTCCGGGAAGTGCCGGCCCTGCTGGATGCCTGGCAGCAACTACCCGTCAAGCCCGATATCCTGGTGGTAGACGGGCATGGTATTGCCCATCCGCGACAAATGGGTATTGCCACGCATTTCGGCGTATTAACCAATCAGCCTACCATTGGCAGTGCCAAAAAGAAACTGTACGGACAATTTGAAGAACCCGGGCCTAACCGGGGCGACTATACGCCATTAACCGGCAGGCAAGGAATGTTGCTGGGTCATGTACTGCGCAGCAAGCCCAATGTGAAACCTGTTTTTGTTTCACCGGGGCATCGAACAGGTATGACAGACAGCTTGCAACTGATTATTTCCTGCCTCCGCAAACATCGCCTGCCGGAACCTACGCGGCTGGCTCATAACGCCGTTAATCAGTTCCGGCTGGGTCAACTGCCGGAAGGCTGGACAGCACTGGCTGTCTAAAACTGTATCCAGGCGATATTGGCCTTTTTCTCGGATCCCTGCCGGGAAATGATAACGGTAGCGTATACACGATTATCAGCATTGTAATCTGCGGCGCCCATCATACCCGCATAACCTTTGGTTACTTCCGGCGCACCAAACAGAAACAGTCTTTCCATTTTTCCGGCATAAAAACGATAGCAGACGAAATTGGCATCTGCCGCATACTTCAATGGTTTGCGCGTTTTCTCCTGTCCGCCGCTGTCGAGGTATTGCAGATAATCATTAAACAGTACAAAGGAGGCATCCGGAATACTGATATAGTCGTAGGATAGATAGGTATTGGTATTCAGGGCGGCAATCTTGTTCCGGAAAACCCATTCACTTTTATTGCGACGGTGCTGGAGGAATGGTTCACAGATGCCCATAATTACCTGCGACTTGGAAACCGCCATGGTAGTAATTTCCCGACCATCGTTATCCAGTTCGGCGATACCGGCATCGCCCATATTGGTATGTAGTTTATTGATCTGCGCATTCCCCTGTTTAAAGGAATAGATGTTTTCCAGCAGTAAGGTACTGCTGCCGTCATCTCGCTGCAGGAGACGCTGTGGCACGCCTTTATAGCCATCTTTGTATCCCAGGTTCATGCGCACGTTGCGGGATAATTCCGGGAATGACAGCATGGTATGTTTACGCAGCTTGCCGGTAAAAGGAGATAATATATTCAGGAAGGTGCCACTGCCGCCATCTGACTGCTGCGACGGTACCTGTAATAATAACCGTACCTGTTGCAGCCTGGGCAGCGGGAACAGTTCTCCGGTAACATCACCGTAATTGGCCGTATAGGCGAGTACGTTACTCTCAAAAGATGATGAGTCCGGAGACAGCATAGAAAACACCACCGACGACCAGGGTTCGCTGCCCTTACGCTTTGTATTGAACCCGGCAGTAGCCAGGTATACTTTTTCGCGCCCCTGCACAGCCATGCTGATATAACTGAAATAGTTATACGCCGTATCCTGTAAATACAACCAGCCTTTATTGATCAGGGTATGTTCCGGAGAGAAATGCAGTACCTGGATGCGTTCCCGGATACTATCCGTTCGCTGGATGGCAGCGCCGGAGAAAAACGCCACGGCATAATGATCGCTGTGGCGGTCCTTTTCCACGTAGCAGTCGTGCGAAGCCAGGTTATCCTGCGTATACACGCTGCGGTGACGGATGGAGGGCAAGGCACCCAGTTTGTCTTCCTGTCGCAGCTTGCCGGTTTCCCCGTCCAGGATGAGGCGATACAACACGGGACTATCCTTCACAATCTGCTGCAGAAATACGACCGGCTGGCCTTTGATTTCAAAGATGCCGTCTATTTCCGTGGATTCCAGATCTGCGGCATTCCACAGCTGCGAACGCACAGTATCTGTTGCCGCCAGCTCCCGTTTGGGATTATATACATTGACGGTCAGTCCTTCTTTCCTGGCAAAATGGAGATAGATGGTATTCCCGTTTTTTAGTTGCAACAGTTTATCCCATCCATCTCCCGGTTCAGCGAAAGCAGGTCCCAGTGTTGCCACCGGTACCTGCCCCCAGGCAGTAGCGGCCCATAACAATATTCCACTTAACACCTGCCATTTTAAATATCTCATCTGTTTATCAATTAATAATTTCAAATATATGAAATTATTTAAACCTGATAAACTTAGTGTCCTTCTTCTTCCCCGCTGTTTTTCATCTTGGCCAGCAGGTCATAGGCGCCTTTTACCACAATTTCCTGATCGGGTGTTTTAGCCGGGAAAGTGACTTCGGTGTATCCCTGTTCATTATTGCCTTTCTTCACCTCCAACATGGTAAAATGATACGTACTGTCGTTGGCGTTACCTGGCGCCTTCATGAATACATACGCTTTGTTTTCAAAGTTCACCAAAGCGGCATCCGGTAAAGCGGGTACATTGGCAGCCCCGGTTTCAATCATCGCCTGCAGATAAGTACCCGGCAACAACTGGGTGTCTTCCGCATCCAGGTGGCAATGTACCCTTACGGTACGTTCCGGGCTGATTTCACGTCCTATCAGGTGCACGGTAGCTGTACGCTGCGCCGTTTCATTAGCCAGGGTAAAACGTACCAGCTGCCCTATTTTCAACCGGGGAATATCTTTTTCAAATACGGTCAGTTCCGCGTGCAGATGCTCCGTATTTACAATCCGGAAAAGGATATCCGCCGGATTGACAAACTGTCCCAGGTTGACATTCACCTGTGTCACATACCCGCTGATAGGCGCATACACATTAATGGTACGCTGGATATTCCCTTTCTCCAGCGCCGGCATATTGATATTGAGCAGCGCCAGTTTCTGTTTCATCCCACTCTCCTTTGCCTGCAACGACTGATAGGCAGCTTTGGCCTGTTGCAGCGTTTTCAGCGCATTTACATTTTCCACCGCCAGTTCCTGCTGCCGCTTGTATTCCACGGTTGCATATTCCAGCTGACTTTTGATATCCAGGTAGTCCTGCTGCAACTGAATGTAATCCAGGTTTTCCAATACCGCAATCACCTGCCCTTTTTTAACCGGCATCCCCTGCAGCAAGGTGGTTTGTTTGATAAAACCACCCATGGGCACCGAAATGCTGACCAGCTGCTGTGGCGGCACATCCAGGAAACCATTCACTTTCACCGCACCGCTGATCTGCCGGTTTTCCGGTTTACCATAGGTAATACCGGCGGTTTTAAACTGTGCGGCCGTCAGTTCCACCGTATTGGGGGCTTCTTCATGGTCATGTGTATCTCCTTCTTTTTTGTCGGCGGACTTATTGCCACAGGCCGTAAGAAAAAGGATCGTACTACACGTTATAACGGAGAGGTATATATGTTTTTTAAGTATTTGCATGGTAGACTTTTTAAAGTTGATGAGCCGCCAGATAAGCGATGTATAATTCAGCCTGTTTGGCATCGTTCCTGGTTTTCAGGTATCCCTCCCGCACAGTCAGCGCCTGCTCCAGGTTCAGGAAATACTCCGGATAACCGATATCTCCGCTGGAATAGGATTTGGCTGATTGCTGCAACAACAGGGCAGCATTCGGCAGTGCCGTTGTCTGATAATAATCCAGGCTGTTACGTTGTTTGATGAACTGTTGTACCGCCTGTCCGTATTGACTTTGCAGCGTTATCATGCTGTTGTCGTACTGCAAGGCAGCTGCCTGTTGCTGCTTTTCTTCCGCCCGTACCTTTGCTTTCAAAGGCCCCATCCACAAGGGCAACGCCAGGCCTACCTGAAATCCCTGGAAACGGGTACCAGAAGTAGCGAGCGCACCGGCGGCATTAGCCGGCGTACCTACCAGCGACTGGTTAAAATAACCCACCGTGATATCCGGCAGTATGGAAGCACGGAACAACTGCTTTTGTTTTTCTGCGAGCAGCACCTGTTGCCGTAAATACTGCAGCTGCGGATTCGCCGCCACGGCTGCCGTATCATTCAACGCCGGTATCGTTACCGCCGGTATCCCGGAAGCGGCCAGGCTCACCGGTTCAGTGGTGCCCAGCAATGCCTGCAACCGCGACAGATAAATCTGTTCATCGGCCTCATTCTGGCGCAACAGGTTCCGGATTTCATTCATCCGGCCTTCTGCCGCCGTCTTTTCCAGCATACGGCTCTCTCCTGTTTTGTAACGCAGCGTAGCTGTGCGTACAAAATCACTGAACAGGCTGTCCTGGTGCTGCAGCAATACCCGCAGCTCTTTATAATACAGCAGTTGCACATAGGTTTGTTTTACCTGGTATACCAGGTCATTCTGTGTCACGGCTTTCCACCATACTGCTTTATCTACCTGTACCTGGTTCAGCTGCTTCCGGGCGCCAAATACCGTAGGAAACGGAATGGCCTGGGAAACACTGAAATTATTATCCTGCACATAGCTGTTCGTTTGCCCGTATTGCAGGTTCACATCCGTTTTGGCCAGCTCTCCGCTGGTACGCACCAGCTCTTTATAATATCCCACGGCCACCGAAGCTGATTTCAATCCTTTATTTTGCTGCAATGCCTGCTGCACCGCCCCTTCCATCGTTAATGGCTGCGACTGTGCAAAAGCCGTAAACGGGAACAGCAACCCTATCAAAAAGCGGACATTCATATTTTCTGTTTTTTAAATCCTTTTTCAAAATAGATATACAAACACGGCAACACCAGCAAGGTTAATAAGGTGGAAGTAATCAAACCGCCAATCACCACCGTTGCCAGCGGCCGTTGTACCTCTGCTCCCGCACTGGTGGCCAGCGCCATCGGCAGGAAGCCCAGGGAAGCCACAAAGGCCGTCATCAATACCGGGCGTAAGCGTGTAGCCGTTCCCTTTAGTATGATGGTACCCAGGTCAGTAATCCCTTCTTCCTTGAGCCGGTTAAACTCTCCGATCAGTACGATGCCGTTTAATACGGCCACCCCAAACAAGGCAATAAATCCTACGCCGGCAGAAATACTGAAAGGCATGCCGCGCAGCAACAGCGCAAATACGCCGCCGATAGCCGCCATAGGAATGGCTGTGAAAATTAAGAACGACTGTTTTACAGACCGGAAGGTGAAATACAATAAACCAAAAATGAGCAGTAAGGCAATGGGTACGGCCACGGATAAACGGGCGTTAGCCTCCTGCAGGTTTTCAAACTGGCCGCCATAACGGATAAAATATCCGGCAGGCAGTTTCACTTCTTTCTCAATAGCTGTTTCTATATCTTTTACAATGCTGGCAATATCGCGGCCACGCACGTTGAAACCCACAATAATGCGACGTTTGGCATCTTCCCGCTGCACCTGGTTGGGACCGATGGTCATTTCTACTTTAGCCAGCTGCTGCAGCGGTACCTGGTTGCCGGAAGGCGTTGTGATATACAGGTTCTGTACATCCTCTATCCGTTGCCGGCTGCGTTGGTCCAATCTTACTACCAGGTCGAAACGTTTTTCTCCTTCATATACCAGCCCGGCGCTTTGACCCGCAAAAGCCGTATTAATGGCCTGGTTGATGGTGGCAATGTCCAGTCCGTAGCGGGCAATCTTATCCCGGTCAATAGACACCACGATCTGCGGCAACCCGCCTATCTGCTCTACGTAAAGGTCTTTAGCTCCTTCCGTACGGTTCACGATGGCGCCTATTTTCTGCGCCAGGGAAGCCAGCGTCGTCAGGTCTTCTCCAAAAATCTTGATCCCTACATCCTGCCTTACACCGGATATCAGCTCATTAAAACGCAGTTGTATCGGTTGAGAGAAACCGAAGCTGACACCAGGTATCGCTTCCAGGGCTTCCTGCATTTTATTGGCCAGCTCCTCGCGGTTCTTCGCACTGGTCCATTCTTTTTTGGGTTTCAGCAGAATGGTCAGATCGCAGGCCTCCATCGGCATCGGATCGGTTGGAATTTCTGCCGCACCGATCTTACCCACCACTTCTTTTACCTCCGGAAACTGCTTCAACAGAATATCTGATGCCAGGGTTACCTTATCGATGGTTTCCGTTAAGGAACTACCCGTCAGCAATCTCGTTTCTACCGCAAAATCACCTTCTTCCAGGGTGGGTATAAATTCACCGCCCATACGGCCAAACAAAAACACCGATACCACAAACAACGCTACTGCAATGCTTACTACCAGCGCTTTGGTACGAATCGCTCTTCTTATAACGGGATCGTATATACGATGAAAAAACTGCATGATCCGATCTGCCACAGTTACCTTATGACTGATCTTTTTGCTGAGGAATAAAGCCGATACCATCGGCACATAGGTCAGCGACAGGATAAAGGCACCCAGGATCGCGAACGATACCGTTTGCGCCATGGGCCGGAACATCTTTCCTTCTATACCTACCAGTGCCAGAATCGGCAGGTATACTATGAGGATGATAATTTCTCCGAAAGCGGCCGTACTCCGTATTTTGCTGGCAGAATCATATACTTCGGCATCCATCTCCGACTGCGACAATCGTAGTACACCTTTGCCCTTGTTGCGCCCTGTGAGGTGATGCAGCGTAGCTTCCACAATAATGACGGCGCCGTCTACAATCAGTCCGAAGTCAATCGCTCCAAGGCTCATCAGGTTACCCGATACCCCAAACAGGTTCATCATGGCAATGGCAAACAACATCGCCAGTGGAATCACGGAGGCTACAATCAGCCCGGCACGCAGATTCCCCAGGAACAACACCAGCACAAAGATGACAATCAGCGCCCCTTCAATCAGGTTTTTCTGTACGGTACCAATGGCCCGGCCTACAAACTCACTGCGGTCCAGGAAGGGTTCTATCACCACGCCGGCGGGCAATGTTTTCTGGATCTGGGCCATCCGTATTTTGACAGCCTTCACCACTTCATTGGAATTCTTGCCTTTCAGCATCATCACAATACCACCTACGGCCTCGCCGGTGGCATTACGGGTGAGCGCTCCATACCGGTTGGCATCTCCCAGCTGTACATTACCGATATCACGGATCAGTACCGGCAAGCCTTCCGGTGTATTCTTTACTACTATTTTTTCTATATCTGCCAGGCTGCCTATCAATCCCTCACTACGGATAAAATAGGCATTGGGTTTTTTGTCGATATAAGCGCCCCCGGTGTTCTGGTTATTTTTCTCCAGCACATCAAAGATGGCAGCGATACTTAAATTATAGCTACGCAATTTATCCGGGTCCAGGGTTACCTGGTATTGTTTCAGCAGGCCGCCGAAGCTGTTCACTTCTGCCACGCCGGGTGTACCCAGCAGCTGCCGCCGTACATACCAATCCTGAATAGTACGCAGGTCGCGGGCCGTGTATTTGGATTCATAGCCCTTTTGCGGATGTACTACATATTGGTAGATTTCACCCAGCCCGCTGGATACCGGCGCCATTTCCGGCGATCCGATCCCCGGCGGAATAGCGGTTTTCGCTTCGCCCAGCTTTTCATTGACCTGCTGCCGGGCCCAGTAAATATCCACGTCGTCATGAAATACAATGGTCACCACCGATAAGCCGAAACGGGAAATAGAGCGTACTTCCTTGAGCTCCGGAATCACGGCCATGGTTTGTTCTATGGGAAAAGTAATCAGCCGCTCTACCTCCTGCGCTGCCAGCGAAGGCGATTGGGTAATCACCTGTACCTGGTTATTGGTAATATCCGGCACCGCATCTACGGGTAGCCGCATCAGCGAAAATACGCCCCACGCTACCAGCGCAAGCGTGAGTATCCCCACTATTAGTTTGTTCCTGATAGAAAAAAGAATGATCTTATCCAGCATGATTTGGTTAGTATGAAATAAAAGGATGCACCGGAGCCATACCTGTTTCGGGAAACGAGACAGCGTACACTCACAGCAAAAACATCAATACTTATAACACTAAACCAGGCGGGGAGGTTGCCAGATATTATCTGCCTGGGATGGCAGCGGATTGGCAGGTATAATCGGATAACTGATTAATACCTGATGATGATAAAAATGAACAGTAGATATAGCTTCCGCAGTTACCTGCACATTGCAGCAGCTGCAGATGCATAACGGAGAACAATAATCGGGCTGGCTTTCGTGTTCATGCGGAACATCCAGCCGGGCAATACGGGCGGTGCGCTGTAATACCACTTCCGCCGCATCGTTGCAGGGTATGCAAGACAGGAGGAGGATATAGCAGCTAAATATGTACACCAACCACTTCATGGTAACAAAGGTAAAATTTTATAACATATCCCTCCGAACAAAAACTGCATCCTGGTTGCGCGTGTGGCCGGGATATGATGATTTGTTCCTACATTAGCGCCATGAATTGTCTGATTGTAGATGATAATAAACTCGCCCGGACGGCCATGAAACAACTGGCCAGTCATGTTAATCATCTTCATGTAAGCGGTGAGTGCAGCAGCGCGATGGAAGCCTATAATCTTTTGCAGAAAGAAAAAATAGATGTACTTCTGCTGGATATTGAAATGCCCGGTATGAGCGGATTGGAACTGACCCGGAACCTCGGTAAGAAAAGACCGGTGATCATCTTCACTACCGTAAAAAAAGAATATGCGGTAGAAGCCTTTGAACTCAATGTAGCCGATTACCTGATTAAGCCCGTACACCCTGCCCGTTTTATACAGGCCATTGAAAAAGCCAAAGAGATCTGCGACAGCAATAACCGGGAGTTACAGGTATCCGATACGGAGTTTGTCTTTATCCGGGATACCGGTATCCTGAAACGGATCCGTACCGATGATATTCTCTTTCTGGAAGCAATGGGCGATTATGTAAAACTACATACCAGCCAGAAGTTTCATGCTATCCATACCACACTGAAAGCCCTGGAGGAAAAACTGCCTGCCAGCCGGTTTATGCGTGTACACCGCTCCTACATCGTAGCCATGGATAAAATAGAAACCATCGAAGACGGTACCATCCTTATCCAACAACACGCCATTCCGGTTGCGGATGCCTACCGGACAGCACTGAACAATAAACTGAATCTGCTTTGATCTCAACGACACTTTCTCCTTTTTGACCGATACCTACCGCCTGTTGGGCCATTAATTCCGGACCAGTGTACCTTACACTTGTACCTTTAGGTCGTCAAAACAATTGATCACCATATAAAACATACAATCATGAAAAAGTCAGGAATTATGATGATGGCAGCGGCTTTGTTGTTTCTGAGTGCATCATCCTTTGCACAAACCACCACGCCTCAGGCGCCTGTTAAAAAGGAAGCCGCCGCGCCTAAAGCACCGGCAGCCAACACCAAATCACCTAAAAAACATCACGGTCATCATACCGCAAAACCAGCAGACAAACCAGCTGCTGCCAAAACAAAATAATAACCCGATACGTTGATATTTATGTGATGTAGCTGCCCACCGGCAACTACATCACTAAATATCAATTTTTTTTTATCGTAACTTGACGTAGTGTTTTATTAAGTACGTATGCAGCCTAAAAGAATTAAATACTACCTGTTGGGCCTGTTCATCACAGGTATGATCCTCTTTATTGTGCTGCAGTTTAATTCTGCCAAAAACATCCGCAAACTGATTTCCGGGAATGAACAGCTGCTACAGGAACTCAACGTCAAAAATGAGTTACAGAAGCTGCAAACCAATATGGCCAAAACCGACAGTAAAGTGCGCGGAACGGTCATCTCCCAGGATACCCTGCATATTACCGGCATTGAAGCCGACATTGCCATCATCAAGGCTGATCTGAAAGAGATTAACAAAATCATTAAAAACGATAGTACCGAAAAACTGCTTACCCAGCTGAACTACCTCGTGGACGAAAAAAACACGTTCAACATGCAGGTGCTGGATACCTTCTACAGTAAAGGGAAATGGGCGGCAGAAAGACTGATCAACAACCACCGGGGTAAAAGGCTCGGGGAAGCCATCACCGGCATCCTGCACCAGCTGGATACCACGCGGCAGACAGAGGTCAACAGAACCACCCATCTCATCGACAGCAGCGGACAAAAAGCACAGAGCTGGGGTACCATCCTCGTTTTATTTGCCTGCCTAACCAGCCTGCTGGCTTTCCTTTATATCACCAGTCGTATTCATCAGCAGGAGCAACTGATAGATGCCCTCGATGAGTCGCAGCAACAGGAAAAAAAACTGGCTGCTATCAAGGAACAATTCCTGGCCAACATGAGCCACGAAATCCGCACCCCGATGAATGCCGTATTGGGCTTCACGCATCTGCTACAGGCGCAACCCCTCAATCATAAATCGAAAGAATATGTAGGCGCGATTGAAAATGCCGGTAAAAATCTGCTGGAAATCATCAACGATATCCTCGACATCTCGAAGATAGAATCCGGTATGATGCGTATAGAGCCAACGGCTTTCAGTCTGCGTAGTGTGCTGCATACCCTCGATACGATGTTTCAGCCGAAAGCAGCCGAAAAAAAACTACAGCTCTCCATCCGTATCACAGAACAAACACCGGATATTTTATATGGTGATGTCATGCGGCTGACACAGGTGCTGATCAATCTGATTAGCAACGCCATTAAGTTTACACCGGAAGGTAAGGTAGATGTACAGGTAACCCCAACGTGGCAGGAAAGCAACGCTGTTCGTATATTGTTCACCGTTACAGATACGGGTATCGGTATTGCCTCTTCCAAACTGGCTACCATCTTCGACCGGTTTAATCAGGCAGAACCTTCTACCACCCGTAAATACGGCGGTACTGGTCTGGGTCTTACCATTGCGAAACAACTCGTGGAGTTACAGCATGGTGTGATTACCGCAGAAAGCAAACCCGGTGAAGGTGCTATTTTCAAAGTGGAGCTGCCTTATACACTGGGAGAATCTATTCTGGAAAACGGCGATCCTTTTTATACCGAAAACGGCCAGCTGCCGCTCCATCCGGATGCACGGCTGCTCGTAGCAGAAGATAATATCATGAACCAAAACCTGCTCCGGCATCTGCTGAGCAACTGGCAACTGCAATACAAGGTCGTTAACAATGGTAAAGAAGTGCTGCAGGAGCTGGACAAACAACATTACGACCTCGTACTGATGGATATACAAATGCCTGAAATGGACGGCTATACAGCCGTGCAGGCCATCCGGCAGGAACGGCATTCCAATATCCCTGTTATTGCCATGACCGCACATGCCATGGCCGGAGAACGTGAAAAATGTTTGCACTTCGGGATGAACGAATATATTTCCAAACCTATCCGCGAAGAAGAACTGTATCATATGATTCAGGTGTACACCGGTAAGTTTGCCCCCCGGGAACAACCCCTGCCCCTCTACCAGCTGACAGCCGAAAACGGCTTCCAGCAGCTGATCAGCATGCAGTATCTGCATGAATTATCGAAAGGGGATGAAAGCTTCGAAAAGGCCATGCTCACGCAGTTTGTGGCGCAGCTGCCGGAAGATCTTTCGCTGTTGAAAAAAGCCGTACAAACCGCCAACATTGCCATGATCAGGGCTACCGCCCATAACCTTAAAACAACCGTGTCTTTTATCGGATTGGAAACACATCTCTATCCAGTATTGGATAAGCTGGAAGGCATACCTGAAAATGATTTCCATCAGGAAGCAGCCATAGAACAGTTCAATACGCTGAAACAGTTGTGTTTACAGGCTATTCAGGAAGCGATCCATCTCCTGTTATAATTTCACTGCACACATATGGCAGCTTGTTACCGCCACTTTTCCCCTGTTCAACGACAGTAATTCCTTATTCACCGAAACATCTCTTCACCGCGCCTGCTCCTGCTTTAATTTTACGCTACAATTATCAAACAACACATTATTCACCTAATCATTTAAAAAGACATTATCATGAAAAAAAGCCTGATCGCCGCTGTAGTTGTAATGAGCATTTCTGCTGCTTCTTTTGCACAAGCTCCTGCTGCTAAACCTGCAAAAAAAGAAAAACAAAAAACTGAAACTAAAGCTCCTGCTGCTGATACTACAGCTAAGAAAGCTCCTGCTAAAAAAGCTAAAGGTGCTACTCCTGCTGTTAAAGCATAATTGCAACCATACAACGTTTGAGTTAAAATCCCGTCCGGCCGCAGGTCAGACGGGATTCTATTTTACAGGCATCTTTCGCGCTGCTGTGATGATGCCGGCAACCCTATTTCAAGCCCCTTCCAGCCCCTCTCGCGGCCAGCAGCTACCCATCACTTGCCAGCAACAAAAACAAGTATAACAGGCTATTGATTATTTACTTTTTTAAGGGGAGATATTTGTATTGGGGAGATAAAAACCAGGTACATTTTTACGCAGGATCATCCGTTGTCATGAGGGGATGGAGTGATGCAGGCAAACACCGGATAAGCGCTCCCATAAAGGGTATGGACACGTATTATTTATTTTCCCGGAGATCAATAAATATACATCCGGATGCCCGCAAAGTTTAAGTGTCAGGAAGACAAAAAAATACGCATTGTGCCGGAAAAGTTGCGAAGAGACTTCGCTGCTTTCTATGGCACAATGCGTAACCAGTAATATAAAAACTACTGCTTATTATTTCAGGCTATCCAATTTCTTCTTTACCTCTTCTACTTTAGCGTTGTTGTTTTTGATGGCGTAGATCTTCTGTAAAGCATACAGACAGCTTTCGTAGGTTTGTCTGTCGCCCTGATCCAGGCTGCTGGCTTTAGCAGTGAAGCTGGCATCTGCTTTTTCGAAGAAAGGCAATGCCTGGTTCATCAGACCTTCCACTTTACCTTGCAGTTCTTTTGCTTTGGCAGAAGTTTGTTGTTTGCTGTCCAGTTCATTCAGTTGTTTGTTGAAAACTACTGCGCGGTTGAAGTACAGTGCACCCAGCTGGAAGTTAGCGGTAGCATCAGCAGGATTCAGTTCGATGGCTTTTTTATAGGCACCTTCTGCTTTACCGATCATTTCTTCGTAGTTAGCCGGTTTAGGCGCGTCGTTACCTTTATCATCGCGTGGATTGGCCAGGTTGTCTACACGGATAGCGTAGTCCAGCAAAGCTGCCTGGTCGTTTGGATTTTCCTGCATTTTCTTTTCCAGCATAGACAGTAACTCATTGGTTTTACCGGTTTTGCTGTAGAATGCCATTTCCATATCGCTGAAGCGTTTATCCTTAGGGAATAAAGCTTTACCTTGTTCGATTGTTTTCAGCCAGTTAGCCTGGTCGCCTTTTTCTTCATACAACTGACCCAGGATTACGTATAATGCCGGTTCACCTTTGAACTGCAGATCAGCTGCTTTTTTCATGTAGGTGAAAGCGTCATCTTTTTTACCAGCCTGGCTGGCAGCGTAACCAACGTAGAAAGTCAGTGCAGTATCTGTAGGGATGTTACCACCCAGTTCTTTGGTGTTGTAGAAATCCGCTACTTCAAACGCATGTTTGAAATTTACGAGAGAAGAATCCCATTTCTGTTCATTCAGGTATCCATAACCAGCGTTAGCTACAGTAGCATATACGTTGAATAAAGGCTGAGGCATTTCCAATACTGCTTCCTTCATTTTAGGATCCAGTTCCAGGGCTTTTTTGAAAGCAGCATATGCTTCCATTGCCAGCGCTGCACTTTTTTGTTTAGTACCCATGGCTTCCAGGATCTTACCATCTACGAGCCATGTTCTGCCATCGTTTTTGGTTTTATCATGCTGTAATGCCGCGTCAATGTCTGCCTTTGCTTTTTCCAGGTCTTGTTTCTTCAGGTTCTCATCTGCACTACTAACTTTTGCGCGCTGAGCCATCACCGACACTCCTGTCGTGCAAAATAGAAGAGATACCAATAGTTTTTTCATGTCGAGTTTTTTTTTAGTTGCTGATTATTAAAGAGTATGGTGTACCAATAAAAATAATACAACCAGGAATATAGTTACCACTAATAGCTGGTTGTATTTTTTTATCAGACATACACAACGGATCGTTTATCAGACCCGTTGTGTACAGGTTATTTTCTATGCTTCACTGTCTTCATCCGCGGCGTTGGCATCAGGTGTGGTTTCATCATCGGCAGCAGGGGTATTTTCATCCGTTGCATCTGTGATAGCAGCGGTTCCTTCTGCGCCTTCAGCACCTTCTTCATCGTGGATTACTTCTTCTTCCTGTTCATCCAGGCGGGCTACAGCAGCAATTTCATCGTTGTCGTCCAGACGGATCAGCCGAACACCCTGTGTGGCACGTCCTGCCTCACGGATATCTGCTACCGCCATACGTATGGTGATACCTGACTTACAGGTGATCATCAGATCGTGTTTTTCCGTTACATCCAGGACGGCGATCAGGTTACCGGTTTTCTCGGTGATATTGATCGTTTTCACCCCTTTACCACCTCTGTTGGTGATACGGTATTCTTCGATATTGGTACGTTTACCGTAACCTTTTTCGGAAACTACCAGGATGGTACGGGCCTCGTCTTCCTTGTTTACACAAACCATACCAACCACTTCATCTTTCTCACTATCTACTTCAATACCTCTTACACCAATGGCGCCACGACCGGTATCACGCACGGTTACTTCCGGGAAGCGGATCGCGCGGCCACTTTGGATAGCCATCATGATCTGGCTGTCGCCGGTTGTCAGTTTGGCTTCCAGCAGCTGATCGCCTTCATTGATCGTAATAGCGTTTACACCATTCTGACGCGGGCGGGAGAACTCTTCCACCATCGTTTTCTTGATGATACCTTTCTTGGTACAAAGTACAATATAATGGTTATTGATGAAATCTTTATCACTCAGGTCTTTGATATCGATAATTGCACGGATTTTATCATCCGCCGGCAGTTGTATCATATTCTGGATAGCACGGCCTTTACCGCTCTTCTCTCCATCCGGAATTTCGTATACTTTCAGCCAGTAACAACGGCCTTTTTCTGTAAAGAACAGCATAGTATGGTGCGTAGAGGCAACAAACAGGTGTTCGATATAGTCTTCATCCCTTGTACGGCCACCAATAGCGCCGCGGCCACCGCGTTTCTGCTGACGGTAATCGTAGGCAGAAGTACGTTTGATATAACCCAGGTGAGAAATGGTAATAACCACATCTTCTTCTGCGATGATATCTTCGATTCTCATTTCGCTGGCGAGATACTGGATTTCGGTTTTACGTTCGTCTCCGAATTTCTTTTTCACTTCTTCCAGTTCGTCTTTGATGATCCTCATACGCAGTGCTTCGTCATTCAACACATCTTTCAGGTAAGCAATGAGCTGCATGATTTCATCATATTCTGCGCGGATCTTATCGCGTTCCATACCGGTTAAACGTTGTAAACGCAATTCCAGGATGGCTTTGGATTGTACTTCGGAGAGACCGAATTCGCTCATCAGTCCTTCTTTTGCTACTTCTGGTGTGCTGGCGGCACGGATCAGGGCAATAACCTTATCCAGGTGATCCAGTGCTATCAGATAACCAGCGAGGATGTGGGCCTTTTCTTCCGCTTTACGCAGATCAAAACGGGTTCTTCTTACAATCACTTCGTGACGGAAGTCGATGAACTCGGCGATCATATCTTTCAGGTTCAGGATACGCGGACGGCCTTTTACCAGCGCCACGTTATTGATACCGTAAGAAGTCTGCAGCTCGGAATATTTAAATAACTGGTTGATGATCACATTGGAGATAGCTTCTCTTTTCAGATCAATCACCAGGCGCATACCTTCACGGTCACTTTCGTCCCGTACATCGGAAATACCTTCAATGATTTTATCATTTACCAGCTGTGCAATTTTCTGGTGCAGTACCGCCTTGTTGATCTGGTAAGGCAGTTCATAGATCACCAGTTTTTCACGGCCGTTTTTAGCGGTTTCAGAGTTGATTTTACCACGTACTACTACCCTGCCACGACCAGTTTCAAAGCCTTGTTTTACGCCTTCAAAACCATAGATAACACCTCCGGTTGGAAAGTCGGGGGCTTTTACGTGTTTGATCAGTTCTTCTATGGTAATTTCCCTGTTATCGATATAGGCAATACAACCATCCACCACTTCACTGAGGTTGTGCGGCATGATGTTGGTAGCCATACCTACTGCGATACCGGATGCACCGTTTACCAGCAGATTGGGAATACGTGTAGGCAATACCGTTGGTTCTTCGAGGGTATCATCGAAGTTGTTGGAAAAGTCTACCGTTTCTTTTTCAATGTCTTCCAGCATAGCTTCTGCGATCTTCTGCAGGCGGATCTCCGTGTAACGCATCGCTGCCGGCATATCGCCATCTACCGAACCGAAGTTACCCTGACCGTCTACCATGGGATAACGCATGCTCCAGGGCTGCGCCAGACGTACAATGGTATCATAAATGGAAGCATCCCCGTGCGGGTGATACTTACCCATTACCTCTCCCACGATACGCGCTGATTTCTTGTAGGGTTTGTTACTGTGGTTACCCAGTTCATTCATACCGAATAAAACGCGGCGGTGTACAGGTTTCAAACCATCTCTCACATCGGGCAAGGCACGGCCTACGATCACGGACATAGAGTAATCTATGTAGGCCGTTTTCATTTGCTCCTCGATATTGATCTGGACAATTCTACCTTCCTGCTGATTTTCCGTATGCTCTGTCATTTTTGTGTGTTGATTTACAGTTTTTTCTGCTCAAAACAGATAGGGGCAAATATAGCCATTTCGGGCCTTATTCCGGCCTAAAAATCAATAAATGTGAATAAAAAAGGCCATAGGGATAATCGTTTATATAGCAGGATCGATATATGATTAATATTTTAAATGAAGAACAACCATTTATCTGCTTCCTGCGTTATAATATTATCATCACTATTTTTATTTTATCTGCAATATGTGCGGATTCAATAATATATTAGAAAATAAATATTGGCAAAGTATTTGTTTTTAACACGCTGGAAATCAATGCATGGGAGCAACGGAAAATATATATAGTGTCCGAAGAAATCCAAATGGGGGTGAAATTTCGAACATAAATATCTTAGAAGCTGTTATTTCCCAGAATCTTAACCACTTTTCCAAAGCATACTATGAAGAATATACTGTTGTTTGGCGCCGGAAAGTCGGCCACCAGTCTGATAGATTATCTGCTGGCAAACGCTCCAAGACAAAAGTGGCATATAACGGTGGCAGATCATGATCTGATACTCATTAAATCAAAGATCGGAAAATCGTATTATGCAACACCCGTTGCACTGGACATCAAAGATCAGGCTGCCCGGCAGCAACTATTCACCGAAACAGACCTGGTGATTTCCCTCCTCCCTCCCCATTTACATATTATTGTTGCGAAAGACTGTCTGCAATTCAACAAAAACCTGCTTACCGCCTCCTATATTGATCCGGAAGTGCGTAAACTGCAAGCTGACATTGAAAAAGCCGGCCTGCTCTTTATGTATGAAATGGGGCTCGATCCCGGTATCGACCATATGTCGGCCATGAAACTCATTCATTCCATCGAGAAAAAAGGCGGCCAGATCTTCTCTTTCAAATCCTACTGCGGCGGCCTGATAGCCCCCGACAGCATTGATAATCCCTGGCAGTATAAAGTATCGTGGAATGCCCGCAATATAGTACTGGCAGGTAGTTCGGGCGCTACCTACAGAGAAAAAGGGAAAGTAAAGGAACTGCAGTACGAACAATTATTCGATCATTCCAAAACCATACAGGTGCCTGGCCTGGGCAAACTGGCCTACTATCCCAACCGCGATTCGCTGGGCTATATGGCCGCCTATAAGCTGGAAGATATTGCCACCTTCATGCGGGCTACCCTCCGCTTCCCGGACTTTTGCGAAGGCTGGAATGCCCTGATAAAACTGGGCCTCACCAACGACACCCATAAAATACAAACAGAACAGCTGACCTTCCATCAGTGGGCTACCCAACAGCTGGAGGCCGGTACGGAAAACACCACCGAAGAACAGCTCGCCCTGGCCCTTGGTGTAAGCGTAAAGTCAAAAGTGATCCGGCAGCTGAAATTTCTGGGGTTATTAAGCACAGATGTTATAAATTTAGGAGAGCAAACCAATGCTACCATCCTGCAGTTCCTGGTTGAAAACAAACTGAAGATGGAACCGGCCGATAAAGACATGATTGTCATGATGCATGAAATTGAGTTTGAAAGACGCAACATGGCCACCCGGATGCATAGCTACATGATCACACTGGGAGAAGATAATATACGTACCGCCATGGCCAAAACGGTAGGTCTTCCACTGGGTATTATGGCCAAATTGATACTACAGGATAAAGTTACCCTTACGGGACTGCAAATACCAGTAATGCCGGAAATCTATAACCCGGTATTAAAAGAACTGGAAGAATACGATATCAGATTCGAAGAGAGCTTTGAGTAAGCAGTTGCAAGACATTAGTTTTCCTGTGAAGAACTCGTCGGAGAGAAGGCTTTGTGATACCTCCCTGTTGTAACAGGGAGGTTTTTTTATTTATTTCAACAGCAGCGACAACAATTCAGCTACTCCTTCCGTCGCCGGTTTTTCAATACAATGTAATGTACCTTCCGCCGTGATATCCGGTATTTTCCGGTCAATGATAAACATCGACGCGCCGGGCTTTACATACTGCACCAGATTCGCTGCCGGATATACCTGCAGGGAAGTACCAATCACCACAAACACATCTGCTTTTCTAACTTCTTTCAACGCCGTTTCAATCATGGGCACGGCCTCCCCGAACCACACAATATGCGGCCGCAGTTGTCCGCCGTCTGCAGCCAGATCCCCCATGTTAATATCCTCCTGTATGTCGTAGATAACCCGTTCGTTTTTTACACTGCGCATTTTAAAAATCTCTCCGTGCAAGTGTATCACATGACTGGAGCCCCCGCGTTCATGCAGGTCGTCGATGTTTTGGGTAATGATGCGCACATCATATTGTTCTTCCAGCTTCGCCAGGCCGGTGTGTGCGGCATTGGGTGCTGCAGCTTTCACATCCCTGCGGCGGCTGTTGTAAAAATCCTGCACCAGGCCGGGGTTTCTCTGCCATCCCTGCGGACTGGCCACTTCGTATACATCATATCCTTCCCACAGTCCATCGGAATCCCGGAAGGTACGCAACCCACTTTCTGCACTGATACCGGCGCCGGTGAGCACGACTAATATTGGTTTCATCTGATTAACTTTTTTTGGAGTCTGGTATTGTTATTAAAGTAGTACGCATTATACGGAAGATAACCGGAAGATGATTTTTTTATCTCCCTATATCCCCTGTATAATGCGTAAGTATAAGTTAAAAGCAGGAATAATTATTTCATCTTTCCCATTTCCATAATCACCTCAAATTCTTCGGGTGTTACATTGCACACAGACAAGCGTCCCTGACGGATCAGCGAGAGATTCGCCAACTGTTTTTCTGCTTTCATCTGTGCCAGGGTAACCGGCTGTTTGAAAGGCTTCAAAGGTTTCAGATCCACTACTACCCAGTTAGGATCCGGTGTGGTAGGGTCCTGATAGGCTTCTTTGGCAACGGTGGCCAGGCCTACGATTTCCATGCCTTCATTGCTGTGGTAAAACAGCACCTGGTCGCCTTTCTTCATGCCCCGGAGATTATTGCGCGCCTGGTAGTTGCGTACCCCATCCCAGAAGGTCACTTTATCTTTTACAAACTGTTCCCAGGAATATTTAAATGGTTCGGATTTCACCAGCCAGTAATTCATGTTTGAAATTTTGAGATTTGAAAATCTTTTGTATCCCGGGCAGCGCTGACGCACGGCCATTGCCGGATCAAAAAATTATAGCGGCAGTCACTTACCAGCCACTGGCCAGTACATCTGCGATGTGCATCACTTTAATCTGCGTGCCGTGTTTACGGATATAACCATCCAGGTGCATCAGACAAGAAAGATCTGTAGAGATGAGATAGTCTGCGCCGCTGTTGACAGCATTGGTTACTTTCTGCTCGCCCATTCCCATGGAGATAGGTTCAAACTTAACGGAGAAGGTACCTCCGAAGCCACAACATACTTCGCAGTCATTCATTTCCTTTATTTCCAGTCCCTTTACTTTTTCCAGCAGTTTCCGGGGGCCTGTCTTGATACCGCATTCGCGCAGTGCGCCGCAGGCATCATGATAGGTACCTACGCCATTGAGGGTAGCGCCCAGATCTGTTACATGCAACACATCTGTCAGAAATTCGGTAAACTCGTAAAGGTTTCTTTTGAGTTGTTTCACATCATTATGTGCAGCGGAGTTATCAAACAATTTGCTGTAATAATTGCGCACAAACCCGGTACATGACCCACTGGGAGCAACAATATAATCCAGTGTTTTAAAATCTTTTACAAATTTCGTGGCTACACTGCGACATTCATCCTGATAACCTGCATTGTAGGCTGGTTGTCCGCAACAGGTTTGTTCTGTATTATACATTACATTACATCCCAGCTTCTCCAACACTTTTACCATGTTGAAGGCTGTTTCGGGAAACAACTGGTCTACAAAACACGGTATAAATAACTGTACATTCATCTTAATCGTTTTAGCTCAAAGCACGAAGCTATTGGAGTGGATACCGGCTTTATACTTTACACTAAACACCATTCCCGCTACATCCATAGCTTATAGCTCTATCGGTTCTTCCTTTAGCGACCGGCCAGGCTTCTTTGCAGTGCAATCATTTTAAGGGCTGTAATAGCAGCTTCTTCTCCTTTATGACCGTGTGCACCGCCAAGCCGGTCAAGTGCTTGTTGTTCGTTGTCTACTGTAAGAATACCAAATATAACAGGAACAGGCAGCTCCAGGTTCAATTGCAGGATACCTTCTGTTACGGCTTTACATACATAATCAAAATGCGGGGTTTCTCCGCGGATCACACAACCGAAAGCAATAATAGCGCCAGGCTGTTTTCCGGTGCCTTTGGTGGCTTCCCAGTATTGCTTACAGGCAAATGGTAATTCAAATGCACCGGGTACAATTATTTTATTGGACCTGGTGACTTTATATTGTGCAAGGGCTTTTTCGGAGCCGGCTACCAGTTCGTTGACGATGGTATCATTCCATTCTGTATATACCATAACAACACTGGCATCCTCCAGGTTGAGAATGCCAGCATCATTTAATAAGCTTTTATTGTGCTCAGACATAGTTTCGGATTAAAACATCACCAGTCATCAAGCATTACGAACGCTCATCGCTAACCGTTGAATCATCCGTAATGCTTACTGCCTGATTCGTGATTAATTTTTCACATCTCCCAGTCTCGCCAGGTACTTGTCCATTTCACGGCCTTCGTTGGAGAGAGGGAATTTTTCTTTGATTTCTTTATAGATAACTACCGCATCCTGTGCTTTACCCGCTTTTTCCAGGGCCAGTCCTGCACGGAACAGGTACACGGGAGCAGTCAGTTCGTTATCGTTATAGTGACCGGCTTTTTTGTAAGCTTCAATGCCTTCGTTCACTTTATTCAGTTCCATGTAGGCATCTCCGGACAAACCATACGCGGTTGGTTGCAACAGCAGGTCATCAGAGGAGAAGTCTTTCAGCATATCGATACCTTTCTGGTATTCTCCCAGACGGATGTAACATACACCGGCGCTGTATTTAGCCAGGTTACCAGCTTTGGTACCACCGTATTTGTTTACCACCTGTAAGAATCCATAGTTATTACCATCGCCGTTCAGTGCCAGTTTGAATGAATCTACCGCGAAGTAGTTCTGCGCATGGAAAACCATTTCCTGTGCTTTGTTTTCATTCGGCTGTTTTACAAAACGGTTATAGGCGAAGAAACCACCTACAACAACTACTACTGCCACCAGTGCAATAGTGATAACATTCTTATTCCTGGCGAAAAAGTCTTCTGCTCTGTGCATAGACGTTTCCAGATCAAAATTAGTTGCAGGTTGCGGTGTGGTGGCTTTATCTTTTGTTTCTGCCATTTTAATCAGTAATTGTAGTTGCTTGGTTATTTAATAGGTATCAACAATATACCATTAGCTGTTAGCTTCTGGCAGTTTGTGCAATGATGTATTACAAACCACCAAAAGCTAACAGCTAACGGCTAAACGCTTTAGTCAACAATGAACGGATAGTCTTCCTGAACGTACACGTCTTTCAACAGTTCGTCATCAGAAGGCCATGGAGATTCTTCCGCGAAAGTAACACATTCTTCCACTTCGATCTTCACACGTTCGTTGATGGCTTCAATTTCCTGTTCGGTAGCCCATTTATTTTTCTTGATCACTTTCAATACTTCATTGATCGGATCTTTTTCTTTATACTCTTCCAGTTCTTCCTTGGTACGGTATTTCGCAGGATCACTCATAGAGTGGCCACGATAACGGTAGGTTTTGATTTCCAACAAGGTAGGACCACCTGCCTCGCGGGCACGTTTTACCGCTCTGTCCACGCCGTCGTGTACAGCTTCGCAGCTCATACCGTCGATGGAGTCAGCCGGCATTTCGTACGCGTCTGCCAGTTTATAGATATCCAATACATTGGAGGTACGTTCTACTGAAGTACCCATGGCGTACATGTTGTTTTCGCAAATGAAAATAACCGGCAGTTTCCAGGTCATCGCCATGTTGAAAGTTTCATGCAGCATCCCCTGACGCGCAGCACCGTCTCCGAAGAAACATAATACTACGTTGTCGGTTCCTCTGTACTGCTCAGCCAATGCCAGACCAGCACCGGTTCCTATCTGAGCACCCACAATACCATGTCCTCCGAAGAACCCATGTTCTTTGGAGAAAAAGTGCATACTGCCTCCCTTTCCTTTTGAACAACCCGTCGCTTTACCATACAGTTCCGCCATACAAGCCTTAGCAGAAATACCTTTTGCAATCGCCAACGCGTGGTCGCGATACGCAGTAATGAACTTGTCCTCCGGCTTGGTCGCTGTCATTGCACCTGCAGCAATTGCCTCCTGACCTATGTACAAATGACAAAAGCCACGAATTTTCTGCATACCGTACAATTGGCCTGTCTTTTCTTCAAAGCGGCGCAGCAAAAGCATCAATTCATACCAGTACAGATATGTCTCTTTGGTGAATTTCGTCTTCACGTCTGTTTTAGTTTGCACTCTTTCTAAATTTGTTCGCAAATATAACAGGAAAATCGTAAAATATAAATATGAATTCTAATTCCCATTAAATTATGCAATTTCATCAATTTCAAACAGTTTTGCATTTAATTGCAGTCAATTGCCGGGGAACCGCCGGGGAATACGGTTTTTTAACAGTTATAAATCCGGTTATTTTTGCATATTATTTTTAACGCATAATTTTTTTCTTTGTTGCATCTTAAAAAAATATCGCTCGTTCAGTTTAAAAACTACCGTCAGCAACAATTTCTCTTCGATAAAAGGGTGATTGGCATTACCGGCCGCAACGGCGCCGGTAAAACCAACCTCCTCGACGCCATCTATTACCTTTGTTTTACCCGTAGTTATTTTACCAGCTCCGAAAGTCAGAATACCCAATACCAGACCAATGGCTTCCGGCTCGAAGGCGATATCACCCGCAACGGGCAATCCGAAAAAATTATATGTACCGTCAAAGACGGGAAAAAGGAGATCTCCCTGAATGAAGAAAAATATGACCGCTTCTCCCGGCATATCGGCCAGTTCCCGGCCGTAATGATAGCGCCCGATGATGCCGACATTATCCTGGGTGGCAGCGAAGAACGCCGTAAATGGCTGGATACCCTCCTGTCGCAGCTCTACCCCGACTACCTGGAACACCTCATCACCTATCAGAAAATATTACTGCAACGCAATACGCTGCTGAAAAACATGCCCACCGCCGGCCAGAACCCGGATCATTTGCTGGATGTTTTTGACCTGCAGCTGGTCAGGCACGGTACGCCCGTATTCCAGACCCGGCAACATTTCCTGACAACATTCATTCCGCAGGTACAGCAACTGTATGATTACATTGCCGGCCGGCATGAAGTGGTAAATATCCGGTACCAGTGTACCTTGCAGGAGGCCGACTTTGCAGCCCAGCTGCAGCAGGCACGCTTCAAAGACATGCAGGTACAGCGCACTACTGCGGGCATCCATCGTGACGACCTGCTCTTCCTGCTGGACGATCATCTCATGAAAACCAGCGCCTCCCAGGGCCAGCGCAAAAGCTTTTTATTTGCCCTGAAACTCGCTCAGTTTGAAGTGATCCGCCAGCACAAACAATTCCCTCCCCTGTTACTACTGGACGATATCTTCGAAAAGCTGGATCAGGACCGCGTGAACCGGCTGATTACCCTGGTAACCGGCGATACCTATGGCCAGGTGTTTATTACAGACACCCATGCCGACAGGCTCCTGCAGGCATTTGCAGCTACCAGTGAAACCATCCGCCTCATTGAAGTATAACCGCAGTTACCTTTTGTAAGCGGGTTGTTACTAAAAACTTTTACCATCAGTTTTTTTGAGTAATTTCGCGCCATGCGCCATGGAACTACGAGTATAGGAGATGCACTCCGCGAATTTATGAACAAGAGCAGGATGAAACCCCGCCTAACGGAAGTGCGCATCCAGGAAAACTGGGAAACAATTATGGGTAAAACCATTGCCCGCTACACACAGAGCCTCCAGCTGATCGATAATAAATTGATCATTACAACAACGGTAGCACCACTAAAACAGGAATTGACTTATTCTAAAGACAAGATCATCAAACTGGTGAATGAAATGCTGGGAGAAAGCATTGTAAAAGAAGTGATGATCAGATAGGGAATCAGTTATTTTTGGCAAACTGACGGATCAGGCTATTGATATCCGCTATTTTCAGGCTGGTATGTAAACTCACAATCATAAAATCGTCGGTATCCTGCACCAGCATTACCAGATTACCCAGTTCATCCTCTTTCCCTTTATTCAGGATATGAATCAGACTACCCTTATCTCTTACTTCCATCAAGGGCTCAAAATGCTCCCGCTCTTCCAGATTTTTTCTTAACTCCGCAATCGCTTCACCGGAAATCGTACGGCCATTTCCGTTAGTGATCGTCTGAATCTTCACTTTTCGTACATTGTTCAGTAGATGTTTGACAGCGGCAGCATCCCGGTCTTTTCCGTCGTCGAAAGACATTCCCCAGCGGGCAAAACTCAGCGCCAGCCCCCCTATCGTGATGGATTCGGTTGCTGCGGCCTTGCAATACTGACGGCGGAATTCACGGATACTTTTTTCCTGTGCAGAAACAGCAGTGACAGAGAGCGTAAAACAACAGGCTGCAATAATAAATGTTCTCATGGAAAATACTTTTAAATCAGTGTGACGGGGATATACCTACTTCTTTTTAACATTTTTCAGCTTATCCATTCCCTGGATATTCACTGAGCTGGCAATCTGAGAGATTTCATTGAGATCAATTTCGCCGACCAGGCTCATAGCCAGGAACTCCTTACTGCTACCTACCAGCATAATCAGTTCATTGATACTTCCTTTACTGTTTTCTTTGACCAGAAATTTCAGGTCACTGTCTTTGTCGCGTACGGTCATCAGCTCTTCGAAGTCGCTTGACAAAAAAGCGGCTGCTTCGCGGTACAGGCGGGGACCATCTTTGGTGTCTTCTTTAGCCAGGATGCGCAGGCCCCGTAGTTTCTGAATGATCCTCAGCATACTTTTGGCATCCGGGTCGTTCATGTCGATTTTGGCAAACATGCTGAACATCTTGGGCGTGATACTGACCAGGCTAAAGGTACGGTCGCTTTCGTACTTCTGGAAGAAGCGGTCTATCACGCTCCCCTGCTGGGCAAACAGGTGCATGCTGAAAAAAACCGCGATGAATAATAAAAGGAATCGTTTCATGGTGTCAAGTTTAGATACGTCATATAATAAGCGGTTGTATTAGTCCTTTCCGGTGACGATGTCAGTAGCTTCATTAAAATAAGAGAGTTTCTCCATCTGCGAAGTGCCTTTGTGGAGGTTCTTCGCCAGCAGCTGCAAAGCCTTTTTGGTGGCTGCATAGGCCTGCTGCGGATCTTCCATGCCATCTGCCTTCATGGCGGCCATCACGGCCCGCTCCTGGTACTGCTGCTGTTTTACCGCATAGCCGACGCCGATGCCCACCAACAATACAGCGGCATATTTCATCCAGTGCCGGAACGGCGACAGCGGTACTACTTTGGCCACCGGCTCTTCCCACACTTTCGTGGCTTCTGAATGGAAGTACTGAAACAAAGGCGCCGCTTCCCGGAGGTCGTCCGGCAATTCAGCGTGAGGGCTGCTGAAAAACGTTCGTAACAGCGCCTCTTCCTCCAGGGAGGTTTCCCCTTCCCAATACTTTTCCAGCAATGCGCTGATGCTGCTATATTCCATATACCTGCAGATTTTGTAGTTTCTCCCGCACCGACTTACGGGCCCGATGCAGATTTACTTTTACTTCATTTAAATCAATATCCAATATCTCCGCTATCTCCTGGTAAGAAAATCCGTCCATATCCCGTAGTTGCATGATGGTACGGTATTTCTCCGGTAAATCACGAATGGCCCTGTGTACCTGCTGCATCACATCATTCTGTTCTGCGACTGCATGCGGATTTTTTTGCTGGGTAGCCGGCACTTCGGCTCCCCGTTCCAGATCATCTGCCCGGCGGTATTTCCTGGACTTGATTTTATCCAATGCCAGGTTGCGGGTAATGCGCATACACCAGGCCTCCATATTCTGCAATTCTTTCATCTGCTCCTGCATCCCCCACACTTTCAGCAAAACGTCCTGGGTGATGTCCTGTGCATCTTCCTCATTGCCCAGCAGGCGGAATGCAAAGCGGTAAAGCTTTTGCCTGACGGGAACTACCTGGGAAAGAAACCTATCTAATGACATGCAGAATATCTCATTTTAGCAAGAAGACGACTGACGAAAACAGATGTTACAAAAAATCTCAAAAAAAATTAAAGTTAGCAGGAACAGTACAGGAAAGGAGCTTACTGCAGCTTGATACGGGGATCTACCCAGGCATACAGGAGGTCTGCCAGCAGGTTAACGATCACAAAAATACCTGCCGTGATCAGGATGGCGCCCATAACTACAGGGAAGTCAAATTTATCCAAAGCATCTACGGTTACTTTACCAATGCCTTTCCAGCCGAAAATATACTCTACGAAAAAAGCGCCGGCCAGTAGTTCTGCCAACCATCCGGTAATAGCCGTGATCACGGGGTTGAGTGCATTCCGTAAACCGTGGTGCCAGATGACCCGGCTGGCAGATAATCCTTTGGCATAGGCGGTACGGATGTAATCCTGGTGCAGTACATCCAGCATCGCACTGCGTGTCAGTTGTACAATAATTGCCAGTGGGCGGATACCCAGGGTAATAGCGGGTAATATAATATTACGGAGATTCAATACCCTGCCTTTAAAGGGATCTATATCAAACAAACTGCCGGTCATGTGCAAACCGGTATAATCACTCAACACAAATCCCAGCAGATAAGCGAGTACAATACCGGCGAAAAAGGATGGCGCAGAAATGCCCACCACACTGGCCAGCACCGCGCTCGTATCCATCCAGGTATTTTGTTTCACTGCCGACAACACGCCCAGGCCAATACCTACAATGGTGGCAAACAGCATGGCTGCTACCGCCAGCAGCAAAGTACCCGGCAGGGCTTCTGTCAGGATTTCCCACACAGGCTTCTTACTTTGATAGGACCGGCGCAGGTAAGGCATTTTGAGGACGGCGATCTTATCTCCCGACAGGGGAAACAGGGTAATATAATGCAGGTTGTCTGCGGCTTCTTTTTTCTCATGTACGCCCAACGGCAGCAAATCGTTGAGATAAAACAGGAACTGCATCCCCACCGGCTGGTCGAGATGCAGTTCTTTTCTTACATTTTCCAGCGATGATACATCTGCACGCTGACCCAGGGTAAGCCGGGCAGGATCTCCGGGCAGTACATTGAACAGGAAAAAAACCAATACCACTACTCCCATCAGTACCAATAACCCATACCCTGTTTTACGCAGCAGAAAACGTATCATAGCCTTTATATCTTTGGTGCGCCGTACAACCGGCTTCGTTTATGGTATATCGTTATAATGCCATTTTCCTTTGATCGTACCTTGCTCCAGCAGCAGCAGACAAGGATTGCTTCTACCAGCTGTTTTAATGGCTACACCATCCATCTGTACAAAAGGAAACGTCAACCCTGTTTTTTGGGAAAACGCCGCTACGGCATCTTTTGTAGAAGCGGTCACACCATATATTAATACCTTACCATCTTTCCATTGCTGCTGCAGGGCCTTGATCTTCTCTTCCCAACCGCTGCCGGCTTTGTCGGTATTTAATACGAGGAAAAGATATACCGGTTTTTCTTCCGCCAGGATAGCCTGCGTCTGATTTACCCCATCGAGATCCGTCAGGATAAAATCCTTGATGGCCGGTTCCGCATTCCCTTTCTTCACCAGTTTATCTTTCCGGTCTACGAATGTCCAGGTGCTGTCTGACCAGGGATAGTTATCTGCCGTAAACTCTTTCTTCACGCCATCTTTCTCATAAATAAACATCATCTCATACACGTCTGGTGTAGCGCCCGGCGGCAGTTTCATCTTCTCCGGAATATTATTACCTACTTTATAAGGCAGACAATCAAAGAACGGCAGGTGTTTCAGGGTATACCACTGTATACCGAATGAGACAACCGTTGTCAGCAACATCACGATGCCCACTCCTTTAAACAGGGGCTGGATACGCCGGCGACTATAAAAGATAACCAGGATCATCACCAGCAGGATCACATCTTTCCAGAATGTTTCTACCGCAGTGAGTTTAATACAATCTCCAAAACAACCACATTCCCGGATCGTTCCACTGAATAATGCGTATCCTGTAAGGAAGGTAAAGAAGAGGATCAATAACAATAACAGTCCGGAAAAGATACGCATACGGTATCCTACCAGCACCGCCACTCCGGCAATGATTTCAAATGCATTCATGATCACCGAAAAAGCGAGGGAGTACGGTGAAAGAAAAGTCAGGTGTAATACCTCAAAAAATTCTTCCATTTTGTAGCTCAGTCCCAGCGGATCATTTGCTTTGATCAGACCCGAGAAAATGAACAATACCCCCACGATAATGCGTAACAGGTTCAGGATAAGTTTCATAAAATAGTTTAATGTTTTAGCGATCGGTGAAGATAATGACAATCACCTACTACTCCTCACTGATTTTGATGAGCGCAAATACCGCGTAATTAATAATGTCTACATAATTCGCGTCAATGCCTTCGGAGATCAGTGTTTGCCCCTGATTACGCAGGATCTGTTTGATACGGAGTAATTTAGTAAGAATAAGATCTGTGAATGATTCCTGACTCAGGTCGCGCCATGCTTCGCCGTAATCATGGTTCTTGGCCAGCATCACATCGGTCACCAGTTTAACGGATGCATTATAACGTTCTTCCACTTCGGCCACTGGCATATCCGTGTAGGGATTACCGGTTTTCTCAAGTTGTATCAACCCGATGATACCATAATTTACAATGGCTTTAAACTCCCCTTCAATATTGTCGGCCACTTTCTGGGTACCGATTTCCTGAATATTCCGGATACGTTGCGCTTTGATGAAAATCTGATCCACTACGGCTATCGGGCGTAATACGCGCCAGGAAGTTCCGTAATCCTTTGTCTTTTTAATGAAGATGTCTTTGCAACCGGCAATCGCGGCATTGTACTGAGCTAATGTATCCATCATGTGTTTAAATGTGTGGCTATGGGAAAGGAAGTTCCTTTTTCCATTACTTTTGCAGGGCAAAATAAAGAATTTCAGGTAAAATGGCCGGAACTATGTCAAAATACAGTTGCAGCCGGCTCGTTCCCCTTACTTCTAAACGCATTCAAATATATGAGACCACACCATATCCATCCCCTGCCATCCCCTGCTATTAACTGCCGCGGCCAGTTGTTGTCACTGGCTACACCGGTCGTCATGGGCATTATTAATATTACAGCAGATTCTTTTTTTGAAGGCAGCCGCATGCATGTCCTCCATGAAGTAGTAGCCAAAGCGGGGCAACACCTGGCAGAAGGTGCTGCCATCCTGGACCTCGGCGCGCAAAGTACCCGACCCGGCGCCACTATCGTAGGCCCGGAAGAAGAAATAAGCCGGTTGCTGCCGGCCATTCATGCGATTTTACATCACTACCCGCAGGCGATTATTTCTATTGATACCTGGTATGCCGACGTGGCTGAAAAAGCGATACACGCCGGAGCCGCTATTATTAATGATATCAGTGCCGGAGATCTGGACCCCGCCATGATTCCCACTGCCGGCCGCCTGCAGGTGCCGTATATTGCCATGCATATGCAGGGAAAGCCTGCTACCATGCAAAGCAATCCGCAATACGAAGACGTGGTACAGGAAGTGCTGGACTATCTGGTAAAAAAACTGGCCGCATGCCGCGAAGCCGGTGTGAAAGATTTTATTGCAGACCCGGGATTCGGATTCGGCAAAACCCTGGAACATAATTATGCGCTCATGAAAGACCTCCACCTCTTTTATGACATACTCGGCGTACCGGTGCTGACAGGTATCTCCCGTAAATCTATGTTGTATAAGCTACTGCACATAACGCCGGAAGAGGCGCTGAATGGTACAACGGTACTCAATACCATTGCCTTGCAACAAGGCACCCATATCTTACGGGTACACGACGTAAAAGCCGCAATGGAGGCGATCAGGATTACAGAGAAAGTAAAAGGTAATTAAATCTTGCTATTTTTACATTTATGAAGGAAGTTATAGAATTCTATGGAGTGGCATTTCGTTGGCTGAATGTTATAGACCTGTTGATTGTTGTTTTTTTAATTATCCAATTATACCGTTTGTTAAAGGGCAGCCTGGCCTTTAACATTTTCGTAGGCCTGTTGATGGTATACGCGGCTTATTTTCTGGTAAGGGCGTTGCAGATGCCGATTCTCACGATCATCCTGCAAAACTTTATCAACGTTGGTATTATTGCCATCATCATTATTTTCCAGCCGGAGATCCGGAAATTCCTGCTGGTACTGGGAAAGAAAACACCTTTAAGCAAGGATAGTTTTTTAACCAAACTGTTTCTGCCTGATAAATTCAAAAGTTATAAGGAAGAAGAAAATATTATCAATGAGATCATTGTAGCAGTGAGCCGGATGCAAAGTACCTATACCGGGGCACTTATTATCATCGCCACCACCTATCGGGTGAAATTCGATTCTGCTTCCAGTATTCCCATTGACGGTAACGTGAGTGCCAAACTGATAGAAAGCATTTTCGAGAAACACAGTCCCCTGCATGATGGGGCGCTGATTATTGTAGGGAATAAAATCCTGGCCGCCAAAGTAATCCTGCCGGTTTCTGAGAATCCTAACCTGCCGACCCGTATTGGCCTCCGCCATCGTTCTGCAGTGGGTATCACAGAACACAGTGACAACCTGGCGATTATTGTTTCCGAAGAAAGAGGATCCGTATCCTATGCACAGGATGGTGTACTGGTACAGGATGTATCTTTGGAAGACCTGAAAGTAAAAATGTATGAGGTACTGATCGACGGTTACGCCTGATCATCTATTTATACACCTGGATCATGGAAAACGGGATTATACTATTTGACGGGGTTTGTAATTTCTGTAATGCCAGTATCAATTTTGTGATCCGGCACGACCGGCAGCGTTATTTCCGGTTTGCCCCCCTCCAATCTGATACGGCGGCAGCATTGGCCGGCACCTATCATTTCGATCCAACGGCGATGGCCTCTTTTATATTGATCGAGAACGGGCGGGCCTATACGAAAAGTACGGCCGCCCTCCGGGTAGCCCGGCGGTTACCATGGCCCTGGAAGTTGGGATACGCCGGTATCATCATCCCACCGTTTATCCGGCATGGCCTTTATAGCTGGATTGCGCGCAACCGTTACCGTTGGTTCGGGCGACAGGAATCCTGTATGATGCCTACGCCGGAAGTAAGAAGCCGGTTTCTCACGTAAGGTTATTGTTGTCTGTAAAAAATACGGTTATTCGGGTGTAGGTCATATTTGTTATGGCTTACACCCGAATTTTAATATAACAAATATAGCGGTAGCTTCCTGCCGAACTAAAGCCCGGTTGTTTTATCTACCCGGTGCCCTGCCAGATGGGTAACTTTTATGCAACCAGTTTTATTGGCTACGTGGAAATAAAAAAACGCTTATTTTCGTGTACCATCTCCACACTACATTTTCCTCCAAACACAAGGCTACTGATATTATTTTAACCCAAAAGTCCGATGGCACTCCTTGTGCTAAGGTGGTGCATTCGTTTTACTAAGGTTGTGGTAAGCATTTCCGGTAATATCGTATCATTCATGTACTACTTGGGCCATGTGTGACCCTTTTCATTACCAGACAACTTTATTAAAAGGATCAGGCCCTGCAAAAGATCGGAATCTTTCGCAGGGCCTGAGATAACTATTGTCAGCGGCGATAAGCTGCCGGCTATTTTACTTATTTAGTTGGTATTGGAGCTGCAGCAGGAGCTGGTGCTTCCGCTTTACCGGCTTTAATGTCTACCAGTTCAACGTCGAATACCAGGATAGAGTTACCAGGAATTGCCGGAGGGCTACCCTGTAAACCGTAAGCCAAAGTAGAAGGAATTACCAAAGTAGCTTTGGAACCTTTTTTCAGACCGCTCAAACCAGCATCCCAGCCTTTGATAACGAAACCACGGCCGATAGGGAATTTGATAGGCTCTAAAGGCATACCCGGACGCATAGTAGAATCCTGGCTGGAATCGAATACTTTACCGCTGGTCAGTTTACCAGTGTAGTGTACATAAACGGTATCTCCCGGATTAGGAGTAGCGCCGGTACCTTCCTGATTAACTGCGATGTATACACCTTCTGCGTTAGGAGTAGCTTTGATTTTGTTTTTCTCCAGGTAAGATTTGATTTCTTTTTCGTCTTTACCTTTCTGGGTAGAAGCAGAGAAAGTACCTTCTACAGCGAAAGTAATCTTGATCTTGTCACCTTTTTTACCAAAAGGAGGACGCTCCTGGGCTGGTAAGGAATCCCATGGAATGAAGAAAGTAGCGCTGTCACCTTCGTGGAGCAAAGCAAAACCTTCCATCAGATCGAATTTGCTCGTAGGTTTTGAAATCACAATAGGGATAGGACCACCTACAATTTTACGGGATTCGCCCAGCAGCGAGTCGTTGATACGCTGGGTCACATTCATCAGGGCAGTATCTCCCAGCTTCAGTTGTGCACCGCTGCCGGATTTGTGAACGATATACTCAATACCGCCCGGTGTTTTTTTAACACCTGTACCGCAGCTGGCTATCAGTAAGCCTAAAGCTGCAACTAATAACTGATTTTTTCTTTTCATTTGATTGTATTAGTAGGTTGAAATACTTTAGTTATTGGAGTGCTGTTTCATTTTCTTCCACGGCTTTAATAAACCGGTTCACGGTTTTTTCCAGCGAATCGGTACTTCTGCCACCGGAAGCGTTGAAGTGTCCTCCCCCGTCGAAATACTTGCGGGCGAAGGTGTTTACATCAAAGTCGCCTTTGGAGCGGAACGACAGCTTCACCTCTACATTACGGTCAATGATGAGAGCGGCCATTTTAATTCCCTGTATGGATAACAGGAAGTTAACCAGTCCTTCGGTGTCGCCGGTCTGCAGGTCAAACCGTTTCAGGTCGGAATAGGGAATCGCCAGCATAGCGGTGTTGAATTCATAGAATACTTCCATGCGGTTCAACAGGCTATGGCCCAGAAAACGCAACCGGTTTTCCAGAAAGTTATCATAGATCGCCTGATGTATCACCTCATGACGTAAACCTCTGTCCATCAGGTCGGCTACCATCCGGTGCACACGCGCTGTGGTAGAGGCAAAACGGAAAGAACCGGTGTCGGTAACGGTACCGGCATAAATACACTGGGCAATTTCCAGGTTGATCAACTTTTCATCCCCCAGTTTATAGATGGTTTCGTATACCAGCTGGGCAGTAGAACTGGCACCGGTATCACTTACGCCATAGTCAAAAACCGGCTGGGGCTCCAGGTGGTGATCAATCAGCACACGGGTGCATTGCAGCGGTTCCAGATGCGGGGCCAGGTTCTTTGTGCGGTATAACGCGTTAAAGTCCAGGCAGAACAGCAGTTCAATCCCTTCCAATGCCTGCATCGCCTTATCCGTAGATGATTCGTAATCAATAACGCCATCCGCGCCAGGCATCCATTTCAGAAAATCCGGAAAGTTGGTAGGTGATATTACAGTTACATCGTGTCCTTTCTGTATAAGATAGTGGTACAACGCCAGTGATGATCCCATCGCATCTGCATCCGGCTTCTGATGCATTGTAATAACCACTTTCTTGGGGTTTTCCAGCAAAGGCTTAATTTCCTCGATCGACTTCATTCAAAAACTGTAAAGTTAAGAGTTGATATTCAGTCACAACATCATGATTATGACAGAAAACGAAGTGCGAAGATCTTTATTTGAGGCAGAATTTCAAAATTTTTTACCACTAAAGAAAATGTAATTACTTTTGCGGCCTAATCTGTAATTCGGAATTAAATAAATATGAGCAACAGAACATTTACTATGATCAAGCCCGATGCAGTTGCAAATGGGCATATTGGTGGCATTCTCGACATGATCAATGCTGCAGGTTTCCGTATCGTAGCGATGAAGATGACCCAGTTATCTTCTGCTAAAGCGGGTGAGTTTTATGCCGTGCACAAAGAAAGACCGTTCTATGGCGAACTGGTTGAATTCATGAGCAGCGGTCATATCGTAGCGGCTATCCTGGAAAAGGACAACGCTGTGGAAGACTTCCGTAAACTGATCGGTGCTACCAACCCTGCCAACGCAGAAGAAGGTACCATCCGTAAAAAATATGCAGAATCGATTGGCCGCAACGCGGTACATGGTTCCGACTCTGATGAGAATGCCGCTATCGAAGGCGACTTCTTCTTCAGTGGTCTGGAAAAATTCTAATCAGCGATTACAGATATTACAAAAAAGGGTCCCGCATCAACTGCGGGACCCTTTTTTATGCCTGTTGTTTTTACAAGATATTTTAATCCACACAATCATCTCATTTATAATACCTTAATACCATTTACCTAAAGTCAGACTGCAAACAAACACCTCTCCCGTCCCAACCGGCTCATTTCCACTTCTTTTTCATCGCTTTTTTTCGGTTTTTCAGTTGTCTTTTCTGGTAAAAAAGCGCGTTTTGGGTATCTAAACAGGCAAAAAATACATCATCATAAATAACTGGTTATCATCATATAGTATTATATAGATGCATACCTTACTTCAATAAAGCCCTATTCGTGCCACTCCACCACCACATCATCCTGTTGCACCATCGTTCCCTCTGCTAAAGGCACCGATTTCACTTTCCCATTTCGGGTAGCCGTTACCGTTGTTTCCATCTTCATGGCCTCAATAATAAAGAGGGGGGCATTCGCTAACACCTGATCGCCCGACTTAATCAGTAGCCGGGATAAACGCCCCTGTAAGGGTGCTCCGATTTCAATAGCCGGGTCGCTCACTTTTTTGTTCACCGGCGCCGAACTGGTAACGGAGCGATCCCGGATTTGTACCCGCCGCGCATACCCGTTCAGTTCAAACACGACGGTTCGCATACCGCTGTCATCTGCCGGCAGGATATACTGCAACTTGACAATGATCGTTTTTCCCTGGCCCAGGGTTACCAATATCTCTTCTCCCAGTTTCAGCCCATAAAAGAAAGCCGGTGTTGGAATCGCCTCCACGTTGCCGTATACCTGGGCATGTTCATAATACTCCTCAAACACTTTGGGGAACATGTGATAGCTGAGGTAATCCAGGAACCCGGCCAACGGATACTTTGTCTGGAACGCCGCAAAATCCGCGTCGAAATCCACCGGTGGCAATTGCTCCGCAATTCCGGCCGGCAGCGGTGCTTCTCCTTTCAGTACAATCCGCTGCAGCGCTGGTGGAAATCCACCGTAGGGAACACCCAGTTCGCCCCGGAAGAACCCTTTCACTGATGCCGGGAAAGCCAGGTTACGCTGTTCATCCAGGATATCTGCCGCGGTTAAATTGTTGCTGGTCATAAATAAAGCCATGTCGCCCACTACCTTGGAACTGGGCGTTACCTTTACAATATCGCCAAACAACTGGTTGACCACAGTATAGTTCCGTTTAATCAGCTCCAGTTTATCTCCCAGGCCCAGCGACTCCGCCTGCTGGCGTAAATTGGAATACTGCCCACCCGGAATCTCGTTTTCATATACCTGCGCCGTACCGGCTTTCATGTCGGATTCAAACGGGTAATAGTAGTCCCGTACATCCTCCCAGTAATTACTATAGGCATTCAATGCCGGCAGGTTCATCTCCTTACTTCTGGGATGTCCCTCCAGCACGGCAATGAGGGAGTTGAGATTGGGTTGCGACGTCAGCCCGCTCAAAGCGGCAATCGAACCATCCACGACATTCACCCCCGCTTCAATGGCCTTCATATAGGTAGCCGCCTGCACACCGGCGGTATCATGGGTATGTAATACAATAGGCAGCTGCACCGCTCCGCGTAAAGTGCCGATCAGCAGTTCTGCCGCCTGTGGTTTCAGCAACCCTGCCATGTCTTTCACGGCCAGCATATGTGCGCCGGCATCTTCCAGCCGCTTGGCCAGGTCTACATAATACTGCAGGGTATATTTATTACCGGCAGGCTTCATGACATCCCCGGTATAGCTGATGGCCGCCTGTGCCAGTGCATTGGTATGCTCCCGTACAAAACGGATGCTGGGCGCCATCGCTTCCACCCAGTTCAGGGAGTCGAAGATGCGGAATACATCGATCCCGTTCTCCCAGGATTTCTCGATGAACTTCGCCAGCAGGTTTTCCGGATACGCCGAGTAGCCGACGCCGTTAGATCCCCGGAACAACATCTGCAGCAATACGTTAGGCATCGCCTTCCGCAGTTGCTGCAGCCGGCGCCACGGGCATTCATGTAAAAAGCGCATGGCCACATCAAAGGTAGCGCCACCCCATACCTCCATGGAAAACAGCTGCGGATTATGCCGGATATACCCTTCGGCCACCGCCATCATATCTTTGGTACGTACCCGGGTGGCCAGCAGACTTTGGTGGGCATCCCGGTAAGTTGTATCTGTAAAATATATGGTGTTCTCTTTACGCAACCATTGTGCGAATTCTTCGCGGCCCATTTTCTCCAGCAGGTCTTTGGTGCCTTCCGGAAAGGGCTGCAACCGGTCGAATGCGGGTACCACCGGCACCCGGAAAGACCGGTTCGGGTCTTTTGTCTTTACATCCGGATGTCCGTTGACGGTTACGTCAGCGAGGTACATCAGGGTTTTGGTAGCGCGGTCATGTATCTGCGGAAGGTCAAACAGCTCTGGGTGTTTATCTATAAATCCAACGGTACAGTTGCCGCGCCGGAAAATATCGTGGTTGATCACATTCTCCAGGAAACCGATATTGGTTTTAACGCCCCGGATGCGGAACTCCCGCAGCGTACGGTGCAGCCGGGCGCAGGCGCCGGACAGGGTACGCCCCCAGGCTGTCACCTTCACCAGCATGGAATCAAAGAAAGGGGAAATATTTACCCCGCTGTAAGTACTCCCTTCATCCAGGCGGATACCAAAACCGCCGGCATTGCGGTAGGCAATCACGGTACCGTAGTCCGGTTTGAAGTTGTTCTGCGGGTCTTCTGTGGTAATACGGCATTGAATAGCTACCCCGTTGAGGTGCACATCCTCCTGTCCTTTCAGGAAAATCTCCGGGTCAGCCAACCGGTGCCCGGCGGCGATCAATATCTGCGATCGTACAATATCAATCCCGGTTACTTCTTCCGTTACGGTATGTTCTACCTGAATACGGGGATTCACTTCAATAAAATAGATCCGGTGTTCGCGGTCTACCAGGAATTCTACCGTACCCACGTTGTTAAAGTTTACTTTGCGGGCCAGCAGCAGGGCATAATGATACAACTGCTCCCGGGTTGCTTCCGGCAGGTCGGGCGAAGGGGCTATTTCCACCACCTTCTGGAAACGGCGCTGCACAGAGCAGTCCCGTTCATACAGGTGAATAATATTACCATAGTTGTCGCCCATCAACTGTACTTCAATATGTTTGGGTTCTTCTATGAATTTTTCTATGAAGATGGTATCATCTCCGAAGGCTTTACCTGCTTCGTTGCGGGCTTCCAGGAAGGAGCGTTCCAGGTCTTCTTCGCGATGTACCATACGCATACCTCTTCCACCGCCACCAGCGGCAGCTTTCAGCATAACGGGGAAACCTATACGTTTGGATTCGGCCACCACGGTGGCCACGTCTGTCAGGGGTAAGCGGCTGTCTTCAATGAGGGGAACGCCGGCTTCCCGGGCAATAACTTTTGCAGCTACCTTATCGCCCAGCTGCGCCATGACTTCCGGTGACGGACCTACGAAAATGATTCCTTCTTCCCCGCAACGGCGGGCAAACTGTACATTTTCACTTAAAAAGCCGTAACCGGGATGGATCGCATCAATTTCCTGGGATTTGGCAAGATGGATGATACCTTCTATGTCCAGATATGGTTTCAGGGGGTCGTCATCTTTACCGATCTGATAGGCTTCATCCGCTTTGTAGCGGTGCAGGGAGTACCTGTCTTCGTAGGTAAAAACAGCGACCGTACGAATACGTAATTCGGCTGCTGCGCGCAGCACACGTACCGCAATTTCCCCTCTGTTGGCTACTAATAATTTCCTGATCTTTTTTAACGGTATCAATGGTAGGTCTGACATAAATTGAGGTTGTTTTATTAAAAATAGGGCAAAACTTTTAACTTGCCAGTTATGTGGGAATCATTCCGGAAACTATTTAAAGGTTATTTAAGATTAGAGCGCTCGATGTCGGATCATTCTGTGGAGGCATATGTGCGGGATGTGGAAAAACTGGAACAATACCTGCTCTCGCAGGGAAAAGACAAGTTGCGGCCGCAGGATGTTACACTGGAAGACCTGCAGGGTTGCGTGCAATGGATTGCGAAACTGGGCATGACAGCGACCTCCCAGGCGCGGACGATATCCGGGCTGAAAGCATTTTATAAATTCCTCTTGCTGGAAGATATGGCGAAGGAAGATCCGACCCAGTTGCTGGAAGCTCCCCGCACATTGCGTAAGCTACCGGATGTACTGACTTTTGAGGAAATCGAAAAGATCATTGCCCAGATAAAACTGGATACACCGGAAGGGCATCGTAATAAAGCCATCCTGGAAACGATGTACAGCTGCGGGTTGCGGGTCAGTGAAATCACCAGTCTTCAGATTACCCAGCTCCATTTTGATGTGGGCTTTATCCGGGTGATCGGGAAAGGCAACAAGGAAAGAATGGTACCCATTGGCCGGGATGCCATGCAGCAGATTGATATTTACCGGCGGCATGTTCGTATAGACCTGCCCGTGAAATACGGAGAAGAAGACACGTTGTTTCTGAATCGCCGGGGCGGTGCGCTGAGCAGGGTCATGATTTTCCTCGTCATCAAGGAGCTGACCAAACTGGCGGGCATTGCGAAAAATGTATCTCCCCATACTTTCCGGCATTCCTTTGCCACGCACCTGGTAGAAGGCGGCGCCGACCTGCGGGCCGTACAGGAAATGCTGGGACATGAAAGTATAACGACTACGGAAATCTACACGCACCTGGACCGGGAATACCTGCGGGACACCTTACACCGCTTCCATCCCAGGTTTTAGAGGACATAAAAAAGCAGCTATCCGGGGAATGATAGCTGCTACATCTACCTTTACAGGCTCTCAAACAAAAGGAAAATCTTTCACAATAAGCCGGGCGTTATAACCAAACCTGTACTGATCACGGTGTTTTTTGCGGATTCCCCTAAGCGTGATCATGTCATTAAGCCACAGGTTGGCCCTCTTCACAACGGAGGATTTATATTTAATGTTCAGGCAACTGCAGGGCGGCAGGTCCTGCCGTTCTGGTACAGCAGCATCATGTTCTGTTTCGGACCATAACAATTGTTCATTCCGGTAAACCTTAAAATAAACATCCGGACCTCTGTTCATCTTCCCTGGCCTCATGGGCTCCAGCGTACCTTTGTAGAGGTCGCGCCGGGAAAAGTGGAGGGTATATTTTCCGGATTCATTGGTGATGGTCTGCCCTATCAGTTTGCCTGATATAGCGTTATAGGCTTCTACTTTCAAATGGGATTGTCCTCCCGGTTTCAACGAATGCCGCACAGTTCCGGTGATGACCCAGGCGCCGGCATTGCCACATATTTTACGCCATACATCTGCCGGGATCAGGTAAGCATAGGCCCCTACATATCCGTTGCCATTATTCTTCCAATGCGGCTGCAACAGGCTCAGGTGATAGTTGCGGGATTGTATGTTACCATTTTTGCCAGGCATTTCATCGAGACATAGGTCCAGTTCCAAAGCGGCGGTATCCGTATTATTGTTTTCCCATACCAGACTGAAATTACCTTTATCATCCAGTTTGCCTTCCACGAGTAATCTTTCTGCTTTCATCAGCACCTCCTGTGCAAACAGTGGACGCATATGGTCCGGTGTTACTTTTGTTGTCTTGCGGGTAGCTGCCTGGGGGGAAGTATCCGGCAAATACACCCGGATTCTTGCATTGGCCAATGGTTCAATACAGTCTTCACAAATAAGCGCAGAGATGTTTCCAATTAACAGGTAACTCATAATTTAACTTTTTAAAAGAAAAAAATGGTTAACGAGCTTAAATCAGTAAGCTGCCTTATCAAGACGGCATCCCACCTCTGCATAATACTAGCGCATGAAACAAACATTGGTAGAAAGGCCAAATTGCTTTGCCCTGCAGTGACAGTTTAAATAATTTTCAGCTGATGCCACAAAGTTTAGAAAGTTTCTTCATGTGGACAAGCGTTAGAGAACTGAAAAAAAGGAATGCGTATTTATACGCATTTTTGGGCGGTGCGTACGGAAAACCAAACTTTTTACGTTACTTTAAATCGCCCTGAAAACCGGTAGCATACTGGGTTTCAACCATGGATGCTGTATAGTAGCAGTCTGCTAGTATATATTAAGGGCGATTGTACACGTGAGTTTTTATAATAATTTTACCGCCAAACTAAAACTACCCACTATGAGCAAACATTTGAATGCTGAATCCGGAGATTTTATTTCCCTGGATGAGATGCAATTACTCTGCAAAAACCACGATGAGGACAATGCACGTTCTCACGCCCAGCAAAAGTCGATGAAACAGCCGGTAAGAGCGATCTACTTCGGTAAAGAAAAAGTTATGCAGCTGTTAAGTCATCCTGATTGCATTGGGTTAAGAATTTACTACGGTTTAAAGATTGATACGGACGGTGATGGTATAAAAGAGAAAAAGATGGTGTTGGTAGCGGTAGATGAGCACGGAAATGATATTCTTCCGGCAGCTACACCAGCTGGTGCCGGCAATAACGTGGCCAAGTCAATGTCCCGCGCTGCCATCCTGGATGGTGGGGTACCTTGCCCGGAATTTTGCACTGATCCTACCAAACCCAATAAGTGATAACTATAACTAAACATTTGTGCACATCTATTTTTGGACAATAATTTATGTAATGCTGGGGGTCGAATGTCTTGTTCTGATCCCCTTCATTTTAAATTACCCCGTTTTAAGCAAGGCCGCAAAGGCCATCTTTTATTATGTTATTTCAAGCATACTCTTTCTTTCTATCTCAATTTTTCTGATAAGGATTGGTAATAACATGCTGTTTTTTACCATCATGAACTATCTCCAGTTTCTTATACTCTCCTACTTTTACTGGCTGATTATAAAGAACAAAAAGGTAAAACGCCTGATCCAGGTAATCCCATTCGCGTTGCTTGTTATTGTATTGCTGGACCTCTTTAAACTGGAAGGGTTAAAGTACTTCAACTCCATTTCAATATCTGTAAGAACGTTTATATTGATCATCTACGCCATCCTCTACTTCCTGGAGTTACTCCGCGATGATGAACTGATAAAAAATGCTATATTTATTAACTCCTTACCTACTTTCTGGTTTAATTCCGCCTTATTCACCTATCATTGTTGTTCCTTCCTGTATGCATTAAGCTATAACTTTCTGCAGTCAAATATCATTTCTGAAAAGAAAGAAACAACGATGACCCTACTAGCCCTTAATTATTTTGCCGGTATTATTCAGATAATTCTTTTTTATATTGGCCTCTCAAAAATGAAAAAGAAAAAGTATGAGTATAGTTGATATTATTGTCATTGGTTCTACAGTAATGTTAACACTGGGGATATTGGTTGTTGTATTGGTTATCTTTCAACAAAAGCAGGTTATTCTGCATAAACTGACGTTGCGGGACATCGACCTGAAAATCCAGCGGGAACGGTTACTGGCCGTTCTCCAGGGCCAGGAACAGGAACGCAAACGTATTGCAGAAGACCTGCATGATGAAGTAGGCGCCCAGCTTTCGGTACTGAAACTCAATATCGGCGGGCTACAACCCCTGTTAAAAACCGGCAGTGGCGAAGCAGAAAGATTACGGGAAACAAAAGATTTTGCAGACATTATCATCCAGCAATTGCGGTTCATCTCCCAAAGCCTGCACCCGCAGGCCCTGGAAAACCTGGGACTGGCGCATGCACTGGATTCTTTCTGCAACCTGATGAACAAAAACAAACAGGTAAAAATTTCCTTTAAAACAGCTGACAACGGTCAGCCGGTAGACCGGGAAAAAGCGCTCAACGTATACCGGGTCGTACAGGAATTAATCAATAACATCCTGAAACACGCCCAGGCAACAGCAGTATTAATCACTTATCAGTCAACTCCCACCCTGTTAACGGTGAATATTGAGGATGACGGCAACGGCGCACTGCTGGGTACACTAGGTGAATCCAGGGCCAAAACCGGTAGCCTCGGGCTCAAAAATATAGAGAGCCGGTTGAACATTATTGGCGGAACTATTAACTTTGCCAATAGAACACCACATGGTACCATCGCTACCATCAGTGTAGAAAATTATCAGTCACCCACACAGAATAGTTGATACTTATGTTGTTTTATTACTAAATTGCCATCCGGTTGTGTTATTCCCATTTGTAACGGCATGACTAACAGTAATTTATTCACAATAAAATAGTAAGATTTTCTCTATAAACTGTCCACCTATGGCACACATTAAAGTGGCCATTGCGGATGACCACAAAATCTTCCGCAGTGGAGTGATCAACACACTGGTACCGTACGAAAATATCCGCTTCGTTTTTGAAGCGGATGATGGTCTCCACCTGCTGCAAAGCATGGAGCTCCAGCGGCCGGATGTGATTCTGATGGATCTTAAGATGCCCAATATGGACGGCATTGAGGCGACCATCAAGGTAAAGGAAAAATACCCGGATGTAAAAGTGATCATCCTCACCATGTATGAAGATGACAATTTTATCGTACACCTGGTAGAAAACGGCGCTAACGCCTATTTACTAAAAAATGCAGAACCGGAAGAAATCTATGAAGCGATCTGTACTACTTACGAGAAAGGGTTTTACTTCAACGAAAATGTAAACCTGGCACTCCTTAAAAAAGTACTGCACAAAAACAAACAGCAGTTCAAACCTACACTGAAAAACGAAATACAACTCAATGACCGCGAACAGGAGGTCCTGAAACTGATTTGCAATGAATGTACCACCCAGGAAATTTCTGAGCAGATCTTTTTAAGTCCCCGCACGGTAGAAGGGATCCGGCAAAAACTATTGGAAAAGCTCAACGTAAAAAACAGCGTGGGGCTGGTATTGTATGCTTTCCGGAACGGACTGATTGAGTAGTACTGCAGCACCGCAAACCTGGCTATGAAAAGCAGCATTGATTTTACAAAACAATTCCTGTATTCCATTCCTGTAATTACCTTTGCGGACCATTCCTCTGCCACCAATAAACAATTATCTCATATGAAAACTATCAGAACCTTTGCTGCAACAGCAGGTGCAATGCTGTTGATGTATGCCGGTACTACCCTGGCACAAGGCATTAAACTGCCGGCGCCAAGTCCCGGCCAGACGATTAAACAGGATTTTGCTTTATCCAATGTGGAAGTAAGCTACTCCCGCCCGGTAAAAAAAGGCAGAGTAGTAATGGGCGACCTCGTACCTTATAACAAAGTATGGAGAACCGGCGCCAACAACGCTACCACCATTACTTTCGGAGAAGATGTAACATTCGGCGGTGTAGCCGTGAAAGCCGGTAAATATGGCTTACTCACCATTCCGGGCGCTAAACAATGGACTGTGATACTCACCAGCAGCCTGGATGTAACCAGCCCTGCTGCCTATAAACAGGAGAATGATGTAGCCCGTGTAACTGTAACACCGGTAAGCCTGTCTTCTGCGCAGGAAAGCTTTAGCATTGCCTTCGAAAACGTATCCGGCGATGCCATGACCCTCGCTATCAGCTGGGACAAAACCAAAGTACCGGTAGCTATTAAAGCCGATATCAACGATAAAATCATCGCCAATATCACTACCGCTATGCAGTCTGAAAAGAAACCTTACTTCCAGGCAGCGGTATATTATTTCGAGAACAACCTGGATCTGAAAAAAGCCACTGAATGGATTGACCAGGCAGCTGCACAGAGTCCGGAAGCCTTCTGGGTTATGTACCAGAAAGCCCGCATCCATGCGAAAGCCAAAGATGTGAAAGTAGCAAAAGAAGCTGCGCAGAAGTCTATTGAGCTGGCCCAGGCCGCAAAAAATGATGACTATGTAGCCCTGAACAAAAAGCTGCTGGCCACATTGAAATAATAAAGAAGGGTGTGTATCAAAATATATGATACACACCCTTTTTATATAAAGTTTCCATCGTTTACTCGATAGCAGGTAATGCTTCTTTACGACAGGCCAGCTGGAATATCCAGGCCAGTATCACTACCAGCAGGCAACCAATGGCATTCAGCCACAGGAACGAAACATTCCCTTTCCAATAGATCAGCAATACCATCGCTTCGCCCACAATGGCGGCCCAGAAAGTAGCCGTCCCTCCTACCTTTTTCAGGTAAAACGCTACCATAAAAATGCCCAGGGTTACGCCATAAAACCAGGAGCCCAATACATTTACCACTTCAATCAAACTGCCTAAGCCACTGGCAAACTGCGCTACCACAATACTGAAAACACCCCATATCAGTGTCCATAGCTTGGAGATTTTCAGGTAATGATCCGGAGATGCATGCTCGTTGTACAGACGTTTGTATACGTCTATCACCGTAGTGGATGCCAGTGAATTGAGGGCAGCTGCGATACTCCCCCATGCGGCGAGAAAAATAATCGCAATCAGTAAACCGACCAATCCCCGCGGCAAACTATTCACCACAAAGTGCAGAAAAATATAGTTGGTATCATTGGTATCTGCCACAGGGTCTGCGGTTTTGATCACCTGCAATGCCTGTCCGCGAACGGCGAGCGCCTGATCATCTGTCTGCTGCAACGCCTGCCGGGCAACCGTTGCGCGACTTTCATCTTTCGCCTCCAGGGCAGCTGCCAGCGTTTTCACCTGTTGCTGCTTTACTACACTCAAAGCGTCATAACGGGCTTCCAGCTGTTGCAGTTCCGGACCATGGGCCGTTTTGTGCACCCGCTCCAACTGCGCCTGGTTAAAAAATATCGGCGCCCGGAAGTACAGATAAAAAACAAATACCAACGCGCCGATCAGCAATATCAGAAACTGCATGGGCACCTTTACCAACCCGTTTATCAATAACCCCAGCCGGCTTTCCCGTACAGAACGGGCGGTCAGGTAACGTCCCACCTGCGACTGGTCAGTCCCGAAATAAGAGAGGGCCAGGAAAAAGCCTCCTATCACCCCACTCCAGATATTGTATTTATCTTTCCAGTCGAACTTCGTTACAATTACATTCAGCTTATCCATTTTCCCGGACACCTGCAGCGCTTCGCGGAAACCCACATCAGGTGGTAACAGGTGTACCACACTCCATCCTGCCAGGAACATACCACCGAAAATAATAGCCAGCTGGAAGGTCTGGGTATAGGCCACAGCACGGGTACCACCGGCTACGGTATAGATGATCAGCAATCCGCCCATAATCATATTGGTCCAATACAGATTCCACCCCAGTAAAGAAGAGAGGATAATGGAAGGTGCACAGATACTGATACCGGTAGACAAGCCCCGTTGTATCAGAAAGAGAAAAGAAGTAAGCGTACGGGTTTTCAGGTCGAACCGCTTTTCCAGGAATTCGTACGCGGTATATACTTTCAGCTTATGAAAAATCGGTACAAACGTAATACATAGCACCACCATGGCCAGTGGCAGCCCGAAATAGTATTGCACAAAACGCATCCCGTCCGTATAGGCCTGGCCTGGTGCAGAAATAAAAGTGATGGCACTGGCCTGCGTACCGATGATAGACAACAGTACGATATACCAGGGCATAGATTGGTTACCCAGAAAGTAACTCTCCATATTCTGTTTACCCCGGCTTTTCCAGATACCATACAAAATAATCACAGTGAGCGTACATATCAGTACGATCCAATCTAAAAGACTCATGAAAACGTTTTGGTAAATAAATAGAACAGTACTATCAGTAATACCAGCCAGGCTACTACCAATACATACCAATATCCCCAGGACGGGAACAATGGCGGTTTCTCTTCCTGCAGATTTTTATCTGTCATGAACATCCGGAATTACAGGTCATTATATCATTTGAAGATGCCGGTATGTACGTTGGCACATACCGGCATCCGAAGGTATTACCGTAGTTAGTCACGGGAATTGCTTTTACTCCACAGGCTGCCGGTCAATAGTCCCAGCGCAATGCCGATAATCAATCCTATATGCACTCTTTTGATACTGAAACCAATCAGCAATCCCAATGCGATACATAATATGGCCGCAATTCTCAGCCGGGGACGATTTTCTTCCTGTTTGTTACTCATTTGCTGTTATCACTGTTTTACGGAGATCAGGTTTACAAATAAGCGGTAAGCGCCCGGTACTCCTGCCGGCAGCTGCCGGAAAAAGGAAAGACCCGTATATACATATTTACCTTTTCCGTAAGAAGCGATCAGGGTGGATCCGTCCAGGGAGGATTCTCCTTTATCGTTCATCGTAAACAGTTTTCTGTATGCTTTATCCGCATTCACGGTGTAATATAAGCCACGTTCCTGAACCCACCCGTTAAAATCATCGGCAGTAATCTCATTCGGATAGTGCAATACCGGATCCTGTGCATTGATAAAGCTCACCGGCGCCTTTTCATCGGTTACCCGGTCGCGGGATAGTCCGAAAGGGAAAGGTCCCAGGTCGCGGATCATCAGCGGATTATTGACATTATACTGCACCACGAGGGTACCTCCCTCCTTTACATACTGCAGCAACTGCGGCTGCCAGTACTTCATGCGTTCATTGATATTATAGGTACGCACCCCTGCAATGATGGCATCGTATTGCTGCAGGTTGCCGTTCATGATTTCTTTTTCGCCCAGCTCCGTGACTTCGTAGCCTACCTGCCGTAAGGCCGCAGCTACCAGGTCGCCGGCGCCGGCAATGTAGCCCAGGCGGTTACCATTATGTTTCAGGTTCACGGTTACCAGGCCGGCCTGTGCAGGCGGGAACAAGGTAATAACCGGGATATGGTCATAGCGGATCTGCTGTAAACTTTGCGTATAACCCTTCCCGTTACAGGTAACCATCACCGTAAAGGAATCCACATGATTGGCCGTAGCGGCTTTCAGCGGGCGGATATTGAAGCGCAGTTCCATTTCATCGCCTTTCTGCGCCAGGCTGTAAGGCTGATCATTATCGGTTGCTTCAAAACCGGCGGGTAACTGGAGGCGTACGGTTCCTTTGGTACCATCTGCCAGGGCTTTCAGTTTCACAGGCACCACCTGGGAGCGGGTATCTGTAAAGATATGTACCTGATTCACCAGGTTGGCTACCACCGGCGGTGCGACTACCAATGGTTCATATAATTCTCCTTTTACGGGATCGGTGTATTTATATTGCAGCGGCCGTTGCAGCAGAAAGTCCTGGCCGCCGATGCGCAGCCGGATCTGTGCCTGCAATGCCGGAATATTCTCCGGATGGCCTACCAGCAACGGATCACTGATATGATAGGTACCCAGCGGATGTGCGGCATCCAGCCAGTAAGGCTGTGAAGCCGGTGTAGCGGCAGGCACGGGCAGCGTTTGGGTAAAAGTAGTGAGCTTGTTGGTGGCCAGCAGCTGTTGCGGAGCCATATTTGTTTTACCTGGCAGGTCAGCCTGTAACAGCTCTACCGGTACGTTGCTGCGGTTAATCAGCTGGATGGTAGCGTCCATATTATAACCAGGCACAACAGTCGGCGAAGCGCTATAGGCTTCTGCCCACACGCCGGCACAGGCCAAAATCAGCTGTTCTGTGGCTTTCAGCTTCTCGGTTTTCCAGTAGTCGTCCGGCAATGCCTGCAGTGCTTTGCGGATCTCCAGCAAGGCTGGTACCGAAGCTGCCGGGTTGTCGAGGTCGTAGGCTTTCAGGGTACGGTCTACCAGTTTGCCGATGGCTTCTCCGCCGGCTATCCGTGACCAGGTGGTATTCACCCCGTCCAGCAGTCCTTTTACGGGTGTGGTGCCTTTGATGGTGAGAAAATATTCCAACGCGCTGCCCCTGGAAGCAGGTACACCGAAGCCCTGGCTTTTGTGCTGGGAACGGCTTTCTGCGGCGATCTCCCCATATCCCCTGCCCAACAGCGGATTAAAGGCGCCTACATCTATTCTGAACTGATCGTCGGCGATGGTATTGGCACTGCCGAAGTTATAGGTATTCCATAACAGGCGTTTGGCCTGCCAGGGTTTTACCAGATTTAATTGTTCCGGGTAGCGGGCAGGATCTGCCGCGGCGTCAAACGCTTCGGCAGCCAGCATAGCAGAAGCCGTGTGGTGGCCGTGTCCGGCGCGGCTGTCGGCCGGGAAACGGCAGATAATCACATCCGGCCGGAATTTGCGGATCATATAGACCACATCTCCCAGGATTTTCTTTTTGTCCCAGATGGTAAAGGTTTCTTCCGGATTTTTGGAGAAGCCGAAATCCTGTGCCCGGGTAAAAAACTGTTCTGCCCCATCAATACGACGGGCAGCCAGCAATTCCTGTGTACGGATCAGGCCCAGCAGCTCTGACTGCTCATTACCAACCAGGTTTTGCCCGCCGTCGCCACGGGTCAGCGACAGGTAACCGGTACGATACAGTTTTTCTTTTGCCAGATAGCCCAACAGCCGGGTGTTTTCATCATCCGGATGCGCAGCGAGGTACAAAACGCTGCCAAGTGTGTCTAGTTTTTTCAGTTGTAGTTTAATGTCAGCGGCATTCCAGACAGGAGATGGTTGCGAAAACGCAGGCATCCCTGCAGCCAGCATTAAAAATAAAACCAACGCGGTATAGATTCTTAAAAGCATGCAGTTACGTGAATTTACAGATTGCCAAAAATAATAATTAATTGATGGGAAGGAAGAGAATTGGGTTGAGTGGCGAAGAAAAAGCCGGCAGATGCCGTGCAGACAGGGAGATAAAAAATGTGGAGCAAAAAAAAAGCGGTTGACCGGAAGTCGAAGACTTATAGGTCAACCGCGTCAGCAGGCACACACCAGCTTGCAAAAACCAATTATTAACAAAGGCGGGGCAGATTAATTGTAACCTTCATTTTGCTGGTGGCGTATATTGGGGTTAGCATCCAACTCCCGTTGCGGGATAGGTAAAATAATTTTTGTATTGGGTAACAATATGGACAAGTCCTGATTACCGGCAAGATGTTTTACAAATGCTTGTCCGGTACGTGCCAGGTCGAATAACCGATGACCTTCAAAAGCGAGCTCCCGCCGTCTTTCCAGCAGAATCGCCTTCAGGAGTCGTTTGCCCGTTAACGTTATCGCACCAGATCCCGGGTTGGCCCGGTTCCGGATCACCTGCAGATCTGCCTGGGCACCGGTTTCATTGCCCAGATGGGCCAGCGCCTCGGCTCTTGTCAGGTAAAGTTCCGCCAGCCGTATCACTTTAATGCTTTCGTTAAACGTTGTAATATCTTTATACTTGGTAATGGTATTGGCCGGATTTTCGCCACCACTACCGGCCCGCTTATCTCTTGCGAGAAAACCCAGGCGGATATCTTTCTCCGGATATATTCGCCACAGATCATCTGTCGCCAATACATCTCCATAACCGGCCTGACTAAACAGGTAACTCAGCGCATCCGTGCTCCGGTTGTCTACAGGGGTATTAATAATTTCAAAGATCGTTTCTCCGTTACCGGTTTGTTTAAAGTCATTCACCAGTTTATTGGCCGGCAACAACGTATAGGCGTTCCCGGAGATGACAGCAGACGCATAATTAGCTGCTCCCTGCCAATCTTCCTTATACAGTAATACCCGCGACAGCAAAGCGTTGGCAGCAGCGGCACTCATACGTCCTGAAGCTACTGCACTCCCACCAGCCGCTGTAAATCTGCGGATAGCTGTGGTGAGGTCGCAGATAATCTGATCATAGGTTTGCTTCACCGTACTACGGCCTGGCGCCTGGATCACGTTTACATCAATTGTCGTCACCAATGGTATACCCAGATGCGAAGCATCCGCTGTATAGTGATAAGCCTGTGCAAATATCCGGACGAGATCGAAAAACGCCAGTCCCCTTACGGCATAGGCTTCTGCAATCATCTGTGCGGCAGCAACACTATCCTGTGCCACCGGCAGCAACCCAATGTGCGGACCTTTGCGAATAATCATATTGGCATTGGCGACTACCTTATATAACTGGTTCCAGGTATCGGTCGTATACGCATCATTGGCGGTAACGATATACTGGTCCAGGTTGCGGTAACGGTTACTATTCACAATACTGATAAACCCGTTGTCTGAACGCAGATCCGGCAGCAAAGGCACCGTACGGCCATAATAGTTTTCATCCTGCATCAGGGAATACATACCGTTAACGGCTGCACGAAGTCCGGCGAGGTCAGTAATGGCCCGTTCCGTTTCGGTGCTCTCCCGAGGTTTTATATCCAGAAAATCCTTACTGCAGGCCATTATCAGGCTGGTCAGCAACAAGGTAACGTGGTATCTTTTTTTCTTCCACATAACTGCACTAAAAATTAATATCCAGTCCTGCAAGACAGGTTTTAAAAACAGGTGGCCGCTGATCGTAGTCTCCTGTGATGGGTACTTCCGGGTCCATGGTGAGTCGTTTGTCGCTTACATAGGTCCAAAGATTATTGGCCCTCACATAAATGCGTACGTCCTGGATGTTGGCTTTTTTCAGCCACGCTGCCGGCAGGTGGTAAGCCACCATCAGATCGCGGAGCCGTATAAAACTGCCGTCATACAAAAACCGGGAAGAGCTTTGGTTGCTGAGGCCCGTCTGGGTACCGCCATATACCACTTTAGGTACCATGGTGATATCTCCGGGCTGTTGCCAGCGTTGCGTATACGTTAACCGGGACATTTTATAGGTAGCACCAAATCCGCCGCTGCCATCCGACTCCGTGAATGTTCCCCAGTTATCATATATTTTATTACCCCAGTTGAAGAAGAACTGAAAACTCAGTTCAAAACGCCGGTAATGAAAGTAGTTGGTAATACCACCATATACTTTAGGTAAGGCACTGCCCTGATAAAATCGTTGCGCTTCGCCATACACCTTCGTTGTAGCAGTTTTTGACGCATCTTTATACCAAAGTGCTTCTCCTGTCTGTGCATCTACTCCTGCAAAACCTGTCAGATAAAACTGATAAAAATCTACGCCCTCTTCTCTTTTATAAAGACCGGTGATGGGGTTATCCAGATGCGTGATCCTGTTTTTCAGGGTAGAAATATTCAGATCGGTTCGCCAGGAAAAATTGCGATCCTTTGTTGCCATTACGTTCCGGGAAGAGAGTGCGATTTCCCATCCCCTGTTTTTCATGGCGCCATCGTTTCTGAAAATAGTCGTAATACCATTGGTGGACGATACCGGTACATTTAGTAACAACCGCGAAGTATTGCGGATATAATATTCTACCGTACCCGACAGCCGGTTCCCGAAAAAGGCAAAATCCAATCCGAGGTTAAATGGTTTGTTTTGTTCCCATGTAAGATAGGAATTGGGGTATTGACTAAGCACATACCCCGGTTTTCCTTCATAGTTATTCGCTGGGCTATACAGCGAGAGAGAAGCATAATTCTCAATAGCCTGGTTTCCGTTACTACCAAAGCTGGCTCTTAATTTCAACTCATTTATACCAGGGATGGTTCGTAAAAATTCTTCTTTATAAATATTCCATGCTACCCCGAGTGACCAGAAATTGGCACTCTTTCTTTCACGGCCGAAGCGGGAAGACCCATCCCGGCGTATAGTAGCAGTGAGATAATAGGTTTGTTTGTAATCGTAACTGGTATTCAGTAATATACCGGTGAGCGTATTGGCACTGGCTACGGAAGATACCCGATCCGGTTTGGCGGCATCTCCCAGCTGTTGCAGATCCGGCAGAAAGTTACTGGCTTCCGCCGTATTTCCGGTGTTGGTGGTTTTCTGCGCTTCATATCCTGCAAAAGCATGCAGGCCATGATCTCCGATGGTTTTATTATACCGCAGAATAGTGGTAGATACCCAGTTATTCCACAGGTTATTATTTATCCCGGCGCTGCCGTTGGGATGTAATCCATCTCCAAATCCAGGCGGGTTAAACAGTTCACTGCGGGCATAATTCAGATCCAGGCTGATTTTCGTTTCCAGTGAAAGGGCATCTGAAAATCTGTATTTGGCGCCGGCGCCACCCAATAGTCCGTAAATAGTACCGGTGCGGGAGGTTCCATTTAAAACAGCTACCGGATTAAAGGTATTGTTATAACTGAAATCATAACTGCCATCCGGATTATAAATCCGTAACCATGGTTGCATCCTTACCAGTGAACGTACCGGGTTGGCCAGTAGTCCTACATCCCCTACTGCGTTTGCCTGCTGATAACTGAGCGACAAATTCACGTCAAAGGATAAACGTGCTGTAGCCTGGTTGCTGAGATTCAGGCGGCCGGTGATCCGTTTGTAGTCGACCCCTTTCAGGGCCGCCTTGGAATCGTAGTAGCCGCCGGATACGTAAAACTTTGTTTTATCATTTCCGCCGGCGGCAGACAAACCGGCCTGCGTATAGGAACCATGGCGGGCAAGCGCTTCCACCCAGTCGGTATTCACGGTGGTATCTATTCCGCGGGCCCTGATCTCCTGCTGAAAGCCGGCTTCTCCGGACCCATCGGCCTTATGCGCCCATCCTTCCCGGAGCAATGTCATCATTTCCCGGGTGTTCAGCGGATAGCTGGACCGGGGAATGGTTAACTGGTTAATCCCCTGTTGTAAAGACAGGTTGATTTTTGTTTTACCCGCCTGTCCTTTCCGGGTGGTAATCACCACCACGCCATTGGCTGCGCGGGAGCCATAGATAGAGGCTGCCGCCGCATCCTTTAACACGGAAACAGAAGCGATATCCGCTGTATTGATGCCTGCCAGTGTATTCACATGGTAGTCCGTCAGATCGTCGGTGACCACCGGTACGTCGTCGATGACGTAGAGCGGTGCGCTGCCGGCGTTCATAGAACCGATACCACGGATACGGATACCCGGAGGTGTTCCCGGCTGGCCGGAGCCATTCACCGATTGTACACCGGGTACATTTCCCTGCAGGCTTTCCTGAAAACTGCTGCGGGGGGCTTTATCATAGAGTTGCGTATTTACTATGGAAGCTGATCCTGTCAAAGAACTTCTGGTTTGTGCCCCGTAGGCAACTACAACTACTTCCTGCAGGCCACGGGTATCTTCTTTCATTACAATCTGCCCGTTACCTGTGGCCGGTTGCCGGTATTCTTCATAGCCAACAGCGGTACATACCAATATGGCATGATCGGGAGCATGCAGGCTGAAACTTCCGTCTGCAGCGGATACCGCTCCCGTTTTTGTGCCGGCAACCCGAATGTTTACTCCTGGTATCGGCACGCCACTGCAAGCAGTGATACGGCCGTGTACCTGATGACCGGCAGTAGTGCGGTCATCGGGGATAATGGCAATCAGGCTGGCAGACAACCTTCTGAAAGTAAGACCTGTATTTTTTAGTATCAATCGTAAAGCATCTTCCGGCAGCACATTCTTCACATGTAGCGTCACCCTTTTATCCGCTGGCAGCTGATCATGACGGAATACAAAGCGATAACTGCTTTTTGTTTCCATCAGTTTCAGCACATTAATCAACGGCATTGAATCCGTCTGCAGATTCACCCAGGTTTCGCTCTGACCGTGTACGGTACCGGCTGCACACATGCAGGTAATAAGAATAAATAAGGACGCCAGTTTCATTTCAATACAACTTTTCCTAATGTTTTAGGGGCAAAAGGATTACAAAATGTATGTTTTTCCATACATTTATAGTTGTTAGGTCAATAAAACGACGTCAGGACTACATGCCAATGTGAACCTTATTGCCGTTGGATCTCAACAAAGGGTGAATGTTTGCGGCATTCGCCCTTTTCATTTTTAACAGTTAAATACTACAGGTAGATAAATACATCTTTATCTTCTACCCGATAACGAAATGTTGTTGTAACCTTCAGTGCTTCCAGTACTTCCCGGAAAGATTCGTTTTTAAATGTGCCGGTATAGCGGTAGTTTTTCAGCTTGCGATTCTCCAGATGCACATGGATGCCATACCAGCGTTCTATTTTCAGAATAATATCTTCAAAACTTTCATTCTCGAATACCAGGGAATTATTGCGCCACGCCGCTTCATGTATGCTGCTGTCTTCCGGGTTCACGTGGATCTTTTCCATCCGGAATGCTGCTACCCTGTTCAACTGTTCTGCCTTATCCATTACGCCTTCCCGACCCAGCAACACCAGCTTCTGATCGGGTTTCAGCCGGATCTGCCTGGGCGCGCCATCATTAAAGGTTACTTCCACAGCTCCGCTGACAAGGGCGGTGGCAGCGGTTTTGTCTTCCGGATAGGCCTGCACGTTAAAGGTGGTACCCAGCACTTTTACATCCATTTTGGTGGTATGGATAATAAAGGGTTTGGCTGCATTTTGTGTTACCTCAAAGAACGCTTCTCCCGTAAGGGTTACATCCCGGCTATCGTGCGTGTGCATAGCCGGATTATAGGTAAGCCGGCTGCCGCCGTTGAGCCATACCACCGTACCATCCGGTAAGGAGATGCGGGAACGTGTGCCGTTATTGGCAAACACGTCGGCTCTTTCCGCGTTGATAACAGGTGTCCGTTTATGGAATAGCAGAAATGCTGCAAAACAACTCAATAACAGTGCGGGTACTACTACCGCAGCGATGCGTATACCAGACCATTGTTTTCTCCCGGCAAGAGCGATATCCACTGTAGCTGCAGCCGTGGTGGCTTTTATTTGCTGCAGCTGCTTTTCCAGGGCACGGGTAGTTTTCTCTTCCCAGATATCCGCATCGGCCGGCGGTTGCCAGTTACTCAGCACTGCCGCTTTATACCGTAAGGCCGGATCATGTTGCAACAGGTCGTCCAGTTCGCGCAGCTCCGCCATCGTGGCTTCGCCCGATACTTTTCTCCCCAGCAAGAGCCATATTCTTTCCTGTTGATCCATGTGTATGTTACAAAAGCATGATTGTATATAGAAGGACAAAGAAAAAGTCTTTATCTACTACTCTCTTTGAAAAAAAATTTTATTCTGATTTCAGGAAGGATAGATTGATTACTTCGCTGATTTTTTTCATCGCCTGCGCCATATGTACATCGATGGTATTGACAGAAATATCGAGGATACGGGCCACCTCTTTATATTTCAGGCCATCTTCCCGGATGAGTTTAAAGATGATTTTACGTTTGGGAGGCAGGGCGTTTACAGCGGCTTCTATTTTTCTGATCATTTCTCCGGAAATATAAATCTGTTCCGGCGTCGCATTACCGAGGCTAAACTCCACGGAGAGGTCATCGAGGCTGAAATGTTTATTGCGGGAAGCTTTGGCCAGGTGGTTCAGGGCCATATTTTTAGCCGCTACGTAGAGGTATACTTTGAGGTTATCTATCTGCGGCAGCCGCTCCCTGTGTTTCCACATATGGAAACAAACGTCTGCGGCGATCTCTTCTGCCGTCTCATAATTTTTTACAATAGAGCAGGCAAACTGACTTAAGGGCTTATAAAACAACCGGAACAAGGCTTTATAAGCCTGTTCATCTCCCAAAGAGGCCACCCGTTCAGCCAGCAGCTGTATATTAGCGTCTTCTCTCAATGCATTGGTTTTCGGTTGGATAACAAGCGCTAAAGATAATGAGGATAAATTTTAATTCAATCCTGCCCGATCGCTTTTTTGGTTCAGCGGTAGTATTATTTTTTAAACATAAAATAAACCGCGCCGATCAGAAAAAAGAAAGATATTAAATAGTTCCACCGGAGGGGTTCCTTCAGGAAAAAGATGGCAAAAATACTGAATACGGTGAGGGTAATTACTTCCTGGATGGTTTTGAGCTGAAAGCCGCTGAATCCTTCCTGCGCCCCCAGCCGGTTGGCAGGCACCATAAAACAATATTCAAAGAAAGCAATACCCCAGCTGATCAGAATTACTTTCCAGAGTGCCGTTCCCTGGTGTTTCAGGTGTCCGTACCAGGCAAAAGTCATAAAGGTATTGGAGATGATGAGCAATATCACTGTGCGCATAGCGTCCTGCTTAATAGTCAATAAAAACCTAAATATAATCAGGAACCGGCATAAAAAAAGGGGAGCCGGAAAAGCGGCTCCCCTGATCAAACCAAAATGGGGTTTCCATTGAGGATGATTATTGTTGTTGGTTGCTAGTACAATTTTACGACTACTGTTCCAGTTTGATTTCGCCCAGATCAGTAGCTTTTCCATCTTCTACTTTTACATCTTTAATCACCGCATTTTTAAATGGTGCTTTACCTAAGATGGTGATGGTGTAGGTACCGGATTTAGCAGCAGGGATGGCAAATGAACCCTGTGAAACCGCTGCTTTCAGTTTTTCGGTACCGTTATCGGCTTCGATTTCAGTAGCGCCTTCTGCCGGTGTGATTTTTCCGGTGATAGAACCGCCTTCCACTGCGCGGATGGAGTCTACACTTTGCACAGAATCTACGCTTCTTACCACATTCAGGTGGCTTACTGAATCAGCGCCGCTCAGTGAATCCAGCGCTAACAGCGTGTTCATTCCTTTTCCCTGTAAAGAATCCAGACTAACGAGTGAGTCTACACGTACCAATGAATCTACACTACCCAGTGAGTCAGCATGCATTACGGAGTCGATGCTCTTAAAGTTATTTACTGATGTGGCAATGCTGTCTACAGATTTTACTGTTGTAGCATCTGCACTTTTAAAAGCAGACATTCCTACTACCAATGTAGCTAAAGCGAGTGTTCCTGTGATCGTTCTTTTCATGGCATTCAATTTTTTGTATGGTTTAGATAATAATTTCCAGATCGGCTCCCGTTGTTGTGCATGATTTTTGTTATATGCCCTCATCGTTGGCCGTATACTAAGAATACATCCGACAACTACTTTACCATTAGTGAAGAAAATGTTAAAGTGAAAAAATCACTTTTCCCAAATGATAAAAACAAGGCTACTTACCCGATTACAGGGCATATCAGGGAATTGGAGGGATTCATATTTAGCATTTCATAATTTTAATCATCTATCTTCGCAGCGCGGAAACAAACGATCATAGCATGTTGCAACTGAGTAACGAGGAAATAGTAAAAGGTATCCGGCAAAGGAATAAGTCAGTATTTGAGGCTGTTTTTAAACAGTACGCCCCTACTATGTATAATATAGCGGTGCGTTATGTAAAACAGGAAGAAGATGCCAATGATATGGTACAGGATGTGTTCCTTAATTTATGGAAGAGTGCAGAAAACCTGGATGAACGGGCGCCTATTAATCATTATCTCGCCAGGGCTACCGTCAATACCTGTCTTAACCGTATTAAAAAAGAACAACGCAAAGACGTATATGTAAAAGAACAGGTATTTGTGGCCGGTACAGGCGCTGCAGAAAACAACCATGCCCTGCTCGAACATAAAGAACTGGAAGCACGCTACCGTTCCGCACTGGACAAACTACCCGACCAATGCCGCCGCGTTTTTGAACTGAGCCGGCTCAAAGGCCTCTCTCCCGCTGAAATAGCTGAACAATTAAATATCTCGATTAATACCGTTTACGCCCATTTAACCACTGCATTAAAGAAACTGCGGGTTGTGCTTATTAATAAGCCATAGGCCACCCGAAAATTTTTTTTTAATATCGCTAATGGTAAAGTCCCCGATGGTTGTATTACTAATAAGTAGCCATGAATAATAAAACCGACATAGATATAGATATTGTGATCCGTTATCTGGAAGATCCGGACAATGAGCAGCATAAACAGGCGCTCAACGACTGGATACAAGCCGATACGGGTAACCTGGATATATTCCTGGATATGAAGGCTATGTGGCAGGGCGATGCTCTTCCTACCGCTTCCCCTTACGACATACAGGCCCAATGGGATCAACTGAATGCTGTACTGGATGCAACCCCGGCGACAACGGGAACTGCCCCCCAACAAGGCCGTATAGTGCCCCTGACACGTAAATACTGGTGGGCAGCAGCAGCAGCCGTGGTGGCCATCGCACTCACCTGGACCTGGCTGGGCCCCGGCAGTTACCAAACCTTTGCCACCGCCACTCAGCAAGATAGCCTCCTGCTCCCCGACGGTTCCAAAGTATACCTGAATGCCCACACCAGCATCCGATACGCCCGCCGCTTCGGCCAGACCAACAGAAACATCCGGATCGATAAAGGCGAAGCCTTCTTCGATGTAACCCGCAACGAAACCGTACCCTTTATTGTGAATGCTCCCGAAGTGGAAGTACAGGTACTGGGCACCGCCTTTAATGTGAAAGCGGCCAGCAGTGGGGTAAAAGTATTTGTACAATCCGGAAAGGTCAGCGCAGCCTACAAAGGCACCGAAAAGAAGGTCATTCTCACGCCCGGCGTAGAAGCCTCTCTCCAACACAATGGCACCAACATCGATACACAGCTGCATAAAAAAAGTAATAATATCCTGGCCTGGAAAACCCGGTGCCTCACTTTTGATGACACTCCTTTGGCGGAAGTAGCCACTTCCCTGGCAGATTTTTATGGTGTGGAGATTTCCCTCAGCAATCCGGCATTGTCTGATAAGAAGCTCCTGGCCACCTTCCGGAACATGCCACTGGATGAGGTATTGGATATTATGAGGAAAACCCTTCAAATTAATATCACACATAAAAACAACCTGGTAGAAATTTACTAAAACGCGCCTGACCCTCTTGCATATGCAGCAACTACTGCTACAGGCGCGACACTCAAATACCAGGTTTGGGCGTGTGTCTGTCTTTTTTTTACTGGCTTTCCTGGTATGCACCGGCACTATTGCGGCCGCTCAGACGCCTGATGCCAATACCAAAAGAATTTCGCTCCAATACCAGAACGCCAGCCTCAAAACAGTTATCCGGGAAATAGAGAAACAAACCAAATATACCTTTGCTATTTCGTCTGATGAGCTGGAAACCCGCCATGGCGTTAACATTCATGTACATAATACCTTACTCACCGATATACTCCGGAACCTCTTTCCTCCTGCTAAATACCGTGTAGAAATCAGGGAAGATCAAATCATCGTGATTCCCGGCAACGATGGCAATGCCTTGATTACGCCACCAGGCAACAGGCGCGTAGACAACAACAACCGCTGGCCCGTAACCGGTACCGTCAGTGATGGCATACAGCCCCTCAGCGGCGTATCTATCCGGGAAAAAGGCACCGCCAACGGCGCCGCTACCAACGATGCAGGCCAGTTTAAAGTAGAAGTCATCAATGGCCAGGCTACCCTCCAGGTATCGCTCATCGGCTTTGAAACCCGGGAGATTACTGTTCGTGACCGTAAAAATATTACCGTCATCCTCCAACCGGATCTGAAAAAACTAACGGAGCTGGTGGTACTGGGCTATGGTATTCAGCGACGCGCCAATATCACAGGCGCCATCTCCCAGATAGAAGGGGCCCGCCTGCAAAGCAGGCCCGTTTCCAATGTCATGGCCGCTCTCCAGGGTACTGCCACCGGGTTGGTGGTGACTCGCAGCAACGGACAACCCGGCCGCGAAGGATTTAATATACAGGTACGGGGTGTCACCTCCTCTTCCGGCAGCAATACGCCGGTGATTGTAGATGGCGTGCCCGGCTCACTGGCCGTACTGAATCCGGACGATATTGAATCCGTTTCTATTCTCAAGGATGCTTCGGCTGCCGCCATCTACAGTGCCCGCGGGGCCGGCGGCGTAGTACTCGTGACCACCCGTACCGGCAAACCTGGTAAACTGCAGGTAGATCTCAGCAGCCTGGGAGGATTCGAAACGCCCATCGGGTTACCCAAACGGGTATCTTCCTGGGAAGCCGCCACCATGCAGAATGAAGCGGCTACCAATGCCGGCATGGATGTGCCCTGGTCGCCCTATGAAATTAACCTGATGCAAACCGGGAATCATTACGCTACGGATTTTCAGCGCCCCGGCTACTATAAATATTATTATAACTTCGACCAGTTACCCCTGCTGACTAAAAGCAAAACCGGGGTACAAAACTATAATGTCTCCGTCAAAGGAGGAGATACCCTGAGTCAGTACTCTGCTTCCCTGGGCTATTTCGGGCGCCAAGGCCTGTTTGCCGAAGGACCGGATAAAACACATCGCATCAATGCCCGGGTGAATCTCAACAATCGTTTCAACAAACATTTCAGCCTGGAGACCCGCCTCTCCTATGCCCAGACCAATACCTTCTCCCCGGCCCTGGCCGTGGAAGGGCCACAGGGCTTGCTGGCAGGACTTTACCGCGGGCCGGGGCATGTGCCTATATATGTACCGGGCACCGGGCATTATGCAGCCGGCGGCGCCCCCACCTATGCTATTCTGAAAGAAGGCGGCATGCGGGAAGAGAAAAACAACTACGTAGATGCGGTATTCACCTTGCGGGCAGATAGCCTGCTGAAAGGCCTTACGCTTCGGTTGATCTATAGTCCGCAACGCCATACGCTGCAGGATAATCTGGGCAGGCACTCCATTCCGTTGTGGAACAGCGAAGCACCGGTACAGGGCGTACCTTATCAAAGCATGCTGCAAAAAAGCAAACTGGTGACGGATGGCGGCAACCTGCAACTACTGGCCGATTACGACATCAAAAAGGACAAACACTATATTCATCTGTTGGGTGGCTATACACACGAAACGTACAATACCATACAAAATACCGGCGCCTCCTACCAGGTTACGCGGGAAGAAATAGACCGGACCAGTTTCCTGCAGCCCGCGCAGTATACGCAGGAATTACGTACGACCGGTTCGTTGCTCTCTCTTTTCGGTAAAATCAATTACAACTATGATAACCGCTACCTGTTGGAAGCCAGTCTCATAGGCGCCCGGCTATTACAGCACAGCAGCGCATTTCCTACAACCCGGCAGTGGCAAGGATTTCCTTCTTTTTCTGCCGGATGGCGGTTAAACAATGAGTCCTGGTTCAATAACGCCCTGCCCTTTTTCAATGAATTCAAATTAAGATGGTCCTGGGGCAGACTGGGCAATGTCAATAACTGGCGTACCATTCCCAATGATGAGCGACTGAGTACTTTCACCTTTGGATACAACCGCCCGTTTTCTCCGTTCGTATACAAGAATCCTGTTGCCCAGGCGCAGGGGTGGGAAAAGATTTCCACGTACAACTATGGATGGGACGCCACACTCTTCCGTAGACGCCTGACTATCTCCGCAGATTATTTTATCAAACATAACAGCAACATGCAGATACCGGTGCTCACGGCTTCCGGCGATGGTGCATGGCCCCTGCGGTTCAACACCGGTGAAATGAGAGCCTGGGGTTGGGAAGTGAATGCCGGCTGGCGAAGCAGTCATGGTCCATTTACCTGGTATGTGAATGCCAACCTGTTCCACAGCCAGAACAAAGTAACCCAGCATGATGACGTAACCCCGCAACCCGGCTGGAATCAGGGGGTGGCGGGTTATCCTTATTCTTCCTTGTTTGGATACGTGGCAGATGGTTACTTCGCCAATGATGCCGAAGTGAAAGCCCACGCATTCCAGCAAACCCACACTGGTCCGGGCGATCTGCGTTACCGGGATATCAACGGCGATCATAAAATTGATTTTAATGACCTCGTATATTTAGGTAGCACCGATCCGCAATATGCCTACGGTATAGATGCCGGCTTTGCCTGGAAAGGGTTCGACTTCTCCGTTTTCTTTCAGGGAGTAGGTAACCGGCAGGTGATGCCCGATCCCAGATACAATCTGCCTTTTGCCAGCAGCTGGCAGCAGCCATGGGATATCAATCGCGACTACTGGCGTCCGGACCATCCCGATGCCCTGTTTCCGCGCCTTTACATGAATGACCAGCAGAATACCGTTCCCTCTTCCCACTGGGTAATGAATGGCGCCTACATACGACTGAAAAATCTGCAACTGGGCTATACTTTCCCCGCAGCCTTGCTGAAAAGAATTCCCATCCGGCATATGCGCTGGTATTTCTCCGGGCAGGACCTGTGGGAAACCAACAATATGAAGATTAAATACTATGATCCGGAACAAACAGACGGATATAACGGTAACGTCTATCCGTTTTTCAGGTCGTATACTTTTGGGATCAATGTTGGGTTTTAGCCGATCACCTGCGTACCTGCTGTTTCTGCCGACCGGCTGAACAGCGCCACATCCTGCTGATTTTTTTCAACAGCCTGTTACCTGAAAGGTACAAATACTACATTCTTCTTCAATAGAAAAAATATAACCCTAACGTATATACGCTTTCTGATAAATAATTATCAGGGCAGGATGCCGGATATTTATGTGAAGAAATTGCATAGAGATAACGGTAACGACTATCCGTTTTTATACAGTAATGGAGCAGTGAAATCGTTGGAGGATTATTTCCGGTAGCTGATCATAAGGAAATACAGCACCTATACCCTGTTGGGCTTATATACTTATATACTTACAGGCTTATAGCATCATGCCTACAGGGATCTGCTGTTTTGTTGCATCTCTATCAGGTGATGACAACAAAACAGCGGTCTGTATAAAGCGGCTATTGTTCTGCTTTTTTACCTGCCAGCAGGTACAGTGCAGCCATGCGTACGGCTACGCCGTTTTCTACCTGATCGAGGATAATAGACTGACCGGAGTCGGCCACATCAGAGTTCAGCTCTACCCCACGGTTGATTGGTCCCGGGTGCATGATGATGATTTCCTTTTGCAGGCTGTCCAGCAGCTGCCGGTTTACCCCATAAGCGAGGGAGTATTCCCGGAGGGAAGAGAACAGTGGTGTATTTTGTCTTTCCAGCTGAATGCGCAACACATTGGCTACATCACACCAGGCCAGGGCTTCGCGGATATTGTAGCTGACATTCACCCCCAGCGCTTCGGCCATATATTTCGGAATAAGTGTAGGCGGGCCTACCACGGTTACTTCCGCACCCAGTTTTTTCAGGCAGTAAATATTGGATAATGCTACCCGCGAGTGCATGATATCGCCGCAGATAGCTACCTTTTTGCCTGTTACGGTACCGAGTTTTTCCCGGATGGAAAAGGCGTCCAGCAGTGCCTGTGTGGGATGTTCATTGATACCGTCGCCGGCGTTGAGGATGGGTACATCAATGTGTTTGGCCAGGAAGTGAGGTGCACCACTGGCTGAGTGACGCATGACCACCATATCCACTTTCATGGACAGGATGTTGTTGACCGTATCTATCAGCGTTTCTCCCTTGGATACAGAAGATCCGGATGCAGAAAAATTGAGGGTATCTGCGCCCAGTCGCTTTTCCGCCAGTTCAAATGAAAGACGGGTACGGGTTGAATTCTCAAAAAATACATTGACAATAGTAGTGTCGCGCAGCGTGGGAACTTTCTTTATCGGCCTTTGTAAAACCTCTTTAAACTGGTCGGCTGTTTGAAAAATAAGTTCTATATCCTGGCGCTGCAGATCACGGATTCCGAGTAAGTGTTTTACAGAAAGAGACATTAATGTGCAAATATAAAGGATGAAATCTGAATACTGAAATCGAACTTGTTTTAGTCGATCAGAATTACTTCGTCTTTACCATCCCGTTCTTCCCACAACACCCTTACTTTCTGAGAAATAAAGGCATCAATGGTACGTCCGGTATAGTCAGGCTGAATAGGCAACTGCCGGCTGAAACGGCGGTCTATCAGCGTAAGCAGCTCTACAGATGCCGGCCGGCCGAAGTCGAGCATGGCATCGAGGGCTGAGCGGATAGTACGACCGGTATATAACACATCATCTATCAGCACCACCTTTTTATTTTCAATCGAAAAATCTATGCTGGTTTCATTCGGAACATGCAACGTTTTGCTTTGATTAAAATCGTCGCGGTAAAAAGTGATATCCAGTTTACCATAATCGATATGCGTTCCGGGTAAGAGTTGTAACAGTGTTTTATGGATTCTGCCGGAAAGATAAATCCCCCTTGGCTGTAATCCGATCAACACGGTTTCTTCAAACTGTAAATGATTTTCTATCAACTGATGACAAAGCCTGTCTATCGTAATAGTCATCTGCCTGTCGTTAAGTATGGTTTTCAAAACACAACGTTTTAGGGGCCAAAAATAATGATTAATGCTACAGATAAAAAGTTGAAAATCAGAAAACTGCTAGATAAGCAATTAAATATTTGCATTTCAGGTATGCCGAAACATTAATATATTATTTATATAAACGCCATTCTACATTTATGAAACAACACTTTTTCCGGGTACTCACCCTCGCAAACCTGCTACTGGCAGTACATTCACAGGCACAGGTAAAAAAGAACTATGTCAGCGGCGCTGTCGGTTTTCGCTCTACTAAGGAGAACAAGGAAGGATCCGCCGAATCTAAAGTTTCCTCGTTCAACATTAGTCCCTCCTATGGCCGTTATCTGAATGAAAGGTTTTCTATCGGTCTTGCTGTTGGTTACTACCAGACAAAGTCGTCGGGCGAACCAAATCCTGCTTCCAAAACCACCGGCTGGCAGGTGGCTCCTTTTATTCGTTATGAACAACCACTGTGGAACAGCAAATTTTCCATTTACAATGATGTGCAGCTCCAGGCTTCCTTCAGTAAATCCACCATTGACATTCCCTCTTCCATTTACCCGGGGAAAAGTACCTCCTTCGGGATTTATTACACACCGGGTCTGCTATTTAACGTCACTCCCCGGGTAGCTGTCACTGGCAACCTGGGCAGCCTGTTATACCTGACCCATAGTACTGACAAAATGGGAGATATCAGATACAAAAAAACAGAGACCAGTGGTGGTATCAGTTCCGGCTTTGGGCTGAACAATGTACATTTCGGTTTTCTTTTCCGTTTCTAAAACGGCTCCCCTCCTTGCTGTGCCTACGGCAGGTACAGCAAGGATTTCTCCCCTGATATTCCCCCGGGCTTTATGCTGATCTCTTCGTACTTTAGCAACTGCAAATAAAGTATATGAAAATACTAAAGCTCATTATCGCTATGACCGCCTTTCTTCAACTATGGGGTACCAGTTCCGGCGCCCAGATTAAAACAGGAGATAAAGTCCCATCCTTTACCTTGCAGGATCAGCATGGTAAAAACTTTGATATTAATACGGTTTTAGGGAAACAGCCGCTGGTAATTTATTTCTATCCGAAAGATGAAACCAGCGTATGTACCAAAGAAGCCTGCTCCTTCCGGGATTCCTATCAGGAATTCCAGCAACTGGGTGCGCTGGTCATTGGTATCAGCGCCGACAAGGTAGCTTCCCATAAAAGTTTTGCTACCCATCACAACCTGCCGTTTACCTTACTGAGTGATCCGAAAAATGAAGTGCGTAAACTGTTTGGGGTGCCTAAGACCTTTGTGATCCCGGGTCGGGTTACTTATATTGTAGATAAACAGGGAGTCGTGATACACACCTTCAATTCCCTGCGGGATGGGGAAAAACACGTCACCGAAGCACTGGCGGCGTTACGAAAGATCAAATAATATCCTTACCTGGCTATATCCTGCTGTGATCACTCTCCGCAGGATATAACCATCCGGTAATGCACCCCGGGTGCATGGATATAAAAGCGATGATAACTATAATTTCCGCAGATCACGGAAACCTGTGATTTCTTCTTTCAGGGCAAACAACTGCAGGCCCCATATGAGACTGCTTACCAAGGTATAGGCAATCACTGCCAGCGAAACAGATATCTGCAGGAAAGTACCCTGCTGATTGACTGCCATCACCACCCTTGTCAGCAATACCAAAGCGATAATCAACCCTATCAGTGCCTTGATTCCTTTCTTCTTTGTTTCTTTTTTCAGCAAAGCCTGAAAACCTGCCAACGCCTGTACACTGGCTTCCTGTGCCGGTACCCCGGCAGCCAGCAGCCGTTGTTCCAGATCTGCTACCCTGCGTTGTTTATGGTGCTCACTGAAGTAGGTAGATATAATGTCTGTCTGCATAGGTACTGCGTTGATTTAAGGGCACAAAAGTACTAAATAGCCCTCTTAAATAAAAACCGTTTCAGGAATTACCGGAGTAATACCTGAAACGGTTTGTTTATAATGTCCTTTAGCGGGCGCTTATGCTTCTTTCAGGAACGGATAACGGTAGTCAGTGGCAGGTACAAAGGTTTCTTTGATGCTGCGGGCACTTAACCAGCGGTACAGGTTCAGCATGGAGCCGGCTTTATCGTTGGTACCGGATGCGCGGGCGCCACCGAAAGGTTGCTGACCTACTACGGCACCGGTAGGTTTATCGTTGATGTAGAAGTTACCAGCACTGTTTACCAGTTTTCTGGTAGCCAGTTCCACGGCATAGCGGTCCTGGGCAATGATGGCGCCGGTGAGGGCGTATTCGGAAGTCTTATCTACCGTTACCAGGATGTCGTCGAATTGTTCAGCATCGTAGGTGTAGATCGTTAATACAGGTCCGAATATTTCTTCACACATGGTTACATAATTGGCATCCGTTGTTTCAATAACGGTAGGCTCAATGAAGTAACCTTCTGTTTTATTGTAGTTACCGCCAGCAATGATTTTTGCTTTCGGATCGTTCTTCGCATTATCAATGTAGCTGGCGATTTTATCGAAAGATTTTTCGTCGATCACGGCATTGATAAAGTTGCTGAAATCTTCTGTGGTACCCACTTTCATGGTTTTCAGTTCAGCTGCCAGTTTGGTTTTCACTTCTTCCGCAATATTGCTGGGCAGATAAGCGCGGGAAGCGGCAGAACATTTCTGACCCTGGTATTCGAAAGCACCACGAGCCAGTGCCGTAACGGTAGTGTCTACGTCGGCAGATTTGTGAACGAGCACAAAGTCTTTACCACCGGTTTCACCTACGATACGCGGATAGGATTTGTATTTGCTGATGTTTTCACCGATTGTTTTCCACATGGTCTGGAATACCCCGGTAGAACCGGTAAAGTGGATACCTGCGAAGTGAGGATCTGCAAAACATACCTCTCCGATCACCGGACCACTGGCATATACCAGGTTGATAACACCTGCAGGCAAGCCGGCTTCGATCAGTATTTTCATGATCACATTAGCCGCATATACCTGGGTATTAGCGGGTTTCCATACTACTACGTTACCGCACATGGCAGCAGAAGTAGGCAGGTTACCGGCAATAGCGGTAAAGTTAAATGGTGTCACTGCCAGTACGAAACCTTCCAGCGGACGGTATTCTGTTCTGTTGTGGATACCTGGTGCGCTCACCGGCTGCTGGCGGTAGATTTCACTGAGGAAATGTACATTGTAACGCAGGAAGTCGATCAGTTCGCAAGCGCTGTCTATTTCAGCCTGGAAAGCATTCTTGCTTTGACCCAGCATGGTAGCAGCGTTCAGGTGGTAACGATATTTGGTGGCAATCAGGTCAGCAGCGCGCAGGAAGATACCGGCACGTGTTTCCCAGTCCATGTTAGCCCATTTTTCACGTGCTTCCAACGCAGCTGCGATGGCCGTTTTCACGTGGCTGGCATCTCCCATATGGAAGTGTCCCAGTTTATGTTTGATTTCATGCGGCGGACGCAGGTCTACCGTCTTACCGGTACGTACTTCATTTCCGCCGATATACATAGGTATATCCGCCACTTCTGCTTTAAACGCTGCCAGTTGTTTTTTCAGCGCTGCTCTCTCAGCAGTACCAGGGCCATAGCTTAAAACAGGCTCATTGGCCGGTGCTGCATACTCGAAATATCCTGTATTCATTTAATCAGATTTTTTTGGTGTATTAGTTAATAACTAAACAATTATCCAGTGTTTCCGCTGCAAAAATAAGGGTTGTAAAAACTGTCTGCTAAATGATTATTAGTCGATAGTTATTAATTATTGTCCTCTTCCTTCTGCATCATCAGATACGCCTTGATGAATCCGTTCAGTTCACCATCCATGACAGGTCCTACGTTGCCCACTTCAAAATCGGTCCGGTGATCTTTGATCATTTTGTACGGATGGAATACGTACGACCTGATCTGTGATCCCCATTCGATTTTGCGTTTATTGGCATTGGCGGCATTTTTCAGCTCTTCCCGTTTACGCAGTTCTTCTTCATACAGGCGGGACTTTAACATGGTGAGCGCCTTTTCACGGTTCTCGCCCTGTGTTCTGGCCTGCTGACATTCGATGATGATACCGGAAGGAACGTGTTTCAGACGCACGGCTGTTTCTACCTTGTTTACGTTCTGTCCACCCTTACCACCGGAACGGTAAAACTCCCATTCCAGGTCTGCAGGATTCACAGCTATCTCAATAGTATTATCTACTAACGGATATACATACACGGAGGCGAAAGACGTATGTCTGCGCGCATTGGAATCAAAAGGAGAAATGCGCACCAGGCGGTGTACACCGCTTTCCGCTTTGAGATGCCCATAGGCAAAGTCGCCATCAAATTCCAGTGTAGCGGATTTGATACCGGCTCCTTCCCCATACTGTGTATCAATTTCAGAAACCTTCCAGCCCTGCTTCTCCCCGTACATCCGATACATACGCAGCAGCATTTCCGCCCAATCCTGGCTTTCCGTGCCGCCCGCACCGGAGTTAATGGTTAATACAGCAGGCATTTCATCTTCAGGCTGGTTTAAGGTAGACTTAAACTCCAGGTCATCCAATGCAGAAAGGGCTGCTTCATAAGCTTGTTCCACTTCCTGTTCTGTGGCTTCTCCTTCTTTAAAGAAATCATTGAGTACACCGCTATCTTCAATAGCCGCATTTACCTGATCATAAAGGTCAACCCAATACTTGTTTACCTTAATTTCCTTCAGAATCGAAGTCGCTCTGGCATTATCATCCCAGAATCCGGGTGCCAGGCTTAATTGTTTATCATTTTCTATTTTAGCTATTCGGTCAGGGACGTTAAAGAAAACCTCCCAGGACATATAAACGGTCCCTCATAGCTTTAAGTTGCTCAGCTGTCATAGCTGGCAAATGTATGTAAAAATGTAGAAATCTACTAATGTAAAGCAAATTGACAATTTTTTCCTTACCGGTGCGATCCCCTTCTAGCATAATATTTGCGGCATCCGGCTGCAACCATATGTCCGTAACAGTCAAAAATGTGTTATTTGTTATGATGAAAACCCACGAAACCCTCCATTACAAAAATAAATCTGTCTTTCACACCATTGGCTTTATCATCACGGTTGTCACAAATGCACTCGCTGTTTTTATTCCCATCAACGGTAAAACCACCGGCCAGATAGCCGCAGAATATCCCAGCCTGTTTACACCGGCAGACATTACTTTTTCTATCTGGGGAATTATTTACCTGTTGCTGCTGGCGTTCATTATTTATCAGCTATGGCTGGCCTTCTCCCTGAAACAACCTGCAGTACTCAGTTATCTGATGAACAATATAAAAGACTGGTTCATGGTGACCTCCATCGCCAACGCCGGCTGGTTGTTTGCCTGGCACTATAACCTGATTCCATTGAGTATGGGCATTATGCTGATCCTGTTGTTCGCGCTGTTCCGCATACATCTCAATTTCGGTATTGCCTTGCGGCCGGCTACCCTACCCGAAAAAATATTTATTTATCTTCCATTCAGTATTTACCTGGGCTGGATCAGTATTGCCACACTGGCCAATCTGGCGGCATTACTCAGCTACGCCGGATGGACCGGAGATGTGCCGTCACAGATCAGCCATACCATTGTGATGATTGGCGCAGGCACCCTTCTCAGCATCAGTATGATTTTATTACGCAACAATATCGTGTATGCACTTGTTAGTGTATGGGCTTTCTATGGCATCCTGCTGAAAAGAAGCGCTGCCAACGTGATAGCAGAGAATGCCATTGTTCATGCCTGCATTATTGCCATCGGGATGATTGCCGTCGCAATTTCCTGGCAATTCTACAGAAAACAGAAATCATAAATCTAAAAGATTATTTTTGGCCCGGATTTAATACAATTATTTATGTTTCCGACTACTGATCCTACCGCCACCAAGTCGTGGCAGTTGTTGCAAAAGCATGCCACAGAAATGAAACAGGTACACATGCGTGCCTTATTTATGGAAGATAAAGAACGGTTCGGCACGTTTTCCCTGCAGTTTGAAGATATACTCTTTGACTATTCCAAAAATATTATTACCGCAGATACCCTTAATCTGTTATCAAGCCTGGCGGAAGAATGTGGCGTACCAGCTGCGATAAAAGCCATGTTTGGTGCAGAAAAAATCAATGTAACCGAAAACAGGGCTGTATTACATACCGCGCTGCGTAACACCTCCAATAAGCCGGTGATGCTGGATGGCCGCGATGTCATGCCAGATGTAAAAGCAGTGCTGAACAAGATGGACCATATCTGCCGGCAGATTCATTCCGGTGAATGGAAAGGTTATACGGGAAAGCCTATACGCTATATCGTCAACATTGGTATCGGCGGTTCCGACCTCGGCCCGGTAATGGTAACAGAAGCCCTGAAACCTTACTGGAAACCTAACATACAAACTTATTTCGTTTCCAATGTAGATGGTACCCACATTGCAGAAACATTGAAAAAAGTAACACCGGAAGAAACCCTCTTCCTCATCGCTTCCAAAACCTTTACGACCCAGGAAACCATGACCAATGCCCATACAGCGCGCAATTGGTTCCTGGAACATGCAAAGGATGAAAAAGCGGTAGCGAAACACTTTGTAGCCCTTTCTACCAACGAAAAAGCAGTAACTGCCTTCGGTATTGATCCCAACAACATGTTTGAATTCTGGGACTGGGTAGGCGGCCGTTACTCACTGTGGTCTGCCATTGGTTTATCCATTGCACTCACCATCGGCTACGATAACTTCATCCAGCTGCTGGATGGCGCCCACGCCGTTGACAATCACTTTACGCAAACACCGCTGACAGCCAACATACCCGTTATCATGGCGCTCATTGGCCTGTGGTACGGCAACTTCTTTGGCTCCGCCACAGAAGCCATTCTGCCATACGACCAGTACCTGCATCGCTTTGCCGCCTATTTCCAGCAAGGAAATATGGAAAGCAACGGTAAATCCACCGACCGTAACGGCAACCAGGTAAGCTATGAAACAGGTCCGATTGTATGGGGCGAACCAGGTACCAATGGCCAGCATGCTTTCTATCAGCTGATTCACCAGGGTACCCGCCTGATTCCTTGCGACTTCATCGCGCCGGCCATCAGCCACAATCCTATTGGCGATCATCATGTAAAACTGTTGTCTAACTTCTTCGCACAAACGGAAGCACTGATGAATGGTAAAACAGCGGAAGAAGTACGGGCAGAACTGGAAAAAGCCAATACCCCGGCGGCGGAAATAACAAAAATTCTACCGTCTAAAGTATTCAGCGGCAACCGGCCTACCAACTCCTTCCTCGTGAAAGAGATCACGCCTCGTTCGCTGGGCTCACTGATAGCCCTATACGAACACAAAATATTTGTGCAGGGTGTTATCTGGAATATCTACAGCTTCGATCAATGGGGCGTGGAACTGGGTAAACAGCTCGCCAGCAGAATATTGCCGGAACTAGAGAACAATGATGTGATCACCAATCATGACGCCAGTACCAACGGACTCATTAATGCCTATAAACAGATGCGGCAGTAACCAATACTTCCGCATCAGCAGATAAAATAAGCAGGGTGTTTTTCTGATAGCTATCGGAAAAATATCCTGCTTATTGCTTTAGTTAACGATTTACTAATATGATTTCCCCGCATTCATTTCGCACCGGGCATTATTAACTTAGTACCATTAATAAAAATTGTTTACCCGATTGGCTGCCACGCTGTTCAGCCACCTTTAATTTCCGGCAAGCAACGCCATTGTTCACCTGCAAAACAGCTGCATAACCTGTATTTTACAAACACCACAAAAACCTACGATGCAAAAGCTACCATCAGTATTGAAAAATGGTTGCTACATAAACAAACCATAACGCTATTCAGCCTATTGGAGTCATGAAGACTGATAGCCAGCACAAAACGGAGCAAACCTTTATACGGCGGTACCGTGTACACCTGTAGCTACTGCAAACAGCAGCTGTATTCCATGGTAACCGGTATCCCCCACCGAATAACTTCCAATATATTAAACCACTCACCATGAAAAAGAGAAACCTTACACCCAAAAAGAAATTGGTGTTAAACAGAATTGCTGTAGCCGATTTAACCCACAGTCAACAATTATCCTTACAAGCCGGCGAACAGACTGAAAAAAGTTTCACCATTCTGAGTCCTTTGTGTCCATTCACCTTTGTGACCTGTAAGTGCTAAACTGCTTTAACGATGGATCTTTCCCATTAGCAAAGCATGCATATTACACTACCTGTTATCCGGTTTGCAGGACAGCCATGCCCTTCCGGTTTCCATTATGTAACACCATAAAATTTCATCATGAAAAAGAAAAATCTGACACCGAAAAAGAAACTGACACTGAGCAAAATTACCGTATCCGCTTTAAGCGTGGACCAGCAATCAGCATTGCATGCAGGAGCGCTGAACGAGGCTGCTCTCCCCACCCTCATGATCTGTAGTCCTTTGTGTCCATTCACGTTGGTGACCTGTAAATGCTGAGCTGCTTTAACAGCAGATCTATTCTATCAGCAACAGTATTACACTGCCTGTTATCCGGTCTGTAGCGTGTTAGCTACCGGCCACAGGATAGCCATGCCCTTCCGGCTTCCATTATGTAACACCATAAAATTTAATTATGAAAAAGAAAAGTCTGACACCGACCAAGAAACTGACACTGAGCAAAATTACCGTATCCGCTTTAAGTGCGGGCCAGCAATCACCATTGCCTGCCGGAGAGCTGAACGAAGCTGCTCTCCCCACACTTATGATCTGTAGCCCTTTATGTCCGGCTACCCTGGTTACCTGCAGATGCCAGTAATCACCGGCACGAAGTGGTAACATCCCATGCAGACGGATGTCTGCATGGGATATAATATCAGGGGGTTATCGTCTCCATTTGCCATATACCTTCTCAAACAACCGTTGGAGTACACTCTTATCTTCCGTCAGAATTTCGGCTACACCCACCAGTTGCGGCTGGGCGGGGATTACTTTGCCGGCATTGGTATGGAGGTTATTTTCGAGTTGTATATCTACATTGAATACACTATCCATGGCTACTGCAGAACGCGAAGATACCTTACCTCTCAGCATCCCGTATTCTTCAAAGGGATAAGCGGTTAGTTTGATCAATACCTTCTGACCAGCCTGAATCTTACCGGAACCATTGATACCAATATCGCCACGGGCAATGTATTCCTGCTCCGGTGGCGTTACCATGGCCACCCCTTCTCCGGCCTGTACATACTGGTTTTCTTTCCAGAATTTAAAGAGGGTAACGGTACCTGCCACGGGTGTTTTGATCACATAATTCTGCTCCCATTTGCTGTATTGGCCACCAAAACGTTTGGCAGCATCGCGGATTTTCTGCTGCAGGGTATTCTCCTCACTCTGCTGCTGTATAGCGGTTTCCGTGATGTTTTTCTCGTACTCCGTTTGCTGCAGGTTATTCTGGATCATACTGCTCCTGTTGCTTTCTGTATTGATCTGCTGATCCAGCATTTTCTTCCGGGACTCTTCGTATTCCACCCGGGAGATCACCCGATCCTTCACCAGTGTAGAATCCATCTGGTAGCGGTTATGCTGCAACCGCAGCTGTTCCTTCAGCAGGTTATCTTTATTGCCCAGCTCATGATTCAACTGCCCGTAATAAGCGGATTGTTTCGCCAGGGCCTGTATCTTGGAGGCATAGGCATTATGTCCCAGGAAAAAACGATAGTTCAGAATGGCCTGGTACAATTCCACATAATCGGCCTGCATCTCTCCCAGTTCCCCACCGGCAGGTAATTTGATGTTGGGGATCAGCTGCCGGAGATTGCCGGCAGTATCAATTTGACGGGCTATCAACGCCACATTCTGTGCATCCTCATAGTTAGCACCATTAGACAGGATACACAGTACTTTATTGGCAGGAACCTTGTCGTCACTCTTTACAAACAGCTGCTGGATAGGCAGGCTGCTGCGAGCTACCAGGCGCACGGGTGGATTGACAAAAGAAATCACCACCCTTGCCGGGATTACTTCCGGGTACTTAAAAAAATACGCCCCGATAAATATTCCGAGCAATATAATGCCGATGAGTGTAATACCTCTCCGGATAATCCAGGAGGGCATTTTACCCATGATTTCCTGTACCTCTTCACTACGCATTTCTTCCAGCGTAGGATGTTTGTGCACACCATTGGGAGCAGGTGTACTATTCAATAATTCGGGTGCTATGTTTTCGTTTACCGGCATAATCAATTAACTTCCCAGTTCCAGCTGGTTTTTTACCAACTCATAATAATTTCCTTTTCTGGCCGTCAGTTCTGCGTGCGTACCCGTTTCTACAATGACGCCTTTTTCCAGTACTATAATCTGATCTGCATTTTTTACGGTACTAAGTCTATGCGCAATAACCACCACCGTTCTGCCTTCAAAGAAACGATCCAGGTTTTCCATAATGATCCTTTCATTATTGGCATCCAGGGCGCTGGTAGCTTCATCGAAGAAAAGATACTGCGGATTCTTGTAGACTGCCCGGGCAATCTGCATCCGCTGCTTCTGCCCTGCACTGATACCATTACCGGAGTTACCGATTTTAGTCTGGTAGCCCAGCGGCAACTCTTCAATAAAGTTCCGGATGTTGGCCACATCCGCTGCATGCAGCAATTTATCGTTATCTACCTTTTCATCACTGACAGCAATGTTTTTAGCGATGGTACCGGAAAAAATAAATCCGTCCTGCATCACGCTGCCACACTGGTTTCTCCACCACTTTGGTGAAACCTGGCGGAGGTCTTTATTGCCCACCAATACCTTCCCGTCTGTTGGTTCATAAAACTGTAACAACAGTTTCATCAGGGTAGTTTTACCACTGCCACTGGTACCTACAATAGCCGTCACCTTGCCTTCCGGCACTACCAGGTTCAGGTCTTTCAGTACAAAAGGCGAATGCGGTCCGGCATATTGAAAAGAAACCTGCTGCAACTGAATATCCCCGCCTTTTTTATCCAGGGGAGAAATGGCAATGTGATCGGCAGATTCTTCTTCTTCGCGGTTGTGGATCTCTCCCAGCCTGTCCAGACTGATACGGGCATCCTGTGCCGCCTGTATAAAGCCCAGCAACTGATCCAACGGGCTGTTCATCTGTCCGATGATATAACTAACAGACAACATCATCCCGAGGGTCATGTTACCATTCATTACTTCGCGGGCACTGATAAACGACACCAGGATATTTTTCAGCTGGTTAAAGAATACGGATCCCACCTGTTGGTATTGTCCTAATGCCAGACCTTTTACACTGATTTTATACAAACGGGCCTGTACCTGTTCCCACTCCCATCTTTTAGTGGTTTCACAGTTATTGAGTTTGATTTCCTGCATGCCTGTAATCAGCTCAAAGAGTACATTTTCATTGTCACTCATGCGCTGAAAACGTTTATAGTCCAGCTCTTTCCGGCGACGCAGGAAAAAGAAAATCCAGCCAATGGCGGCAGCGCTGAGGCATACAAACACCAGCAGTATCTTCACACTATAAATGGCCAGTACTACGGCAAATACAAAGAGGTTTACAAATGAAAACAAAGTAGACAGCGTAGTACCCGTCAGGAAGCTTTGGATACGGCTATGATCTCCGATGCGCTGATGAATATCCCCGATCATTTTGGTATCAAAGAACCGGATCGGTAGTTTCATCAGTTTGATCAGGAAGTCGGAAATAATATTGATATTAATCCGGCTGTTCATATGCAACAATATCCAGCTGCGGATCATTTCAATAGCCGTGCTGCCCGCAAATAATACCAGCTGGGAAATCAGTACCAGGTATACAAAACCGAGGTTCTGGTGATTGATTCCATAATCCACCAGGCTTTGGGTGAGAAAAGGCGTTACCAGCGACAGCATGCTCGCAATCAGTACACTCAGGAACAGCTGCAACACGTATTTCCGGTAAGGACGCAGGTAGCTGAAAAGAAAACGGAATCCTTTCTTCTCCTGTTGTTCCTCTTTCTGCTGATAAAAAGCTTCTGTAGGCTCCAGTATCAATACCACGCCCTGTTTGCTGGGTCCTAGCCAGCTGGCCAGAAACGTCTCTTTATCCATCTTCACCAAACCATGCCCGGGATCAGCTACCAGTATCTTTTCATTTTTCTTATGCTGGTTATAATTCTGTGGCGGCAGTACAACAAAGTGATTTTGATTCCAGTGCAGGATGCAGGGTAACGGAATATGTTCATCCAGCTGATCAAAAGTGGTTTTCACGGCATGTGTACGGAAGCCGATTTTTTCAGCGGCTTCGCCGATACCCAGCAGGCTTACGCCTTCGCGGGTAATAAAGGAGGATGCTCTCAGGTATTCCAGGGAATAGCTTCGTCCATAGTGCTTAGCCACCATACGCAGGCAGGTGGGGCCGCAATCCATCGTATCCAGTTGTCTGTAAAAAGGAAATCCCATTATTTTGCTAATTCTACCAGGGCAATTTGTGATAAATAAAATTTCTCCAGGAAATGATACAACACCAGTTCATGCTTGCGTTGTTTGGCTACAAAAATCCTGTTGAGGAACATGTGGATGTAACTCATGATCAGGCTGGATAATTTATAGCCACCTTCCTCTTCCGCACGCATGGCTTCCCGGATAGCCGCAATAGCCTCGCTGGTCATGTCGCTACGTTGCCGGTAAAGGTTGATCACTTCTGCTATTTCATTGGTTTCGTCGTCTTCCGGGTTCATAAAGGAAGCAATCTCTTTCTGGTGCTTTCTGTATTTATCGTTTAACTGTTTATGTAATAATTTTGGTCCGCCGAATTCTTCGGTATATCCTTTCTGCAGGTCCGATAGTACTTGTTTTTTCTGCTGCAGGGGCAGGTTAAAATCATCCAGTAACATATCTACTCCGCGCATAGCGATCTTCCAGCGATACATTTCTCCTTCCGCACCTTCCAGCATACTTAAGATTTCCAGCACTGCGAGACTGTCTGCATAAAAAACCGTTTCACTCATCTCCATGGTGGTAGCTCCGTAGCGTTCAATTTCCCGGTCGTAGGTATCGCACTGTATTTTCTTCACCTGGCCGTTCAGCAGGTATTGATGCAGGTCTTCATACAGGCGGCGCAGGATCACATCATTACCGACGTGATGGGTTTTATTCAGAAATCTCATCCGGATATGGGGTTTCGGGTCTGCATAACGGATAAAGAAAAACTGTTCAAACAAACCTTCTTCCTGCCATGCCGGAATTTTCTCTGCAAAGTAACCGGATAATAATTCTTCTGCTACCGCATAACCACAATATATTTTCACATACATCCATTCACTGCCCGGGGCAAAGCTACGTATGAGCTGCCCGGAAGATACACCTTTTTCCCTGAACGGCGCAGCAGTCTGACGGGTAGTGGTGGGTGTAAAACGGAGTGGTATCAGGATTTCATTGGCATACACCTGTTGCTGTTCATCGCGGATAATACCCTCTTTTTCGTCAAACATAAATTCCTTCAACTGTACTGAACCTGATTTATTGACATAGTCTATCAGGATGCGGATACTATCGGGCAGGGTTAAATCGAGGAACAGTTCATTATCTGCTTCTGCGATGACCACCTTTTCCGGCAGCTGTTGCCGCTTACGGAACTCGTCTATGGCCTCCCGTTGCTTTTCCGGGTTATCTCCTGCTTTCTCTATTTCGGCCTTTCCAAAGCTCCAGGAAGCCCGGCTGAGGACAATATTTTTATATACTACCCGTGGCATACGGCCCCGGTTGCCGAGTACCCCCCAATCCCAGAAAAGACCGCCTTTAGCCCCCTGATGCTGCAGATCGCAGAGGAATTTATAGATGGGCAAGCTGTTGAAGCTATAGTTATGCGCAGAACTCAAACGGGGAATAATCCGCTTGTTCAGGCGTTTGCTGCGCAGGATAATTTCGTTTTGTTTTACTGATACCATGAGGTCAGATATCGGTATCTGGAACTCCGGATCCGTACCGGAAACACCTACATAAGGTATTTCGTAGGCCCGCAGTGCCGGGCGTATCAATACGTTACCTGCCCTGGCTTCCGGGAAGTGTACAATTTCTGCCAGGATAGCATCCGGGTAGGCGGCAGCTTCTTCCTCCAGGATGGTTTTCACTTTTTCTGCGAGGGCGGTATCGCCACTACAGAAGCGTCCCAGGAGGTTCGCCGCAGAAGGGCCTCCCATCGACTGCATCGTAAAGTAAAAGTCGCCTGTGGCGGCAGCTTCCGGCGAAGACGACAGCAGATGTCCGAACAGGTAACAACTTTCTGTGAATTTAATGGTTTTGGCGTCGCCGATTTTTTTCAGGTCTTCATCTGAAATGGTCACAACAGACAGGTTTTCCCGGAGGAACTGTTCATATTTATCGAGCGCCAGTGCCTGTATAGGCGACCAGGTGACCGTAGTGGCCCCCTGTTGTCCGCCGGTAGCTACATCTTCCACGAAAGGCGCATGAAAGGCATTTTCAATACCGGTACCATATCCAATACCTGTTTCGCCGTCGAGTGCCATATTCAGGGGAATCTCCTGCGATTCATATTGTTCACTGAACCGGGTAGCAAAGCTGCTCAGTTCCCCGCCGCCCGAAGCGTATCCATGACACAGGGCCAGCAGATTGTTTAACTGGGTCACAATCGTATCCATCAGCGGCTCGCTGAGGGTACATTTCTCCGCTGTTTTGAACAAGTCTATCTGCAGCAGGTCTTTGGGCAGTGTAAGCGGGAAAGCCGCTTCACAGCGGGCATGTATCTCCGACAAGCGGCTCAGTTCAAAGTCTTGTTTTTCAAACAAGCTTGCCAATCCGATCAGTTCATCCCGCAGCGCCGTTGCTTCGGCAATGGAAGTGAGCCGGTTGATCAGGAACCCCAGGTTATCTTCACCGGTAATTTTCGGTTCTGTTTCGGGAATCAGGATCTGGGCAGCTACCAGCTCTCCGGTGAAAGCAGTGGCTTCTTCCTCGCTGATGGTATCATCTTCTTCCAGGATAAGCCGTACAATAGCGTCCATGGTAAGTCCATCTGCGGTACACCGGATAATCTTTTCAATAAATACCGAATCTGCAATGGAAGTCAGCAGGTACTTACGGCGGTTATTATTGATGATATATTCTGCATAGCGGTATTTATCACCGATTTTATACAGGCTGTTATTGATATAGTATTTGAGTTCGCTGTTGACGGCAGGCAGTTCCCGGATATGGTTACAGATGCGGGTGTAATAGTCCATATCCAACCGCACCTGCTGCCGGGCCTGTTGCTGGTCTTTCAGTACCAGGGCTGTTTCTGCTCCGATTGTGCCCAGGGTACAACCGGCAAACAAACCATAAGGGGTGCTACGGGTACAGGCCCGTACCCAATATTTATATAATGATTTTCTAAGCTTCGCAATCTTTTTCTCATTGAACTCTGCAGGCTCGTTGATAAAACGATCCAGTTCATTGACCAGGTCTTTGGAACCGATGTAAAGGGCATAGGAAAACAAAGGATTCTGTGCAATTAAATCCCGCAAACCTGCCTGTACCACTTCTTTGTATTTACCTATTGGATAAAGCGGCGTTCTTAATAAAAAAAATCCTGTATGTGACAATGCCATGTGATACTACTTTTATGTTGGTAACTGGCTGTATTAAGGGATTTGCAGTAATACAGCGTTCCTGCTATAATGGAGGTAATAAATTTTCTTGTGTTAAAAACTGCGTCAGGAAAGCAGGAGAAATTCATCCCAGGGCAGTGGCTCCTGTTGGTCATGTGACAACAGCGCCAGTCCTACGCCGCAACTGCCATCCAGCAGATCCCAGCAGTATTCCCATTGCTTATCTTTTCCTTGCCAGGCGCGTACACCGTGTACATTGGCCTCTTCTGAAAAAACGAGTTTATCCAAAGTAATGTTATGCCAATGTTCGGCACTGTGATAAAATGCGATATCGTTGGTTTCATACCAGAACTTTCTGTAAAAGGCGGCGATCCCACCCGAGCCGTGACACAGGCAGGTATCTACAATACCCGCTGTTGTATCGGTATCTCTTTTAATGCTGTAATGCATAATATCCAGGGCTTCCTGTTTCCATTTTTCTTCCTGGAAATATTTCCCGCAATACCATAATGCCAGCGCTACGTTGAAGTCGCCATAGCACCAGGAAAGCCGGCTGTAGTCAGATTCCCCGTCGAGGATACCGGGATACAATGCTGTAGTGCCATCTTCTTTCACTTCATTTTTATGGTTCATGATAAACGGAATGCTTTCATAAACCAACTGCCGGCAGGTATCAGTGGCAATACCTGCCTGATGTATTTTCAGCAACAGGATCAACAGCGAACAACTACCATGTGCGAGACTGAAAGAGTCCACTCCTGTATCTGCCTTTACTTCCATCATAAAAAATACCGGCAGGCTCCTGCCCTTTTCTGTCATCACACTGATATCCATCAAACCGGCAACAAACTTTTCAAGATGCGTGCGTACTTCCGGACGGTCGGCGTAGGCAACCAGTAGATTGCATATGCCGGCGCTGCCATGCAGGAAGTCAAAGTTTTTACTATAGATATGGGCTTCGCTGTCGAGGATGGCAGCGGTAATAAAATCGGGGATCAGATAATCCATATCGATATCAACAAACTCGTGTTTGTTCAGGTGGTGCAACAGCCAGAACGGGCCGGTAAGACCGGTACAGTAGGAATAGGCATAATTTTTTTCTGTATCCAGCTCTTCGTAGAGTTTTTCCATGAATGTTGCCGCATGATTTTCGGTGTCGTCCACATATTGCTCATAGTAGAAGAGGTAAAACAAAGCGCCCCAGGGGCCTTTAAACAGGCTGTCGGCATATTCCTGGCCATAACTTTTTTGTTGCAACATGGCCACCATATCTTTGTAGATCGTGGCTTGTATTTCATTTGGCTTCATGAACAGAGATAATTAAAGGGTTCTGAAAATGATCCTGAAACTACCGGGTACCTCCAGGATCATTTTTAGCTACTTATATACAAACGATCATCCGGTATAACCTGACAACAACCGCTTCCTACAAAATAGTTTTACGCAGGTTCAGGGTCTTCCTTAATAAAAGTTACTGATTAATCCTGACAAATACCATTACCATATCTGGCAGCAAAGCTGACCTGGTCTGGGGCTGGTAGCGCGACATTCTGAGATGGCTTTTGTACCGCCGGGGCAAATGGTACCGGTAACACCACCTTTCAACTGATCCTGTTGTTCAGTGCTCAATGCAGCAACAGGTGATTTGTACAGGAATAATTTTTTGCTAAGGATAACTTGTTTCTTTTTCATAAATGGATGCAGATTAAATGAGTAAAAAAATTAGCAGCCAGGTAGTTTTGGATGACGGCTACATAGGTTGTCAGGCAACTGTTTTGGTCAGCCATCCGCCGGCTAAGTGTTGTTGTTCATCCGCATGTAAAGCGGTAATAGTGGTTTGGTCCAGGAACAAATGTTTATCTAACGCGATTTTTTTCTTCTTCATAAACGGTTTGCGGGTTAAAATAAGTTGGGCACATATTTCGCTGCTGCTATTATACGACGTTCGTCACCAATATAATAAATAAACAGCTTATTTTAATCATTTATCTTTTTACTGGTAAAATGCCGTTATATCCTAACACCCCGGTTACCTGTTTATGTGCGTTACGATCGTCATCGGTTAACAGCAAGGTTCGCCAGGACCTCCGGCAGTACAGGCAGTAGGACGCCGGGTACCATCGGTTGTACAGATCATTATGGTTACACCGCCCTGTACGGCCTGTTGTTCTGCTACCTGTAACGCAGCAATAGCTGTTTTGCTCAGGAATAATTTTTTCTCCAATGTAATGACCTTCTTTTTCATATTATATAGATTTTTATAGTGGATAATCATTTCCGGCGAGATACCGGAAAATGTATACGTGGTTATGCATGTTCGCAAGGACGACAAAACGCTTCACTCAGTCGTTTGGTAATACACGTAATACCCGGAGTGGTACACCTGGATTGCCGTGTTACACCCGCTCCTCCCCGCAATAAGCCTTGCTGATGATCATTCAAGGTTACTACAAATGAGGTATTACTGCGGATACTGCAGCGGATACTGTTCAAGGTTCTGTGGGTTCAAAACAAGGCCGGCAAGCTACCTGACCGACAGGCCTGGTCGGACAGGTATTGTTGATGGTACCGCAAAGTGGCGGGCGGGTAGGTCGGTCTACTCCTCCCTCCAGCAACAACTGTTGCTCCTTGTTGAGTGCTGCAATAGTAGATTTGTGCAGGAACAGCTTCCTGTCGAGTTGCATTTTTTTCTTTTTCATAAGTGTTCATTTAAAAAAAAGTTACCCCTGTCTTTTACCTTTCGGCTGCGCCATGGGGCAGCTGTTCAACGCGGTCATACCCCATCAGGGTTCATTGCAGTGAATACACAGATTGCCGCCCGGTCTTTTAGTGGCGCAGGTAGTACCAATCGTGGTACATTCCGCAGAAAAACAACCCACCCCTTTGGTCAGTGGAGGGATTCCTCCCTGCAGTATTAATTGTTGGGCGTTGTTTAATTCCGCAATCCTGACTTTACCCAGGAATAGCTTTTTGTTGAGTGAAATTTGTTTTCTTTTCATACTTGATGATATTATGGATGTAAAAAATACCGTTACCTGGTAACACCGGTGTGCAAGAAATATAGGCCCGGCAGCTACAGCTGCTCCCGTCGATTCATGACCAGGAGCGGTGGTTCAACGTGTTTAGTCCTCCCTGCAAACAACACAGGAGGAAGTCGGCCTTTTCGAAGGACAAAAAGTCTCTACAATCGTAATAGCCAGGGCGCCATTATACGGCGCCTGTCCGCCAGCCAGCGGTAGTTGCTGTATCCCGTTCAATTCCATCATCCTGCTTTTATGCAGGAAAAGTCTTTTGTTGAGGGACATCTGCTTTTTTTTCATGCTTGTTTTTTTGTATGGAATAGTCGTCTTTCTACAGCAATAAAGGAGCAGGTGGTTGTACAAGCAGATAAAGGGATGATCATCGTTTAACATTGCCCGTTACGGCTGGGGCATGGCCCCATCAGGCTTGTATAGTTACAAAGCCAATCCGGCAGGGTGGCGGCAGCGCGGCGTCCGGGGGCGCCTCCTTCCAGCTGCAGTTGCTGGGTTACATTCAAGGCAGCAATCCTGTTTCTGTCCAGGAAAAGTTTTTTACTGAGGGGAATTTTTGTGCGTTTCATACGTGTTTTTATAATTGGGGGTGAAAAATAAGTATCGCTGTTGCCTGCCCTCATCAGGAAAGATATACTGCACAATGCTTCATACCAATGAATCGTTGTGCAGTATATTTTATCTGATCATATAATGGCTACCATCTCTTACCCTGGCATCGCCATCCTGTGAAATGCCTGCCCGTTAGTGTCACCATATCTGTCTTCATCTTCCGGCTATCCCGTTGCAGGATATTATGTAACCTAGAATATGGTACAGTTGCTGGTTCTGCAGGTACCTGCCACCTTACTATGAATACAGATGGTCGCAAAACAGGTCATACTAAAGGACATCCCGCCCGCCTTCTCATTGGGCGCCACAGCTCCTCCTTCCAGCACAAGCTGCTGGTCTGTATTCAATTCTGCTATCCTGTGCTTATCCAGGAAAAGCTTTTTATCGAGGGAAATTTGCTTCTTTTTCATACTTGTTGTTTTTATGTGAAAAAATAAAAAACAGTCGTACGTCAGTAGCCTTTTTATTACGATACGCACAGCACTGAGCGAATCGGTACATAGATATTTTTAGGAGTAGTACCACGGTGTATCATTATTACTGTGCGCTACCATCCGGTGAAGCCCTGTTATTAGTTGCCAAAGCTACTCCTGTCTATATCGTTGTACAGACAGGAACAATGGTTCGTTTATACTGTACAGAGCACTCTGCAAGTAATTCCTATTAATTTGGTCCAGAGGCAGTTTATTTCGCATATGGTGACCTCTGCGGTTACTCTCCCATCGGGCGAAATAGCTCCGCCTTCCAACCGGAGCTGCTGGTCTGCATTCAATGCTGCTATCCTGGTCTTATCCAGGAAAAGCTTTTTGCTGAGGGAAATTTGCTTTCTTTTCATACTTGTTTTTTTTATATGAAAAAATAAAAAACGATGGTATGTCAGCAGCCTTTTCATCACGATGCGCACAGCAGGCAGCGTCTCTCGCCTGAGCGAATCGGTACGCAGGTATTTTTCCGGGTAGTACCTCGGTCTTTCATTATTATAATGGTGGCACCATCCGGTGAAATGGCTTGCAGGTTGCTAAAGCCGCTCCTCTCTATGTCGTTATACAGATAGGAACAATGGTTCGTTTATATTGTACAGATTCTTGGGCAGGAAACCCCTACCAATTTGGTCCAGAAGCAGTTTATTCCGCACCAGGTGACATCCGTGATGGCCACCCTCCCATCGGGCGAAATAGCCCCGCCTTCCAACCGGAGCTGCTGGTCTGCATTCAATGCTGCTATCCTGCTTTTATCCAGGAAAAGCTTTTTGCTGAGAGAAATTTGTTTTCTTTTCATACTTGTTTTTTTTATGTGAAAAAATAAAAAACGATGGTATGTCAGCAACCTTATCATCACGATGCGCATGATAGGCAACGGCGTTAGCCTGAGCGAATCGGTACGCGGGTATTTTTCCGGGTAGTACCTCGGTCTTTCATTATTATAATGGTGGCACCATCCGGTGAAACCTGTGGCAGGTTGCCAAAGCTGCTCCTATCTTTTTCCCTTGTAGCTCACTAATCACACATACGACATATTCTCTGGCCCGGAGGAATTGTAGCGCAGGTTGTTTTCCAGGTAAAGCAACGATGGTCGATGGTTTCCGGCAGGCCGCCTTCCAGGAAACGTTGCTGGGTGTTGCTCAGTGACGCAATGGAGGCTTTGTTGAGGAAAAGTTTTTTGTCCAGTACGATTTCTTTCTTTTTCATAATCGTGACAGGTTTAAAACAGGTGATAAGGGTAACAGTTCCTGCCGGAACAGGCAGGTCTGTTACCCCGGAATAGCGATTTACAAAAATTATTTCAGCAATCTTTGTTATTGCGCCTCACACATACGGCATAATCTTTCGCCCGGACGAACCGTGGCGCAGGTTAAGTCCCGGGTGAAACAGCGAATAGCACCAGATACGTTTACTCCGCCTTCTACAGACAGCTGATGCGTGCTGCTGAGAGATGCAATGGCAGCTTTGCTAAGGAACAATTTTTTGTCCAGTGTGATTTGTTTCTTTTTCATAATCGTGATGGTTTAAAACAGATGATATGGGTAACGGGACTACCGGGCTGGCAGACCTGCTACCCTGAATTACAGGTGACGAATACTATTATTAGTTGCAGAAGCGACAGTCGGGAGATCCCTGCTGAAAAGTAGCACAGGTATCACCACCTCCAAAGCAGGTGATCCCATAAGAGCACATCTCACTGGGACCTGTTCCACCTGCCAGCGCTGTTTGCTGAGACTTACCCAGGTTGGCAATAGTGGCTTTGGATAACAGTAATTTCCTGTCAAGAACAATTTTCTTCTTTTTCATAATGATATTTTTATGCAATAAATAGCTGTATTTACAGCGGACAAATTTCGCAGGGTCTGGTGTGGGATTGTACAGTAGCACAGGTTTGGCCGTAGCCTGCACAGGTTTCCTCACCTGAGATACAAATCACGCCAACGGTTCTACCACCGGCCATGTGTTGTTGTTGACGTTGGTTCAGCTCAATGATGGCTACCTTATCGAGAAACAGTTTTTTGCTGAAAGCAATTTTTTTCTTTTTCATTTTTAAGTGGATTATAGTGTTTAACAATTTATTGTTTCATTTTCACAAAAGCGGCAATGTTGTTCACCGGGCCGTACAGTGGCGCAGGTAGCATCAAAAGTTCCGCCGCAACCCGCATCGAATGTCCAGGGACGGCCACCGTCGAGTGTTAACTGCTGCTGTTGATTCAGTGCAACAACAGTAGCTTTGTTTAAAAATAGTTTCTTGTTCAGTGTGATCTTCTTTTTCATAATTAGCATTTTTTGTAACAGAATAAATAGATCTATTAATAGCACGTGCTTCCGAAATTGATGAACAGGTAGAGATTGCCGGAAAGCAACCCTATCATTTTTCCGCGCTGTCGTTACAGGCACACGGGTATATCATACCGATGGTACAATACAAGCGAACAGCAATACAGGTATTTTATTATTTAGTTGTCAATAGCTTTCCACCAGATAACGCGATCGTTACTATCCGGTACGTTCAGCATTTATGATCAGCATTCCTACCAATACTATAACACATCAATTACCGTATCAGTAGTTATCTACCGGCATTAATGTGATTATTTGCGCAACAGTGGAATGATGTGTTTAAATACTTTTTTTATGTTCAGGGAAAATAATTGCTTTTTCATAACATAGTTGCATCAGGTATAAAAGCTCAACAGATAGTTACGCTCATAGCAGTATGCACAGGTTTAATTATACGGTCAGATTACTGTTACGTGTATCCATACCGGTTATAAAATATGATGAAACGCAGTTCAACATGTTTCAGTATTCAACCCTCTCTTCAATTGGTAAAGCCTAACTGGCCAGGCGGTTAACACTAACGACTGACAACGGGAACCAGGAACGATATTTTCAAATAACGGGTTATTGGTTGAATATATGAACGGGTTGTTCTTTCCTAAAGTTAATCAAATCGATTATTAAAAAAAACTTTTTACAACATAACGCCTCCCTTAAAACCGGTGGGATGTTCCGGGAAAAAGCAATTGTTTCAAAGCAAATACCAGTTAATATTACCCGAGATACCAGCTATGCTGATATAAAGACCGGAATCAACTGCATCATTCCGGTCTTCTCTATGTCTTTACGGTATCAGTTAGAGCACTCCCCTCCCATGGTAATGGGCATCTTGCAACAAGGCAAACATTTCGCAGGCGACTTCATAGAGAACGCCGTCTCAAAGGGCGCACTGATAGCCTGAGGCCCTTCTGCAATGCTTCTTTGCGGGTTACTTTCCAATACTGCTACGGTTTCTCTCTGCAGGAAAAGTTTTCGGTCTAATTGAAGACTTGTCTTTTTCATAAAACGGAATTTTATTCATTACAGGTTAAACGAAGACTTACCTTTAAGTTAAAGGAATCTTACGTAAGCAACGCCACATTATTTCAGCTAGATAAATCTGTACGTTACTGTCCGCAGATTCCTTTATAATAACCCATTGATTTACACACGTTAACTGAAAGTCTATTTCTCCGTTAAACGGTGCAGCACAAACATTCTGCTTTCACCATCGCTCTCGAAAGATTGGTGAACTTCCGGCTGGGCGGATAACCACCTGCAATATGTTCCTGTGCGGATACATTAAGGGTAGTCACGGTTCCCTTGTTCAGGAACAGCTTTTTGTTCAAAGCAATTTTTTTACTTTTCATAGCGTTTTTTTAACAGTTATTACAAACATTGTGATTGGTATACGGACAGCTGTTACCAGCAGACCAGCAATCACAGGTCATGATAATAGTTGGCGGAGGAGGGCATTTACAGGTGTCTTGTTGTAGTGAAAAAGGCCCCATGCAACAAGTACCGGGTACCGTGACGGTTCTGATACCACCAGCTATTTCTATCTGCTGGCTTCCATTCAATGCTACCAAAGTAGCCTTATGCAGGAACAACTTTTTTCCGAGTACAAATTTTTTCTTTTTCATACTATAACTGATTTAATTATCTGTTACTGATGTAAGGCTTTATCTGTCGCCAACCGCAATGCAGATATCGACGCTTTCCTGACAAACAACGATTATACTCGTACACTCGCAGCTGTTAAACCTGGTGATGCCAGGAAAACACCCGTGTGGATGAGAACCCGTTTCGGCCAGGCCGCCCAGAATGTCGAATTGTTTTTCGCCGTTCAGTGAAGCAATCGTTGCTTTATCCAGCATGAGTTTTTTTGAAAAGGATATTTTTTTCTTCTTCATATCATTTCGTTTAAGAATAGTCGGGAATTACAGTACAATAATGGAGATTACGGTTGAGTAGGATCTGCACAGCAAATACAGTGAGGTCCTCCGGGCGATTGTCTGGATAATTTTGTTTTGGGCAGGAGGATGGTGGCAGCCCCACCAGCTACCTGTTGTTGCATCACCTCATTCAGGGATACCACGGTTGCTTTGCTCAGGAACAATTTTTTGTTCAGGTCAACTTTCGTTTTTTTCATGCAATGAAATTTAGGTAATAGCCTGTTACTGAATACATGTTTTATTGCCACTAATTGGTTCAATGCAGATATCTACGCTTTCCCGGCAGACATCCAACGCAGTCGGACACTCACAGCTATTATACTGGGAAATGGGTACCAGCGTAATACATTCGTAAGGGCTGGTCTCTTTCAGGTCCATCCGCTTTCCGCCCAGGATGTAACGCTGCTTTTCTCCATTCAGCGCAGCAATGGTTACTTTATTCAGCAACAGTTTTTTACGACAGGATAATTTTATCTTCTTCATGTAGCCGCGTTTAAGAATAGCCGGTAATTACTGCGCGATGGTAGGCACAATGGTTGGCGTGATGACAGATGGATCAATATCCGCGCAGCAAAGGCAATCCGGTCTTGGGGCTTGTCTGGATAATTTTGTTCTGGGCAGGTTGATGGTTACACCACACGCAAAATCCTGGGTAACCCGGGCGCCACCCGCTACCTGTTGTTGCATGACATCACTCAGGGATGCAACCGTAGCTTTGTTCAGGAATAATTTTTTGTTCAGGTCAAATTTCATTTTTTTCATGAGATAAAAATTTAAGTAATGATATGTGATGGATTAAAGCGCTGATAGCGTTCCAGGCATAGCGCCGGGAATTACTGCGCAATGGTATGAATGACGATGTTATCACGGATTGGATCCACGCAGCAACGACATTGCGGCTTTGGAGCTTGTCTGGACGCCACTGTGCGTGGGTTGATGGTTACGGTACAGGAGGCATCCAGTGTTATGATACCGCCCGCTATCTGTTGCTGCACATCACTACTCAGGGATACAACGGTAGCTTTGTTCAGGAACAATTTTTTGTTCAGGTCAACTTTCATTTTTTTCATGAGATAAAGCTTAAGTAGTGGTATGTGATGGATTAAAGCGCTGATAGCGTTCCAGGCATAGCGCCGGGAATTACTGCGCAATGGTATGAATGATAGTCGTATCAACAACAGGATCAGCGCAGCAAAGGCAATCCGGCCTGGGAGCTTGTCTGGATAACTTTGTTCTGGGATTAATGGTTACCGTACAAAGGACATCCATTGTTCTGACACCGCCTGCCAGCTGTTGTTGCATATCACTACTCAGGGATACAACGGTAGATTTGTTCAGGAACAATTTTTTGTTCAGATCAACTTTCATTTTTTTCATGAGATGAGATTTTAATACAGGAAGAATAACGGACCAATTACAGGATCATCAGGAAGCACAGCACTTGCAATGCTGCAGCGGAGCCTCTGCGGAAAGCACGGTGATCGGCAGATTAACAGTTCTGTCGCATGGCAGCTGAACTGTGGTCCATGCCCCACCGGCAACGGCTCGTTGCTGATTCGCATGCAGTACCAGCACAGTTGCTTTCGATAAAAACAGCTTTCTGCTCAGGATAATTTTTTTCGTTTTCATAAGTATTAATGATTGAGGGTTTAAAAAGACATGCCAGGATCAGGTGTTACAGAACGCGGCTACAGGTATGGACCATGAAAATATATATCCCGTCAAACTTGCTCATTTTTCTACCTGGAAAACCTGTTGGGTGCCGGAGCATATTTATTTGAGCACCCTTACTAAAATTAGGGGCTTGCCCGGTATCCTGTTTTCAAAAGTTCAGGAATGGCTGCAAATTTTTCATTAACGGTTGCCTGCCCGTTGAAAATCCGGCTATTGAAGCTCCCATCAACATTTCCAGTTGTAACCATTCATCCACAGCCGGCCTCCGGCTATCGTTTTATAGGTACCGGCTGCATCGGATTAATGTATTATTCCTTATCTTCCCTATGTATTCCCCGGCTCATAAAATGAGTAGTTATGAAAAAGCAGATGCGCAACCTGTAACCCGGCATTAACCCTGGTGGCAATTGCCATCCGATTGTTTATACCCAAACCGCATTGGTACCTATGTGTCACATACCTGAGAAAAGTATTAACATTATTATCATTGATGATGAAAAAGAAGCATGCAGAAATCTGGGACACCTCTTACAAACCTATACAGATACCGCCATCTGTATAAAAGGATTTGCCTGCAATACGGTGGAAGCAGAAAAGCTGATCCGGCTGCACACACCTGATGCCATTTTCATCGACATTGAAATGCCCGGAGAAAACGCCTTTGCATTTTTACAACGGCTGCAACCCGTGGACTTCGAAATCATTTTTGTGACCGCCTACGATGAGTATGCTGTAAAAGCATTTAAACTGAATGCCATCGATTACCTGTTGAAACCTATTGACATTACGGAGCTGACCAATGCGGTGCAAAAGCTAAAAGAAAAACAACAGCTTAAAAAGCTGGCTGCTGCCGGTTTTCCGGCTACTCCTGTTCCGGACAAACCCCGGTCTAATCAGATCACCCTCCGGAATCATCACCAGATTGAAATCGTTGATTTCCGCCAGGTCATGTACATCGAAGCCAATGGCAACTATTCGCGGATCTATTTTCTGCGGGATCATATAGAGAGAAGTATTATCATGAGCCACTCGATTGCGGAATATGAAGAACTGTTGCCCGCTACCCTGTTTTACCGGATTCATAAATCCTATCTCGTGAACTGTATGTATATCCAGAAAATTCAACGGGCAGCTATCCCCACAGTCACCATTGCCGGAAAATACAAACTGCCGGTGGGCAGACGGCGTTATCCCGGTCTGTTAAGCTATCTGAAGACCAACAATTTTTCCGATGTATAGCTACCTGTATGCCGCTATGCTCCTGCTATGCCTGTGGTTACCCAGCACTGCCGGCAGTACCGCCCAGGAACTCCCGGCAGTGCATTATACCACCGAAAACGGTTTGCCGGCCAACATGGTCTACTGTGTATACCGCGACCACAAAGGCTTTCTTTGGTTTGGTACCGACAAAGGCCTGGTCATGTACAACGGTATCCGGTTTGAAACCCTCACCACCTTTGATGGCGCCCCCGACAATGAGATCCTCGCTATAAGGGAAGACGGATTACACCGCCTGTGGATACATACCTATAAAGGCGGATTGTGTTATTACCAGCACCGCACTTTCCATACAACAGAAAATACACCTTTCCTCCGCGCCATTGATACCGGTACGCCTATTGGTGTCCTCAATGCAGAACCGGACAGCAGTGTTACCATCATCAACCGTGATCAGCTGGAGTTTATCAGTATTAAAGAGCAACGAAGCCGCCGGTATCAACTCGCTGATATCCGCAAAAAAACAAGCGCCGGTTATCTGCTCCATATCCGGAAAATTACACCGGCACTGTTTCAGTTACAGATGACAGACATGGATATTATCATGGATACGGCCGCTCATATCCTGCAGGTAAAGCCATTTTCAGGAGCCAGCAGGGTGAAGCCACTCTTTTCCCAGGACCAGACCTATATGGTCCTGAATAATGCCATTGTAACCCCACAGCAAGCGCTGGTGCATACCATCAGGCCCGGCACCTTTACCGCTGCCGGTATTTCCGCGTGTTACCGTACCGGAAGTGATCTGCTGCTCGCTACTTTTGATCAGGGCCTGTTTATCAACCAGCAGCCGCCCGTATTCACCAACTGCCGCATCAGTGGCATTACCCAGGACATTGCAGGTAACTTCTGGATCACCACCCTGAACAATGGTATTTACTATATCAGCCAGTCGGCAGTACATAATAACGTCAGGCAACCCGGTTACACCGGTCAGATAAAATATGCCGCAGCCGATGCAGGCACGCTCTACTTTACAACAGATAACAATAACCTGTACCGCTACCGGCAGCAGCAACTTAGTTGTATATTTTCCTATACAAAAAACGGTAACGCAGCTACGAAAATGTCTCAGGAGCCAGGCATCACCTTAAAAAGAGGCAGCTACCACAGTTTCTATAATGAAGACCATGTGATCATTGAGAATGTGCATGCCCCCATACTTCGTGTACAGCTCAACAAGATCTCGAAAAGCCCCGACAGAGATATTAAATATGAAGGGACTGGCATTAAATCCGTCATCAACAACAGCGATGGTATTTACCTGCTGCAGTCCGGTGTCCGGATCTTTCGCATTGCCGCCCGCTCCTGGCAGGCATCTCCCGTCACGGTATTTGAAACGCTGCCGGTAAACGGCAATGCACAGCGCATCTATAACATGGCCAGTGACAGCGCCGGTCATATCTGGTTTAACACCAGCGATACCGTTTACAAAATCGTGGGCAACACCAATATACCCCAGCCACAGTTCAAGGGAATATCTTTCAAACGTTTCTATATTTTCGGTAATTGTCTCGTGGGCATTACCCACAATAATAAACTGGTGATTTGCCAGGACCTGGCTGGTAACGGTCACGTATATACGCTGCCGGAACAGAACTGTATATGGAACCGGATATACAAGCTGGATGCCCGCCACCTGCTGCTGAGCACCAATAACCTGTGCCGCCTGCTTACCTTACAACCCGCCCATCCGCAGCAACCTTATGTGCTCACTGCTGTGGAAAATCCTTTTATACCGGCGCAGGCAGCCTATATCTGTGCAGATAGCCTTTCCTGCTACTTTTTTAATGAAGGCAAAATCACGACTATTCCTAAAGCCCGTATTTTCGCACCACCACCACCACCGGATGTTTTTTTCACGCATATCAATGTCAATGGCCGCCTGCTCCCTGTTACAACTGGTCATATCAGTGTTCCATACCGCGATGCGGGCAACATCACGCTCTTCTTTTCTGCGTTGTCTTTCTACAGCCGGCATATCCGCTATGAATACAGCATATCCGGCAACGGCGCACAGCACTGGCAAACGGCCACCAGTGAAGCCATCAATCTGCTCATGCCTGGTTACGGTGAACATGTGGTAAAAATCAGGGCCCGCACCCTTTCGGGCGGCTACTGCCAGCCCGTGCTGCTGTTGCTGACCGTAGAACGTCCCTTCTGGGCACAACCCTGGTTTGTGGTACTATTGCTGGTAGCTGCCCTCGCCTTGTTGCTATTGCTATTGCATGTCATCATGCAATACTTTATGCGCAGACGGGAGCTGGCACATGCAACGGAAATCAGGTTTATGAAATCAGAATACAAAGCGCTCACCGCGCTGATGAATCCGCACTTTGTTTTCAACAGCCTGAATAACATACAGGGGTTGATCAACAATGAAGATAAGCGCCTGGCCAATGAGTATCTGCGGGTATTTGCGGATCTCATCCGCCAGAACATGCATAACATTGCCAAAGGCCTCATTCCTTTACAGAAGGAAATAGACCTTCTGCACAATTATCTCAAACTGGAAAAGCTGCGTTTCGGAGATGCACTTAATTACCTGATAGAAGTGGATACGAAGCTGGATACGCTCTTCATCTCCGTTCCCCCGCTTTTGGTACAGCCGCTGGTAGAAAACGCCATTAAACATGGGCTGCTGCCCAAACAATCGCCCGATAGCCTGGTACATATCCGGATGTATCTGCAGGGAACACTCCTGCACATTGCCGTACAGGATAATGGAGTGGGTATCCATCATGCCCGGCCCAACCCCTCACCATTGCATGAATCATTTGCCCTGGAAAACATCCGGCAGCGGATCGAACAGTTGAAACGGATACATAACATGCACATTGCATTGCGCATTACTGCCATTGAAGATGAAAACGACACCCCACAGGGCACCATCGCCTTGCTGGAAGTAGAGACGGGGAAACTATAAATAATAGACTGCCGGCATATGACAGTAACAGCAGGCACAAAAAAACCCCCGGAAAAATCCGGAGGTTGCGTTTTATCTTAAATTAAAGATTACCATTTATCTACCTCATCAGTGCTATGAGAAGCCTGAGCGGTTACAGACGCCTCTACAGGAACGGTTTCAGTCACTGGTGAAGCTTCTACTTCAGCACCTTCTGTTTCGTCCTGATCTTCCTGCACATAGTCGTGGTTGTAGGCATCAAAATCGAAATCGGGCATCAACTCAGTTTTTACATAGTTGATGGTTTCGGTTAAGGCGTTCAGGAACTTGTTAAAGTCTTCCTTGTACAGGAATACTTTATGCCTGTCATAACCGTTGTCATTAAAACGCTTCTTACTTTCAGTAATAGTAAGAAAATAGTCGTTTCCCCGAGTGGTCTTTACATCAAAGAAGTACGTTCTTCTTTTGCCCGCTTTCAATCGTTTAGAAAAGATGCTATCATTGTTTCTTTCCTGTTGATTGTTGTTTTCGTACGCCACAGTTGATAGATTTAAGTGTTAACGAATCAAATCCTGTTACAATAAGAGACAAATATACTATTGTTTTACAAATATCAAAATATTTTTAAATGATTTTGAAAAATCATAAAAACGGCTTGTAAAACGCTGTAGCAGGGCATATACAAGATCATGATTTTTACTCAGTTACACCTTCATCATCTCCTGATTGTTGTCGCGCATATAATTCAGCATAGTATCCATTCAATGATAATAATTCATCATGCGTGCCCTCTTCTGCAATGCGTCCTTCGTCCATCACAATGATTTTATCGAATGCAAACAGAGAGAAAATACGGTGCGTAATGATAATGGCAGTTTTACTTTTCAGATAGGCATACAGGTTACCAATAATCTCTTTCTCCGTACGGGCATCCACGGCAGAGAGGCAATCATCGAAAATGAGGATATCCGGATTTTTGATCAGCGCCCGGGCAATGGAGATCCTTTGTTTCTGGCCACCACTGAGTGTTACCCCCCGCTCCCCTATTTCGGTTTCGAAACCTTCGCTGAAGCCCAGGATATCTTTTTCTACATAAGCCTGCCGGGCGGCGGTTTGTACGGTTTTCAGGTCTGCTGCCGGATCCCCGAAGCGGATATTGTTGGCAACGGTATCTGAAAAGAGATATACGTCCTGCGGCACATAACTGATCTGACCACGTACATTCGCCAGGTGTAGCTGGCGTATATCATGCCCATCCAGCATCACCTTTCCTTCCTGCGGATCATACATGCGCAGCAACAGCTGCGCCAGTGTGCTTTTCCCGGAACCAGTTCTGCCGATAACGGCTACCTTCTGGCCCGGTTCGATACGCAGGTTGAAATGACGGATCGCAGTAATACCGGTATGCGGATAGGTGAACGAGACGTTTTGCAGCTGCACACCGCCTTTCAGCGCGGCTGTTCGCGCATCGGGCGCATCGGTGATATCCGGCGCTATGCGCAGAAATTCGTTGATGCGCTGCTGTGAGGCTGCCGCCCGTTGTATCATGGAAGCCACCATACCAATGGAAAAGAAAGGAAACATCAGCATATTCACATATATCACAAACTCCGCCAGGTTTCCTACCGTGATGTTACCTTGTATTACCTGCAGCCCGCCAATGAATACCGTCATGATTACACTCAGGCCAATCATCAGCGCCATTACTGGTTGAAACAGGGCGTCTGTTTTGGCAAGACTGATAGAACTGTCTTTATAGGCTTCGCTGGCTGCTTCAAAATGAGCGGCACTGGCATCTTCCTGGATATAGGACTTGATCACCCGGATACCGGAATAGGATTCCTGGGCAATAGACGTAATATTGGATAACTGGGATTGTATGCGTTCACTTTTACGGTGAATGATTTTATTGACATAATAGATAGTCAGCGCCAGGAGCGGCAGCGGCGACAATGTATATAAAGTCAGCAACGGGTTTACCTGTATCATGAGGTATACGATGATGACAATCAGAAACAGCGTGCGGGAGGCATACATAATCGCCGGTCCTACGTACATGCGTACACGTGATACATCTTCGGTAATACGGCTCATCATATCGCCGGTACGATGCATCTTGAAAAAATTCAGGTCCAGTCGCTGATAGTGCCGGTACACCTCATTCTTCAGTTCATATTCGATATGCCGGCTCATAACAATGAGCGTTTGTCTTTGCAGAAAAAGAAAGAAACCACTGAGCAATGCAAAAAGCAGGATGCTGATACCATAAAAAGCCAGTACGCGGGAGAAGTCGGCGCGGAAAGCACCTTTCAGGCCGGTATCGCTCAGCAGGCGGTATTCATCCAGGTTATGTGCCAGCAGATCAAATATCTGCCGGACCATGATCGGCTGGAATACACTGAATACAATGGAAATCGCGGTGAATAATAAGCCCAGGATCAGGCGCCATTTGTTGGCCAGAAAGTATTTATTGAGTGCGGCAAGTTGTTTCAACAGTAGTCAATTTACAAACAAAAATAAGCTATTAATGCTTGTGAAAAGACGACTGTTGAATCAACTGTTTATTTAAGCCTGAAAAGAATGCAGTAATTCTTCCAGTTCTTTGCTGTATTTGTCCAGCGCATCCTTCGGAGTGGTTAACGTGATGGCATAGGCGATATTGTCTTTCACCAGAATGATGATTTCCCCGTTGAGGGTCATCTCTGTTTCATGATGTACAAAACGGTATTTGATCCACCGGGCTTTTTCACCGGCGATGGTACGCTCCCCTTCTTCCTGTTTTTTAAATCCCTGAATCAGGGTCGACATTTCTTTCTCCGTAGTGGCCACGTATTGCTGCAGGGTAAATCCGGCTTGCAGTTGTTGCGTAATGATGTTTACATTGGCCTGAAAGGGATTGCCTTCTTCGGGCGGTGCTACAAAATAGGCATATTGGATGCGGCTGATCACAGTGTCCATCCTCGTCCAGCCGGTCGGCGTTTTTACCGTAAAACGGCCGCTACCCGCGTTCATCCCGGGCGCTTTACCGGCCATCTCCAACAATTCGTCACTGGTATGATCTTTTGTGGTGGGCTTATTCTTACACGCTACAAAGGTTAACATTACCAGCGCTGCTGGTATCAATTTTAATTTCATGGAAAGAGTATCGTAAAAAACTTCCGCTCCGGTTTTCGCCGGAACGGAAGTACTATGAATAATTATAAACTTTGTAAAGCAGCAGCGATTTTTGCTTCTACCTCAGCAGCAGGCACTTCTTCCTTTACGAAAGTGCGACCGGTAATTTTTTCGAACAGTTCAATATAACGTTCGCTTACCTGGTTTACAAATTCATCGGTCATTACTGGAATCTGCTGGCCATCTTTGCCCTGGAAGCCATTTTCCATCAGCCATTCCCGTACAAACTCCTTGCTCAGTTGTTTCTGCTGGATACCCGCTTGCTGGTTTTCTTCGTAACCGGCAGCATAGAAATAACGGGAAGAATCCGGTGTATGGATTTCGTCGATTACATAGATGGTATCACCGATTTTACCAAATTCATATTTGGTATCCACCAGGATCAAACCACGTTCTGCCGCCAGTTCTTTACCACGCTGGAATAAAGCCAGGGTGTATTTTTCCAGCTGCTCGTAATCTTCTTTGCTAACGAGGCCCTGTGCAACGATCTCTTCGCGGGAGATATCTTCATCATGCCCTTCATGCGCTTTTGTAGTAGGCGTAATGATCGGCGTTGGGAAGAAATCATTTTCCTTCATACCATCCGGCATGGTTACACCACACAAAACACGTTCGCCGGTTTTGTAGGTTCTCCAGGCATGACCGGTGAGGTTACCGCGTACCACCATTTCCACAGGGAAAGTGTCGCACTTCAGACCAATAGTGGTGTTAGGCAACGGCGTTGATTTTACCCAGTTAGGCACAATATCTTTAGTAGCTTCCAGCATAATTGCCGCTACCTGATTCAGTACCTGTCCTTTGAAGGGAATAGGACGTGGTAAAACAACATCGAATGCGGAGATACGGTCACTTACAACCATCACCATCAGCTTATCTTCAATCGTGTACACGTCGCGTACTTTTCCTTTGTAAAAAGCAGTCTGACCCGGCAATTTGAAATTTGACTCTAACATGAGTAAAAAATAATTAATATTTAAAGATGTAAATCAAGTTACGAGGTGCAAAAGTAACTATGATTCATATGATTTTTTATGCTTGCCGTAATTTTTTTTGTTTCGGGAGATGATTATGCCTGTGCAGATACCGTTCCGGACAATTGCCGGCCATTACCGGTGTAGGAGCGCAACAACCCGATGATTACTTCATTTTCCGGATATGGGGTCAGGTATTCCCGGAAATTTTCTACCTCCGCTGTGTCGATATGTGCAGGCAGATACCCCATGCCGTAGAAGCGGCCTTTCTCCAGCAGGATACAGCTTTTCTCGCCGGTAGTACGGCCTTTGTCCACGATGGTAACAGACGGCTGTTGCTCCTGTAAAAAAGCGATGGCCGCCTTCATCCGCTCATTGTAGCTTTCCGGTGCTTCCTTTTTTTCGCAGGCCCCGTGGCAGGTGCCTGCCGTAATACCGGCACAGGTACCGGTGCCCTTTTGCAGGAAACATAATTTCGGACACAGGTCAAACTCCCGGATCAGCGCCCGTAATAACCGGTGGCCATCTATCAGCATATTAAAGCTGTGAACGGGAGAAGTATGTTTCCTTTTCTTTTCAATGGCCAGCCGCAGGTAACCTTCCTGGTCGGGAAAGAGGTAAAACCCATACCGGAACTCCACCCGTTTCTGCGCCGAGTTATAGGCCGGCCATAAACGTTTTATCTCTACCGATTCCAGGATACCGGCCATCAGTTCCGTTGCGGTTTCCTGGTAAGAGATCCGGTGTATCGTACGCAGAAAATTCTGCCGCTGCCGGCTGGTGCTATGTCCGGTAAAATGACTATTGACACGCTTTTTCAGGTCCTTTGCCTTCCCTACATATACGACCTTGTCTTTCTCATCATGGAAATAATAAACACCTGGTACATCCGGCAGGTTTTTCACCTGTTCCGGTGGGAGGTTCGGCGGCAGGAACTGTTCTTTGGAACCCGCTTTCAGGGCGCCTGCAATCACCTGCTCCCGGTCGTTGGCCAGCAACCGTTCAAACAATTGTACGGTCGCAGCAGCATCACCGCCTGCCCGGTGCCGGTCATTCACCACAATATTCAGGTACCGGCAGAAGTTACCCAGACTATAAGACCGGAGTCCGGGAAAAATTTTCCGGCCCAGCCGCACGGTGCACAGCTTCTTCGTTTGCAGATCGAAGCCCGATAAACCCAGCTGGTGTTTGAGAAAGGAATAGTCGAAGTTGACATTATGCGCCACAAAGATGCGGTCGCGTAAGAGATCATAGATCATCGGCGCCACCGCTTCAAAAGGCGGGGCATCCGCCACCATACTGTCAGTAATACCAGTGAGGCCCGTAATATAATACGGAATGGGGATCCCCGGGTTGACCAGGGTTTGATAATGGTGCGTAATACCGCTCCCATCATATAAGAAAATGGCGACCTCTGTTATGGCGTTAGCGCTGGCATGACCACCAGTCGTTTCAATATCTACAATTGCGTACATCCTTTACAAAGATACAGGTTGTTGTTACTTATACAAACGGCCGATACCGGATAATATCATTTATATACAGAACGCCCTCCTGGCAAGGGAAAAGACGAACTACTCCGGATATTGCCGGCCCTCACCTGCAGCCCCCGGGAGGATTTCCGGGGCAAAGTCACGGCAGCGCACTTTTGCGGCAGCTACCCATACCTGCCTCTCACGGCAAGATACCCCGCCGGTTATCCGATAGCACGGTGTAACAGATAGCTCCCCCGGCTGCTACAAGGAAACGGGAAGATAATGCCCCTGCTAAAGAACGTGTAGTCCTTACCGCTATCCTGCCGTTGGAAGCTGGAAAGCCGGGCAAAAGAGGAGGCATTACCACCACTCCCTTACCGTATCCCCTGCCGGCATATTTTTCGGGGACTAACAGGACCCGACAATTTTCCGCTTGTTATTTATAGTATTTAAATTAATTTAAACATAATTTGAGCTTGAATACCTTACGGGTAATTTCCTTATCTTTAGTAACACCCATAAATAGTACATCATTTTATCGATTTTATCCATTTTATCCCATATCGCAATAGCTGAGATTTGCATTACAAAAGGTTGAACACAAACATATCCATCTGCCGGAAGATAAGCCAATAGCGTCTTTCCAGGTATGATCCGGTTATTCATTCATTATAAAACCATTATTATTTATGGCAAAGCAACAATGGGTAGGAGATGCTGACCACAGCGAACTCGGATTTAAAATCAGGCACCTGATGATCACCAACATCAGTGGCAAATTCACCGGCTTTACAGTAGACGCTGAAACAGAAGAAGAGAATTTCATGACAGCTGTCACCAAAGTATCTGTGGACGTAGATACCATCACCACCGGTAATACACAAAGAGATGAACACCTGCGCTCTCCCGATTTTTTTGATGTGAACCAATACCGGTACATCACCTTTGTGGCCACAAAATATGAAGATGTAGACCACGACGGTTCCTATACGTTATACGGCGACCTGACCATCCGGGATGTCACCAAAAACATTAAGCTGGATGTGGAATTCGGCGGTGTGGTAAAAGACCCATGGGGCAATACCAAAGCAGGTTTCACCATCAACGCAAAAATTAACCGCAAGGATTTTGGCCTCAACTGGAACGCGGTTACAGAAACCGGCGGCATCATGGTGAGTGAGGAAGTAAAAATACATTGTGAAGTACAACTGATTAAAAAATAAACAAACGCACCGGCCGGCGGCAACGCCGGTAAACACCTGCCTGCACCGGCCGGATGCTCACCAATCAAGGAGCACATATCATGAACAAAATAACCGGTCTGCATCATATCACCGCCATCTCTGGCAATGCAGTAAAAAACTATGACTTCTATACACGGGTAATGGGACTCCGGTTTGTTAAAAAAACCGTCAACTTTGATGATCCCCACACCTATCACCTCTACTATGGAGATGAAACCGGATCACCCGGCACGATCCTGACCTTTTTCCCCTGGGAAGATATTTCCACCGGAAGAAGAGGTACGCATATGGCCACAGAAATCGGTTACTCCATTCCGGAAGGTAGTATCGACTTCTGGTTGAAACGACTGGAAAAAGAAAATGTGATCTACAATAAACCGTCTTCCAAATTCGGGGAAGTATACCTCACGTTCATTGATCCGGACGGCTTGAAAGTAGAACTGACCGTACCGGAACATCCGGATCCGCGCACGCCATGGGTAACCGGCAGCGTGCAGGAAGAACAGGCGACGCGGGGCTTTCACCATGTAACGCTGACCCTGGAAGATATTCAGCCTACCGCTGATCTGCTGGTATCTGTATTCGGGTATACGCTCGAAAAACATCATACCAACCGGTATCGCTTTGCCAGCCCGGCCGGCGAAACAGGTGGCTTTATCGACCTGGTGGAGGCGAAAGGAGAAGCACGCGGACACGTGGCCGGCGGCACCGTACACCACATAGCCCTCCGTGTGCCCGATGAAGCCACACAGCTACATTACCGCGGCATCCTCGAAGAAAGAGGCCTGCATATCACACCACAGCTGGACCGCAAATATTTCCGGTCGGTGTATTTCCGGGAACCCGGCGGCGTACTGTTTGAACTGGCAACAGATGCACCCGGCTTCACAGTAGATGAACCGGTAGCTACCCTGGGTACAAAGCTGATGCTGCCGCCACAATATGAATCCATGCGCGCAGAACTGGAACAACAACTGATTAAACTGGATTAAGATGGATTTCAAACCAATGCAATATATTTACCAGCCGGTAGATAACGCTACCGGCTATACGTTGCTGCTGTTGCACGGCACTGGTGGCGATGAACGCGACCTGTTGCCGCTGGCGCCTCAGCTGGGCGCAGGATTCAATATTCTCAGCCTGCGTGGCAACGTGGAAGAACATGGCATGCCCCGTTTCTTCCGCCGCCTGGGAATGGGTATCTTCGATGAGAAAGATGTACATTTCAGAACACATGAAATGGTACATTTTATCAAAGAACTGGCCGACCGGGAAGAATTCGACAGCAACAAACTGATTGCCGCCGGTTATTCCAACGGCGCCAACATCGCCGGAGCAGTATTAATACTGTATCCCGAACTGCTGGCCGGCGCCGTGCTATTCCGGCCGATGCAGCCGCTCAGCGGCCTCGAAGACAGCTTTGAAACACAACGGCAGCAACCGGTGTTTATCAGCTCAGGCAAACATGATGGCACCGTAGAACCGGCAGCTACCCAGGGTTACATCTCGTTGCTGAAAGCCAACGGATTCAATGTAACCGCGCACGACCTCCCTACCGGACATAATCTTACACAGGAAGATATCGGACTGGCGTCACAATGGATAAAAGCACATTTTTAGTAAATCATCCGCACATCATCATGGATCAGGAAGTAAGTGTAAGCATAGCAGGTACCCCTTATCAGGTATCTATAGATACGCGTGGCCACCGCTGGCTCGCAGATGAACCCGTAACAGCAGGAGGAGAAGATACCGGCCCGCAGCCCGGAGAATTATTGTTAAGCAGCCTGGGGGCCTGTACGGCCATCACCCTGAAAATGTATGCTGCCAGAAAAAAATGGCCACTGGAAGGTGTCAATATTACCCTCCGTTACAACAAGGCCGCCAAACCGGATCCGGATACGACCGTCATTGAAAGCAACATTGAATTAACCGGCGACCTGGATGAAACACAACGGGCAAGGCTGATGGAGATCGCCCTCTCCTGCCCTGTTCATAAAACGCTCACCCATCCCATCAGGATTGATACTAAAGCCTCTTAATATGAAGGATATCACTAAAAAGTACACCAATGAAGAAGTCACCGTTGTGTGGAAGCCTCATGTGTGCGTGCATTCCGAAATATGTTTCCATGGCCTGGCCGCCGTGTTTAATCCCAACCAGCAGCCCTGGATCAATATCCAGGGGGCAGATACGGAACGGATTATTGCCCAGGTGAAACAATGTCCCTCCGGCGCATTGAGTTACTACCTGAACAGCGAGGCCGATACGGCCACCGGTCAGGCGCCGGATATCACAGCGGAAAGTATAGTGGAGCCTTTACCCAACGGGCCGCTCCTGGTTTATGGCAATATTGTGGTAAAAGATGCCGACGGCCACGAAAAGCACAGATCCAAAGTCACTGCTTTCTGCCGCTGCGGCGCCTCTTCCAATAAGCCTTATTGCGACGGTACCCATACTAAAATCAATTTCTCAGATAAATCATAACCTGCATTTTATGGAACAACTGACCATCCGTAACAATACCGACCTGCAACAGTTTGAAACAACCGTGGAAGGACATACCGCATTAATCGCCTATGAATTGTTTCCCGGCGGCATTGCCTATGTACACACCGAAGTGCCCGAAGCACTGGAAGGACGCGGCATTGCCGGACAACTGGCTAAATACGTACTGGAATATGCCCGGGAAAATCATTTGAAGGTAAAACCGCTTTGTCCTTACGTAAACGCCTATATGAAAAGACATCCGGAATACAACGACCTGTTGTAAAAAATACCGGCACACAAATACATCACTGTATAAATAACCATCATCCTTAACCGGCTGGATTAATTCCGGCCATTTTTAATTAACTTGTTCCTCTAAAAAACCAACAACTATGCAAGTACTGACCTATCTCCAGCATCCCTGGCACTGGGCAGTAGCGGGCGTTTTAATCGGATTGACCGTTCCCCTGCTACTCATTCTCGACAACAAAACTTTCGGTATTTCTTCTTCCCTGCGGCATATCTGCGCCGCCTGTATTCCGGCCAACATTTCCTTTTTCAAGTACGATTGGAAAAAGGAATCCTGGAACCTGTTCTTTATTGCCGGCATCCTTATCGGTGGATTTATTGCCAATTCCCTCCTGCACGACAGCGCCAATATTCAGGTAGCTGCAGCTACCCAGGAGCGGCTGGCCACCTATGGTATCCGGGATTACTCCGCCCTCCTGCCCGCAGACATTCACCTGTTCACCCTGAAAGGGCTGGTCTTTTTTGTATTCGGCGGCTTCCTCGTAGGTTTCGGTACCCGTTACGCCGGTGGCTGTACTTCCGGTCATGCCATTATGGGATTATCCAATTTACAGTGGCCATCCCTGGTAGCCACTATCTGCTTTATGGCCGGTGGATTCTTTTCTGCTAACCTGATCGTTCCTTATCTCTTTAAATGGCTTAGCTAATATGAAAAATCTAAAGTACATCATCGCAGGTATCTTCTTTGGTATCATACTCGTCAAATCACAGGTACTCAGCTGGTTCAGGATACAGGAAATGTTTCAATTAACGTCTTTCCATATGTATGGGGTAATTGGTACGGCGGTCATCATCGGTATCATCTCTGTGCAACTGATCAAACGTTTTGATATTAAAACCATCAAAGGCGCACCAATCGTGATTCCTGACAAGACATTTCACAAGGGGAATATTATTGGCGGGCTGATTTTTGGCATCGGCTGGGCGATCACAGGCGCTTGTCCGGGCCCGTTGTTTGCACAGATCGGAGCTGGATTTACCGCCGTGGTGATCACGCTGTTGAGTGCCATTGCCGGCACCTGGGTATACGGCGCATTGAAAAACAAACTACCACACTAAAAGGAAGTTGCCAGAGTTATGCACCGGAATGATTCCTTCTCCCTTTAAATGACGCTATCAACATGAAAAACATAAAATACATCATCGCAGGTATCTTCTTTGGTATCATACTCGTCAAATCACAGGTACTCAGCTGGTTCAGGATACAGGAAATGTTTCAATTAACGTCTTTCCATATGTATGGGGTGATTGGTACAGCGGTTATCATCGGTATCGTCTCTGTACAGCTGATCAAACGTTTTGATATTAAAACCATCAAAGGCGCACCGATCGTGATTCCTGACAAGACCTTTCACAAGGGGAATATTATTGGCGGGCTGATTTTTGGCATCGGCTGGGCGATCACAGGCGCTTGTCCGGGCCCGTTGTTTGCGCAGATCGGGGCAGGATTTACCGCCGTGGTGATCACGCTGCTGAGTGCCATTGCCGGCACCTGGGTATATGGGGCATTCAAAAATAAACTGCCGCATTAAAAAAGGAAAGCTTCAAGGTAGATTCCCTGAAGCTTTTGCTTTTTCTGATCATCACAAAACAACCTAATAATGATTTTCTCATCGCATCTTGCGTTAAAATGCTGTATTGTCACTGTACTTTTTGAGGGAGTGTCTGCGTGACGGCTCTCTTCTTCTCCCTTCACAAAAACAGGACCATAGCCCCTCGCTTATCCTCAAACCCTTTACCCACCTGACATTCCGCATGATCTATCCCCGACAGGTATTCCTGGCGGCTGTAGATTGTTTTCCCCAAAAGTGGGCGAACACGAGGCAATATCGCTAAAAAAGAAGGCCTGCCTGCATTGCCGCTTACGCGACAATACGGGCAGGCGCTTAAAATAAGTGATCAGGTCAGGCCTGGCTCATCAGATAAATCACCGCAAAGCCCAAGATGATGGCCAGTATCAGCCCTACAATCTTCATCCAGCTATACGGCCGGTCGCCGGTTACTTCCCCGGTAGCCGCATTTACTACAAAATGATACAATTTGTTATTGTAGCGATAGGCACTGATCCATACCGGTAGCAGGATATATTTCAACCCCAGGTTATTATACTGCACCTGGTATTCCTCTATCTGTTGTTCATCTCCCCCTATATCATCACAAATGGTATCCCGGATGTCGGGGTCTATCCGCTTTTTCGCGATACCCAATGCCTGCTCCGCATTTGTTTGATACAACTCCGCCCGGAAGCCGCTGAGATAGCGGCCATCATATGCTTTCAGCTGATCCAGGTGCCAGGGCTCCAGTATCTTCGCCATTTTCAGCGGCAAAGAAGGACTGGCAGACACCAATACATCCCGGAAATTATTATTGACGGCACCGGAGGCATCATACCAGGCTGTTTTGCGCACCTGCCGCGTATGATGTTCTGTTTTGCCGTTGACTTCTGTGGTATAGGATTCCGTAACATAATAATACTCTCCCCGTTGTCCCGTATAGGCGGTATGGGTATCCGTATCGTAGCTCCAATGCGGAATATACACGCCTTTCAGCTGCTGGGAAGAACTGTTCTTTACCTTTTTCACCAGGTCAGACGGCGCAAACCAAAGTTTGTCCATCCACTTACGGAAGTACTGTAATGCCGTCTGGTCGTTGATGACAAAGGGCAGCACATAATGCGGTTGCAGAATGGCGGTTGTTTGCGCAGTATCTATCACCAGCGGGGAGGCACAGAACGGACAAGCATCAGCAGTTACATTTGGCAACAAGGTAGTCGCGGCGCCACAGCTGACGCATTTTACTACTACAGCCTGCTGGGTAGGTTCTGTATGTTGTTGCTGTGCCAGTATAAAATCTTCATAATCTACAGGGTGGATAGCCGTAACAGCTGCTTCGTCGGCAATGACATTCATGGTGCCGCAATATTCGCAACGCAGGCTGTTCGTTCCCGGCGCATAATGCAGGATTGCGCCACAGTTCTCACACTTCAGCGAGTTAACCGTTGCACTTGTTTGTTCCTCAAAAGACATAGGAATATTTTAAGCGGTTTATCCGGCGGAACTTTACGGGAAGCCTCCGGATAAACCGCTGTTATGTTAAGGTAATGGTGGGGGTACTGTGGCCAATACAGGTGCTAATTCCGGTACAGCAGCAGCAGCTGTCCAGGCAGCCATCCCGCTTTTCCATACCAGGGTTTGTGCCTGTAAGCTACCGGTAGCAGCGAGTTGCTGCAATTGTGCCATATCAAAAGGGCCGGCCTGCTTGCCTTCTACGGCTACATAGAAGGTAACCGCTGCAGGTAATGGCGGCGGTGTTCCGGCTCCGGCAGCAGCGCCGGGTGTCACCTGTTGCTGCTGAAATACATTACCTACCTGTCCCATCATAGCGGCGCCCATACCAGCACCTAAGCCGGCTGCAGCCAATCCGCCACCGGATGGATTCTCCGCTGCTTTTTCCATAGCATTGGCTGCCTGAAACTGCGCATACGCACCCAGGTTGCCAACAATGCCCATGCTGCTGCGTTTATCCAGGGCTTCTTCCACTTCCGGCGGCAGGGAAATATTTTCAATCAGGAACTTTGTCAGTTCCAGGCCCAGTTCATTAAACTCCGGCTTTATCTTATCGGTAATAACGGTCGATACTTCTTCATAGTTTGCTGCCAGGTCCAGTACCGGGATCTTAGCTTCCGCTACAGCTTCCATACCTCTGGATACCGCCAGGTTACGCAGCTGTTCATTAATCCCTTCCACCGTAAACTCAGGATTGGTAGCTGCCACTTCTTTCAGAAACTGGCCGGCATCCTTTACGCGAAAGGCATAACTACCGAATGCACGGAGCCGCACCGGGCCAAACTCCACATCGCGGAGCATCACCGGATTTTTAGTACCCCATTTCTGGTTGGTAAACTGGCGCATGCTGATAAAAAACACATCCGCCTTAAAAGGACTGTTGAACCCATATTTCCATCCCTGCAAAGTGCTGAGTATAGGCATATTTTGCGTGGTAAGGGTATACATACCGGGCTGGAAGATATCTGCAATTTTACCTTCGTTCATAAAAACAGCCACCTGCGATTCACGCACAGTCAGCTTTGCATTCATCTTTATTTCATTCTGGTAGCGGGGAAACTTCCACACGATCGTATCTGACGAGGGATCCGTCCATTCAATGATATCAATGAACTCATTCCGGAGTTTATCAAAAATTCCCATAGAAACTGTTTTAGGAGACTTCAAAATTATGTAAAAATACTATCTCCGGCGCAACCATTCTGCCAGCAATACCGGCCATGCTTCGGCAGCGGTATTGCCCGGGCGGAGGCCATAGCCGTGGCCGCCGGTAGCATAAAAATGCAATTCCGCCGGTACATTGGCATCACGCAGCGCGCCGGCCATTACCAGGGCGCTGTTGCCATAGGGATCATCGGCAGTAGCAAAGAGAAACATCGGTGGTGTATACCTGTCTGGTTTTAGCTCTGGCGTAAGGCGTCTTTCCGGTGCCCTGTCCAGATACGCCGGATAAATCAGGACCCCGAATGCGGGACGGGCAGAGAGCATATCGGCGCTGTCTATTGGCGTATAGGTATGTACGTTATAGCCGGTAGCTGCTCTTGCGGTCAGACTACCACCAGCTGAAAAGCCCATCATACCTACATTCTCCGGCTGCAGGCCCCATTCGGCAGCACGGCTGCGTACAATACGGATGGCACGTTGTGCATCCTGCAGAGCGCCTTCTCTTTTCTTCGGCACCCGGTATTGCAATACAAAGGCAGTATAACCCAGTTTATTCAGCCAATGGGCAATCTCATAACCTTCCAGATCTACAGCCAGAATATTATAGGCGCCTCCCGGACAAACAATAACGCCAACGCCTGTATTATTTTTTGCCGGAGCCGGAAATACTTCCAGCACCGGATCTGTAATATCCGTCAATCGTTTTACTCCTCCGCTGCTGTCAGCCGTTACAACAGCTGCCTGCTTGGCGTCAACTTCACCGGGAACAGTACCGGGCCACAAATGAATGACCTGTTGCTGCGCCTGAATTTCTGTATTCAATCCTATCATCATGAGAAATATATAAAAGAAAGAAATGACGCATGCCTTGTTTAATAACATGCGTAGTGTGACTGATAACAGTGAATAATCGTCGCGTGTATCTTTTATCCGTTGTCTCATTACCTGGTTATTTTACGCATTGCATCCAGGCTTCTGCCATTAATTGTGCGCCTGCTATAGTTGGATGTACCCCATCTCCTGTCCAGTAAATGCCCGGAGCAGCGGTAATCGCCTTATCAAATACTGCCTGATACGGAATAAAGACAGCATTATGTTTGGTGGCCAGTTCTTTAGCGGCAGCACGATATTCATTGAACAGCGGATACCACTTATCGTCTACCACTTTTACGCCGCTTACTGCAAAAGGCTCGCCAATTATCAATTGTACGTCTGGCAGCTGCTCCCGGGTGCGTGTCAGCAGCTTATCATAGTCGTCCCGATAGGTTTGCAACGTTCCTTTATAATTGCCGGATAAGGTGTGCCAGTAATCATTTACGCCGATCAGGATACTCAGGATATCCGGCTTCAGTGACAGGCAATCTGCTTCCCAACGGTCAGCCAGCTGGAATACTTTATTACCGCTGATCCCTTTATTGTAACATTGCAGGTTCTTATCCGGATGTTTGAGCAACAGCGAAGATGCCGCCAGGAGCGGGTAACCGCCGCCCAGGGCATTGCCATTATTTACAGCAAAATTATCCCGCTTACGCCCTGCATCCGTAATGGAATCTCCCTGAAAAAGAATGACAGCTCCTTTTTTCATGGTTACCTTTTTGGGTTTCTCTGCTTTCACTGCAGCAGATACGATGTCCGGAATACTGAGTACAGCCACGCCTCCCAGTGATAATTGCTTTAAGAAGTTACGACGATTAGATGAATTCATAGTTTTTTTTTGTTGGCATTCTCACCGGCAGACGTTCCTGCCTGCCGGCTGTTCTTTAAATCTATAAAAAAGAATTGTCTTTTCCTATACAAATGCACTCATGCCGGTAATGGCGCGGCCTACGATCAGGGAGTTGATTTCTTTGGTGCCTTCATAGGAATAGATGGCTTCCGCATCTGCCACAAACCGCGCTACATTGTATTCCAGTAAAATACCATTCCCACCCATCACTTCCCGGGCACGGCTAACTACATCCCGGGTGCGCATCGTACAGAATACCTTTGCCAGCGAAGCATGTTCATCTTTCAGGGCGCCGGCATCCTGTAACTCTGAAAGGCGGTATACCATGGTTTGCATAGCCGTGAGATTGGCCAGCATTTCTACCAGGTGCCCCTGTATCAACTGAAAGGCGGCAATAGGTTTTCCGAATTGCTTACGCGAACGGGTGTACGCCAGGGCATTTTCATAGGCCCCCCGGGCGCATCCTACTGCCTCCCAGGCAACACCCGCGCGGGTCATCCGCAGTACACGGGAGGTGTCTTTAAAACCGTTTGCATGCTGCAACCGGTCGGCTTCCGCTACCCGGCAATCCTTCATGGTAATCAGGCCATTCTGTACAATCCGCAGCGCCATCTTATCATGGATTTTCTCTACACTGAGGCCCGGTGTATCTTTTCTCAGCAGAAATCCTTTTACCTGATTGTCGTCGAGGTCGCGGGCCCACATGACAGTAACATCGGCAAAAGTAGCATTCCCGATCCACTTTTTCTGTCCGTTCAATATCCAGGTATCCCCTTCCCGTTTAGCCGTTGCCGTTAGGCCGCCGGCGGCGCCGGAACCTACTTCCGGCTCTGTAAGTCCAAAGGCCCCAATAATTTTTAGCTGTTGCATTCCCGGCAGCCATTCATCTTTCTGGGCCTGAGACCCCAGCATATAGATAGATCCCATGGCAAGGCCACTCTGTACCCCGAAGAAGGTGGCGATGGAAGCATCTACCCGCGCCATTTCCATGGCAATCACCCCTTCCATCAGGTAAGACCGGTTAGGACAGCCATACCCATCGTAAGTCACCCCACATATATTCAGGGCGGCGAATTTCGGAATGATCTCAAAAGGGAATTCGGCTTTCAGCCAGTATTCATTTACAATCGGTTGGATTTCTGTTTCCATGAAAGCCCGTACTTTCAGCTGTAAGGCCCGGTCTTCCGGACTTAATCTCCCGCCCAGGTCATAGAAATCACCATCTATAGGCGGCGATTTTTTCTTGCCCCCCCGGCTTCCCAACATTTTCATCAGCCCATTCAACTGATTTTCATCCAGCTGCGCTACGGTAGTCATCACCTGGGAAAGGTCTATTTTCTCGGATAGCTTTGCCAGCATTTTAAAGTCAATGGTCTTAAACAGCTGATATGCCTGTTTTAATTTTGCGAAGGTTCCGGCCATACACGTGGTTTTATATAAAAATACGAATTAACGGGCAAATGGCTGATCCTTAGGCAGTTCCTTCCGAAAAGTGCCAACAGCGGGAGCATTGGCAGTAGCCGGCAGCATTTTTTTCCGGAACAAATGGTCTTCATCTGCCCAAAGTAAACATTCGTACGATGGATAACAAGTATTTCGCCTGTAGTGGAAAAGAAAGTGGGGCCTGGTCAAAAAAAAAGCGATTGTGTAAAACGGGTTACACAATCGCAGCACTAAAAAAATAAACACAACTAAAAACTAAAAATCTAACAGTGCATCATATAGGCCTGGTTGTTATACATGATAACGCGCAAAAAGGAATATCCCTCTATCGGTCAGAATAAAAAAAAAACCTACTTTAGCAGGATTCATTTCATCTTAAAATTTCATGAAGGTTAATGACAAACACACCTTCTTACCAGGCGTATAAAGCGCTTTTTCATGCGCAGTACAATGATTTATGTAACTACGCCTTTAGCTTTCTGGGAAATGATGCCGCAGCAGAAGATGTCGTGCAGGAAACATTTATTAAACTCTGGCAAAAACACCAGGAACTGATCAGCATACCCAATATACGCTCTTACCTCTTCCGGGCTGTACGTAATAATTCGATTTCCGTTTTACGTAAACAACAGGTGGAAGAAGCCGGCAACAAAGCTTTTGAATGGCTCGCCGATGTAAGCGAAGATCCGGATGAACAGGAACGCGAAAATGCCAAGCCTTATTATGATCAATTAATATATGAAGCAATCGCCAACCTCCCGCCACAGTGCCGGGAAGTGTTTACCTGCTGCCGGCTGCAAGGAATGACCCATCAGCAGGCAGCCACCAAATTAGGACTGTCGGCCAAAACCGTGGAAAATTATATGGGAAGGGCCCTGAAGCTGCTTCGCAAATACCTGCAGCAATACGGGTTACCAGCCGGTATTTTATTTTTGTTAAAATTGTCAATGTCACTATAGAGGGCATCAGCCTTTGGAGGCGTTATAAATACAGAGCACACTACTTGCATCATGGAGCAATTTGACACCTACATACACGAACTGATAGTAAAACAATTGTCAGCGCAATGTACAGAAACGGAAGCCGCAGCCATTCAACAATGGCTTGATACATCAGCTGACAATAAAGTTACCTACCAAAAACTCGTTCAGATATGGCAGGATGCCCCCCGGGGAACCCTTCCTGAAAGACAGTACCATACTGCAGCAGCCTGGGATAAAACCGAGGCAGCCCTGTTCCCCGCTACCACCACCCAAACGGGTAAGGTACGCCGCATGGGCTTCCGGTACGCTGCTGCTGCTGCTATCCTCCTGCTGTTAACAGCAGGCGCCTGGTGGCTGGCCAGCCGGCCTTCCCTGAAACAACAGGAACTGGCTGCCAACGACGGCAAAATCAAAAGCCTCCAACTGGCCGATAAATCCGTGGTAACCCTCCGTCAGGGTGCCCGTATCCGCTATTCAAACGGCTACCATCATGACCAGCGTATTGTAGAACTGGAAGGAGAAGCCTTCTTTGAAGTGGCCAACGATCCCGGTCATCCTTTCCTGGTAAAAACCCCTAATCAGTCTGTGATAGAGGTACTCGGTACTTCTTTCACGGTACAGGCCCGGGAAGACCAAACACTCGTTATTGTGGCTTCCGGAAAGGTAAGATTGGGCGAAGCCAACAATCCTTCCGCTGTAATCCTTACCAGTGGCCAGAAAGGCGTCTGGGATAAAGGCACCGTATCTGCCCGGGACAATGATAACCTGAACTTTATCGCCTGGAAAACAGGCATTTTGCAATTTAATGATCAATCTCTTGTTGTAATTCTGGCACAATTAGCCGATTTTTACGGGAAAGATATCAGGATAAGCGATGATTACCAGGAAACTGCATCGAAGCAAAAAGCAACGGTCACTTTCCAGCATCAGTCCTGTGACGATGTTTTGCATGAATTACAACTATTACTCGGTTTCAATTACAAACAAGAAGGCGACACGATCGTCATCGGTAAGTAGATACTTCTTACATTTTTTACTTTCTTTTTTCCTGCTGCTGTTACCAGTAGCTGTATTGCATGCGCAAAACAACCAGGAAAGCGTATTACAATATATTTACGCCCCCTTCGCCAAAGAAGGCACCATTCTATCTTATATACAGGATATACAACGGAAAACAGGGATCAATATCTCTTACAGCTCCAGTTTTCTGCACCTGAATAAACGGGTAAAACTCAGTGGGAACGAACATACCACCGGCAGTGTACTCAATAGCATCCTGCAGGGCACCGGCATTCAAACCGCTGCCCTCAACGGTAAAATATTCCTGATCCGGGAAAGCTCCCAACAGCAATACTATGTTATCAGTGGATTTGTAAAAGAAATGATCAGCAATGAGCTGATCATCGGCGCGTCCATATATGACCCGGTTACCCGCAAAGGAACTGTCAGCAACGCCTATGGATTTTACAGCCTGCAGGTACCCGACACCTGTGCCGGTGTTATCTTTTCACACATTGGCTACGGACCGGTTTTTCATAAGCTGCCGCCCGCAGATGATGGCCCGCTGGACATCTACATGACGGCACACAACCAGCTGCAAACCGTTGTGGTGAGCGGAGAGAATGATACGCTTACCTCCCAGCCCGGATTCATTAATATGCCCTTGAGCTATCTCACCAACTTCCCGGCACTCCTGGGAGAAAAGGATGTATTAAAATCCCTGCAGCTGTACGCCGGCACCAGCAGTTCACTGGAAAGCAGCAGCAACCTGCTGATCCGCGGTGGTGGCGCCGATCAGAATCTCTACCTCCTCGATGGCGTGCCGTTGTACCACACCGGTCACCTCTTTGGTCTCTTCTCTATCTTCAACGGTGATGCCGTGAAAGATGTATCCTTATATAAAGATGGCTTCCCTGCGCGCTATGGGGGCCGTTTGTCATCGATAGTAGACATCCGTACCAAGGATGGTAATATGAAAGAATGGCATGGCAGCGTTTCCCTCAGTCCTGTATCTGCCAGCGCTACCCTGGAAGGTCCCCTGATCAAAGACAGGAGTTCCGCTTCGCTGTCTATACGCCGCTCCCTCGTTGATCTCCTGTATGGGAAACGTTATCTGGAGGAATACGGACAATATTATATGTATGATATCAACTTTAAACTGAATCATCTTATTGATAAAAAGAACCGGCTATACCTGAGCTTCTATAAAGGTCAGGACAAGATGCTCATCAACAGCACCAACCCTATTGTACCGCTGTTTGATGATTATTCTTTTGCCTGGAGTAACCTGACAGCAGCAGCCAAGTGGACACGGGTAATCAATCCCCGGATATTTACCAGTACCACCGCTACCTATAGTCAGTTTCACAACCTCTTTTCGCAAACATCCGTCATCCCGCTGTCTTTGGTCGATTCCGTATTTGTGAAGGGCAAAGGCGTTTCCCGCATCCGCGACATCGCCATCCGGAATGAAACAGAATATACGATCAGCAACTCACAGCATTTATCTTTGGGCGGAGGGTATACCTATCACAATTTCGCCCCTACGGCCTACCGTACCAATATCAGCCGGGGCGATGCCATACAACGCGAAGCACCCCGCTACTCCATGTCGGAGTTTACCCTGTATGCAGAGGATGAACTGAACCTGCTGAACGACCGGCTTACAGTAAGACCAGGGCTCCATGTAGGTGCGCTGGCACAGCACAATTCTTTTCATATCAGTGCGCAGCCTCGCCTGCTGGTACGTTGGGAACTCCCTAAATCACAATACATACAGGCATCTTTCACCAAGATGACCCAGTTTGTACATCAGCTGACCACCCCGGTGGTGAACCTCCCCACTGACCTGTGGGTGCCCAGTACGGAAAACATAAAACCGGAACACGCCTATTCCTATAGCCTGGCCTACCAAAAACAATGGGACAGAAAATGGCGGTTCAGCAGCAACCTGTATTACAAACAACTGAAAAATCTCGTTACCACCAATACCGTATTAAACATCTTCGACAACTCAGATCAGTGGGAAAAAAAGGTCATTGACGGCAAAGGCTATAACTATGGCAGTGAGCTGATGATTGAAAAATTGCAGGGCAGACTGACCGGCATTTTATCCTATACGCTCTCCTGGTCCTGGCGACAGTTCGATAAATTAAACGGCGGACAGATGTTCCCCTATAAAGAAGACAGGAGACATAATCTTTCGCTTGCCGTTAAATACCGGGTAATGCCCAAATGGCATCTTTCCGCTACCTGGAAATTTTCTTCCGGTGCCCCCTTTACCCTGCCGGTACAGATATTTCCTGACTATGATTGGGGCCGTAATATTTATGGTTATCTGGATGAACGTTATTCGCCGTTCGCCAATCCGGCCAACTATCTGCCTTACAGCCCACGGTTGAATAACTACCGGCTCCGGTCTATCCATCACCTGGACCTGGGCAGTACACTTTACCTGGGCAGTAAGAAACGCTTCCAACATGTTATTACCGCCGGCGTATATAATATCTATAACAGGAATAATCCTTTTATCGTCAGCTTCGATCAGTTTTCTTTCTTTAGAATAGATGAGGTATATCCGTTACAGTTATATCAGTATAGTTTATTCCGTGCGTTGCCATATCTCACTTACACGTTTAAATTTTAGACATGAAGTACCTGCTCCACCTATTATATGTTGCGTTTGGGATCACCCTGCTTACCGCCTGTGAACAACAGCTCACCCTGCCTCCTGGTTATAGTACCCCCCGGACGGTGGTGTACAGTGAACTGGTAGCCGGTGGCAAGGCAGAAGTCAGAATAGGAAAAAGCAAGCCTGTTGTACCGGGCGTAGATAACCAGTTCGAAAAGGTGACCAATGCCACTGTGCAGTTATCTGATAAAAACGGACAGATACTGGAAACCCTGCAATACACACCGGATGATAACAGCACCATGTGTATGTACCAGGGTAAGATAAAACTGGATGCTGCCCGGACCTATAAAATAGAAGCCTTTGTACCAGGCATGAAAGAAGTGAGTGCTACCGCAGCCATTCCTCCTCCTTTCAGAGTAGACCTGAAAGACTCTATCCATACCGTACTTAATGGTCGGCCCGTGTTGCGTTTCCACTTCAATATATATCCATTACCCGGCGTCCGGCAATACCTGGCAATGGAAGCACTGAAACAAACAGCCGTCATGGATACCTTCTTTGTGTACCAGGGCGTTCGTTACAATGTGAAAGATAAACGTGAACTATACGAAGCCGTGAAAGATAACCCGGGTATAAAAGTGACCCGGGATACCACCTTCCTCGATGAATATCTGCGTATCCCCTGCTATACCCAGGATGAAAATGCAGACAACAACCAGGTAGGCGGACTCAATGAAAGTTACAACTGTATTCTCTTTACCCAATTAGGGAAACCACTGAGTACCTATTTTTATATCAACGCCAATGCCCTCACTTCCGGCAATACGGAAACCTTTACGTTACCCGGCCGGGTGCTGGTATGCGTGAAATCTGTATCCAAAGAGTATTACGATTTCCTGCTGACTTATGAAAAAGTAAAACGTAACCCGGGCCTGAACAGCCTGGTGCAGGCGATTCAGCTGAGAGGCAATACTGCCGGCGGATTTGGGATTGTGGGTGGTTGCAACCGGAAAGTATACTATCTGTATTACGACCGGTTATAAAAAACTAAAAAAGACCGGGAAACCATACCTGTAACAGGCCATAGTTTCCCGGTCTTTTTTTATAGCAGGAGATGATTATTTCAACGGCCAGGTATTATTGGCAGTATTCACGTCTGCTACCCAGGTACTACCCAGCTTTACCTGTTTTATTTTTTTGGCAGCAGTAAAAGCGAAGGAACAGGTTTTGTTACCTTTTTCCCAGCAGGCAATACTCTTATGCAGTTGCAGCTTACTGTTATCCTCGAAATACACCGTTACATCTACCGGTACCGGTTTGCTGCCCACCGAAGTAATTTCTATATTGGCTGCTTTCCCTTTTTGTGTAACCTGGGTAATACCCAGATCCGGGTAGCCGTTGTCAAAGAACCAGCTTTTCCAGAACCAGTTCATGTTACGGCCGGCGCCTGTATTCATACAGTTAAAGAAGTCGTAAGGCTGCGGATGTTTTCCATTCCATTGGCGGATATAATGGTGGAGCGCCTGCAGAAACAGGCTGTCGCCCAGCATATCTTTTACATACAGATAGCCCAGCGCCGGTTTGGGATAAGAGTTCGTCATATAGGCATCTGTAAGCTGATTGGAAGGCGTCATAATGGGCAGGTCCTGCCATTTGCCGGCAATGTTGTTATAAGGCGCCATCCCATAATCATCCACAATGCTGCTGTCTATCAGTGGTGAAATAATCCATTCGCCGATAGTGGCCCAACCTTCATCCATCCAGGCATACAGGGTTTCATTGGTGCCCATGTAAAAAGGAAACATGGTATGGAATATTTCATGATCGGTTAATTCAATCGCGGCCTTTTTATCGGTCAGCGGGTTATCATTCACCATCATCGGATATTCCATTTGATCCAGGCCGTCGAACACAGTTTCATGTGAGTATGGAAAAGGCCAGCGGGGAAAATAATGGCTCATTTTGTCTACCGTTGTGCGGGCATAACGGATCACGTCAAAGAAATCAGCATGCTGCGGATTAAAGGCTACATCTACGCGGGTGCGTCTTTTGGTGGTATGGTCTACTTCCACGCTGGTAGCATTCCAGCAATAGTGATTGCTGACGGCAAAGGCAAAATCAGTAACATGGCTGGCTTCAAAGTGCCAGGTGTTATAGGGTTTGTTGCGGGTAATATGCCCTTGCTGCAGATCGGTGGTATCAATGATAGCTACTACGTCGTCGTGCTTTTCAGCAGCGGCTATACGCTGCACATACTTCTCATTATATACGTCTGCGGTATTTTTCAGATCGCCGGTAGCCCATACCTGATAGTTACCAGGAACGGTAATGGCTACACGAAAATCACTGAAGTCGTTGTAGAATTCCTGCACACCGGTATAAGGCACACGGTCCCATCCGTTGATATCATCGTACACCGCTACGCGGGGGAAAAAATAAGCGATGAAATAAGCGCCGCTATCCACGGCACCGGTACGGATGTGGGAGTCGGCATTCAGGATATAGGAGAACTCCAGCTGGAAGGTAGCTGACTGTCCGGGCGCCAGTGCCGGGATACCTACCGGCATATTGGTACCGGAAACATGTGCCGGCAAAGCCTTTGCGGCACCTCCTACCTGCATATTTTTGATGGTCACCCCTTTCGTCAGGTCGCTGCCTGCCACAGACATGCTGCGGATGGTTTCCTGCTGATACAGGTTGGAAAACAGTTTAAAGTTGACATTCCGGAGTGTATCCGGACTGTTGTTTACATACACAATATGTTCTGTGCCGGCTACCTTGTTGGTAACAGGATCAAAAGATACCTGGATGTCATAGGTAGCTTTGTTCTGCCAGTAAGCCTTACCGGGGGCGCCGGTGCTGCTGCGGGTATGCTGGTCATAAGCCTTGCTGATATTCAGCGGCATGTACAGTGGTGTCTGGGCTAATAGCTGTTGAGATCCGGCCAGTAGCAGGAGTAGAATTAAACGGGATCGCTTCATATAAAAAGATAAAGTGCCGGCTCTAACGATAACGGCTAAACGAACAAAATGTAAAATATTGGGACGTATTAAAAGGCGTTGTATGCGTATCTTCTAAACAAGAGATTTTTGTAAACCCTTGCTGCCAGCGGGCAGTGAGCGTATCACAGCTGTAGCGCTGCACGGGTAAACCACTGCATTTTTCCGGCCCCTCCAGGGAGAAAGTACCGGTAATGGCATATCCGCCGGGCCTTACCGCCTGCCGTACTGCAGCCAGGTATTGTTCCTGTTGCGCAGGCGTGGTCATAAAGTGGAATACGGCGCGGTCGTGCCAGAGCAGATAATCCTGCGGTGGTGTAAATGCCAGGATATCGGCAACGATCCATTTTACCCGGGCGGCCTGTGCCCCCAGGCGTTGTTGCGCCTTTTCGAGCGCTTTTGCGGAAATATCCACAACGGTAATATCGGAATAACCAGCCAGCAGCAGGTGATCTGCCAGTTTGCTGTCGCCCCCTCCCATATCCAGGATAGGCGCATCTGCCGGCAGCCGACATGCCCGGATCAGCTCCAGGGATGTTACCGGTATATCCTGCGTCCAGCTCACCTCATGCGGCGCCCGTTGCTGATAGACCTTTTCCCAGTGTGCAGCGCTTTCATTATCTCCCATAACGTACCTGGTTTAGATGAAAGTTTCAAATGTAGGAAATTACCGGATGATATGGGTGGTATCTGCCGGTAAAGGTGGATGAGTGGTATCTGCCGGTACCCGGCTGCTATCGGCAGCGGTAGCCAGGCTATCTGCCACCGGAGGTGTTTTCTTGGGTAAAGGTATGGTGGGCGCGGTATTCCGCCGCTTCGGCGTATATCCCGGTGCGCTCCCCTGCCGTTGCATGGCCTTCATGGTTGTTTTGTCAAACAGGTACTGAGGCCGCTTCTCCGGCCGCAAGCCCTTCTCGAACTGTGACTCCGCGCCCATGGCAGGCGCATGATAGATCCGGTTGGAACTAAAACAGGCCTGCAACAAAAGCAGGCTAAGCAACCCGTAACATTTCATGCAACCGTCAGATAAAAGGTGAGTATAGATATGGGGAGTGCGGACTATGCTAAAACGGCAAAGCCTATGTTTTATTATCCCTGTTACCGGGCAGTTGCCGGTTATTATATAATGATTTTTGTAATTTAATCAGTCTGTATTAATTTTAGCTGAAATCCGCTGGTTGTCACTCCCCTGTTTTGAATATTGTATATTTTTAACTGTATTTTTAGTTCTCAATGGAATCCCTTAATCAGGGCCCAGATGTTATCACAATCGTTATTATCAACAAAGCACTATGAAAGTATCTACAACGATCTTCCCCAGCGTTTTTGAAACGGCATTCGGGAACACCGAAAACTCCAGTAAGGATCTGCTTAATGGATTAAAAGTAAAAAAAGATGATACCTGGTACCTGGTTGGCAATCTCGCCAAAAGAGGTGGTATCAATCCCGGCAGAGTAACCAATGCCTCTCCCCAGGAAGAAGATTACGAGATCCTGTTTAAAGCTGCTTTGCTCAATACCGTTGATAAAGTAGAGCAACCGATCTCCCTGACCGTAGGCTTCCCCTTTTCTACCTATAACGTCTATAAAACAGCAGCAGAACAGTTTCTGAGCAAAAGACATTTCCTCATCGATTACGATACCCAGACTTACAATAACAAAGGCGCATTTAAAAAAGCCATGCTGGATATTGAAAGATATGAGGTGATCCCTGAAATTGTAGGTGGTATCATCGGGCTAAAGAAAACTATTAACGAACCTCAGCTCGATAACTTCATTGCCATCAGCTTTGGTTTTGGTACCATTGAAGGAGGCATGGCTACCGGCGATGGCCTCATTCACCGCACCTGTTTCAGCTCTCATGGCATCCGCTATGCTATCAATAACCTGACGAGAGAACTGAACCAGAAACACTACCTGGAAATGAAAAATGAACACCAGGTAGACGATGCCTTTATGAAAGGTTCTATCTTCACCAACCGTAAACGGATCGATCTGCGTGACATGCGTAAAGGCGTGTTGACCCAGTATTATAAAGAGGTAGTATCTCCGCTGATGAGAAATTATTTCACTGACCTCGATTTTGAAAACTGTGAAAAAATATACCTCATGGGTGGCGGCGCCCACTACCGCGAGCTGACAGATGCCTTTGCAGAAGAGTTCCGGGATTTTATTCCGGTAGAAGTAGCACCAGAGCCGGAAAAGCTCATGAGTGTAGGCTACTTGTATAACTCGCTCCGTATTTCCGATAATAAACCACAAAGAAGCGTAGGCCTGGATCTGGGTAACTCCAGCTCCATCATTTCTACCTTTGAAAACGAAACTATACATACACCCAGCTTTGTACCGACACCCAATCCTGTAACCCCTTAATCTGTTTGTGTGATAAATGTCAGTCAGTTTTTCCGGAATATCATTGCTCCAGGGGCGTTCCGCATCCCGAAAGAAGTATCCGTAAGCGGTAGTATTGATGCCACTATTTCGGGGCGTATAGACGGCAACGTGAGAGGGGATGTAAAAACAACAGGCAAACTGGTGATCAGTGAAAATGCCAGTATTCGTGGCCATGTATATGCGACCGACCTGGTCGTATACGGCAAGGTATATGGCGATGTACACATTACCAATAAAGCACACATCAGTACCAAAGCCTACGTAAAAGGGGATGTAAATGCGATTGTGCTGGAAATTGAGGAAGGTGCTGTCATAGAAGGTGCTATCCGGAAAAATGTACAGCCGGCAGGCAGATCCGATCATCATCCGGGAGAAACTGCCTCAGCAACGGATCCCCTTCATGCAACCGCTACAGTAGCCGCTACGCCGCCACCTCCACCAGAGGAAGAACAGGCGACGAGCTGGTTTTAGCAGCGCGTATAAGATAACGCATTGCCGGTATGATCATCGCGGATATCCTCCGCTATCCTTCCGGCAATGCGTTTACTGTTTTATCGTTTCAGGGGTGTCAGTAATCCCGTCAATCCATTCATTTTAATGACCAGCATGGTTTCCAGGAGCATCCCCAGCTTCCCCTGCGGAAATCCTTTACGCTGGAACCATTCCAGATAGTTCACCGGCAGGTCGCACAGCAATACATCCTTGTATTTTCCAAAAGGCATCTTCATCACCACCAGCTGCTGTAATATTTCCGGATTAGGCTGCATCATCTCCATAAAACTGATTTAATTGATAAGCCGGCAAAATTAAAGTATTAGATTATTAATTTGTTTCTTCTTCTTCTTTGTAACTTAGAGACGCTCAAAAATGACCAGTATGAGAAACTACTTATGCCTGCTTTCGATGTTAGTGTTTGCCGGATGTGTACAGCCAGGCGGAAAAATCAGTCTCGCCAATGCCAATGTGCATGTGGTAAAGGAATTGTATGAGGCCTTTAACGCACACGACTGGACGAAAGCAGCCGATTGTTATGCGGATACGGCCATCTTCCTGGCGCCGGGCGGTAGTACAGATACCCTGTTGCAAACGCGGCAACAAACCATCGCAGGTTATCAGGCCCTGCAAAAAACATTTCCGGATATCCGGCATGAAGTAAAGGAGGTCTACGGCGAAAGGAATCATATCATTGTAGAATTCATTGCCGAGGCTACCGGCAGCGATGGCAGCAAGTGGCAACGCCCCATGTGCAGCGTATTCACTGTGAAAGAAGGGAAAATCAAATGCGATCATACCTACTCCGGCAACCATTGACAACAACCGGCTTATTTCCGCAGCAGGCCTGCCTGCTGCAAGGCATATACCACATTGCTGGCATACGCGCCGGCAAATGATTCCAGGCTGTTGGGGTTATAGGTTTCCGATTGTCCGGACCATACCAGTTTACCATCTTCTGTCAGGTCATACAAGTTACTTTCCAGGAAATAGGTTTTATCTGTTGTGTAATATCCGGGAGAATACACCGCGCCGCGCATATAGCCGTAATACCCCCAGAAACTGCCATACCAGCCATAAGCCGGATAGGGTGCATACAATACACTTCCGGGCACATAACGCGTGTCTGAGGCCTTATCTACGAGCGATACGGTTAATACAGCCCGATAGCCGGCAGTCAGTATTTTTTGCCGGGCAGCCACCTTTGCAGCATCATCCTTCGGATCGAAATCCGGCGGAAAAAGATCCAGACTTTTTCCGGCTACAATTCCCTTCTTCTTCAACGCATTTTCCAACCTGGTTTCTACGGTGCTTTTAGCGCCAATATTGGAAGACAGGGCCACCACCAGTATTTCATGATAACCTGTGGCGGCAGCATCCGGTGATTTCCAGGTACCCGTCATGTGTACGGAAGTACCGCAACCAGCGATCAGGCACCCCAGCAAAGTGGCCACCAACCATTTGCCATAGGAAAAACGGAACATCATTGTTTGCATACATGCTGTTTTTAGTCAGAACTCCCCTCCTGCCCGGGACGGCAAAAGGTATTGTATCAACAACGGGCGGAAGAAAAAGTTTAGCGTATATCCTTTCCCGTTAGTACTGCCGGCCTGTTATATGCATGCGCTATACCCGCGGTCAATACGCCGGTTATATCCGGCGCCCGGAACCCGGCCTACCGGTTCCGGCGGCATCAATCACGGGGATAATATCGTATATTAGCAATACGGAAACGCTCCGCAAAGCCCGCCGAACAAACACATCCACGATCAGGACTAAAACTTATGTCATGGAAACAATTTATCATCAGGTTTGGATTCAGGCTACACCCGACAAAGTATATGCTGCCATTACACAACCCGATGGCCTGGCCAAATGGTGGGAACCGCCCTTACAGGCCCGGCCGGAAGAAGGTTTTATATGTACGTTTGATGCGGGATTACACGGGACGCATCAAATGAAGATCACCGACCTGCGTCCGTTGTTACGGGTAGAATGGGAATGCTTACCCGAGATCGCAGATCCCCGTAGTCCGCTGACCGAATGGGAAGGTACTTATATCAGTTTTGAACAACACTCCGAAAAAGGAGTCGTCATCCTTGATTTCCGGCATAGCGGCTGGATGGCACAAACCCCTCACTTCGGGTTGTGCAGCTTTCATTGGGCACGCCACCTGGGTATACTGAAACATTACTGTGAAACCGGAGAATCGTTAATGGACCCGGAAGCCGAAGCGCAACTTAGAAACGCGGTATTACTCAACAAACGCTAGTCTTCTTTTCTGACAGCCATCGCTACGCGATAAAACTCATATCCTTTTTCTGTCCGCTCCGGCAGGTAACGCTCGCGGTAGGCATTGGCGCCGAGATCTTCTTCCAGTGAAAAACCGAAAGGTGAGAGATAACTGCGCAGCAGTTCCGGTCTGATACCGAATGTCCATTTCTCTTCCAGCTCAGATACATCCTGCAGCAATTGCGAGGCCCCGTAAAAAGCAGCGGGATTTTCCAGCACGGCCTGTTCCACATAGGTAAAGATCACGGCCGAACCGGCCGGAAAACGTTGCAGAAAGGTAAAGGTCTGATCCACTGCTTCCTGCTCCAGGTAGTTCGTCACGCCTTCCCAGATGATAGTGGTACGCAGTGAATAATCAAAATGATGCATCAGCCCCAGTTCTTCCAGGCTTTGCTGATTAAAATCGATCTGGTAATAGCGGATACGTGGCGGAATTTTATACTGAGCGAGACGCGCCAGCTTATAGCGGGCCGTATTGGGATGATCTATTTCTATCACCGGAATATCGTGCAGGAAAGGCAGCCGGAGGGCCCGGGTATCAAAGCCGGCGCCCAGTATCATCACCTGCTGTACGCCCTGCTGAATACTTTGTTGCAACAGGTCATCGATGTAACGGGTACGGGCAATGCCGGACGACATGGCGCCTGGTATTCTTTTGCGTATAATACTTTCTGCCACAGCCCTTAATCCAGGAATACGACAAAGCCAGATGCCGGCTTTCAGACCATTGTCCAGAAAGGAATAGGCAAAACGATCTGTAAAAAGTCTTTTATTTTGAGGACGGGTTGTTTCCATAGCCCTGAATAGGGCCATGTATTGGGCCGTTCGGCTGGTAGCAGTAGATTTCATTGATAAAATGGGAATAATTACTCCCTTAAATTAATCAAAAAAAACGGAATATGGCCACCAGTCTTCCCGCCAGCCCGACTGGCATAACAAGATCATTTGGTTATCACGGTGATACATAAACGATTTACGGCAGTCATCCATCAGTAAAGGCCAATGGCTGATAGGGACGGCATCACCGGAACAGGGCTGTCGAAAAATTCTTCCTAAAGAGATATTTTTACGATTATTGCAAAAAAATACATATTTTTAGAAAATATTCTAAATCGCACTGCGAAAATGAGCCACTCGTTAAATATTGACAAATTAGATTTGCAGATTATTTCAGAAATGTCAACCGATGCAGGTATCTCCTATGCTGAATTAGGGAAAAAATTATTTGTATCCGGCGGCACCATTCATGTACGTATTAAGAAACTGCATGAAATGGGCGTTATCAAAGGCACCCGGCTGCAGGTAAATTTACGGGCCATCGGCTATGATGTACTGGCATTTATTGGTATTTATCTGGAAAAAAGCTCGCTGTACGAAAATGTAGCCAAACAGTTATTGAAAATACCCCAGATTGTAAGGTTAAACTACACCACAGGCGCCTATAGCATGTTTGCAGAAATCATTTGCCGCGACAGCGGTGAACTGCGCAAGATCCTCCAGGACGACCTGCAGCATATCAAAGGTATCGAACGCACTGAAACCATTATCTCCCTGGAAGAAAGTTTCTCCCGTCCCATTAACGTCAGCGAAATCGTATAGCCGGCACCGTAAGCCGTCTGATAACATGGCCTGCACCGGGTATGACAACTGCCATTTCCTGTGCAAGCCATGTTTTACTGCTCATCATATGCTTTCAGCATGGTTTTCGTGGCTTGTATCCGCCATGCTTTTATCAACAGTTCCTCCAGGTCTTTATCCCGCACCTTATGCAGGCGGATCAGCATCATCGCATAGTTGCGGTAATGTTCTGTAATGAAAAAAACCGCTGGTTGTTTAGTCATCCAGGTATCGCGGTCATCGGTATGGATGGCCAGGGTCTCCCCGTCTTCCTTCATACGTGCAATCAGCTTCTTTTTCGCATAAAAAGCAGTTGTACCAAAACAAATACCCTCCCGCACACCGGGCAAAGGCTGCAAGATAGCGCGGATCTTATCTGTAAAGTGAAGTGTGTCCAGCATATATATGACATGCAGCATTACCAGGTGTAATGCTTAGTTAGTTCTTTTAGTGCCGGCATACAGTTCGTATTCCAGCAACCGGCAATCGATCGTACTGTTAAAAAACTCGATCCTGCGTTTGGCCTTTAATCCTATCTTCTTGGCCAGGTCCAGATTACCGGTAAAAATATAGCCGTAATAGCCACCGCATTTTTGCTTCAGGAAATCGCCCATCCGACCGTAGGTCTCTTCCAGTGCTTCGATTTCACCCAGGCGTAAACCGTATTCAGGATTCATATATACCACCCCGGCGCCGTTTTCCGGGATAGGTGTATCGGCAAAGTCACATACCTTAAATTCAATCAGGTCTGCCACGCCGGCGGCTTTCGCATTCTTGCGCGCATTCACAATGGCGGCCTCACTCAGATCGGTAGCAAGGATGTGCAGTCCGGGTACTTCCCTGATCTGGTTTTCCAGGATACCTCTTTCTTCCAGGTATACGTTTTCATCATACCCCTGCAGGTGCATAAAGGCATAGTTGTCGCGGAACAATCCGGGGCGGCTGTTGGTGGCAATCAATGCGGCTTCAATGGCTACCGTACCCGATCCGCACATGGGATTTACAAAAGGTGCGGTACGGTTCCACTGCGTAGCCAGAATCGTGGATGCCGCCAGGGCTTCCAGCATGGGCGCACGACCCGGAATCTTACGATATCCGTGACGGGCCAGGGAATCCCCGGAAGTATCTACAAATATTTCGGCGGTAGTATTTTTCCAGAAAAGGTTGATGACAGCGCCGGTCAGCTCTGCACCGGTAGAAGGCCTGCGGCCTGTTTGCTGCCGTAAACGGTCTACAATGGCATCTTTTACCCGGAGGTTGGCAAACATGCTGTTGTTGATGGTTTCATTCTGCACGTTGCTCGTAATCGAAAAGTACCCATCATCCGGCAGAATTGTTTCCCAGGGATAATTACACAGCTGGCTGTATATTTCATCGCCATCGGCGGCTTCAAATTGTTTCAGGCTATAGAGTACCTGACTGCCGCAACGCAGGTTCAGATTAAGACGGATACATTCGTTCAGGGTAGCCTGCAGGCGTACGCCTGTGACAAAGGTTTCCGTTATGGTAAATCCCAGGTCCCTTACTTCCTGTTCCAGAAAAGGTGTTAAACGCTTATTACAGGTGATCGTAACCGATCCCTTCGTAGTGTATGAAAAAGACATAATGAGCGCAAATTACCAATCTTTGCGCTAACAACCTGATTACAACCGGGAAAGCTGGCTTTAGTTCCAGATTTCGTTGGCGGCCGTGAGGATCACAGGTGCATGATCCGTTACAATAATGGTATGTTCATGCTGGGCTACGTACCCGCCGTTGTTACCGATCAGCGTCCAGCCATCACGGGCCTGGTTGGCAAAAGAGGAGGCGGTAGAGATAAACGTTTCAATGGCCACCACGGCATTCTTTTTAAAACGGGTTCTGTTGAAACGCACATAACAGTTCAGGATATCATCCGGGGCTTCATGCAAACTTCTGCCTACGCCATGACCTGCCAGATTACGGATAACCTTGTAACCGGTCTTCTTCGCTTCTGTTTCAATCAACTTCCCTACATCTGCTACCTTTACACCGGTTTTAATGTAATGAATAGCCTTGTGCAGGATTTCTCTGGAAGCATTTACCAACGGCAGGTGCTGATGCACATCTTCTCCCAATACAAAAGAACCACCGTTATCAGACCAGAAACCATCCAGTTCTGCAGATACATCAATATTCACCAGATCTCCTTCCTGTAATATCTTTTTTTCTGAAGGAATCCCATGTGCAATTTCATTATTCACACTGATACACGTCCAGCCGGGAAAGCCATAGGTAAGACGGGGAGCGGATTTCGCTCCCAGCTTATTCAGGATATCTCCGCCAAATTCATCTACTTCCCGGGCAGTCATACCTGGTTTGGCATAATGCCGCATCTCTTTCAGGGTGATGGCTACTGCCTCACTCACCTTCTTCATTCCCTCTAATTCTGCTTCTGAAGTTATCGACATAATTATTTTTTTTAAAAATACGGATTTTTCATGATCCGGTTATCCGGGAAAAATCCGGTTCAGCATATCGGGGTTATTCTTACATAAGAATCCCCCATTCGTCATCTCTCTCCGGATAATCGCGGAAACGTTCTGTGCCTCCCCTGTCTTTCCAGTCAGAATCGATCACCAGTTTGGAACTGATACCTCCTCTGGGATTACAGATCAATGTAATCCTTAACCGGTCTGCATCATAGACTTCCATCATATGATCGTAGATGATGTTGATCAGGCGCTCATAGGATACAATGATATCCCGCAGATGATATACATAGTGTTTCAGCGACTTTAATTCAATGATTTTATTTTTAGGATAAAACGTGATGTAAAGCTTTGCAAAGTCCGGTTGTTCCTGTACGCCCAGAAAAGTAAATTCCGGCACCTTGATCTTCATTTCATATTTTTCCCGGGAAGGATTCGGCAATCCTTTCAGGATTGTTTTATCAATGTGATGGTATAGTTTCTTAGACATGTTAAGGGGATATAATGGTATGCCTGCAAAAGTAGTATATCTCCTGTACAAATACATTTATCTTTCCTGAAAACAGCATAGATAGCAGTATTAAAAACAATAGCTTTATACGACTAATGTTCCCCTTTATGAAAACTTATGTATTTATCCTGTGTATTTTCTTTGTACACGCCGCCCGGGCAGGCACCCGCACTTTACAAACAGATACCGCCGGCTACTACAGTAGCACCGTGCATATCAAAGGACGGGTTGCCCATCCTCTCACGATTGACAGCAGTAATATACACCGGTTTCCTTCCCGCGAAGGACGTCGGTTACAAATCACCGGATCCGATGGTACGGTACGAAAAACCTACCATCATTACCGGGGTATTGCGTTGAAAACACTGCTGGATAGTGCCGGCATCCTGATGGACCCACCCAAAGAAAAAGGAAAGTACTACATCGTAGTGAAAGCTATAGATGGCTATACAGCCCTGTTTACCTGGAATGAAATTTTCAACAATCCCACCGGCGATCGGGTATGGCTGTTATATGAAGCAAACGGCCAGCCTATCCGGCAAGATGGCCGTTTTGTATTGGTATGCCCGGTAGATAAGATCACGGGAGCACGTCATGTAAAATGGGTACAAACCATTGAAGTAAGCCGGCTATCTTCCTGACAGCCCTGGCTTACTACTGAATATACTGTGGGGGTACGGCATCTGTTAACCAGACATTGTTGGCAGACAGGAAAAACGTATAGCCGTCGCGGTGCATATCACCACTCCTGACAGACAGGACGACCGGCGCACCCCGGCGCCCACCTACCTGCTCTGCAGTGTGCCGGTCTGCAGTCAGGTGTACATGCTGCCGGTTCATTTTCTGCAAGCCACTGTTACGGATAGCCCCCACGAAACGCCCTACGGTACCATGGTACAAAAACTCCGGCGGCGCCGTTACCGGCAGATCGGTTTCGATGTTGAGAGAATGCCCCTGATTGGCCCGTATCCTGGTTTTATCTTCATTAAACTCAAACCGTTGTTTATCGTTGCTACGTACCACTTCTTCCAGTTCGGCAAAAGAAAAACGTTTTCCATGCGCATGGCATTGCCGGAGCAAGGTGGCTACATCGGCCCAGCCATGGGTATCCAGTTGCAGCCGGATGGTGTCCGGACTATGCCGGAGTATCAGGCTTAAAAATTTGCTGATTGATTTTATCTGATTGTCGTTCATGTTATTTCAATTGATCCCTGACGATCATCAGCGCATAACCCAGTAGGTTTTCGCCACGCCATTTCAGGGGATTTTCTACCTGCTCGTTGCTGGCAGCCATGCCAATTCCCCAGATACGATCCATTGGGCTGGCTTCTACCAATACGCGGTCGCCGGTATCGAGTAAAAATGTTTTAAATGCCGGGTGCTGTGAAAACTTATGAATGTTGCCCGCTACTACGATTTCAAATTTATGGGCATCCCATATCACGGGGTCAAAGTTTTTCACTTGCCGGCCTAATTTTTTGGCTGCTGCCGGTGAAGGCGCCGTCAGTATTTGCTGCTCCGTTTCCGGATCCTTAAACAACCGGGCTTTGCCAGCCATCATCCAGTGTTCTGCTGTTGGATAGCGGATGCCATCCACCACTGTGGGGGCGTGCATCCACTGACTGAAACAGCTCTTCGTAACCGTGCCATCCGGAGATAGCTGGTGGCCCCAGAAAAAGAGATATTTTATTTTTTCCTTGGCCTGAAATTTTTCTATCAGCCAGGAGTTACTATAGATCGATTTATTGGAGTGCATGTTTAAAAATGTTTAAAGTGTCTTGCTTCTCTGTTGTATCGTATACCGCAAATACTATTTGCGAGAATGCTTGTTTAAATAAATCATTTTCCCGGAGATGATGCGCAAACCAGGATGCCACATCAGCTTTATCATTGCGGAATACGCCGCATCCCCAGGCGCCCAGAATGAGAGTGGTTTGTCCCTGTGCGATAGCCACAGACAACAGTTTCTCCATCCTGCCCAGCATAACGGCTGCAATATCTTTTTCCCGCTGCGGTTCATTGTTCTTCACCACGCCTGCATTAACCGCTGGTGCAGTGATAACAGATACCTGATACGGTTCTTCCAGCAATTCGTCTTGGTCATTACGAAACACCGGTACCAGGGGAGAGTAGATCATATGATCCGTGTACAGACAGGAATGATACTGCCGGTTGATTTGATACATCTCCCACTTACTATCCAGACTGGCATACAGTCCACTGGCTCTTGCCAGACTTTCTTCCTGTGCCTGCGCGCCTCCCAGGAAGCCACCACCGGGATTCTTGGCAGAGGCGAAGTTGAGGCAGCAAACCTGTTGTACCCCTTCTTCCACTATCAGGCGATAGGCCGCGGCAAAAGTACTTTCACCGGTAACGGTGATGCGGGTAGTCTGCGCAGGTGCTGTCTGTAATAACAGGTCCCGCTGCCGGTATACCTGTTCAAAGTCTTCCGGTTTATAATGTATGGTGTTAGCCACGGTATGTTGCAACGCCTGGCTGATATCTATCTGTCGGGATTTACGGTTGTAATAATGACCCATCGCCATTATACCCAGGGTTTCCTGTGCGATGGCCACCCGTTTGTTTCTATTCATTGCTGTTGTTTTGATCATCAGTTGTTACGGCATTTGCTGGCGAGGGTAAACAAGGCCGGTTGGTGATGAAAGGATTTAAAATTTGTTCACGTCAATATGACGCAAAGTAAAGCATTTTTTAATTACCCACATAATTTTTCATCAGAAAGTCATAAAAAAACCGTTCATCCTTTCCCGTTATCATTATAGAACAGAACACTTATCTTACCGTGTCACCTAACCACGAACAATGAAAAAAAGTTATGTACTCCCCGTCATGCTATTGATGGCGGCTACCGGCGCTTATGCACAGGATGCCTATAAACAGGTACGGCCGGAAAAAGTAATCATCAGTCCAGCGCAACCACTATCTGTAAAAGAAGACAGCTTACGTAAACTCATCCTGCAATGGAGTGAAAAGCAGTTAAGCAACAAGCAGCCCAAACAGGTACTGCCCCATCCGGCTGCAGCTATTTTCCCGGGTGCCGTAAAACCTGGTGCAGTGGCGGTCACCCGCACCATTGCGCTGCAACATCAACCTGTCAGCGATACATTACAGCGTATTTTATCGCGCATGGAATATGGCTCCCCACTCGAAGACAACCTGTATAGCACCGGCCTGTATGCCGCACCCGGCGCGGCGATCACCGTACAGCTACCTACGGGGCTGCTGCATAAATCCATCCGGGTACAGATCGGCTGTCATACCGACAATCTGGGCGAATGGGTAGCCGCCACTGAAAACTGGCGCCGCATGCCCCGCATCGTCCGGAAAGACGAACTAACAAATACCAAAACCACTATTGCTTCGCCTTTCGGCGGCCTGGTTTACATCTGCGCCAGCCCCACCGGCACGGCGTGGCAGGGCGATATTACCATCAGTGGCGCTGTACCCGCACCGTTGTTTGAAGCAGGAAAAACCAGCCTCGTGGAATGGCAGGAACAGCTCCGGCAAAACAAGGCACCCTGGGGCGAACTGGCTACCAACAATATTATTCTGACACTCCCGGACTCTATTCTGCAACGGGTACACCAGCCGGACTCCATTCTCCATTTATGGAACCTGATTGCCGGCGGAGAAATGGAACTGGCCCAGTTACCACAGCCAGCCTATCGCCCGCAACGTCTTGTTATCGACGAACACCTGGGTGGTGGTTACATGCATAGTGGTTATCCGATCATGATCCATCACGCACCCTCTGTTGGTATGGTATCCGCAGATATCATAGCCGATCCGGCCAAACTGCTGATTCCTTCTGCAGGAGGCGCTAACTGGGGCTTCTTTCATGAAATCGGGCATAACATGCAAAACCTCGACTGGGTATTTGGCGGCACTACGGAGGTGAGCTGTAATTTCTTCTCCCTCTATATGTTCGACCGGTTCCTGGGCAGCCGGGAAGGTGCACATACCGGCATCAGTGCGCATGATACCCGGCAACTCATGGAGAAATATTTTAAGGCAGGCGCCAACTACGACACGTGGCAAAATGACCCCTTCCTCGGTCTGATCCTGTTCCGGCAATTACAGGAAGGTTTTGGCTGGGAAAGTTTCAAAACCTTTTTCCGCAAATGCCAGGAGCTGGCTATCCGGGACCCGGAAGGCAACTACGCCAAAACAGATGAACAGAAAAGAGATCTGTGGGCCAAAACCTTTTCCACGATCACCGGCCGCAACCTCGCTCCTTTCTTTGAAACCTGGGGTATTCCCATCAGTACTGCCGTAAAGCAGGAACTCGCCCCCTTACCCGGCTGGATGCCGTATAACTTTCCGTTATCCACCCGATAACTAACACCGATCCTCTTCCGAAGCACTGCCACGCAGTCTCCGGAAGAGGCTTCTCCCTCCTTCGCACCTGTTTTAGCAACTGTAATGATGTATCAGCCTACCTACGCACCTTTACCTTAAAGAAGGCGGCGGGCCTTGTTATGCTGCAAGCCGCTGCTACCAGAATACCCCTACCCATACCGGCCAGCTGATCAACAACGTTTATTTCAAAAATAAATTTGGAATTAAATTGTGTGCAATTTAATTTTACAAAACCTTAAATAATATATTATGACGAACATAGCAACATTATACACTGCCCGGGCAACAGCTACCGGTGGCAGAAACGGACAGGTAAAAACCGATGACGGCGTATTGAACCTGGAAGTACGCATGCCTAAAGCCTTAGGCGGCAGTAGTGATACCTATACCAATCCGGAACAATTATTTGCAGCTGGTTATGCAGCCTGCTTTGATAGTGCCCTGAATCTGGTCATCCGCACCCAGCAAATAAAAACAGGCACCACAGCCGTTACTGCGGAGGTGAGTCTGGGAAAAACACCGGAAGGCGGTTTTGGACTGGCCGTGAAACTGGAAGTCAGCATACCGGATATCGATCGCCAACAGGCCCTGGAGCTGGTGGAAAAAGCACATCAGGTATGTCCGTACTCGAATGCAACCCGCGGCAATATTCCAGTGGAACTGACGGTATTATAATGACCTCTTTCCGCAGCCGGTGTATTATTTCTACCCAATGCCCGGCTGCGTATACCATAGCAACAGAAATTTTACTGGAAACATTAGCTTAATTTCGCGTTGTTAAAATCTTTACATTGAAACAACTAAAGCTATCGAATCAACTTTGCTTTCCTGTTTATGCGCTCTCCCGGCTGGTTACGGCTCACTATCAGCCACTGTTGGGTGAATTGGATCTTACCTACCCGCAATACCTGGTGATGCTATCCTTATGGGAACACCAGGCATTATCCGTAAAAGCACTGGGACAACTACTGATGCTGGACTCGGGCACCCTCACCCCACTGCTGAAAAGGCTGGAAGCGAAGAAACTAATCAAACGTGTTCGCAGCAAGGAAGACGAGAGGATTGTAAACATTTATCTGACGGAGCAAGGAGCACAGCTAAAACAAGCTGCCGCTGACATACCACAGCATATGCAGCGTAGTCTGGAACTTACCAATGACGAAGTAAAGGGCATCAAAAACCTGATCGCACCTATTCTGAAACGTCATCTTGATTAATTGATGTAACCATACTCCAAAGAAATTGTCCCTTAGCTATTAGTTGCCAGGAGCAGCTAATAACTAAGGGACAACCCTGTTATACTTTATCTTGTATACTATCTTCCTCCGGGTGCGCAATGCGTCTGGAGATAATTCGTATATAAGGTAGATAAATGTTCGTAGGTACCTTCGCCCTCTGAAATACCGTGTGTCCGGTTGGGATAAGCCATAAACTGGAATTGCTTGTTGTATTTGATCAGTTCATTCAACAACATTTCCGCATTCTGATAATGCACGTTATCATCACCGGTACCATGGATATATAACAGATTACCCTGCAGGTTACCCGCATAGGTAATGGGAGACCCTTTTACAAAGTCTTCCCGGTTTTCTTCCGGCAGCCCCATATAACGTTCCTGGTAGATATTATCATAAGTAAGCTGGTTACCTACGGCTGCAATGGCAATACCGGTTTTATAGATTTCCGGATACTGGAACATCAGGTTCAGTGTCATGGAACCACCTCCACTCCATCCCCATACTGCCGTACGGGCAGGATCTATAAAGCTGTATTTTTTCATCAGCGCTTTTGCACCCATCGCCTGATCACGGGCATTCAGTACACCTACTTTCCGGTACACAGATTTACGCCAGTTCCGGCCTCTCGGCAGCGGCGTACCACGGTTATCCATAGATACGTATACATAGCCATCCTGTGCCATGTCGCCTTTGTACAGGAAGTTGCGACCCGCCATCACCATGTCAAGTGTTGTCGCAGAACCAGGCTCGCCATACACATAAAATACAATCGGATATTTTTTGGCCGGATCAAAGTTTGCCGGCTTACGCATCCAACCATTGAGGGAGATACCGTCTTCCGTTGTTACTTCAAAATATTCTACCCGGTCTTTATTGGCCGCTGATTTTTTCAGGGCTGCCTTTACTTCACCGGTGCTGCTTACATGTGCCGGCAGCTGCAGGTTTTCCGACACAGGGTAGGTAGCTGCGTTGGAGAACTCATGTACCGCCCACGCGCCATAAGGAGAAATCTTATAGTCATGTGTACCGGCTTCATCTGCCGGGGTAATACGTTCAGCCTTACCACCACTCAGCGGTACCCGGTACAGGTATTGCTGGGTAGGATTCTGCGGTGATGCCAGAAAATAGATCACGTTATTGGCTTCATCAATCTTGGCGATGCTGATCACATCATAGTTGCCAGGTGTCAGCAGGGTAGCTTTACCATCAAGGGTAATATTATACAGATGACGCCATCCATCCTGTTCGCTCACCCAGATGAAGGATTTACCATTGCGGATAAAATCCCAGCCGGCAATGTTGTCATCATCCCAACGGGACTTTACATCAATCCAGGCACTGTCACTTTCTTCATATAACGTACGGGCCTTACCGTTAGCGGCATCACAGATCATTACTTTGCTATGGTTCTGTTTACGGTTCAGCTGCTGAATGATCAGTTCATTTTTTCCGGGGATCCATTCCATACGGGGAATATAATGTTGTTGCTGATCTCCGGGAACCTGCAACCAGGTTGTTTTAGCAGACTGTATATCTGCCACGCCTACACGACAGGCAGAAGGGCGCTCCCCTGCCACTGGATATTCTACCGGTACATTGAAGGAATAGATAGAGTCCGTGTTATTGATCATCAGGAAGTCCCTGATTTTGGTAGCATCAATCTGCCAGTAGGCGATGCTGTTCCCATCAGGGCTCCAGCGGAATCCATCGCGGCAGCCAAATTCTTCTTCATAGGCCCAATCGAAGGTACCATTGATGAAACGGCGGGTACCATCCGTGGTAAGCGCTTTGATGGCGCCTGTTTCCAGGTCTTCCACATAAATATTATGTTCGCTTACATAAGCGGCTTTACGGCCATCCGGCGATAATTTAGCAAACATCAGGGAGGCTTCGGGTTTACCTTTTCCCAGCTGTTTCAGTTTACCGCTGGCTACATCCAGCACCCAGTAATCGCCCCGGGTTTCATAACGCCATACCTTTCTGGTATTGGTATATAACAATACTTTCTTTTCATCTGCTGAAAAATAAAAGTCTTTTATTTTCAATGGCCGTGTAGCACCATCGGGGGTATAGCGGGCGGCCGGTATCTTTACCTCTGCCTGTTTTCCGGACAACGGATAGGCGGTAATCCCTTCCGGTACTGCTTTTAATACGGATTGGCCATCCCGGCTCCATCTGATACCTTTGCCGGGTTGCGCCTGCAATGTGAGGCAGCTGCAGGCCACCCATACCATTAATAGCGTAATTTTCTTCATTGGTTTAGTATATCCTGCAATGGTAGCTAAAAAATCAAAAGAAAAAAACCCTCCCGGGGAGAATGGCAGCGAGATAGGGTGAACGGTTCGCCAGCAGCGCCGAAAGCCCCTTTATTTTCCGGCATGAAATGTGGATAAAAAATATAAAATGAAAAAGAGGGAATCTGTTCTTTTTTTCTAATTTTATGCGATAAATAACATTTATTTAATGAGAATCAGCTGGTTAGCTTATACCTTCCAGCCCTATTTTTTTAAAAATTATCCTGCAGAAAAGCCATTTGTTATGATAGAAATCACCTTATCCTACAAAAACCGTGAGTTTATTCATTTTGAAGATACTTATTTAGCCCAGCTGGCCGAACGTACCAAAAAACTGTTGTATGCATTACTGGAAGACATCTATGATCTGGTAGCCCAGGAAGCAGGCCGGTTCCGGATCCACCTCGATCATCATCCCAAAATAGAACTGGAAGGATTCAGCCACGCACTGCGTAATCAGATAGAGCGTACCCTCCGTGGTGAAGATGCCTATGAAGATTAAGCATTTTACATAAATTTTTTGTAGCTGAAATATAAAGTATCCTTATCTTAGCCCGCAAATAAGAGAAGGGCAATGCAACTCACCTTTATACAGGTATTGGAATTACTCGGCATATTTGCATTTGCCATTTCGGGAGCAACCGCAGCAATCAATAAATCATACGATGTTATCGGGTTACTGGCCCTGGCCTTTATTACGTCCGTGGGCGGAGGTACTATACGCGACCTGCTGACCGGTGCTACTCCGGTAGCCTGGATAACAGATGAACGCAGTAATATCGCCATTATTATCGCTGCTATCATTACAGCACTCTTTTTTTCCTACGTAAAAAAACTGAACCGTTGGCTGAACACCTTTGATGCCATAGGCCTGGGGTTGTTTACCATTACCGGTATCAACAAAGGAGTAGCCGGCGGGTTTCCCATGCCTGTGTGCCTGTTACTGGGTGTTATTACCGGTACTTTTGGCGGCCTTTTAAGAGATGTTATCACCGGCGAACACCCCATTCTGTTTACCCGGGAGATATATGCCGTTGCCTCGATTGCCGGTGGCGTTCTTTACCTGATTGGCATACACACCAATATCCCCCGTGATATCATTCTAAGTGTAACCGTTGCCGTTATAGTAACGATCCGGTTACTGAGTCTGCGCTATAACTGGCAATTCCCCAGATTAAAGGCCTGATGATATTTTTTCCCTAAATAAAATTTGCTATATTGCTTATATGATGGCATTATTCGATAACTACATTGCATTCGCTACCACAGTGTTCATGGGTTTACTCGCGATTGTAAATCCTATTTCTGCTATCCCTGTTTTTATGGAGCTCACCTCCAACATGGATAAGAAAGCCAAGCGGAATATTGCCACCAAATCAGTGCTGATAGCCTTTTGTATCATCCTCGTTTTCAGCGTAGCCGGCAAACTGATCTTCCATGTATTTGGTATCACGCTGGCCGCACTGCGCGTTACCGGCGGTATCCTCGTATTTTTAATCGGATATGAAATGGTGCGCGGCAAACAGGATAAAGTAGAATCTGCCAAACTGGGCGACCAGCCTGTAAAAGCCGATCAGGGTATCAGCGTAGCGATCACGCCCCTTGCGATGCCGCTGCTGGCAGGCCCCGGCACGATTACCACTTCCATGAGTTACGCGGCCGCCAAAGACCTTACACACCTCGCCATTGTAATGTGCATGTATGGCGCTATCTGTTATATCACCTACCTCCTTTTCATTGCCGGAGAACGCATCGTAAAAGTGATCGGACCTAATGTAATGATGGTCATCACTAAAATGATGGGACTCATCCTGGCCGTTATCGGCGTACAAATGCTGGCTCTCGGCATCCGGGAATTGTTCAATTTCTAAAAAACTTTTTTTTTCAAACAATTTGAAATTGTTCCGTGTTATATTTTCAGTACGAACAGATTGACCATCTATTTGAACTGATCACAGCCGGCGTTATACATTCGTAAACCAAAAAAACACATACATCACACACACATCTGCTTTTGACCCGCTATGTCACCATTGGTAGGTGGACCGGATTAGCCAATCAGCTTAACTATATCATACCTGTCAATAACCAGCCGCATTAAAAAATGCGCTGCGGGTAGCTATTGCCAAACAGAAAGATTTTTTAGTTGAACAACAGGTAAAAATCCGTTATTGATTACTAGGTGGATGTTATTTGTTCTCTTTTTTTAATAAGAACAGAGGGAATCAATATAGACGGAACAGTTAGCAGAAAAGCCGTCCCGATTCTTCGGGACGGCTGTTTAATATCAATACGTCATTTGTACGCTTATTCAGCTGATCAGCTGTTTTAAATATCGTACTATCCGGCACGAACACGTATGAAAGCCCGCACTGAGGGTGCGCAATTTTTGCAGACACTTCACTGATAACATTATCTCATGACACGCATAACAGCAAATGATAGCATCGGAGATGCCCTCCGGATCGGGCAGTATATGTACTTTTAATAGCCTAGAAGAAACAAACCAGACAGAGTTCTTCCAGCTTCCATAAAGCATTGGCCAGCCGGAAATCCTGCATCTGTAAACAGGTAAAAGTCTGGTATTCGTCTAACACAATACCTATCGCTACTATTTTCAGCTCGCGTGCATCCAGTTGCTCATTGACAAAATCCAGGACAGCTTTTGCATAATCATCGGCAGCGAGGAAGGTGGCTATATCTTCCGGTGCAGGCGCCTCCAGTACAACTCCTGCACGCTGCAGTGGCGCCAGTGCATTCAGTGCATCGATACCGCCTGTTGCAAATTCCTGCCATTCAAAAGCAGCCAGGTTATCCGTTGCTTCCAATGCCTGTTGCAGTTCCTCCCAGATGGTAATAACATTGGGCGCAATAATTTCCGGCAAGTGGCTGATCTGGATTTCTGCCTCCTCTTCATCAAATATATCCAGGTACAACTGTACCAGCGGATCACGGGCATTGCTGAGCCCCTGTAGTTTTTCGAGTAAACGCAGCTCCTGCATCAGGGCTTCCCAGCGCATGACCAGTTCTTCTTCATCTTCCTCATTCATATCATCCGGAATCAATACCGCTTTGTCGTGCAGTTTGTAATTATCTAACCGGTTTTTTTTGATCTGCAGTACAGGGGTTGCGAAAGAAAGTTCGTAAGAGGCACAGTTGAGAAAGGCGGTTCCGATTAATACTTTATCGGGAAAAATTTCATGTACAACGCTTTCTTTGGTGTCTATATGCGAGTATCCGCCCGCTTTACCATATGTGTTGGTTAACCAGATAAAATCTGCTTGTGAAATTTCAGGCACGTGCTTTTCCATAAATAAAAGGATGAATTACAAAAGTAGTTAAATTAGAGCTGAGATGTTATCCGATTCTAGCTATAATAAACGAACTAATATGGAAAAACGGAAACTGGGAAGATCCGCACTGCTGGTAGCTCCCCTCGCCTTTGGCGGGAATGTTTTTGGCTGGTCGGCCAATGAAGCCACTTCTTTTACACTGCTGGATGAATTCGTTGCAGCGGGTTTTAATCTGATAGATACGGCAGATGTTTACTCCCGTTGGGTACCTGGCAATCAGGGCGGAGAGTCTGAAACCATTATCGGAAAATGGCTGCAACAACGTGGTAACCGCGACCAGGTTATTATTGCCACTAAAGTAGGTTCCAATATGGTACAGGGAGGCGATAAAAATGTAACCGCTCCTTATATTATGAAGGCCGTAGAAGACTCTTTAAAGCGGTTGCAGACTGATTACATTGATTTGTATCAAACCCATTATGATGATGAGCAAACACCGGTGGAAGAAACCCTGGAAGCGTATGCTGCTCTGGTGAAAGCCGGTAAGGTACGCGTGATTGGCGCCTCCAATATGAGTGCAGCACGCCTACAGGCAAGCTTACAGGCCAGTGAGCAAAACGGGTATCCCCGTTACGAAACCCTCCAGCCGGAATATAATCTTTATGACCGGGCCAGATATGAAAAAACGTTTGCACCACTCTGCGAACAATATGAACTGGGCGTGATCAATTATTACTCGCTGGCCAGTGGTTTCCTCACAGGTAAATACCGCTCCGCGGAAGACATCAGTAAAAGCAGTGCACGGGGAGAAACGGTACTGAAATACCTGAATGAACGCGGGCTCCGTATACTGGCCGCATTGGATCAGGTAGCCGCGCAGTATAAAAGCACACCGGCAGCTGTATCCCTGGCATGGCTGCTCACGCGGCCAGCAGTAGCAGCGCCTATTGCCAGTGCTACCAGTACCACACAATTACAACAACTGATCCAGGGTGTCACCCTGCAGCTGGATACCGCTGCAGTCGCATTACTGGACGACGCCAGCCGGTACTAAAAAACGGATTACACAGGTAGTGATGGATATATTATATCTGTCACGTCCTGTGTAATCCGTCATTATTCCGCAGACCGGACTACAGCCGGAATTTTATGCCGGCATTAAGCCCCAGTCCTCCAACATTGATATAGGATTTCAAATCGTTGGACGGTTCATTATTATTTTTATATAACGTTTGGGCTCCTTTCTTTCCTACTTCCGTATTGGAACCTTTATCCAGTGTAGTCACATACTTCGTGTTTTTCTCCGCCACACTCAGGTTGTCCAGATTGCGGCCCGGCAATGCCTGAATAGTAGCGCCGGTGGCGCCATTAACCAGGGTATTGGTTTCTGTATACGCCGTGATTTCCTTCTCCTTACTACGCACCGGCACATTGCGGTACTCTGCTTCTACAAACACGCCAAAGCGGGGAGAAACCGTGAAGGCAACACCCAATGCACCCTGCACACCGATGGTAGGATTAGGTTTGATTTGTTCTTTCCTGGAAATGTTTGTGAGTACCATCGCACCCGGAGGCACCGGCAAACCAGCCGGAGGAGCAGATAACTGCGTAGCTTCCGTTTCAATGGTCAGGTGGCCCCATAAAGGTACCACTACACCAATACGCACATATGGATTTACTTTTTCATATCCCGGACTTACTACCAGGCTGGGTGCAAAATCTATGGCATTCACATGCCCGTTGGATTCGACACTTCCCAGCACTTTCCCTGAACCTGCTACTGTAGCCAGACTACGTGTCATCAGGTTCTTTCTGCTGCTGAAATAGTTGAAGGTTCCTTCCACTGCCAGGTATTTGTTAATGTTGTAACCAAAAGTTAAACCTCCTCTGACACCTTCGCCATAGGAACCCGTGAGGATCTTACGGCTCAGTGTATCCAGCGGCCGGCCGGGGGTAAACTCTGTACGCAGGTCCTGGGGCGGATATGGGCCTACATTGGGGTACTGACCGGGGAAAACACTAAAGAAATAACCACCGGCAACTTTAAGATAGAATTTCGAATGGGGAGCAACGCCGGATTTGTCCTGGGCATGAACAGATCCCGTAATAGCCAGTGCTAATGTAGCTGCCGAGAGCAGGTGTGGAATTTTCATAAACAGTGATTTTGGTGAGTTGAATCAATTGGAAGTTACCAAATTGTTATCACATAACAAGCACCAAAACCACTGCTTAAAATATCATTAAAATGCTTCCGCCAGCGAAAGATAAAGTCCTTTTTGCCGGGATTCACCGAAACGCTTCTCTCCTACGGCATAGTCTATACGAATAGTCAGTTTCGCATTTTCATCATAGAAGTAACGTACGCCAAGACCGTAGCTGGGTTTGAATCCGCTGAAACGGAAGTCGTGATTACTGAACACCGATCCGGTACCGGCAAAAGCAGCCAGTGCGAATTTTGGTTTTATATCTACGAACCAGATATGGATATGCATTTTAGGATCTATGAGATACCGGTATTCAGTTTGTACCGCCAGGTAATTCTGATTGCGATAGCGACCTGTATAATAACCCCGCATAATATTATCATTCCCCATTTCCGGCAGCAGATAGAAAGGCAGGTTATCTCCCTGCAGACTATTAAAGATGCCATTAAATCCCAGGGTGCTTTTGGGAGATAATGCCAGGAAATGTGAGCCCTGTGCCTCCAGCTTGAAGAGCGGCCTGGTACTGAGAAAACCCGGGGCATAGGCCGCATTCAGTTTCAGCCACCAGCCATGCCGGGTGTAGTTCTGATTATCGCGGTTATCGAAGATACCGGTCAGTCCCAGGAAAGTAACATGACCGCCAGCCTTGTCTGTCAGCGGCATGGTGTTGTAAATACCTTTATCATCTTTACTGCTGTAGGTATCGTGCTGATACAGGATGGAAGCGCCGACGTAAAAATGACCGCCAACACGCCGCTCTCCTTCCAGTTGCACTTTATAGCGCACATTATTCAACAGGGAACGACTGTCGTGATGGGTCGTATCGCCAATGCCATAAAAGTAAATCGGAAAATTATGATACCGGAGATTGCTTTTGAAGTGCCAGGTATTAGCCCGCGTCCAGATATCTGTTTTCAGATCTATCTTGAATTGCCGTTCTGTAGTGATAGCAGGTATCAGATTGATGGTAGAATTGCGGGTACGGGCATCGGGATTTTTATTATCTGTATAAAAAGAATACAGCATTGCTGCTCCGATCTCCAGCCCCTTTTCAGGAGAGTATCCTAAAACGGGCAGGGGGAAAAAACTCCGCTTGCGCAACGGTAAACTATCGTGTATGCTTTCCGGTGAGATGCCGGCTTTTACAATACTGTCCTGCTGCGCCTTTACGCCTGTTACTGTTACACTGATAAACGCCGTTACAAAAAGGATCTTACTTATCATAGGCTGCAAATGTAAATGAAAAAGGTATTACAGCTAATGAATTATCCCGCAGACCATTCGTTAATTTTTATGGTTTCAGGTACGGTCGGAATGTCCCAGGTTTTTGCCGGGATTTACCTGGTCGCGTACCAACTGTTTCAGTGCTTTTATTTCCGGGAAATGGCCTTGCTCCTTGCGGTCGAACAGGATGGTTTCTTCCAGGTAGATAATATAGGTACCTGCTACTTCAGCAGGACGCAACGTAACGCCGCCCAGGTCGTCGGCAAAGGTGGTCAGCAGTTCCTGCGCCATGTAGGCAGCACGCAGCAACCAGCCGCATTTTGGACAATAGGCAATGGTGATGACTGGTTTCATACATTTTCTTTTTTATATATCGGATGACTACAAATATAAACCCGGATGAAGATATGATCAATGTTTGTATGCTGATAGCGATGCACTACTGTTATAACGCTGCCGGCAGTACGAAAAAACAGGGATCAGGCTATCCTGTAAATCGGGCCATAAAATGAACCCGCCGGATGAACGGATACAGGGGCGGTAACCGCGCCGCCAGACAGCTAGATAAGTTCAGACATTATCCGGACAAACTTCTTCCTTCGCTCCTTCCGGGGTATCAGGAAGCCAAAGATAAAGCCCCGCGCGGCATCCCTACAAGATAAAAACTTACCTGGCATCACAGCGATTATCATAAATTGACCGTTCTAACACAAAAATCACACGGTATCCCGCATAAATTATATCAACATCTTTTGAATCATCCCACATTATTTTTAATTTTAACCTATATTTCCGGTGGACCGCCCCAGAACCGCTCCACTTTGTCACAGCCAACATTATATTATACTTATACTATGCTGCCGGCCATACCTTTGAGTAAATGCTTTTTAATCCCTCTTTGTCTTTTTTTACTATCCCCTGCAGTCCGTGCGCAGCAATCCTCAGCCGACAGCCTACAAGCTTCTCTGAAACTACATACCACCGCGGATACAGCGCGTATCAACCTGTTGAATCAGGCAGGCAGACTACTTTTTACGAAAGACGCTGCCCTGGCAGCCAAATTTGGCAATGAAGCCCTGCTACTAAGCGACAGCCTGCACTATACCAATGGTAAAGTATGGGCCACCCGTAATCTGGCACTGGTAGAAAATACCAAAGGGAATCTCGACCAGCAGATGCAGCTGACCATCACCGCCCTGAAAATGGCAGAAAAGCAGGGCGACCTCACCATGCTCAGTGTCCTGAATAATGACGTCGGCAATATTTTCACGGAGCAGAACAGCCCCCGGGATGCCCTGGTATACCTTAAAAGATCTTTACATATCAAGCAACAGCTACGGCAGCAAAAAGAAATCGCCAAAAGCCTGAACAATATCGGCTCCGCCTATATTGCGCTGAAGATGCCGGATTCCGCGATGTATTTTCTGGAGAAAGCCGAGAAAATCAAACTCTCCCACCATGATTTGCGGGGATTGGCCTATACCTATGAAAACATGGGTATCATTGCCATGATGCTGCGTCAATATACCGAAGCACTCCGTTACCATCAGCTGTCTGCCACCTATTATAAGTCTACCGATAATTTACCCGGCCTCACCAAAGCCAGTCTGAACCTGGCCGAGGTACAAACCCTGCTGGGCGATCTGCGAAGTGCGGAAAAGAACCTGGCAGCAGCCCGGGAAATCAATCAGAAGCTGGGTAATGTGAAAAACGAAATGACGTATTATAAAGTACGTTACCGGCTGGATTCTGCCCGGAAAGACTATGCCGCAGCGCTGTTGAATTATAAACAATTCAGTGAGCGTAACATTGATTTTTTTAATGTAGAGAAAAGAAGACAGATCAACCGTTCACAGGAAAAATATGAATCCCAGAAAAAGCAACGGGAAAATGTGTTGCTGAAAAAAGAACAACAAATGCATCTCGCCACTATTCAGCAGCAACGGGTACTGGTTTTGTCTGCTGCGGCCTTATTTCTGGCCCTCCTGATGATTACCGTGATGGTATACCGCCTCTATAAGCGACAACAGGAACTCTATCTGGAGATAAACAATAAAAACCGGGAAGTGTCGATGCAAAACCGGATTATCCTGGAACAAAACGCTACCCTGGAAAATCTGAACCAGGTAAAAGATAAAATCTTCTCGGTCATCTCCCATGACCTCCGCTCTCCCCTGGCCATCCTGGAAGGGCTGTTGTTCCTCTTAAAGGATGATAAGATAGATCCCCAGCAGTTTCGTTATTATACAGATGAATTATGGCGGGATGTAAAAAATACCGCGTACATGATGGATAATATGCTGCAGTGGGCCAGCAACCAGATGAAAGGCATCGGGGTAAAAGCCGATGATTTTGATGTGACGCTGCTGCTCAACCAGGAATTTGAATTGCTGCAAACCCTCGCCCGTCAGAAAGACGTAAAGCTGGAACATCACCTCAATACCTCTATGATGGTATATGCAGATCCGGACATGATTCGCCTGGTATTGCGCAACCTGATCAACAATGCGATTAAATTCACGCCCGGCGGCGGAGAAGTGATCATCACCGCCCGTATCGACAAAGACCTGGCGGAGATCACCGTCCGCGATAATGGGAATGGTATTCCTACCGAAAACCAGCACCGGATTTTCTCTAACATCTACTACTCTACTACCGGTACCCAGAATGAAAAAGGCTGCGGATTAGGCCTGCACCTGTCCAAAGATTTCGTAGAACGCAACAAAGGACGTATCTGGTTTCACAGTACCCCCGGCAGTGGCAGCAGCTTCTATTTTACCCTGCCGTTGTCTGATGACCAGGATGCCAGTACCCGGGGTTATACCGTGGTATTACAAGACCATCCCGTTAGCGGGGTCAGTGTATTGCGCAATTGATTATACCAGGCCATAAGCCGTGGTATGCTTGATTTCCGTCATTACAAATGAACTGTGTACCTGCGCAATGTTCTCTATAGCCGCCAGCTTATTCGTCAGAAAATGCTGATAGCTACGCATGTCGTCTACCACTACTTTCAGCAGGTAGTCGTAAGTGCCTGCCACGTGGTAGCACTCCATTACTTCTTCCATTTTGGCGATGGCAGCTTCAAACTTTTTCAGCAACGGCTGCGAATGCAGTTGCAGGGACACATTGCAGAAAGCCACCAGGGTCTTGCCAATCATCTCCCCATGTAACAAGGTCACATAATCCTTAATGATGCCCAGCTTTTCTATCTTTTTCAGGCGTTCGTAGGTAGGGGTAACGGAAAGCCCTATACGATGCGCGATTTCTTTTGTATTTAAACGGGCATTCGTTTGTAATACCTGCAAAATGCGGCGGTCTGTTTTATCCAGTGTATCCATAACAGTTAGTTTTTTCTGCCGGAAGGCATCCGGCAGCCTCAAAACAGCTTAATCTATCTGCATTATCAATAAAATTAGTATATATTTTCTGAATAAATACCCTCACCAGATAAATTCACTTGTTAATACCTAGCTTCGCAGCATAAGAAACCTGTAATTCACCATTTTTGTGGAGATAATGCGCTGTGCCGTACCTGAAACGCAGCCGGATGGCCGCTATCTTCCGCGAAAATCAATTGCCGATTATGACCACGTATCATTTACCTGCCACTGAAGCCGCGCAGCTGGACAGCCTTTTGGAACAGGTACAAACCTGTACCAACAACTTTCTGGGTTATCCTGTATCCAAAGATTTCGATTACTCCCCCCTGCTCCCGTTTCTCAGTTACCCGCTTAATAACCTCGGCGATCCTTTTGTCACCTCTACCTATGCCGTAGGGTCCAGGGAAATGGAAAAATACGTGGTGGAGTTCTTTGCGAAGCTGTTTCGCGCCCCTTCGGACGACTGGTGGGGGTATGTTACCAACGGCGGATCAGAAGGTAACCTGTACGGCCTTTACCTGGCCCGGGAGCTTTATCCTAAAGGCATGGTTTATTATTCGGAGGCGACCCATTACAGCGTACAGAAAAACCTGCACCTGCTGGATATGCCCAGTATCGTCATCCGTACGCGGGAAAACGGGGAAATTGACTACGAAGATCTCCAGAATACCATCCGGATGAACCGGCATATGCCGGTAATTATCCTGGCCAATATTGGTACTACCATGACCGAAGCCCGGGATGATGTAGGCAGAATTAAAGGTATCCTGAAAGAGCTGGCCATCCGCCATCATTACATCCATTGTGACGGCGCATTATCCGGTAGCTACAGCGCATTCATTGAACCCCGGCCTGCTTTCGACTTTGCTGACGGCGCCGACAGCATGGCCATCAGCGGGCATAAATTTATCGGCTCCCCTATCCCCTGCGGCGTAGTGGTAGCTAAAAGATCCAATCGCGACAGGATCGCCCGATCCGTCGCCTATATCGGTAGTATGGATACCACCATCACCGGTTCAAGAAACGGCCATAGTCCGTTGTTTTTATGGTATGCACTGAAAAGCCTGGGCCTTGCAGGATTAAAGGAAAGGGCCCGGCACAGCCTATCCGTAGCTGCCTATGCTGTAGAACGTTTCCACGAAATCGGCATTCAGGCCTGGCGTAATCCCCATTCCATTACGGTGGTGTTTCCCGATCCTGCGGGAAACATCCGCCGGAAGTGGCAGCTGGCTTCTGAAAACGGCTGGTCGCATATTATTTGTATGCCCAACGTAACAACTGCCCAGATAGATATGCTGGTGGCGGAAATAGCAGCCACCTTCACCAGTACGGCAGTACCGGTGCTTTAAACAATCCCGCATTTGCAGGCAGCAGCTACGTTGTTGCTACCTGCAAATGCGTACTGCCATTACCCTTCTGCGATACTGATAATTTCTGTATTCAATGCCCGGCGGATCAGCCGTTCTGTTTCTTTATTGGAAACCGGCATCAGCAACTGCACTTTAAACTGTACAAAATCCTTTTTTATTTCCAGTGTTTTGAGCGAGAAACTCTCGGGGTTATAATGCCGTTCATATTCGCTGATCGATTGCTGCAACCGATGTTCCAGCAATTCCGGCGTATAGGGGTGTTTATGATCCAGTTCAAATTCTATCGTCAGTTTTTTAATATTCTGTTTCGATTGGTTTAATACAATGGAAGTAAACACCACCGAGTTGGGGATGATGACAATATCATCATCTTCATTCTGCAATACCACATTAATAAGGGTAATGTCCAACACCTTTCCCTTATACTCTCCGATACGTACATGATCGCCCAGCGACAACTGATCCGAAAACATAATGATCAGCCCATTGATCATATTGGTAATATAATCCTTGGACAACAAGGCGATGGCCGCCGCCACGATGGTGATACTGGTCACAAACTTCAACAGATCGATCCCAAAAAACAGCATCAGTGCCAGGATGATAAAAATAGTATTCAGTACAGAAGTGATACGGTTAATCCCCAGTACGAAATTGTCCCGCTCCAGCGGCTTACTGCGGTGATGCCGGGTATACCACGACAATACCACCAGCCATCCCAATGATATCAGGAGATTGGCGCCCAGGAAAAAAGACAGGGCGTTGGTGATCTTAAAGAGCCAGGTTAATTTATTATAGCCAGCAGGATGATCGAGGTTAAAATAAACAATGCCTGCATAAGCAATCAGTTTCACTAAAAAGATAATGCGTTCCCGCCGGTTAGTGTATTTGTAAGTTTTGTCTGTTACCATCATAACTTTTCACGCGCGCTTTAACGCGAAGGTACAAAGGGGAATTGGTTTGTTGCGTTAAAAAAGATATAATACCCGTGAGTTGCAACGGGTTACCATCATTGAAGTGGTCATTCACCGCCCTTTCTACTCGTCCATTTTATTCAGGATTTCCTGCCAGATAATGCGCGCAATCTGCTCTGTTTCCACAATACGGATACGTTTTTCTACAGTATCGGTATGATCGGCAGTAAAGGTTGGGTATTGGGGTTGAAAATCTTCCAGTACATAGGCGCGGATGTCAGGAACTACTTCGTAGACCGTTTCAAAGGTTCCGGGGTTTACCGTGATGATCAAGCCATAGGGCTGGCCTTTTATGATGACCGTAACACTATGTTTTTCCATAGTTAAATTGCCGCAAGGGATATGCCACATAAAAAGGCCGGCACCTTTCTATAACCGGCCTTCTGTGTATATACAGTATGGACAAAACAACAAGACGGCTTATGCCATTGCATGTTTACGCGCAGGCGTCTTTTTTCTGCCGGCGGCCCGCCTATGGTTAGTGTTTCTGGTGGCCGCTTTTGTATGGGTGGTCGTTTTTGCAGTTACTGTTTTCCGGGGCCCCGCTTTTTTTGCAGCGGCTATTATTGGCGTGGCTTTTTTTGCAGCGGCTTTTTTGGGAGTCGCTTTTTTGGGAGCCGCTTTTTTTGCTGCCGCCTTTTTACGGGGAACTTTAGCACCTTCCTTTCGCGCCTCCGACAGCCCAATAGCAATGGCTTGTTTACGACTGGTTACTTTCTTATTACTACGGCCACTTTTCAATTTACCTTCCTTCATTTCATGCATACTTTTTTCCACCTTATCCTGGGCTTTTTTAGAATACTTTGCCATTTCCTCAGATTTTAAGGGTGAGTAAAAGAATATGAACAGGTGAATGCGAACAAAATATACGCCAGTCCTCATTTTCAGACGATGTATACGCGCAGGCAGGTGAAGTGGGGAACCAACATCGACACTGTGTTAAAAATTCTATGCATTGGGGAAGCAAATACCCCATTTCTCTATTGAAAGGCAGCCAGGATCCTTATTCCTAAAGCAAATCCTGCCATGGCATGCATCTTGTTTTCCTGTTAGAGACTATTCATGTGGCAATCTTTATCTAATCTATTCGAAACAAACTCTCGATCACTATTAAAATTCAGGATTATGGAGGACATCAGGTATCAACAACTTGCACCAAGTGCTGACAATCTCGACAAAAACCAGGAAGAAAAGCCTAAACACAGTAAACGTGGGTTTGCTTCCATGGACCCTGAACAACAACGGGCGATTTCCAGAGAAGGCGGCAGGGCGGCACATAAACAAGGTGTTGCACACAAGTTCACCTCAGAGGAAGCACGGGCCGCCGGTAAAAAAGGTGGTGAGGCAGTCAGCAAAAACCGCGAACACATGGCGGCAATAGGACGCAAAGGCGGTACAAACCGTGGTAAAAAGAAAAATGCGAACACTAACAACGAAGAAAATACTTCTCAGCAATAACCCGGCAAAGCCGGGTTTTTGCTTTTATTACCTTTTCGTTCAGCTTTTTCCGATAAACCGGGTCCGATGACCATCTCCCCACAGCTTCAACGCTACTAACACCGGTTCCAGGCTATGACCATAGCTACTGATGCGATATGTCCGGAGTGTACTCACCGGGTGGGTTTCGTGTGTAATTAAGGCATGCTGCTCCAGTTCCAGCAATTCCCTCGACAGCATACGGGGCGTAATGTGTTTGATATCCCGCTGCAATTCATTAAATCGCTTATCTCCTTCACATAGTGCCACGAGGATAGGCACCCGCCATTTTCCGCTTAACACGGCCAATGCATCTGTAACAGGCCGGATATGATCCAGGCATAATTTATCTTTTTCCATCATCTCTACTATACTGTATGATACCGGTATACAACATGATAGTGGTGATACCAGCTCACTATCGGTCCTGTAAATTTGCAGTATAAATTTTTAATGCCCATGACATTCCCGAAAATTACCCACTACTTTTTTATGGCTATCCTGACCGTGCTTTTCTGCTGGACCGGTATTGTGAAACTACAGGATAACCCGGTACACTGGGCTGTATTTGAACAGGCCGGATATTCCCGGCTGTTTTTTCACCTGATCGGCGCAGTAGAAATAGGACTTGCGCTGGCCATCTGGTGGCCGTTCCTGCAGAAAACAGCCTGGTTACTCATGGGCGCCATTATGCTGGGCGCCATCGGTACACACATTAAAAGCCATGATGCAGCCTGGCATTACATAGTGCCGGTAGTCGTATTGCTGATCCTCCTGGGAATAGGGCGGTATAAACACAACTGAGGCCTGTACAACTGTTTTTTATAGTATAATTGTTAATAATACAGGAACAGCCTATCTTGCCGGCATTTTATTCTATCAAATGACACCTGCGAAAAAACGCCTGCTTTACTTTATTCTTGTATTATGCAATATCCCGTTAGGCCTGGCTACCAGATGGTCGCCCCAATACTTCCCTGAAATTGTGCAGGTATATGGTGGCGATGTATTTTCTGCTACCTGTATTTTCTTTGGTATCCGCTTTTTGTATCCTGCCAAACCACTGCGATGCATAGCCCTGATCAACTATATTGTGTGTATCGCCATTGAACTGCAACAATTATACAGGGCTCCCTGGATTGTACACCTGCGGGATAAAACCCCTGTTGGCATTTTATTGGGCCATGGATTTCTTTGGAGTGACTGCATATGTTATGCAGTGGGAACGCTGATTGCATGGGCTATTGGCTGGACAATAGAACGCGCATACAAAAAATAACAGCAGCCAATATAATTGATACGGGTAGGGATGCCCGTTAGTGAGCAACAATTCGTTTCTTACTTACTGCAGAAAAATTGTCGTGTTTTTTTCCTGCCCTGTAAGGCAGGTATTGATTCCCTCTCCAAAACCACCACAACTGCCGGCATCCCTAAAGCCCGATAATTAATGACCGGTACCAGCAACGATTTTAAAGGCATGATAATTTGTAAGACAGCCACAAACCACGTATCTCCCCGATAACTATCCCCTTGTTGGTGATAAAACAAACGCCTGCCCTGCTGCAGCTATCTTTCATTTGAGCGGATTGTTTATTCAAGATATCATTATTTCCTCCCTGCTAAATCTTCGGAATTAAATTTCCCGAACCGGAAAAAAATTCTACTTTTTCACTGTATCCGTGCAATGGAAGCGTTTCGCTAAACATAACAGACCATACGACCGGTTTCAAATTGTGAAATAACCAATTCACCACCACCCCTTCACATTTTGCTGGTATTGCCTTAACTTATATTATTACGACAGTATGTCTTTCAGACTTTTCGGGTTGTTACTCATTCCCTTTTTTTGCCCTGTTGCTGCAGCTGCTCAATACACCTTGCAGGGAATAGTGGTCGACAGCAACCATCATTTACTCCGGGATATTCCTCTCCTGCTGACAGCGGAAAACAAATCGGTTCCCCATCATACGATTACCAACAAATCCGGCCGGTTCACCTTTACACTTTCCGCACGCGGTAACTATCTGTTGCAAACAACCAGTCAGCACTACCTGGCAGATAGTGTATGGTACTCCTTCTCTAAAGATACATTCGTTACCATTACCTTACAGCCGGCGGTTAAAACATTGAAAGAAGTGGCTGTAACAGCCACCCAACCGGTTTTTGAAAAGAAGATCGACCGCTTTGTTTTTCATGTACAAAACACCAGCCTTGTAGCTGGCAACAATACCTGGGATGTCCTTAAACAAACACCGCTGGTGAACGCGCAGGAATCAGGCTCGTTGTCTATTCTGGGCCTGGCTGGTGTGGCGGTTTATATCAATCACCGCAGAAGTATGTTGAGTGGTAAAGACCTCCAGCAATACCTGAGTAGTCTGCCGGCAGATAATATCCAACACATTGAAGTGATCACAGTTCCTTCCAGCAAATATGAAGCAGGTAACCCGGGCGGCATTATCCATATTGTCTTGCGGAAAAATGAAACGGAAGGTCTTAATGGGAGTATTAACCTCGCCAATGAACAGGCTACCTATAATTCTCAATATGCCAACGGAGGCCTTAATTATCGCGGCAAAAAATATGGCCAGCAGCTGTTTGTCAATGGCGGCTCCCGGAGAGGTTTTTACCACAGCGATAACGATATTGTCTATACCGGCAAACAACAGGAATTCATCTATAATCAGACCGTCAAAAAGCCGGAAAATAATATAGGCATTTCCACGGTTGCAGATTATTTACTGAACAGCCATTCTCTCATCGGCGCTGCAGCAGATTTCAGGACCAGCTATGCTAAAGATGCTAACAGCGGCTACAACACCATCCGTACATTCGATGATACAGACAGCGGTATAGCTGAATACTACAATGAAAATCCGGAAACCAAACGTACCCGTTTTCTTTCCCTCAATTTGAACTATCAGTATACCAATAAAAAAAATCAGGAAGAATTAGGCATCAGCACAGACTATTTTCACTATAACAATGACCAGGCAGCAACGTTCCTGTCGTACGAAAAAAAACGGCCCGGCACTGTACATAACGGCAATCGCACCAGTACCTCCCAGCGTATCCGCAACTATGCCGTGAGAGCAGATTACAGCCGGCTAATTGCGGGTAACATCAAACTGGAAACCGGACTTCGTTTTTCCCGTACACAAACGGATAATGAACTCCTGGCAGATCATTACACTACTGGTACCTGGACGTTTAACGCGGGCAGGTCCAATGTATTCCGCTACGAGGAAAATATCGGCGCTGCCTATATTTCCGTATATAAAAAACTGAATAGCCAGCTGGAAGTAAAAGCAGGTGGCAGACTGGAACAAACTTATCTGAAAACAATACAACTAACCTCCGGCCAAAACAACGATCGGCAGTATCTCAACTTCTTTCCTACCGCCTATATCAATTACACGATTAACTCCCGGCATAGTTTATCGTTGGCTGTTAAAAGCGATATCAGGCGGCCGTCTTATTCGCAGCTCAACCCCTTTGTGTATTACATCAGCGATAAATACCTGGTAAAAGGCAATCCGGAACTACGGCCATCCAACAGCCTCATTGCCGAGTTGTCCTATACATTGCACAAAGACTATATATTCCTCGCGAGGTATACCAAAAGCAATCACCTGTTTGAACAGGTAGCCGTTGTTATTCCACCCGACACCACCCTGCTGGATCGCTTTAACTACGGCAACTCAACTACCTGGGGATTGACCAGTGTTATCAGCAAAACCCTGATCAAAGATAAATGGAGAGGCAGTATCAGCAATACCGTTTCGCTGGTGCAACAATTTGTAGATGTACCCCAGGCACAAATGAATACAAGCAACTTTCAGTACACCTGCAATATATCCCAACAGTTTACCAATATCTTTAACACTACAATTGATGCGTCGGTAAATGGCCGCTATTACAGTAAAACAGTATCTGCCAATACAGACATTTCAGGTACCGGAGAGGTAGGCATTGGCTTTTCGAAGAAAATACCCGCCTGCAATATGCAATTGTCTTTTTACGCAGGTGATATTTTCAATACCCTCCGGCTCAATCATTTTTACACCTACAATACGTTTTCCGTTTCGGATATGACCGCCTTCAGTGATACCCGGTATTTCAGGATTTCCGTCAATAAAAAATTAGGCAGTACTAAAATTAAAACCGTGAGAAAGAAGGATACCAGTAACAGCGACGAAGCCAACAGAGCGAGATAGGTCCGATTGGCAACGTAACAAAAAAAACAATTAACCCGGGTGCCGGAAAAAAGAGCACTGATAGCACAAGGTACCCACGCGGCGCTGATACTAAGTAAAAAGCGGTACTTCTATCTGATACGCAACCAGCTGAAACCGGGCAGCTGATACCCACTGATAACACGGCTGTGAAGCCGATGGCAAGTACTTTATCCGGAATGATTTAACGGGACCTGCTCCGGGTGACTATCGGGTAAAATTGTTATATTTATCCGCGTTTGCAGGCCCCCAAAGTGATGACCAGCGGGGTTGCAGGCAAACGCACCGTATAATGAAACCGTTTTGTCATGAAGGAAAAAACAGCCCTGGTACAATTAATCAACAGCCTCACCTGCTATCACATTGATGCAGCAACTGCTACGGAGATAGCCGATATTTGCCTGACGGCCAAACAAGACCCGGAAGCCTATTTCCGGGAAACAGATGAAGACATGTTATGGTTGCTGGAAGTAGATCCGCAGGGACTCACCGCTTTTATACTCACAGCCGAACTGTATGATTACTTTGCCGTATCCGATAAGATGGATGAATTCCATGAACAGGTACAGGAAATTTTTGAAGACAACGACCTGCCGGATTATCCGTACAACCAGCAACTGCCGGATCTCACGGCTTATTTCAACTGGCTGAACGGCGAGTTGGCAGCCAATGATATTCAGGTGGCGCCCATCTATTTCGGAGATAGTTATGGCGACGACATACAGGTAATTTTTGTACCGGCCAATGATATCACCACTATACTGGACCTCTGTGCATCACTGCAGATAAAAGCCTCCAGGTGTGCCTGATACCGGCCATACTCATTATATCAATCGTATACATTGCATGATAACAGCATCAGACATCAGAATAGGTAATTACGTGTCTTATTTTGATCGTAATATGGAGGAAACCGCCTTCCTTGTAGAAGGTATATTCGAAGAATTTATTTATAATTCCGGATTGCCGCTCAGTAAAATTCCCTGCGCCAAAGCCAATCCGGTAGTACTGGATGTATACCTGTTGTCCAGGTTCGGATTCATCCGGGGCGAAGCGGAGTATGGAGAAGATGTAAAGGTTTATTCGCTTAAATACAACCGGCTGAACAGTGTGCATATCCGCTATGAAAACAACGTTTTCCAGCCTTTTACAGACGCACCTACCGGGTTGGTGCCCTATGGCCTTCCGATCGTACACGTGCACCAGCTGCAGAATCTTTTTCACGCCCTTACCCGGGATGAACTGACTTTATTCGAATAGCAGGCTACGATAAAGCCGGTACGGGCAGCCCTTCAGCAGGTCGTTCCCTGTACCGGCTTTATATAAACAACGAGGCAACTACAGTCTTCCGGCTACTACAAAAGCCAGGAAAAGTACCCCGATCAGTATTAAGCCGATGAAAGCCACCCAGGATACCTTCGGATGTGGCAATGATTGCAGTGCAGGCAATATTTCTGCATTCACCTCATACAGCTTATCATCCGTTTTGCGAACGCACCATATTTTGCCAATGGGGAAAAGTGGAATCCAGTAAATATGTACATACGTTTGTCTGACTTCAAATTTTACAAAGTCAGGGATATCGTTGGCGATACCGATATCTGCCAGCTGAAAGGATTTCATGCAGAAACTTCTGCGGCCATAAATAATCATAGTATAGGTTTTAGGGGATTAAAATCATTACAGGGATCCAATATATAATTTTTAAACCACATATTACATTTCCCCTCCTGATGGCCGGCAAACATAACAGCTATGAATACACGAATGATGCTGGTCGGGCCCATACGCCTGGTATGGCGCTAGACATAAAAAAAGAGCCGGTAATAGTACCGGCTCTCATCAATGGTTTATAACAAACAATGCGGGGAAATGAATCAATGAAAGACCGGGAGGGCAGGAAAGTAATAACCTGTATATTGAACTGTTTGTTTCAGGGCACCAGTATTGGCATTATATATCAGCCATCTGTTATTGTTGCTGTTCCCCCATTCTGCGCCGAGCGTAGGAACCACCAGTTCCTGTTTCGCATCATTATACCGTACTGCAGATCCATAGAAATAGTGGCCGGCAGGCAGGGTAATAAAGGGAGCTGACAGCGAAGACGGTGTACCGGGAATATAACGATACACGGTAGTGCCGCCATATTCGAGCATACCACCAATACCGGGGGCTTCTTTCCGGGCAGCGATGTATACCACATTGCCTGCTTTGCCGGCTGTAATAGAACCGGATCTCCAGGAGAGATATGCCCAGGCATTCGTTACTTTAAAGGGCAGTTTGGTTTCGGTAATCTGCAACGTCACCGGATCAATCCTCACCAATGCCGAATCGCCGGCAGCCCATACTGCACCATCATTGGTGCGGGCAAAGCCAATCGTACCTTTCGCATGTTTTTTTACAATGCTATAGTTACTGGCCTGCAGTATTACAATACCATCATCTTTCGTAAGGGTAAAAATGTAGTTGCCGGATAACAGCATATCACCGGCGGAACTGTTGATACCAGCCACTTTGGCGCCAATAGCAGGAGCACTGAGGCTAACGCGGTAAATCCCATCGGCAGCACTCAGCAAGCCACGGGTACTATCTATACCCAGAAAGGCATGCCCTTCATCCTGCGGCAGGGTGGCTATGCGGCCGGTTTCTTTCATGGTATAGGCATCCGTGACCACCATAGGTCCACCTACTTTTACGACCATATACATTTTGCCTTTAAAGATGGTGGCAAACTGCAGGGTGGCTGTAGTAGGCCCCAGGTTCTTCAGCGGATTTTCCAGCTTATACACTCCCTGGGTAACCTTATTACTGTCGTAGCTGTAATAGGCCATGTCGCCGTTGTTGGTGGCATATTGCCCTTCGTGCAGCATGAAAAATCCATTCTCATACTTACCGGTAACCTTTACCTGGTATACAACAGAATCAACACCATTCCGTTGATCACCTGAGGTAAATACAATGCGGTAATCTCCGCGTTCTTTGGCGGCAAAGCGGTAAGCAGCATCATGACCGGCTGCCTCGCCGTTGACCGTCCAGTTAAAATTTTTTCCGGGTGGATAACCGGGAGCCGGCTGCAGCAGGCGGCTATCCCCTACTGCCATATTATACCGGAGTGTGGCAGTCTCACTGACTGGTGATGAGGGAGGGACTTCATTTTTACGGCAGGATACTACCGTCAGTAAAAAAAGGGCGCTCATCCATGATAGTACATGTCTTTTCATTTTCTCTTTTTTAAAAGATGAGTATGTGGGAGGTTAAGGGTACTTATATGTCATCATCATCTGTTGCATTATAGTTACAGCCAAATAGGTAAAACTGTTACTGTCCGCTCATAGGGTTTTAAATTACATGATACAAAGGCAACAAACGTTCATCCTGTTTTCAACATACAAAACAGCTATACAGCATACCAGCTACTGTATGAACGTGGAAATTTATAATACTAAAACGTGCACAGGATTAGCCTGTGATCTGTCATCCGCAGCCATAAATGATAAAACGAGAAAAGAAAGCCATAGTCTGGCTTGCATTCCTTGCCTTTCACCCGAAAGCGCTGAATGATTAATGGCAGCTGGCAGGTCTTCTGGCTTTCCTGCTTTTCCGGAGGGGCCTTCCCGTTATGCCGCAGCACAACAGTGGCGAGGAGAATAATTCCGAAAAAACGACAACTGCCATGGCAGTTGTGCAGGATTACAGCTACGGGGATAGCTCCGGTTTCACACCGGATTCCCTTTTAATATACCGGCACTACACCGGTATAACCAATTGCGGTCACAAACGTACGGTAAGTATATGTAATCACCAAACAGGAAACAGGAAATAAACACTGCAGGGAGCAAGATAGCAACAGTTATTTTCAGGGGGCAGGATAGCATCGCCTTCAAAAGATACATACCTACTGTCTGCTTATACAAACATACGCGCTATCGGCTATACCTACCTGTAACCTACGTCCGTAAAGGGTTAGGGCTACTTATTCTCAACAATTAATTACCACTTGCCGGTTTCGTTAGTACAAATGCTGCTACGAAAAAAAAGCGGACAGGTAGTCTGCAGTAGCCATTCATCCGGCTTTAGGACTGCGCTCCCGCATATGTTCATTGGCCCATGCTGCGAGGTTATATAAATGAGGCAGGAGGCTCTCTCCTTTCGCCGTCAGGGAATAATCAACTCTTGGCGGAATCTCCGGATACATTTGCCGGGCAATCAGTCCGTCTTCCAGCAGGTGTTTCAAAGTAGCCGTCAGCATTTTCTGCGAAATATCGCCAATGGCTTCCTGCACCTGGTGATAGCGCATCGGATGATTGGTTTGTCCTAAAGTAAGTACGATCATCATCGCCCATTTATTCCCGATACGATCAAAGACATCCCTTACCGGACAAAAGTCTATACTCTCTTCATTTTTCAAAAAAACTTTCATAGTAGTTGATTGATTTTCATCATTACATACCTATAGGTACGTAACGCACCTTGCCGTGCCATATTGTTTGATATTCAATGTGTTAATACATTTGATACCCTAAAGTTATTATATAAATTATTAACAAATTTATGATGAAACGGACTTATCGCATTACGACCATTATTTTTCTTGTCATCCTGTTTTTAACGGCTATTACTGATCTGATGAGAATGGATTTTGTACTGACCACGGTACGGCATCTGGGTTATCCGGATTTTCTGCCGCTGTTGATTGGTACCGGAAAATGTATCGGTATTATTCTTTTAAGTCTTCCCCGTTATACACCGTGGAAGGAATGGGGTTATGCAGGCTTTACTGTTTTATTTCTCAGCGCAGCAGCCTCACATGCCTTTGCGGGGGATGCTTTGGGCCATATCCTGCCGCCATTGATATTTGAAACGTTGTTACTCGTTTCTTATTTCAGCATGCGTAAAGTAGTGCATAATGCTACCGCATAATGTTTACGTATCCTTCTTCTTTGCTGCCCTGGTAAAGGAGAAGGATCAGCTTTATCGTCAGTGTTGATTTTTGCCGGCAGGAGGTTATAAAGATGCGTGCGGGAGTTCAGATGAGGCTTGTTTGTTTTGTATGGATTAACTAATGGAATGGAGTGGTGGATCATATAGGCAATGCGACAGGCACCAATGAAAAAAGGTTCCAGCAGATGCTGAAACCTTTTCTTTTTGTGACCTCGTCTGGATTCAAACCAGAAACCTTCTGATCCGTAGTCAGATGCTCTATTCAGTTGAGCTACGAAGCCATTTTGTTTTTTCTCTTTCGAGATGGCAAATGTAGAAGTTTTTACGATTCTAACAAATTATTTTTCAACTTTTTATATTTGACAACTTTTTTGCAAATATAAATTTGGTGATAAAAAATGCTGCAATAATATGCAGCATTTTTTTCTTTTTGTGACCTCGTCTGGATTCAAACCAGAAACCTTCTGATCCGTAGTCAGATGCTCTATTCAGTTGAGCTACGAAGCCGTTTTTCTCTTTCGAGATGGCAAGTGTAGAATATTTTTCAATTCTAACAAATTATTTTTCAATTTTTTATATTTGATGACTTTTTCACAAATATAAATTTGGTGATAAAAAATGCTGCAATAGTATGCAGCATTTTTTATTTTGTGACCTCGTCTGGATTCAAACCAGAAACCTTCTGATCCGTAGTCAGATGCTCTATTCAGTTGAGCTACGAAGCCGTTTCCCCTTTTGGGATCGCAAATGTAGGATTACTTTTTATTCTGACAAATTTTTTTTGAAATATTTTTCAAACAGGACTATCGTAAACGTATATACGCTAATCATACAATCCAATAAAACCCTTTACTGACAAAGGTTACATCAATATAAAAAATCTCGAAAAAAAATAATTATCAGCCCGAAAATCATCACTTCTCTCATCTGCTACGCTCCTATTGTTTTCCTTCTACGTATATACATACCGCCTGATAGGTGCTGCCGGTGGATGCTCCAGCTGATTTCTTCAGCTGTAATCATTCAAAAAGAGATAACTATTTTCGCAGGATGTCTGCCCACAATCATTCCTGGCTGGCAACCGGCTGATTTTTTTATCTCCCGGTATTTTCCAGAAAGCAGTCTCCTGTCCTCTCCGCCGGCATTTACAGCAGCAGTTTCCTTTCATATATAGCGACTTTCGCGTCTCTTCCCCACGAATACACGCTATGGCCGTTGCCGGATATACCTGGATGCCTACACGATGCACCCCCCTTTTCAATAACGGCAACACACCTGGCTGCTATCCTCCAAACCATCTGTGGCATCAACTCCGGGACGCTTTTCGCTGGCTGAATAGCGCTGGTACAACCAGTAAGCAACACCAGTAACAGATGCATGGAAAAGGATACTTATGACCAGATTTGTTGCGTGGATACAGGGAGATTTTATTCCGCAGGTCTAACAGTTGGGTACTGTCAGACGGCCATCACATGGACTATTGCCTCATAGCTGGTGGTATATCCAGCAACAAAAAAGGAAAGACCGTTGACCGATCTTTCCTTTTCTTTGTGACCCCGTCTGGATTCAAACCAGAAACCTTCTGATCCGTAGTCAGATGCTCTATTCAATTGAGCTACGGAGCCGTTTTGTTGTGATTGGATTGCAAAGGTATACGTTTTTTTCAAAATACCAAATTCTTCTTCAAAAATTTCTGCAATATTCTGATTTACACTTACTTTTACAGTAATAGCCTAATATTATATACGAAGTGAAAATTCAACTCTGGAGCATCGGAAAGGAACATGATCCCTACATCAGGGACGGGATAGCTGTATTTCAAAAACGACTACAGCATTATGTGGATTTTGAAATAAAGCTGATTCCTACTGTGAAACAGGCCGCCAGTTTATCGGTACCGGAGCTGAAAAAACAGGAAGCCAAAATTATCCTGGACCTGTTGCAGCCGACCGATTTTTTACTGGCGCTGGATGAAAAGGGTAAAATGATGACGACTGTACAGTTTGCAGATTTCCTGCAACAGCGGAATAATGCCGGTACCCGGCAGCTGATTATCCTGATAGGCGGCGCTTTTGGCATCGATGCCTCCGTATTGCAACGGGCCCAGTTACAAATGTCGCTTTCCCCGCTTACATTTCCGCATCAGCTGGTACGGCTCATTTTTACCGAGCAACTATATCGTGCCTATACCGTATTAAACAGAGAGAAATATCACCACCAATAGTTACATTTATAGTCTAATTACCTGAGTTTATGTCTATCAGTCTTATTATTATTATCATTACCTGTCTGGTTTCCTATACTGCACTTAATAACTATGACCAGCTGGACAAGATGAGCATGCAGCCTTACATGGTAAAGGAGTACAAACAATACTACCGGTTTATTACCTCCGGTTTTATCCATGCAGATTACCAGCATCTTATTTTCAATATGCTTACCTTATATTTCTTCGGTAGTTTTATTGAAAGCGTTTTTGCCCAGCTATTCCAGAATAAGCTGGTGTATGTGATCTATTATATTCTGGGGATTATCATATCGGATATTCCTTCCTACATCAAACACCGCAACAACCAGTATTATTCTTCTGTAGGAGCATCCGGTGCTATTTCTGCGATTGTGTTTACTGCGATCCTCGTCAATCCCTGGGCGCCGATTTATTTATTCTTTGCCATTAAAATACCGGCCGTAGTATATGGGGTATTGTTCCTGGCACTCTCCGCTTATATGTCTAAAAAAGGCGGCGGTAACGTCAACCACGATGCGCATCTGTGGGGTGCGTTGTTTGGGCTGGTGTTTCCGTTGGTATTCCATCCGGAACTGGGCAGCTTCTTCATCAATCAGATATTGCACCGGCAGATGTATATGTAATGCCACATAAAAAACCTCCGCTTTCCATTTTACATCAACGGAAAGCGGAGGTTTTTTTATGCGGTATCGTTTGCGGTTTAAGGTATAGCTGTAAATGAGATCTTCAGGGGAACAGCTACCTGCAACAGGTATGCATACCGGTAACCAAATCTTGCAAATGCCCTGCGGGCAGATGCCTGACTGATCTCCCACACAGGTATCTCCCTAAATAAATATATAACGTTTATGCATATACGATTATAGTTCTGCTGAAACAATTAATGGAAAGCAGCCGATATTATTTCTTTTAAAAACAATTGCCCGAAGCGGTAGATCCCCTACCCTTCGGGCAAATGCAGACGGCCGTTGCGGCCATTTATTTATCCAGCTCCAGGCTGATCACCTGGCGGGTTTTCTCTGTAATTTTAAAACGATCGTCTATCCGCATACCAACTACCCACACAATACGTTTCGCTGACTCCAGCACCCACACATTTTCTTTCTGCGGTAAAGATAATTTCTGGTCTATCAGGAAGCGGCTGAGTTTCTTCTTTTTGGGTAATCCCAACGGATAAAAGTAATCGCCTTGTTTCCATTTCCGGAGGATTAAGGGAAAGCTGATCTGTGCGGCATCCAGCCAGGCAATGGCCGGAGAAGCAGGGATGTTGCCCGGCTGATGCTCCAGCGCTTTTATGCGCAACTGACCGGCAGGAAAGGTAATATGTCCGGATGGCGTGTCGATCACCACAAGTGGTGCAACTGCAGTTACCAGTGGTGTGATCAGTATCCAGGCACGGTTGCGGATAATGCGGTGGGTACTGGTTTCTACCAGTTTCCCGGACTCACTGTCGAGCAGCTGCAATACCTGTTTCACCTGTGCCGGAGAACAGTTAAACTGCCGGAACAGTTCCCAGGCAATGGTTTGCAGCGGTACACTTTTTTGCAGTTTCAAAACAGGCACCATCCAGGTATTATCTTTTTGAAACAATAATCGTTTCCGGTGTTTCTCCATCGCCTGCTGATACAATATTTCAGCCTCCCGGATACGGTCTATGGTACCTGCCATATTTTTCACCGCACCAGGATAAGCTTCCGTCAGTGGCGGGATAATATGATGCCGGAAAAAATTACGTGTATACTTGTCCGTTATATTGGAACTATCTTCCACATGGGAGATATTATGCATCGCTGCATAGGCTATCAGCGTATCTTTCAGCGTAAACAGCAGCGGTCTTACAATACGTTCCTGTTTGGGCAGGATGCCATGCAGACCGGCAATGCCGGTACCTTTGGCAAAATTCATCAGAGCTGTTTCCACGCTGTCCTGCATATGATGTGCGGTGGCCACAACGGCATATCCGCCGGTGGCCCGGATTTCCTCCAGCCATTTGTACCGCAGCTCACGGGCAGCCACCTGAATGGTCATATGCTGTGAGGCGGCGTAGGCGGCTGTATCAAACTGTATTACGTGCAGGGGCAGGTCCAGTGCGGCTGCCAGCTCCCGTACAAAATTTTCATCTCTTACTGATTCTGCCGCGCGCAATTGAAAATTACAGTGAGCAATACCGGCGTTGTAGCCGGCGGCTTTAAAAAGATGGGCCATCACCACAGAGTCGAGACCACCACTTACCGCCAGCAGTACCTTTTGGGTGGGGTCGAACAGCTGTTGCTGTCCGATATAGTTGGAAAAATGTGTCAATAAATATTGCGGCATCCGTAATTTGTTGGATTTATAATATCAATATACGAGGTCCTCGTAGGCAGATTGCAGTTCGTTATAAGCGTGTCGTTCGTTGCCGGCTTTGGCCATTTCCATCCCTTTTTCGTAGGTGCGGATAGCGGCTTCTTTATCGCCGGCTCTTTCCAGCAGTTTACCCAACTGGTAGTATGAACCTACGTATCCTGGTTCATGAGCCAGCAATTCTTCCAACAGCTGCCGGGCGGTGGCATCGTCGTTGAGTTTCATATACTCCAGTGCCAGCGCGTGTTTGAGGAAACTATCCTGGGGGGTTTTCTCCAGGAAGGCTTTTATTTGTGCAATTCTATCCATGCCTTTATCATTATTTTTATATATAATATGTCTAGGAAAATGCTGATTAAAATCATCTGATCTCCTGGCGGTTGGCGTACAATATTTAGATATATTTGCTATTACCGCATTTTTAAACCAAACAGTTTAAGGCCATGAAGATTTTAGTTTGTATCAGTAAAACTCCGGACACGACTGCAAAAATAGCTTTCACGGACAATAACACGAAATTCAATGAGGCTGGTGTACAGTTTATTATTAACCCGTATGATGAATGGTATGCACTGGTAAGAGCGCTGGAAATAAAAGAAACCCTCGGCGCAGACGTACATCTCATCACTGTTGGCGGTGCAGATTGTGACCCTGTAATTCGCAAAGCATTGGCCCTTGGCGGCGACGAAGCATTCCGCGTTAATGCAGATAGTGCAGATAGCTACTATATAGCTTCACAGATAGCTGCCCACGCTAAAGAAAAACAATACGATATTATTTTTACCGGTAAAGAAACCATCGATTATAACGGTTCCGGCATAGGCGGTATGGTGGCGGAACTGCTGGATCTCCCCTATGTTTCTATTGCAGCAAAATTTGACCTGAATGGTACCACTGCTACTATCAACCGGGAAATTGAAGGCGGTGAGGAAATCTGCGAAGTATCCCTGCCGGTAGTAGTGTCCTGTCAGAAAGGAATGGCAGAAGCACGTATCCCTAACATGCGCGGTATTATGGCTGCCAGAACCAAACCCCTGGCTGTTGTAGAACCTGTAGCTGCCGATACCCTGACCAGTGTGGTAAGCTTTGAGTTGCCTCCTGCCAAGGCCGGTGTAAAGCTCATCGATGCAGACAACGTAGCAGAACTGGTGAAATTGCTGCATGAAGAAGCGAAAGTCATCTAAGGGTACTCTATTCTCCAACACTTATTAACGTCATCAATGTCTATATTAATATTCGCCGATCAGGCACAGGGAAAAATCAAGAAAGCCGCACTGGAAGCTATTCAATACGGCGCTAAAACAGCTGCACAGACGGGCACTACTGCCACTGCACTGGTATTGGGTCCGGTAGACGCAGCAGAACTGACTGCACTGGGTAACTACGGTGTACAGAAAGTATTGCACGTAGCCGATGCCCGTTTACATGAAGTAGAGACGATCGTGTTTACAAAAATAATTGCTGCCGCTGCAGAAAAAGAAGGCGCCAAAGTAATTGTATTCCCGCACAACTTCGACGGGAAAGCAATTGCACCCCGCCTCGCAGCACGCCTGAAAGCAGGTCTGGTAGCAGGTGCGATCTCCTATCCGGATACCTCCAATGGATTTGTAGTGAAGAAAAGTGTGTTCTCCGGAAAAGCATTTGCCAACGTCAACATTACTTCTGATATAAAGATCATATCACTCATTCCTAATACATTCCCCCTGACACCAGGCAGCGAAACAGCTACTGTAGAGGCGTTCAGCCCAGCTATCAGCGATGGTGACTTCAAGGTAAAAGTGATAAAAACAGAAACTGTGAGCGGTGATATTCCGTTAACGGAAGCAGAGATTGTTGTGAGTGGTGGCCGCGGCCTGAAAGGCCCTGAAAACTGGGGTATCCTGGAAGACCTGGCCAAGGCGCTGGGTGCAGCTACTGCGAGTTCCCGTCCGGTAGCAGATGCCGGCTGGCGTCCGCATCATGAACACGTAGGTCAGACAGGGCTTACCGTAAGACCTAACCTGTATGTAGCCATCGGTATTTCAGGCGCGATTCAGCACCTCGCTGGTGTAAACGGCAGTAAGGTAATTGTGGTGATCAATAAAGATCCGGAAGCACCGTTCTTCAAGGCAGCCGACTACGGTATTGTAGGCGATGCATTTGAAATAGTGCCGAAGCTTACTGAAGCCGTGAAACAATTTAAACAGGCATAATTAATTAGCAGATCAGGCAACCCCTGGTGCCGTGAATAATACAGCGATCTTTTTATCGGACCCGCTATTCACAGCGCAGGCTTTTGTCTGATCTGCCCTTATATTAGCCATTTATCATGATAGATTTTTTTTAGATAAGGAATATTTTTCTAACTTCACGGTCTTACAAAATAATCAGCGACAACGCAAGACAGATATGAGAAAAATAGAACTGGAAATAGTTGCTTTATCGCACAGCATTACGCAGACTCATTCATATGCCGTGGTACTGGGGGAAGTAAATGGTTTACGCCGTTTGCCTATTGTGATTGGTGGCTTTGAAGCGCAGGCGATCGCCGTGGCCCTTGAAAAAATGCAGCCCAGCCGTCCTCTTACGCATGACTTGATGAAGAACTTCATGAACGCATTTAACGTTGAATTACATGAAGTGGTAATCAGCAACCTCCAGGAAGGTATTTTTTACTCCAAGCTTATCTGTTCCAGTAACGACGAAACCATAGAGATCGATTCCCGCACATCTGATGCCCTCGCACTGGCTGTACGTTTTGGATGTCCTATCTATACTTTCGAGAATATCCTCAACAGTGCTGGCATATTACTGGACGATCCTGCAGGCAAAAAAAGCAACAAACCTGTCACCCCTACCATCTCCGAACATGAAAAAGGAGCGGAAGACGACCTGAAAGCCATGAATGTAGAAGAACTGACCCAGTTATTGCAAGAGGTATTGGAACAGGAAGATTACATCCGTGCCATCGCTATCCGCGATGAAATCAACAGCCGAAAAAGCAAGTAATTTATTTTTATACAGCTAATTGCAGCCGGTAGCCCTCATCATGCTACCGCTGTTATTTTATCGTGCAATGCCTTTACAGCAATGATCGTTTTTCCCAACTGTAAAATAAACCTGGGCCTCTATATCACCGCCAGACGGGCCGACGGTTTTCATGACCTGGAAACTGTATTTTATCCGCTACCGGTGCAAGACGCCCTGGAAGTGATTACACCCGGTACCCTGCAATTTACCAGCAGCGGCATTCCTATTCCGGGCGACCAGGACAGCAATCTTTGTCTCCGGGCCTTTCATCTCCTGCAGCAGGACTTCCCTGCCCTGCAACCGGTGAATATTCATCTCCATAAACATATTCCTATTGGTGCGGGATTAGGTGGCGGTTCCGCCGATGCTGCGTTTATGCTGCGGTTGCTGGATCACAAATTCCAACTGGGACTGTCAGAAGAACAGCTGACGGCATATGCGGCACACCTGGGTAGCGACTGTCCCTTTTTCATCCCCAATAAGCCTTGTTTTGCCACCGGGCGGGGGGAAATACTGGAACCTATTGCGTTGGATCTCTCCGGCTACTCATTTCAACTGATATACCCGGCCATTCATGTGAATACCGGCTGGGCGTTTAAACAGTTAACACCCCGCGTGCCGGCCCATTCCCTGCGGGAAATGATCCAGCTGCCGGTAAGCGACTGGAAAGAGGTAATCAGCAATGATTTTGAAGGGCCTGTATTCCAGGCGCACCCGGTATTAGCGACCATTAAAGCACAGTTATATGCGGCGGGGGCACGCTATGCCGCAATGAGTGGAAGCGGCTCCGCAGTGGTGGGTATATTCCCTAAAAATAAAATAGCTGACATCCTGTGGGATGCCAGCTACCGGGTATTTACTATTAAGTAAGTCTTACTTTACAGAAGCTACCAACGCTTTGAATGTTTCTGGTTCATTCATAGCCAGATCAGCCAGAACTTTTCTGTTCAGGTCGATGTTTTTACCAGCTAATTTGTTCATAAACACAGAATAGGTCAACCCTTCTGCTCTTACTGCAGCGTTGATACGGGCGATCCACAGCTGACGGTAGTTTCTTTTCTTTAATTTACGACCAACATAGCTGTAAGTGAGTCCTTTCTCGAGAACGTTCTTCGCTACTGTGTAAACATTTTTTCTTTTACCGTAGAAGCCTTTGGCTTGCTTTAAGATCCTTTTTCTCCGGGCTCTTGAAGCTACGGCGTTAACTGAACGAGGCATTTACTTTGTTTTTTCTCAGGTTATAAAATTCGATTTGTTTTGACAGCTCCTAGCGGAGTCCCAGCATTCTCTTAACCAGGTTAAGATTTGCTTCGTGAACCAGCGTACTACCTCTTAAGCTACGTTTTCTTTTCGTAGATTTTTTGGTCAGTAAGTGACTTTTGAAGGCCATGAACCGCTTAATCTGTCCGTTCCCGCTCACCTTGAAAGTTTTCTTGGCCCGGGAATGTGTCTTTACTTTGGGCATCTTACATCAAATTTGGTCTGCAAAGGTATGAAAATATTTGAATAAAATTCGCTGCTGTACAAATAATTAGGGTTTATTGTAAATGTGGATAACTTGTTTGATACTTTTTTCTCCTTCTTTAAGCCGCTGACAATCAATTTGCGCCAACAATTCCATCGGCTTATCTAGCACATCCATTATATTAGGATTATTAATACTTTTTTTATTTATGTATATTATTTATAATTTTAATCTTTGAATAGTTATATATTTTAACCATACTATGCATAAAACGCTGGTGCCTATGAAAACACTTTACTCTTTTTCGCCACCCTGTTGGCTGACAACGACCTGTCCCTTTAATCGAAGTAAAAAGTTGGAAAACCAAAACGCCTGAGGTAATTCATCCTTACCTGGCGCTAATGTTTTTTTCACTTAACTGTTTACACCTATGAAACGATTCTTAACCATCCTCCTATACCTGCTACTGGGGTTTGTGCTGTTAATCCATCAAAAAGCACAGGCACAGGAGCAAAAGGTATTCATCAATGCTCCCGACACCATTTGTGCGGGCAGCTTTGCGACCCTGAACGGTATGCTATGGGACCCGGATACCTTTCGGGTAGACTCGATGAGCTGGAGTGTAGATCGACCTACGTCCAGCTACACCTTGCTTACACCCACCGGCGGAAAGCTGGGAAAAATGATCCCATCCTCCACCTATCCTACCGTCACCGGTATTACCATCAAATTAAAAGATGTAGGTGTATACACGTTTTCGGTAACCGTATACGGAAAGCGGAACTGGTATCCCGGCGACTATGGTAGTTGGACCGTGACCCGAAAAGTAGTCGTAAAAGATTGTACGATTCAAAGCTGTCAGGGTAAAACCAGCAACGTTTCCAACTTTAAAGAAGACTTCGGACGACTGCGGGTTGGCGGAGGCCGGAAAACAAGTGCCTACATGCTACCTCCCCCTACCGGTTATCAATATGCCGGTAGCGGAACACCCGGCGATGACTACTACGCCGTTTATTACAACAGCAACCTGAAATCCGACTGGGTAACCTCAGGCGACAGAACCCAGAACGGTAATCTCAAGGGAGATACCCTGGGCGGTATGCTGGTGGTTAACTCCTCTTTTGCGAAGAAAACATTCTATTCCAGAAGAGTTGACAACCTTTGCCCTGGTTCTGTATATAACTTTAGTGCTTACTTTTTAAATATTAATAGTGAAGAAACCTTTAACAGTATCTGCGCCCGAAAAGAGAGTGATGGCGCACCATACGGATACCGCTACGCCGGTGTAACCTTTATTGTAAAAGACTTAAGTGGAAAAGAATTAAACCGCTTTAAGACCTTCGACGTTTCCATGAACCTCGGCGCCCCGATGTGGCAACGTTATGGTGGCAGCTTTAAAACAGGGGGCGGTATCACCAGCGTAATCGTGGAAATTCAAAACGATAACCTGGGAGGTTGCGGTAACGATATCGCCATCGATGATATTGAGTTTACCTATTGTGATCCGAATATTTATTCCTTTATTGATGGTGTAATAGATCCTCCCCTCCGGGAAGATTCTCTTTGCGCCGGCTCTCCGGTAGATATGACCTCGGTATATACACCCGGCGATTATTTTACCCATCCGACTTTTCAGTGGGAAATCAGTTATGACAACATTAACTGGAAACCGCTGACCGATTCCATCAACCGTACCGGTACAAAGGATTCTATCCTGCATCTGGGCCCGGGCGTACTGAAAGGACACCCTACCCTACCCACGGTAATCTGGTTCCGGGTAAAAATTACAGAAAAAGGGAACCTCGCTTCCTGCGCGGCCCCTTCTGAACCGACCAAGATAACGGTGCTACCCAAACCTAAGGTAACCGTTTCGTCTGCCAGGGTCTGTAAGGGGGAACCCGTAACACTTTCTGCATCGGGCGGCTATACAAAATATGAATGGCTCGTCACGCCCGTCGTCATTGGGCCTACGTATCATACTACACCCGATAGTACGAGCACGTATAAGGCCATTGGTATTGCCAATTATGGTAACGATAAAACCTGTACCGACACCGGACAGGCTACCGTCGTTGTAGATACGCTGCCGCATGTAAAAATTACCGGCGGACCAGCGACAGTATGTATAGGCGATCGCGTTGATCTGCACATACAACCTTCCAATGCACCATTTAATATTACCTGGAAACCTGTTGGTACCGGCACGCCCGGTAAAATTGATTTTGTGGACTTCCCCGCAAAAGTAGATACCAACAGATATTATGTAACCGTGAAAAACGGCGTCTGCGAAGTAGCAGACAGCTTTAAAGTAAGAGCTTACGCCGTACCGGTTCCTAAAGTTGTAGCGCCTCCTGCACAATGCGGTAAAGATGAATTTACACTGACCGCTACCCTGCAGCCTGGTGAAAGCGGCGAATGGTCACTGGTAACTGCGAATCCTGCGATTACAGTAGCTCCGCTTTCCGCCATCAACAATGCAGCAGCACCATCTACCCTGACGACCATCGTGAAAGGTGTACCTCCCGGCACACCTGTGCAACTCAAGTGGACGGTGACCAATCTCGGTAATACAGCTTGTACCAGAGATACCACAGTGACGCTGAATAATTATGCTGCCATTACCGGCCATGAAATTGAAGCGGATCAGGTACTCTGTACAGGTGAAAAACCAGCCCTGCTGACAGGCAAAGGAACCATTTCCGGCGGATCAGGTACTTATACCTACCAATGGCAAAGCAGTACAGATGGGGTGAACTTCACCAATATTCCATCTGCTACCGGTCCTACCTACCAGCCGCCGGTTCCGCCGAACAATGCAACGGGGGTATTCTACCGCCGTCTGGTAAATGCGGCACCTTGCTCCGGTGTTGCCAGCAACGTGGTAAACATCCGCTTCAACCAGTTAGTGTTAACCGGAAAAGGTCCTGCTGATATTAATATGGAGTGTGTAGCCGGTACAGATTATACCACCCTGTTTGGCACACCTGTATTTGCAGGATATAATGTAACGGTGAAACAACTGCCGGATGCGATTACTAACCCGAACGCCTGTACGCAGGTATTCAAACGCTCCTGGATTGCGACTGATGGTTGTGCGAAAACCATGACCATTACCCAAACCATCACCGTTACTGATACCAAAGCACCGGTATTCACTTATAAACCGGCTGCGGATACTGCGGTTGACTGCGACAAAACATTCCTGCCGGACGCTATTACGCCAATTGCAGTGGATGATTGCTCTGCTGTTAAAGTGACTTATACAGTTTCACCAAAAACCATTGGCGCCTGCGCAGGTAATTATAATTATATTATTACCTGGACTGCTAAAGATGCCTGTGGCAACACCGCTACTACGCAACAGAAAGTTACCGTATCTGATAAAACAGCGCCGGTGTTTGTACTGAAACCAGCTGCAGATACCACGGTGAATTGTGATAAGGTGCCTGCTCCCGCTGATGTGAAATACACCGTGAGCGATAACTGTACGGCGGTTGGAAAAATAAAAATCACCTACAGCGAATCACCGAAAGTGAATACGCCTGGCTGTACAAACGGCTACACCTTCACCCGCACCTGGATTGCGGAAGATGAATGCGGTAATAAAACTACCCTCACCCAGAAAGTGACTGTGGTAGATAATGAGGCGCCTAAGTTTGTACTGACACCTGCCGCGGATACCACCGTAGATTGTAATAAAGTACCAGCACCTGCTGATGTGAAATACACGGTAACAGACAACTGTTCTACTGTAGGCAACATCAAGGTGACTTACTCCGAATCTGCCAAAGTACCAACCGCCGGTTGCGCCAACGCCTACTCCTTCACCCGTACCTGGGTGGCAGAAGATGGTTGTGGCAATAAATCTACCATCACCCAGAAAGTGACCGTAGTAGATAATGAAGCACCGAAGTTTGTACTGATTCCTGCCGCGGATACCACCGTAGATTGTAATAAAGTACCAGCGCCTGCTGATGTGAAATACTCTGTGACAGACAACTGTACCACTGTAGGGAACATCAAGGTGACTTACTCCGAATCTGCCAAAGTACCGACTGCCGGTTGCGCCAACGCCTACTCCTTCATCCGTACCTGGGTGGCAGAAGATGGTTGCGGCAATAAAACTACCATCAACCAGAAAGTGAACGTGGTAGATAATGAAGCTCCTAAGTTTGTACTGACACCGGCTGCGGATACCACCGTAGATTGTAATAAAGTACCTGCTCCGGCGGATGTGAAATACTCTGTGACAGACAACTGTACCACTGTAGGGAACATCAAGGTGACTTACTCCGAATCTGCCAAAGTACCAACCGCTGGTTGTGCCAACGCCTACTCCTTTATCCGTACCTGGGTAGCAGAAGATGGTTGCGGCAATAAAACATCCATCAGCCAGAAAGTGACGGTAGTAGATAATGAAGCGCCTAAGTTTGTATTGACACCGGCTGCGGATACCACCGTAGATTGTAACAAAGTACCTGCTCCTGCTGATGTGAAATACACTGTGACAGACAACTGTACCACTGTAGGGAACATCAAGGTGACTTACTCCGAATCTGCCAAAGTACCTACTGCCGGTTGTGCCAATGCCTACTCCTTCATCCGTACCTGGGTAGCAGAAGATGGTTGTGGCAATAAAACTACCATCAACCAGAAAGTGACCGTGGTAGATAATGAAGCACCTAAGTTTGTACTGACACCGGCTGCGGATACCACCGTAGATTGTAACAAAGTACCTGCTCCTGCTGATGTGAAATACGCTGTGACAGACAACTGTACCACTGTAGGTAACATCAAGGTGACTTACTCTGAATCTGCCAAAGTACCTACTGCCGGTTGCGCCAACGCCTACTCCTTCATCCGTACCTGGGTGGCAGAAGATGGTTGCGGCAATAAAACTACCATCACCCAGAAAGTGACGGTAGTAGATAATGAAGCACCGAAGTTTGTACTGACACCGGCTGCGGATACCACCGTAGATTGTAATAAAGTGCCAGCACCTGCTGATGTGAAATACACAGTGACAGACAACTGTACCACTGTAGGTAACATCAAGGT